>JBCBYV010000029.1:0-50709 GCA_039815685.1 Pseudomonadota bacterium | reverse complement strand
GACATCGACCAAGCGCGGGCCGGGGGCGTGCGCCGGCTCCGGGCTCGCGGGCCCGGCGGACGCGCCGGCAGGGCCGGCGGGGCGGCGGGGGGGGGGGCGCGGCGGGTGGGCGAGGGTGGCGGGGGCGGCGCGGCGCGGGCCGCTTGCGTGGGACGACTGCACGAAATCTGCGCTGGGCCTTACCTTAGCGCTCCGGCATGCTATGAGCGCGATCCCCGAAACAGCCGCCACCGTGTCGCCCATGCCCGAGGAATTCTACCGCATCAAACGTCTGCCGCCTTACGTCTTCGCGGAGGTCAATCGGCTGAAGGCCGCGTTCCGGGCCGAGGGCCGCGACATCATCGATTTCGGCATGGGCAATCCGGACCAGGACACGCCTGCGCATATCGTCGAGAAGCTCATCGAGACGGTGCAGCGGCCGCGCACCCATCGCTATTCAGCCTCGAAGGGCATCCCCGGCCTCAGGCGCGCGCAGGCGGCATATTACGAACGTCGCTTCGGCGTGGCGCTCGATCCGGAGAAAGAGGTGATCGCGACCCTCGGTTCGAAGGAGGGGCTGGCCAACCTCGCCATGGCGATCACAGCCCCCGGGGACGTGATCCTGAGCCCGAACCCGAGCTATCCGATCCATCCCTACGGTTTCATGATCGCGGGCGGGGCACTGCGGCATATCCCGGCGCTGGGTGCCGATGGCCGGTTCGATCCTGAGGCCTACCTCGCCGCCGTCGACCGGGCGATCCATCACAGTGTGCCCGCCCCGGTCGCGATCATCGTGAACTTCCCGTCGAACCCGACAGCGCAGGTCTGCGATCTGGACTTCTACGCCGATCTCGTGGCGCTCGCGCGAAAGCACGGGATCTGGGTGTTGTCCGATCTCGCCTATGCGGAGGTCTATTTCGACGGGACCCCGCCGCCCTCGATCCTGGAGGTGCCGGGGGCTATGGAATGCGCGGTCGAGTTCACCTCGCTCTCGAAGACGTATTCGATGCCGGGTTGGCGCATGGGCTTCGCGGTCGGCAATCGGCGGCTGGTCGAGGCGCTGACGCGGATCAAGAGCTATCTCGACTACGGCGCCTTCACGCCGGTGCAGGTGGCGGCGGTGCATGCACTCGACGGGCCGCAGGACTGCGTCGCCGAGATCCGCGGCACCTATCGCGCGCGGCGCGACGTGCTGGTCGAGAGCTTTGGGCGCGCCGGTTGGGATGTGCCCCCGCCGCCCGCGACGATGTTCGCCTGGGCGCCTGTGCCGTCGGCGTTCCGCGCGCTCGGCTCCATGGCTTTCTCCAAGATCCTGCTGGCGGAGGCGGGGGTGGCCGTCTCGCCCGGCGTGGGCTTTGGGGAGTACGGTGAGGGTTTCGTGCGCCTCGGCCTTGTGGAGAACGAGCAACGGATCCGGCAGGCGGCGCGCGGCGTGCGGGCCTTGCTCGCGGACCCCGGTGGCGCGATCGAGCGGCACGCGGCCGCGGAGGCTGGCGAGTTCGAGGGGGGCCGGGTCAAGGGAGACCGGGTCAAGGACGGCCGGGTCGAGGCAGCGGAGTGAGCGGTGCTGCGATCTGGGATGCCGCTGCGGCGGAGGCGGAAACGCGCGCTTCGCTGCGGGAGATCCTTGAGGACGCGGCCCTCTCGCCCGGCATGCAAGTGACGCTCGATCTTCGTTTCGCGCCGGGTGGCGGGGCGGACCGGGCCGGCTTCATCGCGGCGATGAAGTCGGCGGGCTACGCTGGCCACGCCTATGAGGCGGAGGGGCGAGAGGAGATCGAGGCCGTGGTGCCCGCCATCCCCCTCGACCCGGACGCGGTCTGGGCAGAGGAAGAACGGGCGGCCCGTATCGCGCTCGCGCATGGCTATGAGCCGATGGGCTGGGGCTTCGGGGCGCCCTGATCTCATGCCGATCCGTCCCGGGGCATGCGGTGATGCATCGGCTCACGGCCTTGGTTTGCGGATGGTGGACCCGTGCGCCCGGCGGCGCTAGACAGCGGCTCGCTTGCGCAGCCCGCGCCCCCGCCGCCGAGGAGCCTCTGAGATGACGACCCCTTTTCGCCTTGGCATCGCCGGGCTCGGCACCGTCGGCGCCGGCATCGTCTCGCTGCTCGACGGCGAGCGCGCGGCCATTGAGGCAAAGGCTGGCCGGCCGGTGGAGATCACGGCGGTTTCGGCGCGAAACCGGGCGCGGGATCGTGGCGTCGACATCGCGCGCTTTGCCTGGGAGGACGATGCCATCGCGCTCGCCGGGCGGGACGATGTCGATTGCGTCGTCGAGGTGATCGGCGGCTCGGATGGACCCGCCAAGGCCGTGGTCGAGCGGGCGATCGCGGCGGGTAAGCATGTGGTGACGGCGAACAAGGCGCTTCTGGCCTTCCATGGCCAGGCGCTGGCCGAGGCGTCGGAAGCGGCTGGCACGGCGCTGGCGGCCGAGGCTGCGGTGGCGGGCGGTGTCCCGGTGATGAAGGCGCTGGGCGAAGGGCTCGCGGCCTCCCGCGCGACCCGGGTTACGGGCGTGCTGAATGGGACCTGCAACTACATCATCTCTGAGATGGCGACGACTGGTGCGGCCTATGGGGATGTCCTCGCCGAGGCGCAGCGGCTCGGCTATGCGGAGGCCGATCCGACGACCGATGTGGGCGGTTTCGATGCGGCGCATAAGCTCGCGCTGCTCGCGTCACTCGCCTTTGGGACACGGGTGGATTTCGAGAACGTGGTCGTCGAGGGGATCGAGCGGGTGAGCCCTGCGGATCTCGAGACGGCGGCCGATATGGGGTTTGCCGTGCGTCTGATCGGCCTTGCGCGGCTCGAGCCGGCGGGCCTCGAGCAACGGGTGCGGCCGTGTCTCGTCCCTGCCGCCAGCACCCTGGGCGCGCTGCCCGGCGTGACCAATGCGGTGGTCGTCGAGGGCGAGGCGGTCGGGCGTCTCACGCTGACGGGGCCCGGTGCGGGAGCGGGGCCGACGGCGGCCGCCTGCCTTGCCGATGCGATCGACATCGCGCGGGGTGCGCGCCGGCCGCTCTTCGCCCGCCCGGCCCATATGCTGGTCGCGGCGACCCCGCTGCCGCATGGGGACGAGCACGCGCCCTACTATCTCCGCTTCATGCTGGAGGATGCGCCCGGGGCTCTGGCGCAGGTGGCGGCGGAGCTTGGCCGCGAGGGCATCAGCATCCATCGCATGCGCCAGTACGACCGGGGCGAGCCTGTGCCCGTCGTCATCGTCACGCATGATGCTCGGCGCGATGCGGTCGACCGGGCGCTCGCGGCCATCGAGGCGCTGCCCGTGAGCGCCGCGGCGCCCGTGGCCATGCGTATCGAACAGTGATACCCCACGCTCGCCACGTCGGGGGAGCCGGCGCCCGGCAGCGAAAATGAGCCCGATCACGGGACGGTCGGGCGGGTAGAATGCCCGCCGTCCGGCCGACGGAGGAGGACGCGCGATGGCCAGCACCCCGATACACGACACCTTCCAGGACCGCATGCTCTCCCTCGGTCTTGCGCGCGTGTCGGAGGCGGCGGCCATTGCCAGCGCCAAGCTGATCGGGCGGGGCGACGAGAAGGCCGCCGATGCCGCCGCCGTCGCCGCCATGCGCTCGGAGCTCAACAAGCTCGACATCCAGGGCACGGTGGTGATCGGCGAGGGCGAGCGGGACGAGGCGCCGATGCTCTACATCGGCGAGGAGGTGGGCACGCGGCAGGGCCCCGAGGTCGATATCGCGCTCGACCCGCTGGAGGGCACGACGCTGACCGCGAAGGCCATGCCGAACGCGCTGACGGTGATCGCCATGGGGCCGCGCGGCTCGATGCTGCACGCGCCGGATGTCTATATGGAGAAGCTCGCCATCGGCCCCGGCCTGCCCGAGGGGGTGGTCGATCTCGAGATGTCGGGGGCCGAGCGCGTGGCGGCCTATGCCAAGGCTAAGGGTGTCGCGGCCGAGGCGGTCGGCGTCTGCATCCTCGAACGCCCACGCCACGAGGAGCTGATCGAGAGCGTGCGTTCCTCCGGTGCTGCGGTGCGGCTGATCACCGATGGTGACGTCGCGGGTGTGATCCACTGTGCCGAGCCTTCGACGGGCATCGACATGTATATGGGGCAGGGTGGCGCGCCCGAGGGCGTGCTCGCCGCTGCCGCACTCCGCTGCATGGGCGGGCAGATGATGGGCCGCCTCGTCTTCCGCAACGCCGACGAGAAGAGCCGGGCCGCGAAGGCGGGGATCGAGGATCTCGACCGCATCTATCTCCGCGACGACATGGTGCGGGCGGATGTCCTCTTTGCCGCGACCGGCGTCACCAACGGCTCCATCGTCCAGGGCGCGCATCGTGACGGCGCGTATCTTGAGACCGAGACCATCCTGATGCGCTCGCGCACGGGCAGCGTGCGCCGTATGCATTACCGCACCCGCAACTACTAATGGCTTGACGTTAGGGCTCCTCACGGGGCCTCGCGGAGATGCGAGCGACATTGATGGGTCGTGGCCGCCTCACGCCCCTAGTTTCTCCGGCGCGGATGGGAAGTCCGTGTGGGAGAACATAGGAGGGGTATCACATGTCCAATATCGATCGTCGTGAAGTGTTGCGCTTTGCCATTGCCGCCGGTGCTCTGGGTGCCGGCATGCTCGGCCGTCCCGGGGGTGCCCAGGCCGGCACGATCTTCAGCGAGTTCGGGGTGGCGATCCGGGGCGCCGATCCGGTGGCCTTTTTCACCGAGCAGGATGCTGTGGAGGGGCTGTCGCGCTACCGGCTCGAATGGCAGGGCGCCAAGTGGCAGTTCGCGAGCGCGGCCAACCGCGACCGCTTTGCAGCCGATCCGGGAGCTTTCATGCCGCAATATGGCGGATGGTGCGCCTGGGCGATGACGAAGGGCGATCTTGCCCCGACCGATCCGACTGCCTGGCTGATCTCGGACGGCAAGCTTTATCTCAACTACAATCGCGGCACCGAGAAGCGCTTTCGCAAGGATGTGCCCGGCAACATCGCCAAGGCGGATGCGGTCTGGCGGGAAAACTACGCCTGAGCGCCTGAACTGCGGCATCGCGATCTGTCCCGGGCTTGACCCGGGACCTCCTGGTAGCTTCGCGATACGGCACCAGTGGTTTAGATTAACGGCTACTAGGGCTTTGACGGTTGTCAATATCTTGCGTGTGTGCCGATGCTCTGGCACACATGCTGTATGTTGGATGATCAAGCTCTACTCGGTGTCGTACATTCCGCGACCGGCCGCCGCTGGACCGGGCCGGATGCCGGGACGGCGCGGCAGGCGCTGGCGATCGCGCAGCGTGCCGATGTGCCGGAGATCGTGGCCCGCGTGCTGGCTGCGCGGGGCATCGAGGTCGAGGAAGCGGATGCCTACCTCGCCCCGACCCTGAAGGCGCTGATGCCCGACCCGTCCTGTCTCGCAGGGCTCGATGTCGCGGCCGAACGCCTGGCGCGGGCGGCGATGGCCGGCGAACGGGTGGCGGTCTTCGGCGACTACGATGTGGATGGTGCGGCTTCGGCGGCCCTTCTGCATGACTGGCTCGCCGCATTCGGGATCGTGCCGACCATCCACATTCCGGATCGGATCGCGGAAGGATACGGCCCCAACACGCCGGCGATGGAGCGGCTCGGGCGGGCGAATGACCTCGTCCTCTGCGTCGATTGCGGCACGGCGACGCCGGAGCCGATCGCGGCTGCGATGGCGATGGGGGCGGAGGTGATCGTCGCGGATCATCACCTCGCACCCGAGACGCTGCCGCCAGCACTCGCGGTTGTGAACCCGAACCGGGCGGACTGTCCCTCCGGGCTCGGTCAGCTCTGCGCGGCGGGGGTGGTGTTCCTGCTGCTCGTCGGCGCCAACCGGGTGGTGCGGGCGGCGGGTGGTAGGGCGCCCGATCTCATGGCGGCGCTCGATCTTGTGGCGGTGGCGACCGTGGCGGATGTCGCGCCGCTGACGGGGATCAATCGCGCCTTCGTTCGGCAGGGGCTGAAGGTGATGGCGACGCGTCGGCGCCCCGGGCTCGCGGCGCTGGCGGATGCGGCCGGGCTCTCCGCGCCGCCCCGCTCGGTCGATCTGGGGTTCGTGATCGGGCCGCGGCTGAACGCCGGGGGTCGCGTCGGGGAGGCGGGGCTCGGTGTCCGCCTCCTGACAGCGTCGGATCTCACGTCCGCGGTGCCCATGGCCGAAAGGCTCGAGGAGATGAACCGGGAGCGTCGGCGCATCGAGGCCGCTGTCCTCGATGCCGCGATTGGGCAGGCCGAAGCGCGGCTCGAGGCGGCGATGGCGGCCGGGCACGTCGCCGGGCTCGCCTGGGCGGCGGGAGAGGGCTGGCACCCCGGTGTCCTCGGCATTGTCGCGAGCCGGCTGAAGGAGCGGTTCGGGCGTCCCGCGGTCGTCATCGGGCTCGAGGCTGCAGCGGATGGCGATGTCGCGACCGCCAAGGGATCGGGGCGTTCCGTTCCCGGCGTGGATCTGGGATCGGCTGTCGCCGCCCTTGCGGCGGATGGGGTGCTGGAGGCAGGCGGCGGGCATGCCATGGCGGCGGGCTTGAGCGTCCGCGCTGATCGGGTCGAGTCCGCGATGGAGGCGCTCGCCGCGCGTCTTGCAAAGGACGGGCTCGCTGCGCCGGAACCGAAGGCGCTCGCCATCGACGGCATTGTCTCACCCGCGGGCGCGACGCCAGAGCTTGTCTCGATGCTCGAGGCTGCGGGCCCCTTCGGACAGGCGAGCCCGCCGCCGCGTCTTGCCCTTGCTGCCGTGCGGCCGGGCGGCGTGCGGGTGAGCGAGAAGGGGCATGTGTCGCTCAGGTTCCAGGGGAGCGGCGGCGGGCCTGCCCTCTCCGCGATCGCCTTCGGCGCGGCGGAGAACGGGCTTGGTCGTCTGCTGCTGGACGCCGCCGGCGCGGGCCGTGCGGTGCATGCGGCTGGGCGGCTCGAGATCGACGACTGGGGCGGGCGTCGCCGCGCGAAACTCCGACTGGAGGATGCGGCGGAGGCCGGCTGACCCTTGTCGCCTCGGCGCCTCCTGCATCCAAGATTCCAGAGGGCGCCCCCTTGCGGCTACCTTGCGAGTTCGCTATCTCGCTCTCCCACGGCCGGAGCACCCTTCGTCTAGCGGTCTAGGACGCCGCCCTCTCACGGCGGAAACACGGGTTCGAGTCCCGTAGGGTGTGCCAGCAGAAGCGCTCCGGGACGCAACGCCGGGAGCGAAGACGGAGCGCCCTTCGTCTAGCGGTCTAGGACGCCGCCCTTTCACGGCGGAAACACGGGTTCGAGTCCCGTAGGGCGTGCCACACTCTCCACAGTCTTGAGCGATGGCGTCCACCACGGGCGCTGGGCAAGAAAATTCTGAATTTTCTTGCAAATTCCTTTCAAGGAATTTGCGCGCTCAGCGGCGCCAGAAGAGCGGGGTGAAGAGCACCAGCACGCTGAGGAACTCGAGGCGCCCGAGAAGCATCCCGAAGGACAGGAGCCATTTGGCCGTCTCAGGGAGCCCGGAGAAGTTCCCCTCGGGCCCGATCTGCTGTCCGAGGCCGGGGCCTAGATTGCAGAGCGCCGCCACGGCCGCGGAGACGGCGGTCAGGAAAGGCAGGCCGAGAAGCGAGAGCAGGATCGACCAGATCATCAGGCATGAGAAGAAGACGAAGAAGAAGCCCATGATCGAACTGATCACCTCGGGCTCTACCGTCCGCCCGGCATAGCGCAGGAGATAGACCGTACGCGGGCTGTGGATCCGGCGCACCTGCATCGCGAGGGCTGCGAGCAGCACCTCGTAGCGGAAGACCTTGGCCGAGCAGGAGGTGCTGCCTGTGCAGCCGCCAATGAGCGCGAGGACGAACAGGATGCTGACGGCGACGCCCCCCCAGCGGTCATAGGGATCGGAGGCGTAGCCAGTACCCGTCATCACCGACACGGCGTTGAAGAGCGCCTCGCGTACCGCATCGAGGGGGGCATGCAGGTCGCGAAGGGTCAGCACGGCGGCGAGCGTAAGGCCGATCACCAGGACGATCGTCAGAAAGGTCCGGATCTGCGGGTCGCGAAAGAGCGGCTCGGCGTGTCCGCGGGAGAGCTGGATGAACCGGATGAAGGGCAGCGCCGCGAGGCACATGAAGACCGTCGCGACCCAGTGGGAGGCGGCGGGCAGGTTCGCGAAGCTCGAGTCGTAGTTGCCCATCCCGCCCGTCGCGACCGTCGTCATCGCATGGACCAGCGCGTCGAAGGGGGAGAGGCCGGCGGCGTTGTAGGCGATCATGCAGGCGACGGTGAGGGTGATGTAGATGCCCGAAAGCGAGCCCGCGATCTCGGTCGCGCGCGGCAGGATGTCGCCTGAGAGATCGAAGCTCTCGGAGCGGAAGAACTGCATGCCCCCGATACGGAGCGCGGGCAGGAAGACGATGGCGACGACGATGATCCCGACGCCGCCGAACCACTGCATCATGCCACGCCAGAGCAGCATGCCGGCGGGAGCATCGTCGAGGCCGGAGAAGACCGTGGCGCCGGTCGTCGTCATGCCCGACATCGCCTCGAAATAGGCGTCCGTGAAGCTCGCGCCCGGTGCGCCGAGCACGAAGGGGGCGGCGCCGAGCATCGGCAGCGCGGCCCAGACGAGGGTCGTGAGCAGGAAGGCCTGCCGGCGAGTGAGCCCGCTCTTGACCGTGCGCCGGTCCTTGGTTGCGGCCATCAGGGTCGTGCCCGTCGCCCAGGAGAGTGCTGCGGAAAGCGCGAAGGCCTGCCAGTTCCCGTCGCCCTCGTAGAAGTCGAAGGCGGCGGGGATCAGCATCGTCAGGCCCAGCAGCGCCCAGAGGCGGCCGATGATGAAGCCGACGGGTCGGAAGTCTTCCACGCAGGGTCGCTCAGAAGGGCACGTCGTCGGCCGCGGGGGCGCCAGATGGCGGCGGTGCCTCGGTCACATAGGTCGCGACGACCTTCTTGGAGCCGGCCTTCTCGAAGGCGACGGTGAGCTTGTCGCCCTCGATCCCTGTGATCGCGCCGTAGCCGAACTTCTGATGGAAGACCCGGGTGCCGTGCTCGAACCGGCTCTCGGCGGCAGCGTCGACGACAAGGTTACGCGCCTCCCGGGGCTGGCTCATGCCGTAGCTGCCGCGCTTCGCCGCCATGCGGCGCCATCCAGGAGAATTGTAGGCGTCCGCATCGACGGCCTTCGCTTCGAGCGCCGAGCCCGAGAGGGGGCCTGCATGGAGCCCCGCGCCAGGGGCTGCGCCGCCGAAATTGCCGCCATGGAGACCGGGAGGGGTCAGCACCTCGACATGGTCCTCGGGCAGTTCATCGATGAAACGGGCGGGCAGGGAGGATTGCCAGCGGCCGTACATGTGCCGGTTGGCGGCGAAGGAGATTGTGAGGAAGCGCTCCGCCCGGGTGACGCCGACATAAGCGAGGCGCCGTTCTTCCTCGAGCCCCGCGACACCGCTTTCGTCCATCGCACGCTGGCTGGGGAAGAGCCCGTCCTCCCAGCCCGGCAGGAAGACGGCGGGAAACTCGAGGCCCTTGGCGGCGTGCAGCGTCATGATCGAGACCTTGGGCGACGCTTCCTCGGTCTCGTTGTCCATGACGAGCTGCACGTGTTCGAGGAAGCCCTGCAGGTTCTCGAACTCCTCGAGCGCCTGGATGAGCTCCTTGAGGTTTTCGAGCCGGCCGGGCGCGTCGGGCGATTTGTCCGCCTGCCACATCGCGGTGTAGTCGCTTTCGTCGAGGATCCGCTCGGCAAGCTCGAGATGGGAGATGCGCTGGACGCCGTCGCCGGTGCTGACGACGCCGGCGGTCATCGGGTGCCAGTCGTCGAACTGTGCAGTGAGGCGGGCCATCTCCTTGCGCGCCCTCGGGCTCACCCCGTCCACATGGCCCTGCCCGGCAGCGCGCGCTGCCTCGAAGAGCGTGACGCCATAGTCGCGGGCATAACGCTGCATCGCTTGTGCGGCCTTCTCGCCCACCCCACGCTTCGGTGTGTTCATGATGCGCTCGAAGGCGAGGCCGTCATCCGGGCTGACGGCCACGCGGAAATAGGCCATCGCGTCCCGGATCTCCATGCGCTCGTAGAAGCGTGGGCCGCCGATCACGCGGTAGGGCAGGCCGATGGCGAGGAACCGGTCCTCGAAGGCGCGCATCTGGAAGGAGGCGCGGACGAGGATGGCGATATGGTCGAGGCTGAGCGGATCATTGCCCCGTGTGCCGCCCTGCAGCGCCTCGATCTCCTCGCCGACCCAGCGCGCTTCCTCGTCCCCGTCCCAGTGGCCGATGAGGCGGACCTTCTCGCCCTCGTCGCCCTCGGTCCAGAGCGTCTTGCCGAGGCGGTGTGCATTGGCGGCGATGAGGCCGGAGGCGGCGGCGAGGATGTGCGAGGTCGAGCGATAGTTCTGCTCGAGCCGGATGACCTTGGCGCCCGGAAAGTCCTTCTCGAAGCGGAGGATGTTGCCGACCTCCGCCCCGCGCCAGCCGTAGATCGACTGGTCATCATCCCCGACGCAGCAGATGTTGCGATGCTCGGCGGCGAGGAGGCGCAGCCAGAGATACTGCGCGACGTTCGTGTCCTGATACTCGTCGACCAGAATGTAGCGGAAGCGCCGTTGGTACTCGGCCAGGATATCCGCGTTCTCCTGGAAGATCTTGACGGTGTGGCAGAGGAGATCGCCGAAATCGGCGGCGTTCAGCACCTTCAGACGGTCCTGATAGAGCATGTAGAGTTCCTGACCCCGGTTGTTCGCGAAGCCCCGCTCGTCCGCCGGGACGCCGTCGGGGGCGATGGCGCGGTTCTTCCAGCGGTCGAGCATCGAGGCGAACTGCCGGGCGGGCCAGCGCTTGTCGTCGATCCCCTCCGCCTGGAGGAGCTGCTTGATGAGGCGGATCTGGTCGTCGGTGTCGAGGATGGTGAAGTTCGATTTGAGACCCGCAAGCTCTGCGTGCCGGCGCAGGATCTTGACGCTGATCGAGTGGAAGGTGCCGAGCCAGGGCATCCCCTCCGCCGCATGGCCCAAGAGCGCGCCGGTGCGGTTGCGCATCTCGCGCGCCGCCTTGTTCGTAAAGGTGACGGCGAGGACCTGGGACGGCCAGGCGCGGCGCGTGTTGATGATATGGGCGAGCCGTGTCGTCAGAGCCCGGGTCTTGCCCGTGCCGGCGCCGGCCAGCATCAGGACCGGCCCCTCGAGCGTCTCGACCGCCTCGCGCTGGGGTGCGTTCAGCCCGTCGAGATAGGGGGCGGGCGTGGGTTCTCCCGCCGGTACGGCCGCCGCCGCCCGCTGAGACAGCGGCACGCGCGCCGGCTCCGCGTCGAAGGCTTCGAAGTCGTCCATATCGTCGCGCATAGATCGGTTCATGGCCGAGACCATAGCCCGATCTCGATCAAACGAAAACCATTCGTTCGCCTCTTGTTCGCGCAACAGTTCAAAAGCCGCGCCCGTGCCGTTGCGGCCACGCGGTGGCGCTTGCGACTTGCATATCGCGCAGGCTGTTCACCTTTCTCCCGCGCCCTTGTCCTTTGCGATTTGCAGTGCAGGTATTGGAGTGAAACCAAAATCCAAGGATGAAGACCATGTTCTTCGGCTTCCGTAAATCTGAGATGGTGGCGGCGGAGAAGGCTCTGCCCGGCCGCGGCGAAGCGATCCCCACGGCTGAGACGCATTTCCTGAAGGGCGTGCGGCTCAAGGGCCCGTACCCTGAGGGCGCTGAGCATGTCGTCTTTGCGATGGGCTGTTTCTGGGGTGCCGAGCGCATGTTCTGGAAGCTGCCCGGCGTAATCGTGACCTATGTGGGCTACGCGGGTGGGTTCACCCCCCACCCCACCTATCGCGAGGTCTGCTCGGGCCAGACGGGGCATACGGAGATCGTGGGCGTGGTCTACGATCCGGCCAAGATCTCGTTCGAGGCGCTGCTGAAGGTTTTCTGGGAGGGGCATGATCCGACCCAGGGTATGCGCCAGGGCAACGATGTGGGTACGCAGTATCGGAGCGCGATCTATACCTTCACCGATGCGCAGGCCGAGGCAGTCGCGAGCTCCAGGCAGGCGTTTCAGGCGGCGCTGAACGCTCGCGGCTTCGGTGAGATCACGACGGAGATCGGGCCGGCGGACGAGATCTTCTTCGCCGAGGACTATCACCAGCAGTACCTCGCCAAGAACCCTGGCGGGTATTGTGGGATCGGCGGGACGGGCGTGACCTGCCCGGTCGGTGTCGGCGCCTGATCGTCACGGCTTGGCGCCATCACGAGACGGTGCGGGGGCGATCACGAAGTTTATTGCCCCCGACCCACATCGCTGCGCTAGCCTCCGGGCAAAACAAACCGGGAGGCGGCGATGAGCCAACAGGAACACGCAGCGGCCTTTGCCGCGCTGCATGAGCGGGGCAATCCGCTCGTCCTCTTCAACATCTGGGACGCCGGCAGCGCGCAGGCCGTGGTGAAGGCTGGGGCCAAGGCGGTTGCAACCGGCTCATGGTCGGTCGCGGGGGCCATGGGCTATCCGGATGGCGAGGCGATCCCGCGCGATGCCCTCCTGCACATCGCGGGCCGGATCGCGGAGACGGCAGGCGTGCCGCTGACGGTCGATTTCGAGGGTGGTTATGCGGTCGAGCCTGAGGCGGTGGCCGACAATGTGCGCGCGTTGATCGCGACGGGCGCGGTGGGGCTGAATTTCGAGGATCAGGTCGTGGGCGGCGAGGGGCTGCACAACCCGGTCGCGCAGGCGGCCCGGATCGGCGCGATCCGCGCGGCGGCGGAGGAGGCGGGGGTGCCGCTCTTCATCAACGCCCGCACCGATCTCTTCCTGAAGCAGCGGGACCCGGACAGTCACGCCGCCCTGATGGACGATGCCATCGACCGGGCAGCGGCCTATGCCGAGGCGGGGGCGAACGGGTTCTTTGCGCCGGCGCTCACAACGCCCGATCTGATCGGCAAGCTTTGCGAGGCGACGGCGTTGCCCGTGAACATCATGGCGTTGCCCGGGGCGCCGGATCGCTCGACGCTCGCGAGCCTGGGTGTCGCCCGCATCAGTCACGGTCCCGGCCCCTGGCGCGCGATGCAGAAATGGCTGACCGAGGCTGCAACGGCTGCCATGACGGGCTGATCCCGCCACCTCCCGCTTGCCACCCTGGCTTGCTTTCGCTCGCACGGCGCTCGAAAGAAGGGCCGCGCTGGGCGGGGTGAGGAGGAGGGGCCGATGACCACATGGACCGCGCTGACAACGCTGCCGGATGAGGCGCCGGCGCGGGCGCTGGCCGCCCAGATGGAAGAGCTGCTCGACCCAAGTCCCACGGGCATCGGCTGCTTCGAGATCGAGGATGGGTCCGGGCGGTGGGAGGTCGGCGGCTACTTCACGGAGGCGCCGGACGAGGCGGGGCTTGCTGTGTTGGCGGTGATCAACGGCGCGCGACCCTTCGCCGTCTCGAAGCTTGCCGACCGGGACTGGGTGGCGCAGGTCAGGCGCGAGCTGCACCCGATCGAGACCGGGCGCTTCGTCGTCCACGGCGCCCATGACGCGCACAAGGTGGGGCCGAACGTGCATGCGCTGGCCATCGAGGCGGCGATGGCCTTCGGCACGGGGCATCATGCGACGACGCAAGGCTGTCTCTGGCTCATCGACCGGCTGGCGAGGGAAGGGTGGCGGCCGCGGCGTGTCGCCGATATCGGCTGTGGCACGGGTGTGCTGGCGATGGCGGCGGCGAGCGTCTGGCGGGTGCCGGCGATGGCGTCCGATATCGACCCGGTCGCGGCGGCGACGGCGCGCGCGAATGCGTCGGCCAATGGCCTCGGTGGCCATGTTCGTGCGCTGACGGCGACGGGGTTCCGGCATGAGCGCCTGCGTCGGGAGGCGCCCTATGACCTGGTGCTCGCCAACATCCTTGCCGCTCCGCTGAAGCGGCTCGCGCCGGCGTTCCGCCGCCATCTTGCGCCCGGCGGCCGGGCCGTTCTCTCGGGTCTTCTGACGGTGCAGGCACCGGGGGTCCTCGCCCTCTATCATTCGCACGGCTTCGTAACTGTTGGCCGGCGGCGGATCGGGGAATGGACGAGCCTGCTTCTGGAGAAGCGCTAGAGGTTGGGTTGAAACGGGACGGACCGTCCTAGGTCATCACCGGGTTTGACCCTTGGATCCAGAAAGCCTCTCGATCCCTGTCTTCTGGCGAGCAGTTGGATTGCCGGATCAAATCCGGCAATGACCGCACGAGGTGTCCGGGCCGAAGCATCAGGCGCAAAAGAAAAGCGCCGCCCCCCGGAGGAGGCGGCGCCGGTTCGATGCCGCACCTGCCGCCCTTCGAGGCGGCTAAGGATGCGTCAGAAGCGGCCGGTAGCGATGTCTTCGACATCGCCGGGGGTGAGGCCGATATCGTCGAGCTGCGCGTTCGACAGGCGGCGCAGCGCAGCGGCCGTCCGCTGGCGCGCGTAATAGTCGGCAACCTGGCCGCGCGCCGTCTCGAAGAACGAGACGAGGCGGTGCACCGTGATGGCGCCGAGGGGCAGGTTCTGGGTCTGGTTCATCGTGCTCATTACTGGTCTCCTAAGCTCTCTGCTGCGGCATCGGGCGGTCCGTGGACCGTCTCGCTTGGGAGTATCTGGAGTGCACAAGGCTTGGGCACAAATGCTCTAAGCGCATGCCACCGTTGATCTTTTCGCATGGCCCAAGTTGCCTGCCAGAGCGACGCGAAATGTTCTGTTTGCGACATGCAGGCCGTAATTTGCCGTTGTTTCGTTCCCGTTTCGTGCTAGGGATGAAAGTGAGGTGAAAGCGGCCGGTCAGCGGCCCGTACCGGAAGGGGACAGAATGCGCGTGATCGGGTTCGACCCAGGGCTCGCCCGCACCGGCTGGGGCGTGGTGGAGATCGAGGGCTCGCGCCTGATCCATGTAGCGAACGGCACCTGCGGCTCGGGCAGCGGCACGCTGGCGGAGAGGCTCTGCCGCCTCTATCGCGCGCTGACGGGTGTCGTGGCGGAGATGCGGCCGGACACGGCGGCGGTCGAGCATACCTTCGTGAATAAGGACGCAGCAGGGACGCTGAAGCTTGGCCAGGCGCGGGCGATGGCGCTGCTCGCACCGGCGGAGGCGGGGCTCGCGGTGGCCGAATATGCGCCCAATGCGGTGAAGAAGGCGGTCGTCGGCGTCGGGCACGCGCAGAAGGATCAGATCGGGCACATGGTCCGCCGGCTCCTGCCCGGTGCGGCGATCGAGGGACCGGATGCGGCCGACGCGCTGGCTGTTGCCATCTGCCATGCCTGGAGCGCAGGGGCGGAGGCGCGCCGCGCCACGGCTCTTGCCCGCGCGCGATGATCGGGAAGCTTACCGGTCGGGTCGATTATGTGGCGGAGGACCATGCGCTGATCGACGTTGCCGGTGTCGGCTATGTGGTCCAATGCGCGCCCGCGACGCTCGCCCGCCTCGCACCCGGGGAGGTAGCGGCGCTCTATACGGACATGGTGGTGCGTGAGGATTTGATGCAGCTCTTCGGCTTTGCGACGCTGGCCGAGCGGGACTGGCATAAGCTCCTCTGCTCCGTTCAGGGCGTGGGCGCGCGCGTCTCCCTCGCGATCCTCGGCGCACTCGGTCCCGACGGCATCGCGCGGGCCCTGGCGCTGGAGGATGCGACGGCGGTGAAGCGGGCCCCGGGCGTCGGGCCGAAGCTTGCGGCGCGGATCGTCAACGAGCTGAAGGGCAAGGCGCCGGAGCCGCAGCTTCGACGCGCGCGCGCCGCGCCGCCGGCCGATGAGGGCGGGCAAGGCGAGGCCGCGCCGGTGGCTGCTGTCGTCGAGCCGCTCACGCCTGGCAACGCGGTGGCCGAGGCGGACGCCGTCTCCGCCCTCGTCAATCTCGGCTACGATAAGTCGGAGGCATTGCGCGCGGTGATGGAGGCAAGCCCCACCGATGCCGCGGCCGAGACATCGGATCTCATTCGCCGGGCGCTGAAGGCGCTCGCGCCGCAGGCCTGAGGAGCGCGCCGTGGCCGAACCCCTTCCGGATGCCGAGCCGACGCTGCGCGAGCCTGCGCGTGAGGAGGATGCGGCGGGCCGCGCCCTCCGCCCCGAAAGGCTGGAAGATTTCACGGGCCAGCCGGCCGCGCGGGCCAATCTGGCCGTCTTCATCGAGGCGGCGCGGCTCCGGGGCACGGCGATGGACCACCTGCTGCTCTACGGCCCTCCGGGCCTCGGCAAGACCACGCTCGCCCAGATCGTCGCGCGCGAGCTGGGTGTTAACTTCCGCATGACCTCGGGGCCCGTGCTGGCGAAGCCGGGGGATCTGGCGGCGGTGCTGACCAACCTCGAAGCGCGCGACGTCCTCTTCATCGATGAGATCCATCGGCTCTCACCAGTGGTCGAGGAGATCCTCTACCCGGCGCTGGAGGACTTCGAACTCGACCTCGTGATCGGGGAGGGGCCGGCGGCGCGCACCGTGCGCATCGACCTGCAGCCCTTCACGCTGATCGGCGCTACGACGCGCCTTGGTCTCCTGACCACGCCGCTGAGGGACCGCTTCGGCATCCCGACGCGGCTCGAGTTCTACAGCCATGAGGATCTGGCCCGGATCGTCGGTCGGGCGGCGGGGCTGATGGGGCTCGAGGCGGAGGAGGACGGCATCCTGGAGATCGCCAAGCGGGCGCGCGGCACCCCACGGATCGCTGGCCGGCTCCTCCGCCGGGTCTCCGATTTCGCGCTGGTCGAGACGGATGGGCGCCTGACCCGTACCCTGGCGGACCGAGCCCTCGCGAGGCTCGGTGTCGACGGTCTCGGCCTCGACGGGGCGGACCGGCGCTATCTCTCCTCGATGGCGGAGCACTATGGCGGCGGTCCCGTCGGGGTGGAGACGCTGTCGGCCGTGCTCTCGGAGGCGCGGGATGCGATCGAGGAGGTGATCGAGCCCTTCCTGATGCAAGCAGGCCTTGTCGCCCGAACCCCTAGGGGCCGCGTGCTGACGGAGGCCGCCTTCCGCCATCTTGGCCTCGAGCCACCGCGGCGGGAAGGTCAGGGCAGCCTCTTCGAGAGCTGAGGGATCAGCTTACGCAACACTTTCGTGTGGCGCTGTCGCAGCTTCTTGCGGGTGTGTGCTGCGCTGCCATAGTGTGAACTAGGGAGCGTATACAGCAAACAGAGCACCGGTCGCGTTCGGCGCTCTAAACAAGAAGAGCACCGTCAATGCCCCGCTCTGGTTTTCTGGACAGTATGACGCCCGATACCCGTCGCACCCTCATGGGTCGCGGTACGCGCAAGGTTTACGAGAAGGACGCGGTTGTCTTCGAGCAGGGGCTCGCCGGCGGATCGATGCTGGTCATCGAGACGGGACGGGTGGAGATCACCTCGATCATGGAGAGCGGGCGCACCGTTCTCCTGGGCCATCTGGGCCCCGGCGATCTGGTCGGCGAGCTGACGCTTCTCGACCGGAGCCCACGCTCGGCGACGGTCACCGCGGTGCGTCCGGTGACGGGCGTGCTCCTGACTTTCGAGGATATGGAGGGATTCCTTCTAGAGCACCCGAGCGCGATGTTCGGCATCCTGATCGATCTTGCGGCGAAGCTGCGCGCTGCCAACTCGCTGGCGGAGACGCGGGCGCTCGACGATGGCTCGGCGCGGCTTGCGGGCTGTCTCATCGGTCTTGCGGAACGGTGGGGCAAAGAGCTCGATGCCGGGCAGATGCGCATCGAGGAGACGTTCTCGCAATCGATCCTGGGGCAGATGGCGCAGCTTTCGCGCGAGAACGTGAACCGCCGGATTCGCGCCTGGTCCAAGGACGGCATGATCGGGGCCGAGGGCAACAAGATCGTCGTGCAGGACATGGATGCGCTGAGACGCATTGCCGAGGCGTCGCGCCACGGCTGATCCCAAAATGTCGTGGTAAACTGAGGCGCGCGCCAGGTTGCCCACCCCGGAACCGGCGCGCGCCATCTGGCCCTGATTGGGAAACACTCTCCCGAAGCGGGCCGTCTCAAGGTTGCGACCCCCGCGACCGCAACCTTGAACTCTACCTAGCAACCCCGCGCCGGCGCCCCTGTGTTGTGCAACACAGCATCTTGCCGTTTCCCGGATGGCTTTCGCGGATCCCATCGCCATCCAGGCCGCAGACGGTGGCTGGCCCGGGAGGCACCCCCGACGATCACCTCGCCTCCCGGACCTTGTGGCGCCCCGGCCCCACACCGCAGCTCCACGTCTGAGATTTGGGGGCTGTCGGCGGCCGCCCCTGTGCCGGAGGGCACAGAACTGCGTTCTTTCCTCGCAGCGGGCGCACAAGGCGGCGGGGTGGCGCGCCGGGCGGGCAGCCGATAACCGGATGGTGAGGCGGCGCGAGGAGAGGCATGCAGGAACAGAATCCCGACGGCGGTCCCAAGGGCGTCATCGTGCCGGACGAGGCGGCGGTGCGGGCCTATTTCACCCGCTCCGACGGCAACTTTCGTTTCGCGCGCTGGGGTCGGCCGCTCGCGCCCGCGTTCTTCGGGTTCGAGGAGGAGGGTGAGCGGATCTGGCGGGAGGCGTTGCGCGCCTCTGTCGCCATCGGCGGTCTGGAGGTCGCGAAGGTGGATCGGGAGCTCGGCGTCAACTTCATGGTGTTCAGCTGTGGGGCCTGGTCCGAACTGCTTGAAGTGCCGGCGATGGATCGGCTGATCCCGGATATCGCGCGGCTTCTTAGGGTGCTGGAGGCCTCGGGCGCCAACCAGTACCGGATCTTCGGATTTGCGCCGGGCGAGCGCAGCGATGTGCCCGGTCCGATCCGCATCTGCATCACGCTTCTGCGCCGCGACGAGGTCTTTGAGGTGATGTCGGAGCGGGCCTGGGCGCTTGGCCAGGCGGTGCAGGGGTTGTTGCTGTGGTCGGATCACGCCTTCACGGCCGAGAGCCCGGTGGCGGAGATCGAGGGTGTGGGGCGCGCGGTCGTGACGCCCCGCCTGCAGCATCTGCTCCGCGCCGCCTATGCGCCGGAGTTGCCGTCCGCGTCAGATGATCCGGCGCATGCGGCCGCACTGGCGGCGCTTGCCGCCCGCTCGGCCGCCTCGTCATGAGCGGGTCGTACAGCTTCTCAGTTCGGGTCTACTATGAGGACACGGACCTAGCGGGCATCGTCTATCACGCCAACTATCTCCGCTTTGTCGAGCGTGCCCGGACCGAGGCGTTACGCGAGCTCGGCATCGACCAATCGTCCCTCAAGTCTATCCATGGGCTCGTTTTTGTCGTGCGCGGGCTCTCGGCGGAGTTCCTGCGCCCGGCGCTTTTCGACGACGTTCTCACGGTCGAGACCCGGCTCGACACGCTGAAGCGTGCCTCCTTCAGCCTCCATCACCGGGTCCTGCGCGAGGCGGAACCGCTCTTCGTCTCGACCGTTAGGCTTGCCATGATGGATGCAGGCGGCCGCCCGGCGCGCATCCCGGACGAGATCGCGAGCGCGTTAGGTCAACTCGACAGAGTGAGCGCCTAACGGTTGCAAAGCTCTCGAAATCCGCTCGGAATTCGCGCATAAGGGGCGAGCGTTGCGTCGGAGCCGCGGAATGAACCGGGGCCAGGAGCGTGAGGCGAGGCTCGAGAGCGGGCCAGAGGCGGAGGCAGTTCCGTGGGTTATGACCTCGTTGCGTTCGGCGCGGCGGCGCTGACGCTGGCACAGACCACCATTGAGACCGCGCCGGGGGTCGGCATCGATCCCAGCGTGACCGGCAGCGCCGTTGAGGCGCCGGAGGGCGTCGTTCAGGCGACCGGCACGCCGGGGTCGGAGATCGATTTCTCGGTTGTGGGCCTGTTCCTGAAGGCGACGCTGACCGTGCAGGTCGTGATGGTGATGCTGATCATCGCGTCGTTCTGGTGCTGGGCGATCATCGTGGACAAGATTCTCGAGTTCCGTCGGCATGCGCGGGAACTTGCCGAGTTCGAGGGCGAGTTCTGGTCCGGCGCCTCGCTGGAGGATCTCTTCGACAGGGTTGGCCCGCAGCCGGAGAGCCCGGCGGAACGTGTCTTCGCGGCGGGTATGGTCGAGTGGAACCGGAGTGTCGTTCCTGGCTCGGGCGTGATCCCGGGCACGCAGGCGCGGGTGGAGCGCGCCATGAGCGTCGCCATCGCGCGGGAGAGTGACCGGCTTACCAATCGGCTCGGCTTTCTTGCCAGCACGGGCGCGGTGGCGCCCTTCGTCGGCCTCTTCGGCACCGTCTGGGGCATCAAGACGAGCTTCGAGCAAATCGCGGTGATGCAGAATACGAACCTCGCCGTCGTGGCGCCGGGCATCGCGGAGGCGCTGTTCGCGACGGCCCTCGGTCTCCTCGCCGCGATCCCTGCAGTGCTCGCCTATAACCGGCTGAGCCAGGATGCCGACCGGCTGATCGGCGAGCTCGAGAACTTCTCGGATGAGTTTGCGACGATCCTCGGCCGACAGGTCGACCGGGCGCGCATGCCACTTCGTGAGGCCGTCTGATGGGGGCCGCGGTCGGTCAGCCCGACGGTCGCAGCCGGGGCAGGCGGGGGCGCAAGACCATGCGCCCGATGTCGGAGATCAACGTCACGCCCTTCGTCGACGTGATGCTGGTGCTGCTGATCATCTTCATGGTCGCAGCCCCCCTTCTGACGGTGGGTGTGGAGGTCGATCTGGCGGAGACCGATGCGCCGAGCCTGCCGCAGGAGCCGGCGGAGCCTCTCGTCGTCACCGTCGATGCGACGGGCACGGTGTTCCTTCAGGAGCAGGCTGTCCCTTCGGAGACACTGTTGGCTCGCCTCGCCGCGATCGCGGAACTCCGCGCGGAGGACCGCGTTTACGTTCGCGCCGCCGGCGAGGTCGTGCATGCCCGCGTGGCGGAGGTCATGGGCGCGCTTTCCGCCGCGGGTTTCCGGCGTATTGCGCTCGTCAATGAGCAACGCGCAGCCGATGGCGGCTGAGCGACGGACAGGCAGGGTCGATGCGTGAGAGCGTCATGGCACGGAGCGGCGGGGTGATCGGGGGCGATGAGCGGGGCATGCGCCCGGCTATGGCCGTCTCCGGCATAGGCCATCTTGGCCTCATCGCGCTTGCCGTGATCGGTATCGGTGCGCCAACAGCGCCCGACACGCCCATCGCGTTCTCAGATGTGAGCGTCGTCTCGGAGGCGGATTTCTTCACGGCCGTCGCCACAGCGCCGGTCGAAGCGCCGGAGGTGAACGATGGGCTGACGGCACCCCAGACTGTGAATGCGGCTGCCGTGACGCCGGATGCTGCGGACCCTGCTGTGCAGACGGCGGAGGCGGAGGCGCTGGGCCCCACCGGCCCCGCGGCGCAGGACCCGGCCGAGCGCCCGGCCGCGGTCGCCGTGCCACCGCTCCGCCCCCGGGAAGCGCCGGCTCCAGCGACGCGCCCCGCGACCCCGACCATCGTGACGGAGGCCGCCCCGGCGCCTGCTGCAGCGACGCCCGATACGCGGCCTGCCACCGAGCCCGTGCAACCGCTGGCCTCGACCCCCGCGACCCCGCCCCTCGGCATCGCCGAGGCACCGCCGTTGCCCGAGCAGGAGACTGACGTCGCCGAGGAAGAGCGTCCCGAGGTGGAGACAGCGGTAGAGACGGAGGCGCAGACGGAAGCTGAGACGGAGGTTGCCGAGGTGGCACCCGAGACCTCGACCGTCCCGCGCGCCCGGCCACGCCCGCCCGAACCCGAGCCCACGCGCACGGCGGAGGCTGCGAAGCCTGAGCCTGAGGCGGAGGAGAAGCCGGACGATGACGTGCTCGCGGCGCTGAATGCGGCCAATGCCAGCATCGAGTCGGTGGACAAGGCCAAGGGCGAGACGAAAAAGAAACCTGCGCCGTCGGCTGCTTCGACACAGCGCGCTGCGACCGCGCCGACGCGTGCCGCTCAGTTCTCGCGCGGGGAGAAGGACGGCCTCTCGATCGCGGTGCGCGATGAGTTCGTCTACAACGGGCGGCGCGATGGCAACCCGGTCGTGATCGTGGCCGTTTCCATCAGTGCGTCGGGTCAGATCGTCGACGGGCCGCGCAAGGTGTCCGGCTCCGGTGCGGACAACGGAACGCTCGATGTCCTCTTCCAATCAGGTCGCCGAGCGCTCCTGAAGGCTGAGCGCAAGGGTGCGTTCCGTCCGCTTGGGCCGAAGCTCGCCACCTACAACACCATCGAGTTTCGGTTCACGCCGAATCCCGGTCAGTCAGGGTTGAATTCATGATCTTCGCCGTGCCGCTCGAGTCCTTCTATGGCCGCTTCGCTCGCGTTCTGCGTGGCTTCGCGCTGCTCTTCGCCTTCCTCGCTGTGGTGCCGGCGACGGGTCTGGCGCAGCAGGGCAGCGGTGAGACGCTGCGCATCGACGTCTCGGGTGCCAATGTCGAGCCGTTGCCGACGGCAATCGAAGCTTTCGAGCTCGAGGACCCGTCGCTTGCCGGGCGGGCGGACGAGATCACCGCCGTGATCGCTGCGGATCTCGAGAGCACCGCGCTCTTTCGCCTGATCCCGCAGGCGGCACATGTCGCGCAGGTCGTGAGTTTCGACGCCGTGCCCGGGTTCGAGGACTGGCGCGCCATCGGGGCGGAGGCGCTGGTGCGGGCGCGCATCGGCCAGCTCTCGGACGGGCGGCTCCGGGTGCAGTACCGCGTCTTCGACGTCTTCGGCGGGCAGCAGCTGGTTGGCCAGCAGCTTCTTGCCGCCCCGCCCGACTGGCGCCGGATCTCGCACAAGATCGCCGATGGCATCTACTCGGCGCTGACGGGTGAGGGGCCGTATTTCGACAGTCGGGTCGTCTTCATCGACGAGACCGGACCCAAGGATCGGCGCAGCAAGCGGCTCGCGCTGATGGATCAGGACGGTGCCAACCTGCGATATCTGCCGGTGTCGAGCGATCTTGTGCTGACCCCGCGCTTCTCGCCGAACGAGCAGACGATCCTCTACATCTCCTATGACGACGGCACGCCGCAGGTCTATCTGCAGAGCCTCGAGACCGGGCAGCGGGAGCGGCTGGGTTTCGTCGACGGGATGACCTTCGCTCCGCGCTTCTCGCCGCAGGGCGACCGGATCGTCTTCTCCGCGAGCCAGGGCGGGAACACCGATATCTACAGCCTGACCCTGGCCAACCGGGCGCTCACGCGGCTTACCAACAGCCCGGCGATCGACACGGCACCCTCCTTCTCGCCCGACGGCTCGCAGATCGTCTTCGAGAGCGACCGCGGCGGCAGCCAGCAGCTCTACGTCACGGGCGCCGGCGGCGGCGGAGCGAACCGGATCAGCTTCGGCAATGGCCGCTACGCGACGCCGGTCTGGTCCCCGACGGGCGATCACATCGCTTTCACCAAGATCGTGCGTGGCCGGTTTCATATCGGTGTGATGCGCCCCGATGGCAGCGACGAGCAGCTCCTCACGACGAGTTTCCTCGACGAAGGGCCGACTTGGGCGCCCAATGGCCGTGTGTTGATGTTCTTCCGCGAGGGGGCCGGCGCGGGCGGGCGGCCGCAGCTCATGTCGGTCGACGTCACCGGCCGCAATCTCCGTCCGGTCGGCACGCCGAATGGCGCGTCCGACCCCACCTGGTCGCCGCTCAGGCGCTGAGCGCGATCCCCCGTAACCCCCACCCCCGCGCGCATAGAAGCGTGGAGACAACAGAACGGGAGACTTCGAGATGAAACGGACCTTCGCCGCCATCGCCATCGTGGCCCTCCTCGCGGCCTGCTCCAGCAACGAGGAGGAGCTGGCCACCAGCGGCATCGACAGCGCAGCCACGGGCCAGGGCGTCGATGGCAGCGGCCTGCCGCCCATCGACAGCCCCGAGTACTTCAACACCGTCATCGGTGACCGGGTGTTCTTCGAGACGGACTCAAGCGACATCAGCCTGCGCGCGCAGGATGTGCTGGTGCAGCAGGCGGGCTGGCTCAACAATAACCCGGGCGTGACCGCGACGATTGAAGGCCATGCGGATGAGCGAGGCACTCGGGATTACAACCTCGCCCTCGGTGCCCGGCGCGCCAACGCCGTGCAGTCCTTCCTGCAGAGCCAGGGTGTCGACTCGAGCCGTCTGCGCACCGTGACCTTCGGCAAGGAACGCCCGGTCAGCACCTGCTCGAACGAGAGCTGCTGGTCCGAGAACCGCCGGGGCGTGACCTTGCTGGCGGGCGGCGGCGTCTCGTGAGGAGGGCGCTCCTCGCCGCGGCACTGGTTCTCGCGCCGGGTATCGCCGGCGCGCAGAGCTGGGCCACGCAGCGTTCTGCCGATGAGCTGGAGTATCGCCTCGAGCTCCTCGACGGCGAGGTGCGCGCGCTCCGTCAGGAGCTGAACGTGGCCCAGCGCTCCGGCGATGCCGGCAGCGCTGGCGCAGGCACGAGCCCGAACATGCTGCGCCGTCTCTCCGAGATCGAAGCGGAGCTGCGGCGTCTGACCGGCGAGGTCGAGCGGCTGAAGTTCCGCACCGACCAGATCGCGCAGGATGCCGCCCGCCGCTTCGGCGATATCGAGTTCCGGCTGACTGAGCTCGAGGGCGGCGATATCGCGGCCCTGCCCGCCAATCCCGCGCCGCTGGGGGGAGGCGGCGGGGGAGGCGGCGGGATCGGCACGCCCCAGGTCTCCGTCAGCGAGCGGCAGGATCTGGAGGAGGGCGTACGGCTTGTGCAGCAGGGTCGGTTCGGCGAGGCTGAGGCGGTGTTGCGCGGCTTCCTCGACGACTATCCCGACAGCCCGTTGGTGGCCGAGGCGCATTACTGGCGCGGCGAGGCGGCCTTTACTCAAGGCAGCTTCCAGACCGCTGCGCGCGCCTATCTTGCCGGCTACCGTGCCGATCAGGGCGGGGCGCAGGCGCCGGAGAACCTGCTGAAGCTTGGCGTCTCGCTCTCGCGTCTCGGGCAGCGGGACGAGGCTTGCCTCACCTTCGCGGAGGTGCCGCGCCGGTTCCCGCGCGCCGACCGCGTGGTGTCGGAGGCCGAGAGCGAAGCGGCGCGTCTCGCCTGCGGCGGCTGAAGCCCGCCGGCCGCGGCGCATGAAGGCGGAAGACGCATCGGACATCCAGGGAACGCTCGAGCGCGCCATTGCCACGCTCGACCGTCTGGCGCCAGGCGGCACCCTCGGTCTTGCGGTGTCGGGCGGCAGCGACAGTCTCGCGCTCCTGCACCTCGCTGCGCGATGGGCTGCGGCGCGCGGGCGTGCCGTCGCGGTTGCGACCATCGATCATGGCCTGCGCGGTGCCGCCGCGGCCGAGGCGGCCGCTGTCACCCGGCAGGCCCGGCGTCTCGGCCTCCCGCATCAGGTGCTCGCGGGCGATTCCCGGGGGCGTGGCAATCTGCAGGGCCGAGCGAGGGAGGCGCGCTATGCGGCCCTGGCGGGATGGGCGGCGTCCGCCGGGCTCGGTGCCGTGGCAACGGCCCATACGGAGGACGATCAGGCCGAGACGGTACTGATGCGCCTTGCGCGCGGTGCGGGTGTCGACGGGCTGGCGGGGATCTCGGAGACCCGGCATCGGGCAGGGCCGCCGCCGCTCAAGGTGATCCGCCCGCTCCTGGGGCAAAGCCGCGCGGCGCTTCGCGTCTGGCTTGCCGGGCAGGGGATCGGCTGGATCGAGGATCCGACGAACGCGGACCCGGCCTTCGATCGGACGCGGGCGCGCACAGCACTTGCGGCGCTCGCGCCGCTCGGCATTTCCGCGCCTGCGCTTGCCGCAACGGCTGGACGGATGCGGGCCTCGCTCGGCGTGCTCGACGATGCGGTGCGGAGGCTTGCGGCGGGGAACGTCGCGCTCGGGCTCGCGGGGGAGATCGAGGTTGCGTGCGGGGCGCTCCAAGCTGGCGAGCCCGAGACTGCGATGCGGCTCCTCGCGCGACTTGCGAGCGTCCTGACGGGCGCCGGTTATCCCCCGCGCCGTGAAGCGCTGGAGCGGGCCGTGGCCTTTGCTCGTGTTGCGGAAGGGGGGCCTCTTCCCGATGCGCCCTTCGCGGATGGCATTCTGCTCACGGCCCCCCGGCGCCTCTCGAGCCGGCTCGAGCGCCCCGTGATCGCGCTTTGCCGGGAGCTACACGCTTGTGCGGGGCCACTGGCGATCACCGGTTCAGGTACTTGCAGCGATGGCACGTCGGTCCCCTGGGATGGCCGGCTCGGGGTTATCTCGGGCATCGACGGTCTTACGCTCGGCGCCCTTGGCGAGACGCGGCTTACGGCGATCAAGGCGGGGGGCGTGCTCCGTCTCAACGGACAGGATGTCTTCGACGCGTTCATGGCGTCGCCCCGCGCTGCCCGTCTCTCCGCACCAGCCGCGATCCGCGCGGATGGAACGTTGGAGGCCGTCTTCCTCCGCGATGGATGGGCTGCGCCAGAGCCTCTGCACCCCAGCCCGGGTGTGTTCTTCAGCGCAGTTGGACGGCGCATGGACGCGCTTCTCCGGGGTGTGTAGGTTTGTCGCCCGGTGAGATGGGGGCTTACCGCGGGCGGTTAGAAGCCTACATTACGTCGATGACCCGCGCGGAGGCTGACGCGCGCAATCCACTATTCAGGGGGACGTCCCTTTGGGCAACGCGAAGAACCTGGCATTCTGGGCGATCCTGATCCTGCTTCTCGTCACGCTTTTCAGCGTGTTCCAGGACGGATCGGGCAATGGCAGCGGCCGTGAGATCTCGTATTCCGAGTTCATCAATCGCGTCGAGGCAGGCGAGATCAGCGAGGCGACGATCGACGGCGAGACCGTGGTGGCCCAGACCACCGGCCGCGACCGCGTCGTCACCGTGCAGCCGCGCGACGCCGATACGGTCGAGGTTCTGCGCGAGAACAACGTAAACATCAATGTTGAGCCGCAGGAGCGGGGCGGGCTCCTTTCGACGCTCGGCTTCTGGCTGCCGATGCTGATCATCTTCGGCATCTGGATCTTCTTCCTGAACCGCATGCAGGGCGGCGGGCGCGGCGCGATGGGCTTCGGCAAATCGCGCGCGAAGTTGCTGACGGAGCGGACGGGCCGGGTGACCTTCGAGGATGTTGCCGGCATCGACGAGGCGAAGGAGGAGCTCGAGGAGATCGTCGAGTTTCTGCGCGATCCGCAGAAATATTCGCGCCTTGGCGGCAAGATCCCGAAGGGCGCGCTTCTGGTGGGTCCTCCGGGGACCGGTAAGACGCTGCTGGCCCGCGCCATCGCGGGAGAGGCGGGCGTGCCGTTCTTCACGATTTCGGGCTCGGATTTCGTCGAGATGTTCGTGGGCGTCGGCGCGAGCCGGGTGCGTGATATGTTCGAGCAGGCGAAGAAGAACGCGCCCTGCATCGTCTTCATCGACGAGATCGACGCTGTGGGCCGGTCGCGCGGCGTCGGCTATGGCGGTGGCAACGATGAGCGCGAGCAGACGCTCAACCAGCTGCTGGTCGAGATGGACGGCTTCGAGGCGAATGAGGGCGTGATCCTTCTGGCCGCCACGAACCGACCGGATGTGCTCGACCCAGCGCTGCTGCGTCCAGGCCGGTTCGACCGGCAGGTCACCGTGCCGAACCCGGATGTGGGCGGGCGCGAGAAGATCCTGCAGGTGCATGCCCGCAAGGTGCCGCTGGCGCCAAACGTGGATCTCCGCGTGATCGCGCGCGGCACGCCGGGCTTCTCCGGCGCCGACCTCGCCAATCTCGTCAACGAGGCCGCCCTCATGGCTGCGCGCGCCGACAAGCGGCTCGTGACCATGGAGGACTTTGAGAAGGCCAAGGACAAGGTGATGATGGGGGCGGAGCGTCGCTCGCTCATCATGACCGAGGATGAGAAGGCGCTGACGGCCTATCACGAGGCGGGCCACGCCATCGTCGGCCTGCATGTCCCGCAGCACGATCCGATCCACAAGGCGACGATCATCCCGCGGGGCCGGGCCCTCGGTCTGGTGCTGAGCCTGCCGGAGCGGGACTACCTCAGCGTCACGAAGACCAAGTACACCTCCAAGATCGCGATGGCGATGGGCGGCAAGGTGGCGGAGGAGCTGAAGTTCGGCGAGGAGAACGTGACCTCCGGCGCTTCCTCGGACATCCAGCAGGTAAGCCGCATCGCTCGCGCCATGGTCACGCAGTTCGGCATGTCCGAGAAGCTCGGCAATGTCGACTATGCGGACCAGCGGGAGAGCTTCCTCGGCGCCTATGGCGGCGGTCAGGCGGTGTCGTCGGACACCCAGCACATGATCGAAGAGGAGGTGAAGCGCCTGATCGACGAAGGCTACCAGACGGCGAAGCACATCCTCACCGAGTATAGTGACGAGTTCGAGAACCTCGCCCAGGGGCTGCTCGAATACGAGACGCTCACCGGCGATGATATCAAGAAGGTCATGCGTGGTGAGAAACTCGACCGGTCGGACGATGGCGGCACACCACCGCCCGCGAATAGTGACCGGGGCCGCTCTGCGATCCCCAAGGCTGGCAAGGGCCGGCCGAAGGGAGATGGGATTTCAGACGGTGGTCCGGACCCTCTTCCGTCCTGATCCGAAACGCACCGAAAGAGAGCCGTCTTCTGCCGGCTCTTTTTTTGTCCAAATTGCGTTCCGCGGGGTGGAATGCCCCCTTTAGGCCTTATTCTTCCCTGATCTCAACATCGGGTTGCATCTAGAGTTGCAGGGACGGTTGCTCATCGGCAGGGGAAGCCGAAACCGTCAGCTTATGCTCGTGATTGAGGGGGACGATCCATGACGAACCACACGACTTCGCGCCGCGCCTTCATCGGCGGCGCAGGCGCCGCTACGTTGGCAGCACCTGCGATTGCGACGGCTCAGGGCCAGACCAAGACATGGCGCGTACAGTGCGCCTGGGCCAGCGGCGCGGGGCTCGACGCCTTTACCGCCTGGGCCGACAGCATGATCGAGCGCACGAGCGGCGAGCTCGCCTTCGAGGGGCGCAAATCCGGCGGCTATGTCGGCGACTTCGAGGTCTATGACGCCATGCAGGCCGGCTCGATCGAGGCTGCCAACGTCTTCACGATCTACTCGCAGCGCATGTCGCCGGCCGGCGCGTTCCTGTCGTCCTACCCGCTCGCCATGCGCGCGCCGCATGAGTGGGACACGTTCTACTACGGCCTCGGTGGGCTCGAGATCGCGCGAGAGATCTATGCGCGCAACAACCTCTTCTTCGTCGGCCCGATCCATCACGGTCCGAACATCATCCACGCCAAGAAGCCGATCCAGTATATCGACGACTTCCAGGGTCTGCGCATGCGCACGCCCGGCGGCATGGTCGCGGCACTCTTCCAGCAGCTCGGGGCCGAGACGGTGACGTTGCCGGGCTCCGAGATCATGGGCGCCTTCCAGCGCGGCGAGATCGATGCGGCGGACTTCGTGGGCCCCGCGGCGAACTACGCCTATGGCTTCAGCAAGGAGACGCAGTACATCTCCATGGGTCCGGCCGGCTTCATGTCGGTCTACCAGCCGGTCGATCTCATGGACCTCACCGTGAGCATGGATGCCTGGAACGCCCTTAGCCCGCAGATGCAGCATGTGGTCGAGGCGGAGGTGCATGCCTATTCCGACATCCATCACGCCGCGATCCAGGCCGCCGATCAGCAGGCCTGGAAGCAGTTCGAGGCGGACGGCACCAAGGTCACGCGCATCACGGACAGCGAAGTGGACCTGATGACCAAGATCATGGGCCCGATCTGGATCGAATACGCGACGCAGGATCCGGACGCGACGCGCGTCTTCAAGATCCAGCTCGACTATATGACCTCGGGCTCGCTCGGCTATGTCGAGCGCGTGATGTACGACTTCTTCGTCGGCCAGCTCTGAGAGACGCGCCGTGGCGCGAGGAGAGGACCCCGTGGCCCCGCCGCGGGGTCCTTCTCGTCAGTTGATGAGCGCGTCGAGCTTCTGACCCGCCTTTGTGTTCTCGAGCGGATCGAACTTGCCGTCGTTCTCCTCGATCTCGGTCGCCGCGACGCCGCCCGCCGCGCTGAGGGCGACCACCGCACAGCCGCTCAGTGTCGCCGCCGCACTCAGAGCAGCGCGAGGCCTGCGATCCTTGCCATGGTGATCTCCGTTCCTTCCCATCCACCGATCGAGACTTGGGCTTCACGACGCCACGGTCAACGCGCGCTGAAGCATCGCCGCACCGAGGAGGCAGAGCAGCACCAGCACGCCCTTACGGAAGGCAGCGACTGAGAGCTGTCGGCCCAACCGGTCGCCGAGCCAGAAGCCCATGAAGGACGCGGGCAGTGCGGCGGCGGCAAGCCACAGATGCCGCGTCTCGAATACCCCAGCAACCGCGAGCGATGCCGCAAGGACGGCCCCGACCGCAGCCATCAGAAGCCCGAGCGTCGCCATGAAGAGGGGCCGCTCGAGGCGGCTTGCCGCGAAATGCATCACAAAGATCGGCCCGGGTGAGGAGGTGAGCGCACCGACGAACCCGCCCGCCACTCCGGCACCGAGGCTCCGACCCACGCCCGGCGCGCTTGGCGTCGCCGCATGAGCCGCCCGCGGCAGCCCGAGGAGCTGCAGCACGGCAAACCCCATGATGAAGACGCCCAAAAGGCCCACCAGCACGCTTCGCGGCAGTTGCGTGGCGAAGGCGGTACCGAGTGGTGTCGCCAAAGCCACCCCCAGCAGCATCGGTCTCGCGAGCCGCGTCGCCGCAGCCCAGGCTCCGGCCTGCCAAAACTGAAGCGCATTGACGGCGACCAGCACGATAGAATTGACGGCCAGCGCCGCCTCGACGGCCAGAAAGAAGGGCAGCACCGCAATGGTCACGAGCGGCAGTCCGAACCCCAGCGCCCCCTTCACCATCCCGCCGGCGAGGAAGACCACTGCGATCAGCAGAAGATGGGCAGTGTCGAACGGCAGCATGTAAGCTCCCTACACCGACTGCCGATACGCCGCGATGCGCAAAACACGCGTCAGATTTCGGCGACGGCTCCCGCCCCGGCGGAGCGGGGCGGGAGCGAAGAAAGCAGCGCGCCCGTCAGGGTGCGCTGCCGCTTGATAGCCCTTCGAGGGCCGCGACGCCTTGCTCAGAAGTGGATGGCGCGGCCATAGGCGTCGAGGACGCTCTCATGCATCATCTCCGAGAGCGTGGGGTGCGGGAAGACGGTGTTCATCAGGTCCTCCTCGGTCGTCTCCAGCGCCTTGCCCACGGTGTAGCCCTGGATGAGCTCCGTGACCTCAGCGCCGACCATATGCGCACCCAGGAGCTCCCCGGTGCCCGCATCGAACACGGTCTTGATCATGCCCTCGGGCTCGCCGAGCGCGATGGCCTTGCCGTTGCCGATGAAGGGGAAGCGGCCGACCTTGACCTTGAGGCCCTGCTCCTTCGCCTTTTCCTCCGTGAGCCCGACGCTCGCGATCTGCGGATGGCAATAAGTGCAGCCGGGGATGGAGGTGGGCTCGACCGGGTGCACGTCATTCTTGCCCGCGATCATCTCGGCGACCGCCACGCCTTCGTGGGACGCCTTGTGCGCAAGCCACGGCGCGCCTGCGATGTCTCCGATGGCCCAGATGCCCTCGACGCCGGTGCGGCTGTACTTGTCGGTCTTGATATGGGTCTTCTCGACCTGCACCCCGAGCTTCCCCAGCCCCAGCCCCTCGGTGTTGCCGACGATGCCGACGGCGGAGATCACGGTGTCGAACTCCTGCTTCTCGACCTTGCCGCCCTTCTCGAGATGCGCCGTCACCTTGCCCTTTCCGCGGTCGAGCTGCTTGACCATGGTCTTCTCCATGATCGTCATGCCCTGCTTCACGAACTGCTTCTTGGCGAAGCTGGAGATCTCGGGGTCCTCGACCGGCAGGATGCGGTCCATGACCTCGACCACCGTCGTCTCCGCGCCGAGCGTGTTGTAGAAGCTCGCGAACTCGATCCCAATGGCGCCCGAGCCGATCACCAGCAGCTTCTTCGGCATCCGCTTCGGCGTCATGGCATGGCGATAGGTCCAGACAAGCTCGCCATCCGCCTCCAGCCCCGGCAGCTCGCGCGCCCGGGCGCCGGTGGCGATGACGATGTGGCGGGCGGTCAGCTCCTCGGTACCCTTGTCGGTCTTGACGCTGACCTTGCCCTTCGCGGGGATCGTTGCGTCGCCCATGATGGTCGTGACCTTGTTCTTCTTCAGAAGATGCCCGACGCCCGAATTGAGCTGCCCGGCCACGTTGCGCGACCGCTTCACCACCGCTGGCAGGTCGTAGTCGATATTGCCGGCGGAGAGCCCGAACTCCTTGGCGCGGTGCATGAGGTGAAAGACCTCCGCCGAGCGGAGCATGGCCTTGGTCGGAATGCAGCCCCAGTTGAGGCAGATGCCGCCGAGGTTTTCGCGCTCGATGCAGGCCGCCTTCAGCCCAAGCTGGGCCGCGCGGATTGCGGCGACATAGCCGCCCGGACCCGCACCGATCACGACGACATCGTAGCTGCTCATGGGGCTCTCCTCCTGAATGCGTTGGAGGCGAGGCTAAGGAAGCCCGGACGCGCCCGCAACGGGTGCGCGCCAGATTGGCGCAGACGCACAGCAACAGCGTGTCGCTCGCGCTCCCTCCGCCCCGCCGCATCCCTCCCGGCAGTGTTGCGCGTCCTTCAGGTGCCGGGTGGCTCGCGCTTCACAAAGCGCGCCCCGGTGGCGAGGAACGCCTCTTCGGCCGGGCTGCTCGTCCGGCCCAGCACGGCGTTCCGTGCCGGGAAGCGGCCGAAGTGCAGGATCGTGTCGCGATGCTCGATGGAAGAGCTGAGGGCGGCCGCCTCATGCCTGTCGAGCGGGTGCTCGAGCCGTCCATCCGCATCCCGCTCTCCGAGCCGCGTGAGGCAGAGGCGGAGGCAGCGGTCCTGGTCCGCCACGCTCTCCGAGTGCATCAGCGGCAGGTAGAAGAGATTGCGGACAGCGCCCTCGAATTCGAGGTCCCATCTCAGCCGCGTCGCCCGCTTCGCGACGGCGCGCGCCATCGGATCCGTTGCAAAGGCGATCGGGGTGTCGCGATGGATGTTTCGAGGCATCTGGTCGAGCAGGATCAGGAGACCAAGGGTTCCCCGCGGGCCCGCCTGCCAGGCGTTCAGACCGCCCTGCGCCGCCTCCGCCGCCAGCGCGCCGCAATGGTCCTTGCAGCGCGCGTCGAGCGCGGGGTCGCTGCGGAACCAGCCATCAGGGCCGACCTCCTCGAGCCAGAAGGCGAGGACGGCTTCGATGGCCTGGGTATCGACGTAGTGCCGCATGCACTATGCCGCCGGAGTGCCCGGGCGAGGGCTGCCCTGCTCGGGTCCGTTCTGCTCAGGGCCATCGCCGTCGCTCCACTGGCCGCCCGGCGGGGCCACGTCCCCGAAATCCTCCTCCGTTTCTTCATCGGACGCCATCGCCTCGGCCGCTTCCGCATAGTACTCCTGATAGACCACAGCGGAAGAGGACGGCAGGACCGCCGCATAAGGCAAGGTCTCATCGACCGGCGTCGCGGGCCGCACGGTCATCCGGTAGAGCGCGTAGAGCGTCAGCAGCCCGAACATCACCCCCATGAAGACCGGGAAAGCGGCAGGCCCGAAGCTGGTGATCAGCGCACCCACTAGGATCGGCGTGCCCGCAGACCCCACCCCATTAAGCAGGATGAGACCACCGGCAGCCGCGGCCATTTCATCGAGCTCCATGAAGTCGTTCGTATGGGCCGTCAGCACCGAGTAGAGCGGATTGGCCGCGCCGCCGACGAGGAACGCGGCCACCAGCAGCGGCACCATCGATGTTCCGGCTAGCAACATCAGCAGGCATCCCGCCGTGCCCGCGAGCGCGAGTGCCGCGATAAGCTGGCGACGGTCCATCCGGTCCGAGATCCAGCCGATCGGGAACTGCAGCACCAGCGCGCCGATATAGAGCGCCGCCACAGTCGCCGAGATCGTCGAGGTATCGAGCCCTGCCGCCGTGCCGAACACGGCCGTCATACCGAACATGCAGGCGAAGATGGCGCCCGTGCACATCATGCCCACCGCGCCGAGCGGGGAGATCTTGAAGAGCTGGATGATGGAAAGCCGCTTCTGATCCCCGCCCGCAACCGGTGCGGGGCTGGCCGAGAGCAGAATCGGGGCGCAGGCGATGCTGACGGCGACCGACATCAGCACGAAAAGCTCGTAGCCGCTTGCGTCGAAGACGGGGATCGCGGCCTGTGCAAGTACGATCCCGCCCATCTGGCAGATGAGATAGGCCGAGAGCGTCTGCCCCCGCGTCTCGTTCGTCGACTGGTTGTTGAGCCAGCTCTCGGCAGCGACATAGACGCCCGAGAAGCAGAGCCCCACAATGAGCCGCATGACCGTCCAGGCGATGGGATCGACGGCCCAGGCATAGAGGATGAAGGCCGCCGAGATCAGCGAGGCGAGGGCCGCGAAGACGCGCACATGCCCGACCCTTCGGATGAGCTTCGGCGTGAGCCAGGCGCCGCCGAAGAAGCCGACGAAATAGCCCGACATCACGAAGCCCATGAGGGCAGGGTCGAATCCCTCGATCCCGCCCCGGATGCCGAGCGCCGTGCCCTGCATACCGTTGCCGATCTGGAGCAAGAACATGCCCAGAAGAAGCGCCCAGGCATTCGAGAGAACGAAGAACATCACCGAACCTCCCTGGTCACGACGCCCCAAACGTCCGCGCCAGATTGTCGCGCCAAGCCTGGCCGGCGGTCGCGCTCTCTAGCGGCACCGCGTGTCGAAAATGCGAAGCGCCTCAAGCGCCATGGGGCAGCAGGAGAGAGGCGTCGCCGTAGGAGTAGAACCGGTAGCGTTCGCGGATCGCATGGGCATAGAGCGCATGCGTACGCTCGGTCCCGATCATGGCAGCGACGAGCATCACCAGTGTCGATCGGGGCAGGTGGAAGTTCGTCATCAGCCCGTCGGCGATGCGGAAACGGTGGCCCGGCTTGATGAAGAGCGCGGTCGCTCCCTCGAAGGGCGCGAGCCGTCCATCGTCGCCTGCGGCGCTTTCGATCAGGCGGAGCGCCGTCGTGCCGACGGGGATGATCCGGCCGCGCGCGGCCTTCGCGGCATTCACGGCTTCAGCGGCCTCGGCGCTCACCGCGCCGCGCTCGGCATGCATCACGTGTTGGCTCACATCGTCCGTCTTCACGGGCAGGAAGGTGCCGGCGCCTACATGGAGCGTTACGCGCGACTGCCGCACGCCACGGGCATCGAGTGCTGCGAGCAGGACGTCGTCGAAATGCAGCGACGCGGTCGGGGCGGCGACCGACCCGTCCCGCTCGGCGAAGACGGTCTGATAATCCTCGCGATCCTGCGCATCGGGTGCCCGCCAGCTCGCGATATAGGGCGGGAGCGGCATGGCGCCGGACGCTGCGATGGCGGCATCGAGTTCTGGGCCCTCCCGATCGAAGGTCAGTGCGACACGGCCTTCCTGTGGCGCGCCGGCGACGGCGGAGAGGTCGCTGCCGAAGTGGATGCGGTCGCCCTCCCGGAGCCGCTTCGCCGGCCGCGCGAAGGCATCCCAGCGCGCGGGGCCCTGTCGGTCGAGGAGCGTGACCTCGATCCGTGCCTCGCCTGAGCCGTCGGAGGTCTCCCGCCGTCTGATCCCGTCGAGCCGGGCCGGGATCACGCGGGTGTCGTTGAAGACCAGGAGATCGCCCGGCCGCAACCACTTGGGCAGGTCTTCCACCTGGCTGTCATGGGTCTCTGCCCCGGCTGCGACGAGCAGGCGCGAGGCCCGCCGCGGGCGAACCGGGCGGAGCGCGATGAGCTCCTCGGGCAGCTCGAAGTCGAAATCGGAGAGACGCATGCGCGCGCCTCTATCGTCCGACGCAGACGATGCAAAGACCCTTGAGGAGATAAGGCGGGCCAAGCGTCGCTGGGGCGCATCCGGTCGCGTTGGGCCACACAACTTCGGAAGCGCGGCTGGCACTTGCAACACCGCGCCCGCCCCGCTCCAATCGCATCAGCACTGCAGCGCGACAGGAGGAACCCGCCATGCCCCCGCTCGAGACACCGGCAGATGCGGTCGTCGCGGCTCAGACCGCGCTGACCCCGGCACTGGCGCGCTTCGCGGCGTTCGAGGCGGCGGCGATCCCCACGAGCGCGCTCGCGACCGCCCGCCTATCGCTGCTGGACTGGGCGGCCGTGGCGCTTGCGGGCGCCGGTGAGCCCGTGTCGCGGATCGTCCGTGAGGATGCGCTGCGCGATGGTGGACGGGCAGAGGCTGGGATTGTGGGGCACGCGACGCGCCTCCCCGCCCGGGCCGCCGCGCTCGTCAACGGCGCGACCAGTCATGCCCTCGACTATGACGACACGCATTTCCTTCATGTCGGCCATCCCAGCGTCGCGGTCTTCCCCGCTGTTCTCGCATTGGCCGAGGCGAAGGGCCTGCCGGGCGGCGCAGTCCTGCCCGCGGCGCTCATCGGGATGGAGGCATCGTGCCGGGTCGGCCATTGGCTTGGTAGCGCGCACTACAACGCCGGCTTTCATCAGACGGCGACGGCGGGTGGCTTCGGCGCTGTGCTTGCTGCCGCCCGGCTGCTCGGCCTCGATGCCGCGCGAACGGCGATGGCGCTCGGCCTCGCGAGCACGCGCGTCTCGGGCCTGAAGTCGCAGTTCGGGACCATGGGCAAGCCGTTCAACGCAGGCCTTGCGGCGGCGAACGGGATCGAGGCCGCGCGCCTCGCCGCTGCCGGTTTCATCTCCAATCCCGAGGCGCTCGAGGGAGCGCAGGGTTTCGGTGAGACGCATGGACAGGATGGTGCTGCGCCGGCGGAGGCGCTGCGAGGCCTTGGCGAGGAATGGGTGTTCGAGGCGGTCAGCTACAAGTTCCACGCCTGCTGCCACGGTCTGCATGCGATGCTCGAAGCGCTGGGCACGCTCCGTGAGGGCGTGGCGCCGGCGGATATCCGCGGGGTCGAGGTCTTCACCAACCCCCGCTGGCTCAAGGTCTGCAACATCGCCTCGCCTGAGACCGGGCTCGAGGCCAAATTCAGCTATCGCCACACCGCCGCGATGGCATTGTCGGGATGGGAGACGGGCGCGCTAGAGAGCTACACTGACGCCGCAGCTAGCGATCCGGACCTTGCGGCCTTGCGTGAGCGCGTCGCTGTCGTGCCCGATGCGGAAGTGTCGGATACGGCGGCACGCGTGGTCCTGACGCTCGCCGACGGCGACGTGGGCGAGGGGACGCATGATCTTGCCCGGCCGGAGCCGTTCGAGACCCGCCGCGCCAAGATCGAAGCGAAGGCGGCCGCGCTTTTGGGTCAGGACGTGGCGAGAGATCTGGCTGCCCGCGTTGCCGCCCTCGATGCCTCGGAGGTCCCCTTCACGCTTTCATGGCTGCTCACGGGCAAGGCAGACTGCCCAGCGGCGTAGCAGCGCCCAGCCTGCATTCCGCGCGTTACATCGCATTCTGCCGCACTGCGGCATGGTGGCACGACCGTTGCAACGCGTGACGTGAAGCCCGGAAGACCTGCGCGATATCGCATTGGACGGTCCGCGCGATTTGGGGAGCGCCGGGCTGCAGCAGCCATGAGAGGAGCGCTCATGATCCGCCCTTTGCCACGCCGTGCCTGCAGTGTTCTACAGCGTCTCGCCTGTGTCGTCCTTGCGCTGATGCTTCTGCCTGCGGCGGGAACGACGGAGCGGAGTGCCTCGGCCCGGTCGGACGATGGCCTGCCTCTCACACCGACCTTCGCGGGCCCCGTTGACCTCGAACTCGTCCTGCTGGCGGACGCCACCGGCTCCATCGACGACCGCGAGATTGCGTTTCAGCGTCGGGGCTATGCCACGGCGATCACCGATGCGCGCGTGTTGGATGCGATCCGTTACACGGGGCGCGGGCGTATCGCGGTCACTTATGTCGAGTGGGCCGATGCGGGAAGCCAGGACGTGATCGTGCCTTGGACCATCATCGACGGGAAAGCGGGTGCGAAGGCGTTTGCCGAGGCGCTGATGCTGCCGCCCCGCCGCGCCTGGGGTCGCAATGCCATCGGTGCGGCTCTGCTGGCTGGCAAGCGTCTGATCGAGGAGAACGGGATCGAGGCGACGCGCCGTGTGATCGATTTCTCCGCTGACAGCGCGAATAACTGGAACGGCCCGCCGATCGCTGTGGCGCGGCAGAAGGTGCTCGACGCGGGGATCACGGTGAACGGCCTTGCCGTGCTCTGCCGAGGCTGCTCCGGCCGGCCGGTGGATTACGATCTCGAGGAGGCATTCGAGACGCAGATCGTCGGCGGGCCTGGTGCTTTCGTGATCACCGCGGACAGCGCCGAGACCTTCGCCGACGCTGTCCGCCGAAAGCTGATCCTCGAGATCGCCGGCATGGCGGCCCCGCTCGACACCGCCTTGAGCGGGGCGCGCTGAGCCACCGTGCAGCTTTGGCGGGCGATAGGTCTCTGCTCCGGGTGAAAGCGGGCGCCGATCTTGACCTAAGGAAGGCACGGCGCGCACCGACTGCCGCAGAGCGGGGCGACATTCCTGGTGTCGTCGGCCCGTTTGCTACCGCCGTAGATCATGATCGCTGGCGAAAGGCCGAAGGGCGCCCGATCTGATCATCGAGTTTCTTTTTGGATGCCTACGAAGCTGCCGATCCAGAGGTTCTCCGCTCACGTGACGGCGCACAGCGTGGAGATGCCCGCAACTGGGTTGAAGCGGGGGTTTCAGCGTGCGGTGGGCTGCTTGGAGGTGTTGTCGTCGATGTGGAGGGCTGGGTCCCCGGCCCTGCGGTCGGGGAGCTGACACCCCGTCGAGCCCTGCGCCTCAAGGGCGGAGCATGCCCTCGGCGGTCAGCAGGGCCATGAACTGGTCCCAACGGTCGAAACGGAATGCCGCGACAAAGGCGTCGGTGCTGCCATGGGGGTAGCCCTGGGTGTGGAAGGCGAAGCGCATGCCTGCCCGGCGCGCGGCTTCCTCGTCCGGGGCGCTGTCGCCGACGAAGAGCGTGTCTGCTGGATCCGTTGAGAGTTGCGCAGCGGCGTGCAGGAGCGGGGCCGGGTCGGGCTTGCGCTGGGGCAGTGTGTCGCCGCCGACCACCGCCTGGAACGGCTGGGCGAGGTTCAACGCGGCGAGCAGGCGCTCTGACAGCGCGGCGGGTTTGTTCGTGCAGATGCCAAGTTTCAGGCCGGTCACCGCCAGTGCTTCTAGGGTCTCGCGAACATGCTGATAGGGTCGCGTGGTGTCGGCGAGGTGTTCTGCGTATTGCGCGCGGTAGATGGCCAAGGCCCGGTCGATCAGTGCCTCGTCTTCCGCACCGCCACCGCTCTCCGCGAGGCAGCCCGCGATCAGATGGCGCATCCCGTGCCCGACATTGTCCAGGACCCGGAGGAGCGGGAGGGGCGGGCGGCCGAGCGTCTCGAGCGCGGCGTTTAGCGATGTGGCGATGTCCGTCGCGCTGTCGACGAGGGTCCCGTCGAGATCGAAGATCACCGCGTGAAGGGGGTGCACGCTCATCGATCCGATGTCTCCCAGCGCGGGTTGATCCAGGGGACTGCGTTGTCGGCGGGCAAGGGGTGCCTGCCCATGATGTGATCCGAGGCCTTCTCCCCGACCATGATGGAGGGCGCGTTGAGGTTGCCGTTGGTAATCTGCGGGAAGATCGAGCTGTCCGCGCACCAGAGCCCGTCTACACCGATCACGCGCGTCTCGGGATCGACCACGGCCTGCGGGTCGTCCGCCCGTCCCATCCGGCAGGTGCCGCAAGGGTGGTAGGCGCTCTCCGCATGGTCGCGGATATAGGTGTCGAGGTCCTCGTCGCTCTCGGCTTTGCGCCCGGGCTGAAGCTCCCGGCCGCGATAGGGACCGAAGGCTTCCTGGTCGAAGAGCTCGCGCGCCATACGGATGCAGCGCCGGAAGTCGCGCCAGTCATCCTCGTGGCTCATGTAGTTGAACCTGATGACCGGTGCGTCCGCGGGGGCGGAGGAGCGCAAGCGCACATGGCCGCGGGACTTCGAGCGCATCGGGCCGACATGGGCCTGCCAGCCATGGCCCTGGGGTGCCACCTGCCCGTCATAGCGCACGGCGATCGGGAGGAAGTGGAACTGGACGTCCGGGTACTCGACGCCTGCGGCGGTGCGCAGGAAGGCCGCGCTCTCGAACTGGTTCGAGGCGCCGGGGCCCTTCTTCGTCAGCAGCCATTCGAGGCCGACGCGCGCCTTGCCGAGGAGGTTCCAGTACTTGAAGAGCGTGATGGGCTGGGTACAGGCCTGCTGGACGTAGAGCTCGAGATGATCCTGCAGGTTATCGCCGACGCCGGGGCGGTCCGCGACGACCGGGATGCCGTGCTCGGCGAGATGCGCGGCGGGACCGATGCCGGAGAGCATCAGGAGCTTCGGTGAGTTGATCGAAGAGGCGGCGAGGATCACGCCAGCGCCGGCGCGCAGGGTGCGCGGCACGTCGTCGACCAGCACTTCGATGCCGACGGCACGGCCCTTCTCGATCACGATGCGCTGCACCTCCCCGCGGAGGAGGCGGCAGTTCTCACGCGTGAGTGCGGGCTTGAGATAGGCGTTCGCGGCGGACCAGCGCTGGCCCGCGCGGATCGTCGCCTCCATCGGCCCGAAGCCTTCCTGCTTCTCGCCGTTGTAGTCGTCGGTTTCTTCGTAGCCCGCGGCGATGCCGGCCTCGACGAAAGCCTGGACGAGCGGGTTCTCGCGCGTGCCCCGGCTGACGGTGAGCGGCCCGTCCTTGCCCCGCCAGGCCGGGTCGCCGCCATGGCCGCTGTCGTCCCAGGCTTCGAGACGCTTGTAGTAGGGGAGGATCGAGGCGTAGTCCCAGCCATCCGCACCCTGCTCGGCCCAGTGGTCGAAGTCCCTGGCGTGGCCGCGCACATAGACCATGCCGTTGATGCTGGAGGACCCGCCGATCACGCGGCCGCGGGGACAGGCGAGGCGGCGGTTGCCGAGATGGGGCTCGGGCTCGGACCGGAAGCCCCAGTCGTAGCGGTGCATGTTCATCGGGTAGCTGAGCGCGCCCGGCATCTGGATGAGGGGTCCGAAATCCGAGCCCCCGGCCTCGACAACGAGCACCTTGTGGCGCCCGTCTTCGGACAGGCGGTAGGCCAGCGCACAGCCGGCGGAGCCCGCGCCGATAATAATGAAGTCGGCGTCGTCGGTCATAGCGCTCCCCCCCCCCTTAACTGCGGCGCCACTTGCCGTGCAGAAGGGCTTGCCGTCAAGCGACGGGCGGGGGACGGGTGGGCGACAGGCTGACGGGCGCCCGTCACCGCCGCGCTTCGCTGGCGCTCGCGCGGACGGACGCCGACCCGCCAGCCTGCCGCCAGTGGCGCTTGGGGCTGAGTTCAGAGAGGGGTTGAGCGGCGGGCGGCTGTGGCGGCAGAGTTTCCCGGCCGCCGGGCTATGGGGCAGGGCGGCGCGCCCGGGGACTGCATGCGCCTGCTGATCGTCTACTGCCATCCCGATCCGGAGAGCTTCGCGGCCGCGGTTCGCGACCGTGCCGTCGCTGGCGCGCGGGCTGGGGGGCATGAGGTGGATCTCCTCGATCTCTATGCCGAAGGGTTCGATCCGGTGATGAGCTGCGACGAGCGGCGCGGCTATCATACGCCCGTGGAGAACGAGCGGCCCGTTGCGGACCATATCGCGCGGCTGAAGGCGGCGGAGGGGTTAGTCTTCGTCTATCCGACCTGGTGGTACGGCCAGCCTGCGATGCTGAAGGGCTGGCTCGACCGCGTCTTCGTGCCGGGTGTCGCCTTCGAGATGCCCGAGCCGAATGCGCCGATCCGTGGCGGACTCAAGAACATTCGCGTCGTCGGCGCGGTCTCGACGCTCGGGGCGCTCTGGTGGTGGTGGACCTTCCCGATGCTGGCACCGGGGCGGCGGGTTCTGCTGCGGGGCGTGAAGGCCATCTGTCACCCGCGGGCGCGCAGCTTCTGGCTCGGCCTCCATGAGATGGACAGCGTAAGCGAGGCGGCGCGGTTACGCTTTCTGGATAAGGTCGAAGCCCGGCTTGCCCGGTTGCGATAGGAGGTTCCATGCGCGCGCTTTCCCCCAACGGCATCCACCCGCCGTTCTCGAACTACAGTCACGGCATTGCGCTGCCTGCAGGGTGCCGCCTGATCGCGTGCTCGGGACAGCTTGGCATCACGCGGGAGGGCGATGTGCCGATCAGCGCGCAGGCGCAGGCGCGGATCGCGCTCGAGAACCTCGAGGCGATCCTGGCCGAGGAGGGGCTCGACCGGCGCGCGATCGTACGCCTCAACGCCTACGTCACGGATCGTGCGCATCTGGCGGGGTACATGGCCGCGCGGAACGGGTTCTTCGAGGGTGTGGAGCCCGCTCCGGCCTCAACCCTGATGATCGTCTCGGGTTTTGCCCGACCCGAGTTCCATGTGGAGATTGAATGCCTTGCAGCGGCGCGGGAAGGCACATGAACCGCCCCGCCCTCCACTGGCGCGACATGCCCTCGCGCGCCTTCGAGGACTCGCAGGATTGGATCGCCGTCCTGCCCATCGCGGCCATCGAGCAGCACGGTCCACATCTGCCGGTCGGCGTCGACAGCTTCATCGCGGAGGCGATGGTAGCGCGCGTGATGGACCGGCTTGCAGTGCCGGATGCGCCGCCCGTCACCTTTCTGCCCGTCCAGCATGTCTGTAAGTCGGACGAGCATCTTGCCTTTCGCGGGACCCTGACCCTCGGCTGGGAGACGGCGATCCGCGGCTGGCTCGAGATCGGCGCGTCGGTCGCTCGCGCAGGGCTTCGGAAGTTGGTCATCATCACCTCCCATGGGGGCAATGTGGCACCGATGGGCGTGGTCGCGCGGGAACTTCGGATTGCGCATGACCTCCTCACTGTGACGACGGCGTGGGGCAGCGGGGTCGATACGACCGATCTCCTGCCGACGGGCGAGACTGCGTATGGGATCCATGGAGGGGCTGCGGAGACGGGGATGATGCTCGCGATCCGGCCCGATCTTGTCGATATGGCCCAGGCGGAGGACTTCCGGACTGTGGAGCTTGAGAACGCACGGCGTTTCGCGGCGCTTCGGACCCATGGGTCGGTCGCGACGGGTTGGATGGCGCAAGACCTCCACCCCGGGGGAGCCGCGGGGGATGCACGGGCGGGCACCGCCGTGCTCGGCGAAGCGCTGATGGCCCGATACGCGGATGCCTTCGTTGCCCTTTTGGGCGATCTCCACGCGGCCGATCCCGAAGAGCAGATGCGCACCGCTCCGCCGGGAAGCCTGCCGTGAGAACGCGGCGCCCCGATGACTGCTCGACGCTCGTGACAGGCTTCGAGCCGTTCGGCTCCTGGCCTGTCAATTCGAGCTGGCAGGGCGTTCGCGCGCTGGCGGAGCGGCGCCCCGGGCTCCGGATTGCCTGCCTCCCGGTGGACCATGCAGCGGCGGCCGAGCGGATCGCGCTGCTCTGTCGCGCGCACCGGCCATCGCGCCTGCTGCTCACGGGTCTTGCGCCGGATCCGGTCCTGAGGCTGGAGACCTTCGGCCGGCCAGGCCCGCTCTCGCCCCAGCACAGCGGCGGGCGCCGGTCGCGCTGGCCCGTCGCGACGGCTCTTTCGGCCCTTGCGGCGTTGGGTGTGCCCGCGAGGCGCTCCATGGATGCCGGTCGCTATGTTTGCGACACCACTCTCTGGCATGCTCTGGGCCTGAGCGTGCCACGGGTGATCTTCCTTCACGTCCCGCCGTCTGGTGCCAGTTGGCCGCCTCGACGTGTTGCCCGCGGCATGGCCGCCGTCCTCGACGCTGCGGCTTAAGCCTCTCGCAAGCTCTCCTTCACGGCGCGGCAACGACTGCGCGCCATGATGCGCACGCGCCGGGAGAGGCCGGCAGCCGTTGTGGGAGATCTTCCGATGCGCAATCGCGCCCTTTGCCGTAATGCCGCCTGCCTGTCCGTTCTCGTCGCGCCAGCGCTCGTCGCCACGCCCGCCGCGGGGAATGAGTTCGTGCCGCAGCTCGAGGCCTTGGTGGACAGCCAGATCCAGCCGATTCTGTCCGACGCGGCACTCCTCGCAGCGCTGAGAGCGCAGAACGAGCGGACGAACGGCCTCAGCCAGTCCGAGATCGAGGCGATGGATCAGGACTGGCGCGCTCAGGTCGGGGCGGCGAGCCAACCTCTGATCGATCCGGTGCTTTCGGGTCCTGCTGCAGACCGGCTGCGCGCAATCCGTGAGGAGTCGGACGGTGTCTTCACGGAGGTCTTCGTGATGGACAGCGTCGGCCTCAACGTCGCGGCGAGCGATGTGACATCTGACTACTGGCAGGGGGATGAGGCCAAGTGGCAGGCGACCTACGCGGCCAATGCCTCGGCGCCGCATTTCGGGGAGGTTGAGCTCGATGACAGCACGCAGACCTTTCAGAGCCAGGTGAGCGTCACCGTGCGCGACCCCGAGACGGGTGCCGCTATCGGTGCGGCCACCTTCGGCGTTAACGTCGAATTGCTGCAGTGAGGCTCGGGATGCACGCCGAGCCCCCTGAGTCCCGTGAGCCCCAAGCGGCCGGCGCGCGGGCGCCCTTCCTCAACCTCCCCCTCAAGGTTGCTGCCGTGGTCTCCGCCGCGATCATCGTGACGGTCGCGGCGGGCATGGCGGTCGGCTTCATTTCGCTGAGTGCCCTTGGCGACAAGCAGATCGACAGCAAGGTCTCTGTCGTCGGCCAGCTTCTGGCGAGAAACGCGGGCGGTGCACTGCGCTTCGGTCGGCTGGAGCAACTCGAGACGGCAGGCCAGGCGGTTCTTGAGCAGACCGTGAAGATCGAGGCCATTGGCGCCTACGACAAGAACGGTGCCCTCATGATGCCGTATGTCTATCGCGGGGCGACGCAACCGCAGGCCATTCCGACATCCGAGGTCATGGCCTTTCTCGCGAGCGAGGCGGACAGCACGCGGCGGGGCGGCCGCCAACTCGATCGTGTGCTTTTCGGCAGCCCGCCGACGACGGTCGGTGCAATAGCGGTCCTGCGCGATGAGACGGGCGCGCAGGCCGAGACGCTCGATGCCATGCTGGGCCAGGGGCTCGCGGCATTCGTGACTGGTGCCGCTGTGATCGCACTTGCGATGTTCATGCTCTCCAGCCTCCTTTTCCGCCCGCTCAAGGACCTCGCCAAGGCGGCCAGGGCGGCCGAGGATGGTGCGACCTACGAGACTGCGGCATCTGGTCGGCAAGATGAGATCGGCTCGGCGCTCCGAGCGATGCGCGGCCTTGCGACGACGACAGCCGCCTGTGCAGACGCGGCCGAACGTATTGCCGACGGTGATCTCACCGTCAGGCTGTCGGCGCGATCGGGCAGTGATCGGCTGGGCGGCGCCTTCTCGCGCATGCTGGGCGCGCTCAACCGCATCGTCGGGGATACTCGTACCCATGCTGAGGACGTGGCTCGGACAAGCCTCGAGCTCAACAATGCCGCCGAGACGATGAGTACGGGGGCGTCAAGACAGGCGGCGTCTGCCCAGTCCGCGTCGGCCGCGGTCGAAGAGATGACCGCGAATGTCAGGCAGAGCGCGGAGAACTCCGCACAGACCGAGAGGATCGCCACCCAGTCTGCCGAGCATGCGCGCAATTCGAGCGAAGCGGTGGGCCGCGCTGTCGCCGTCATGCGCACGATCGCCGAGAAGATCACCATCATCCAGGAGATCGCCCGTCAGACCGACCTTCTCGCGCTAAATGCTGCTGTCGAGGCTGCCCGCGCCGGTGAACAGGGTCGCGGCTTTGCCGTCGTCGCCTCGGAAGTGCGCAAGCTGGCCGAGCGGAGCGAGAAGGCCGCGAGCGAGATCGGCGCGCTTTCGGCGGAGACGGTCACCGTTTCGACCGAAGCGGGCCGGTTGCTCGACACTCTCGTGCCCGAAATCCAGCGCACTGCCGATCTCGTCCAGGAGATATCGGCCGCGACGAGCGAGCAAAGCGCCGGAACCGAGCAGATCAACGTGGCAATTCGGGAGCTCGATACCGCAATCAACGAGAACGCCGCCGCCGTGGAGGAGGCCGCGCGCATGGCCGACGGTCTCGCCGACCGGTCCAATTCCATGCGGCAGATGCTCGCCAGCTTCCAGATCGCGCATGATGGAGCACGGGACGCAGCGTCAGCGCACCGATCCGTGAGCTACTCTGATGCAGAGGACATGCATCATGAGGTTTTTGACCGCAGCGCGGCACGTGCTGCCTGAGCGTTGCGGCCTCGCGACGGCGAGCGTGCGGCGCCCTCAAGGCTGCTTTCCGGATGGAGCCGCGGTCATTGGAGTGCGTTGGGCCAGGAACGCGTTTTTATCTCAGAGCGCTCTTCCTGGCTCGGCCAGGCTTCGTTCTCAACGACTGGGTAGCGGGATGTGCTCGTCGTTATCATCCGGCGGCAGTCGAAAGCGGCCATGCTCCCAGTCTCCGGCGCGCCAGGCCTCCTTTGCCGCTTCGATCTTCTCCTTCGAGCTTGCGACGAAGTTCCACCAGATATGCCGCGGCCCGCCCATGGTCTCGCCTCCAAGCAGCATCAGCCGTGCCGCCTCCCGGGCGCGCACCGCGACCTTGTCGCCCGGGCGGAAGACGAGCATTCGGCCGGCCTCGTAGGTTTCGCCCGCCACCTCGATGCTACCCGAAATGACATAGACCGCGCGGTCTTCGTGATCATCCGGCAAAGGCAGAAGAGCCCCCGCCTCTAGCACGGCGTCGGCGTAGAAGGTCTCGGAGAAGGTCTTCACGGGAGCCCTCTCACCATAAGCGTGGCCGAGAATGAGCTTGAGCTTCTTGCCCTCGCCCTCGATCTCCGGAAGCGCTTGCGATGGTTGGTTCTCGAAGCCGGGATCGGTCTCCTCATGCGCCTCGGGCAGCGCGACCCAGGTCTGGATCCCGAAGAGCGGCTTCTGCTCCTTCGCCCGCTCGGCCGCTCCGGTGCGCTCGGAATGCGTAATCCCACGCCCCGCGATCATCCAGTTCACGGCGCCGGGCGTGATCTCCATCGAGGTGCCTAGGCTGTCCCGGTGATGGATGGCGCCCTGAAAGAGATAGGTCACCGTGGCGAGGCCGATATGCGGATGGGGCCGGACATCCATCCCCTGGTCCGTCAGGAACTCAACCGGGCCCATCTGATCGAAGAAAATGAAAGGGCCCACCATCTGCCTCGCCGACGAGGGCAGGGCTCGGCGAACCTCGAAGGCGCCAATGTCACGGGCGCGCGGCACGATCACCGTCTCGATCCGGTCGATCTCGTCACCGGTCGGGCAGTGGGGGTCGAGTGCTGGGTTCCAGCTCATGGGCCGTCTCCTCTCTGGCATTAGGCTGGGGAGAAGTTATGCGGTGGGTGAGGAGCCGAATAGCTGGGTCAACAGACTTGTTCTTTGCGCTGGCGCGAAGAATGCCAGGGAATATCGGCCGTTTTCCGGGCTCGTGGACGCTCGAGCGCGAACCGTCAGAAGTCTGTCGGGGCGCCGCCCTCCGAGATGCGCCGCTCCACGAAGGCGTTTAGCGCCTCGGCCCGGTCTGCCTTCAGTGGCGGCGGCTCGAACTCGGCGAGGATCTTTTTCCAGAGGGCATTCGCCCGCTCTGGCGTGTGGACGGCGCCGGCCGCCTCCCAGGCTTCGTAGTTTCGCCAGTCCGAGAGAAAGGGCCCGTAGAACGCATCCTTGTACCGGGCCTGCGTGTGTGCGGCGCCGAAGAAGTGCCCGTTCGGGCCGACCTCCGCAATCGCGTCCACGGCCAGGGCTTCAGGCGAGGTATCGACCGGCTCCTGCATTGCCTGGAACTGTTGCAGTACCTCGCAATCCATCACGAACTTCTCATAGGAGGCGCAAAGGCCGCCCTCGAGCCAGCCTGCCGCGTGGTAGACGATGTTGGCCCCCGCGGTCTGACAGGCCCAGAGCGAGTTCATGCTCTCCCACACCGCCTGCCCATCCGCGACATTCGCCGCGCAGGCATTGGAGGCGCGCATCGGCAAGCCGTAGAACCGGGCCATCTGGCCCGACATCTGGGTCGCGCGGACGTATTCAGGCGTGCCGAAGGCAGGGGCGCCGGAGCGCATATCTGTGTTGTTGGTGAACGTGCCCATCACGCAGGGCGCTCCCGGCCTGATCCACTGCAAGAGCGCGACCGCCGCGAGGCACTCGGCCGTCTGCTGCACCACCGCGCCAGCAATCGTCACCGGCGCCATCGCCCCGGCAAGGGTAAAGGGCGTGATGATCACGGGCTGCCCGCGCTTCGCGAGCCGCATCGCGCCGTCGAGCATCGGCCAGTCATGCTTCAGCGGCGAGGAGGAGTTGATGTTCGTGTACATGCGCGGGCTGGCCTCGAACTCCTCATGGCTTAGCCCGTAGGCGAGGCGGATCATCTCCATGCCGTCCTCGATCCGCTCGGTGCCGAGGGCGTAGGCATGCATCACCTTGTCCGTGAGGATCAGCTTGTCGCGCAAACAGTGGAGATGACGGACGCTGGCGTGAACATCGACCGGCTCGACTGGGTAGCCGCCGAGGATGTGAATGCAGTTGAAATACTGCGAGAGCTTCAGGAGGTCGCGAAAGCTCTCCTGCGTGCCGGGCCGACGCCCACGATCGAGATCCATGCAGTTCGGCGGCGACGACACGTTCACATAGGCCTGATACCGGCCGCCGACCGGAACGGCATGCGCCGGGTTGCGTGGCGTGATGGTAAACTCCGCAGGCGCCCGCGCCACCATCTCGCGTACGAAAGCACGGTCCATGCGGACATTCGTGCCGCCGTCCTCGATGCAGCATCCGGCAGCGCGGAGATGCGCGAGCGCGTCCTCGTGCAGAAACTCGATCCCGACCTCCTCGAGCACCCGCATCGCTGCATCATCGACGAGGGCGACCTGCTCCTCGTCAAGCGGTTCCGTGGGCCGGTCGAGGAGTGGAAGAATGGCGTGAGGGCGCTGCTGGATCGCAGGTGCTGCGGGGCCGGACTCCCTTGCGCGCCGGTTCGCCCCGCGTCGTCGCGCAGGTCGAGCGGGCTCGGAGGGCTCGCCTTCCGCCACGGTCTCGTCGGTCACTCCTTCGATCCCGGTCATGCGTTCCTCCTTGCCTCACTCGATGCCAAGACTGAGCGCGTCCTGGGAGGGGCGCTAGGCGGTATGCGTCAGCGTCTGTCGCAAAAGGGCCTGTTCCGCACCTATGCCGCCTGCAACCGATCGAGGAGCGCGGGCAGGCCACCGATCGTCGGCAAGACGTGATCGGCATGGGGTGCGAGGTCTTGCTCTCCGGCAGGACCGGTCAGCACTCCGACGGCAAGACCGACGCCTGCTGCCCGCGCGGCCTCGAGATCATGTGTGCTGTCGCCGACCATCGCGACGGCCGCCGGGGCGATGCCGCGCGCGGCGGAGAAGGCCAGCACCATGTCCGGCGCGGGCTTCGGCCGCTTGACGCTGTCATACCCGGCAATGAAGCGGAATGCGCTGCGCACGCCGGCCGCATCGAGCTGCCGCTCCGCCCCCGCGACGCTATCATTGGTTGCGACGCCAAGTTCCAGCCCCCGCCCTGAGAGTGCCCGCAGAAGAGCGGCAAGATCGGGCACGGCTGGCGCGAGCAGGGAGGGTTCGGCCGCCGCCTCGAGCGACATGCGCTCGACCTCTGCCGCGATACCGTCGGCACCGAGATCTGGCCGAAAGGGTGACCAGAGTTCGCCCAGGTCGTCGGCCGCCCCCGCCGCTATGAGCGAGCCTGGAAAATAATGACCGCTCTCGAGGTCGAACCCGCCGAGCCGCGCCATCTCGGAGGCGGCCGCTTGCTCCGGCGCAAGCGCTTCGATGATCTGCACGGTCACGCCCCGCCAGGTCCCGGCGAAGTCGAAGAGCGTGCCGTCCTTGTCAAAGAGTATGGCTTCGATCTGCGCCATGTCGTCCCCCTGCCCGGCTCGCCGCACTCTGAGCCTGCGCGCAAAGCTTGCAAGGGTCTTTCGCCACGGACCGCGTCCTCCTAAGCCGTGTTTCGTGAGGTACGCATGAGCAAGAGCGACACGCCGGATGCTGAGCGACTACCGCTCACGGTGACGATCATCGCGAAGGACGAGGCCGAGCGGCTGCCGCGGGTACTTGCCGCCGTCGGGTTTGCGGCGGAGGTGATCGTCCTCGACAGCGGGTCTAACGATGGCACGCCCGAGCTCGCCGAGGCCGCGGGTGCACGGGTTCTGCGGACGGACTGGCCTGGATATGGGCAGCAGAAGGCACGCGCAGAGCGTGCGGCAACCCACGACTGGATCCTGAACCTCGACGCGGACGAGATCGTCACGCCGGCACTTGCCGCGGAAATCCGTGCGCTCTTCGCCGACCACGGCGATGCACCGCCACATGCTGGCTACCGGCTACGGATCCTTAATCTCTACCCTGGAGATGAAGCGCCGCGACCGCTCGCAAACGACTACGTGGTCGTCCGGCTCTACGACCGGAGGCGCGCAGGTTATCGCGAGCATGCGCTCTTCGACCGGGTGATCCTCAAGGATGGCGCAACTGCAGGAACGCTGCGCGCTCCTGTGCATCATATCCCGTTCCTCACCTGGGCCGCGTTGGTGGAGAAGGAGAACCGGTACACAAGCTATGTCGCACGGACGGCGCGGCCGAGGGGTCGACATGGTCTCCTGCTGCGCCTGCCCTTCGAGATGCCATTCGTTTTCCTGAAGGTCTGGCTGATCCGGAGGCATGTGACCGGCGGATGGAAGGGGTTTGCCTTCGCGCTTGTGGTCGCCTTCGCCCGTACCCTCCGGATCATCAAACTTCTCGAAACGGCAGGGCGCGGGCCTCATGGCGGCGGGCCAGTTGAAAAATGACACGACGATGAATTTGGGAGTTGACGGATCGGGGCCGATCCGCCATATGTCCGCTGGTCGGCGGCGAAAGCGTGTCCGGCAATCAGACAGCTCGGGCTGAGAGCCATGAAATCATGGCCTCGGCTGGTTTTGTCGCCGCTCTTTGACAAGGTATTGGAATTGAAGGGATATGTGGGTTGTTTGGCCTGTTTCGGCAGGTTGGATGATTTGCATATCGGCCGCCTAGGGTGCTGGAGAGATCTGGCGTCTGATGATGGTGGTGTCAGCGATGGCTGG
>JBCBYV010000045.1:0-26352 GCA_039815685.1 Pseudomonadota bacterium | reverse complement strand
TGGCGCCGCCACTACAATACCGTCCGGCCCCACAGCGCCCTCGGTTACCGTCCGCCCGCGCCACAAACAATCATCCCCGTCGACCAGAGGCCGGTCATGCACTAACAATTCAACCGGACCACTCGGTGGGGGCAGTCCAGTCGGTCGCGGTGAATGCAGTAAAATCTGATCGATGGATGCAGCACAATGAGCGTTAACTCTCGCGTGCGGCCATCAACACATCAAAACACGGCGTTGCTAGCGTGGCCCTGAGAAGAACTAGTTCGGAAACAGTGCTGCCGCACCCCTATGACCCGCCTTATCCAGCCCGCTTGCAAACACCCGAAAGCCTTCAATCGGTGAATTGAAAACGCGTAGGAAGGCGTTTTTCGGCTTTGCGAGTACGGTCGCTTTCCTCGCCGCTGGCATTTTGGTCGCGCTGGTCACTCCCGCGATGGCGCTTGCAGGAGAGCTGGATGTGGGGTTCTGTCGCTGACGACGTCTCAACCCTCGCCGCGCTATCCGGAGCGAACGTGATCTTAGTTCATTGGCGGCGCTTGCGCGCGTCGCCCAAACTGCCGGCCTTCGGTAGTTACGATTCCGATCCGGCCAACCGGTTCCGCGAACCGCCGCTCGTTCCCCGCCATGATGATGGCGGACTACGAGATAGTCGACCAAAAGCTGCTGGAGTTCCTCACTCGGATTGTGCAGCGCCGCCACATCGATATCCGTGGCCAAGCGCAAGAATGGGCAGAGTTACGCGCAATGGAGGAGCGGGACCGTGCATGCGAGCTGGACGGTCTACTGTCAGAAGGTTTTGCGAAAGTCCTATTCGGACTTCGGGTCGCGCGGACGATGGAGCCCTCCGCGAGCGACGACCTCTGGCAGCGTGAAGGCGTACCGATCGAGGAGATTTATGTGCCTGTAGGTGAGAGGCGAGACACGGGCGAGTTGCGCCGGATCGAAGGGCGGTTCTGAGCCGGCGCCGGTGGCGGCCAGTCCGTCGGTCGTGAAGTGCTCGAAGGACTTCCAGGCGCGGGCGGCTCAGTAGCTGGTCATGTTGCCGGAGGAATCGCCGACCGTCGAGATGCTTAGCTACTATGCGGTGATGCGGGAGCAGGTGCGGCATTGCAAGGGATGATCACGTCACCGGTCTGGACAGGGATACTGACAACGTCGGCTCTACCTTGCGATCATGGAGTAGCGCGTACCGTTCCTGTTTGGTATCCCATGTGAGGTTTGTGAAAGGCGTGACTCCGAGTATGAACTTAGCCAGATCTTTTATCTATGGGGAGAACCAGAATAATGAGACAGCTAGGATACTTCAGCGCTGCACTGGCAGGCGTGATCTGGGTACTCGCGGCCTTGCCGGCGAATGCACAATCTTTTTTGGCCTGCTCTGCCGCTCAGCAGCAGACCATCCTCGATGCATAGTCCCTGATTCCTGGCAAGATTGACAGTGCTTTGCTCTTCGTCGGCAAAACGCCGCGATATGAACGATGGTTCGGCGCACACACGGCAGCTCGGGAAGCCACAGTGCGTGAGAAACTGGGTATCATCAAGTCGACGGCCTTGATCAGCCAGCCCGCCTACATCTGCCAGGCGGCTGGGGCGGGCTCGTGTTCGCCCGACACGATTGCCTATGTAAAGACCGGAACGTCATTCGAAATTCATCTTTGCCCGGCGTTCTTCCAACTTTCCGACGCCGGTGCCGACTCTAAATCCGGGACAATCCTGCACGAGATGTCTCATTTCCATCTGGGAACTAAGACGGAAGACGAATGCTACGGCAATCTAGGCATCGGAAGCTGCCTAGATCTGGCGATCCGTGAGCCGGACCTGGCCGTTCAGAATGCCGATAGCTACCAGTATTTCATCGAACTAGGTCTGTAGGATGATCGGGGAATTGGTGGGCATGATAAGAGCGGGCCCTACGGCCGCGATTATTTTTCATTTGGCAAGGGAGCGCAGCTGCCAGCAAGGACGTGAAACAGATTGGAATGCCCCGCGTTCCTGACCCCATCATGCGGCTACTACGCGTCGACCGCGAAGAGAAGCGAGTGACCTATGGGAATGAGGCCCAGAAACCCAAGGAGCAGCTTGACCCAACAAATGCCAATCAAACAGGACTCTCAGTGAATCATGGAAACGCCCGGGGAGCGAGGTAGGTAGAGGTGGCCAGCTTGCTTTGTCGTATTTTTGATGGGACCATTCTACGACACCATGAGTTCTTGGTCGTTGGGGATGATTGCTCGACTGCGCCGACTGCCAACTGATCTTGTCCTTGCCTTGCTGCTTTGCACCGGACCGTGCGGCGCTCGAGAACCCTGAGGTCGTAAAAGATAGGATAAAAAAATCAAGACGATCTCATCAAGTCGGTCGGGCTCTGGCGCGCCGACACCTGTCGTTGACCCTAAGAAAGGATCCTTTGATGACGCGCCCGACCCCCACCCGTCCGCTGAAGCTCTATCTCGACCGGCGCACCTTCGCTCTCTCCATCACCGCCTCAACCCTGTGCCTTGCCAGCCCGGCAAGAGCCGCAGACAGCGCGTTGGCGCTTGCGGGCGAGGAGATCCCCGCAGGTGCCGCCACGTTGGCTGACTGTGCGGTGATTGGCTCGGGCCTCTCTCAGATCAACGGCAAGATCGCCGAGGTCGCGATCATGACGGACACTGAACTCTTTGCTGAGTTGCAGCGGGTGGAGGCGGCGCTGGCTGAGACTGGCTCAAAGCACGAAGTGGCGGCGAAGGCCCTCGACGCGGCGATCGCCGCGAATGCAAGCGAGTTGAAGGAAAAGTCCATAGAGGCGGTCCGCAAAGGCAACGATCTGATGCTCGCTACCGCCGTACAAACCCGAAACGTCCATCTTGTAGGGGCAGCGGTAGGCACTCACGTGCTCGTCGGAACTGGTGTCTTCGCCGTACAGGCGATGCGGGCGGAAACCCAGGGCGAGCAGATTTACGCAGCCGCCGTGCTCGCCGAAGACCGCATGGCGATGGTCGGGATCTTTAGAACTGGCCCCGGAACCGAGCTTTTGAGGAAACAAGTCGAACTTAGTTTTGATCTGCTGCAGATTGGCAACGAAGTAAACAACCTCGCCGGAGATGGCGCAGCGCTTCGCGAACAGCTTCGCCAGGCCAAGGCGGCGCTCGCTGCGATCCGTGCCGACCAGGGCCTGCTGCCCGGGACGGCCGAGGATACGCGCGCCTACCTCACCCATCAGCTCGAAGCCGAACGCTTCGTCTACGACCTGCTTGCCACCACCTATAGTAGCACGCTCTGCCGTGTGCCGGATCACACGCCAATACCGGTGCCGAGCCTCGGCTGACGCCGGTGTGTTGCCTCCCTAGGCTTAGATTGGAGGCTTGTGAGACAATAGCAAAGCACGGGGCTCTCACCCTCACAGTGGGAAGCCCCTTGAACGCGACGGTGTTGCGTCTGCATGTTATACAGGAGTGATGCTATTCACAGATATTGTTGCCATCGCGACCTTGTTCATTTGAAAGTGAAATGATGCGGGAAATGCCCGCCCTCATTTTATAGGCATTTCGTGTGTCGTTGCGAGTTGAGATGCCCTGTGTTTTGCAAGGATGATCGTCGTGGTGTCGACGGGATCTCTGATCGGAACTGTTTCAGCGTTCTGAGTATCACCTTCGATGACATCACGGGCCGGTACTCAGTCCGGGTGGCTAGGTTCACATCAGGGCGGATAGCTGCATTCACTCGAGCACCGGGTCTGAATTCCCCTCCCCTGAGCCTCGGAGCCGTGTTGCCTACTCTTCGTCGGGTGCTATGACGTCAGCGACGAGGGGCGCAGGAAGAGCGCGACATGGGGTAAACACTCATCCCTCGCGGCTTCGCGCCAGACGCCGAAAGCTTCGAGGCGGTGGTAGAGCGTAGCTTGAGCAGAGCGGCGACGGCGGGCGACAGGGACAAGGCGGTTGCGGACCGCAGGCGTCGACGGTGGAGCGACGCTGGGAACCTATGGATCGTGGTGGAGCTCATGGTCGTCACCGCCCAATATCGCCCGCTCGACCCCTTGCCGAGACCAATCCAAGTGGACGTGAAAGCTTCGCGAGAACCGAGGCTGCATGCTACGCTATGTTGGGAAGCGACGAAGTGGCGGCGTAGCTGACGACAGTCAGGCGTGGGCCAATCCGACTCAGCTCGAACAAAGTCTGATTTTGCTGCAATCGTTCATGAGGCGCAGGGAACTCTGCGGGTTCCAATTGAATTTGCAACGATTTTAAAAAAATATTCAACTTTCATCAACTTTAAGTTTATTTTCGCTTGGCATCTAAACAAGTGATAAACAGTGAGAACTTTGTTGTGCATAATTTTTGTATTGTCCCCTTGATAATTTGGTCTATTACCTTCATCATTCGCGCCCCGATAGGCGAACGACAATGAGCGGCGGGCTAGACCTCACCCGGCGCGGCTTCCTTGTCGCAAGCTCAGCAAGCGTCCTCGCCGGCGCGGGCGTGATCCTGCCGGGCCGTTCTTATTCGGAGCTCCGGGTTCTAACGCGCTACTCGGACGACCGGCTGACGGAGGTGACGTTACTTCTCACTGCGCCCGCGCGCGAGGACGCGGCAGCCCACTCGCTCTCGATGGTGCTCGAACCGCGGAGCTTCGCGCCCCTGTCGCAGCCGGGCGTTGTGTCAGGTCCCGGCTTCGGTCACGAGCCGCGGATCGAGCTCTTGGGTGTCGATGCGGCCGCGCGCGACGACACAGGTGCGATCCGACCGACGGCCCGGCCGCGGGTGCGGATCGAGGGGATCGATCTCTTCATCCATCGCACGGGGATCGACGGGCGCCCGATCTACTATACCTTCGAGCTCTTCCTGCGGACCGGCGACCCGGGCTGGCGGACCCGGCTCGAGACGAACGCCTGGCTCCACGGCAGGCGACGCACCACGTTGACCTTCCCCGTGACCGCCCGCAAGGATGCCGAGCCGAATGGCGTCTACCTCGCAGAGGTCATGCAGGGCTCGGCCGCCTATGAGAACATCCTCGGCAGCGGTTGGATCAGCGCAACCATGGGCGGGATCGCACGGGCGGACTTTGAGGCGCGGGGCGAGTTCGTCGCCCGCCTCGCCACCCAGCCTAGCCTGCCCCAGGCCGAGGAAGAGGCCAGTGCGACGCCCAACCCTGCCGTAGCGCGTCCGGCACCGCTAGCCTGGCGCTGGTCGCTCGCGCCCAATCCGCGCACCGGCGGGCGCATCGCTTTCGAGGAGGGCGGCTTCGGATTTCAACGGGCGGCCTTCGGGTGGCGCTGGCCGCGGCCCGCACCGACGGATGGGGACGGCGAGGTGCCGAATACCGATGATGGGCCAGCGACTGCGCCCGAGCCCGTGTTTGACATCCCCCTCGGCAGTGCCCGTCTCGGGGACCAGACGCTGACGATGCCGCCCGTCGACCTGAAGGGGGCCGCGGCGGAGGGAACGCGCCTGACCCTCACCGTGGCCGGAACCGAGGCTGCGGAAGCAGGCAACGTCACCGGCCGGCTTGTCACCTCCTTCAGAGCACAGGGCGCGCGCGAGGTTGCCCTGGCTCTCGCCGGGCGCTTCGATCTGCAGGTGGAGAGCGGAGGACGCCCGCGCGCGCGCGTCCGCCTGACGGTGCCCGATGCTGCGCCGGAGCCGTTACCGGACGGCACGTCCGCCTCGTCCTCGTCCGACGGCGTCCCGCTTTTCGGGCTCGTCCGCGTTGCACCCCGCGACAGTTTGGAGCTTGTAGTCTCTCCGCTCACCGAGGCGCGTCTTCTGCCCCTGCCGGACACCGCGGCGGCACCGGGCACGCAGAACCGGCCAGCCGCCGCAGCCATTGCGGAGAGTGCGCTCGGCCTACCCGATCTTGCGCCGACAGAGACCGAGCATCGCATCCTGACCACCGGGTTTGGGACGCTGTCGCTCCGCGACGACAAGGTCGCCCTAGCGTTGGCCGGTCGACGACGACGCCTCGTCGGGTTCATGGCGGAGGTGTCGGTCGAGACGCTGCCGGTTGGCCTCGCTAGCCGGGATGGTCCGATCCATGCGCTCTTGCGGCGCGATGTCGGTATCGCGGCCGAGGCGCCGCTCCTGCGCCTCGACGGGGTTGCGATGATCGGGGTTAGCCCGTCGCGCGAGGCGCAGAACGGCTGGATCAGCATCGACGGGCCGGCGGGTATAGGCAGGAGCGGCAAAGCGGGGCTCGACGTGCCGCTCGACCCGGTGGGGCTTACTGTGCGCCGGGCCGCCGACCATCTCGCGCTTGACTTCCGTTTTGCGGGGCTGCGTCTCACCTCAGCGGGCGGTGGCGATGCGGGCGCCAACGTCTACGAGGCGCCCGCGCTCGATGCGGAGGCGGTGACGCCCGTCGACCGGCCAGCACGTCCGCTCCTTGTCGTCGGATTGCCGCCGCAGCATGTGGCGGAGGAGGCGTATCTGCGCCGGGAAAACAGCGGAAGTGCGCTGCCTGCCGTCCCCTTCATCGAGCTTGCTCACGCGCTGGACGGACCCAACGAGGCGGCTGAGGTGCTCGCGCGGTTCGAGCGGCTGCGCAGCCAGGCGGATCGCGGTGCGAAGCGGCAGGAGCGTGAGGCGCTTCGCGAGCTCGCCATCGGATGGATCGAGCGGGGCGCCGAGCTCTCCGAGATCGACGATACCTATCTGGCGCTCCTCACGCGCTACCGGGACTTCGCGGAGGACTACCCGAGCTTCGACGGCATCTCTGCGCTGCCGATGGATCAGCAGGTCTATATCGGGCCCGAAGACCTCGACCCGGACGCGGCCGCGATCGCCTGGAACGAACTCGACAAAGCCGAGGCAGCGGGAGCGCCCGCGCGGCTCGAGGCGCGCCTGCGGGCCGTCGAGGCATGGGACCCGCTCGACCCCGAAGCGGACAGCGCCACCGATCCAGTGGTGCGCCGCGCGTTCCTGAAGCTCCTCAACCCGCCTCAGAACGATGGGAGCGTGCTCGATAGCGTTCTCTCCTTCTCCAAGCATGTTGAGGCGCAAACACGGCTGACCGCGCTGAAGGAGCGGGTGGCCCCCGACTACGCTGCCTTCCGCGCCTTCTTCGCCGAGCGGGTGACCGAGAGCGCAGCTCTTTCCGAAGAAGACCGGCAGCCGCTGTCGCGCTTCGTCTCCACCGTCTGGGCGCGAAGGACGCCGGTTGTCGACCAGATCTACTTCGCCGCCTTGCGCGCCTATGCCGACCCCACTGGCGCGGGGCTCGATCCCTTTCGCGAGCGGACGCGGGCGCGGTTCTCGGGGCCCTCGCGGCTCGTCTTTGAATGGCGGCGCGTGGTGGACGCTGGGCCGGCGGGGCCCCGGCCTTTCGTTCTCGAGGAACTGTTGGATTGGCGCGATCGCGAGATGGCTGTGCCCCGCCGTGCCCGGGCGCTCCGCGACATCGATCATACCGACAACCCGGGCAGGGGTCGGCGCGCGCGCAACGGTGACAATGCCGAGATGCTGCGCTACCAGGGCATCGCGCCCGCGACCAACCCCAGCTCGGACACGCGCATGGCCGAGGTCTACGCCCACGCGGCCGTTGCGCCTAGCGCTTTCGAGACGTCCATCGAGCTGCCCTTCCGGCTAATGCTGTCGCCGGCGCAAGACGCCCGTTGGAGCCAGCCTCAGAGGGTGCCCGAAGGCGTCATCGACGGCGCACTCGAGGACTGGGAGCGGCCCGGTGAGCTGCCCGTGCCCCTCTGGACCGCAAGCCTTTCGACTGATCTACCGGACCCGGCGCTGCGCGCAGTCTGGTCGAGCGACTTCGCGCCCGAGAGCTTTCTCGCCAAGTCCGGGCGCAGTCGGAACCCATCGGATACGCGCCTCGAGAAACGGCTGAACCGGCTCTTCGACGGTGCGCCGCGGGGGACGGCGGCGCCCTGGCTGCGCCGCCGGCTACGGCCCGTCGAGGGAGGACTCGACTGGGTCGAGGGCACACTTGGCATTGAGGATGCGGCGCTTCTCGGCAGGGCCGGCACGTTCCGCGCCAGCCTAGACGCCTACGACCGCGACCAGATCGTCAAGCTCACCTCGGTCTACGGGCTGCCGGTCTCGGGCGGGCGCGATCCCGCGACGCTGGAGCTGCGCAAGGACGCAGACGCCTTCGATCCGCCCGAGGGCTACGCGCTCGTTGATCTCGTCCAGGTGGATCTTGCCGATATCGGGCTCTACAAGGCCGGGCTCGAAGACGGCGAGCAAGCGGGCGGAGAAGGCGAGGCGACCAGCGAGGACGTGCCTCTGCGGCGCGATCTCAGCGCCATCTACAAGCCGCGCACCCTCAAGTTCCGCGAACTCACGCTCAGCGCCCTCGGCGGCACGCTCGATCTCGATACGGAATTCCAGCCGCCCGCGCCGGCCAGCACGCTGCGCCAGGAGCCGCTCTTCGACGCCTTCACCGTCGAGCGCTGGCGCCATCGCGCCATCGTGGGGCGCGACTGGAAAGTGGAGGTGGTCTACCGGGGCTACCTCTTTCCCTTCGGCAACCGCGCTGCCCTGGTCAAGATCACCGAGCGCAAGTTCCGCCAGCCGCCAAAGGGCGCAAAGGGGAACAGCCGTGGACCGACCGCCTATCTCGTCCAGCGCCTCTTCATCCGCGTCGCCCAGCCCGAGAAGCGGAGCTGGTACGACCAGCCCGACGAGGGGCGCGGCTGGCCTTGCGACCGGCTGCGGATTCTGACGACTGAGACGCCGGATCTCGTCGATCCGCTTCCGGCGGCGCCTTTCACCGCGAAAGAAGATCTCAAAGTCATCGAGCGCGCTAACGGGCGGCTCGCGCTCGGACCGAAGGGGCGGGGCCTTGTCTTCTGGCCGCGCACCGCCCCTTTCCGGTCGGCCGAGTTCGCCTTCGAGTTCGAGATCGACGGCTCGGGGCAGAAACTCTCGATGCCGCTCGTCTTCGTCGACAACGAAGCAGCGCACGATCAGGAGACGCTGGCGACGCTGACCGACTACTACAACGGGATCGATCCCGGTGCCGCGACCGGCCTCGGCGGCTCGCCCGATGCAGCGTTGAGGCAGTTCTACGGCGTCGCCGGCACGCCGGGGCAGGACGCCTACGTCCCGCAGATCGACCTGAGGAGCCGCCGGGTCGTCGCCCACCGGGGCGAGCCGCGCGCCTATGCGCCGGAGCGCAGCGACGGAGATACGCGCTACGAGACGCTGGCTTGGGTGATCGGGGCGGAGGGGCGGCCCGGCAACGGCATAGGCAACGCCCTCGGCGACGCGACACCGGGAGGCCAATTGCGCGTCGCACGGGCGTCCGCGATCCGCAGCCTGCGCAGTAATCACTACTTCGGCCCCCTTCTCGTCATCGACGATCAGCCGCCCTTCTACCCCTTTGTGCAGCTCGCTCTTATCCGGCTCGACCGGGTCGCGCGGCTGATCGGCGAGCGGCGGGGGCGTGAGGCGCTTGTCGCTTTCGACGCGCGCTACCTGCGCGCGGGGCTGGCCGATCCCGAGGGTGGGCCAGATCCCGACGAAACCGGGATGGAGGTTGTGCTCGACGTCCTCAGCCCCGTCGTGCTCGATGCCGGTAATAAGGGTGACCGGGTGGGTGCCGTGGGCCGCCCCTCGGGACGGGTCGCGATCCTCGCCCGGCGCGAGGGGCCGGTGACGCTGGCCAAGCTCAGCGCGGACGATCTCAACTTGCTGGTGGCCGACGACGCGCTCGGCGCACCGCCGAAGTTCTCCAACACCTTCCAGCCGCCCGAGGCGAACCCGTCCGACGGGCGCGACGCCTGGGCCGACGGCACGCGCTTCGCGAGCCTCGGCCTTTCCGCCGTGCCGGGCGCCTTCGCCACTCCCGCCCTCGGCTTCGCACAATCGGGTGCCGGCGCCGCTGCGGCGAACGACAAGATCAAGAAGATCATCGAGCTGATCTTCGGCGACTCAGACCAGAAGTTTCTCGGTGTCTTCAAGTGGACCGAGCTGATTTCCATCGTGCTTTGCAGTCTGGCCGAGAATTCGCCGCTCCTGCGCGAGACCATCGACTATGCGGGTAAGGCCGAGGCGGAGATCGTCGCAGTCGCGCGACGGATCGCAGCAGACCTTGCCGCCAGAATAGCGGCGCTCGAGGAAAGCTTCAGGGAAGCCTCGCTCGACGCGGGCGACACGGCACTCGAGCTACGTCGCGTCTATCCCAGCCTTGGCACCGCGCTCACGACGCTGTCGAATGCCGTGGCCGCGGTGGAGCGAGAGACCGACGGGGCTGCCCTCGTGCGCCATGTCGGCGAGTTGCCGGGGGCGGGCAAGGGGGTCGTACGCGCGCTCGACGAAGTCGCGCGCGATCCTATCTCGCCCCTGAAGATTGAGCTCAAGCGCCTCTTCGGCGAGAGGCTGGCCGAGATCGACGCGATCCGCCGGGAGATGGAGCGCCTTCTCGAACTCGGCCGCGACGTCGCTGCGGCCCTCGGTGATGATGGGCAGAGACAGGCGATCGAGTTCGTCTCCAAGAGCATGCTCGACCACGCGACCGAGGTGGCCGCGGCGCTCGTCGCCCTCGCCCCGGCCAGCCGGGACGGGACGAGCGAGAAGCTCCGGGCACTCCTCGACGGGCTCGAAGAGCTCCTTCTGGCAGTGGCGCAAGACGCGCGCGGGGCCATTCTCCTCGGAAAGACCACCTTCGAGGATGTCGCGGCGGCGGCACGGGCATGGTCGGCCGAGCAGGCCTTCCGCGAAGCGATCGCGCGCAACGACGTACTTGCCGTGCTCGACGGCGCCTACGAGGACGCGCTGGACGAGCTCGAGGCCGAGCTGCGCCCCTATTGGGCCCGGCTGAAGGCCCTCCGCGACGAGGCCCAGCGCTTGGACGAGGCCATCAAGCGGGCGGGCGATGAGATCAGTGAGATCGAGGGTAGGATCGCCGAGCTTGAGATCTTGCTCGCGGCCAATAAGTCCGAACTGCTTCGGAGACAGCTCGATCATCAAAGAGCGCTGAAAGCACAGGCTGAGCGGTTGCGGGCGCGTGCGGAAGCGGAGCTTAATCTCCACGCGGACAGGCTGGTCGAGGCGGCGCTCGGCATCAGCCGGCCGGCACTGCGGGCGCGCGTCGATGCCGTCGACGGGGCGTTCCGCGCCTTTCGCGACGAGCCCGAGCCCCTCGATAAGGCGCAGCATCTGCTGACCATCCTCAGCGAGGTCGATACGGTCTTCTTCCAGGGCGCTTACCGGGCGGAGGCGGAGGCCGCGTTCACCGAGGCGAACGTCGCGCTAATCGCTCGTACGGTCGACGTCCTCGACGTCGTGCTGGAAACCGCGGCGTCGTTCGTCGACGGGGTCGCGCCGCCCGACGACGCGCTCGCCTATCTCCGTGACGTGCCGGGGCACATCGAGGCCTTTGCGGAGGCCGTCCTGCCGGCGGCTGATGCGGACGCGCTGACCGAGGCGGTGGCCGATCTCGAGGGGACGCTCCTCGCCCGCGCCTCGCCCGCGGCGAAGCGCTGGATCGAGCCCTGGACCGGGGGCCTCGCGCGGCTCGCCCGCGCCGACAAGGCCTATCGCGCCCTCGACCTGCCGCAGGATCTGATTGACGAGCACGAGGTGATCCGCCTCATCCGCGATCTGCCCCAGTACGTGCTGCGTCCTTCGGCGGTAGCCTTCCGCAGCGTTGCAGATGCGGCGGTGCGGGCCGACATCGCCTTCGCTGCCTTCGCCGCGCGGCTCGAGGCCAGCCGGGCGCAAGTCAGGGCGCTGCGGGCCCAGGGCACGATCAGCCCCGACGACGTGAAGGCGCTCGTCCGCGACTTCCCGGGCGAGGAGGCGATGCAGGTTCTCGAGGCCTGGCCCCGCCTAGTCCGCGACGTCGCCCGGGCGGTGGCGGATCTGGAGACCGACTATCTGGAGACGGCGGAGCTCCTCAGGGCGGACGTCATCGAGGATCTCGAGCAGGTTGCCGACCTTGGCGATGCGGAGGCGGAGATCGCGGCAGCAGGTGCGCGGGTCGTGGCGGATCTCGACACGCTGGCGCTCCGCCTGCTCGGAGGGCTCGCGCGGCGGGCATCGGCCGAGGTCGGGCGCTTCGTTGAGGCCGTCCGTCCCCCCGATCTGAACGCGCCGGCGCCGCTGCGACGGGTCGTGGCGCTCGCGCGCGGGCTGCGGCGTCAGCTCGCCGATCTCGTGGCGCGCCACCCCTTCCTGCGCCCGGCGGTCGAGGAGCTGGATCGCTTCGTCGACACGCTCGAAGAGCCGCCGACCGCTGCGATTGCGGACGAGATCGAGAAGCAGGCGGTCGCCATCGAGAGTGCCGTGCGGGAGTTGGAGAATGCGACGACACTATCTGGCCTCATCAAGGCGATAGGGGAGGGTCGGAAGGAAGTCTCGGGATTTGTCTCGGAAGATCGCTTCACCTTTGCCAAGGAGCTCGTTGAGGCCTGGCTCGACAGGCTGGCGCTGCAGGGCGATGCGGTCGGTAGCGCGGCGAACAATGCAGCCACGAACGAGTTGCGGCGGCTCCGCGGCCTCGCGCTGGCCCAGGCGGCGAGCGCGCTGGCGGCCCTGCGCCAGGAGGCCGCGAGCCTGCTGGCCGAGGCCTATGAGGGCGCGCTCGCCGCGATCTTCGCCGACGGGCTGCTGGATGGGGGGGCCGCGGTCTACGCGACGATGACGTCGGCCCGGACCGAGATGCTGGAGAAGCTCGACCCCGCCGACGCTGGTAACGACAGTTTCGCCGCCATCGCCGAGATCGCGCGCGTCGCCGCCGGACGGCCGCGCCACATGCTGCTGGCCGTCGCTAACCCGGCGCGCCCGGCGCCGGAGATCGCGGCGGTGAAGGCGGCGCTTCTCGAGGCGAACGCGACGAAGCCGCACGACCAGCTCTATGCAGAGGCGGGCTGGATCGAGGTCCTGAACGGTAGGGGGGGCGGCGGGACGACGCGGCGTACTGCGCTCTCGGGGCTGCTGGCGAGCTTCCGCACGGGACCGGCGGCGATCCAGATCGTCGGCAATGTCCGCACCGTCTTCGAGCAGCTCCTGCGCGCCGACATCTCGGGACTGGTCGATTTCGGCGTGGTGCGCGACGCGATCGAGGCGGAGATCCGCCAGCTCGTGCCCCAGCGGGTGACTACGCGCTTTGACTTCGATGCGCCCGTGGGCAGTTTCCCTCCTGACGCCGGCGACAAAGCCATCTTCCAGCCGACGGGGCCAGGGCGCTTCACGATCGTCTCGGAGAATACCGTCGATCTTTCCAACGTAACCTCGGGTGGTCCGCGCGAGGCGGGCCTCGAGGCGAGCGCCACGGCCGTCATGTCGCCCTTCGCGATCCGCCTTCTCGGCGGGTTCGAGGCGATCACGATCTACTTCTCAGGCGCGCGCATGGCCTGGTCCGCGGGCAGCGACCCCACCTTCGAGATCGACTTCGTCGACTATGAGATCGGCAAGGAACTCGATTTCGTGCAGGAGCTCGCCGCCTCGCTGACCGCCAGCGCGGGCGGGGCCTATATCAAGCCTGCGCTCGGGCTTCTCGGCATCGAGGCGGGGTATCGGCTGAACATCGGGGCGATCAACCTCGGCGGCGTCACCTTCATGAATGTCGGCCTCTCGGCCTTCGCCGTCCTGCCCTTCGAGAAGCGCAAGGCGGAGTTCGGAGCCGGCCTCTCGTCGCGCGCATCTCCGTTCGTCATAATTGCGGGCATCTGGGGCGGGGGCGGGCATTTCTCGCTCCGCAGCGATGGCCGTCGGATTACTGCGTTTGACGCATCATTTGTTTTCGGCGGCGGCGGTGCCATTGCGTATGGCCCACTGCAGCTGATGGGCTTTGTCAATGTCGGCGTCTTTGTGCGAAAGGCGGGCAGCTACACTGAGATTTCCGGTGATTTCTTCGCCGGCGGCTCGGGACGAGTCGCGATCTTCTCGATCTGCGCCAGCCTCACGGTCACCATCGGGATGGATGGCGGGGGAAACATGACGGGCTCCGCTGTTTTTCGCTTCTCGTTCTCGATCTCCTTCGCAAAGATCCGCTTCGCGATCACGCTTTTCAAGCAGGAGGGCAAGAACTTCTCCTCCGCCGGCGCCGAGCAGGCCGCGCTCGAATGGCGTGTGGCTGAGAAGGGCGAGAACCGTAGCATTGTGGGGCCCGACGAGCCCGTTCCAGGCTGGTCGAGGCGCGCCGCCATCGTCGTGAACACCTCTCGACAGGACCAGAGCTACGAGCGCTGGACCGGCTATTTCAGCGAGGCCCGATCCATGGAACTGATCTGATGAGACCGAACACCGAGAATGAGATCGATCTTGGCGTCTTCGATGTCGATATCCTGGCGCGTACGGTCGCGGCGGGCGTAGTGCAGGGGATCGCGGGAAGCTATGCGCTGAAGGTGACGTTGGCGCTGCGCCCGGTGAGGCCGGAAGGGGGCGCACGCGGTGCAGTCAGCCTGCCGAGTTGGCCCTCAGCGATCGAGGATCGGATCGGCGGCTGCCGGCTCGAGGTTGCACCTATCCCGAGGCTCGGGAAAGGCGCGGTGCTACCGCGGCCCGCAGGGCTCGACTCCGTCCTCCTGGACCTCACCCCATGGACTACCGACCGACCCGATCCGGCCGAGGCTGATGCGCTCTGGCGGGAAGTCATGCCGGAGGAAGAGGGCGGCAGGTTCGACAGCCTCTGGATGGGGCTCGACCCGCTGGAGCCGCCGGGCGAGCAGGACGACCTCATCTGCATGTCGGGCAAGGAGGGCGACATTGCCCTCGTCACGAAGATCGCTCGCGCGCTCGAGACGGTGCGCGTGGCAATGGCGCCGGAACCGAGCAAGGAGCTCGACCGAATCGACGCCATCGCTCAAGCCGCCGCAGCGAAGGCGCTGGAAGGGGGCGAGAGCAACCCGCTATGGCTGCTCTACCGCCAGCTCGATGGGGGTGAGAACGAGAGCGGTCCGCTCCCGCTCGGTCCGGATGACCCCACGCTGCCGAAAGACCCGCAGAATCTCGACATCACGAAGGCCAAGCGGGTGATGGCGATCGAGAAGGGGCTGGCCGATGCACGCGCCGCCTGTGCCGGCCAACAGGCGGTCGGCGCCGACAGTTGCGGCAACGGCAAGCTGGACGAGGTCGCCAAATGCCTGACCCAGACGGATGGTGAGCGGACCTGCGCGCCAAAGCACTGCTCGGGCCAGCTCGACGAGATCTACGACACGCTTTTCGATCTGCGCATCCGCTTTCTGCTGGCCGCCGCCATGGGCAATGCTGAGATCGAGGCGCTCGAAGAAAGCCTGAAGACGCGGGACGACCCAGAGCCGACGCCCTATCAACGACCGTCGGAGGCGAAGGCGACGGGCGACGCCGATGTTGCTGCCATGACGCTCGCAAGGAAGCGGCTGTTCGCGCTCGACGAGACGCCGGATCTCGGCCGCTACTTCCGCACGTTTATCGATTACGCACTCGAAGGGCCGGCCCTCCGACAGCTCACCGAGGCGCTGCCGAAGCTTAAGGACCACCAACTCGACGCGGACAACAGCAAAAGAAGCAAGAGAGAGACGCATTTTGCTTTCGTGCGTCTCGCGCCCGATGGGCTGTCCGTATCTGGACCGGCGGCGTCTGAGGAGCATGCGCGTTGGAGCCTGGTCAAGTTCCGCGTGGAACGGTTTCCTGATGCGTCGGTGGCGCGGGTTAGGCAGTTCGTGCCCGCATCGCGCGAGGAGATGATCCTGACGCTCGCCGAGGTGCCGGCCGAGGATCAGGTACGCCATCTCTCGCAGCGCGATGGCATCGCCATTCTCGGGGCGCGCGACGGGGCCGGGGGGCCTACCCACGAGCTGATTGGGGCCGACCTTCGGGCGGCCGCACAGGACATCGAGAACCGGGTCGATCGAGTGCTCAGCGGCGTCTCGATCCACGACCGGCAGCCGGGCGCCTGGGCGGGCGCGCGCGACGGCGCGGGCGGCGGGCGGCTGATCGAGCCCGCGGCAATCCGGTCGGGCGGGCTCTCGCTAGTCCATTTTGCTTGCGCCTCGCGCCTTTCGCGCAGTCTGGGTGCAATGAAGGCGCGTGAAGGGGTGGCCTGCTGCGACACCTACCTCGATGCCGAGGACCTGAGCGTTGGCAAGATCGCCGATCTCGGCCTGCCGCAAACTGAAGACGGCGCCTTGAGCGGGTATGCTTGGCGACCCCTCTCGTACAAGACCGTGCTGTGGCGGGGCGGCGATCTGGGCGAAGACCTCGATCTACGGATTGCAGCCTTCTATCGTCCGGGTGAGCGTCTGCGCCATCAGGCGACGATGGACCGTGTCGTGCCCCGCAGCCTTGTGCTGCCGAAGGATGGCGGTGAGGTGGGAGCGCAGCCGGTCGCTGCGGTCGATGAGGCAGAGGTCGCCTTCCGCGGCCCGCCGATGGGCGTCGAAACGGGGTTGCGAGACGAGAGCCGCGGGCAGAGCCGTATCGTCGCTAGTGTTCATCCGCACGAAGATCTGAACATCGATCGTGAGATCCGTCTGCCGAATGCTAGCTCAGGCGCCAGGCAAGAGGAGCTTGCGCCGGCGCTGCGCTACGGGATGTACGCGAAGCTGGGCGCACGGATTGGCTATCTCGGCGGCGGCAGTTTGGACGAGGAAGCGGCCCGCGCAGCCTACCTGCGCGAACGGGATGCAACCGTGCCGCCGAACGGATTGTCCAAGGTCGTGGGCCGGCGCTTTCTGCGGAGCGAGCCCGTGAAGCCCGTTCAGGTCTTCCTACGCAAGGCCGAGGCGGAGCGCGAGGTTAAAGGCTACCGCGCCGTTGCCGGCCGCGGCGCGACGCTGGAGGGTGAGCCGGATATCGGGGACGACCGGATCCGCTTCGCCCCGCAGACGACGGGCGAGATCACCCTGCGCTCCCGTGCCGACCTCGAAGTGGAGGGCGCCGTTGACCCGCTCAAGTATCATGACGGCCTCGTCCGCTTCCTGCTGCCCCCACTCCTCACCCTCGACGAGGCGGAGCGCCACGGCGTCTTCGACGGGGACGCGCGGCCGAGCTATTTCAAAGGGCCCGCGGTTGAGACGGTCCGGACCGAACGCTTTCGCTGGCGCCTCGACTTCAACCGCGTGTCCACCCGGCAGCCGCGCGAGGGAGTCGAAGAACTCCACCTAGCAGCACCCTGGGGCGGCCCGCCGGTGCTTGCCTACCGCTACGACGAGACGGCCGATCGGCGCGCGATCTCGGGTGCGGAGGCGGATACCGAGCGGGCGCCCGGGGCCGCCTGGCTCACGGCCGCGAAGGCGTGGCAAGACAACGGCTACAAGGGCCCAATGCCGACCGCGCCCTCGGGCGACGGAATCTTCGCCAAGCGGGCGGTTTTGGACGGTGTCGGCCTCCGCCGCGAGACGCCATTTTATCCAGATCCGATGGCCTCTCGCCTCGTGCTGCGCCTGCGCGCGGGCCCAGAGGTGCTCGCAGATACCGCCTGGGACTTGCCAAGCGCCATCGTCGATCTCGTCCAGCCCGAGCGCTGGCCCGACGTCCTGCCAGTGGCGCTGCGCATCGAGGCAGGCGAGGACGCGGACGTGGCGCTCGCCCTCGAGACCGGCAGTATCGTGAAGCACGAAGGCATCGACTGCCGCGAGGTGGTGCTGACCCTGCCGCCCGGGGCCCGCTTCTCCCTCGACATCTGGGCACTGCCCGACCGGGGCGTTCTGACCGGTTGGTCCGAGCTTCTGGACACGGCGACGACGCTAGCGGCGAATGGCTGCCTCTCCGACTATCTGCCGGACGATGCGCCGGGGGCTGCGCGGGATGTCTGCCTCGGAGGCTGCGGGCTGCTCGGCCATGATGCGCCCGCGCGGGTGGATCTCGAGCGCATGGCCGACATCCTGCTTCGCCGGATGCAGTTCCGGCCGATCCCCGAGATCGCGCAAGTTCAGACTATCGAGTTGCGCCACGCCGTCGATCGCCCTGTCGACACGCCCCGCTTCGAGGCGGTGCCAGACGGAGTCGGCCAGCTGCAGCCGTTCCTGATGCGCCGTCGCATCACCGGCGGGGTCCATGATACGGCGATCACGGGGGATACGGCAGCTGTGTCGACGATGCCCGAAAGCTGGCGCCTGCCCGAGGGCGCGCCGCCCGAGAACGTCGAAGAGGGCGGAACGGAGGCCGACCTCGGCGGGTTCCTCGCGCTTCACATGCCCACGACCGGCTCGGTCGAGATCCTAGCCCGGGCCGTCTCGCCCCTGGGCGAGCCCTTCGACGATCCGGATCGCGGACGTCCGCGCCAGGCTGTGCTCGACGGCACCTGGCCGAAGGCGGAGCTGGCCGTCGACGGGGTGGCTGAGCCGGGAAAGGAAGGGACATGCGCGGACGGCGTCAACCGGCTCCGCTGCGCCCGCGCCCTCGTTGGCTTTGCGGTGAGCCCCACGGGTCGGGTAACACTGCCGCCGCGGGTCCAGCTCTGGGCCAGTCTTTCGGGCCTATCGGAACGGCCGGAGGGCGAGGAGCGGCGCCTTCTCGCGCTCCACGCCGCCTTCTCGCGCCGCGACGAAGCCCAGGGAGGGATCACGGCCGATGTCCGCCCCCTCTTCCAGGACACGCGGGCGCGGCGGGTCGAGATCGCGGTGCGGGCCGTCTCGCGGCATGCCTCCGGCTTCACCACGCGCCCCTTCATCCGCCGCGGCCGCTACTACCGCGCTCGCTCGCCGAACTCCGAGGAGAGCGACCGGAACCTCGACTGGTCGATGCCCATCTGGCTGCCCGCCTCCGAGCGTCCAGCGGTGCCACGCCCTGCCGCTGCCGCGCAGCCCGCGATCGCCGAGCGGCGGGCCGAAGGCTGCGGACCGCGCCGCGACATCGTCTCTCGCCGGCTCTCTGTCGTCCGGCTCTGGCTCGAGCGGCCGTGGTTCAGCTCGGGCGAGGATGAGCGCTTGGGTATTGTCGTCTGGCCGCCCATGCGTAGTGCACGGCCCCGTCGCCTTTCGGTGCCGGGCATGGTCTGGCGCAATGGGACCCGCTTCGAGCGGCCGAGCACGGGGCTGGTTGAGCCAAGCGTCGAGGGGCACGATTTCATGGCGCTCGACCGGTTCGAGGAGCGCTTCCTGACCGGCGCGGCCGAGTACGTCACACGCTGGGGCTCGGACCCGATCGAAGATCACCCGAAGCATGGCTGGCAGCACTGGATGGTGCCACCGAGTGTCTTCGCTGATCTTTCGGGCGAGGTGGAGCGGGACAGCGACTGCACCCTGACGCGCCGACCGCTGCGCCCGGATCTCGACTACATCGCTCGTGCTCAGTTGCCGATCCCCGATCCGAAGTCGGTCGCGGAGGAGGAGCCGGGTGCCGCCGAGGCCGAGGACGCGCCCCGTCGGCAGCGCTATCTGACCGTCGATCTGCTCGCCTATGCGCCCCGCTTCGACCTTGCGACCGAGCGGTGGTACGTGGACGTAACGCTCGACCCGGGGCCGATGATCGCACCCTTCCTGCAGCTTGGCGTCGTACGCTACCAGGCGCATGCGCCCCGGGATTTGCGCGTCTCGCTCCCCGCCGCGCCCTTCGAGACGCAGCTCCTCACCGGCCGCCGCACTACGGTGGCGGTGCTGGACGAGGGGAGCGGGCGCAGCCGGATCGAGGTCTCGGTGCGCGGACCGGCCTCACGCGACGCCGCCGATCTGACCGAGGCGAGCCTTCTCCACGACGAGACGGTAGCAAGCCGGATGATCATGCGGCTGGAGGGGCGCGACGCTGCGACGGACGCCCGACGCTTCGTCGCCGAACAGCGGCTTGCGCCGGATGTCGTGCCCTGGCCGCGGGGAATGATGGCCGACGCGTTCCTCGCCATGCGGCGCGAGCAGCGCTGGACCGGCGGCTTCTCCGTGCCAAGCCGGCTAATCGCCGATGACGGCATCGCCCTCGAAGTGACGGTCGAAGAGGTCGCCTACCGCCCGCCGAGCAGCTATGCGGAGGAGCCGCGGATGGCGCCGGACGATCGTTCGGGGGCGAGCCCGCGATATCTCTGTCAGTTGCCGGTCCCGCGTCCGCTGCATGAGGAGGTGTGAGGCGGCGCGCTTGTCGCACCACCCCCTACTTTTTGCTAAACGGATCGCGCTCCGAGCCGAGCCGTGGGCGAGGACCACCAGCCCGCGAGGTCGCCTAACGTCTGGACTAGAAACCGGTACAAGTCCCATACTGTCTGGATCGGTGACTAGGAGCCGACCAATGCGACTGGGTTCGCGGCAGACTGCAACGAACTTTGAATTGTTCGTGCGGCGCACATGTGATATCTGTAGTAATCAATCAAATCTATCGCGTTGAATCGAAAATCATACGAGCTGAAAGATGTTCAGATGTTGCTCTTTTTTGGTGTTCTTTGCACTGCTGCCCGCTGTGGCTCATGCAAATTTTACCGTGATCGATAAAAGGGTGCGTACTGAGTCTTTGGACTACCGGATTGCATTTTGCTCGCGCCTCTCTGATGGCTCAAGTTTCCCCACGCATGCGTTTGTCGTCTACACTCGTGCTGTCCCGAACGGTGAAGCTAACTTTATGCTTGCTACTGGGTGGGCGCCCGCGGCGGGCAGCAAGTACACCACTGATGCCGTGGTGGGGGCATTCTCTCAGGAGATCTTGACAGACCGCAGTCAAACCTGCGTACCGGTTCTAGTGAATTCTGATGTTTGGGAGAGCGCGTTAAACAGCGCGAGAGCGATGAATTTCGAAGAAGTCCTGCGGGGCGATATCGATCAGTTGGCCGATGGTTTCTTAGTCTACCGGTTGTTGGAGAGTGATTGTATTACATTTATTCAGTCTATTGCCAGACAGATCGGTCTGGCAGTTCCTGATCGCGGTCTAAAGAAACCAGTTGAGTACATTCCAGAACTCGCAAAAGCGAACGGCTCGTAACGGAGTGAATGGTTTTCGGCGGGTCGAGATCCCCGGCAACCGGGCGTTCCCGCTGCCTGGGGTGACGATACGAAAGTGGTCTGATTGTCCGGTTCGAGAGGACAATCTGGCAACTCATTCGGCGAGGAACGAGCCGGCGCGGCGCAGGGAGCGCAGCTTGCCGGGTCCGGGACGCTTGTCGGCGGCCCAGATATAGCTGCCGGTGAGGCCGATGTGGTCTCGGGCCAATGGGGCGACATGTCGGATCAGCGTGGCCTGTATCGTGGCGCCTTTCGCGGCGAGGGCGTTCAAGGCTGCCTGCAGGTAGCGCGTGTTCCATAGGATGATCGCTGCGATCAGCAGGTTGAGCTCGGAAGCGCGGTAGACTTGGTTCTCGAAGCTGCGGTCTCGGGGTTCACCGAGGCGGTGGAACAACACGGCGCGGGCGAGAGCGTTGCGTGTCTCGCCCTTGTTGAATCCTGCATTGGCACGTCGATGCAGATCGGGCTCGCGCAGCCAGGCGAGCGCGAACGGGGTGCGCTCGAGGCGGCCGATCTCTCGCAGCGCCCAGGCCAGCGAGTTGGTCCGCGGATACGCGGCAAGCTTCTTGAGCACCTCCGAGGCCGAGACTTGTCCGGCGCCGATCGAGACGGTCAGACGCAGCACCTCGTCCCAGTGCGCTTCGATGCGGTGGGTGTCGATCCCGCCGCCGATCAGGCCCCCGCAGGCGTCCGGGATGGCGATGTCCGGGAGCGCAAAGAACCGGCGATCCTTCATGTCGCGCAGGCGCGGTGCGAAGCAGAACCCGAGGAACGCAAGCAAGGCGAGCATGTGGTCGGTGGCGCCGCCGCTGTCGGCTTAGTGCTCGCCGATCCGCAGCCCACTCTGGTGCTCGAGCAGCCCGTCGAGCACATGGGGCGCCTCCGAGGCGGTGGCGGCGATGACCTTGGTGTGGCAAGCCCCGAACTGATCGGAGATGTGGGCGTAGAACGCCACGCCCGGCTCTTTGCCGTCGCGCGCGTTGACGTCGCCGAGCGCTTCGCCCCTGCGACCCGCGCGGAAGAACTGACCGTCGTCTCGCACCCCGTAAGCGCGCTCACGATGGTGCTTATCTCGGTGCGCAGCCGATGGTATGGTCTGTTGTGATTGAAGACTCTTTGTTGAGGAGGAGCATCATGCTCATTTTGCTCCGTCTGCTTCTTCCCTTGGTCACCGTTGCTCTCCTTGCTTCGCAGGCACCGGCCGTTGCCGACGATGTTCCCGACCGCCCGGTCGTCGTCCTGCCGGGCATCGTCGGATCGGTTCTGGAGGGCCCTAACGACATCTATTGGGGCGATGCGGGTGCACTTCGCCGATTTGAGCGGCTGATGGTGTCCGATGGTCCTAGGGATCCGGATGACGGTCTTCGGGCGACCGATCTCATCGATGACATTGGCGTCTTCGGCATCCCTCTGGTCGATCAGTACAATCTACTGCGAGACGCCTTCTTAGAGGTCGGCTTCGAGGCAGGCGTAAGCTATTTTGCGTATCCCTACGACTGGCGCCAGAGCAACTTCACAACGGCGTCTCAGCTTGCCGCGTGGATCGCCGACCACCCGGTATTGGCCAATGCCGAGTTCGACCTGGTCGGGCATAGCATGGGGGGCCTCATCGCCGAGATCTATGTCCGTCGGCATGATCCTGATCGACGGGTTCGACGCTTGGTGACCATGGGTACGCCGCTCGAGGGAGCAGTCCGCGCGGCAGGCGTGCTGGATGACGGCTGGGGTGACCTGGCCAACTGGTTCGCCGGCGGACTGCCCGCTATCAAATCCGTCGTTCTATCGTTTCCCTCGGTCTATGAGCTGCTCCCTCGCCATACGAACTGCTGCGCGGTCGGCGTTCCAGGTGACGCTGAACCCCTCGACATCACTACGATGTCCGGATGGGAGAAGATCGACTGGAGATCGAGCACCGCCCCGGATCTGGTACAGGTCGAGCAGGCGCTCGCCGCGGGGCGAGAGCTCGGGGTCTTGGTCGCCTCGCGGATGCCGGAGCATCTCGAAGTATATCGGATCATCTCGACCTTGTTTGACACGCCACGCACGATCTACGTCGATCCAAACACACGTGCCGTTAGCACCATCGTGCCGGGGCCGGGTGACGGCGTGGTAGCTGCATTCAGCGCCACACGATCACGATCCGATGTCGCGGATGTCACCGCCGCAAAGCACCAGACAATCTTCGATGATGACGGTTTTGTCGGTGCGCTCGAGGTGATTTTCACCGACGTCATCGGGCCGCCAAAGGATGTTCAGGACACCGTGCTTAGCGGCATTACAAAGGACGACGTCGTAGTCGCGATCGATACCGTCGGCATCTACCCCGAAAAGTCGATTGCGGCGATCGCGACCGCGATCGAGATCCGGGTGCGGTTTTCGGCAGAGGGCAGGGCGCCGCTCGACCGGCTCTCGGTCTCTCTGATCCATCCCGATGGCAGCTGGACGAAGGCTGGCTTCGTTCAGGGAAGTTATCGCTTCGATCCCGCAGGAGGCCGTGTCGGGCGTGCAGAGGCTGAGTTTCTTGGTACGCTGCCCGGCTTGAAAAATGAAGGTGCTCTCCGCTTCTCCGTGGCGGTCGGCACCGAACGCGTGGCGAGTGACGCCATCCAGATTATTGATTTTAGAAGGTAAAGGGCATGCGCGAGGCCTCCGTTTGGGGTTCGACTTTTCAACTCGCCTTGGCGGCACTCGTCCTCAGTTGGCTGGTTGAGCCGGCAGCGGGCCAAGTGCACGGTTCAGCGATCGAGCGGGTCACGACCAGCGTGGTGCGGATCAAGGTGACAGGTACGTCAAGCAATAATCTCGGCACTATCAACAATTTCGGCACGGGGTTCTTCATCGCAGAGGCCGGCGAGATCCTGACTGCCAGGCACGTCGTCGCTTTGAAGGATGGTCGGGAGATCGAGTGGGCACGCGACAACCAGGGTCGGTTCCGGCGCCGGATCGAGGTCGAGTCTCTGGACGAGAATGGCGTCTTCGGCGAGCGGCAGCTGGCCGCTCTGGGCCCGACCGACTCGACGCATGATGCGGCTGTCTTGCGCATTCCGGCGACTGGCATGACGCCTGTCACCTGTTCAATGCGGTCGGTGGCAATCGGTGAGGAAGTCATCGCGATCGGGTATCGACGCGGTCGGGACAACTACGATCTGATGCGTGGCGCACGGCTTGACAACCGCGAGCCTGATCGGATCTTCAGTTGGCGCTTCGATGACCGGGCGCGCCGCGGGAACAGCGGCGGCCCGGTCTTCGATGGTGAGGGCAGGGTGGTTGCCATGATCGTCGCCACCGAGGCCGATGGCAGCGACTCGTTCTTTGCGACACCCCTTGCGGAGATTGCCAACCTGCTGCCGCCGAACACCGATTGCGCCGACGAAGAGCCCTCGATCGACTTGGTGAAGGCCTGTGTTGCCGACGCCATTCAAGCAGCCCGGGCTGACGTCCGCACCCTCACCGATACCAAACAGGCGCGGAGCGAGGGCGGCGGAGTGACAGGTCGTGCGCACTACGATGAACAGACTGCGCGGATCAAAGCACTACCCGGCTTTGAGATCATCGCCGATACGGTCAAGAAAGAGCGTGTTGGTGAGAATGATGCCGGGGCCAAGGGTGAGGGCGATTTCGTCTTCGAACGTGACGGCGACCATGTGGTTGCCGTCACTCTTCTGATCTGGAGCCAAAGTCCGGCCCGCCCTTTTGGTCCAGGCACCTGGAACCGCGTTGAGCTGAGCGGTCAGCAGCAGCCCGTGGTCGATGATCGCTTTATCGACGGCGCTCGGGAGACATGCCGAAAGGGCCTCGGTCTCGCACAGGACTAGCTCCGCACCGAGGCACGCGAGGCGGAACGGAAGCCTTCATCGACGAGCTTCTGCATAAGGGATACATAAAGGAGGTTATGAACTGCGTGCGGCGCGTCGACGTTGCTCGTGTGAGCCTTCATGACGACAACTTAGGCGTCCACATTTGAGCGAGGCGCTTGGTGAAGAGTGTGATCTGTGATCAGGAGGGAACTTGCAGCGGGTTTGAGAGGCTTTGCGTTGGTCTAGTCTTCCGTGGTGTTATGGGTGGCCGGGTAGCGTTGCGCGTTACGCGCCCGCAGCTCTGCTATGAGTTCGCTCACACCCAGCGCTTCGATCCCATCGCCTTTCGGGTACCGATCATCGTTTGCATGGACGATGAATGACTTGCGCGGCTCGATATCCTCTCGGGCGTGTCTGAAGCCTTTCTCGATCTTTGCCGCAGTGCTGCGCTTGATCTCGATTGCCCAGAGGCCGCGCTTGGCGCCCAGATCGAGAACAAGGTCGATCTCGGCGCCCGCAGCAGTCCTGTAGAAGAAGGCTTGGGTTCGCGGTGGCGCCGCGTTGAGGAGACTCTCGATCACGAAACCTTCCCAACTTGCGCCCACAACTGGGTGGCCGAGCAACTCATCCATTGTCTCGATCCCGAGGAGCGCATGCACGAGGCCGCTATCGCGGATGTAGGTCTTGGGTGACTTGGTCAGTCGTTTGCCGACATTGGCATGGTAGGGCCTCAGACGACGGAGCAGCAGCAGATCACAGAGAAGATCGATGTAGCTCGTGACGGTTGGGGCCGAGAGGCTCAGATTGCGCGCTAGTTGCGAGGCGTTCAGGAGCGTCCCTTGGTTGTGCGCGAGCATCGTCCAGAGCCGTTCGTGGGTCTCCGTCGCCGCTCGGGCGCCGAACATGGGGATGTCGCGCTCGAGATAGGTGCGGATGAAGTTCTGCCGCCGCCGGAAGCTCTCGTCTTCCTCGGCTAGGAAGCTCCTTGGAAACCCGCCCTTGAGCCAAAGAGCATCCTGCGTCGCGACTGACGGGTCGTTGAGCTCCATGAGGCCAAGGGGCGCGAGATCGATGTACTCGATCCGACCCGCTAGGCTCTCAGACTGGCGCATGAGGTCGATCGACGCTGAACCGAGGAGCAGAAAGCGCCCCGTGCCTCGTCCTTTGCGGCGTCCCTCGTCGATCACGCCGCGGAGCGCTTCGAAGAGATGCGGCATGCGATGGATCTCATCGAGGATGACGAGCTTGTCCTCGTGCAACCTCAGGAACGCAACAGGGTCGGAGAGCTTGTCCCGGTCGGCCATCGCTTCGAGGTCGAGATAGACCGCAGGCCGCGTCTCGCCGATCTCCAAAGCCAGTGTAGTCTTTCCCACCTGCCGCGCGCCGATCAGCGCCACGGCCGCTTCGCGGTCCAGCGCTTTGCTCAGATCGGCCATCTTCGCACGTGGTATCATCCTTGCATTTTGAAAACACTACTTTCGAAATGCAAGGAGAACATATTCCTAGCAGTAGACCGCTCCAAGCTCCCTCACGGCTCAGGTCATCTCGGCATCGACACGAAACCTACGCGCCAAGAGCCTCTCGCAGGTCACCAAGTCGCGAAACGCAAATCCTGCCCCTGCAACCACTGAGCTTGCCCCCTGATGCCGGACTGGGCGGTACAGTACCCTCAGGACGGAGGATGACGGATGAGCAAGCAACCGAGGCGGCGGTTCACGCCGGAGTTCAAGGAGCAGGCGGTCGCGCGATTGTCGGCGCCGGGTGCCACGCAGAGCAGCG
>JBCBYV010000047.1:0-18497 GCA_039815685.1 Pseudomonadota bacterium | reverse complement strand
CTGGGGATCGCGGCCAGCCAGAAGCTGGTCCAGCAGCTCGTCAGCGATAACAGGCTTCTTGCGTCGTGCCATGCGATGTCTCCTCCACTCGCATCGTCATGGCCCACACACGAAATTCCTGACACTCCCGGTTTCTGCTATTCTGTGCTTCGGGCCGCGCTGACGCCTTCACCTTCAACTTCCAGGATCAGGCCGCCTTCGGTCCGGACAGCGTGAGCTACGCGCCGGGATATGGTGTCGGCGCGATCGGGGACACGTTCTTCATCGATCCCGATTTCACGGTCACGGTCGGCATCGCGAGCGACAGCATGTTCGCGCAGGAGATGATCACCCCGACGGCAAACGTCGTGGACACCTGGAACCGGCAGGTCCCGACGACCGGCAACCTCGACAACAACGTCGTCGCTTTCAACGAGATGGATTTCGAATCCGTGCTGCTCCACGAGATGGGCCATGCGCTCGGTCTCGGTCACAGCAATCTCGCGAGCGAGTCGGGCCTCACCGGGCGGGCCGCGAACTTTACCGACTCGGCTCCTGGCCCCGATGGCGTGCTGAACCTCGACGATGGCGCGGACAACATCGTCGGCTCGGCCGACGACCGGCGCGGCGATGACGTCAACCTCAACTACTTCCGCATCGGCTCGAACGATCCGGTCGACCCCGTGCTGCCGGAGCGGATCGATGCGACGACCTACAGCCGTGACCTGAGCCTACTGCCCGCCGGCGACAGTTTCTCTGCCAACGGTGACCGCGATGTGGCCGCGGCACTCGGCGACGCCAATACCGAAAGCGTGATGCAGCAGGGCTCGTTCTTCGGGGAGGTTCAGCGCACGCTTACGGCGGACGACATCGCGGGCGTCCGCTATGCGCAGAGCGGGATAGACCATCTCGCCGGGACCAGCGACGACTACGTCTTCGACTTGCAGTTCATCGGGCTGGTAGATAGACGACGCCGATATCCTCATCGACTTCGACAACAGCCAGACCGGCTTTGCCGTGGCACGGTCTACGGCGTCGCGGTTCGGCAATCCGAGCTTCAGCTTCTCGAACGACGCGTTCCTCACCGGCGCCGAGATCTTCTTCAACACTGGCTTCAACTGGGTCTTCAACACCACGTCGACGGTGGTGCCGCTGCCGGCCTCCGCGCTGGTGCTGTTGAGCGGTCTCGGGGCCTTGGCACTGATCGGACGGCGGCGCCCGGCTGCGTGAAAGGCGGACGCCGGGCGGTTGTCCCGCCCGGCATAAAGCTCAGTGCACGGTGGCAGCCTCGGGCGGCAGATCGGCATGCTCGCCGAAGACGAGCCCACCATCCCGCACGCCAACCTTCAGCGTCTCGCCGTCCTTGAGGCGCCCGCCGAGGATGAGCTCTGCCAGCGGGTCTTGCAGCGCCTTCTGGACTACGCGCTTGAGCGGCCGCGCGCCATAGACCGGATCGTAGCCCTTGTCCGCCAGCCAGTCCTGCGCCGACTGGTCGAGGTCGAGCGCGATCTTGCGCGGCTCGAGCCGCTTCTCGAGAAGGCCGAGCTGGATCGCGACGACCCCGGCCATGTGGTCCCTTCCCAGCCGGTCGAAGAGCACGATCTCGTCGAGCCGGTTCAGGAACTCAGGCCGGAAGGACGCGCGAACGACCTCCATCACCTGCGGCTCGGCCGCCTTGGCGCTCGCCCCCTCGGGCAGGGCGCTCAGGAATTCCGCGCCGAGGTTCGAGGTCAGGATGATGAGCGTGTTGCGGAAATCGACCGTCCGCCCCTGTCCGTCCGTCAGCCGCCCCTCGTCCAGCACCTGGAGGAGGACGTTGAAGACATCGCCATGCGCCTTCTCGATCTCGTCGAAGAGGACGACCTGATAGGGCCGACGGCGCACAGCTTCGGTGAGCTTGCCCCCCTCCTCGTAGCCGACATAACCCGGCGGGGCGCCGATCAGCCTGGCAACGGAGTGCTTCTCCATGAACTCGCTCATATCGATGCGCACCATCGCCTGGTCGTCGTCGAACAGGAACTCGGCCAGCGCCTTGGTAAGCTCCGTCTTGCCGACGCCGGTGGGGCCCAGGAACAGGAACGAGCCCATGGGCCGGTTCGGGTCCGAAAGCCCGGCTCGCGCCCGGCGCACGGCGTTCGAGACGGCGGTAACAGCGGCTTCCTGACCGATCACGCGCTCCCCGATCTTGCCTTCCATGGCCAGCAGCTTCTCGCGCTCGCCCTCTAGCATCTTGTCGACCGGGATGCCGGTCCAGCGGCTGACTACGCCCGCGATATGCTCCTCGGTCACGGCCTCCTCGACCAGCACATCGGTCTGCTCGGCCTCTTCCGCCTCCACGAGGCGCTGTTCGATCTCGGGGATCACGCCGTAGGAAAGCTCCCCGGCCTTTGCGAGATCGCCTTTGCGCTTGGCGATGTCGAGCTCGCCTCGCGCATGATCGAGCTGTTCCTTCAGCTCCCGCGCCGCACCAAGCTTCGACTTCTCGGCCTCCCACCGCGCGGTGATGGCCCGGCTCTCCTCCTCAAGGTTGGCAAGCTCGGCGCGCAGCTTTTCGAGCCGGTCCTTGGATGCCGCGTCGTCCTCCTTCTCCAGCGCCATCGCCTCAATCTGCTTTTGCATGATGTCGCGGTCGAGCGCGTCCAGCTCTTCGGGCTTCGAGTCGACCTCCATGCGCAGGCGCGATGCCGCCTCGTCCATCAGATCGATGGCCTTGTCCGGCAGGAACCGGTCCGTGATGTAGCGGTTGGAGAGGGTTGCGGAGGCCACGAGCGCATTGTCTGCGATGCGCACGCCGTGATGGACCTCGTACTTCTCCTTGATCCCGCGCAGGATCGAGATCGTGTCCTGCACCGTCGGCTCGGCGACGAAGACGGGCTGGAAGCGCCGGGCGAGGGCCGCGTCCTTCTCCACGTGCTTGCGGTACTCGTCGAGCGTGGTCGCACCAACGCAGTGCAGCTCCCCGCGCGCGAGTGCTGGCTTCAGGAGGTTCGAGGCATCCATCGCCCCGTCCGCCTTGCCCGCACCGACCAGCGTGTGCATCTCGTCGATAAAGAGCACGATGCCGCCCGCTGCCGCCGAGATCTCGGAGAGCACGGCCTTCAGCCGCTCCTCGAATTCGCCGCGATACTTCGCCCCGGCGATAAGCGCGCCCATGTCGAGGGCCATCAGCGCCTTGTCCTTGAGGCTCTCCGGCACGTCGCCATTGACGATGCGCATCGCGAGGCCCTCGGCGATGGCGGTCTTGCCGACGCCGGGCTCGCCGATCAGCACGGGGTTGTTCTTGGTGCGGCGGGATAGGACCTGCACCGTGCGGCGGATCTCCTCGTCCCGCCCGATCACCGGGTCGATCCGGCCGGCGCGGGCATCTTCGGTCAGGTCGCGGGCAAACTTCTTGAGCGCGTCATAGCTGTCTTCGGCCGAAGCGCTGTCCGCCGTGCGCCCCTTGCGCAGCGCCTGGATCGCCTTCTCAAGCGCCTGAGGCTTTACCCCTGCGGACGCGAGAATGGTCGCAGCCTCGGTGCCCTTCGCCATGGCGAGCGCCATCAGGATCCGCTCGACCGTCACGACGCTGTCGCCCGCCTTCTCCGCGATCCGACCGGCCTCATCCAGGAGCCTCGCCAGCCCCGTATCCATGTAGATCTGGCCGTTACCGCCCGAGACCTTGGGCAGCTTCGAGACGGCCGCTTCCGCGCCCTGAGCCGCCACGGTCGAATCGCCGCCGGCCGATCCGATCAGTGTCCGGGCCAGCCCTGTCTCATCCTGGAGCAGTACATGCAGCATGTGCTCTGCGGTAAGTCGCTGATGCTGCTCGCGAAGCGCCAGGGTCTGCGCAGATTGCAGAAAGCCACGGGCGCGATCTGTGAACTTCGATAGATCCATGTATCCTTCTCCCTCAGCGCGATCCGCCCCGCCCGATTTCGGCCCAGGGCGCGTCGCCTGCTCTGGGGCGGCGCCCTCATGGCCCGCCGCTCCGTACCGTTGATTTGGTGTTCGTGCCGCGCCCCCGCAAGCTGCCGCAGCAGGGCCCAAGCCGTCATTGAGAGCGAAGTGTTCGCCTGCGCCTCATGCCTGAGGCGCCGCCCGTCAACTCATGCTTCACGTGTCGTGTGGTTTCGTTCCGTCACCCCTGATCGGAGGATTCCTGGATGCCCATCAATAATATTACGTTCGCAGTGCGCGTGCTGATCGCGCCTCTCGTCGCGACCGCCGCCCTTGTCCTTGTCCATGGCTCGGCCGGGGCCGGATGCGGCGACACCACCGATGGGCTTGGTCACGCAGCCTGCCTTGGTGCCGCGGCGGAGACGGCGATGCGGGCTGCGCCGCACGGGCTTGCGACGCCTGTGCATGAACTGGCTGAGCCGGCCTTCGCGCAAGCACTTCGACCCGAGCTGCCCGCCGCTGTCGATAGCGCCGTCCCGTTGCCTGTGGTCGATGTGGCCGTCGTGCGGCGTGAGGTCAGGGATCTGTCGATCCCCGAGGCACCGAGCTTTGAGGCGAGTGTCGCGACCATGTCCGCCCCCGCCGTCATCGAGAAGCCGGGTACTGCCTACACCCCCTTCCTGCCGGCGCCGATGCGCGTGGCGCATGTCCTGCCGGGCATGCCTCGGGAATAAGTCTGCTTGGCGCAGAACCTGCTCCGCGTTATTGCCCGAAGGGTCGACAGCGCGGGAGACGAGCCATGGGCAATGCGGATGAGCGGCTGATCGTTGCGCTCGATACGGGCGACGCGGTCAGCGGCGGGCAACTGGCGGAGCGGCTCGGGCCGTCTGTCGGCTTCTACAAGATCGGCCTCGGCATGCTCACCGGCGGCGGGCTCGCCCTAGCGATGGAGCTGAAGGAGAAGGGAAAGCGCGTCTTTCTCGACATGAAGCTCTTCGATATCGGCGCAACGGTCGAGGCGGCGGTGCGCGGTCTCGCCGCATTCGAGCTCGATTTCCTGACCGTTCATGGCGATCCGCACGTCGTCCGCGCCGCCATTGAGGGCCGGGGCGCCACCGCCACCCGCATCCTCGCCGTGAGCGTGCTCACCTCGCTCGACCGCGACGACCTCGACGAGATGATGATCGAGGCGGGAAGTGCCGCCGACATCACCATCGAGCGTGCGCGCCGCGCCCTGGAGGCAGGCGCTGATGGCGTCATCGCGAGCCCCAAGGAGGCCGCAGCGATCCGCGCCCTGCCCGAAGCCAAAGGTCGCCTGATCGTCACGCCGGGCGTCAGGCCCGCGGGGGCAGAGGTCGGCGACCAGAAGCGCATCGCCACACCCGCCGCGGCGCTCGCAGCGGGCGCGGACCATATCGTCGTCGGCCGCCCGGTCTGGGCCGCGCCCGATCCCGCCGCTGCGGCCCGAGCGATCCTTGCCGAGATCGCACCGGTGGCGAGCGGCTAGCCCCATTCCCGCCCGCGCATCCTCGCGGTAGTCTGGGGCGGAACGCCGCCGCCGGAAGGACCGATGCCCGCGCTCTGCCGCGATTGCCTGGCCTGGACCGAGGCCGATCCCGGCCCCCGCTGCCCTTCCTGTCGGGGCCGCCGCCTCCTGTCGCATCCCGAACTCGGCACCCTCTCCATCGCGCATCTCGACTGCGACGCCTTCTACGCGAGCGTCGAGAAACGGGAAGACCCGAGCCTCGCCGACAAGCCTCTGATTGTCGGCGGTGGGCGGCGGGGTGTCGTCACCACCTGCTGCTACATCGCGCGCATCCACGGCGTCCGCTCCGCCATGCCGATGTTCAAGGCGCTCAAGCTCTGCCCCGAGGCGGTGGTGCTTAAGCCGCGCATGGACCTCTATGTCGCTGTCAGCCGCGCCATACGGGCGGAGCTCGACCGGCTCACCCCGCTCGTGGAGCCCCTCAGCCTCGACGAAGCTTTCCTCGACCTCTCAGGCACCGAGCGCCTGCTCGGCGCGCCACCGGCGCTCAGCCTCGCCCGCCTCGCTGCAGCCATCCACGATGGCGTGGGTGTCACCGTCTCCATCGGCCTCAGCCACAACAAGTACCTCGCGAAGCTCGCCTCCGACCTCGACAAACCCCGCGGCTTCGCGGTGATCGGGCGGGCGGAGACGAAGCGCTTCCTGGCGCCCCGGCCCGTTCGCAGTATCTGGGGTGTGGGCGGCCGCTTCGCCGCCCGGCTCGAGGGGGACGGCTTCCATACGAATGGCGATCTCTCCGCCGCGGGCGAAGAACGGCTGCGGGCCCTCTACGGCAGTGCCGGCGCCCGCCTCGCCCGGCTCTCCCGCGGAGAGGACGACCGAAGCGTCGACCCGGACGGCGCGGTCAAGAGCATCTCGGCCGAGACGACCTTCGACACGGACACGGCCGAGCGTGAGGTCCTTGAAGGCCATCTCTGGCGGCTTGCCGTCCGTGCCTCCGACCGTGCCAAGGCAAAGGGGATCGCCGGCGCAAGCGTCGCGCTCAAGCTGAAGACGGCCAGTTTCCGGACGATCACGCGGCAGACGAGGCTGTCCGACCCCACGAGCTCGGCCGAGATCCTATATCGAACGGGGGAGCGGCTCCTCGACAAGGTCATTTTCGAGGGCCCCTTTCGCCTGATCGGCATCGGTTTCAGCGCCCTCTCGGATGACGAGCAGGGTCAGGCCGGCCTCCTCGCCGACGAACGCGCCGCCTTCGTTGCGGCCGAGAAGGCCACGGATCGGATTCGCGCGCGCTTCGGCAAGGACGCCATCATCCGCGGCAGGGCGCTGCGCTGAACGGCGCGAGTCATCGAAGTTCCAAGATATTGTTTCAATTCAGGATTAATCAGCTGCCTGTGCCACGCGCAGCTGTCTCCGGTGCGCATCAGCAACTGACAATAATGTATGCAATGTTGCGCAGCATCCGTTTCTTCGCATCTGCACCCTTGCATTTTGCTGCGCCGCACACATAAATCTTCACAGCGGCACTTCGGTGTCGCCGCCCTTCCTGGGCGTTTCCTCCCTTAGACTTAGGGCCGGGGCAACCCGGCCTTTTTTTTGGGAAGCGACGCTGATGGCAGTCCCGATACGCCTACTCTGCGGCCAACGTACCAAGGCTTGGACCGGCAGCGACAAGGTCGCGAATGACCCGTTCGATCCGGGCTTTCAGGCCATCGAACCCGGGCAAGGGCTCGAGGCTTCTAGGATCGAGGTAGAGCGCCCGGTTGATCTCGATCTGCACCGCCTCGACCCCGCGCGCCGGCCGGCCGTAGCGTTGCGTGATATAGCCCCCGGCGAAAGGTGTGTTCCGCCCGACGAGGAAACCGGCCCGCTCGAACGCCGCCTCCGTCTCGGCTACGATCGCGCGCCCCGCAGCAGCACCGAACCTGTCGCCAAGCACGATGTCGGGGCTGCGCCCTCGCACGCGCGGTGCGGCGCGCAAGGCGTCCGCCGGCATTGAATGGCAATCGAAGAGCATCGCACGCCCGTGCCGCGCCCGTGCCGCCGTCAGCATTTCCTCAAGGGCGTCGTGATAGGGCACATGGAACCCAGCGATGCGGGCTTCGGCCTCCTCCAGCGGGATCTTGCCGTCGTAGATCGCGGCACCCTCTGCCACGACGCGCGGCACCACACCGAGCCCCGCGGCGACCCGCTGGTTGAGCCCTTGTGCCGAGACGCCCTCCACCAGCGCCGGATCGAGCTCGGTCGGCGCGCGGTTGAGGTCGAGCCATGCCCGCGGATAGCGTGCGGCGATGAGCGGCGCTCCGGCCTGCGGCGCCCCGGCGAAGAGCGCGTCCACGAGCACGTCCTCCGACGCGCGCAGCGCATGGTGATCGAGGCGGGAGGCAGCGATGAAATCCGCAGGGTAATACCGCCCGCTATGGGGCGAGCTGAAGACCACGCCGCTCAACGGCTGGTCCGGCAGAAAGATATCGAAGGGCGTCTCGCTCATGCGCGTCTTCTTTAGGCCAGCGCAGCGCCGGCCACATCCCTTTTCTCCACCCGTCAGTCTTGCCAGCGGGTCCGGCCCGCATTATGCCACCCCCGCTGGCGCGGGCGCGTAGCTCAGCGGGAGAGCACTTCGTTGACATCGAAGGGGTCGCTGGTTCAATCCCAGCCGCGCCCACCAGCTAAAATCGTCTCCAAAACTGCGGCGAAATGCAGGCCGATGACGTGACTGTGCGCAGTGAGCCTCTGCCGCTCCATCAATGTCGTGGACTGACGCCTGCTCTCAGCTTCGAAGATGTGATGTGCCGAAGGATCGAGGCCCTGCCTCAGGGTCCCTACGATCTCGGGTGACAGAGATATGATCACGCCCGAGGCGCCGCGCTCGTGGCTCGCGTCGATTCGCTTCTTCATCCGACATGGTAAGTTCGCGCTGCTCCTCGGTGATCGGTGCGTGGTCCTCCACTGATTGCCAGAAGCATCGAAGCTCCAACGGGGTGCGCTACGCGAAGAACGGGGCACGGCCGCTTTCGCCTCGTCTCCCTCCTCGAGCATTGGGTCAGCCGCAGTCGGGGACAGACACGCCATGCGCTAACGCCGGGGCGCATGACTTTCTTGCTGGTTGAGCGGCGGGTTTGTGCCGGTTCGAGCGCAGCGAACGCGCAATCCCGTGAAACCGGACGCAGAAAGTAATCTTTGACAACCTATCAAATGCGGCACAGGGTCGAAGAACAAAGAAAAACCAACTGCCTGTCACCTGGGAGGTGTCACCTATGTCGTCATCGGACGCGTCGTCCGGCGAGTCGAAAGCTGCTCTCGACTTCTCAACGGACTACGAGATGGGGCAGGATAACATCCGCCCCCTCGGCCTCGATATACACAACCCCGTCTTTCTGATCTCAAGCCTCCTAATCATAGCGTTTGTGCTGCTGGCGCTAGCGAACCAGGAGACCGCAGCTGCGTTCTTCGGGGGAGTTAATCCCGACGACGTTGAAGGATGCGAGCCAGGCGCTTTCTGCGACAAAGGCCTGCGATCATGGCTCACTAGCACCTTCGACTGGTTCCTGGTGCTTTCTGTAGATGCGATCACCGTCTTCTGCCTCGCGCTCATCGTGCTGCCGGTGGGCTCGGTGCGCATCGGCGGCAAGGACGCCAAGCCTGACTATTCCTATGCCGGCTGGATCGCGATGATGTTCGCTGCCGGCATCGGCATCGGCCTGCTGTTCTTCGGCGTGCTCGAGCCGACCTACTACAACTTCTCGGAAGGCGGTGGAGCAAGCCCGCTCGGCATCGACGCTTCGCAGCCCGGGAACGAGTACATCGGCGTCGTGGGCACCATCCATCACTGGGGCCTCGAAGGCTGGGCCGTCTATGCGGTGGTGGGGCTCTGCCTCGCGATCTTCTGCTACAATCTCGGCCTGCCGCTGACGCTCCGCTCGGCCTTCTATCCGATCCTCGGGGAGAAGGTCTGGGGCTGGTGGGGCCATGCGATCGACACGCTCGCGGTCTTCGCCACGCTCTTCGGTCTCACCACTTCGCTCGGATTCGGCGCGCAGCAGGTGGCCGCCGGTCTGAACGAGGTCGCGGGGATCGAGCCGAGCAACACGGTCGTCGTCCTGCTGATCATCGCGATCACACTGGTCGCTCTCGGATCGGTGCTGCTGGGCATGGATGCGGGCGTGAAGCGCCTCTCCGAGATCAACATGGTGATGGCGGTCGCGCTCTTCTTCTTCGTGCTGATCATGACGGGCCCGATCGACGCCATCGTGCGGTATTTCGGCGTGATGACCGACTACGTCATGCTGCTGCCAGCGCTATCGAACCCGTTCGGGCGTGAGGACACCAGCTTCTTCCACGGCTGGACGACCTTCTACTGGGCCTGGTGGATCGCGTGGTCGCCCTTCGTGGGCATGTTCATCGCCCGCATCTCCAAGGGCCGGACGGTTCGCGAGTTCGTGCTCTGCGCCCTGATTGCACCGACCTGTGTCTGCGCGCTCTGGATGTCGACCTTCGGCGGTGCCGCGATTGACATGATGAACGCGGGTGGGGCCGAGGTGGTGAAGGCCAACGTCGTCGACAGCTACAAGCCGGAGATGGCTCTCTTTGGGTTCCTGCAGGAGCTGCCGCTCTACTCCGTCATCGCGCCGATCAGCCTGGTGCTCATCATCATCTTCTTCGTGACGTCCTCGGACAGCGGGTCGCTGGTGATCGATACCATCACGGCCGGCGGCAAGATGGATGCGCCGGTGATCCAGCGGATCTTCTGGTGCACGCTGGAGGGTTTGGTGGCCATTGCACTCTTGCTCGGCGGCGGATTGTCGGCGCTGCAGGGGGCGGCGGTCTCTACCGGCATCCCCTTCACGGTGGTGGTACTGATCATGTGCTACTGCCTCTGGCTTGCCCTTCGCTCGGAGCGCGCGAAGTTCTAACGCCAGAGATCGATCTTGGAGGGGGCGTCGCCGACTGGCGGCGCCCTTTCCTTTTGCCGGTGAGCGTAGGCGTTAAGGGCGCTGTTCAAAACCGGTAGGCGAGGCCCAGGGTTATGGCGTGGACGCGGCTGTCGAAGCTGATATTGGTCGGGATCGTCGTCCCGTTGGCCCGCACATCCGTGTCCAGAAATTCCCAGTAATTGTAGGCGAAATCGAAATCGAGCGCGTCGGTCAGCCGGTAGGTCGCACCGAAGCCGACGACGATCCTGTCAGCATCCGGAATGCGCGGCGAGCGGGTCTCGTCGACCGTCGGCGTCTCTTCCCAACCGATGCCGGCGCGGAGCGTGATTGTGTCGGTGACATCGACCGCCGCCCCGACGGAGGCGTAGATCGCATCCTCGTTGTTCGTGATCTCGGTCGCGCCCGGCAGGTTGACGACCACCGCATCGAAATCCTCGAAAAAGAAATAGCGGAAATCAGCGAGAAGCTCGACGCCGGGCCAGACCTCGCTTCGGACGCCAGCGCCGAAGATCGAGGGGACGTCGAAACTTGCTTGCGCCAGCGTGGTGAAACCGGGGGCGGTGAACCGTCCGTCAAGCTCGATCTCGTAGCCGCGGGCATAGGAGAGGCCGACGGTCGTGCGCTCCGTCACGTCCCAGAGCGCGCCGACCTTCACGCTGAAGCCGACATCGTCGCCCTCGAGCCGCCCGACCGCCCAGCCGTCGTCGATGGGCTCGCCGATGCCGGATGAGATGCTGCCATCGGCGAATGCCGCAGTGAAGCCGAGCCCAAGCGTCAGGCTGTCGACGGGGCTGTAGGAAACCATCGGCGTCGCCTCGAGGAGCTTGAACTCCGACTTCAGCGCCCGTGCACCGGCGGGAAAGAGTGCGGCGTTGTTCGGATAGTCCGAGGCGAGGCCGAAAGGTGCGTTCATCGCGAAGCCGATCACCGCCTTCTCGCCTACCCGCCAGCCGACGGAGAGGGCGGGCAGCACGGCGTCCTTCGACGGATCGAAGGTGACATCCCCGCCGCCGATGAACGGGTTGGCCGCGGTCCCCTTCACCTGCACCTGCAGGTAGGTGATGCTCGCCGCGACCTCGCCGCGTTCGACATTGCCGAGGGCGGCCGGGTTGAAGCCGACGAAGCTCACATCCTCTCCACCTGCCGTCGCGCCGGCATAGACGCTGCCCTGGGCCTTGGCCGAGCGTTCGCTGACGGCGAAGGAGGCCGCATTGGCCGGACCTGTGGATCCGAAGATCACAGGCAGACCGAGGGCTGCGACCAGGATCGCATGGCTGGCGGATGTCGGGATGCTGGACATCTGGCGCGGGCTCCTAACGGACAATACGGCGGGGCTGGTGCCCCATTCCGAGAAAGAGCCGTTTCATGACGGGTATGTGAATCACATGATGCACGCGGAGCGCCTGGTCGGTGCGCTTGGTCGACCCGTGTGGGATCAAGGACGCAGCGCGCCCTTCTGTCGCCTTTTTTGCGCCGCATGGCGGTCGCATCCATGCATCGGAGACGGCTGAGCAGTGCCATTCCGTGCCGGTGCGCAACAAATCGGGCGAGGACCGGTGCGCCGCGGCGGTTGATACTTCGCAAGCACTTCCGATGCCGTAAGGTTCGGTTTGTGCCAGTATGAGACGGGGCGCCGTCGGGGGGTGTTGGCGTGAGCGACATCGCGGATTGGCTTGAGAGGCACGGTCTCGGGACGCATGCGGCGGCCTTCGAGGCCAATCATATCGAGGTCGACACACTGCGCGATCTGACCGAGGCGGATCTACGCGAACTTGGCCTCTCCATCGGTCACCGTCGCAAGCTGATGCAGGTGATCCGCGCCATGGCCGAGGGCGGCGCGGTTGCGCCGCCGCCGCCCTCGGTCCGCGCCAACGAGACCGAGCGGCGTCAGATCACCGTGCTCTTCGCCGATGTCGTCGGCTACACGTCGCTCTCGCGCAGGCTGGACCCCGAGGAACTCTTCGAGGCGATCAACGTCTACCAGGAAGTCTGCGGGCGCGTGATCCGGCGCCATGGCGGCATCGTCTCGCAATATGTCGGCGACGGGCTGGTGGCGCTCTTCGGCTGGCCGATCGCGTCCGAGCACGATGCGCGGAACGGCGTGCGGTCGGGCCTTGCCATTCAGGCGGAGATCGCCGGGATTGGGATGATCGGCGGGGAGCCGCTGCAGGTGCGCATCGGCGTTGCCACAGGCCTCGCCTTGGTTGGCGATCTCGGCCCGGAAGGCTCCGACGTCATGGGCGATGTCCCGAACCTTGCCGCGCGGCTGCAGGGCGTCGCCCGACCGGGTGAGGTGGTCGTCGCCGACACGACGCGACAGCTTGTCGAGCGCGCCTTCGATTGCCGGCCCATCGATACCGTCACGCTGAAGGGTTTTGAGAACGACACCGGGGCCTGGCAGGTGATCGGTGCGCGGGCCGAGGCGGAGGCCGTCGGTCGACAGAACGCGCAGGGCGTGCCGCTGATCGGCCGGGGTGCGGAGCTCAAGCACCTCCGCTCGGGCTGGGCCGCGGCGCTGACGGGTGAGAGCGGGGTGCTCTGCATCCGGGGCGAAGCCGGCATGGGCAAATCTCGCCTCCTTGCCGAGTTTCTGAGCGGTCTCGGCGATGGGGCAGAGGTCCTGCGCCTTTTCGGTGCGCCCGATGCGGGGCAGTCGCCTCTGAGGCCGGTTGTCGAACTGCTCGAACGCCTCGCCGGTTTCAGGACTGAGGAGGGGGCCGAGGCGCGCGCGGCGCGGCTTGCAGCACTCCTCCAGAAGCATGGGCTCGACCAGCCGAGCTTCGAGCCGATCTTCGCCGAGGCATTGGGCTTTGGTGAGGCCGCGGCGGGTGTCTCTGCCGAAAGGCGCCGCGCGATGCTCTTTGAAGGGACGTGCCAGATCCTGGCGGGGATCGCGGCGAATCGGCCGACGGCGATCGCCTTCGAGGACCTGCACTGGCTCGATCCCGCGACGCTCGACTTCGCGGCGCAGTTGCCGGCGGCCCTCGCCGGCACGCGCGCGCTCGTGGTGGCGACGGCGCGACCCGAGGGGCCGGTCCCGTGGGGCGAGGACGCGACGGACATCGTCGATCTCGCGCGGCTTGGCGAGGCGGATGCGGTCGCCCTCCTTCGCCATCAGTCCGGCGGGGCGAACGAGTTGGACGACGCGGCGCTCCGCCAGATCGTCGAGCGCTCGGGCGGTGTGCCGCTCTATCTTGAGGAATTGACCAAATCCGCCTCCGACGCGCCTGAGAGCGAGGGGCAGGCGATCCCGGTCACGCTTCAGGACGCCCTGATGGCGCGGCTCGACCGGCTGGGCGAAGCGCGGCGCATCACCCTGATGGCCGCTGTGATCGGGCGCGAATTCTCTGCCGGCTTGTTGGGTGCGGTGATGTCGATGCCCGCCACCGTGCTGGCGGCCCCGCTGGACCGCCTGGTGGACGAAGGGATCCTGTCCTGCGAGACGCCGCGGGAAGACGCAGCGCCGACCTATCGTTTCCGCCACGTCCTGTTGGCCGAGGCGGCCTATGAGAGCCAGCTCCGCAGCCGGCGGCGGGCAGCCCATGGCGCGGTTGCCGATGTGCTGGCAAAGCGCTTCCCTCAAGAGATCGAAGCGGCACCCGAGCGCCTCGCCCGCCACCTGGTCGCCGCCGGCCGCCCGGCGGAGGCGGTGCCGCTCTTCCGCCAGGCGGGCCTTCGCGCGCTTGGCCGCGCGCATTATCCGGAAGCCGAACAGCTTCTCGGCGCAGCCCTGGAAGCGCTGCAGGAAGCGGTGGAGGAGGGCGCCTTCTCCCGCGGCGGCTCGCGGCAGACCGAGCTCGAGATCCTGAGCGAGTTCGGCACGGCCCAGATCGCGCTCAAGGGCTTTGCGGCGGCCGAGGTGGGCGAGGTCTTCGACCGCGCCGAAGCACTGGGCCGCGAGATCGGCCCCGGCCCCTCGCTCGCCCGCGCGCTCTGGGGCGCGTGGCTCTACAACCTCGTCTCGGGCGATCTCATCCGGGCTGAGGCGCTTTCCCGCGAGCTACTGGCGCTGGGCGAAGGGGCCCGGGCGGAGGCCGGGGATACAGGCCTCCTGACCGAGGCGCATTGGGCCTTCGGCGACACGCTCTTCTGGCGCGGCCGGGTGGCGGAGGCGTCGAAGGCGCTCGACGCAAGCCTCGCGTTCTTCGACGCGGAGGCACATGGCCAGCACGCGCTTATGTTCGGGCAGGACCCCTGCGTTGCGGCCCATTGCTACCAGGCCTATGCGTCCTGGGCGCTGTCGGACCATGCACGCGTGCGGTCGTCCATCGCCGCGGCGATCCGGCGGGCAGGCGAGATCAGCCACCCGTTCTCGATGGCCTGGGCGCTGTGCTTCGGGCCGCTGGTGGCGACGTGGCGGGAGGAGCCCTGGGTGGCCAAGCGCCTCTCCGCCATCGCGCTCGCCCATACCGAGCGGCAGATCGTGCCCTTCTGGCAGAGCGCCATGACCATCGTCCACGGTTGGGCCCGCGCGGGCTGCGGGGAGGTCGAGGAGGGATGCCGGATGGCGGAGGAGGGCCTCGCCTTTTATCAAGCCATCGGCTCGAAGACCGTGCAGCCCTATTTCCGCGGCCTCGTTGCCGAGTGCCTGCGCGCATCCGGTCGGCACGAGGAAGCGGCGGTGATGATCCGCGAGGCCTTTGACGGGGCGCGAGCATCTGGCGAGACCGTCTCGGAGATCTGGCTGCACATCTACGATGCCAGGCTGAGGCGCGCCCGGGGGGCGGCGCGTGCCGAGGTAATCGAGGCGTTGGAGAAGGCCATCGATATGGCGCGTGAGACCGGCGCCGTGGAACTTGAGCTTACCGCTGCGGTCGAGCGTGACCGGATGGCGGATGAGGGGGAGGGCGGTGCCTGGGTGCGCCCGGCGCTGGCCCGTGCGGTCAATCCGCAGAAGAGCAGGGCCGGGCGGCGGGCAATCAGGCTCGCCGCAGAGGAGGACAGTGCAGTCGCTTGAAGCTGAGGGGGATCAGATGAAGCGAGCATTCTATGTCGATCGCGGTGGAGAACAGGTCTACCGCGCACCATTCACAGCGAAGGAAGTCGATTTCTGGGGGTTCCTGCTGAAGGCCGACAAGGCGCGGATGCAGGAGACGATCTGCGAGCTTTGCCTCAACGGGCCGTCACAGACACCGGGCCGTTTCCAGATGGCGATGCCCTATGCGCTGGTCGTCTTCAACAACATGACCGCGCTTACCAGCATCGACCCGCCGTTCAATATTCGCGGTGTCTTTCCGGAGAAGGAGCACGCGATCTGGACGCTGGTCGAGGACACGGTCGCCAACCGCCTCTACTGGTTTCAGCCCTACATCTTCGTCGACAATGCCTATGCGCTCAGCATGGGGCGCGAGATCTATGGCTTTCCGAAAGCGCTCGGCTTCTTCGACCTGCCTGTGGATGCGGAGCATCCCGCCCGCATGTCGATGGACACCGTCGTCGTGCCGAGATTCGGGCCGGGCCTGCCTGCGTCGCGCGAGACGCTGATCGAGGTCACGCGGATCGGCGAGGGGATCGGCGGTCTCCGCCCCGTTGAGGACGCCATCGCGCTCGCCCGTGCAGTGAGGGACATCCTTAAGGAGGCAGGCGAGGACGCGGAGCTCATCCGCAACGAGCTTCACGACCTCTGGAACCTCAACGTCATGATGGTCTTCCTGAAGCAGTTCCGCATGGCCGGGGACACGACGCGGGCGGCCTATCAGGCGATCACCGATATCGACTGCAAGGCCATCAAGTTCCACGGCGGGCACATCCTGCTCTCACCCTATCGGGTCGATATCCACGACTACGACAGCCATCCGATCCGCAGCGATCTGGGACTGAAGGACGGGCCGCTGAAGCCGATCGTAAGCTTCTGGTCGCGCTTCGATTTCTGGATCGGGCCGGGCGAGACGCTTTGGGAGCATGGAAACGGTTGGCTGTCGGACGGCATCGGCGGTGGGGAGATGGCGTGATGGCAAAGCAGAAGATCGCAATCGTCGGCGGTGGCGTCGGTGGGATGTCCACGGCCATCGCGCTCACGAACCAGCCGGGCTGGCAGGACAAGTACGACATCACGCTCTACCAGATGGGCTGGCGGCTCGGCGGGAAGGGCGCGAGCGGGCGCGGACCCGACGGGCGGATCCAGGAGCACGGGCTCCATATCTGGCTCGGTTTCTACGAGAACGCGTTCCGCGCGATGAACGATGCCTTTGGCGAACTGCAGGACGAGGAAGCCGTCTATCGCAGCATCGAGGAAGCCTTTGAGAGCCAGAACCTCATAGGCGTGATGGAGAACGTCGACGGGGACTGGCGGCCTTTCATCATCGACTATCCCACGGCCCCCGGCGTGCCGGGAGACGGGACGCCCAAGCAGCATGAGACGGTCTGGCAGGTGATGGTCGCCGCCATGCATCTTCTGCGCAACTGGATCGATGACGAGCTTGGCATCGGCCACGAGGGCGTACCGGCCGGTGCCGCAGAGGTGCCCCATGGCCATGAGAGCCGCGGCGGCTTCCTCGGCTGGCTCATCAACGAGGCGGATGAGCTTTGGGACGACGCGGTCCACCGGATCGACGGCCTCATGCGGATGGCCGAGCGCGGCTTCATCCACGCGGCCGTTGAGATCGCGGAGCTCCTACCCTCGGACTGGACCGATCTCGACGACCACAAGCACAGCATCTTTCTGACGCTGATCGAGCGCGAGCGAGACCGGCTGAAGGCCCGGTTCGAAGCGACGGCCCGGAAGAACGACAAGCTCCGCCGGATGTACATGATCCTCGACCTCATGCAGGCGGCCTTCCGCGGGCTGATCGCCAACCGTCGGGCGATCAGGAAGCACGGGCTCGGCGTGCTCGACGACATGGACTTCCAGGAGTTCTTCGAGCGCTACGGCTGCGATCCGGTAAACTGCCGCGTCGAGCATTCCGCACCTGTGCGCGGCTTCTACGATCTCGTCTTCGGCTACGAGAACGGCGATACGACCAAGCCGAACTTCGCCGCTGGCGTCGCGATGCGGAGCGCGATCTGCATCCTCATGCTCTACAAGCAGTCGATCTTCATGAAGATGCGCGCGGGCATGGGCGATACGATCTTCGCGCCGATGCACAAGGCGCTGGAGAAACGCGGCGTGAAGTTCGAGTTCTTCCACGTGCTCGAGGATATGGAGCCGACGGAGGAGGACGGCCGGAAGGTCGTGGGCAAGCTTAGGTTCCAGCGCCAGGCGACGCTGAAAGGCGAGAAATACGAACCTTATGTCCGCATCGCCGACCTCGATTGCTGGCCCCAGGCGCCGCTGACGGAGCAGCTTGTCGAGGGCGAGGAGATCAAGAAGGGGCCTGACGGCGAGGGTACCGACGGCTGGAACGGCACCTGGAAGGGCTATGACCTCGAGGACTTCTGGACGACGTGGAAGGGCGTCGGCGAGGTCGAGCTTGAACGGGGCCGCGACTTCGACCTCGTCGTGCTGGCGATCCCGCCCTCGAGCCATCCGTTCCTTGCCCAGAAGTTGATCGATCTCAGCCCCGACTGGCAGAACATGGTCGACAAGGTCGGCACGGTGCGCACGCTTGCCATGCAGCTCTGGCTGAAGGCGGACCTGCCGGGGCTCGGCTGGGATCACGGCTCCATCGTGATCGATGCCTTCCAGCAGCCGCTCAACACCTGGTCGGACATGACGCATCTGATCAACAAGGAGGCTTGGCCGATCTCCGCCTCGCCCGCCTCCATCGCCTATTTCTGCGGGCCGATGATCGGCGGCATTCCCGACCCGTCCGAGACAGGGGTGCAGAAGGCGGCGGCGGACGAGGTCTCGAAACTTGCTAACACCTGGCTCGAAAGCGCACCGGGCGTGATCTGGCCAGACGGCTCGACCGACGGGGCGCTCGACCGCGACACGCTGGTGGTCGGGCGCTACAAGGAGGGCGTGGATCGTCTCAAGGGCCAGTACTGGCGGGCCAATGTCAGCCCGACGGAACGCTATGTGATGTCGCTGAAGGGCTCGACCTCGGCCCGGCTCGGTGCGGCGGAGAGCGGGTTCGCAAACCTCTTCTTCGCCGGCGACTGGACAGACAACACATTCAACGCGGGCTGTGTCGAGGCGTCGGTGATGTCTGGGCTCTATTGCTCCCAGGCGATCAGCGGTGCGCCGGAGGACAAGGATATCGAGACCCATTTAAACGATTAACGCGCATCTCTGCGGTTGCATTAGGGTTTGACGATTTGTTCAGATCGACAATGCG
>JBCBYV010000009.1:0-146520 GCA_039815685.1 Pseudomonadota bacterium | reverse complement strand
CCCACCCACCCGTCGGTGGTGGGCCGTTGGGCGCGGCAGGGGCTCTTTCCCGAAGGCCGGGCGCCACCTAAGCTCGGCCCATGGCAAAACTCCGCAGCACCTTCGTCTGCCGCGCCTGCGGGCAGGTCCACAGCAAATGGGCCGGTCAGTGCGATGGCTGCGGCGCCTGGAACACGCTCGAGGAGGATGCGGGCCTCGGCGCGACCGGCCCCGCGCAGGGCCGCGCACTCGGCACCGCACGTGGCAAGGGCATGACGCTCTCCGCCCTCGATGCGGATGAGGCACCGCCGCCCCGCCTCGCCGCCGGCATCGCGGAGCTCGACCGTGTCCTCGGCAGCGGGCTCGTGCCGGGCTCGGCCGTTCTCGTGGGCGGCGATCCCGGGATCGGCAAATCGACACTGCTCCTCCAGGCCGCCGCCGCCTTCGCCGCGCAAGGCGCGCGCACGGTCTATGTCTCGGGCGAGGAGGCCATGGCGCAGGTCCGCCTACGCGCCGCCCGCCTCGGCCTCGCCGGCGCACCCGTGGCGCTCGCCTCCGAGACCGGGCTCCGCGACATCCTCACGACGCTCGACGCCGATCCGCCGGCCCTCGCGGTCATCGACAGCATCCAGACCCTCTGGCTCGACACGGTCGAAAGCGCGCCCGGCTCCGTCGCCCAGCTCCGCGCCGCCGTCCACGAGCTCGTGGCCTTTGCCAAGCGCCGTGGCACCGCCGTCCTCCTCGTCGGCCATGTCACCAAGGAGGGCCAGATCGCGGGCCCCCGCGTGGTCGAGCACATGGTCGACACCGTCCTCTATTTCGAGGGCGAGCGCGGGCACCAGTTCCGCATCCTGCGCGCCGTCAAGAACCGCTTCGGACCCGCAGACGAGATCGGCGTCTTCGAGATGACCGGGCGCGGCTTGGCGGAGGTCTCGAACCCCTCCGCCCTCTTCCTCGGCGAACGCGGGACCCCGGCCCCCGGCACCGTCGTCTTTGCGGGCATCGAGGGGACGCGCCCCCTCCTCACCGAGTTCCAGGCGCTTGTCGCCCCCTCCTCCCTCGGCACGCCGCGCCGGGCGGTGGTGGGCTGGGACAGCGGACGGCTCGCCATGACGATCGCGGTGCTCGAGGCGCGGGCCGGCCTCAGCCTCACGGGCCACGACGTCTACCTGAACGTCGCGGGCGGGCTTCGCATCTCCGAGCCCGCCGCCGACCTTGCTGCGGCCGCCGCGCTCCTGACCGCGCATACCGGCCAGCCGCTCGGGCCCGAGACCGTGGTCTTCGGCGAGATCAGCCTCACCGGCGCCCTCCGCCCCGTCGCCCAGACCGAGGCGCGGCTCCGCGAGGCCGCAAAGCTCGGCTTCGCCCGCGCCCTCATCCCCGAGGCGCCACGCCCGGCGACATCCCGCAAACCGCCCCAAATCGACACGGGCGCCACATCCGATGCCGCCGATGGCCCGGTTCGGCTCACACGCGTTGCGGATTTGGCGAGTTTTGCTACGACTATCGGCGCTGCGGGCTGAGGGCCGCGGCCTACGACAGAGCGAACCGCAAGAGCCGGAGCCCTGGGGGACAGTATGGAATTTACCATCGTCGATGGCGGCGTGGGCGCAGTCGCCCTCATCTCCGGCATCCTGGCTTATGCGCGGGGGCTCACGCGTGAGCTTTTCGCGATCTTCGGCTGGGTGGCGGCCGCGGGGCTCGCCTTCTACCTCGCGCCCTTCGTAGAGCCGCTGATCCGCGAGGCGCCGGTGGTGGGCTCCTTCCTCGCCTCCTCCTGCGTCATCTCGATGGTGACCGCCTTCGTGCTGGTGGTGGCGCTCGGGCTCCTGGTCCTCTCGGTCTTCACGCCGCTCGCCTCCTCGCTCGTCCTCGACAGCCCCTTGGCACCTGTGGACCGCACGCTCGGCTTCGTCTTCGGCGTCGCCCGCGGCCTCGCGCTCGTCGCCGTCGCCTATTTCCTCTATCTCAACCTCGCGGGCGGCCAGGAATGGCTGCCGCTCGAGAACGCCGCCTCCAAGGTGATCTTCGACGATGCCGTGCGCATCTTCGAGGAACAGATGCCGGCCGAGGTGCCCGCCTGGTTCGGTGAGCGGATCGACGCGCTGATGACCCCCTGCGGTGCCAGCGTCGATACATCCCCGACCACTACCCCCGCCGAGACGACGGGCACGGGCGGAAACGCATCCGCCCCCGCGGATGCGACGGATGGAAGCGGGGCGGAAGGGCAACAAAACTGACCCTGTGACCCCCTAGCGCATACGCCAGCGCATTATCTTCCTTGTCCTTCTCAGGCCCCTGTGAGTAGCAAGCTGAGCCATCCAGCAGCGTGTCGATCGGTCCCGGCACCGGCCAGAAAGCCACCAATGGCTTTGGCATGGGACACGGTGAGACATGATCAGACAAGCAATCGCGGCAAGCAGCGCCCTCGCGCTAGTGCTCGGTGCAGGCTCGGCCTTGGCCGCCGAATTCGAGGTGGGCGTCGGCGGCGACTATGAGGTCCTTATCGGCTATGGCAGCAGCGACGTCGCAAATCTGAGCGGCGAGGATTTCGACGGCGTCGATGTGAAGACCGAGGGCGGAATCGAGTTCCGCGCGAAGATCGATCTCGACAGCGGCATCGAAATCGGCGGCGTCGTGGTGCTCGAGGCGACCACCGATGACGAGGACCAGATCGACGAATCCTACATGTTCATCGACAGCGCCTTCGGCATGGTCGAGCTCGGCAGCCGTGTCTCGGGCGCCTACACGATGTCCTTCGCGGCACCGGACGTCACCTTCCTCAACATCAACGACGGTCAGACGGGCGATTTCATTCCGTTCGACGGCGAGGCGGGGCCGCTCCTCACAGGCTCCGACACCGGGCTCGGCACGCTCAACTCGACCTTCATCGAGAACGGCGGGAACGACAACGCCCAGCGCTTCACCTATTTCACGCCGCGCCTTGCGGGCTTCCAGCTCGGCCTGTCCTACGCCCGCGACCCGCTGGAGGACGACAACAGCCAGGTCGATCTCAACGGCGACGAACTCAACAACATCTTCGATGTGGGCGTGAACTACGTCGCGGAGTTCGATCCGGTGACGGTCGCCGTCTCCGGCCGCTGGGGCATCGCGTTCAACGACATTCCGGGTGCTGAGAACCCGCAGATCTATGGCGCGGGCATCAATCTCGGCATTGCTGGCGTCACGATCGGCGGCTCCTTTGCCGAGCAGAACAACACGGAGCTTTCCGACGGCACGGCCTTCGATGTCGGCATCAGCTACGAGACCGGCCCCTGGAGCGCATCCTTCACCTACATGAACGGCGAGAACCTCGACGATGAGAACTTCCTGGTCGGCGCAGATGAGGAGCTCGATCAATATCTTGTCGGCGTGACCTACAACGTTGCTGAAGGTGTCGATGTCGGCATCTACGGCGCCTATGTCGATTTCGAGGAGGATATCGGCGACGCGGGTGGCGACGGCGACGATGTGGACGGCTTCATCATCGGCACCGGTATCGCCATCGGCTTCTGAGGGGAGCTCCGCGCTGCCTCCGCCATCCCTCGACGGGGCCGAGGGATGGCGGCTCTCGGGATGGTGGACACAGCGCCGAGACACGCTCTCGCTTCCAGTCACGGTCGCTTCCGGGTATTCGGGGTTTGGGGAGCCCGGTAGCGGTCGGGTCATCGGACGAGGGGTGCGGACCGATGGACTTTCAAGCAGTAACGGCGTGCGCCCTGCAGCGCGCCTGGCGACAGCGGCGCCGTCTGGCCGCGACTGCCCTACTCGCGGGTCTGGCCTGGACCCTGGCGACCGGCGGCGGCGATCCGGTGGCCCTCCTCGCCGTCATGGCCGGCACCGCGACGGCGACCGCGGTCTGGGTCGCAGCCATGCCGTCCTGGCGCGGCATGACGAGCGGGCTTGCGATGGGGTATTTCGCGACTGCCCTCGCGAGCGCCACGCTCTTCGATCTCAGCGGCTGGGGCTTCCACGCGGCGGCCCTGATCCTCGGCACCGTGCTCGGCCTCTTTCGCGCCCTCATCATGGTCTCCCTTCCGCTCGGCAAGCTGACCCAGGCGGTGCGCGGGCGCGCAGCGGTCGCCCTGCCGCCGGCCGAGGCGCTCGAGCTCTTCGCCAATGACGAGGGGGCGGGGACCGAGCCGAAATGGCATCCCGAGCTCGAACGGATCGAGCGCGACCCGGAAAACCCCGCACGCGCCCTTCTCTACATGCACTCCCTCGCCGGTGAGGAACCGGCCATCGCCGAGGCCATCACCCTCGAGCATCGGCCGGGTGCGTACTTCAAGGTGCAGGCCCGAAATGTGGGCTTCGGCAGCGATCTCGACGGCGGCGCCGTGACCATCGCAACCTTCGAGGTCGCGCCGCATCCGCGCGGTGCCCTCCTCACGATCTCGGAGGAGAACACCCTGCCCTCCGCCCTCCTTCTCGGCATGTGGATCGACGATGCGCCCGGCGATTATGCCGACCGTTTCGCCGCCATCGTCGAGGATCGGCCGGACTATTCGTTCTTCACCGCCGACCACCGCTTTACCGAGTACTGGGCCCGCGTTCTGCCCAGTGAATAGGCGGGCAAGCTATGCCACGGAAACGAGCCCGACTTTCGCGACGATGTGATGACAGCGACCGGCCCGCCCGCTATATCCGGCTCGTAAGGCGGCGCGTGTCACGGAGCCCGATCATGGACATGGACGACGGAGACCATGGCGGGGACGCGCCGTGGGACGACGACGCGTTACATGAGGAATGCGGCGTCTACGGGCTCCTGGGCGTGGATGAGGCGGCCAATTACGTCGCCCTCGGCCTTCACGCGCTGCAACACCGGGGTCAGGAATCGGCCGGCATCGCCGCCTACCACCCGGAGACCGGCTTCAACACGGTCCGCCGCTTCGGCCTCGTGCGCGACAATTTCACCAAGCAGCCGGTCATGGACGCCCTGCCCGGGCGCATCGCGATCGGACACACGCGATACTCCACGGCGGGCGGCAAGATGGCGTCGCTGCGGGAGACCCAGCCGCTCTATGCCGAGTTCGCCCTCGGCTCCTGCGCCATCGCCCATAACGGCAACCTCACGAATGCCGATGAGCTGCGGGCACAGCTCATCGAACGCGGCTCGATCTTCCAGTCGAGCTCGGACACGGAGTGCATCGTCCACCTGATGGCGCGCTCGATCCAGAAGACGATCCCCGAACGCATGAAAGACGCGCTGCGCCTCGTGGAGGGCGCCTTCAGCGTCATCGCCATGACCCGCTCGAAGATCATCGGCGTGCGCGACCCGCTGGGCGTCCGCCCCCTCGTCCTCGGCCGCATGGCGACGCATCGAGGGCCGGGCGGCGACGGTTACATTCTTGCCTCCGAGACCTGCGCGCTCGATATCGTGGGCGCCGACTTCATTCGCGAGGTCGAGCCCGGCGAGATGGTCATCATCTCCGAGGGCGGGATCGAGAGCACGAGACCCTTCGAGCCCAAGCGCTCCCGCTTCTGCGTCTTCGAATACGTCTACTTCTCGCGCCCTGACAGCCTGATCGGCGGCACGAGCGTCTACGAGGCGCGGCGCCGCATCGGCGTGGAGCTCGCGCGCGAGGCGCCGGTGGAGGCCGATCTCGTCTGCCCCGTGCCGGACAGCGGCACGCCAGCCGCCATCGGCTACAGTCAGGAAAGCGGCATCCCCTACGCCATGGGGATCATCAAGAACCAGTATGTGGGCCGCACCTTCATCGAGCCGACCGACCAGATCCGGGACATGGGCGTCCGCCTCAAGCTCAACATCAACCGCGCCGTCGTGCGCGACCGGCGCGTCATTCTGGTCGATGACAGCGTGGTGCGCGGCACGACCAGCCGGAAGATTAAGGACATGCTGCTGGATGCCGGGGCGGCGGAGGTTCATTTCCGCATCGCCTCTCCCCCCACCAAATGGCCCTGCTTCTACGGGGTGGATACGCCGAACCGCGAAAAGCTCCTCGCCGCCAGGATGAGCGAGGAGGAGATCCGGGACCATCTGGGCGTCACCTCGCTCCGCTTCGTCTCGCTCGACGGGCTCTACCGCGCGGCGGGTGAGACCATGGGGCGCGATGCGGGCAAGCCGCGCTTTTGCGACGCGTGCTTCTCCGGCGACTATCCGATCAAGCCGATCGATGCCGAACGGCGTGGCGCGCTGAAGATACCTGAGGCGGCCCCCGCCTAGGCGCCTGTAAGACGAGACGCCCGCAGAAGCGGGCCGATCAGGCGACGAAGCGGGCCTTCAGCTCGGCGATATGGGCGGGTCCGATCTCGCAGCAGCCGCCGATCAGCGTCGCGCCGAGCGTCACCCACTCCTCCGCAATATCGGCATAGCGTGCGGGTGTCATATCCTGGCGCGCCTGAAGCTGGCTGACGGTCGCAGTGCTCGTCTTGTAATCCTCGGCGATGCGCGTGAACCCGTTGCCATAGGCGCCCAGCGTGACGCCGTGATCGCGGAGCACCCGCAGGCTGTCGGTGATCACCTCGGGTGCGGTGCAGTTCACCAGCACTGCCTCGGGCTTGAAGGTGTCGATGACACCGAAGACGTCGTTCACCGGCTCGCCCGAGCGCAGCCGCGTCCCGTCCTCCTCCATCGTGCTGATGGCGAGCCAGACGGGGCGCCCCGCGCCCTGCAGGCCCAGAAGCGCGCCACGCGCCTGATCGACGCTCGCCATCGTCTCGCAGATGAAGAGGTCGACATGCGCCGCCTGGATCGCCGCAATCTCGGCATAGGCGGTGGCAGCAGCGGCGGCTGGCGGGGCGAGGTCGGGCCGGTAGGACCAGCCGATCGGCCCGAGCGCCCCGGCCACGCGACCCGACCCATGTGCGTCCCGCGCCTCGCAAGCCATGCGGCAGGCGGTGCGATGCAGCTCCTCGAACCGCTCGTCGATGCCGGCCTGCTGCAGACGGTCGTGATGCACCGCGTAGGTGTTCGCCGTCGCGATCTCGGCCCCGGCGGCGAAATAGGCGTCATGCACCTCGCGCACGAGCGCCGGCTCATCGAGCATGACCCGCGTCGACCAGAGCGGCGTGGGCTCGGCGCAACTGCGCGCCACCAGTTCCTGCCCCAGACCGCCATCCAGGATCGTCACACCCATCGCCACTATCCCTCGTCCTACGTCCGACCTCCCCTATCGCGACCAGACGGCCGAAGCAAAATGCGCCGCATCGCGTGCGATCGCGTGACACCCCGCGCCCATCGTCGCCGGATCATTGGTCGCAGCAGCCGCCGCGCGTTGCGGTTGCCGCAACGGCAGCCCGCGCCTACCGTAGTAGCTGATCGAGTGTGACGGCGGTGGCGAGTAAGCACGGTGGATGCGATGATCCTCGATGCCCTGACACAGTGGGCTGAGATCGCCGGCTACCTCGCCTCAGCCCTCGTCTTCCTGACCTTCTGCATGAAGACGCTGATCCCGCTGCGCGTGCTTGCGATCCTCTCGAATATGGCCTTCATCGCCTACGGCATCGGCGCCGATTTGCTCCCCGTTCTCATCCTCCATGCCGCCCTCCTGCCCCTCAACATCGTCCGCACGGCACAGCAGATCCGGCTGAGGAACCGCGTTCGGGCAGCGGCGCGGGGCGATGTGAGCGTCGACCATCTGATCCCTTTCATGGAACGCCGCCGCTGCCTCTCCGGCGAGGTGTTGTTCCGCAAGGGCGATGCCGCGGATTTCATGTTCTACCTCGCCAGCGGTCGCGTCCTGCTGAAGGAGGTGGAGAAGACGCTCGAGCCCGGCGAGCTTGTCGGTGAGATCGGCCTCTTCGCCGGGGACGGCCGGCGCATGGCCACTGTTCAGTGTATCGAGCCCTGCGAGATCTGCGTGCTGACGCGTGGCAAGGTCGAACGCCTCTTCCACGAGAACCCCGCCTTCGGGTTTTTTCTGACGCGGCTGATCACGAACCGGCTGCGCGAGAATCAGGAGCGGGCCGAAGCACAGCTCACCGATGCGCGCGGCGCGGTCGCACAGCCGCAGGCTCGGCCCGCTCCGACCATGCTCGCGCCGGCGGCAGAGAAGACCGCGGCGCGCTGACGGATAGGCGCGAGCGCACCAGTGGCACGACTGTCTCTCGGGTCGCCGCTTCCCTGTGCGGAACGGATGGCGTAAGGGCGCGCCATGGCATTGCTCGACAACAAAGTAGCGCTCGTGACCGGCGCCTCGCGCGGGTTCGGCTTCGCGGCCGCCCGCGCCTTTGCGACCGAGGGCGCGCATGTGGTGGCGGTCGCCCGCACGCTCGGCGGGCTCGAGGAGCTTGACGACCGTGTGCGCGAGGCGGGCGGGGCGGATGGCGCGACGCTGGTGCCCCTCGACATCACGGACGACCCTGGCATCCAGCGCATGGCACAGGCGCTGCACGCGCGCTTCCAGCGCGTCGATCTCTGGCTTCACACCGCGACCTTCGGCCCACAGCTCGAGCCGGCCGCGCATATCCTTGAGAAAGATCTCGAGAAGGCCTGGGCCATCAATGTGAAGGCGTTCCAGCGGCTCGTGCGCATGGTCGATCCGCTGCTGCGCCTTGCACCGCGCGGCGTGGCCGTCGTCGCCGCCGATGCGCAGGCGCCGGAGCCGTTCTGGGGCGCCTACACGGCCACCAAGGCCGCACAATCCGCGCTTGCGCGCGCCTGGGCCGCGGAGGTCAGACGCGACTACACCGTGGCGGAGATCGTGCCGCCCGCGATGCCCACGGCCCTCCGCTCGAAATTCTTCCCCGGCGACAACCGCGAAGCGCTCACCAGCATCGACGAGGCGGCCCGCCGGCTGACCGAAGCCCTAGCCCGCCCCATCGAACCCGGTAGCCGGATCATGATCTGATCCACGGCGTTTCGGCCGCGCTTCTCACGCTTCTGTTTTCAAACTGTCGCTCAGTCGTCATCGCGCTCGCATACGCGTCCTCGCGATCTCGTGTCGTGGCGCGTGCCAGCTACGCGGATCGGGGACAGGACAGCCAAAGGTCGCGGCGATGAACGATTTCGAGAACAACTTCACCCTCCAGCTCTTCCACCTCTCCGACCAGGAGGCGAACACCACCTCAGTCGAGCTCGCGCCGAACCTCTCCGCTATCTACAATGTGCTGAGCGCCGAGGACATCGATGGCGACGGCACTGCTGGCTACGCCGACACGCTGTTCCTGTCATCTGGTGACGCGTGGATCCCGGGTCTCTTCTACGAGGCGTCGACGTCGATCTACGGCATCCCGGGTGCTGCTGACATCGAGATCCAGAACGAGCTTGGCATCCAGGCCATCTCCTTCGGCAACCACGAATTCGACCAAGGCACCGAGATCATCGGCCAGCTCATCTCGGGCGAGGGCTTCGAAGCGCCGGACGGCGCACGGGACTTTACTGGCACGGCGTTCCCATATCTTACGGGCAATGTGGACTTCTCCGCCGATCCGAACCTTGCCCCGCTCGTCGTTGGCAACGGCGCGGAAGCAGGAACGGTTCCGAACAGCATCGCCGAATGGGTGGTGATCACGACCGATAGCGGCGAGCGCATCGGCATCGTCGCATCCACGACGCCGGCCATCGATGACGGTCTGACGAGCCCGGGCAGTGATGTCGTCGTGACGCCGGCGGGGCTCGGCGTTCCTGACACCGACACTGGGTTCGACGCGCTCGCCGCCACGATCCAGGAAGACGTGGACGCCCTCCTCGCCGCGAACCAGGACATCGACAAGGTCATTCTGCTCAGCCACCAGCAGGTGCTTTCAGTCGAGACCGAGCTTGCAACCCGTCTCTCGGGCGTCGACATCATCATGGCCGGCGGCTCGAACGATGTGCTGCTCGACCAAAACGATGTTGGCTTCGACGGCGAGCCGCCGGACGATACCTATCCCCTCTTCTTCACCGACGCCGACGGCAACCCCGTTGCCGTCATCAACACCGACGCGGCCTACAATTATCTCGGCCGCCTCGTGATCGATTTCGACGAGAACGGCTTCATCATTCCCGAGAGCTACGACGCCGAGATCTCGGGCGCCTACGAGACATCGGATGAAGGCGTGGCACGGGTCGGCGCGACCGGCATGGCGGATCCCGAGATCGTGGAGATCGCGCGACTGGTCGAAGCCACCATCGTAGAGGGCGAGTCCAACTTCTTCGGCGTAACGACCGAGTTCCTGAACGCCGAGCGCGCGGGCGGCGGCGTGGACGGTGTAAGGACGCAAGAGACCAATCTCGGCAACCTCACAGCCGACGCCAATCTCTGGTACGTGCAGCAGTTCGACGACACGGTCGTCGCTTCCTTCAAGAACGGTGGCGGCATCCGCGCGAATATCGGGAATATCGTGCAGCCGGGCGGCGGGGGCGATCCAGTCCGTCTGCCCCCCGAGGGCGTGCCGGGCGCCAAGCCGGCTGGTGGAATCAGCGAGAACGACGTCGGCAACGTGCTCGCCTTCAACAATGGCCTCACGCTTCTTAGCCTGACCGCGGCGCAGATAGTGGCGACCATCGAGAGCACGGTCGCCAATTATGAGAGCCTGGACGAGAGCGCGGGCGACTGGGGTCAGTTCGCGGGCATCCGCTTCAGCTTCGACCCGACGCTGGCGCCCGGCAGCCGGGTCGTGAACGCCGCCATCGTGGATGAAGCGACCGGATCGGTAATCGCGACGCTCGCCGAGAACGGCGTTGTTTCGTCGAGCACTGAGACCTTTCGCATCGTGACGCTCGACTTCTTGGCGAATGGCGGTAGCCCGGGCCTGCCCGTGACAAACCACGACGAGGAAGGTTTCGATCCGGCAATCGCCGCTGCCACCGACCGCGTCGACCTCGTCACTGAAAGCGCGACCGGCGCCGCAACCATTGCACCGGATGGCTCTGAGCAGGACGCGCTGTCCGAGTATCTCCTGTCTGAGTTCGGGCGGGATGGGCAAACCACGGTAGATCTCGTCGACACGTCGCCCGTCGTCGACAAGCGCATACAGAACCTCGACTTTCGCTCCGACAGCGTGTTCTCGAGTGAACTCCCAGGCGACGCAACCGCAGCATCCCTCGGCGATGCGCCGGTGAGTGTCCCGAACGTGGCGATCGACAGCAAGATCACCGGGCTCGGCTTCACGCCGATCGCCGGCGGCTGGAACGTAAGCGACGGCGAGGAGGCCGTGGACCTCCTCGGCGTGGAGACGATCCGGTTCGCCAGCACGGCACTCACCGCCAACAGGGGCGCCGAGGCTGCGGCGGTCGCGCGCTACTATGAGATCGGACTCGATCGGACTTACGATCTCGAGGGCGGCACCTACTGGACAAGCCGGATCGTCAACGGCGTCTTCGATGCCGACCAACTCGCCACCGCCTTCCTGAACTCCGGCGAGTTCGCGGCGGCGAACGGGTCGGATCTAAGTAACGAAGCGTTCGTGAACGCCCTCATCTCGAATGCCGGCATCGAAGGTTTGGACAGCGACGCTCTCGTCGCCTCTCTCGATGCGGGCACCTCGCGGACCGATGTGTTCTCGGCCATCGCCAATTCGCCGAACGCGGTTGCGGCCCTTGAGAACCTTACGGATGACGGCGTGCTGCTCTTCATCTGAACGTCTTGCATTTGGCCGGAGCGTCATAGCGCTCCGGCCACCATCTGCTGGGAAATCGTCGGCCTAACGCCCCTTGTCGTAGGGGTTCTCGCGCTTCCTGTAGTCGAAGCGGATCGGCACGCCCGCCAAGCCGAAATCGCGTCGGAGGCCGCCGACGAGATAGCGGGTATAGGCAGCCGGCAGCTCCTCGGGCCGCGAGCAGAAGGCGACGAAGCTCGGCGGGCGGCTCTTCACCTGCGTCGCGAACCGGATGCGGATCCTTCGGCCGCCGGGAGCGGGAGGCGGATGCGCGGAGAGCATGGCTGCGAGCCAGTCGTTCAGTTTCGCGGTCGGCACGCGCAGGTTCCAGATGCGGTGCTGACGCTCGACGGCCCCCTTCAGCTTGTCGAGACCCCTTCCCGTCAGCGCGCTCACCGTCACCAGCGGCGTCCCGGCAAGCTGCGGCAGGAGCCGGCCCGCGCGTTCGTGCAGGTCTTTGAGGAGCTGCTGGCGATCCTCCGCCGCGTCCCATTTGTTGATGGCGAAGACGACGGCGCGCCCCTCCCGCTCGGCAAGGTCGGCGATGCGCAGGTCCTGCGTTTCGAACGCGGTCTCGACATCCATGAGGAGGATGACGACCTCGGCAAAGCGCACAGCGCGAAGCCCGTCGGAGACCGACAGCTTCTCGAGCTTCTCCTGAACCTTCGCCTTCTTGCGCATGCCGGCGGTGTCGAAGATTCGGAAGGCGCGGCCCTCCCACATCGCATCGACGCTGATGGCATCGCGCGTGATCCCCGCCTCCGGTCCCGTGAGCAGCCGGTCCTCACGCAGGATCGCGTTGACCAGCGTCGACTTGCCGGCATTGGGGCGGCCGACGACGGCGATCTGCATCGGGCGGTTCTCGGCCAGCTCATCCTCGCCCGCCGCCGGGTCCGCCTCGCCCGAAGCCTCGGCGGCTTCATGCGCTGCGATATGGGGCTCGAGGGCTGCATAGAGCTCGCCCATCCCCTCGCCATGCTCGGCCGAAAGCGGGATCGGCTCGCCGAGGCCGAGGGCATAGGCCTCATACATCCCCGCCTCGCCCACCCGCCCCTCCGTCTTGTTGGCGGCGAGCAGCACCTTGCGCCCGCCGCGGCGGAGGAGGTCGGCGAAGACCTGGTCCGTGGGCGTGATGCCCATGCGCGCATCGACGACGAAGAGGCAGAGATCGCTCTCCGCGACGGCTCGTTCCGTGAGCCGCCGCATACGGGCGGGAAGGCTGTCATCGGTCGCCTCCTCGAGCCCGGCCGTGTCGACGACGCGAAACTTGAGGTCACCAAGCCGGGCGTCCCCTTCGCGCAGATCGCGCGTCACCCCCGGCCGGTCGTCGACGAGTGCGAGGCGCTTACCGACGAGACGGTTGAAAAGGGTCGATTTCCCCACATTGGGCCGACCGATGATGGCAAGCGTGAACGGCATGGGCGGCCATCTATCCGGCCCCGGTTCCTCTCACAAGAGCCACGGAGACCGGACCGTCTAAGCAAGCGGCATCGCGGCTGGTCGCCGCGATACTCTATTGTGATCGCTGCTCGGCATGCGGTGGTGCGATCATCGGCTCCCGGCCCTTGCGCCAGCGCCCTCAGCGATAGGCTTCGAGGGTAGCGTCGTCCGTCAGCACGAAGACCGTGCCGTCGAAGACGATGGGGCCGGTGATGGAACCGCCGGTCAGCTCGGTCGTGGCCACGGGCTGGCCGCCCACGCCCTCGAAGGCAAGGAGTTCACCGAGCGAGGACGTCACGAGGATACGGCCCTCCACCAGCACCGGACCAGAATAGCCGATGGGGTCCTCGCGATCCTCGGGGTCTTCGAAGGCGGGGAGCGTGGTCGACCACACGGTCGCACCGTTGCGTGCCGAGAGGCGCAGAAGCTCGGCCGCGTCAGACACCATGAAGAGCGTGTCGCCGGCAGCCCAGAGCGGTCCCACGGCGCCGAAGGACCGCGTCCAGACACGACGTCCCGTCCGGCCTTCGATGGCGACGATACGGCCCGCCTGGTTCGCTGCGACCGCAAGGGGGCCGATGACCACCGGGTCGCCCGTCACATCGGAGATCGCCGACCGGGCGAGGCCGCGGCGCCCGCCCGAGAGCACGGCCGACCAGAACCGCCGCCCGTTTCCGAGCTGGACCGCAACAAGCTCACCGGAGCTGTAGGGTAAGAGAGCGGCACCCGAGGCAACGGCGGGCGATGCGCCGCCGAGGAGCCCTGCGCCGGAGACCGCGGCGGGGGCGCGCCAGAGGATATCGCCGGTCTCCGCCGACAGCCCGAAGGCCTTGTTGTCCCGCGTCACGGCGACGATGACGCCGCCTGCGGCCGCCGGGGCGGCGCGGAAGGGCGCGCCGAGGCTGGTGCGCCAGGCGACCTCCCCCGATCCTGCCTCAAGCGCCACGATCTCGCCGAAGCCGGTGGTCACGAAGACCCGCGGGCCGAGGATCGCGAGACCGCCGCCAAAGCCCTCCTCGCCGTCCTCCCCTTCCGGCGCCAGCGGCGTGGACCAGGCGAGTGCGCCGCTGCCGGTGTTGAAGGCGCGCACTTCCGCGGCGGCGTCCAGCGTGAAGATGCGGCCATTGGCGGCGACCGGAGCGCTCGTGATGCGCGCCTCGTCGCTGTTGCCGGTGCCGGCATCGGCGGTCCAGACGCGCTGCAACGAGGCAGGGCCGGAGAGATGCCCGGCATTGTGCGACGCCACGGCATTCGTCTGGGTCCAGGCTTCGATCTCGCGCGGCGGCGGCAGCGGTGCTCCGCCCGTCGGTGCCACAATCGCATCCGCCGACGGGAAGCTGAGCGCAGGCCCTGGGTTCGCGGTCTCGGCCGGCTCCTCGCCCTCGGGCACCGGCTCGACGATCGACGTGCTCCGCTCACCGCGCACCGGAATGCGGGTCCCTTCAAGGCGATCTTCGTCCTCGAAGACACTGCATGCCGTCGGCAGCAGCAGCACCGCCGTGAGGAGGAGCGGGCGCATGATCGGCAGGCTCACTGAGAAACCTCCCCATCCGCCGCGCTGACGGTGCCGGAGGGCGGCAGGGTCTCAATGAGCGCGCTCGCACGAGCCCTGCTCTCACCGGTCGAGGCCGGCTCGGTCAGGATCGTGGCAAGATCGGCGCGTGCGCCGGCCACATCGCCGGCATTCAGCCGGAGCGTCGCGCGGAGTTCGAGCGCCAGCGGACGGTAAAGGGCGCCCGGCATCGCCAGTTCGTCGAGCGCCGGCAACATCGCCGCAGGCTCGCCCAGCGACGCGCGGAGGCGGATCGCTTCGAGCCGGGCAAGCGCGCGATAGCGCTCGGGCTGGGCCTGATCGTCGGCAACGCTGTCATACACATCCGCCGCCGCCGCCCGCTCACCGGCGGCGGCCTGAGCCTGTGCGGAGCGCATGATCGCGATGACCTGTGCAGGGCCGGCAACCTCGTTCACGATGGCGCCCACCGTCCCCGCCTCGGCGTCCTGCGCCTGCAGCAGGAAGCCCCCGTTCTCCGCCGCCTGCTTCTGCTGCAGCGTGTCCCAGTAGGCGAGCCCCGCGGCGATGGCCACGATCAGCGTGATGCCGCCGATGACGAAAGGCCCGTAGGCCTTCCAATAGCGCAGCATCCGGTCCTGCCGGACCTCCTCCGTCACCTCTCGGATGAAACTGTCGGTGTCGCTCACGCCGCCCTCTCTCCAAATCGGTGGCGCGCACCCTAGTCAAACGCCCGGCGCGCGCAATGCCCAACGCGCGGGCGGCGGGCCTCCGGCGGCCATGGCGACGCTTGCACGCGCCGCCTTCGCGCGGGATGCTGCTTCTCCCTTCCAAGACGAGGCGCGACATGCCCAGCCTCTTCGCCGCGGCCGCAGGATCGAGCACCGCCCGCAATATCGGGCTCTATCCATGGCTTCGGTTCTTTCAGAACCTCCTCTTCTGGCAGTCGGTCTGGTTCCTCTATTTCCAGGCGGAGCTTTCCGCGGCCGAGGCGATCCTGCTCTATGCCGTCTTCGATATCGGAACCACTGTGCTCGAGGTCCCGTCAGGCTGGATGTCGGACCGGGTCGGCCGGCGGTTGACCCTGACAGCCTCCGCGGTGGCAGGGCTCTCGGGTGCGCTCCTGCTCTCGATCGGGGACAGCTTTGCCACGTTTGCGCTGGCGCAGGTGCTCTTCGGCGCCAGCATCGCCTTCGCCTCCGGCACCGACAGCGCGCTTCTCTACGAGTCGCTGATGGCCGAGGGACGCGAGGCGGAGGTCGAGGCCAACGAGCTGCGCGCCTGGCGATCCGGCTTCGCGGCACTGGCAGTCTCAGCCGTCGTCGGGGGGCTGATGGCGCTCTGGAGCCCGGTCCTCCCCTTCCTCGCCAGTGCGCTGGCCTTCGCTGGCACGCTGATCGTCGCGCTGAACCTGGCCGAGCCGCCCAAGCGCAATCGGGCTGGGCCATCGGGCGGTGAGCTTGCCCGGCTTGCGAGCCTCGGATCGGCCTTTCGTGAGCCGGTGCTCCGCTGGCTCTTCGCGCTCAGCGTGGTCCTCTACAGCTTCGACCACATCGCCTTCGTCTTCGGCCAGCCCTTCATCGAGACGGCGCTGGCGGGAGCGGACTGGCGGGACGGCACCTGGGCTCTGAGTGCGGCTGTCAGCGGTGCGGTGACGACGGTCATGATGCTGTGCTCGCTCCTGGCATCGCTGATCGCCCCCCGGCTCCGCCATCGGCTGGGGCTCGCCTCGATCGTGCTGATCGCGATGGGCATGCATCTCGCGCTGACGGGCCTTCTCGCCTTCACGAACGAAATCGCCGCCATCGCGCTTCTCTTCCTCCGCAAGGTGCCGGACGCCCTCTCCCGGCCCTTCATCCTCGCGCGCATCCAGCCGATTCTCTCGAGCGACAGCCGTGCGACCTATCTCTCGCTGCAGAGCCTGACATCGAAGCTTGTCTTCAGCGGCTCGCTGATCCTGGCCTCGACGACATCCAGCGACGTGGGCGCCATGCCCTTCGACGAGCTTCAGGCGGTGCTTGGGGCCTACGCGCTGACGGGTCTCGTCGCCTTCTGCGCGCTCATCGTAACCGCACGGCGACTGGCCATCGACCCCGCCCCGCTAAACCGCCCGGCGGGGCAAGGAGGGAGCGGGCCGAGGTGAGAGCCGGCGCGACCATGCCTCCAAACGGCCAAGCGCCGGGATACGCGGCGGATCGCGTAGCGCAACGGAGACGCCACGCACCCGGCTTCTCGCTCTGATGAGGGCTCAGCCCTTGGTCTTGTAGGTATGCTCCTCCCCGGGGAATGCGCGCTCGCGCACCTCCTCGGCGTATTGCTCGATGCTCGAACGCATCATTTCCTCCATCGTGCCGTAGCGCTTGACGAAGGTCGGCACGCGGCGGAGGAGGCCGACCATATCCTCGAAGACCAGGATCTGACCGTCGCAGGCCGCCGAGGCGCCGATGCCGATGGTGGGGATGTTGATGGCGTCCGTGATCTGCTTGGCGAGCGGCGCGGCCACGCCCTCGACCACGACCGAGAAGGCGCCAGCGGCCTCGACCGCCTTCGCATCGGCGACCACCGCATCGAAATGTGCCTCGTCCCGCACCGCCTTGAACCCGCCGGCCGTGTTCATCGCCTGGGGCATGAGGCCGATATGCGCCATCACCGGGATACCGCGGCGGGCGAGATACTGGATCGTCGGCGCCATATCCGCGCCGCCCTCCAGCTTGACGGCATGACAACCCGTCTCTTTGACCACGCGGCTCGCATTCCGGAACGCGATCTCCGGGCTCTCCTCGAAGCTGCCGAAGGGCATGTCCACCACCACGATGGCCTTGTTGGCCCCGCGCACTACCGCCTGGCCGTGCATGATCATGTGCTCGAGCGTCACGCCGAGCGTGTTGGGCATGCCGTGGATCACCATCCCGAGGCTGTCGCCCACCAACAGAAGATCGCACTGCTCGTCGCAGAGCGCCGCCACATGCGCGGTGTAGGAGGTGAGGCAGACCAGCGGCTCGCCACGCTTTCGCGCCGTGAAGGCCGGTACGGTCATACGCTTGCGCCCCGCATTGCCCTCGGCCGCGCTCTCGGGTGTTGCGATGGCCGATTTCTTCGAAATCGTGGATCGGGTCGACATTGATGGCCTCCGCAAATGTCGTCGTCTGGGCGCTCTTCCATCATGCGACCCCGATCCGACCGCGGCAACACGTCGCCGCCTGTGCCGTGCAATCTTGCGCTGCGACCGCCCATTCGCTGCGTGTTCCGTTGCGGAAAGCGATGGCGGCAAAAGAGCTTCGCCCGAAATCTATCAGTCTGTCATCGTTCACTTACAGCGCAGTCTGTCTTCCTTGGAGACGCCGCACGACTTACTATCTTCATCCGACGGATCGGGTGGCCACTCTCGTTGTGTGCAGTGCCGATCGTCATAGAAGCAGTGGGAAAGCATGCGCGCCACGTCGATCCTCACCGCGCTCGCGGTCATCGCAGGCCTCGCCTGGTGGTTCGGGCTGCGCCAGGGCGACCTTGCGCAGATCATGGCCGTGACCGCTCCCCAGGATGCGCCGCCGGCGATTGCCGAGCAATCTGAACATGTTCCGGAGACTACCGATGCGCCCGCGGCGGCAACGCCCGACGCCTTTCCCGTGATGGTCATCCGCTCGGTGGCCGAGCCGGCGCTGGAGCAGGCGCGGCTGAGGGGGCGGACCGAGGCGCGGCGGAGCGTCGACGTGAGGGCGGAGACGACGGGACTGGTCGTGTCGGAGCCGCTGCGCGCCGGGACGCGCGTCGCGCAGGGCGACGTTCTCTGCCGGCTCGACGAAGGCTCGCGCGGCGCCCAGCTTTCCGAGGCGGAGGCGCGGCTCGAGGAAGCACGCGCGGAAGCGGAGGCTGCCCGCAGTCTGGCGGAGAAAGGGTTCACGGCCGAGACCGCCCGCAAGGCGCGCGAAGCCGAGCTGCAGGCGGCCGAAGCGGCCCTCCGCCTCGTCGAGATCGACATCGACCGGCTTGAGCTTCGTGCCCCCTTCGACGGTGTGCTCGAGAGCGACACGGCCGAGCTCGGCGCCCGCCTCGGTCCCGGCGAGATCTGCGCCAGCGTGATCGACCTCGCCCAGGCCAAGGTCACCGCCTTCGTCTCGGAGCAGGACGTTGACCGACTCGCCGTCGGCCAGAATGTCGAGGTGCGCCTCATCACGGGAACCGAGCGGCGCGGCGCTATCCGCTTCATCGGCCGAATGGGCGACGAGACCACGCATACCTACCGCGTTGAGGCCATGCTCGATAACGCGGATGGCAAGCTCCGCGACGGCATGACGGCGGAGATCCGCGTCGTCCTGCATGGCGGTGCCGCGCATCGACTTCCGCAATCCGCGCTCACGCTCGACGATACCGGGCGTCTCGGCGTCCGCACCATCGACAGCGAGAGCCGGGCGCGCTTCATCCCGGTCTCGGTCGTGCGCGACACCGCCGACGGCGTCTGGGTCGCCGGACTGCCCGACCGGGCGACCGTCATCGTCGTCGGGCAGGAATTCGTGCGCGACGGCCGCCTCGTGAAGCCCGTGGAGAACCCCGAAGCGGCCCCGGCCACCCTTGGCGAAGCCGTCGGGCTCGGAGAGCGCGGATGACGGGCATCATCGACTGGCTCGCCTTCCGCGCCCGCATGGTGCTGGTGCTCGTCGCGATCTCCATCGGCTTCGGGCTCTTCGCCTACACGACCCTGCCGAAGGAGGGGAACCCGGATATCGACGTCCCGGTCCTCTATATCAGCGTGCCGCTCGAAGGGGTCTCGGCGCTCGACAGCGAACGGCTGCTCGTGCGTCCGCTGGAGGCGGAGCTCCGCGATCTCGAGGGCGTGACCGAGATGACCGGCATCGCGGCCGAGGGCTACGCGGCCGTGCTCCTGGAATTCGACTTCGGCTGGGACCAGGCCGCCACGGTCGCCGATGTGCGCGCCCGCGTACAACGTGCGGAGGCCGAATTCCCGGACGACGCGGATGAGCCGAGGGTCAGCGAGGTCAATCTCAGCGAGCTCCCGATCCTCGTCGTCTCGCTCTCGGGCGAGGTTCCGGAACGCACGCTCCTCCGCGCCGCCAAGGACATGCAGCGCCGGATCGAGACCGTCTCCTCCGTGCTCGAGGCGGATCTGCAGGGCGAGCGGGACGAGATGATCGAGGTCCTGATCGATCCGCTCCGCATGGAGAGTTACGAGGTCACGCTCACCGACCTCCTCAACATCGTCGAGCGGAACAACCGCCTCGTTGCCGCGGGCCAGGTCCAGAGCAGCACCGGCGCCTTCTCCGTCAGCGTGCCCGGCGCCTTCGAGGAGCCGCGGGACGTCAACGAGCTCCCCGTGAAGACCAATGGCGACCGGATCGTCCAGATCGCCGATATCGCCGATGTGCGCCGGACGTTCGAGGACCGCTCGGGCACTGCGCGCTTCGACGGCACGACCTCGATCTCCATCAGCGTCTCAAAGCGCATCGGCGAGAACATCATCTCCACGGTCGACGAGATCCGCGAGGCGATCGATGCCGAGGTCGCAAGCTGGCCCCCCGCCCTCGCCGCCGCGGTGAAGGTGGAGACCGCGCTCGACGAAAGCCGCTGGGTCAAGGACATGGTCGGCCAGCTCGAGGGCTCGGTCCTGACCGCCTGTATCCTCGTGATGATCGTCATCCTGGCCTCGCTCGGCTTCCGCTCGGCCATGCTCGTCGGCGTCGCGATCCCGTGCTCCTTCCTGCTCTCCTTCGCGCTGATGGCGGCCCTCGGCATGACGGTCAGCAACATGACGATGTTCGGCCTCATCCTCGCTGTCGGCATGCTGGTCGACGGCGCGATCGTGGTCGTCGAGTATGCGGACAAGCGGGTTGCGGCAGGCGTCGGCCCGATGAAGGCCTATACGGAAGCCGCCCGCCGCATGTTCTGGCCCATCGTCGCCTCCACCGGCACGACGCTCTGCGCCTTCCTGCCGATGCTGCTCTGGCCCGGCCTGCCGGGACAGTTCATGGGCCAGCTGCCGGTCACGATCATCTTCGTGCTGACGGCGTCGCTGATCGTCGCCCTCCTCTACCTGCCCGTCCTCGGCGGGCTGGCCGGGCGCCTCTCCCGCAGCCTCGGGATCGAGAAAGCACGTCAGCGCCCGCAAGCGCCGAAGCCCTACAAGCGCAGCATCTTCGGCAGGGTCATGGGGCTGATCGTGCTCAACCCCGTCGGCCCCTTCCTCGCCCTCGGCATCGCAGGCGCGGCCGTCGCGAGCGTCTTCACCTATTACGGCCAGCACAACAACGGCACCGAGTTCTTCACCGATCTCGATGCCGAGCGCGCCATCGTCTATGTCCGCGCTCGCGGCAACAACAGTGTCGAGGAGAAGGACCGCCTCGTCCGCATCGTCGAAGATCGCGTGCTCGCCATCGACGGCGTGATGAACGTCTTCGCCTTCGCGGGCGACGGTGGCGGTATCGCGGGTGACGACCCCCCGCCGGACGCCATCGGCGAAGTGCAGATCGAGCTCGAAGGCTGGCGCACCCGCCGTTCGGCAAAGGACATCATGACCGATGTGCGCGCGGCGGTCGCGGATCTGCCGGGCTTCGCGGGCGAGGTCTTCGAGATCGAGGACGGCCCCCAGCAGGGCAAGCCGATCCAGCTTGAGCTTCGTGGCCGGGACTGGAGCGACCTCTCGGCGGCCGCCGCAACCGCTCGCGCGTTTTTTGACCGAACGGAAGGTCTCGTCGATGTCGACGACACCCGTCCCCTCCCCGGCATCGAGTGGCAGATCAGCGTCGACCGTGCCGTGGCCGGCCGATACGGCGCCGATATCGCAGCCATCGGGCCCTTCGTGCAGTTCGTGACCCAGGGTGCGACGCTCGACACGCTCCGCGCCGATGACAGCGACGAGGAGCTCGACATCCGCGCGCGCTTCCCCGTCGATCAGCGAACCCTCTCGACACTCGACAGCCTAAAGGTCCCGACCGATCTCGGCCAGGTGCCGCTCTCGAACTTCGTCACCCGCACGCCCGTCCAGAAACTCGCCGAGATCCAGCGGCGCGAGGATATGCGCTACTTCCTCGTCCGCGCCGATGTCGCCCCGGGCGTGCAGGATGTCGACAAGATCGAGGAACTCGAGGAGTGGCTCGAGACCGCCCCCTTCCCGGCGGGCATCGAAGCGCGCTTCGTTGGCGACCGCGAAGAACAGGCCGAAAGCCAGCAGTTCCTTATGGTGGCCTTCGCGGGCGCCCTCGGCCTCATGTTCGTGCTGCTGCTCGCGCAGTTCAACTCGCTCTACAATGCCGTGCTGGTGCTCTCGGCGGTCGTGATGTCCGTGGCCGGCGTCCTCATCGGCGCGCTCGTCATGGGCCAGACCTTCTCGATCATCATGACCGGGCTCGGCATCGTCGCGCTCGCGGGTATCGTGGTGAACAACAACATCGTGCTGATCGACCGCTATCAGGAGTTCGCGGGCTCCATGCCCCGGCTCGAGGCGATCGTGCGCACGGCGGAGGATCGCATCCGCCCGGTGCTGCTGACGACCGTGACCACGATGATCGGCCTCGCGCCCATGATGTTCGCGGTCAGCCTCGATTTCGCGGCGGGCGCCGTCGCCTTCAACGCGCCTTCGGCACAGATGTGGACCCAGCTCGCCACCGCCGTCGTCTGGGGCCTCGGCTTCGCGACGATCCTGACGCTCGTGGTGACGCCAGCAGCACTTGCCGCGCGGGAATGGACGCTCGCCGGGCTCGGCCTCTCCCTCCGCTGGCTCTGGCACTCGGCCCTCGCGCTCCTATGGCGGAAGCATCGCGAGCACCCCTATCTCGCCGACCGCCGCCTGCGCCGCGCGCTTGCAAGGAAAGAGCTCTCCGAGATCGTCTGGGACGAGCCGCGCCCGCGCCCCGTCCTCCGCGCTGCCGAGTGACCACCCCCTCCCCGGGCCCGAAGGATGGGCCGGGTCAAGGATGGCACCGCCACCGCCGGTGGCGGCGGCCGCGATCCTTCATCGCGGGCGTCCTTGACGCGGTCCATCCTTCGAGAACGCTCGTTGAGGAGCCCTCGCGGCTCCTCCCCAGCCCCGAACCTCAGCTCGCTGTCAGGCGACGCAGCCGATCGGACAACCCAAGGCCCAGCCACAGCAGTACCCCGCAAGAACCGATCCCGGCGACCAGCCGGGATGCCGCTTGCCTCGCACCGCCCGAGACGTGGTCAGTAGTAGAAGTACCGCCCGCCCCGCCAGTAGCCGTAATACCGCGTGCGGTACCAGTATGGGTAGGTATAGCGGTCCTGCCAGGCGAGCCGCGCCGGATCGCTGTCGCGCAGCTCCCGCGCCTCCGTCAGCAGCCCCCGGCTCTCCCTGTCACCATTGGCCGAGGCGAGCTCCAGCCACTTCACCGCTTCCTGATAGTCCGGCCCGGTCTCCTCCAGCCCCGAGAGGTAGAGCTTGCCGAGGGCGGCCTGCGCATCGACATTGCCCCGGTCCGCAGCGCTCCGCATCCAGCGGATCGCCTCGAAGGGCTGGCGCCGGATGCCGTCGCCGCGCATGTAGCGCAGCGCCAGATCATGGGCGGCGCGCGGATCGGCCTCCGCCTCCGGGATCAGGAACGGCAGGAGGCCGTTCGGATCGTCGTCCGGCACAGCCTGGGAGGGGTCGTAGCTCGCATAATCCGACGGCGCATCGTAACAGCCCGAGGTGTCGCAGATCCGGATCGTCTCCGGCTGCGTCGTCACCGCCACGCCGTTCTGCTGGCTCGTCGTCTGACAGCCCGCGAGCACCAAAAGCGCTGCGATCCCCGCCAGACCGAACCGCGCGCCCAGTCTCTCCACCAGAACTCGACCGGTCATGCCAGTTTCCTCCCACGCCAATGATTGCTGCGTCGCAAGCCCGACGCGATTACGATAGAACCGTGACGCGATTCAGTCTCTTTGGAAAGGACGTGGGGATCAGAATGAGTATTTTCGGCAAGCTTATCGGCGGCGTGGCGCTCGCGGGGCTGCTGGCCGCCTGCCAGGGGGGACAGGTGACGCAAGGCACAGGCGGCACCGCGATTTCAGGCTCGGCCGGCGGCTCGACCACGGTCAACGCGAACCCCGGGCTCGAGCGCTGTCCCGAGACCCTCGGCACGCTTGCGGTCGATGACGGGCGGGACAAGGCCTGGTACGGCTACTGGGCGCGCACGACCGGCGTCACCTCGGTCGAGCCGATGATCAGGCTCGCCGCGCAGCAGTCGAACTGCTTCGTCATCACCTCGCTCGGCAATCAGCGGCTCGAATCGCGGATCCAGGGCATCACGGACAAGCAGCGCAACTCGGGCGAGTTCCGCGCGGGCTCGAACCAGCAGCGCGGACAGCGCGTCGCGGCCGACTACTTCCTCGAGCCTGCGATCATCATCAACAATGCCGACTCAGGCGCTCTCGGCGCCGGCGTTGGCGCGCTCCTCGGCGGGGCGGCCGGCGCAATCGCCGGCAGCCTCCGTACCTCGGACAGCGTCGTGACGCTGTCGCTCTTCGATATCCGGTCTGGCGTGCAGCTTGCGGCCGCCGAAGGCTCATCGACCGCAACGAATTTCGGCACCGCGCTCGGTGCCTTCGGCGGCGGCGTAGGCGGTGCGCTCGGCGGCTACAGCCGAACGCCGGAGGGCAAGGCGACGGTCGCCGCCTTCGTCGATGCCTTCAACAACCTCGTCCGCGCGACGCGCAACTACCAGGCGCAGAACGTCCGCGGCGGCCTCGGCACCGGCGGCACGCTGACGGTCAACTGACCAGCGCAAATGACAGCACGGGAGGGTGCCCCAAGGCGTGCCCTCCCGACTTCCCATCCTTCGCGCTCATCCAGCTGCGACAACAGGCACAGTCATGGCCGGGCCTAATCCGGCAATCGAGATCATTGCCATACGATTAGGATCGAGGGGCATTCCGGACACCAAGGTCGAGCCCAGGGATGACATCGAAGGGTTTCTTGCCCCTCGATCCTACCGCCAGACCCGATGCTCCCAGCCCCGATCAGCGTTTCTGCGGCTCCGCGTCCGCGCTCCCTGCGGCCGGCAGCCTCGCCAGGATCGACAGGCTGTAGACCCCCAGAAGCACGATCACGGTCATCTCTCCCCCGTCCTCGATGACGGAGAGGACGTGGTTCACGGCGAAGGACAGCTTGTCGTAGAGCGAGTGGACGAAATCGAGGGCAATGGCGAAGACCGCCATCGCCACGAAGTAGCAGCCATTGACGAGCGCGATGCCCGTCAGCCGCCCGCGATCCCTCAGAAATCCATAGATCAGCAGAGCGGCGACAATCACCGCGACGACGCTCATATAGATCGCCTCGCCATCGACCTTGCTCTCGACGGGCAGGTTTCGGCCGGCCTTCTCATGCAGGTTGAAGGCGTTGTCGGCAAAGAGATAGGCGTGGGTGAAGGCGACCATTCGCAGAAGATACGAGTTACAGAACGCCGCCGCGCGCCACATCGTATAGGCGGCAAGGCAGATCAGGCCGTACTCGAAGAACTCTGGCAGCGAGCCGTCCCGATCGAGCCGAAAGATCCCCAGATGCCAAAGCGTATAGGCGACCGGGTTCTCCATCCCCAGCCCGACCGCGAGCACGATATGCACGGCGAAGGCGATGCCTGCAGCGACAAAGATCCAGCGCGCCGCGCGACCATACCGGTCATCGCGTCCAACGACCGCCGCGCCAGCACCGATCTCGCTCAGGAGGCTGCGGATCAGCACCAGGATCGACTTCACGTTGAAGACCGAGAGCGGCCCCTTCGCAGCGTCGCGTCCCGGCCGCCAGTCGGGGAAATCCGAGATCATGCTGCACCCGTCTCAAGCCGCGTCGACCGATCAGTCCATCGACGGGCCTGCAAACGCCGCCGATGACAGTTCGGCGAAGATACCGTGTCAGGCAATGCCTTCGCAAACGCATCCGATAAACGCGACAGACGCGTCTGCCTTGCAGTGGAGAACGCAGCGCCAGCATGCCCACGAAGACATTTGATCCGGGAAGGATCGCGGAAGGTCGACGGGCTCAGGCAGGCACTTCCGCCTCCTGTCGGGCCCACATCTCGGCATAGCGGCCGTTCCGCGCCATGAGCGCGTCATGCGTACCGCGCTCCGCGACGCGCCCCTCCTCAAGCACCACGATCTCGTCCGCATCGACGACTGTCGACAGGCGGTGCGCAATCGTCAGCACCGTACGCCCCTGCCCCAACCGCTTCAGCTCCGCCTGGATGGCCCGCTCGGTTCCGGTATCGAGCGCGGATGTGGCCTCATCGAGCAGCAGGATCGGCGGGTCCTTGAGGATCGTGCGTGCGATGGCCACACGCTGCTTCTCGCCGCCGGATAGCTTCAGCCCCCGCTCGCCCACGGGCGTATCGTAACCAGCCGGCAGCCCCATGATGAAGTCGTGGATGCGCGCAGCCTTCGCCGCCTCCTCCACATCCCCCCGGGTCGCCCCTTCCGCGCCATAGGCGATGTTGTAGGCAATGCTGTCGTTGAAGAGCACGGTGTCCTGCGGCACCACACCGATTGCCGAGCGGAGCGAGCTTTGCGTGAGCCCCCGCACGTTCTGCCCGTCGATCTCAACCGTCCCGCCGGTCGCGTCGTAGAACCGGAAGAGCAGCCGGCCGATGGTCGATTTACCCGCCCCCGAGGCCCCGACGATCGCCAGCGTCCCGCCGCCCGGCACGGAGAAGTCGACGCCCTTCAGCACCTGCCTGTCCGGCCCGTAGCCGAAGGACACGTCCCGGAAGGTCACCCGGCCGGCTGCCACCTCGAGCGGCCTTGCATCGGGCGCGTCCACAAGACCGGGTGCGGTGTCGAGCAGCCCGTACATCTCGCGCATATCGATCAGGCTCTGCCGGATCTCCCGATAGACCGTGCCAAGGAAGTTCAGCGGCACCGTTATCTGGATGAGGAAGGCGTTGACCGCCACGAAGTCACCGACGCTGAGGACCCCCGCCTGCACCTGCGACGCCGCCAGCGCCATCACCGAGAAGAGCCCGCCGCCGATAATGATCGCCTGCCCGATATTGAGAAGGCCGAGCGAGACCGCCGTCTTCTCCGCCATCTCCTGATAACCGGCCATCGCCATGTCGTAGCGCGCACTCTCCCGATCTTCGGCGTTGAAATACTTCACCGTCTCGTAGTTCAGCAGGCTGTCCACGGCCTTCTGATGCGCGTCCTGATCCTCCTCGTTCATCCGGATGCGGATCCGAAGCCGCCAGTCCGTGACCAGGAGCGTGAAGGTCACGTAGACCCCCACGGTCAACAGGAGCGCGGCGAAGTACCAGAAGCCGAACGCCGTCCAAAAGATCGTGGCCACGATCACCAGCTCGACCGACAGCGGCACGATGCTGAAGACGAGGTAGCGGAGCAGGAAGTCGATCGCCTTGATCCCCCGCTCCGTCACCCGGCTAAGCTCGCCCGTGCGGCGGCTGAGGTGGTAGCTCAGCGAGAGCGCGTGGATATGCCCGAAGGTGCGAAGGGCAAGGCTGCGGAGCGCGAACTGCCCCACGCGCGCAAAGACCATGTCGCGAAGCTGCTGCAGTGCCGTCGAAAGGACGCGAACGGTGACATAGGCCGCCACCAGCGCGGCGGGCGCCCAGGCGAGGCCCGCTGTGCCCTCCGGCCCGATCCCATCGACCGCCCAGCCGAAGAAGAAGGGCGTCGTGAGCGCCGAGACCTTTGCGAGGACCAGAAGCGTCAGCGAGGCAATGACCCGAAGCCGCAGATCCGGCCGCCCCGCGGGCCAGATATCCGGCACCACGCGCGCCAGGATCGAGAGCTCCGGCGAGCCTGCTGTGTCTCTTCTACGCCCGCGGCGCGCCATCGAAGCCTCATGATCGGTGGAAGGCAGATCCGATCATACCTACGGCGCGGCATCCCCGGCACAAGCGCATAGCCGCCTTGTCCATCGCTGCCCTTGCACCGATGAGGTCACCGGTCGGCGGCGCCCTCGTCCACGAACTCGGGGATCACGAACTCCTGCTCGGGATAGATCAGGTCGGGATCGCGGATAAGCCCGTCATTCGCACCGAAGATGACGCTGTAGCGCAGCCCGTCGCCATAGACGTTCTCGGCAAGCCGCCAGAGGCTGTCGCCCTTCTCGACCGTGATCGTGCGTTCCCGCAGCGCCAGCGTGGCGCCGTTCTCGCGATAGGAGAACCGCGTCTCCAGCCGGTAGACCACCGCGCCGCTCTCGTCGATCTGCTCAAAGCGAAGAAGCTCCGCCTGCCGCATCATCGCGGCCGGCACCCTCGCCGTCCAATCCCCCTGCCCGCTCGCGCGCGTCTGCGTGGCCCGGGCGTTGTTGACAAAGACGCGGATGATCGCGCCGCCCGGCGCACGGCCGATTGCAGTGCCATCCTTGCCTTCGACATAGCTCAGGGTGTCGAGCACGAGGCGCGGGACCGATGTCGCTCCCGGTGCGACAAGGGCCACGCGCTCCGAGCCTGCCCGCACCGCCGTCGGCGCCGCACCCTCGCCCGTCCCGCTGCCCGCGCCGTCATCGAGCCGCGGCAGCAGCACGACCGGGGCGCTCAGGCCGCCCGTGCCGGCGGCGCTGGGCAAGAGCGGGGCGCCCTCGGGCGTCGGTCGCGCCTCGTCGGTCGCCGTCTCTGCCCCGGTCAGCGCTTCGGGCTCCCCTGAATGCAGCAGGCCTTCGCGCGCGCCCGGCGCGCTCTCGATCACCGCGACCCGGATCGCGTCGCCTTGCACCGGTTCGTCGTCCGGCGCCGCATGCTCTCCAAGCCTCAGCTGTAGAGACCGCGGAACCTCCGTGCTGCCGATATCGGTGACGATCGCGAAACTGCCATTCTCATCCGCCTCCGTCGCGGTCAGCGCCTGCCCGTCGATCAGGAGCTCCACGCGCGCTCCGGGGGGGGCCTGGCCCGCGATCACCGCCATGCCGTCCGGGGCCACACGAACGACATCGAAGCGTGGCGCGGCGGTGTCATCCGAGGCGCCTCTGTCCTGCACGGCAGCGCCCGTCGGCGGAGCGATCTCCGTCGTCGCTGGATCGAGTGCTGCGAGGGCGGCGGATCCGCCATCCCCGAGGACCGGCACCTCCCCGTCCGGCCGCGCTTGGAGTGCAGCACCGATGCCCGTCTCGGCCGAAGGCGAGACTAGGCCGAGGTTTTCCGCAGCAATGCCCTGCGGTGCCGCGAGCCCGCCCGCAGCACTCCCGCCAATGGATGAGGGCCCGAGCGACGAGGGCGCAAACCCGCCCGATGCGACGGCGCTGCCGCCGATCGATGCATCAGACGGACGACCCGGCTGGCGCAGCCCCGACCCTGTCGCCGCAGCACCGCCGGAGGCCGGACGCGCGACGGAGGTGGTAGCGAGTGCTGCATCTCCCGCCGCAGCCGTCGGCCCGGCATCCGCAACGCCCTCCTCGGCAGTCTCCCCCTCGGCATCCACCACATCAGCGCCGGCGGGGCGCGCTTCACTGTCCGCGCCATCCGCCGCGCCAGCCGCAGCCGACGCCACGGCATCGGGGCTCGGGTCACGGCTCGTGGAGGCGTCGGCGCCAGATTGGTCGGTGGTCGTGTCATCGGTCGTGGGTCCGGCGGCGCTCACCACCTCTTCCGACGATGAGGTGACGACGGCCTCCGTACCGGCGCCAGCGGCCGCCACACCCTCCGAGACGTCGCCGACGTCGGTTTCAGGATGCCAAACGAGGCGTGTCACGAGCTCGAGCCGGCCCGTGGCCTGCATCGCGGCCAGCAGTCCGATCCCACAGAGCACCGCGATGATCGCCGCCCTTTTCAACACCTTCTCCACCGTACTTGCCGCAATCCCCTCGGCCTTTTATGGCACGAAGCGCAACTGGAGAACAGCGTCGCCCGCCAGGCGTGAGCCGAGGGCAGGGGTCCAGCGCCAGGATGATGTGCCGGTGATGCGTTGGCGCCGCGCCTGCGCGAGGCCGCCAAGCCGCGGAGGATGCATGACCGAAAGACCGATGATCTGCCTCTACTGCGGCTCCCGCCCCGGTCACGACAGCGCCTTCGCCGAGGCCGCCATCGCCGTCGGCACCGCCATCGCCGCCCGCGGCTGGGGCCTCGTCTACGGCGCGGGCGATCACGGGCTCATGGGCCTCGCAGCGGAGGCGGCGATGAAGGGCGGCGCACCGGTCCTCGGCTTCATCCCCCGCCGCCTCGTCGATCTCGAGGTCGCCAAGCGCGACATCACCGCCATGGTCGTGACCGAGACCATGCATGAGCGCAAGAAGTTGATGCTCGAGAACGCGGACGCCGTGCTCGCCCTGCCGGGCGGCGCCGGGACGCTCGACGAGCTCGTGGAAGCGCTGACCTGGCGCCAGCTTGGCATCACGACGAAACCCGTGGTGCTGCTCGACACCAACGGCTACTGGCAGCCCTTCGCCGCACTCGTCACCCACTTCGTGACCCACGGCTTCGCAGGTCCTGGCCTCAGCAAGGACCTCTGCCTCGCGCCCACCCCCGACACCGCCCTCGACCGCCTGGCCCAGAGCCTCTGAGCCCCCGACAACCTACCCCGCCGAAGCCCGGACCGGGTCAAGGATCGCGCAGCGACGGGCAAAGCCCGCTTGTCCTTGACGCGGCCCGGTCTTCGGCGAACGCTCGGACAGGAGCCCCCGTGGCTCCTCCCCAGCCCAATGTGCAGGCGCAGCCAGGCAAAGAACGGCGGCAAGGCGCACGAACCGGATGCAGCAGCAACCACAAACAAGCATCGCGGCGACCAGCCGCGATTCCGCCTGCCTCGATACCGTGGCCTTCAACGAAAAAGGGCCGGCGTCACCGCCAGCCCCCAAACACGTCGATGCGCCCGACGTCAGCCGCCGGCGGCCTCGAGCCGGGCCGTCACGTTCTCCCAGTTCACCAGCTTTTCGAGGAAGTTCGAGAGATAGGCCGGGCGCTTGTTGCGGAAGTCGATATAGTAGCTGTGCTCCCACACATCACAGCCGAGAAGAGCGGTCTGCCCAAAGCAGAGCGGGTTCACGCCGTTTTCGGTCTTGGTGACCTTAAGCGTCCCGTCGCCGTCCTTCACCAGCCAGCACCAGCCCGAGCCGAACTGCCCGGCGCCCGCCGCGGCAAACTGCTCCTTGAAGGCGTCGACCGAGCCGAAGGCATCCATCAGCCGCGCCTCAAGATTGCTGGGCATGCCCTCCTGAGGACCCATCATCTCCCAGAACTGGCAGTGGTTCCAATGCTGCGAGGCGTTGTTGAAGATGCCCGACTGCGCGACGGCGCCGGCCTGATAGGTGCCGGTCGTGATCTCCTCGACCGACTTGCCCTCCCACTCGGTGCCCGCGATGAGCTTGTTGCCGTTGTCCACATAGGCCTTGTGGTGGATGTCGTGATGGTACTCGAAGGTCTCCGCACTCATGCCATGGCCGGCGAGCGCGTCGTGGGCATAGGGAAGATCGGGCAGCGTGAAGGCCATGGGGCTCTCCTCCGGGTCGGAATTGTCGTCTCGCCGCGGGCCGGTGGACGCCGGCGGCGGGGCAGCGGCCGCTGCCGCCGCTGATGTAGCCCAGAGCGTTCCGGAGAAAAACCTCGCAGCTTCGGTGCAGGCTCAAGAGTAGCAGACCCAGACGATCAGCCGCCCTTGGGCGCGTCCCGCAACCGCCATGCCTCCAGCAAAGCCACCAACCCCTCGGGTGTGAAGCCATAGAGGGACGGCAGCGTGCCATCCAGCGCGCTCAGCGCCCGGTTCGCCCTATCCAGCATGCTACCGCTTCTCTCCGCGTCCTCGCGGAGCTGCCACCCTACCAGGGTGGTGGCACCGTGGCCCCAGACGCCGAAACCCTCGATGTCAGCCCATCTCACGGACGAGACGCGCCGCGGGTGAAACGCGATGAACCGGTCCGGATGGAGTTCCAGCCGGAAGGCACGTCGAAAGACCGATCGCCCCATCACGACCAGCAGCCCGCCGCCGAAGAACAGAAGGCAGAGCCAACCCACCAGAGCCTCGACATCGCGGATAACGATCATCAGGCCGAGGCCCGCAAAGAGTGCGGCGAGCGCCGTCGCCCACCACTGCTCGAAGCGGGGCGGCAGCAGGATGAGGGGCGCCTCGCTCGGCCCAAGCGCCACTGCCGGGTCGCCAGTCGGGTCGCCAGTCACACCGGCAGGAGGACGACCGCGACCCGGCGGTCTTCCGAGAGGAGGACATTGTAGGTGCGGCAGGCGGCGGGGGTGGCCATGTGCTCGAGCCCCTGGCCCGCCTGCTCCAGCGCCAGGCGCCAGTCGTGCGGCACCGGGCCGATATCGGCACCCTGACCGAGGATGACCAGATCGACCGCACCCGCCTCGATGCCGGCCAGCTGCGCGATGCCGTCGGCGGGATCGGCGAGCGGGGTGACGCCGTCGGGGCTCACCAGCATCGCGCCCTCGCGCCAGACGCCGCCGATGCGAAAGCCGCCCGGACCGTAGCCATCGATGGCGGGCTGGGCGCCGAGCGGCATCTCGGTCATCTTCACCGGGCCGCCCTCCGACACGACAGCGGTGGGGTCGAACCCCACCCTACCGATATCGGCGCGCGCCGATCAGACCTGCGCGCCATCGAAACGGACACCGGCCTTCTGCACCTCGCCCGGGTCGGACCAGTCGCGCTTCACGTTCATCGCAAGGAGCAGGGCGCCGGCGATGAAGATCGAGGAGTAGGTCCCGATCAGCACGCCCCAGATCATCGCGAAGGTGAAGCCCTGGATCACCTCGGGCCCGAAGAAAAAGAGGCCGAGCAGCGCCACAAGGGTCGTGAGCGAGGTCATCAAGGTCCGCGACAGCGTCTCGTTCACCGAGAGATCGAGGAGATCCGCCAGCTCCATCTTCTTGTATTTTCGCAGGTTCTCACGCACCCGGTCATAGACCACCACGGTGTCGTTCAGCGAGTAGCCGACGATGGTCAGGAGTGCCGCGATGATCGCCAGATTGAACTCGATGCCGAGAAGCGCGAAGACCCCGATCGTCAGCCCTACATCATGGACAAGCGCCACCACCGCACCGACGCCGAACTGCCACTCGAAGCGGAGCCAGATGTAGATCAGCACCGCCGAGACCGCGAGGACGATGGCAAGCACGCCCGCCTGCAGGAGCTCGCCAGATACCTTGGGCCCCACGACCTCGACGCGCCGGATCTCCGTGCCGGGAATGGCTTCCTGCAGCGCATCGCCGACCTGCTGGGCCACATCCATGCGCTCATCGCCCGTGAGCTCCTGCTCCTCGACGCGCACCAGCACGTCGCGGTCCGAGCCGAAGCTCTGCACCTGAACGTCGCCAAGCTGGAGGCCTGTTACCGTAGTCCGCACTTCGCCAAGATCCGCGGCCTCTGCCGTCCGCGCCTCGATCATCGTGCCGCCGCGGAAGTCGATGCCGAAATTGAGCCCGAGAACAGCGGTGAGCCCGATTGCGCCGACGACGCTCGCGATACTGACGCCGGCGAAGATGCGCCGGAGGCTCATGAACGGGAAGTGGAACTCCTTGCCCACCAGCGCCACGCGCTCGACCTGCAGCGTCTTCGGCCGGGTGCGCGCCAGCCAGGTCACGATCATCAGGCGCGTCAGGAACACGGCCGTGAAGACCGAGGTCAGGATCCCGATGCCGAGCGTCACCGCGAACCCCTTCACGGGGCCCGAGCCCACAGCGAAGAGGATCACGGCCGCGATGAAGGTGGTGATGTTGGCATCGAGGATCGCCGAGAACGCCTCCCGATACCCCTTGTCCACCGCCTGGCTCGGGTTCTTCGCGCGTTTGAGCTCCTCGCGTATTCGCTCGAAGACCAGCACGTTGGCATCGACCGCCATACCGATGGTGAGCACGATGCCCGCAATACCAGGCAGCGTCAGCGTCGCCCCTATGGCCGAGAGCAGCCCGAAGATCAGCCCCACATTGATGAGAAGCGCGCAGATCGCGAAGATGCCGAAGAGCCGGTAGACCGTGCCCATGAAGACCAGCACCAGCGCGAAGGCGAGGAGCGAAGCAAGCTCGCCGGCGGCAATCGAGTCCGCACCCAGATCCGGCCCGACCGTCCGCTGCTCAAGCACTGAGATCGAGGCCGGCAGCGCACCGGAGCGCAGCAGGATCGAGAGCTCCGTCGCACTCTCGACCGTAAAATTGCCCTCGATGAAACCCGACCCGCCAAGGATCGGCGAGCGAATGCGCGGCGCCGAGATGATCTCGCCATCGAGCACAATCGCAAAAAGCTGACCCACATTCGCGGCCGTCTTCTGCCCAAAGATCCGAGCACCGGCGGAGTCGAAGGAGAAGTTGACCACCGGAAGTCCGCTGTCGGGATCGAAGCCTAGGCTCGAGTCGGCGAGGTTCTCTCCGGAAAGGCAGGCGCGCCGCTGGAGGAGAAGCGGCTCCCCAGTGTCGATATCCTGGAGGACGATTTGATCGGGACCGGGGTTTGCAGCGTCGGAGCCAATACCTTCCACCATGTGGAACGAGAGCCGTGCCGTCCGCCCGATCAGCGCCAGCACTTCCTCGGCCGAGCCGACGCCCGGGACCTGCACGAGGATGCGGTCCTCACCCTGGCGCTGGATGGTAGGCTCGCGCGTTCCGGCCTCGTCGATGCGGCGACGGATGATCTCGAGGGACTGGGCGATCGTGCGGTCCGTAATCAGCACCTCGTTCGCCTCGGTCAGTTGCAAGCGCAGGCCCTGCCCCTCGCGGATGAGGTCGAAATTGTTGACACCGAACCCGCCGCCCATGCCGAAGCCGCCGGCCAGCCCGCCGCCCACGGGCAGGACAAGTCGCTGGAGCGCTGCCTCCGCCGCATCCACATCCTCGGCGTTGGTGATCTCGACCGACACCGCCCGCTCGCTCGCCGCAAGGCGCGAGAACCGGCGCACACCCGCATCGACAAGCGCCTGGCGCACCTCGCCGCGGAGGTTCTGCATGCGCTCGGCATAGACCTCCTCGATCTCCACCTCGACGAGGAGATGCGCCCCGCCCCGCAGGTCGAGCCCCAGATTGATCGCCTGATGCGGTAGCCAGGTCGGCAGCGAGCTGCGTGTCTCGGACCCGAGCAGGTTCGGCATCGCGAAGGCGAGACCCAGAACACAGGCGCCGACAATCAGAATACGGTTCAGTAGAGGTATCTGGAGCAAGGGCCCGCCCTATCGATGTTTTCCGGCGCGGGCCCGTGCCCGGCGCCCCTGCCCGGCCGCCTCGATGCGCCTGGGCTGCCGGCTCAAGCGTCCTTCGCCGGCTCCGTCTTGCTCACCACCTGCAGCACGGTCGACTTCACGATGCGGATCTTCACGCCCTCGGCGATCTCGACCTCCGCCTCCTCGTCGTCCTTCACGCGCGTGATCTTGCCATAAATGCCGCCCGAGGTGATCACCTGATCGCCCCGGCGCAGATTGCTCACCATGTTCGCGTGCTCCTTGGCCTTCTTCTGCTGCGGCCGGATCAGCAGGAAGTAGAAGATCACGAAGATCAGCACGAGCGGTAGCAGCTGTACGAGGAACGTGTCGGCACCTGGCGCCGCACCGGCGGCCTGCGCGTAAGCGGGGGTCACGAACATGAGCGGCCTTTCGCTGTCAGTGGTTGGACGCTGCCAGCCAACCGACCGACGCATCGCGAGGCTGATATACGGGGGGCCGGGGGCGATGCAAGGGAACGCGGGCCGACGGCACGCCACAGACGCCCCGGTCGAGGCCCCAGGCATCTGACGGCCAAGTGCATTGACAGACGCTGGAACCGTGACAAACTGTCTCGCGTCGATTGGCCGGCGCAGCAGCGCTTCGGCCGGGTGCGGAGGTCAAGATGCTGGACATGGTGTACTACGCCGTCGCGGCTGCCGGCCTCGCACTCTATGGCGTGCTGATGGCAGTCGCCCTCTCATGATGCTCTGACATCTGCACGACGCCGGCGCTGCCTGCGATCGCCGCAGTCCTCCCGCTAAGCGTTGCTCAGGCTCAAGCTGTCTCTGGCCGCGCGACGCCGCTTGCGCCATAACCCGCGCACCTCGCCAACGACCCGATCCGACCTCAAGCCCAACCGGAGCACGACCGTGCACGACATCCGCTATATCCGCGAGAACCCCGAGGCCTTCGACAAGGCGCTGATGCGCCGGGGTGGCGAGGGCGCGTCGGCAGAGATCCTTAAGATCGATGCCAAACGTCGCCGCGCCATCGCCGCCGCCGAGGCGGCGCTGTCCGAGCGCAACGCGGCTTCGAAGGAGGTCGGCAAGGCCAAGGCGAGCGGCAACGAGGCGGAGTTCGAACGCCTGCGCGCCCTTGTCGGGACCAAGAAGGACGAGATCGCAGCCCTCGAGGACGAGGCGAAAACCGCCGATGCTGCGCTCACCGATCTCCTTCTCGGCCTGCCGAACCTGCCCGCCGACGACGTCCCCGACGGCGCGGACGAGGCGGCCAACGTGGAAATCCGTCGCTGGGGCGAGCCCAAGGCGATCGAGGGCGCGAAGGAGCATTTCGAGATACCGGCCGTCGCCGCCTCGCTCGATTTCGAACGGGCCGCCGCCCTCGCGGGCAGCCGCTTCGTGGTGCTGAAGGGTGCCGTCGCCCGCCTCCACCGCGCACTCGCGCAATTCATGATCGACCTCCACACCACCGAGCACGGGCTCGAAGAGATCTGGACGCCCGTCCTGGTGCGGGAGGAGGCGCTGGTCGGCACCGGCCAGCTTCCGAAATTCGCCGAGGACCTCTACCGCACGACGGACGACTTCTGGCTCGTCCCCACCGCAGAAGTCACGCTCACCAACCTCGTGCGCGAAACGATCCTCGAGCCCGGCACCTTGCCCCTGCGCTTCACGGCCCATACCCAGTGCTTCCGCTCCGAGGCCGGCAGTGCGGGGCGGGACGTGCGCGGCATGCTCCGCCAGCACCAGTTCGAGAAGGTCGAGATGGTGAGCATCGTGACGCCCGAGGACGGCCGGGCGGAGCTCGAACGCATGACCCGCTGTGCCGAGGCCGTGCTCGAACGCCTCGGCCTCGCCTACCGCACGGTCGTGCTCTGCACCGGCGATATGGGCTTCGGGGCGGAGCGGACGCATGACATCGAGGTCTGGCTCCCCGGCCAGGGCACCTATCGCGAAATCTCGTCCTGCAGCGTCTGCGGCCAGTTCCAGGCGCGGCGCATGAACGGCCGCTTCCGGCGCGAGGCGGAGGCGCGACCGGAATTCGTCTCCACCCTCAACGGCTCGGGCCTCGCCGTCGGCCGCTGCCTGATCGCCGTGCTCGAGAACGGCCAGCACCCGGACGGCTCGGTCACGCTGCCCCAGGCGCTCGGCCCCTATCTCAACGGGGCAACCCGGATCGCGCCCGATGGCACACTCGCTTGACCGGATCGCCGCGGACCTCGCCGCACTCGGGGTCCGACACGGCGACACGCTGATGGTCCACGCCTCCCTCTCCGCCCTCGGCCGGGTCGAGGGGGGCGCTGCGACCGTCGTCGAAGCCCTCATCGCCACGGTCGGCGCCGATGATCCCTCGGGCGGCACCCTCGTTATGGCCGGCTTCCGGGACAGCCTCTCCGTCCCGGGCCGTCACCGGACCCTTCCTGACAGTCTCCATAAGGAGGCGCGCCGGATCTGCCCCTGGCTCCCGCTAACCGAGACACCGACGTCCATGGGCACGATCCCTGAGGCGTTCCGGCAGCGCCCCGGGACCCGTCGCAGCCCGCATCCCTGCACCGCCTATCTTGCCCTTGGCGCCGGGGCCGAAGCGCTCTGCGAAGCCCACCCCCTGCCCTTCGCCACGGGCCCCGCCTCCCCGGCCGGCCGGCTTTATGAAGGGGAGACCCACCAGCTCCTCCTCGGCGTCGGCTTCAACCGCCTATCGCAACTCCATCATGCCGAGACGCGCCTGCCCCATGGCCGTCGCAAGACCCGGATCGTGGCCCTCGAGAACCGCACCCTCCTCGCGGAAGATGCCGGCGACGACCGCGACGTCCATTTCCCCGAAATCGGACGACGGTTCCTCGCGGCAGGCCTCGGCCAAGCGGGCAAGATCGGCGACGCCGAAGCCATCCTCATGGCGACGCGCGAGATCGACGATTTTGCCTATGCCTACCTCGCCGACGCGCTGCACCCGCTCTGACCGGCTCGCGCCACCGCAGCCCTTTGCCTATAGAGCGGCCATGGACGACGAGAGAAAGAGCGCGCGGCGCGGCTACCATCACGGCAACCTGCGCGAGGCGCTGATCGAGGCAACGCGGTCCCTCATTGCCGAGAAGGGCATCGCGGGCGTGACCATCGCCGACGCCGCCCGTGCCGCCGGCGTCTCCCCCGCCGCCCCCTATCGCCACTTCCAGAACCGCGAGGAGCTGATCGCGGAGACGGCGGAGGCCGGCTTCATCCGCTTCGCCGACCGGCTTGCCACCGCCTGGAACGACGGGCAGCCGAGCCCGCTTTCCGCCTTCGAGGCCCTCGGCCGCGCCTATCTCGCCTTCGCGGCGGAAGAGCCGGAGTTCTTCGCCGCCATGTTCCACCCAAGCCTAGTCGCTGCAGGCGGGCCGAAGGGCCCTGCCGGACATCGGGCCTTCGACGTGCTGCGCCGCGCCTGTGCCGAGCTCCTCGCGACCATGCCCGCCTCCAATCGGCCCCCAGAGCAGGTTCCAGAGCAGATGATGGCGCTCCACATCTGGGCGCTCAGCCACGGCGTCGCGAGCCTCTTTGCCGGTCCCGGCCGCCAACGAAGCCCAATCTCGCCCGAGGACCTCCTAGAAAGCGGTGTTGGTGTCTATCTGAGGGGCCTCGGCCTCCTCCGCGACTGATTTTCGCGCCGCCGGGCCGCCCACCGCTTGACGCAGACGCTCTCGCCTCCCACTTGTGTAAATGTGAATAACATTCACATCAAGATGGAGGATCGAATGAAGGACAGATGGGCCTGGCTGAGACGCATCGAGGAGACCCTCGACCGCTACGGCATGCCCGCATGGATCGCGTCGATGGTGCTGGGCTTTGTGCTCTTCTGGCCCCTCGGCCTGGCGATCCTCGGCTACATGATCTGGAGTGAACGGATGACCTGCTGGAAGAAACGGCGCCGCATGCGCCGGAGCGCCGACAACCTCGCCCGGTCGAGCGGCAATACCGCCTTCGACGAATACCGCGAGGCGACGATCAAGCGGCTCGAGGAGGAGCAGGAAGCCTTCACGGCGTTCCTCGCACGCCTCCGAGATGCCAAGGACCGGGCCGAGTTCGACCGCTTCCGTGCCGAACGGGATGCCGCGCGCAACGGCGGCAGCAGCGACGAGCAGACGCCCCAGCCCGCATAAACGCGCCCAGAGACAACGCTTCCGGTGCGCGAGGCCGCGCCCGGAGACAATGCTTCCGGTGCGCGAGGCCGCGCACCGGGCCCATACATGCGATCTGCCATGGACTTGAACTCCGCCCCGCGCGTAGAAGCCCTCAGGGGATAAAGGGCGCGGAGCACCTATGCGCATTCTGATCGTGAACGACGACGGCATCAACGCGCCGGGCCTCGCCGTGGCAGAGCGTCTGGCGAATGAACTCGCGGGGTCGGAGGGCGAAATCTGGGTCGTGGCGCCGGAGAACGAGCGCTCGGGCGCAAGCCACGCCATCTCCTACGCCTCGCCCATGCGCGTCGGCCAGATCGGGGAGCGTCGCTATGCTATCGACGGCTACCCTGCGGACTGTGCCCTTGTCGGGCTGTGCCACCTGCTGGCCGACACCCCCCCGGACCTCGTGATCTCGGGCGTCAATCGCGGCTTCAACCTCGCCGAGGACACGGTCTATTCCGGCACGGTCGGCGCTGCGATGGAGGCCGCCCTGCAGGGTGCGAAGGCCGTGGCCCTCAGCCAGGCCTACTCGCGCGGACCGGATGCGCCCCAGGATCTCTGGTCCGCCTCCCTCGGTCACGGCGTTGCGGCGCTTCAGGCGGTCCTGCGCATGCCATGGCGAAAGGGCGTCTTCTACAACGTGAATTTCCCGGCGCTCGATGCAGCAGCGGTGAGCGGCATGCGCGTCTGTCCCCATGGCATGCGCGCCTCCGCCACCTTCAAGGTCGACCGCCACGTGGCGCCGAACGGCCGCGAGTACCACTTCCTCGCCCATGCCACCCGGAACGAGAGCGCGCCCGCCGGGACCGACGCTGCCCTCGTCACGGAAGGGCTCGTGACCATCAGCCCCCTTTTCCCGCAGATCACGGCGGAGGATCTGCTCGAGGGCGCTGCGGCCGCCCTCGCCGGGGGCCCTGCACGCAGCGCCGCGGGCGGCGCCTGAGGGTCGCGCGCATGGAGTCGGGCAGCCGCGCGGAAAACCTGATGCGCATGATGCTGAGCCTGCGCCAATCCGGCGTCAGGGATGCGCGCGTGCTCACGGCCCTCGAGACGGTCCCGCGCGAGATCTTCGTCGGCGAGGCCTTCGCCGACCGCGCCTTCGACGACACGGCACTCCCCATCGATTGCGGCCAGACGATCTCGCAACCCTCCGTCGTCGCCCTCATGACCGAGGCGCTGGCAGTCACCGACCGCTGCAAGGTGCTCGAGATCGGGGCGGGCTCGGGCTATCAGTCCGCGATCCTCGCGCGCCTCGCCCGCCGGGTCTATGCCATCGAGCGCCATCGCCCGCTGGTGATCGCCGCCCGCGCACGGCTCGAGCAGCTCGAGATCGCAAATGTCACCTTCCGCATCGGCGACGGCACCCGCGGCTGGGGCGAGCAGCAGCCCTTCGACCGGATCCTCTGCGCCGCCGCCGCCGACGACGCTCCTTCCGTGCTGTTGGAACAACTGCGCCCTGGTGGCATAATGGTGCTACCGGTCGGACAGTCCGACGACGTACAGCAGCTCATCCGGATCGAGAAATCGGCGACGGGCGGGCTCGAATACCGCGAGCTTTCGGAGGTGCTCTTCCTGCCATTGGTGGAGGGCATGCCGGAGCCGGGCTAGAAGAGAGGCACGCGCGGGATATCGGGAGAGCGGATTGTGCGCTCCTCCGATCACCGGGACTGGGCCGCCCGTGCGTAAGATGCGGGACGCCCGAGGCAGACAGGCGGAATGACGGCCCGGGCGCGCCCGGAGCCCGAGCAGGAGAAACCGAGATGCGCCACCCCTCCCCCAAGCCGCATGCGATGGCGCGCATGGCTGGTGCCGCGTCGCTTATGGCGCTCGCCGCCTGCGCGGGAAACCAGGATCCGTCGCGGGCGCCGGTCGAGTTCCGCGGCTCCAACCCCGGCAGCACGGCGCCCGCCACCGGCACACCGGGCATCGTCGCCTATGACAGCTACGAAGCCGCGGTTGCGCGCGAGGGCGAGACGGTAGCCGAGATCGGCGGCCGCGTCGGCATCTCCGGGGCCGAGCTTGGTGCCTATAACGGCCTCCAGCCCGGCACGGCGCTGCGGGCAGGCGACGAGCTCGTCCTGCCACCCCGCCCGGGCGGCTATGGCGGGATCAGCGTCGCGGCCGCTGCACCGAGCGCGGCAGCGCCCGATGGAACGCTCATCGCACCCGCAGGCGACCCGAGTGCCAACGGCCTCACTGCCGCAGGCGCGGCAGGTGGCGTGGGAAGCCCGGTCACGGGCGGCGGTATCGAGACAGGCAGCCTCGCGCCGACCGCCGGCACCGCTATCGGCGCCACCGCCGCAGCCGGCGCGGCAGATATTGCAAGCACAGGCGCAGCCTCGGGCTGGACCGACGCCTCCGACGGCAACGCGGCCTGGTCCCCGGATCTCGCAGCCGCCGCCATCGACCGGGCCGAGACGCCCGCCCCGGCACCCTCGCCAAGCGTCGAGCCCGGGGCTGAGGCGGCCCTCGCCGATGAGGTGGCCGCGGCAACACCGGAGCCTGGCCCGGCACCGGGCAGCGACATTGCAACACCCCCCTCCTCCGGCTCGCCCCTGCCGCCCGAACCGCAGCCGACGGCCCGCCCCGCCTCGCCCGGGCTCTCGCAGTACCAGACCGCGGAACCGGAACTCGCACCCGACACGCGCACGGCAGCGGTCGAGGAAGACGCCGCCGCCGCAGATCGCGAGGCCGCCGCCGCCCTCGCCGGCGCGTCTCCAAGCGCTTCACCGGATCTCGGCATCAGCTTCATCCGCCCCGTCGATGGCGCTGTCGCTGTGCCCTACAATCTCTCGAACAATGGCGTGCGCAACGAAGGCGTGGATTTCGACGCGCCGCCGGGCAGCGTGGTGCGCGCCGCCGCACCGGGCGAGGTGGCGCTCGTCTCCCAGTCGCTCGGTGGGCTCGGTACCATCGTGCTCGTACGCCACCGCGGCGACGTTCTCACGGTCTATGGCCGGGTGACGAATGTGCAGGTCGGCAAGGGCAGCCGCGTCGACGCCGGCCAGCCCATCGGCGTCGTGGCAGAAGGCGATGGGGCCGGCCCGCCCCGCATGCATTTCGAGATCCGCCGCGGCGCGGAAAGCGTGAACCCCGAGGACTACCTCTGAGGCGCCGAGAGCGCACCAAGCCGCGCCCGCGCCTACCCACGTCAGCTTGCGCCGCTAGGTATGAGCATTATGCGAACATCTCGGTATGAGTTCGCATCCGCGGCTGATCTCGAGACATGACCCACAGGCTGGGCGCGGCTGGCGGGCGGGCCGCTGAGGACGCAGAGCGTCCGAAGTCGGGGCGACCAGTCAGCCCGCCCAGGTAGTCAACGAGGGCTCAACCAGCGCTCAAGCCGACCGGCCCGCTAGATCCTGCACGAACTGCCAGGCGACGCGGCCCGACATCGCCCCCCGCGTCTGACGCCACTCGATCGCTTCCGACCGCAGCCGCGCGTCATCGATCTCGAGCCCCAGAGCATCGCAGTACCCCCGGATCATCGCTAGGAACTCGTCCTGGCCGCAGGGATGGAACCCGAGCCAGAGGCCGAAGCGGTCCGAGAGCGAGACCTTCTCCTCCGTCGCCTCACTCGGGTTGATCGCCGTCTGCCGCTCGTTCTCGATCATGTCCCGCGGCATCAAGTGCCGCCGGTTCGATGTCGCGTAGAACAGCACATTCTCCGGCCGTCCTGCGACGCCGCCGTCGAGCACCGCCTTCAGGCTCTTGTAGTGGCTGTCATCGTGATCGAAGGAGAGGTCGTCACAGAACAGAATAAAGCGCCAGGGCTGCCCCGCCAGAAGATCCAGCAACCGTCCGATGGTCGGAATGTCCTCGCGATGGATCTCCACGAGCCGTAGGGTCCCCGTCTCCCCGTTCGCCACCGCATGGGCCGCCTTCACGAGGCTCGACTTGCCCATGCCGCGCGCGCCCCAGAGGAGCGCGTTGTTCGCCGCACGACCGGACGCAAAACGGCGCGTGTTCTCCAGCAGGGTATCGCGCGCCCGGTCGATCCCCACCAGCAGGTCGATCTCCACGCGGGCCACCCGGGACACCGGCACGAGGCGGTCGGGCGAGGCCTGCCAGACCCAGGCCTCGGCCACGCCGAATTCAGGCGCCTCCGCCGGCGGCGGCGCGATGCGCTCGAGGGCGTCCGCGATGCGCTCGAGCGCCGACACCTCGCGCAAATCGCAACTCGGATGACGATCCGCCTCGGGCATCACGGGCCCGCCGGCGTCTCATCCGCGTCATCGTCGAAGAGGTCGTCATCCTCCTCGTCCCGCTCGCGGTCCCGCTTCCGCTCCGCAAGCCGCACGAGGTGGATCGAGATCTCGTAGAGAAGATAGACCGCGCCGCCGAGGCCGATCTGGCTGATCACATCCGGCGGCGTCATGATCGCCGCCACGGCCGCGATGCCCACCACCGCGTATTTCCGGCCGCGCGACAACCCGTCCGCCGTCACCAGTCCCGCCCGTCCCATAAGCGTCAGCAGAACAGGCAGCTGGAAGCAGATCCCGAAAGCCAGGATGAAGGTCATCGAGAGCGAGAGATACTCGTTGACCTTGCCGAGGAACTCGATCCGGACCGCGTTATCCTCCCCCTCCACCCCGCCGGGGATCTGGAAATTGAGGAAGAAGTCGATCGCAAGCGGCATGATCAGGAAGTAGACGAAGCTCGCGCCCAGGATGAAAAGCGCCGGCGTCGCCACCAGAAACGGCAGGAAGGCCTGCTGCTCGGAGCGGTAAAGCCCCGGCGCCACGAACTTCCAGAGCTGATTGGCGATAAACGGGAACGCCAGGCAGAACCCGCCGAACATCGCAAGCTTGAGATAGGTGAAGAACGCCTCATGCAGCGCCGTGAAGATGAGCTGCGGGGACTGTCCCCGCGCCTCGAGCTCGTTCACCAGCGGCAGCGTCAGGATCGTGTAGATGTCCGCGGCGAAGATCCAGCAGATCACAAAACCGATGCCGAGCCCGATCAGCGCCTTCACCAGACGCTCGCGCAGCTCGATCAGGTGCTCGATCAGCGGCGCAGAGCTCTCCTCGATATGAGCGTCGTCGTCCCGTGCCATGTCAGGCCTTGTCCTCGGCCGCAGCCGGTGTCTTCGCCGTCGCCTCGGCTTTCGGTTCCGGCGCAGCCTCCGGCGGCGGGCTCGCCTCCGCGGCCTTCGCCTCCGAGCCGGACTGCGGCGCCGGCGCCGGCGCAGCGGTCTCCGACGTCGTCTTGCCGCCAGACATCAGGCTGTTCTGCGCCTTCTTCGCCTGCTCGGAGAAATCGACACGCGCCATCTTGTCGAAATCGCGCTTGGCGTCACGGAGCTGGTTGAACGCACCGCCATCCATGTCGCGCGCCGCATCCTCCATCGACCGCTGGAACTCGCGCGCGACCGACCGCGCCTTGCCTACATACTGACCCACGGTGCGGAAGAGGCCCGGCAGCTCCTTCGGCCCCACCACCAGCAGGGCCAGGACGCCGATCACCATCAGTTCGGACCAGCCGATATCAAGCATCGCTCTCTCCGCGTCGAAGGGCGCCCGGCAACATCATGCCGCCCGGGCCGGCTGCGCTCAGGCGCTGTCCTTCTTGGCGGCGGGCTCAGGGGTGACGTCCACGGCCTTTTCACCGCCCTCGGTCACCTGCTTGGGATCGTCCGGATCCTCGGCCATGCCCTTCTTGAAGCTCTTGATGCCCTTGGCCATGTCGCCCATCAGCTCGGAGATCTTGCCCCGGCCGAAGAGCAGCACGAGCAGGAGCACCACGATCAGGATTTGCCAGATGCTAAGGCCCATCGCCCACATTCTCCCCGCAAGGTGACGCCGCTCACGGCGCCTGTTCACCGCCGACGGCAGCCGGCACATTCACCGTTGACATATTGGGTTCCGCCGCGGGGGGAAAGGGGCGCGAGGCCCAAAAAGCGAACGGGCGCTATTCCGCCGCGTAGGGGCTCGCCAGCCGGCGCTGCTCGGCCGAGGGAAAGACGAAGCAACGCTCGCGCGGCAGGCCGAGCCAGACCGACATGCCCGGATGCGGCAGCCAGGCATGCGGCACCGTCGCCCGCAGAACCTGCTCGCTGCCCGCGAGACGCAGCTCGATAAGGCTTTGCGCGCCGACAAAACGGGACCGCACGACCTCCGCGCGGGCCAATGATCCGTCATGATCGTCCGGCGCATGTGCCGCCCCCCGATCCTCGACCACGCTCAGATGCTGGGGCCGGAAGATGATCTCGACATCCGCACCATCGGCAAGACCGGGCGTCGGAAAGCGGCCGAACGCGGTCTGGGCTTCGCGACCGCGCACCTCGCCGTGAACTGTGTTGATGTCCGAGAAGAACGCGGCCGCGAGGCGATCCACCGGCTGGTTGTAGATCTGGAAGGGCGCACCGATCTGCACGATCCGCCCCTCGCGCATCAGCGCGATGCGGTCAGCCATGCGCATCGCCTCGTCCGGTTCATGCGTGACCAGCAGCACGGCCGTCCCCGCCTCGCGGAGCGCCTCCAGCGTCTCCTCCCGCACCTCGTCGCGCAGCCGCGTGTCGAGGCCCGAGAAGGGCTCGTCCATCAGCATCGCCCGCGGCCCCGGCGCCAGTGCCCGGGCCAAAGCGACCCGCTGCTGCTCCCCGCCCGAGAGCTGGTGCGGAAAGCGCGACGCCTTGTCGAGGAGCCCGACACTCTTCAGATGCCGCTCGATCACCGGCCCCCGCTCGCGCGCCTTCAGCCTGTTGCGGAGCCCGAAGGCGACGTTATCCGCGACCGAGAGATGCGGGAAAAGCGCGAAATCCTGAAACATGAGCCCGATACCGCGGCTCTCCGGCGGCTCGTGCCTGCTCGTGTCCGAGACGACGCGGCCATCGATCAATACCCGCCCCTCGCTCTGCCGTTCGACCCCCGCAGCGACACGCAGGGTCGTGGACTTGCCGCAGCCCGAGGGCCCGAGCACGCTCACGATCTCCCCCGGCGCGACCGAGAGCGACAGCCGATCCACCGCCGTCTGCCCCCCGAAGGACACCCGAACATCCTCGAGCGCGAGACGCGGCGGCTCGGCGAGGCAGATCTCCGGGTCATCGGGCGCAGAGGCCAAGGGTGGCTCCCTCAAACACAGCGCCGGCTGTCACGCGACGCGAGAAGGCGACTGTTCTGGTCGGACGCTCGGCAGGTAGCAACGATGCCCCCCTCAGGCAAGCTGACGACGGAAGCACCCGGCCCGACGATTTCGCGACAGCGCGTGCCGCGCAGCGCTAGGCAAGCCCGGCACGCATCCGCTATAGCCCCGCGCATGCCAGACGACACGTCCAACATCGCCCTGCCCCCGGAGGTCGCGCGCCGGCGCACCTTCGCAATCATCAGCCACCCTGATGCGGGCAAGACGACGCTCACCGAGAAACTCCTGCTCTATGGCGGCGCGATCCAGATGGCCGGTCAGGTCCGCGCCAAGGGCGAAGCGCGGCGCACCCGCTCGGACTTCATGAAGATGGAGCAGGAGCGCGGCATCTCGGTCTCCGCCTCCGCCATGTCGTTTCCCTATGGCGAGAACTGGTTCAACCTCGTCGACACACCGGGCCATGAGGATTTCTCCGAGGACACCTACCGCACGCTGACGGCGGTGGATGCGGCGATCATGGTGATCGACGGCGCGAAGGGCGTGGAGAGCCAGACGCGCAAGCTCTTCGAAGTCTGCCGTCTGCGTGATCTGCCCATCCTCACCTTCTGCAACAAGATGGACCGGGAGAGCCGGGAGACCTTCGAGATCATCGACGAGATCCAGGAGGCGCTGGCGCTCGACGTCGTCCCTGCCTCCTGGCCCATCGGCATGGGCCGCGAGTTCCTGGGCGCCTACGACCTCTTCCGCGACCGGCTCGAGCTCATGGACCGCGCGGATCGGAACAAGCGGGCGGAGAGCGTCGCCCTCGAAGGGCTGAATGACCCGAAACTCGCGGAGCATCTGCCGGACGATCGGCTCGAGAGCTTGCGCGAGGAGGTCGAGATGGCCCGCGGCCTCCTGCCCGAGTTCGACCGCAACGCGTTTCTCGGCGGGTCGATGACACCGATCTGGTTCGGCTCGGCGCTCAACTCCTTCGGCGTCAAGGAACTGATGGAGGGCGTCGCCGCCTACGCCCCTCCGCCCCAGCCGCGCCGCACCGATGCGCGCCAGGTGGCGGCGGATGAGAAGAAGGTCTCTGGTTTCGTCTTCAAGGTGCAGGCGAATATGGACCCAAAGCACCGGGATCGTGTCGCATTCGTAAGACTTTGCAGCGGGCACTTTCAGCGCGGCATGAAGCTCCGCCATGTCCGCGCGGGAAAGCCCATGGCGATCTCGAACCCCGTGCTCTTCCTCGCCTCGGATCGCGAACTGGCCGAGGACGCCTGGGCCGGGGACATCATCGGCATCCCCAATCACGGCCAGCTCCGCATCGGCGACGCGCTGACCGAGGGCGAGGATCTGCGCTTCGCGGGCATTCCCTCCTTTGCGCCGGAACTCCTCCAGGCCTGCCGTGCCGGCGACCCGATGAAGGCGAAGCATCTCGACAAGGCGCTGACGCAGTTCGCCGAGGAGGGAGCGGCCAAGCTCTTCAAACCCGCCATCGGCTCGGGCTTTATCGTCGGCGTCGTCGGCCAGCTCCAGTTCGAGGTGCTCGCAAGCCGCATCGAGATCGAATACGGCCTGCCCGTCCGCTTCGAGACGACGCAGTACAGCTCCGCCCGCTGGGTCAGCGGCCCGGACGAGGCCGTGGAGGCTTTCGTCAAAGCCTATCGCGGCCAGATGGCCACCGACCATGACGGCGATCCGGTCTTCCTCACCCGCATCCAGTTCGACATCGACCGCGCCGAGCGCGACCACCCGGACGTCAAACTGACCGCCACGAAGGAGACGCTGGTCTGATCCGGCGAAGCACCTTCGGAACGACGCCAAGGAAAGGCAAGCCATCTCTCCGAAGCGGCTCAGGACCAGCTCCACCGACGGCGCCACGCCGGAATCACGACGTCACGCGAGCAAATCTCGGCGCTGCACCGTGCAGCACGCCTCAGCGCGTCGCTAAAGCAGCGTCGTATCCGCGAGGCGGCGGCTGCGGGCCTGGCGCAGCGCCCTGATCTCCGCGCTGCGGAGGGGGTTCACCCTGCGCCGCCGCGCACTCGCGCGCTGGGCTGCATCCATACCGAAGAGGAAGGCACCGATCGCCACGATCAGGATGCCGAAAAGCACCGCTTCCTGTGTCTGCAGGGCGGCCACAAGTTCCGCCACCTGAGCACCGCTATCCTGTGCCGGCGCGGGCACGGCTATACGAGACGCCATCAACACAACTCCTACTACACGAGCCGGGACCACAGACCGGCAACAAGCAACGGAAACAGACCTAGCCCGGGAGTTGCAAAGAAATGGTGAACAGCGCGCTTACCAATTCCCGCGCAACAGCGTCGAAACACCCCGAAACTGCACCCCTCCCTGCGAATCGCAGCGGAATTCGTTGACATTGCAGCGCCAAAAGCGCATGAGGCGCCCTCATAAGCAGGATGCCAATACGGGCATCCGGGCCGCGCGATCCAGGCGGCCATCTGAAAACCGCCAAAACAGTCGCTGGCCACGCACAGGAACTCTATGAAATTTGCTGATCTCGAACTCGACCCCAAGGTTCTGAAAGCGGTCGAGGAAGCGGGCTACGAGAGCCCGACCCCCATCCAGGCCGAGGCCATTCCCGAGGCGCTCAAGGGCCGGGACGTCATCGGCATCGCGCAGACGGGGACGGGCAAGACCGCGTCCTTCACCCTGCCGCTCATCACCATGCTCTCGAAGGGCCGGGCCCGAGCGCGCATGCCGCGCAGCCTCATCCTCTGTCCGACGCGGGAGCTTGCTGCCCAGGTCGCGGAGAACTTCGAGACCTACGGCAAATACACCAAGCTCTCGATGGCGCTCCTGATCGGCGGTGTGAACTTCGCCCAGCAGGACAAGCTGATCGACCGCGGCGTGGACGTGCTGATCGCCACGCCGGGCCGGCTCCTCGACCATTTCGAGCGGGGCAAGCTCATGCTCACCGGCATCCAGGTGATGGTGGTGGACGAGGCGGACCGGATGCTCGACATGGGCTTCATCCCGGATATCGAGCGCATCTTCAATCTCACCAATGCGCTCAGCCGGCAGACGCTCTTTTTCTCGGCCACCATGGCGCCGGAGATCGTGCGGATCACCGACACTTTCCTCCACACGCCCGTGCGCGTCGAGGTGGCAAAGCAGGGCAACACCGCCGATACGGTGCGCCAGGGTATCGCCAAGTTCCGCCCCTCCCGCCGCGACCGCACGGATACGGAAAAGCGCTCTGTCCTCCGCGGGCTCCTCGATGGGGAGGGCGAGGCCTTCCGCAACGCCATCGTCTTCTGCAACCGCAAGCGTGATGTGGGCGTCCTCTACAAGAGCCTCGACAAGCACGGCTATAACTGCGGCGCGCTCCACGGCGATCTCGACCAGTCGGTGCGCATGGCCACACTCGACGGCTTCCGGAACGGCACGATCAAGATCCTGGTCGCCTCCGACGTCGCCGCCCGCGGGCTCGACATCCCGAATGTCAGCCATGTCGTGAACTACGACGTGCCGACGCATCCCGAGGACTATGTGCATCGCATCGGCCGCACGGGCCGCGCGGGGCGGGACGGCACGGCCTTCTCGATCTACACGCCGTCTGACGAGAAATACCTCGCGCGCATCGAGGAGCTGATCGGCAAGCCGATCCCCGAGGTCGCCGTCCCCGAAGGTGCCGTGAGCGCACCGCCAAGCGATGCGGCCGAGGACGAGAAGCCCGCGCGCAACAGCCGGGGTCGTCGCAGCGGCCGCGAGCAGGACAAGGTCGAGAGCGCCGAGGCGGCGGAGAGCACGCCCGTCGCCGAGGACGCCCCGCGCGAGCGTCGCGGGCGCGACGACCGCGGCGCCGACCGCCGGGAACGCGGTGGCCGCGGCCGGGGTCGCGGCGGACGCGGGCGCGAGGATGATCAGCCCGTGATCGGCCTCGGCGACCATGTGCCCGCCTTCCTGCTTCGCCCCGTGCCCGAGCACATGCTGAAGAAGGTGCGCGGCAAGAAGGCAGAGCTCGACGACGACGATACCGCCCCGGAGAGCGAAGCGGCGTGAACCTTCGGGGGGCTGACCGGGCGGCGCTCATCGCCCGCCTGCTAGGCCCCCTCCTCGCCTTCGCCGCCGTCACCTCGATCCTGCTTGCCGCTGTCGTCCTAGTCTTTCCGGGCGAGACCGCGACGTCGCTCGGCTTCGAGGCGGATGCACAGGGCCGGATCGAAGTGAGAGCCACCTTCGCCGGGTTCTTCGGGGGATGCGGCTTGTTCCTTGCCGCCGCGTATCGCGACATCGCCCTGCGCCCGGCCGCGCTCCTCTTCCTCGCCCTCGGCGCCGGCGGTGCCGCTGCGGCGCGACTGATCGGTTTTCTTGCCGAGGGGACGGTGCCCTTGGCGCTCGCCCTCGTCTTTCTCTACGAGATCGCCATCACCCTGCTTGCCGCCCTTGCCATCGCGCCCGCCCGAAGCGCGCTTCCCAGGGCGTGAGCCCGCCAGCCCGTGCCAATTCCAGGCGCCGGGCCCTCCGCATCCCTCATAGAGGTCCCGGATCAAGTCCGGGACGGCGCGGCACCCCGGATCGCGCGACACCGGATCACTCGTCCTCGAGGCGGTGGATGAGGATGCTGACCGTCGGCTTCTTGCCGAGGAGCTTGTTCGCCACGCGCCGGACGCCGCGACCCACGGCCTCCTCGATCCCGCCATCGGAGCGGAGTTGCTTCTTCGGCGCCTGCTCCATCGCCTCGTCCACGGCGTCCGCAATGGCGTCAGCCAAGGGTTCGCGCCAGTCATCGTGCTCGTTTGGCAGACCGATGATCTGCACCTCCGGGTCAGCGATCATCTCGCCGCCCTCGTCCACCACCACGCTCACGATCACGAGGCCGAGGCGGGCGAGCCGCAGGCGCTCGCGGATCACGCCGTCATGGCTGCCGATCTGCACGCTGCCGTCGAGATAGACGCGCCCCGTCTCGACCTCGTCGACCACGCCGGGGTCGTTTCCGTCGAGCCGTGCCACGCTGCCGTTCGGCGCCACGATCGCCTCGGACGCCCCCCATTCCGGCGCGCTCGCCGCATGTTCGACCAGGTGGCGGTGCTCGCCATGAAGCGGGATCGAGATCTTCGGGCGCAGCGCCTTGTAGAGCCGCTCGAGATCCCCGCGCCGCGCATGGCCCGAGACATGGATGCGCTCCATATCCCCGTCGATCACCCGTATCCCGTTCTCCGACAAGCGGTTGTAGAGCCGGTAGATCCCGGCCTCGTTCCCCGGAATGGTCTTTGAGGAGAAGAGAACCGCGTCCCCCTCCGTCAGTTTCACGGTCGGATGGTTGCCTGCCGCAATCCGCGCCAGCGCCGCACGCCCCTCACCCTGGCTCCCGGTGACGAGGTAGAAGAGGTTCTCCGCCGGAATGTCCGACGCGCGGTCGTCGGGCACGGTGCTCGGGAAGTCCTTGAGGAGCCCCGTCTGCACCGCGACCTCGATCATCCGGCGCATCGCGCGCCCGGCGACCACGACGGACCGGCCCGCCGTCTGCGCCGCTATCGCCATCGTCCTCAGCCGTGCGACGTTGGACGCGAAGGACGTGGCTGCGACGGCCCCCGGGGCCGCACGGATGAGGCGGACGAGATTGTCGACGACCTCCGCCTCCGAGCCCGCATGCCCCTCCATGAAGACATTGGTCGAATCGCAGGCGAAGGCCTGCACGCCCTCCTCCCCCAGCGCCTCGAAGGGCGCGATGTCGAAGGGCTCGCCGAGCTGAGGCTCCGGGTCGGTCTTGAAGTCCCCGCTATGGACAACGGTACCCGCAGGCGTGCGGATCGCCAGCATGCTCGCCTCGGGGATCGAGTGCGTGACGTTCACGAACTCGACCTCGAAATCGCCGGCCCGCACCCGGTCGCCAAGCTGCACCTCCTTCACGACCTTGGGGTCGATCCCGGCCTCCTGCAGCTTCCGGCGCGCAAGCTCCGCGGTGAAGGGGCGCGCATAGATCGGCGCCCGCAGCTCCCGCCAGAGATGCGGCAGCCCGCCAATATGGTCCTCGTGCCCATGGGTGAGGAAGATCCCTTCCAGCCGGTCCCGCTCGGAGATCGCGAATTCGATATCCGGGACGATCAGCTCGACCCCAGGCGCCGTCTCCATATCGCCGAAGCCGATACCGAGATCGACCATGATCCAACGGCGCGCCTTGGGCTCGCCCAGGCCGTAGAGATAGCAATTCATCCCGATCTCGCCCGCGCCGCCGAGGGCGACGTAGACGAGCGGACTGCCCGTACTGTGCTTGTTCATCTGGTTCCTTTAGACGTGGGCCATCCCCACGTTGTGCTTGTGAATGAGCACGAGGCCATGAACGGTGAGGTCGGGCTCGACAGCCTCGATCACCTCCGTACCCCGTGCGAAGAGCGGCGATAGCCCGCCGGTGGCAATGACTTTCATGGGGCGTTCGCGCTCGGCCGTGAGGCGCGCGCAAATCCCCTCGATGAGGCCGACATAGCCCCAGTAGATGCCCGACTGCATGCAGGCGACGGTGTTCCGGCCCAGCACGGCCTGCGGCACGGTCACGTCGATCCGCGGCAGATGGGCGGCCGCTGCGCGCAACGCATCGAGGCTCAGGCTGATCCCGGGCGCGATGACCCCGCCCACATAGGCGCCGTCATGGGCCACGACGTCAAAGGTAGTGGCCGTTCCGAAATCCACAACGATGATGTCGCCGCCATGCCGGTCATAGGCCGCTACGGTGTTGACGAGCCTGTCGCCGCCGACCTCCGCCGGATTGTCGACCCTGATCGGCACCGGCAGCGCGCAGTCCGGCTTGCCGACGACCAGCGGCCGCGTGCCGAAATACCGGTCGCAGAGGACGCGCAGATTGAAGAGCGTCTCAGGCGCCACGTTCGAGATCACGACATCGGTGATCTCCTGCGCGCTCTTCCCGCCATGCTCCATGAGCTGGGAGAGCCAGACATAGTACTGGTCCGCCGTGCGCACGCTCTCGGTATTGCAGCGCCACTCCCCCACCGGCTCGCCATCGCGAAAACAGGCGAAGACCGTGTTGGTGTTACCGACATCGATCGCGAGCAGCATGAGCCTTCAGTCCGGAAAGTAGATATCGGCCGCCGAGATGTGTCGAAGCGACCCGTCGCGCGTTCTAAGCACGAGTGCCCCCGTCGCGTCCACATCCTCGAAGACGCCCTCAAGCCGCTCGCTGGCAAGCCCCGCGCCGATCACCTCACCCCGCCGCGCGGCGCGTGACAGCCAGATCTCGCGGATCGCCTCGAAGCCGTCGTGCTCAATGCGCCTCATCCAACCGCCGAGCGAAGGCCCGAGCAGCGCCAGCACCTCGTCGGGCGGCAGTCGGCCCCCCCCCGCCTCGGCGATGCTGATCGGCACAGCACCGCCAGACCGGATGGCGCCGTGAGGCGGGCTCGCCGCGACGTTGATGCCAAAGCCAGTGACGAGCCAGGCGACCTCCCTGCCCTGCCCGGCGGCGCTCTCAAGCAGTATGCCCGCGACCTTGCGCCCGTCGATCAGCACATCGTTCGGCCATTTGAGGGTGATGCGCCCCATCTGCCCGCCGAGCAGCGCGTTAACCGTATCCAGCACCGCGAGGCTCGCGGCAAAGGTGGAGAGGGCAGCACGCTCCGGCGTCATCCGCGGGCGGCAGAGGTAGCTCGCGAAGAGATTGCCCTCGAGCGAGCTCCAGGACCGTCCCCGTCGCGCTCGCCCCGCGGTCTGCGCATCCGCCAGGACCCAGAAGGATGCAGGGTCCCTGCCGGAGGCACGCCGCGCCGCCTCCGCATTCGTGCTGTCGATCTCGTCGAAATGGAGGACGGGGGTCCCGTCCTCAAGCCGCCACTCCCTCAGCGGAGGAGCGAGGCGGCGGCCTCGCCGGCGATCTCGGTCAGGCCGAAGCCGCCGAGGAAGGGGAGCCAGCCTGCCGCCATCAGGGTGGCGGAGACGGCGAGGGTGCCGCTCTGGATCGGGCCGGCATTGATCTCGCAGGGTGTGCCTTCCTCGGCGAGATACATGAGCCGCACGATGTTGAGATAGTAGTAGGCGCTCACCACCGACGCGATCGCCCCCGCCACGGCAAGGCCTGCGAGCCCCGCATCGACCGCTGCCTTGAAGACATAGAACTTCGCGAAGAACCCGACCATCGGCGGCAGCCCTGCGAGGCTGAACATCAGCACCGCCAGCGCCAGCGCCTGCGCCGGTGCGCGCTGTGCCAGCCCCGCCAGATCCTCGATCACCGCCGTCGGCTGGCCGTCCCGCTCCATCGAGAGGACGAAGGCGAAGGTGCCGAGGTTCATGACCACATAGATCGCGAGATAGATGAGCAGCGCCTCAGCCCCCGCGGGCGTCCCCGCCGCGAGCCCGACCAGCGCATAGCCCATATGGCCGATGGAGGAGTAGGCGAGGAGCCGCTTGATATTCGACTGTCCGATCGCCGCCACGGCACCGAGGAACATCGAGGCGACGGCGATGAAAACGAGGATCTGGGACCAGGCAGGCACCGCATCCCCGAACCCTTCGTAGAGCACACGGGCAAAGAGCACCCCGGCCGCCACCTTCGGCGCGGTGGCGAAGAACGCCGTCACTGGCGTGGGCGAGCCCTCATAGACATCGGGCGTCCACATATGAAAGGGCGCGGCCGAGATCTTGAAGGCAAGCCCCGCGCAGAGGAAGACGAGCCCGAAGGTGAGGCCGAGCGAGACCCCCTCCACCGCCACGACCGCCGCGATCCGCTCGAAGGAGACGCTGCCCGTATAGCCGTAGACGAGGCTCATGCCGTAGAGCAGCAGGCCCGAGGACAGCGCTCCCAGGACAAAGTATTTCAGCCCCGCCTCGGTCGAGCGCACGCTGTCCCGGTTAAAGGCGGCGACGACATAGAGCGCCAGCGACTGCAGTTCGAGCCCGACATAGAGCGAGATCAGCCCGCCGGAAGAGACCATCATCATCATGCCGAGCGTCGCGAGCACGATCAGCACCGGATACTCGAACCGCATGATCCCGCGGTCCTCGAGATAGCCCTGCCCGATCAGCAGCAGCATGGCGGACGCCACCAGGATCAGCACCTTGGCAAAGCGCGCGAAGGCGTCGTCGATGAAGGCCCCCTCAAAGGCCGTCGCCTCCCCGCCGCCCGAGGTTGCGACACCCGCCGCCACCAGCAGCATCAGAAGCGCGGCGCCGAGCGTGATCGTGCCCCGCTGCTCCTCCCCGCCGCCCCAGGCGCCCAGCATCAGGAGCGTCATGGCCCCCGTCGCCATGACCAGCTCGGGCATGACCAGCATGAAATCGGCGGCAAGCTCGGGCGTCATGGGCGTCTCAATTCTGGGCGAACTGCAGCGTCGCGGCAGCCGCCTGCTGCGCGGCCTCGACGCTGTCGAGCATCTGGCCGACGGATGCGGCGTAGAGGTCCAAGATGGGTGCTGGGTAGACACCGAAGAGGATGGTGAAGAAGACCAGCGGCGCGATGATCGCCTTCTCCCGCCAGTTCATGTCCTCGATGGACTGGAGCGATTGCTTGATCAGGTCACCGAACACCACCCGACGATAGAGCCAGAGCGCATAGCCCGCCGACAGGATCACGCCGAAGGCCGCGCCGAAGACCGCCCAGGTGCTCTCCTGGAACGCCCCGGCCATCGTCAGGAACTCGCCCACGAAACCGGAGGTGCCGGGCAGCCCCACATTGCCCATGGTGAAAAGCATCATCACCGTCGCATAGATCGGCATGCGCATCGCGAGCCCGCCATAGGCCGCGATCTCCCGCGTGTGCATCCGGTCGTAGATCACCCCCACCAACAGGAACAGCGCGCCCGAGATGAAGCCGTGGCTGATCATCTGGAACATCGCGCCATCGACGCCCTGCTGGTTGGCCGAGAAGATGCCGAGCGTCACGAAACCCATATGCGCCACGGACGAATAGGCGACCAGCTTCTTGATGTCCTCCTGCATCAGCGCGACCAGCGAGGTGTAGATGATCGCGATGACGCTGAGCGCGAAGACGAAGTCCTGCAGGAGCTCCGAGGCCACCGGGAACATCGGCAGGCTGAAGCGCAGGAAGCCGTAGCCGCCCATCTTCAGCAGGATCGCCGCCAGCACCACCGACCCCGCCGTCGGCGCCTGCACATGCGCATCCGGCAGCCAGGTATGCACCGGCCACATCGGCATCTTGACCGCGAAGCTCGCGAAGAAGGCGAGCCACATCAGCACCTGCGCGCCGCCGACGACCTCCCAACCCACCACCGTGATGTTTTCGTAGGAGAACTGGTGGTTCAGCAGGCTCACGATGTCCGTCGTGCCCGCGTCGAAATACATGTAGATCATCGCCACGAGCATCAGCAGCGAGCCGAGCAGCGTGTAGAGGAAGAACTTGAAGGCCGCGTAGATCCGCTCCTTGCCGCCCCAGATCCCGATGATCAGGAACATCGGGATGAGCCCGCCCTCGAAGAACAGGTAGAAGAGGATGAGGTCGAGGCTGACAAAGACGCCGATGATCAGCGTCTCGAGGATAAGGAAGGCCGCGATGTACTCCTTCACCCGGTGCGTCACGCCCCAAGAGGCGCCGATCACCAGCGGGAAGAAGAAGGTGGTGAGCATCACGAAGGGCAGGCTCAGCCCATCGATGCCGAGCTTGTAGGTCAGCCCGCCGAGCCAGACCCCCTCCTCGACGAACTGGAAATCGGGGTTCGAGAGATCGAAGCCCGTGAGGAGCGGGATCGAGAGCGCGAAGGTGAAGGTCGTGACCAAAAGCCCGAGGTTCTTCGCGTTCGTATTCGCCGCCTCGTCATCGCCCCGCAGGAAGAGCACGAGGATGAGCGCGCCGATCAAGGGCACGAAGGTGACGAGCGTGAGGAGCGGCATGTCGGTCATCAGGGCGCTCCCCGCACGGCGAACCATGTCACCAGGAGCGAGACGCCGATCAGCATCCCGAAGGCATAGTGGAAGATGTAGCCCGACTGCGCCTTGCCCGCGATCTGCGTGAGCCGCGGCACCAGGCTGAGGGCGATCCCGTTGATCAGCCCGTCGATCGCCTTCCCGTCACCCCGCTTCCACAGCACCATGCCGAGCCACATGGCCGGGCGGATGAAGATGAAGCGGTAGAGCTCGTCGAAGTACCACTTGTTGAGGAGGAACTGGTAGAGCCCGGCATGCCGCTGCGCCAGCTCGCGCGGGATCTCCGGTCGCTGCACATAGAAGCGATAGGCAAGCCAGAGACCGAAGAGCATCGCAAAGAATGGCGCAAGCTTCACCAGCGTCGGCACGTAATGCGCCGCCTGAAGGATCGTCTCCTCACCCTCCGCCACGTTGTTGAAGATCGACTGCGCCCAGAACGCCGCCTCGTAGTCGCCCACGAACTCCGGATAGAACTCCATGCCTGCAAAGACCGCGCCGATGGCCAGCGGATAGAGCGGCCAGAGCATGACCTTCGGGCTCTCATGCGCATGGTCGTAGGTGTGATGGTCCGCCCGCGTCTCGCCCCAGAAGGTCATGAAGATGAGCCGCCAGGAGTAGAAGGACGTCATCGCCGCCGCGACCACCAGCAGGACGAAGGCGTAGTTCCCCGCCGTGCTATGCGCCGCATAGGTCGTCTCGATGATCACGTCCTTCGAGATGAACCCGGCAAAGCCGATGGGCGTGTGCAGGACATAGAGCAGCGGGATGCCCACGCCCGTGATCGCCAGCGTGCCGACCAGCATGACGTTGTAGGTGATCGGCAGCTTGTCCTTCAGCCCGCCCATCTTCCGCATGTCCTGCTCGTGATGCATCGCATGGATGACCGAGCCTGCACCGAGGAAGAGCAGCGCCTTGAAAAAGGCATGGGTGAAGAGGTGGAACATCGCCGCCTCATAGGCGCCGACGCCCGCGGCCGCGAACATGTAGCCAAGCTGCGAGCAGGTCGAATAGGCGATCACCCGCTTGATGTCGTTCTGCACAAGCCCGACGGTCGCGGCAAAGAACGCGGTCGAGGCCCCCACGATGGTCACCACCATCAGCGCCGTCGGCGCGAACTCCATCACCGGCGACATGCGGCAGACCAGGAAGACGCCCGCCGTCACCATCGTCGCGGCATGGATGAGCGCGGAGACCGGCGTCGGCCCCTCCATCGCATCCGGCAGCCAGGTGTGGAGGAAAAGCTGCGCCGATTTCCCGCAAGCGCCGAGGAACAGCAGGCACGCAATCGCCTCGATCGCGTTCACCTCCATCCAAAGGAACGGCACCGTGGTCCCGGCAAGCTCTGGCACCGCGGCGAACACGTCGTCGAGGGCGATGGACCCGCTCAGCCAGAACAGCATGAACATCGCCAGCAAGAAGCCGAAATCCCCCACCCGGTTGACGATGAAGGCCTTCATCGCCGCCTCGTTGGCGGAGTTCTTCTTGAAGTAGAAGCCAATGAGCAGGTAGCTCGCAACGCCCACCCCCTCCCAGCCGAAGAAGATCTGAAGGAGGTTGTCGCCCGTCACCAGCGCCAGCATCGCGAAGGTGAAGAAGGAGAGATAGGCGAAGAAGCGCGGCTTGCCCTCGTCCTCCTCCATGTAGCCGATGGAGTAGCAGTGGACGAGCGCTGAGACGCTGGTGACCACCACCAGCATCACATGCGTGAGCTGATCGACCCGGATAGCCCAGTCCACCTGCATATCGCCCGAGCTGATCCAGCGCATCAGCGTGACCCGGTCCGCCACCCCCGGCTCATAGGTCAGGAAGGCGAACCATGAGAGCGCGGCACAGACAAAGAGCGTGCCCGTGGTCAGGAGCATCGCCGCCCGCTCGCCGATCTGGCGATGGCCGAAGCCCGCGACGATGGCGCCGAGCAGCGGCAGCAGAAGGATCGCGCTATACATCGCTTAGCCCTTCATCATGTTGACGTCTTCCACCTGGATCGTGCCCCGGTTGCGGAAGAAGCACACCAAGATGGCGAGCCCTATAGCGGCCTCTGCGGCGGCGACCGTCAGGACAAATAGCGTGAAAACCTGCCCGACCAGATCGCCCAGATGGGCGGAGAAGGCCACGAGGTTGATGTTCACGGCGAGCAGCATGAGCTCGATCGACATCAGGATGATGATGACGTTCTTGCGATTGAGGAAGATCCCGAAGATCCCGATCACGAAAAGCACGGCGGCGACGGTCAGATAACCCTCGAGGCCGACGCCGGCGATGGGGGTGCTCTCCATGCTCAGATCCCCTCCCCCGGCTTGACGTCGCGCACCTCGACGCTCTCTTCGCGGGTCCGGTAGATCTGGCCGAGCACGTCCTGTTTCTTGACCCCCTCACGATCCCTGAGCGTCAGCACGATGGCCCCGATCATGGCGACGAGAAGCACGAGGCCCGAAGCCTGAAAGGCATAGAAGAACCGGTCATAGAGGATGAGGCCCAGCGCCTTTGCGTTGTTCACGTCACCGGGCGCTGGGATCACGGCCTCCCGCATCTCCGGCGCCGCATCGGCGAAGGCCCAGTGGCCGAAGACCAGTCCAAGCTCGACGATCAGCACGACGCCGAAGAGCACGCCCATCGGCAGATACTGCGTCATCCCCTGGCGTAGCGCCGCGAAATCCACGTCCAGCATCATGACGACGAAGAGAAAGAGCACCGCGACCGCGCCGACATAGACGATGATCAGCAGCATCGCGATGAACTCGGCCCCCAGCAGCACCATGAGCCCCGCCGAGGAGAAGAACGCCAGGATCAGCCACAGCACCGAATGCACCGGGTTACGCGCAATCGTGACGAACAGCCCCGACGCCACCGCCACCGCAGCAAACACGTAAAAGGCAAAGGCCGACAGCGTCATGCGCCCTCCCGCAGCCGACAAGGCTCGATGCGAAACTCGAAGACGGAAACATGTCGAGCTACCGCCGCCATCTAATCGCTCGACCCCGACAAAAATAACCCGGCCCGGTCATCCTCCGGCTTGACCGGAGGATCCATGAAAGGCCGAGAATTCAGCGCCGTAGATTGCCGGGTCAAGCCCGGCAACGACGAACCCTCCCGATCCGGCGGGACCGCCAGGCGCCGCAGCTTACGGTCCGCCACGACGGCGATAACAGCGAGGAGCAAAATGCCGATCACTTCTGCCGTTATCCGCTCCAACTCGCACAGGATGATCGGCGCCTCCAGCGGTTCGCGCTTCACCGCAGCGAAGGGCGAGCGCATAATTGCCGGAGACAGCGCACATTCCGGCGTTCCTGGCAGGCCGTAAATCATCTGTACGGTGCGTCGAGTTCGATGTTGCGGGCGATCTCGCGCTCCCACCGCATGCCGTTATCGAGGAGCTTCTGCTTGTTGTAGTAGAGTTCCTCGCGCGTTTCGGTCGAGAACTCGAAATGCGGGCCGAGCACGATGCTGTCGACCGGGCAGCTCTCCTGGCAGAAGCCGCAATAGATGCATTTCGTCATGTCGATATCGAAGCGCTTCGTCCGCCGGCTGCCGTCATCGCGCGGCTCGGCGTCGATGGTGATGGCCTGCGCCGGGCACACCGCCTCGCAGAGCTTGCAGGCGATGCAGCGCTCCTCCCCGTTCGGATAGCGTCTGAGCGCCAGCTCGCCCCGGAACCGAGGGCTCAGCCGCCCCTTCTCGAACGGGTAGTTTAGCGTCGCCTTCGGCTTCAGGAGATACCGGAACCCGATCTTCATGCCCGCCCACATGTCGGCCAGCAAGAAGTAGCGCAGCGCCTTGTCGAACGGGATCTGACTGATCTGCATCGTCTTGTCCCTTCCTACGGCTTCACGGCGCGGTAGCGGTCGAGCACCGAGTAGTACCGGCCGCGCAGCACGCTGGCGGAGGCGAATTGCGGATCGTTCGCCTGCAGCTCGTAGTTCAAACGCACCGAAAGCTTCTGCGCCACCGCCCACTCCTCGCACCTGACTGCGAGGCGGAAATCGTCGAGCATCGCGGACAGCTCATCCTCGCCCAACCCCGCCCCGCGGGCTGGCATCTCGACCCCGTACAGCATAGTGCAATCGGCGGTGCCGAGCGCCTTCATGAATACGTGCCGCTCCCTCGCATCGATCCGAGCGACTGGCGCGGCATCGATCGGGCGGAGAAGCCGCCGATAGTCTACCTGCGGCACACCGGGCGTCTGCGTCTCCGCCCCGAACCGCTTAACGCAATCGTCCCGATCAGTAACGAGACCGTGGCCGCAATCGCTGATCGCCTGCGCGTCGGCTGAGACGGCCATGAAGACCGCAGCAGCCAGAAGAAGAATACGCATCCGCTTCACCCTCCCACCGCAGCCGCACCGGCCTCGGCATAGCGGGCGTAGCCGACGACATCGAGGCGGGTGAGGATCGCCGCGATCACCACCCAGGCGAGGGAGAGCGGCAGGAACACCTTCCAGCCGAGCCGCATGAGCTGGTCGTAGCGGTAGCGCGGCACCACCGCCTTCACCATCGCGAAGAGGAAGAAGAAGACCACCATCTTCGCGAACATCCAGAGCACGCCATCCGGCAGGAACGGGATTGGCGAGAGCCAGCCGCCGAAGAACAGGATGCTGATGAGCGCGCACATCAGCAGGATGTTCATGTACTCCCCGATCATGAAAAGGAGGTACGGCGTCGAGGAATACTCCACCTGATAGCCCGCCACGAGCTCCGACTCGGCCTCCGGCAAGTCAAAGGGCGGCCGGTTCGTCTCCGCCAGCGCGCTCACGAAAAAGAGCACCACCATCGGCAGGTGCGGCAGCCAGTACCACGACAGGAACCCGTAATTCCCGTCCTGCGCCCGCACGATATCGGAGAGATTGAGCGAGCCCGTCGAGATCAGCACGCCCACGATGATGAGCCCGATCGACACCTCGTAGGACACCATCTGCGCCGCCGAGCGCAGGCTCCCGAGGAACGGGTATTTCGAGTTCGACGCCCATCCCCCCATGATGATCCCATAGACCCCGAGCGAGGAGATCGCGAAGATGTAGAGGACGCCGACATTTAGGTCCGAGATCACCCAGCCATCGGCGAACGGGATCACCACCCAGGCGATGGCGGCGAGCACGAAGGTGATGAGCGGCGCGAGCAGGAACACCGTCTTGTCCGCGCCCGCGGGGATGATGATCTCCTTCAGCACGAACTTGCCGAAATCCGCGAAGCTCTGCAGGAGACCGAAGGGCCCGACGACGTTGGGCCCGCGGCGAAGCTGCACCGCCGCCCAGACCTTGCGGTCCATGTAGAGAAGGAAGGCGAGGCTCACGAGCACGCCGGAGACGACCACCAGGCACTGCACCAGGATCAGCAGGAAGGTCAGGAACGCGTCGCTGAACATCGGTGCCCCCTTCAGGCGCCTGACCCGAGGGAGGCCATGGCGGCACCCCCCGGATCGCTCTCTGGACTAAACGAGAAGCCGGGCAAGGACAACGCCGCACGCTGCGGTGCGGCAACCCCGCGACCACTCCCGGGCTCAGCCCATACCCCTCCGCCCAGCCGGCCGCTCCAACACGATGACATAGGCCTCGCGGGTGAAGAAAAGCAGCAACCGCCGCACATCCTTCTCCACCGCGACGACCCGCCAGCCATTGGTGGCATGATCGTTGAGGAAATCGGTGAACCGCTCCGCATTGGCCTTGGCCGCCCCGAAGATGAGGGAGGACAAGAGGCCCTCGCGATAGACGGCGACGCGGTAGACAAAACCGGCCTGTCCCCCGTCCGGCACACGTCCCCCGTCCGGCACGCGCCCCCTCGGCGCCGGCGGCAAGGCCTCTGCCGGCGGCACGGAACGCTCGGGTCGCGGACCAGGCGAGCCACCCGGCGCCTCCCCCGGCCGTCGGACCGTCGGTGCGGCCATACGTCCGGCCCCATCCCTGCCACCGCCCCGGTCACTCTGCGGCAAGTGGCTGATCTTCGCGCTTGGCGGCGAGCTTCGAGCATTCGGCCAGAACCGCGCTCGCCCGCGTCACCGGGTTGACCATGTAATGCTCCGTCGGTGTCTCGAAGGGGCGGGCGGAAAGGCTTCCCGCCGCCGCCACCGGCTGCCATTCCACCGCCGCGATCCGGTCGAGCTTCGCGAGATGGGGATGAGCCTCGAAGAGCTGCTGGCGCAGCGCCTCGAGCGTGTCGAAGGGCAGCGTATGCCCGATCCGGGCCGAAAGCGCCCTCAGAACCGCCCAGTCCTCCCGCGCATCGCCGGGCGGGAAGGCCGCGCGCGCCGCCATCTGCACCCGCCCCTCGGTATTGACGAAGAGCCCCGGCTGCTCGGTGTAGGCGGCGCCCGGCAGGATCACATCCGCCCGATGCGCCCCGCGATCGCCATGGCTGCCATGATAGACGACGAAGGCATCGCCCGGCATCTCGATCTCGTCCGCGCCGAGGTTGTAGACGACGCGCGCGTCCTTGAGGGCCGCCGCCACACCGCCCCCGGTCGCGAAACCCACATCCATCGCGCCGACCCGGGCTGCCGCGCGATGCAGGACCAGCAGCTTCGCACCGACATCCGAGCAGAGGCTCATGACGGCACCCAGCACCGCCTCGCCATCCCGGCGCGCCAGTGCGGCTTGGCCGAGGATCACCATCGGCTCGGGCAGGCTCGACATGACAGCCTTCAGCCCTTCCAGCCCCTCGCCCGTGAGCGACAGGGGGCTGTTGCCCATCGGACAGGTCGGGAAGGTCAGATCCGCGTCGGGCGCGATCGTCGCCACCTCCGCCCCGTTCATCCAGGCCTTGCGGAGCCGCGCATTCAGCACTGGCGCCTCGATGCGCGGATTGGTCCCGACCAGCAGGATCGCCCCCGCGGTATCGATATCCTCGATCGCGGCATTGCCGACATAGCCCGAGCGGTTGCCGATGGGCAGCTGCGCGCCGTCCTGACGGCAGTCATAGCTGCCGCCGACCGCATCCATTAGCTGCTTCAGCGCCCAGATCGGCTCCACCGGCGCGAGATCCCCGGCAACGGCCGCCTTCTTGCCATCCGTAGCGAAGGCCTCCGCCACCGCCGTCAGCGCCTCGTCCCAGCTCGCCGGGCGCAGCTTGCCGTCCCGCCGCACGTAAGGCTTGTCGAGCCGCTGCCGGCGCAAACCGTCCCAGACATAGCGCGACCGGTCCGCCAGCCACTCCTCGTTCACCCCGTCATGGTTGCGGGGCAGAATGCGCATCACCTCCCGCCCCTTGGCGTCGACGCGGATGTTCGAGCCCAGCGCATCCATCACATCGATGCTCTGCGTCTTGCGCAGCTCCCAGGGCCGGGCGGTGAAGGCATAAGGTTTCGAGGTCAGCGCCCCCACGGGACAGAGATCGACGATATTGCCCTGCATCTCCGAGGTGAGGCCCGCCCGGATGGTCTCCACCACCACATCCGTCGGCTCGGAATGCGCGCCCGTCTCGTCCCCCGCCATGCCGGCGATGGCGGCCTCGTAGGAGATGATCTCGCTGTCCTCGCCCCGTCCGGTCTGGCCCATTTCCGGCACGCCCGCGACCTCGGTCATGAACCGCACGCAGCGGGTGCAGGAGATGCAGCGCGTCATATGGGTCTCGACGAGCGGCCCCAGCGCCGGGTCGGTCACCGCCCGCTTCGGCTCACGGAACCGGCTGAAATCCACGCCATAGGCCATGGCCTGGTCCTGCAGGTCGCACTCGCCACCCTGGTCGCAGATCGGACAGTCGAGCGGGTGGTTGATGAGGAGGAACTCCATCACCCCCTCGCGCGCCTTCTTCACCATGGGCGAGTTGGTGCGGATCTCCGGCGGCTCCCCGTTCCGGCCCGGTCGCATGTCCTTCACCTGCATCGCACAGGAGGCCGCGGGCTTCGGCGGTCCGCCGACCACCTCCACCAGACACATCCGGCAGTTGCCCGCGATCGACAGCCGTTCGTGGTAGCAGAATCGCGGGATCTCGATGCCGGCTTCCTCACAGGCCTGGATCAGCGTGAGCCTCGGGTCGACCTCGATCTCCCGACCGTCGATGATGATTGTGCGGGCTTCGGTCATGGTCATCGGTCCTCCAGCTCACGCTTCACGCTTGCTGCCGCCGCTCGGGCGGTCTTGCTGGCCGGCGCCGCCCTGCCGGGCTGACGCAGCATCGTGATCGGTCTCTCGATCCAGTCCTTCTCAGTCACGAACATCGGGCCATCCGCCGTCAAGGCGCGTGCCCTGCGGCCGCTGCGACCCCGCCCATCAAAGCTGCTCCGGGCAGAGCGCGAAGACGACCCAGACCTGCCGGTTCCGCCGATAGGTCGTGCGCACATCCCCCTCGCGATTGGTGGCCATCAGCACGTCCTGCCCTTCCTTGCAGATGCCGCCCACGGCCTGCACGGCCTTCGCCATCTCGATCACATAGGTCTCGTAGCCTTCGTCCGCGAAATGCGTGGTCGGCTTGAACGTCGGATTGGCCGGCAGCGTCACCCGCGTCCAATCCTCCTCGATCGCCTCGCCAGGCCCCTTCCTGACCGCGATCACCGACTCGTCGATGAGCGTCACATAGCGCACATCCACGCGGTAATAGTCGCCGCCATAATCAACCAGGAACCGGGCATCCGGATGCTCCGCCGCCGCCGGTTTCGGCGCAGGCTCGGGCGCTTCCTTCACGGCCCCCTTGCCGCCGCCGCACGCGGTCAGCACGCCAAGGGCCATAAGAAGGAAGATCCCGCGCACCATTCTCACTCCGCCGCCATGGCGCCGAGCCGCCCGGTCTTCGCCGCCCTGATCCGGTCCTCGATCTCCTCGCGGAAATGCCGGATCAGACCCTGGATCGGCCAGGCCGCCGCATCGCCGAGCGCACAGATCGTGTGCCCCTCGATCCGCGTGGTGACGTCGAGCAGCACGTCGATCTCCTCGACCTCCGCCTCGCCCTTCACCAGCCGCTCCATCACGCGCATCATCCAGCCCGTCCCTTCCCGGCACGGCGTGCACTGCCCACAGCTCTCGTGCTTGTAGAACTTCGAGAGCCGCCAGATAGCCTTCACGATATCGGTCGACTGGTCCATCACCATCACGGCCGCGGTGCCGAGGCCCGACTTGTTCTCGCGCAGCCAGTCGAAATCCATGATGCACTCATCCGCCGTCCGCGCCGGCAGGCACGGTACGGAGGATCCGCCGGCGATGTAAGCCTTGAGGTTGCCCCAGCCGCCGCGCACGCCGCCGCAATGGCGGTCGATGAGCTCCTTGAACGGGATCGACATCGCCTCCTCGACGACACAGGGCCGGTTCACATGGCCGCTGATGGCGAAGATCTTGGTGCCCGCATTGTTCGGCCTCCCAAAGCCCGCGAACCACGTCGCTCCCCGGCGCAGGATCGTCGGCACCACAGCGATGCTCTCGACATTGTTGACCGTGGTCGGACAGCCGTAGAGGCCCACGCCCGCGGGAAAGGGCGGCTTCAGGCGCGGCATGCCCTTCTTGCCCTCGAGGCTCTCGATCAGCGCCGTCTCCTCGCCGCAGATATAGGCGCCGGCCCCGTGCACGAGGTAGAGGTCGAAGTCCCAGCCCGACTTGGCAGCGTTGGCACCAAGCAGCCCGTCCTCGTAGGCCTCGTCGATCGCCGTCTGCAGCGCTTCCTTCTCGCGGATGTACTCGCCGCGGATGTAGATGTACCCGGCATTGGCCCCCATGGCGAAGCCCGCGATCAGGCACCCCTCGATCAGCGTATGCGGGTCGTGCCGCATGATCTCGCGATCCTTGCAGGTGCCGGGCTCCGACTCGTCCGCATTGACGACCAGGTAGTGCGGCCGCCCGTCCGACTCCTTCGGCATGAACGACCATTTGAGACCCGTCGGGAACCCTGCCCCCCCGCGGCCGCGCAGACCGGATTCCTTCACCTTGTTGATGATCCCGTCGCGCCCCTTGGCAATGAGATCGGCCGTGCCGTCCCAATGCCCGCGCGCCTTCGCACCCCGCAGGCTCCGGTCCGCCATGCCGTAGAGATTGGTGAAGATGCGGTCCTTATCCTCGAGCATGCTCCCGCCTCACCCGTTACCAACGATATCGCCGCCCGAGAGCGCCTTGGCCTGACCGACCCAGTCGTCCCGCTCAATGCGCCCTTTGAAGTTCAGCCGCGCATCGACCCAGGCGATCTCCTCGGGCCCCCAGGACGCGATCTGCGCGAACGTATAGACACCGAGGTCGTGGAGCACGCCCTCGAGCTTCGGCCCCACGCCCTTCAGCTGGCGCAGATCGTCCCCGCCGCCCTCAGGAGCCTCGGTGAAAAGCTCCGGCGCAGGCCCTGCCGCCCCATCGGGATCGACCATCTTGACCGCCGCCATCCGGGGGTCGGCCTTCGTAGCGACCGGCGCCTCCTCCTTCACTGGCGGCGGCGGCACATAGGTCGGCTGTGCCGGCAGGGCATCGGGCACCCGCACGCTGTAGGCCGGCTCCCGCCCGTCGATGCGCTTGACGCTGTCGCCCACGAGCGTCGCGATCTCGACCGAGGCATTGCCCTTATGATCGCAGGGCTGCTCCACCAGCGTCGTCAGCCCACCCTCGGGCTCCGAGGCAAAGCGGCCCTTGTAGGAGCCCGGCGGCGGCACCTCGCCCCGCGCCAGCGCGTCCAGGATCGCGGCAAAACTCTCGACCGTCAGGTCTTCGTAGTAATCCTTCCCGATCTGCACCATCGGCGCGTTGGCACAGGCGCCGAGGCACTCGACCTCCTCCCACGAAAACTTGCCATCGGCGGAGAGGGCATGCGGCGCCGCTGCGATCTTCTCCTGGCAGACGCTCACCAGATCCTCCGCCCCGCAGAGCATGCAGGACAGCGTCCCGCAAACCTGCACATGGGCAACGGAGCCAACGGGTTGGAGCTGGAACATGAAGTAAAAGGTCGCCACCTCCAGCGCCCTGATCCGCGCCATCCCCAACATATCCGCGACATACTCGATGGCCGGCCGGCTCAGCCACCCCTCCTGCTCCTGCGCCCGCCACAACAGCGGAATGATCGCCGAAGCCTGCCGCCCCTCCGGATACTTCTCAAGCTGCCCCTCCGCCCAAGCCTGGTTAGCCGGCGTAAAAGCAAACCCCTCGGGCTGTTCATGGTGAAGTCTACGGAGCATCGCTTCTCAACCAGAGTTCATTTCGGCTGCATACTCGGACGAACAAACATTCAGCAGACGGTCGGCCATGCCTCGAAGATTATGCGCCATCCATGCCGCTCCATTCTCGCGAATGCTGCGATCCGAAAGATCGTGGATCCAGATGCCGTTCCGCCAAGTCTGCCTCAGGTGCCCGGGTGCTGTGATCTCGAAGCGCGCGACGAGCGGCTCGATCTCGGCCAGCACGGCCCGCGGATCTTCCGCGCTCTCGACGACGATCGCGTTCGACCGCAGTGAGCCAACGAGGTTTGCACATGAATCCAGTCGCTCGCGAAATAGATCGGTGCCAATGGTCGTGTCGCGTTGCTGAAACGCGGTGTAGGTAGAGCCCACCGCCGCAAGCGCAGAGACTGCCGCCACGCTTACGGCGATGGTCTCCCTTGAAGTGAGGCTCACCTGTCGATCTCCCCGAAGACGATGTCGAGGCTTCCAAGGATCGCGCTTACATCGGCCAGCATGTGGCCCTTGCACATGTGGTCCATGGCCGCGAGGTGCGGAAAGCCCGGGGCGCGGAGCTTCGCGCGGTAGGGTTTGTTCGTGCCGTCCGAGACGAGGTAGACGCCGAACTCCCCCTTTGGTGCCTCGACCGCCGCGTAGATCTCGCCCGCTGGCACGCGGAAGCCCTCGGTATAGAGCTTGAAGTGGTGGATCAGGCTCTCCATCGAGGTCTTCATGTCGCCCCGCGTCGGCGGGCCGATCTTGCCGCGCTCGGTGAAGGGCTCGCCCTCGCAGGCACGCAGTTTCTCAATGCACTGTCGCATGATCTTCACGCTCTCCCGCATCTCCTCCATGCGGCAGAGATAGCGGTCGTAACAGTCCCCGTTCTTGCCGATGGGGATGCCGAAATCGAGCTCGCTGTAGCACTCATAGGGCTGCGCGCGCCGCAGGTCCCAGGCCCAGCCCGACCCACGCACCATCACGCCCGAAAACCCCCAGGCCTGCGCCTCCTCGAGGCTGATCACCCCGATATCCACATTGCGCTGCTTGAAGATGCGGTTATCCGTCAGCAGCGTCTCCAGATCGTCGCAGACCTCGAGGAACGGGTCGCACCACGCCTCGATATCGTCGATGAGGTCCGGCGGCAGGTCCTGATGCACCCCGCCCGGCCGGAAATACGCCGCATGGAGGCGCGCCCCGCAGGCCCGCTCGTAGAACTCCATCAGCTTTTCACGCTCCTCGAAGCCCCAGAGCGGGGGCGTCAGCGCGCCCACATCCATGGCCTGCGTGGTCACGTTCAGCAGATGGTTCAGGATCCGCCCGATCTCGCAGTACAGGACTCGGATAAGCTGGCCCCGCCGCGGCACCTCCGTCCCCGTCAGCCGCTCGATGGCGAGGCACCAGGCATGCTCCTGGTTCATCGGCGAGACGTAATCGAGCCGGTCGAAATAGGGCAGGTTCTGGAGGTAGGTGCGGCTCTCCATCAGCTTCTCGGTCCCGCGGTGCAGGAGGCCGATATGCGGGTCCGTCCGCTCCACGATCTCCCCGTCGAGCTCCAGCACCATCCGCAGAACACCATGCGCCGCAGGGTGCTGCGGGCCGAAATTGATGTTGAAGTTCCGGATGCGCTGCTCACCTGCTACGAGGTCGATATTGCTGCCGTCCATCACTCGCGATCCTCCGCGATCAGTCCCCGCCGCGCTTCAGGTTGCGCATGACGCGCGCCGCCCGGCTCTCCTGCGGCACGCGCCAATACCCCTTATCCCCGGGCCATGGCTTAATTGCGATCCAGAGGAGCAGCCCCGGCAACCCGACGAACGGTATCAGCGCCACCAGCGAAAGAAACGGCGACAAGCCCGCCCGCGGCAGGATGCGCCAGAGCGCGAAGAGCACCGTGGCCGTGATCAGAATGAAGAAGATCGCACCCATCGCCGGTCACACTCCCCGATGATCGCCGGGCCACGGCGTGAAGGCGAGGTACAACAGTAACGCCGGCAGCCCCAGCACCGGGAAAAGCGCGAAGAGCGACCACCAGGGCGACAGCCCGGCCCGCGGCACGATCCGCCAGAGTGCGACAACGATCGCAGCCGAGATCGCGATACCGATGACAATTTCCATGGTCTCGCTCCTCAGCCGCCCTTCTCATCGCCCGGCAGCACATATTGCGCGCCTTCCCAAGGGGAGAGCGGCGCGTAGCTGCGGTACTCCTGCACGAGCTTCACGGGCTCGTAGACGACCCGCTTCTCGGTCTCGTCGTAGCGCACCTCGACATAACCGGTCGTCGGAAAATCCTTCCTCAAGGGAAAACCCCGGAACCCGTAATCCGTCAGTAGACGGCGCAGATCCGGATGGCCCGAGAAAAGCACCCCGAACATGTCGAAGACCTCGCGCTCGAACCAATTGGCGGAGGGGTGGAGATCCGTGATCGACGGCACCGTCTCGTCCTCGCCCACCTGCACCTTCACGCGGATGCGCTGGTTCTGAGGGATCGAGAGGAAGTGGTAGACGACGTCGAACCGCCGTTCCCGCCCGGGCCAGTCGATGCCGGTGATGTCCACCAGCGTGGTGAAGGCACAGGCCGCGTTGTCGCGCAGATGGCCGATCAGCGCGCGCAGGCCGGAGGTGGTCGCATGCACCGTCAGCTCGCCGCCCGCCATCTCATGGCTCACCACGCCGTCCGACTGCGCCATGGCGATCATCTCGCCGAGCTCGTCCAGACTGTCCTGTTCCGCCATGGCGCTCCCTCAGCGCGTGATCGTGCCGGTCCGGCGGATCTTCCGCTGGAGCTGCAGGATGCCGTAGAGGAGCGCCTCCGCCGTCGGCGGACAGCCGGGCACGTAGATGTCGACGGGCACGATCCGGTCGCAGCCCCGCACCACGCTGTAGCTGTAGTGATAATACCCCCCGCCATTGGCGCAGGAGCCCATGGAGATCACGTAGCGCGGCTCGGGCATCTGATCGTAGACCTTACGGAGCGCGGGCGCCATCTTGTTGGTCAGCGTCCCCGCCACGATCATCACGTCCGACTGTCGCGGCGAGGCACGCGGCGCGATCCCGAACCGCTCGGCGTCGTAGCGCGGCATCGAGGTGTGCATCATCTCGACCGCACAGCAGGCGAGCCCGAAGGTCATCCACATGAGCGAGCCCGTACGCGCCCAGTTGATCAGATCATCGGCGCTGGTGAGCAGGAAACCCTTGTCCGCCAGCTCGTTCGAGATGTTCCGGGCGACAAGCTCACGATCGGACCCGGCAGTGTATGCTAGCGCGGCCGACTGTCCTGCAGTCCGGCCGGTGGCTGGCGTCACTCCCATTCGAGCGCTCCCTTTCTCCACTCATAGGCAAAACCGACCGTCAGCACGGTCAGGAACAGCATCATGGACCAGAAGGCGAGATCCGAGAGCCCGCCGAAGGCCGCGGCCCACGGGAAGAGGAACGCAATTTCTAGGTCGAAAATGATGAAGAGGATGGCAACGAGATAGAAGCGCACGTCGAACTTCATCCGCGCATCGTCGAAGGCGTTGAAGCCGCACTCATAGGCGGAGACCTTCTCGGCATCCGGGCTCCGCCGCGCCAGCACCCAGGCTGCGATCATCAGCACGAGGCCAAGGCCGATCGCGACCCCCAGAAAGACGATGATCGGCAGGTAGCTTGCGAGCAGCGCATCCATGCGCATCCTCCGTGGCTTGCGGCGCGCCCTTCCACCCCGCGAAAGATCCTTAGAAGGCCGCCGGGGGCGCGGTCAACGCATGGCGCCTGCCATGGCGACAGTATCACGCAACAACGAAGCGCGAGACAGAAAGTTTCGACCCGCCGGTAGCAAGGCGCGTGACCGCAGTGGCCGCAAGGTCAATGGCCCTCTAGGCTTGGAAGATGTGAGGCCAGCCACCAAGCTGATGCGCTCACTCGGCCGCGGCGAGCTTCTCCGCAAAGCAGGACGGCGCATCGACGAAGTAGTCCGCCGGCACCCATCGGGCGTTGGACATGTGGAAGGTGCGGGGGCCCTCTTCACCGTCGACATTGTTGAAGATCGCCACCACCTCGCCCGCCGCATTGTACTCGATCATCCGTCCCTCATGGGGAACGACCACCAGGACATTGCCGTTCGGCAGCCGTTGATGCGTTCCCTGCGCCGGCGTCAGGAATGTCGTGTCGCCGTCATTCAGGATCGTGCGGACCTCATTTGTCTCGGGATCGATCTCGACAATGGCCGATGGTCCATAGGTAACCTTCGCACGCTCGATGACGTTGGAATTATTGTCGAAGACCGAGATGCGGCCGTCCGGCATGAAGTCCGGATCATGCTGCTTCGACCAGGGACCCCGGCTCAACCACTTCAACGAGGCATCAAGCGGATCGATGACCGCCACGACGTCCGTCGTCTTCAGACTGATGAGCAGGTCGCCCGCCTCGAAGCTCGGAAAAGCATCGGCCATACTGGCGGAGAGCTCCTCGACATCATTCGGATGAAAGGCATCGCCTGCGCCGTCCGAGACGGCTGGCGGTAGCGGCGTTGGAAAGGGTACAGGGGCGCGGTTCAAGAACGCAGCCTTGCTGCCCGCGGCAATGACCACGTCCTCCATCGAGATCGAGCGCAGGATCGTGCCCGTCTCCACATCGACCTCATCCATGAACTGCGCCATGCTGTAGGCATCGGGCTCGCCCCGCCAGGTCCAGGCGGTGTTCCGGTCGGTCAGCTCGATCGAGTGGTGAAAGAGCGCTTCGTTCCGCCACATCACCTCGCCGCAGGCATCGATCCTGGCCAGCGTCGGCAGTCGGTCGAAATTCACCAGGATCGAGCCATCCGCCAGCAACGCGAACCCGTGCGGATCCTTGTACTCGATGGCCCGGTCCGTCATGTCGAGCGCTTGATTGACGTCGATCGTCGAGACGAGCTCTCCCGAACTCGAGAACAATCGCATCGTATGGTTTCCGGGGCCTATGTCGTAGCCAAGAACGGCATAGAAGCCCGGCACCATCTCTTGCGGTCGAGAAATCTCCCAACGCCCTTGAGCACCTGCCTGCAGGAACTTGCGAGCGTATCGGTTGCCTTCTGGCGAGCCTGTCGAGATGGTTGAGCGCACCGCACGCCCGGCATCCACCAGCAGTGTGTAAGGCCAAAGCTCCTTGTGCGCGACGACAAAGCCGCCCGCAAAGGTGCCGCCGAGCGAAAGCATCGCGGCTGCTGCGATCGAGATCAGGGCTGCGAGACGGTCAGTGTTCATGAATGGCGCTGCAATTGGTTTCTGCCCGAGATCGACTGAGTATCGTCGACGAACTGCTGCTCACGCACCATCAACGCACAACTTACATGGTGATTGAGCGTAGACAACCGCTCGCGACGCCAGTGCGAGGCACGTTTGCTTCGGCGCCCCCTCTGGCACGGCGCGAGCGCGCGGAGCGCGCACCTGCAAAGCCCTTCGTGCTCACTTCACCTGCTCAAGACGCACAGGCGCACAACTCGGCAGATCAGTAAGAAAATCCGCCGGAAGCCAACGCGCATGCGCCACATGATAGGTTCGCGTGGGATCCGTAGTCGATATGTTGTTGAAGATCGTGAGCGGCACTCCGTCGGATGTGTACTCAATGACTCTGCCCTCGTGAGAGGAGACAACGAGCACGCTACCGCTCGGCAACCATTCATGCTTGCCCATCGCCTCCGTCTGGAACGGCACCTCACCGTCCTGGACCAGCGTCTTGACCGCATTGGTCTTGGGATCGATCGAGACGATGGACGACGTCCCGAAAGGCACGTCTTTAATGTAGTTGGAGGAGTAGTTGTTGTCGAAGACCGTGATCGTGCCGTCAGCGACCCAGTCGGGATCATGCTGGCGCGACCATGGACCGCGACTGAACCATTTCAGATCCCGCTGATCCGGCCCGACGACGGCAACGAGGTTCATCGATTTGAGACTGATGAGCAGATCGCCCGCCTCGAACTGAGGAAAGGCCGCCGCCATCGATGACGGAAGTTCTTCGACATCGTTCGGGTGAAAGGCATCGCCCAACCCGTCAGACTCCCCGGGCGGCGGGGGGAGCGGAAAGGGCTCGGGACGACGGTTGAGATAGGCGGCATTCTCGCCGGCCGCGATCACCACGTCCTCGAGAGGGACCGAGCGCACCACCTCACCGCTCTCGATGTCGAACTCTTCCATGAACTGATGCAGGGCATAATCGTCCGGCGCCCCCCGCCAAGTCCAGGCCGTCCCGCGCTCCGTCAACGCCAGAGAGTGATGGAAGAAATCGATGTTCGTCCACATCACCTCGCCGCAGATATCGAGGCGGGCCATCATCGGGTGCACGATGTAGTTCACGATGAACGAACCATCGCTCAGCATCTCGAAGCCGTGCGGTATCGAGAACCCCGGCTCGTCCGAGATGCCGGCCAGGATCTCGTTCACGTCGACCTCGTGCAACAGCGCGCCCGCACCATCCCAGAAGCGTAGTGTGTAGCTGTCGACCTCAGGATTGTAGGAGACAATCGCGAAGATCCCCTCGGACGAGGCAGAGGGCCGCAGCCGCTCCCAGGTCTTCAGACCGCCAGGAAAGACCGAGTCGGTCTGGTGCCGGACACGGCCCTCTCCACCCTCGACGAACTGCGATTTGATCCAGCGCCCCGAGTCCCGCAGCACCTCGAAGGGCCAGTACTGCTTGTAGGCCACGGCAAAGCCCGCGCCGAAAGCACCGCCGACAAAGATCGTCACCGCGCAGACGAGCGACACCAGCAGGGGTAGGGAGTTTCTATCCATCATGGCCTTCGCGCTTGCAGCGGTTCTGCGGAAGGAAGCAACGGAACATGGTGCGCAGAGGGAAACCGGTTAACGGCCCGGCCCACCATCGACCTCGATCGGAAATCCAACCAAAGCGGCATCGAGTCTCGTCATGACGGAATCCCTGCATGGCGCACCGCCTGCAGAAAATCATATTGCGCTGCGGCATGGAAGGCGTGGCGCGGTTGACGGGGCTCGAACCCGCGACCCCCGGCGTGACAGGCCGGTACTCTAACCAACTGAGCTACAACCGCGCAGGTTGCACGGGGCGGTCTCCGATGGGCTGGCGCGGTTGACGGGGCTCGAACCCGCGACCCCCGGCGTGACAGGCCGGTACTCTAACCAACTGAGCTACAACCGCTCGCCCACCAGGGCATCGCCCGGCGTGCGCGGGTGATAAAGGAGCCCCGCGCCCGCCGTCAAGCGGCATCGGCCAGGCGGGCGCCGCTCCTCAGCCAAGCTGTCCCGGCTGGCTGCGCATGGTGGGCGGTGAGAGGCTCGAACTCCCGACATCCTCGGTGTAAACGAGGCGCTCTACCAACTGAGCTAACCGCCCTTGCGCAGGCGACCACGGGCGCAGGCTTATGGCGCCGTGCCCCGGCGCGTCAACGCCCTCCGCCCGCTACCCTGCCCAGACTGCGCCTCGAACCGGTCGCGCAAGTGCATCCCTCTCAAGACACAAGTGACCGACACACGGGATGACACCCGCGATCCAAGCCTTAGCTTGGCCTCATGCCCGCAGCATCCGAGCGGAGGAGATCCCCCATGGCCGACAGCAGCACCGAAGAGAAACCCGCCAACCAGCCCCCCGGCTACGAGCCGCCCAAGGTCTGGCGTGCCGAGACGGCAAGCGGCGGCCGATGGTCGAGCATCAACAAGCCCACGGCCGGCGCGCAATTCGAGCGCGAACTGCCCGTCGGCAAGCACCCGCTCCAGCTCTACTCCCTCGGCACGCCCAACGGCGTGAAGGTCACCATCATGCTCGAGGAACTGCTCGCCGCAGGCCACACGGGCGCGGAATACGACGCCTGGCTCATCCGGATCGGGGACAGCGATCAGTTCGGCTCGGGCTTCACGGCGATCAACCCGAACTCCAAGATCCCCGCGATGGTCGACCATTCGGGGCCAGAGCCCGTCCGCGTCTTCGAATCGGCCTCCATCCTCTTTCATCTGGCCGAGAAGTTCGGCGCCTTCCTCGCTCCTTCGGGGCCCGAGCGGGCCGAGGCGATGAACTGGCTCATGTGGCAGATGGGAGCGGCTCCCTTCCTCGGCGGCGGCTTCGGCCATTTCTACGCCTACGCCCCCTTCAAGATGGAATACCCCATCGACCGCTACGCCATGGAGGCCAAGCGCCACATGGACGTCCTCGACCAGACCCTCGCGACCCGGCCCTATATCGCGGGCGAGACCTACACGATCGCCGACATGGCGATCTGGCCTTGGTACGGCAACCTAGCACTCGGCCGGCTCTACAGCGCCGGAGAGTTCCTGGACGTCACCAGCTACACCCACGTCCTCGCCTGGGCCGAGAAGCTCCTCGCAAGGCCCGCGGTGCAGCGCGGCCGAATGGTCAACCGTGTCTCGGGCGAGCCCTCCGAACAGCTCCACGAACGCCACGACGCGAGCGATTTCGACACCAGGACCCAGGACAAGATCGCCGCGGAATAGCGACGGCGCCGGACAAGGGGGCGCCGGACAGGGGGGGTGAGCGGCTGGCGGGTGGGCTCGCTTGGGGCAACGCCCCAAGCCGAGGGCGCCTGTCAGCCGCCCCCATGAAGCCCCGATCTTCAGGGCTTGAAGATCGAGTTGCCCCCATCCGCCACCATGGCGCTGCCCGTCACGAACGACGCCCGCTCCGACAGGAGGAAGAGCGCAGCCTCCGCGATCTCCTCAGCCCCCGCCATCCGTCTCAGCGCATGCAGCCCCGCCACCCATTCGTGCGCTTTCGGATCGTCCCCGGCCATCTCCGTCCGCGTGCCCCCGGGCAGGAGAGCATTCACCCGAATGCCCTCGGCCCCATGCTCCGCGGCAAGCACCTGCACCAGCCCGACAAGCCCGGCCTTGGAGGCGGCATAGGCACCCATCCCGGGCAAGCCGATCCCCTGCCCCACGAAGGAGCCGGTGAAGACGATGCTGCCGCCTCCACGACGCTGCAACGCCGGCACCTGATGCTTGGCCGCATGGAAGGCTGCGGTCAGGTTCGTCGCGATCACCCGCTCCCAGGTCTCCACCGCCATCGCCGGCAAAGGTCCCAGCTCCCCTGTGATGCCGGCATTGTTGAAGGCCGCATCGAGCCCGCCGAACCGCTCCTCGGCCGCCTCGACGAGTGCTTGCGCATGCGCCTCCTCGGCGACATCGCCTGGCACGGCCGCGACCCCGGCTCCCAGCGCCAGCAGCTCGTCCGACAGCGCGTCGAGACGCGCAGCCCGCCGCGCGGAGAGGACGAGCGCCGCCCCCTCGGCGGCTAAGAGCCGCGCCGCCGCCTGCCCGATCCCGCTGCTCGCCCCGGTCACGATCACCGTCTTGCCGTCGAGCGCCCCGCCATCCTGTCTCATCGCGCATCTCCTTCGCCCTTCTGTCGATCGCGGCCTAGACGAGAGGGGTGCTGCACGGCGACCCGGTTCCTGCGGCGCGCCCGATCAGGATGCGCAACACGGCAGGCTTCAGAGGGCGGAAGGCTGGCGGGTGGGCTCGCTTGGGGCGAATGCCCCAAGCCGAGGGCGCCCGTCAGCCGCCCCCGAACGCAAAACGGCCCGGGGCAAGCCCCGGGCCGTCGCTCCGTCCAAATGCGGCCAGCTCAGTGGGCGAGACCCGCCTGCGCCGCATCTTCCTCCGCCGGCGTCGGTGTCGGGTCCGTCGCCTCGAAGCAGTCCTCGTCCCACTCAATGGGCACGGGCGCTTCGACGAGCGCCACCTTCAACACCTCGGACACGCTCTCGACGGGGATAAGATCCAAACCCTCCTTCACGTTGTCCGGGATCTCCGGCAGGTCCTTCACATTCTCCTTCGGGATCAGCACCGTCTTGATGCCACCGCGAAGCGCCGCCAGCAGCTTCTCCTTGAGCCCGCCGATGGGCAGCACATTGCCCCTCAGCGTGACCTCGCCCGTCATTGCCACATCGCGGCGCACCGGGATCTGGGTCAGGACCGAAACGATCGAGGTCACCATCGCGATGCCCGCGCTCGGCCCGTCCTTCGGTGTCGCGCCTTCGGGCACGTGCACATGGATGTCCATCTTCTCGAACATCGGCGGCTTCACGCCATAGAGCGGTGCCTTGGCGCGCACGAAGCTCGCCGCGGCATCGATCGATTCCTTCATCACGTCGCCGAGCTTGCCGGTCGTCTTCATCCGACCCTTGCCTGGCAGCCGCAGCGCCTCGATCTGCAGGAGATCGCCGCCGACTGAGGTATAAGCAAGGCCCGTCGTCACCCCGACCTGATCATGCTCCTCGGCCAGCCCATGCTTGTGCCGCGGCACGCCCAGGAACTCCTCGAGCCTGTCCGCCGTCACCTCGACCGTCTTCTCGTCACCCTTCACAATCTGGGTGAGGGATTTCCGGCAAAGCTTTGCGAGTTCACGCTCAAGGTTCCGCACACCCGCCTCGCGCGTATAACGCCGGATGACCTCGGTCAGCGCCTCGTCCCCGATCTCGAACTCGGCCTTCTTGAGCCCGTGATCCTTGACCTGCTTCGCCAACAGGTGCCGCCGCGCGATCTCCAGCTTCTCATCCTCGGTGTAGCCGGCGAGCGGGATGATCTCCATGCGGTCCAGCAGCGGCTGGGGCATGTTGTAGGTGTTCGCCGTCGTCAGGAACATGACGTTCGAGAGGTCGTACTCGACCTCCAGATAATGGTCCGAGAACGTCCCGTTCTGTTCCGGGTCCAGCACCTCCAGCATGGCGGAGGCCGGGTCTCCCCGGAAATCCTGGCCCATCTTGTCGATCTCATCGAGCAGGATCAGCGGGTTCGTCGTCTTGGCCTTCTTCATGGCCTGGATGATCTTGCCCGGCATCGACCCGATATAGGTCCGCCGATGCCCGCGGATCTCCGCCTCGTCCCGCACACCGCCGAGGCTGATGCGGATGAACTCGCGCCCCGTGGCCTTGGCCACGGACTTGCCGAGCGAGGTCTTGCCCACACCCGGCGGGCCGACGAGGCACAGGATCGGGCCCTTCAGCTTGGCCGAGCGCTGCTGCACGGCCAGGTACTCGACGATCCGCTCCTTGACCTTCTCGAGCCCGAAATGGTCGTCGTCCAGCACCGACTGCGCGCGGTTCAGATCCTTCTTCACCCGGGATTTCACGCCCCAAGGGATCGAGAGCATCCAGTCGAGATAGTTCCGCACGACGGTCGACTCGGCCGACATCGGCGACATCTGCTTGAGCTTTTTCAGCTCCGTCAGCGCCTTTTCCTTGGCCTCCTTCGAGAACTTGGTCGCCTCGATCCGGTCCTCGTACTCGGCCAGCTCGTCGCGCCCGTCCTCGCCGTCACCCAGCTCACGCTGGATCGCCTTCATCTGTTCGTTGAGGTAATATTCGCGCTGCGTCTTCTCCATCTGAGACTTCACGCGCGACTTGATCTTCTTCTCGACCTGCAGGACCGAGACCTCGCCCTGAATGAGGCTGATGATCTTCTCGAGCCGCGCGCCGATGCCCGGCTCCTCCAGGAGCTTCTGGCGCTCCGCGAGCTTCACGCCCAGATGGCCCGCCACCGTGTCCGCCAGCTTCGCCGCATCATCGATCTCGTTGATATTGGCCAGCGCCTCTTCGGGCACGTTCTTGTTCAGCTTCACATAGCGCTCGAACTGCTTCACCAGTTGACGCGCCAGCGCCTCCAGCGTCGCCTCATCCGCCGGCTCGTCGGCCAGGATGCCGGCCTCCGCCTCGAAGAACTCCTCGTTCTCCGTAAACCGCTCGATCCGCGCGCGCTCGCGCCCCTCGACCAGCACCTTCACCGTACCGTCGGGCAGCTTCAGGAGTTGCAGCACCCGCGCCAGCGTGCCGACATCGTAGATGCCGTCCGTCGTCGGCTCGTCGTCCGCCGCATCCTTCTGGCTCGCCAGCAGGATCTGCCGGTCGTCCTTCATCACCTGCTCGAGCGCCTTCACCGATTTCGCGCGTCCCACGAAGAGCGGCACGATCATATGCGGGAAGACGACGATGTCGCGCAGCGGCAGCACCGGGTAGATGCCGTCGGTAGGCTGCGTCTCGGTCTCTTTCTTGTCGGTCATTGCTCGATCTTGGCCTCTATCTGCGGGCGGACGGCAGCCTATACGAGGCCTGCCGGACGCCCCTGCCTCAGCATCTTAAAATGGCGCGCGGACCGCATGGTTTCAAGCAGCCCCTGCGTCACAGGCCGCACGCTCCGCGCCCCGGTCAAGTAACGGTGAATTACGGCAGCCCTAAGGCGCAGTAAAAACAAGTATGGCGCCCAGAATTACTAGGCACCCACTTGCATTGATGCGCCGAAATCAGGAAGCGGTCGCGCCCGCACCCTTCTTCTCGGAGTAGATATAGAGCGGCTTCGCATCGCCGGAGATCACGTCGTCATTGACGACCACCTCTTCGACGCCCTTGAGCCCGGGCAGATCGAACATCGTCTCCAGCAGCACGTCCTCGAGGATCGAGCGCAGCCCGCGCGCGCCCGTCTTGCGCTCGATGGCCTTCTGCGCCACCGCAGCCAGCGCCTCGTCGGTGAAGGTAAGCTGCACATCCTCCATCTCGAAGAGCCGCTGATACTGCTTGACCAGCGCGTTCTTCGGCTTGGTGAGGATGATGACCAGCGCCTCTTCATCGAGGTCCCTGAGCGTCGCGATCACCGGCAAACGGCCCACGAACTCGGGGATCAGCCCGAACTTCAGCAGATCCTCGGGCTCCAGCTTCGCCAGCACATCGCCGACCCGCTGATCCTCCGCCGTCTTCACATCCGCGCCGAAGCCGATGGCCGAACCCTTGCCCCGCCGCGCGATGATCTGGTCGAGCCCTGCAAAGGCGCCGCCGCAAATGAAGAGGATGTTCGTCGTGTCGACCTGCAGGAACTCCTGCTGGGGATGCTTCCGCCCGCCCTGCGGCGGCACGGAGGCAACGGTCCCTTCCATGATCTTCAGGAGCGCCTGCTGCACGCCCTCGCCCGAGACGTCCCGCGTGATCGACGGGTTGTCGGACTTGCGCGAAATCTTGTCGACCTCGTCGATATAGACGATGCCGCGCTGCGCCCGCTCCACATTATACTCGGCCGATTGCAGGAGCTTGAGGATGATGTTCTCCACATCCTCGCCCACATACCCCGCCTCGGTCAGCGTGGTCGCATCCGCCATAGTGAAGGGCACATCCAGGATCCGCGCCAGCGTCTGCGCTAGCAGCGTCTTGCCGCAGCCCGTCGGGCCGATCAGCAGGATGTTCGACTTCTGCAGCTCGACATCCGTGTTCTTCCCGGCATGGCTCAACCTTTTGTAGTGGTTGTGCACCGCGACCGAGAGCACCCGCTTCGCCATTTCCTGCCCGATCACATAGTCATCGAGCACCTGGCAGATCTCGCGCGGGGTCGGCACGCCATCCGCGGATTTGACGAGATTGTTCTTCGTCTCTTCGCGGATGATGTCCATGCAGAGTTCGACGCATTCATCGCAGATGAACACCGTCGGGCCGGCAATGAGCTTGCGCACCTCGTGCTGACTCTTGCCGCAAAATGAGCAGTAGAGCGTGTTTTTGCTGTCCGAGCCCGTGGACTTCGTCATCGTCTACTCCGGGGCGGCGCCCTCGCCGCCGTTCACAACGTGCCCCATGATTGCAGGAGCGTCGCAGCCTTCGCTGTCGCCCGTCAACTCCCAAACGCGCGAGGCACCGCGCGCCAATGTCGCCCTACCGTCATAGACACCAAAGGGACCCACATTAGGGCAACACGCTATTCTTCCGCCTCCCCGGGCCGCTTTTCGACGATTTCGTCGATCAACCCCCATTCCTTCGCCTCGTCCGCCCGCATGAAACGGTCACGGTCCAGGGCGTTCTCCACACTGTCATAGTCCTGACCGGTGTGATGGACGTAAATCTCGTTCAGCCGCCGCTTGAGCGCCAGCACCTCTTTGGCGTGGATCTCGATATCCGAGGCCTGACCCTGGAAGCCGCCCGACGGCTGGTGGACCATGATCCGGCTGTTCGGCAGCGAGAAGCGCATGTCCTTCTCACCGGCACAGAGCAGCAGCGAGCCCATCGATGCAGCCTGACCGACGCAGAGCGTGCTCACGGCGGGCCGGATATACTGCATGGTGTCGTAGATCGAGAGACCCGAGGTCACCACGCCGCCCGGGCTGTTGATGTACATCGCGATCTCTTTCTTCGGGTTGTCCGCCTCGAGGAAGAGAAGCTGCGCCACCATGAGCGTCGAGACCGCATCGTTGATCGGCCCCGAGACGAACATGATCCGCTCCTTCAGGAGCCGGCTGTAAATGTCGTAGGAACGCTCTCCGCGCGAGGTCTGCTCAACGACCATCGGCACGAGCATGTTGGCATAAGTTTCAATCGGATCGCGCATTTGGCCCTACCCTTGGAAGAATTCCGGCGCTGGCCCAAGTCCCCGCGCCAGGCGGCCCATCGCGCCGCTACCCCTAGTCCTAATCCGCCCCCAGCCCCCCGACAAGGAGCAGTCGGAAAGATGGCGAAATTGAACCGTCAAGACGCATGACCCGTCGAGATTTCGAAACTGTCACCAGCGCGCCGAATGTGAACTGGCCCGCGCCCCCAGACGCCCGCAGGACACCGATTGATCAACACTCCAAAAACGACATCGTCCATCCGATCAGCCGGTCCGACAGCCAACACCGGCCGGCCGCACCCCAAGAGCAGCATCATCAAACCCCGAAACCAGCCGTCTAGCCGAAACCCGTCACACCGCCATTGCCGGACCCATTCCGGCCATCCAGCTTACCGGGAGGCATATGGACTGCATCGGTTCTCTGGATCCCCGGGCCAAGCCCCTGGATGACCTCGAACCATCTCTTGAATCCCGGACCTATCAGCAGTGACTCAGTCGAAACATCTCACGCCGTCATTGCCGGACTTGATCCGGCAATCCAGGTTGCGGCCAACCGGAAGGAAAATGAGTTCTCTCGATCCCAAGGTCACGAAAGAGGATGATCTAAACGGCTTCGCGGCATTTGAGCCGAACCAATTGCACTCACTACAATCGGAAACTCCGTCGGCAGCCGTGACGCCGTGAAACACCACGGCGCCCTGCGTCACAGACTTCGAGTGACAGCCGCGAGCCGAGCGTCCAAGGATTGAGAGCGGTCCGTCAGCATCGAGAGCGCCAACTCAGCCCTCTCACACCGCCAACGCACACCCGGGCACCGCGGCGCACGCGCCAATATCGCCCACAGATGCGACGCGTTTCGCCTGAGACGACCCACTCGGTGACCTCTGCCATCACCTACTTACGCTCAGAGACGACCAAACCGATCCAGAGCACGAGACGCATTAGACATCATGGCGAACGGCGTCATCCCACACCGTGCGCGCCCCCGGGCGTAGCTCGGCACTCCCCGCTCGGCGCGTCGTCAGACGTCGTCGAGGCTCTCGAGCTCGTTCTGGAGGTCTTCCTTCGTGACGGGCACTTCGGTCACGGCTGCCTTCTCGAGGATGATGTCGATCACCTTGTCCTCGAAGAGCGGTGCCCGGATCTGCTCGAGGGCACCGCGGTTCTGCTTCACGAACTCGAAGAACTCGCGCTCCTTGCCGGGATACTGCCGCGCCTGGGCCATGATCGCCTGGCCAAGCTCGCCCTCGGAGATCTCGACCTTCTCGCGCGTCCCGACCTCGGCCAGCAGCAGGCCCAGTTTCACCCGACGCTCGGCCAGCTTCTGGTGCTGCTCGGTCGGCTCGATCTCTGCGGGATCCTGCGGCGGCGGCGCCTCGGGGTCTTCCTCCTGCTGGAGCTGGTGCGCCACGCTCTTGGCCTCCTGCTCCACCAGCGTCGGCGGCAGCTCGAAGCTCACCAAGCCGTCGAGCTCGTCGAGGAGCCGGCGCTTCACCAGCGTGCGCGAGGCGCCGGCGAACTCCTCGCCGACCCGCTCCCGGATCTGACCCTTGAGCTCATCCAGGCTCTCCGCCCCGAACTTCGTCGCGAGCGCGTCGTCGATCTCCGCGGCCTTCGGCGACCGCACTTCCTTGACGGTCACATCGAAGACCGCGTCCGCCCCGGCCAGATGCGCCGCCCCGTACTCGTCCGGGAACTTCACCTCGACCGCCTTCTCCTCGCCGGCGCTCGCGCCCACCAGCTGCGGCTCGAAGCCCGGGATGAACTGGTTCGAGCCGAGCACCAGCGGATAGTCCTCCGCCGTGCCGCCCTCGAATGCCTCGCCGCCGACCTTGCCGACGAAGTCGATCACCACCTGATCGCCCTCCTCGGCCGCGCCCTCCTTGGGCTCGTAATCCTGCGCCTGGCTGGCGAGCCGCTCCAGCGCCTCGTCCACGGCCGCATCATCGACCTCGACGACCTTACGCTCGAGCTTCACGCCCGTGAAATCCACCTCCGGCACATCGGGCAGGCAGTCATACTTCACCTCGAGCGTGAGATCGTCGCCCTCGTCGAAATTCTCGTTCGAGACCTTCACATCCGGCTGACCCGCCGGCCGATGCCCGGTCTCCTCGAGATGGCTGCGCAGCGTCTCGTCGACGGTCTCCTGCAAGACCTCGCCCAGCACACTCTTGCCGAACATCTTCTTCAGGAGCGGCATGGGCGCCTTGCCCTTCCGGAACCCCTTCATCTGGAAGTCCGCGCGCACCGTCTCCAGCCGCTCGTTCGTCTTCGCCTCGAGCGCCGCGGCCCCCACGGTGATCGAGTATTCGCGCCGCAGCCCATCGGCCTTCGTTTCCACCACCTGCATCGACCGTCCTCGTCTTCGTCACTGCCGTCGGCCGCGCTGCCGCCACGTCCCGGCGATCCCGGTTTATGGTGCGGGCGGAGGGACTTGAACCCCCACGCCTTGCGGCACGAGAACCTAAATCTCGCGTGTCTACCAGTTTCACCACGCCCGCTCGCCGCAGCGGTTGCCCGACGTGCTTGATGGGGCGCCCTGCGCACGTCCGGGGCCTGTAGAACAAAGGCCGCCCCCCCACAACCCCAAGGAACACCCTGAACGCCGTCAGAGCCCCAGATCACGAAAGACGGCGGGCAGCTGCTCGGGCAGATCCTCGGCGATGAGCCCCGGTCCGAACTTCAACGCGCACTCGACATGGAGCCACGCCCCCATCTCCGCCGCCGCTTGCGGCTCGAACCCACGCGCCAGCAAGCCCGCAATGAACCCCGCCAGCACATCGCCCGACCCTGCCGTCGCAAGCCAGGGTGCCGCCCGCTCACAAGCCGCCGAGTTGATCGCCGCCCGCCCGTCGGCCGAGGCGATCACCGTATCCGCCCCCTTCAGAAGCACCGTGCACCCCGCCCGCGCCGCCGCCTCCCGCGCCGCATCCACCTTGGAATAGGCCGGCCCACGCTCCGCCGGTGCCTCCAGCTTCGCCGCGATATCGGGAAACAACCGCCAAAACTCCCCCATATGCGGCGTCAGCACACAGCGTTCGTGCAGCATGGCAAAGAGCGCCGAAGGCTCCCCCTCGAACGACGTCAGCGCATCCGCATCCAGAACCACGCCCCAACCGGTAGGGTGGGGTTCGACCCCACCATCATCCGATGAATGGGGGCCTCCCTCACCGCCGCATAAGACAGCCGCAACCATCGCCCGACATCTCTCCCCCACCCCAAACCCAGGCCCCACACAAACGGCGGCAACCTTCTCCAACCCCTCGAAACCCAGCAACCCTCGAGCCCCATTCACAGCCTGCACCATCACTGCATCCAGCCGCGAGGCGTTCTCCGTCAGAGCCGAGGGCGGACACCCCACCGTCACCAACCCAGCCCCAACCCGCAGCGCCCCGCGCGCTGCCAACCGAGCCGCCCCTCCCCGTCCGACACCGCCGGAAAGGACAAGCGCATGGCCGAAGTGAAATTTGTGCCAGCCACCCTTCTTCTTCATGCGCCATGGCGCACGACCCGAGACGAGTTTGATCGTGCTGGCACCTTCCTTGCCATCGTGACCAAGACCCAAGTCGATGACCCGCAACTCCCCACACACATCAGGGCCGATTGAGAGGACGTGCCCTGGCTTCATTGCGTGAAAAGTGACCGTCAGGTTGGCCGTGATGCAGCAGGTGAGCGGGTTGAGATCACCCCAGCCGGGCATCGTGCCGCTGTCAGCGCAGAGACCGCTCGGCACGTCGACCGCCACAACAGCAGGGAGCGGGTCGCCATTTCCGAAGGCCCATGCCCAGAAATTCAACTCATCCTCGACGAGCCCCATGTTCTTCATTGCTCGCACACGACCAGTGCCGAAGAGCGCATCGATACACAGAGCATAGTCGGGGTCCTCAACCTCCCACACATCCGGGTCATTCGTCAGAGGCATGATGGTTCCGAGTTCCTGCCAGCGGCGAGCGTTTTCGGCGGCGTCGGACGGCAGGCGCCCAAGATCACCAAACAAAAACAAATCGCTCTCCCAGCCCCGCTCCTTCAGCAGGCGAGCCACGACAAACCCGTCGCCGCCGTTGTTGCCGGGGCCGCAGAGGATGGCGGCGCGGTGGGGGCGGCCGTCCTCGCGGGGGACGGCCAGTTCCGGTCGCCATTCCATGATGGCGTCGACCACGCCTTGACCGGCGCGTTCCATGAGCTCGAGGCCGGTGACCTCGCCGGCCTCAATGGCGGCTTCTTCGATGGCGCGCATCTGGGCGGCGGTCAGGAGTTCGGTCATGGGCGCTTCTCGTTGAACAGGCGTCTCTGAGCGGTTGGCAACGGGCGAGGACCGCCCCCGCAGCTCCCCGTCATCCTCCGGCTTGACCGGGGGATCCAGGGCCGGCGGTGCCGCGTGCACCATCCTGAATTGACAGGCCGCACCGGGCAATGACGCACCTCAAGGCTGCACCACGATCACGGGAAACTGCAGAGTCGGCATGTCGCGCTCCCGAACCCGTTAACCATCGCAACCGGTGGCGCCTGCGCATAGCCACCGTGGCGCTGAACGCCCCTGCCGCCCGGCCCGACAACCGCCAAGCCGGACAGGGACCACTCCGCCACCGATCCCCTCTCTTGATGCCTAATTTATCGTCATTTGCACACTGTGCGGGCAACGAATGAACTCCTGTCGCGACGGCGGAATGCCCGAAAGATCCCCGATTTCCGCGTATCCCGGCGAGGGCGCACCCCCCTGCGGCGCTCTGGCACGGCTCCTGCAAGGCACGGTCGTGCCGGCGCGGCCGAGGGCGCCGGGGCCAATGAGGAGGAGAGGCAGGTGAAAAAGGTCGAAGCGGTCATCAAACCGTTCAAGCTCGACGAAGTGAAGGAGGCGCTCCAGGAGATCGGCATCCAGGGGCTCTCCGTGCTCGAGGCCAAGGGCTTCGGGCGGCAGAAGGGCCATACGGAGCTCTACCGGGGCGCCGAATACGTGGTCGACTTCCTGCCCAAGGTGAAGATCGAGCTCGTCGTCGCGGACGATCAGCTCGATGCCGTCCTCGATGCCATCGTGGGTGCGGCAAAGACCGGCAAGATCGGCGACGGCAAGATTTTCGTCAGCCCCGTCGAGGCCGCCATCCGCATCCGAACCGGGGAAGAGGGCGCCGACGCTCTCTGAGCCGCAGCGCGACTTTCCAAACCTTACCAGACGCTTACCACCAACGAGGGAACCGACCCATGACAACAGCCGCCGATCTCGTGAAGCAGATCAAGGACGAGGAGATCGCCTATGTCGACCTCCGCTTCACCGACCCGCGGGGCAAGCTCCAGCACGTGACCGCGCTCTCGGACATCGTGGACGAGGACTGGTTCAGCGATGGCTGGATGTTCGACGGCTCGTCGATCGCCGGCTGGAAGTCGATCGACAAGTCGGACATGAAGCTGATGCCCGACCTCGAAAGCGCGAAGATTGATCCGTTCTATGCTGAGAAGACGATGCAGCTCTTCTGCACCGTGGTCGAGCCGGATACGGGCGAGCTCTATGACCGCGACCCCCGCGGCACGGCGGTGAAGGCCGAGCAGTATCTCAAGGACAGCGGCATCGGCGACTCGAGCTACTGGGGCCCGGAGGCCGAGTTCTTCCTCTTCGACGATGTGCGCTTCAAGGTCGACATCAACGGCGTCGCCTACGAGGTCGATGCGCAGGACGCGTCCTGGAACTCCGCGACCGAGTACGAGGCGGGCAATATGGGTCACCGCCCGGGTGTTAAGGGCGGCTACTTCCCCGTGGGCCCCGTCGATGCGGGCCAGGACATCCGCTCCGAGATGCTGAGCACCATGAAGCGCATGGGCATGGCCGTCGACAAGCACCACCACGAGGTCGCGTCCTGCCAGCACGAGCTCGGCCTGATCTTCGGCTCCCTAACCTATCAGGCTGATATGCTTCAACTTTATAAGTATGTGATCCACAATGTGGCGCATGCTTATGGCAAGTCGGCGACCTTCATGCCGAAGCCGATCAAGGGCGATAACGGCACCGGCATGCACGTCAACCAGTCGATCTGGAAGGACGGCAAGCCGCTCTTCGCGGGCACCGGCTATGCGGATCTCTCGGACGAGGCGCTCTACTACATCGGTGGCGTTCTGAAGCATGCGAAGGCCCTCAACGCCTTCACGAACCCGTCCACCAACTCCTACAAGCGCCTCATCCCCGGCTTCGAGGCGCCGGTGCTGCTGGCCTACTCCGCACGCAACCGGTCGGCCTCGGTCCGCATTCCCTGGACCGAGAGCCCGAAAGCCAAGCGCATCGAGACGCGATTCCCCGATCCCTCCTGCAACCCGTACCTCTCCTTTGCCGCGCTTCTGATGGCGGGCCTCGACGGGATCCAGAACAAGATCCATCCAGGCGAAGCAGCGGACAAGGACCTCTACGACCTGCCGCCCGAGGAACTTGCGGGCATCCCGACCGTTTGCGGCTCGCTCCGCGAGGCCATCGGCGCGCTCGAGGCAGACCACGAGTTCCTGCTGAAGGGCAACGTCTTCACGCAAGACCAGCTCGAAGGCTACATGGAGCTCAAGTGGGAGGAGGTGTACAACTACGAGCACACCCCACATCCGGTCGAGTTCGAGATGTACTACAGCTGCTGATTTTCGCCCTGAAGGGGCGATTTCACGGCTTGACAATTCAAGGCGCCCCATCCCGGGGCGCCTTTTTCTTGTGACGCACGACACAGTAGTTGTGCCGCGCAGCACAATAAATCGTATTTCACGGGCATTATCGGGTTTTTCACAAGCAATTCCCGTATTGGCACAACTACCTTCCCCCTGCGTAAGCAACTGTCCATGACCCATGGGGGAAACGATGACCCAAGACCGCCGCCAGGCCGCCCTGGCCTACCGCATCGAAGCCGCGAATGCTGCCGCAGCGAGAGAGCACTCGCCGCACGAAGCCAATGGCGACGAGCAGCGCTACGCTGCCGAGCACTACGCGATGAGCTTTACCAAGGGCCTCGCGCATGACTTCAAGACCGGGTTGCTCGACATTCCCGAGCACTTCGTCAGCTACCGGCGCGCAATCGATGATGCGGAGATCGACGCCTTCACCGCGAATACCCCGGTGCCAGTTCTGGACACCGACCCCACCACGGGAGAGTTCACGGACGAGAAACGCGAGCGCCGCAAATGGGAGGCTCCAACCGCCGGCGTCGTGTTCGAACTCGAGGGACCCGACCCGCAGGCCGTCACGATGCCGCCGGCACCCTCCCTGGGCTCGCCCGAACTCACGCTCGAGATGGCGGAGGTCTACGAGCTTGCCCTGCTCCGCGATGTGGCCTTCTCGAGCTTCGCCGATCCGGCCGCCGAGAAGAAGGCCCATGACGAGAAGCTATCCAGCTTCTCGACCGCGCTCCTCGAAGATCTGGACTTCAAGGCGGATGCACCGGACCCGAAAGTGAAGCAGTCGCTCCATCGCCTCCACGGCATGCGCGGCAAGATCGACAAAGGCCCGTTCCAACCGGGCGGCCGCCCGCGGCTCAAGAACCCCGCGCATCATCTCGTAACGGCGCAGGAGGCCTTCCGCGGCTCGTCCCCCGGCAACGAGGTCGGCCCCTATCTTTCGCAATTCATGCTGATCGGTACCTGGGATCAGTCGACATCTGAGGACATTCGAGACCACAGCACCGTCAGTCCCGAGCACACGCTGAGTGCCTGCGGCCGCATCGCCTACGGCGCGATCCAGATCGATCAGATGGTCCTGACCGCGACGGAGAAGAAGGACTTCATGCAGTCGCAGAAGACCTGGTTCGACGTGCAGCAGGGCTTCATGCCGACGCTCGAGCAGCAGACCTATGAGGAGGACGAGAGCGAGGGGGCCAAGCCGGGCTTCGCCGCCCGCCGCTTCATCTCGACGCCGCGGGACCTCGCGACCTATGTGCATTTCGACGCGCTCTACGAGGCTTATCTCAACGCCTGTCTCATACTTCTGGCGCAGGGAGCACCACTCGACCCGGCATTCGACCAGCTTTCCGGCGGTGGCGCATTCCACGCCCTTTCGACCGGCTTCGACGGGGTGGAGCGTAATGCCGGGGGCTTCGCGCTCTATGGTGGTCCGCATGTCCTCACCCTGGTGACCGAGGTGGCGACCCGGGCGCTCAAGGCTGTGCGCTACCAGAAATTCAACAACCATATCCGCCTGCGTCCCGAAACCTTCGCCGGTCGGCTGGCGCTCTGCGACAACATCGCTGGGCACTTCCCCGAGTTGGGCAAGACGCTCGAAGGCGTCATGCACGTCCTCAAGAAGACGACCGACGAGATCAAGAAGAAGAACGATGCCGAAGGTGGCGACAAGCGCGCCTTCCTGCCGATGGCCTTTGCCGAGGGCTCGCCCATGCATCCCGCCTACGGTGCGGGGCATGCAACGGTCGCCGGCGCCTGCGTGACGATGCTGAAGGCCTTCTTCGACACCGATGCGGTCTTCGTCCGGCCCAAGGGCAAGGGCGAGCCGCGCTTCAAGCGGTATGAGAAGGGCGATGTCGCCGTTGCCTTCGTCTCGGACTACGAGCACGACAACCCCCACAAGACCGGCATGAAGCTGAAGGCCGTCGAGTGCGTGAAGCCTCTAACGCTCGAGGGCGAGCTAAACAAGCTCGCGGCCAACATCTCGATTGGCCGCAACATGGCCGGTGTGCACTATTACTCCGACTACTACGACAGCCTGCGCATGGGCGAGGAGATCAGCATCGGCATTCTGGAGGAACAGGCGCTCGGCTATCCGACCGACCCCTTTGTGATGTCGCTACCCACGTTCGACGGGCCCGTTCGCCGGATCGGCGCGCGCTGATCCCTGCGACAGCGCCGGACGTGAAAAAGGGCTCCCGGAAGCGGGAGCCCTTGATTTTTACCCTGTCGTTCTGACAGCGGTGTCGCTAGCGGCCCGAGAGAAAGGCGCGGAGGTCCGCATCGAGGACGCCGGCCTCGCGCATCTCGGCGCGGTGGAAGCTCTCGAGCTCGGCGATCGTGCGGGTCTGGCGAAGGGTAGAGAAGAGGCGGCTCAGCATGATGGTCTCCATGGATGTCCGACAGGGTCGTTCGGTTCGATGCATGGAATTTGGGCATTCGGGCATCGCAGGAGAACTGCCGATTTTGCATGGCACGCATGGGCCGCGTTCATGCATCTGCTGCAGGGGCGACACTCGACGTCGCATCGGCGACACCATCCGCCAAGTAGCAGCACTGCCTGAGTTTTCTCAACCATGACGGGTGCCGAGACGGTGCCGCCCGGCACATGGACCGCGCCGGAGATCGACACCATCGCAGCCCTGGCGGAGGCAGCGCGCCAAGCCCTCCCAACCCCCATACAGGCAGCGGCAGCCGAGGTCGCGATCCGCGTCGCGGACTTCGCCCCCAGTGAGGTGCTGACAAGCCTGGGTGCCCGCGACGCCTTCGAGGTCACCGGGCTCTATGACGGCACACCGCTCACCGACCGCGGCGCCGCACTCGAGAGCGGCGAGCTGCCGGCCACCGTCTGGCTCTACCGCCGCGCCATCCTTGACGAATGGGCAGCGCGGCCGGGCGTCACCCTCGGCGCGCTCGTCGCCCATATCCTGGTGCACGAATTCGCCCATCATTTCGGCTGGTCCGACGAGCAAATCGCGGAGATCGACCGATGGTGGGACTGGGACGCGGAGAGCCCGGACCAAGACGCACCCCCAAGCGACGCCTGAGAGCTTCCCGAGGAGAGGTCGCCATGATCCCTGGCCCCCAGAACGCGATCATCGATGTGCCCGGCATCACGGTGGGCTCGGCGGAGGACACGGAACGCCCCACCGGCACCACTGTCGTGCTCGCAGACCGCCCGGTCACCGCCGCCGCGGCCATCACCGGGGGCGCGCCGGGCACGCGCGGCGTGACGATCCTCCAGGACGGCAGCATCGAGACGGGGATCGATGCCGTCGTGCTCTCCGGCGGCTCCGCCTTCGGGCTCGATGCCGCTGGGGGTGCCATGGACGCCCTCCGCCGCGCAGGCCGCGGCTACGCCATGGGCCCCGCCCGCGTGCCCATCGTCCCGGCGGCGATCATCTTCGACCTCCTGACGGGCCGCAGCGCCGATGCCCCCACCGGCTGGGACACGCCCCCCTGGTTCGAGCTTGGCCGGCGCGCGGCGGAGAAGGCACTCGCCGGCAGCACTCCAGTCCCCCTCGGCAATGCAGGCGCCGGCATGGGCGCACGGGCGGGCGGGCTCAAGGGTGGCCAGGGCTCCGCCTCGATCGTTTGGATTGGCGGCGACCGGCAGATCACCACCGCAGCCCTCGCGGTCGCCAACCCCATCGGCCGCGTCCTCATGCCCGGCAGCCGCGCCTTCTGGGCCGCCCCGCTCGAGCGCAATGGCGAATTCGGCGGCATTCCCCTTCCCGACGGACCGCTGACCGCCGACGCCCTCGACTTCCCCTTCGAGGGTCTCTCCACCGGGACCGCCACCACCCTCGCCGTCGTTGCCACCACCCTCGCTCTCAACCGCTCCCAATGCGCCCGCGTCGCGCGCATGGCGCATGACGGGATGGCCCGCGCGATCCAACCCGTTCACACCCCGCTCGACGGCGACAGCGTCTTCGTCCTCGCCACCAGCGAGACCCCAGTCGAGAACCCGGTAGCGGACACCGCCCGCGCAGGCATCATGGCCGCGGACTGCGTGGCCCGCGCCATCGCCCGCGGCGTCTCCGCGGCGACAGCACTCCCGGGCCTGCCCGCCTGGCGCGATCTCGACGACACCGGCACCCCGCGAGACGGATGAGCTTCGCCACTGGCTGCGGGCCGGCGGGTGGGCGGCCGCGGAGGCCAGGCAGCCGAAGGGCTGTCGGGACGAGGAGGACGGGCACCCGTCGGCCCGCAGCTCACTCCCGCTCGACCAGCGTCACACCCAGAGCCGCCCCGCTCGACGCATCGAAGCGGCGCAACCGCTCCTGTCCTGCCGCATCTTCAGTCGCGATCAGCAGAACCGGACCCGCCGCGCCCACGGCAACGATACGTTCTCCGGCAGGTAGCACCAGCCTCTCGGCAACATCGGCCGACACCCTGCTAACTCCGGCCGCAGGGGCCGTCGGCGTCGGCACCATCAGCAAGCGGATGACAAGGAGCGCCACCACCGCTACCACGCCCAGAATGGACACGACGGTCAGCACAGTTACCAGGAGCCGCAAGCGCCTTACCTGCGGCGGTTCCGGCAGGTCCTCGTCATCCATCGGCGCACTCATCCGCAACCCCCTCCCTCGGCCCCGGCATGGCTGACCGCCCCTTCGCCGCCCAGGAAGACACTGAGAACGCGGACGACGCGGGGATCGAGGACAGCCCTGCCACCGCGCCTTCATACCGGCATTTCACGATCACGGAAGCGCTCGACGGCGAACGGCTCGACAAGGCTCTTGCCGCCCTCGCAGCCGAGGAGGCATCGGCAGGGGGTGCCGCGCCCCTCAGCCGCTCCCGCATCGCCGAGGCGCTTTCAGGGGGCCGTGTCCTCGACCATGAAGACCGGCCGGCCCCTGCCCGCGGGGCGCGCGCCGTCGCCGGTGCCACCTGGCGCATCGCCCTGCCCCCGCCCGCACCGGCCTTGCCGGAGCCCGAGGCCATCCCGCTTTCGGTGGCTTACGAAGACGCCCACCTCCTCGTCGTCGACAAGCCCGCCGGCATGGTCGTGCACCCGGCCCCGGGCGCCGAGCGGGGCACCCTCGTCAACGCGCTCCTCCACCATTGCGGCCCGTCACTTACCGGCATCGGCGGCGAGCGGCGGCCCGGCATCGCCCACCGCATCGACAAGGACACCTCGGGCCTTCTGGTGGTGGCGAAAACCGAGGCGGCACTGGCCGGGCTCGCCGCCCTCTTCGCCGCCCACGATATCGACCGGGTCTATCGCGCCGTCCTCTGGGGCACGCCCTCGCCCGCCGATCCGCGCCTGATGGGGCTCGAGGCCGTCAGCCGCGGAGACGGCGGCGCCCTCCGCATCGAAGCCTCCATCGCCCGCCATCCGACGGACCGCAAGCGCATGGCGGTGCGGAGCCAGGGCCGCCACGCCGTCACGGAACTCCGACCGCTCCGCGCGCTCTCGGGCACTGCCGCCCGGCCATGGGCCAGCTCGGCCGAGTTCCGGCTCGAGACCGGGCGCACGCATCAGATCCGCGTGCACGCGGCCCATATCGGCCACCCGCTTGTCGGCGACCCGGTCTATGGCCTCGGCCGGCGCCGCCCGCCTGGCGATGCGGGCCCGGCCGGCGCGGCCTCCCTCGCCTTTCCCCGACAGGCGCTCCACGCGGCCCGCCTCGGCTTTGTTCATCCCGTCTCCGGCGCGAGCATAGATCTCGAAAGCCCGCTTCCGGCGGACATGCAGGCGCTGATCGACACTTTTGATCGAGCAGCTCCCTCCGACTGACCACCCGTCGCGCCGCGTAGGAACCGGCCGCATCGGCCGTAAAACCGTCCAGAAAAACCTGCACGAAAGGTGATCAACCTTTCCGTAACACCTCGGTAACACTGTTGCCGGGGCCCATGGCACTCTATCTGCGCCTAACGAGACGGTGACAACGACAAGGAGCCTCAAGGCCATGAGCAGCTACGCCAGCCTCCCGGCCCCCTCCCCAGAGCAGGGGATGAGCCGCTACCTTTCCGAGATCCGGAAGTTCCCGATGCTGGAACAGGGCGAGGAGTTCATGCTCGCCAAGGCATGGGTCGACCACGGCGACCGGGAGGCGGCGCATAAGCTCGTGACCTCCCACCTGCGCCTCGCGGCCAAGATCGCCATGGGCTATCGCGGCTACGGCCTGCCGACGGCGGAGGTGATATCGGAGGCCAATGTGGGCCTCATGCAGGCGGTCAAGCGCTTCGATCCGGACAAGGGCTTCCGTCTCGCGACCTACGCGATGTGGTGGATCCGCGCGAGCATCCAGGAATACATCCTGCGCTCCTGGTCCATGGTGAAGCTCGGCACTACGGCAGCGCAGAAGAAGCTCTTCTTCAACCTCCGAAAGGCCAAGGGGAAGATCGGCGCGCTGGAGGAAGGCGATCTTCGTCCCGAACATGTGCAGAAGATCGCCAAGGACCTTGGCGTGAACGAGGACGAGGTGGTGAGCATGAACCGCCGCCTCTCCGGCGGGGGCGACAGCTCGCTCAACACGCCCTTGAAGGGCGATGGCGAGAGCACGACCGAGTGGCAGGACTGGCTGGCGGACGACGACGCGGATCAGGCTGCCGTCTATGCCGAAAGCCAGGAGCTCGACGCCCGCCGTGAGCTGCTGATGGAGGCGCTCGAAACCCTGAACGACCGGGAGAAGCACATTCTCACCGAGCGGCGGCTGCAGGAAGAACCGGTGACGCTGGAGGATCTCTCGAAAGTCTACAATGTCAGCCGCGAGCGCATCAGGCAGATCGAGGTGCGCGCCTTCGAGAAACTCCAGAAACGGATGCGCGAGCTCGCCGGTGCGAAGGGCATGCTCGATCGCACGGCGCGCTGAGCCGCGCGAGGCTGACGCATCCGGGCTGGGCCGAAGCGCAGAGCGGCGTAGCTGACCGCCGCTCGCGCCGAGGCCGAGTTGCCGCGTAGCGCGCAACGAACCAACGCACCCCCTGCCCCAGCCGCGCAGACGACTCCAAAGGGCCCCAAGCGCCCCCACCCACGACAGGATTGCGTGAGTCGTGTGAACATAGCGCCAACATCGCAGGGCCCGATACCCAATGCCGTTGCGCAACGAGTACGCTCAGCGTTCGATCATTGTTCAGCTTTTGGTGGCAACCTGACGCGGGAGGGCGCGGAACGCTTCCCGCCCAGTGGCCCGGGGATCGCGCTTAGGCTGCCTCTGGTCATCGTCACGGCGGACCCGCGAAGATCAGCGCTCGCGCGGAGCGCATTCAAGACGCCCTTCGGCAAGGTTCGGGGATGTGACCCTCTGGGCGAGCAGCCGCCGCGCGCCGCGCGTGCGCGCAAAGGAGCCTATCCCGTCGTCGGCGAGCATCCGTTGATCTCTGCGGCGAGGCCCTCCGCCAGAACCGTGAAGCGGAGATCGTCTCGCTCCACCCATGCATCCGCGCTGCCGAGCCGCATGACGGCTTCAAGCGCGATCGCCCCTTCCGCCGTCTCCTCAAGCGAGGGCGGCTCAATCCAGGAGCCGGTCGGCCCTTCGATCACGACGAAGGGCATCGGCCTCGCAGCTGCGCCGGGCTCACCCGCCGGCATCGTCAGTGTGGCGCTGAGCGCGCGCGTGTCGCCTGCCCCCGCGATGCGGCAGGCCGCCAGCCCGACCCCGCTTGTCTCGGCCGTCGCCGGCAGCGATGCCCAGCCTGACGCAATCACACCGTCATGGATGCTGGACGCGACCGCAGGCACTGAAATCGCCTCCTCCACCTCCTCGAAGACGCAGATTTCCTTGCAGACACCGACCGTGCCCGAGAGATGCAGCGCCACCGGCTCCCCGGCCCGCTCCGGCGTGAGCGAGAGCGGCAGCACGACGCGCCCGCCATAGCCGAGCGTCCGGTAGCCGAAGCTTTCGAACACCACCGGCGCGGGCCAGCCCACTTCGATATCCGCAAGATTGTCCGAGCCGGTCCAATCGAACTGTGGCGGCACGCCCGCCTCCCCCGGTTGGCGCCAGTATGTCTTCCAACCCGGCTTGACCTTCAGCACCAGCGCCGCCGACTGCCGCCCATCCTCCATGCGTCCGCCGGCCAGGAGCTTGGCCTCGAGGAACGATCCGCCACGCGAGATGACCTGCTGCGCCGCGGCCTCAGGCATTGCCGCCACGGCCGCACATACTGCCAAGCCCGCCACCATCACCTGCCGCATCGCCGGTTCACCCATCGTCAGCCCACTCTCACTCTCATGTAAGCCACCGCCTCCGATGCCGCACATCTCGATTCCGTGAGCCCATTGCACTCGACCGCCCGTCACGTAACATTTGGTGCATGAGCGAACATGAACCAGAGGCGGCCGACGGCAGCGGCGAGGGCTTTCTCGCCGGTCAGGTGCTGATCGCGATGCCCACGATGCCCGATCGGCGCTTCAAGCGCAGCCTCGTCTATCTCTGCTCGCATTCGGGCGAGGGCGCGATGGGTCTCATGATCAACCGGGAGGCAGACGGCGTGCGCATGGCGGATCTCTTCGCCAAGCTCTCGATCCCGCTACCGGAGGAGATCGGGGTCGAGCCCATCCGCGTCGGCGGCCCGGTCGAGACGGGCCGCGGCTTCGTGCTGCATTCGGACGACTATCACGCCGACGACGCGTCGCTGCGAATCGAGGACGGGGTGTCGATGACCGCGACGCTCGAGGTGCTCCACGCCATCGCGCGGGGCGAGGGGCCAAAGGATCGCTTCGTTGCCCTCGGCTATGCCGGCTGGGGGCCCGGTCAGCTGGAGCTCGAGCTGCGGGAGCATGGCTGGCTCGCCTGCGAGGCGGACGCGGATCTCCTCTTTGGCGATGCGCAGGACGAGAAATGGGAGCAGGCGCTCAGCAAACTCGGCATCTCCGCGGCCCTCCTCTCAGGCGGGGGCACGGCTTGAACCACCGCTTGCGGCCGGGCCGCCCCGCCTCAGCCCGCACCTGACGACCTGCGACGGAGGATCGATGCTCGCGCTCTTCCGCGACAGGCGAGGCCTTGCCACGGCGTTCCTTGCAGGCGCGCTGCTGCTTCTTGCGGTCAGCCTCGCCTATATTGCGCCCAAGGTGCTGAGCGACGGCATCGCCATCGATTTCCGCTTTATCTGGCTTGCAGGATCGCTCTGGAGCGAGGGCATTGACCCCTACACCGCAGCCTATGGCACGGCGGCGGGGGAGCGGCTCCGACCCGGAAATGTGCCCGAATTCCTGCTCTACCCGCCGGGCTGGTGGGGCATCGCCGTGGGCTTTGCCGCTTTCGACGAGGTGACGGCCAGTCTCCTCTGGCGCATGGCCTCGGTCCTTGCGGCCGCACTCGGCGCAGGTGCGCTGCTCTGGGCCGTGGCACGCGCGACGGGGACAAGCGCGACGGGGCCACGCGCGACGGGGGCACGGGCAACCGAGGCACGTGCGCTCCTCGGCCTCGGCGCCGCCGCCCTCGCGCTCACCTTCGGATCGGTCGCGGCCGCCAACAACATCACCATCGCCCAGACCTCGATGCTGGTGCTGCTCGGCGGCGGGCTGGCGACGGCGGGCGTGGTGGCCGCCTCCCGACCGGTGCTGATCGCGGGGCTCCTGATCCTCTCGCTCAAACCCTCGATCGGGCTCGCCTTCGTACCGCTCGTGTTGCTGCTCCCCACACCCCTGCTCTCGACGGCGACCCTCGGCATCCTCGTTCTTGCGATCTCCGCGCCGCCGCTCATCCAGTTCGGGCCGGTCACGACGGCGACGGGCTTCATCGAGAGTGCGGCCCACTACGGTGCGCTCGAGATCAATGCGGGCCCGGCGCTCACGGGGCTCCGCCACCTCGCCTGGCTCGCGACCGGCACATCACCCTCGGCCATGCTGATGCTCGCGCTCTGCGGCATCCTATCGGCCGCCGGGATGGTGGCGGCCCGCCGCATCGCCTCCACGGCCGAGGGCCGGGCGCTCGGCATCGCCTTCGCAGTCTCCTGCCTCCTCTGCGTGGCCCCCCTCCATTCCTACGACTTCGTCTTCCTGCTGCCGCTCATGCTTCTCATCCCACTGCTGCGGATCATGGACGGCGCGGTGACCTTAGGGGCGGTGCTCTTCACGCTCCGTTCGAGCAACATCGCTCCGCTGCTCGGCCTTGTACCGAGCGACGCGATGCTCCCCGGCACCACGGTCGCGACCATCGCCGGGCTCGGCCTCTTCCTGTGGTTCGGCCTTCGGCTCGCCCTCGCCATTCGCACCGGGCAGAAGGCCGCCTGACACTTCGGCCGAGGCACTTGGCACCGTCCTTGCCGGACTTGATCGGGCGAACCGGATCGTTGCCAGCCAGTTGGGATTGGGGAGTCTTCTCGATCCCCGGGTCAGGCCTAGGGCGGGACCTCGAACGGTACCATCCGTCCCGGTCCTGCCAATCGCGGCTTTCAGACCCGGCCGCGGCGGTCAATGCGGAGCGCGGCGTAGAGCACGTGGTTCCGCCAGCGCCCGGCGATCTGCAGATAGGCCTGCGCGACGCCCTCGTACTTGAAACCCACGCGCTCCAGCAGCCGGCGCGACGCTTCGTTCTCCGGCAGGCAGGCGGCCTCCAGCCGCGAGAGACGCATCGGCCCGAAGGCATGGTCCCGAAGCGCCGAGAGCGCTTCGCGCATATATCCCTGCCGTGCATAGCGCCCGCCGGTCCAGTAGCCGAGCGTGCCTGCCTGCGCCGGGTCGCGCCGGATGTTGGAGAGGGTGACACCGCCGATGACCGCCTCTGTCTGGCGGTCCGTGAGAAACAGCGGCACCGCCTCCCCCGCTTTGATCGAGCGCTCGGCCCAGAAGACGCGTGTGCGAAACGCGCGATGGCTCAGATGATCGGGCGCCCATTCCGGCTCCCAGGGCTTCAGGAACGCCGCACTCTCCCGGCGGAGGCTCGCCCAGCTCTCATAGTCGGCCATCATCGGGGGGCGCAGGACCAGCCGCTCCGTCTGGATCGCCACGCGGGGTCGACCGCGCCGCGCGAAGACCGAGGTGAAGGGGTTCACCGCCATGAGGTCGAGCGCCCGGAGGCTGCGACCGCGCGCCCGTCGACCGGCACGGCGCGCCGCATCTCCCATCCCTCAGGCGGCCAGGCGGGCGGCAAGGCTCGCTGCGTCCTCTGCCGCGCTGACCGGACCATAGAGCGCGAGGGCCGGCGGCGAGGCCAGGAAGGCGGCAACCGCCCCCTTCGCCTCCTCGAGACTGACAGCCTCGATACGCTCCAGCGTCTCCTCGAGCGGCACCGGACGGCCCCAGATCGCGACGGAGCCCGCCAGGCGCTCGGCCCGCGAGGACGCACCCTCGACACCCATCACAAGGCCGGCCCGCACCTGTGCCCGGGCCCGCTCGACCTCCGCGGCCGTCAGGTCATTCGCCGCCCGCTGCAGCTCATCCGCCGTTAGCCGGACGAGGCCGCCAAGCGCATCGGCCGAGGTTCCGGCATAGACCGTGAGCAACCCCGTCTCAGCATAGCTGCCGGCCTGCGCGAAGATCGTATAGCAAAGTCCCCGCTTCTCCCGCGCTTCCTGGAAGAGCCGCGAGGACATGCCGCCGCCGAGCGCCATCGCGGCGATCTGTGCCGCATAATGCTGCCCGTCGCGATAGCCGGGCGCCTGCAGGCCAAGGCAGAAATGCGCCTGCTCGAAATCCCGCACCACGCGATGCTCGCCCCCGGCAAAGCGCGCCGGCGCCTCCTCGGCCGCCTGCCCGCGCGCCATGCCACCGAAGAGCCGCTCGGCCAGCGCAAGGATCGCGCCATGATCGACATCGCCAGCGGCCGACAGGATCATCCGCTCCGGCCGGTAGTGCCGCCCGATGAAGCCCGCCAGCGCATCGCGCCCGTACTGACCCACCCCCTCGGGCGTACCGAGGATCGGACGGCCGAGCGCATGGCCCGGAAACGCCGTCTCCTGCAGCCAGTCGAAGATGATGTCGTCCGGCGTGTCATGGGCGAGCCCGATCTCGGAGAGGATCACCCCGCGCTCGAGCTCGAGCTCCGACGCATCGAGCGACGGGTCGAGCAGGATGTCGGCGATGATGTCGAGCGCGCGGGGCACGTCCTCCCCCATCACGCGGGCATAGAAGGCCGTCCGCTCCCGCGAGGTGTAGGCGTTTAGATGCCCGCCCACATCCTCGATCTCCTCGGCGATGGCCTGTGCCGTGCGCCGCCCCGTCCCCTTGAACGCCATGTGCTCGAGGAAATGGGCGATGCCGTTCTCCTCCGCCCCCTCATGGCGCGAGCCCGCCTCGATCCAGACGCCGATGCACGCGGAGCGCAAGCCCTCGATCCGCTCGGTGACGACGCGAAAGCCGTTGGCAAGCGTGCTGAGCTGCGTCTCGCTCATGCGCCCGCTCCCGCCATGCCGCACCGATCCCGGATCATCGCCTCGACCGCCGCAAGGTCATTCGGCGCCTTCGTGATCCGCTCAGGCCGTTCGAAGAGATCCGCCATATGCGCCGGCAGCGCGGGGTGGACGCCGCAAGCTTCCTCGACCGCATCGGGGAACTTCGCCGCATGCGCGGTGCCGAGCGTCACCATGGGCACCGCCGCATCGCCCCGGCGCGTCTCCGCCGCCTTCACGCCGATCGCCGTGTGCGGATCGAGCACCATGCCCGTCTCCTCGCGAACCCGCCGGATGACCGCCATGGTCTCCGCCCGGCCAGAGCGGTCCGAGGCAAAGCCGCTCCGCAGCGCGTCGAGCGCCCCCTGCGGCAGGGTCAGTGCCTTGCCCGCCTTCTGCTCCGCCATGGCCTTTGCCACCGCCTCGCCGTCCCGCCCATAGAGCTCGAAGAGCAGCCGCTCGAAATTTGAACTCACCTGGATATCCATCGAGGGGGCGATGGTCGGCACCACGGGCTCGGGCGCGCCGACCCCGTCGGCCAAGGTGCGGTGCAGGATGTCGTTCTCGTTCGTCGCGATGATCAGCCGGTCCACCGGCAACCCCATCCGACGCGCCACATCGCCGGCCAGGATGTCGCCGAAATTGCCCGTCGGCACGCTGTAGCTCACGGCCCGGTCCGGCGCGCCCAGAGCCACAGCGGAGGTGAAGTAGTAGACCACCTGCGCCAGCACACGGCCCCAGTTGATGCTGTTCACAGCACCGAGCCGCATCTCGTCCCGGAAGCCATGATCGTTGAACATGGCCTTCACCAGCGCCTGGCAGTCGTCGAAGGTCCCATCCACCGCGAAGGCGTGGACGTTGCCCTCGGACGGCGTCGTCATCTGGCGCCGCTGCACCTCGCTGACACGGCCATGGGGATAGAGGACGACGACACGCACACGCTCGAGCCCGCGAAAAGCCTCCATCGCGGCACTGCCCGTATCGCCCGAGGTCGCGCAGACGATGGTCGTGTGGCTGCCGCGATCCTCCAGCACCGCCTCGAACATCTGCGCCACGATCTGCATGGCGAAATCCTTGAAGGCGAGCGTCGGCCCGTGATGCAGCTCCAGCACCCAGTCATTCGCGCCCGTCTGCATCAGCGGCGCGCGGGCGGGATGGCGGAAGCAGGCATAGGCGCCCTCGATCAGCTCGCGAAAGCCCGCCTCCCCGAACGCACCACCAAGAAACGGCCACATGACCCGGAAGGCCACCTCCTCGTAAGGCAGCCCCCGCATCGCCCGGATCTCATCTGCCGTCAGCGTCGGATAGCTCTCGGGCAGGTAGAGGCCACCGTCACGGGCGAGCCCCGCAAGCAACGTATCCTCGAAGCCGAGCACGGGCGCCTGCCCGCGCGTGCTGATGTATCTCATATCGCGTCCCATGAGCGGCGGTCGTCCCCTCCTAGCGCGAAGCGGCGGGCCGCTCAACGGCGTCGCTCACGCCGTACCTGCCGCGCCCCGCCGCCACTCCCGAAAGGCCAGCAGACCGCTCATCACCGCCCAGACGGCGGCGAGCATCCCCCAGGTGATGGCGTAGCCGAGATGGTCGTTCTTGAGGTTCACCGTCAGCGGCTGGAGCCGCGGCGCCACCCCGTCCGGCCCGGGCGTCGGCGTCTCCGACACAAGGAGAACAGGCTCGACCCCGAAGACCTCCGCCATCACGTCGAGATCCCGGGCGATCCAGACATTGTCATTGGCACCGAAGGCCGGCGATTGCGGATCGTCGGGAAAGCGGAGCGCGCCCGTGAGCGTCACTTCCCCCTCCGGCGCAGGCGTCGGCAGCACCGCGCGCCCGCCCTCGTTCTTCGCTTCGAGCGGGACCCAGCCTCGACTGACCATGATCCGCCGGCCGTCGCTGAGGGTGAAGGGCTGGAGGACACGATAGCCCGGTTGCTTGTCGAAGGTCGTGAGAAGCGGCGCATCGGCATGCCCGTGAGTGCCCGCGGCCCCGTCGAACCGCCCGGTCACGGCGACGCGTAGGAACTCATCCTCCACGGTCGGGGCTTGCGGCAATGCGACAGGCTCAGCCGCGAGCCGCTCCTCCAGCGCCGCGATCAGCCCCAGCTTCCAGTCGAGCCGCTGGAGCTGCCAGTTGCACAAGGCAATGAGGGCCGCCGTACCGGCGACCCCCAGGACAATGGCGGCGATGGCGAGCCGCTTCGGTCCGGTCATGGGCAGGCCCGATCAGCGGCCCCAGATGTAGACGGCGGCGAAGAGGAAGAGCCAAACCACATCGACGAAGTGCCAGTACCACGCCGCCGCCTCGAACCCGATATGCTTGTCCGGCCGGAACTGCCCCGCCCGCGCGCGGAAGAGGCAGACGGCCAGGAAGATCGTCCCGATCAACACATGGAAGCCATGAAAGCCCGTCGCCATGTAGAAATTGGCGGCGTAGATCCCGTCGGTGAACCCGAAGGCCGCGTGGCTGTACTCATAGGCCTGGAACATCGTGAAAAGCGCGCCGAGCGCCACGGTCCCGATCAGACCCCAGACGAGGTCCTTCCGCTTGTTCTCGATGAGCGCGTGGTGGGCGTAGGTCACGGTGCAGCCCGAGAGCAGCAGAATGACGGTGTTCATCAGCGGCAGGTGCCAGGGATCGAAGACTTCAATGCCCGCCGGCGGGAACTGGCCCACAGGCAGCTCCAGCGTCGGCGTCACCTGCCCCTCGATATCCGGCACGGGGAAGATCGCGTGCTTGAAGAAGGACCAGAACCAGGCCGAGAAGAACATCACCTCGGAGATGATGAAGAGGAGCACGCCGTAGCGCAGGCCGATCTGCACCACCGGCGTGTGGTCGCCCACCCGGCTCTCGACCACCACATCGCGCCACCAGCCATAGGCGACGTAGCAACAGCCGACGAAGCCGAGGAGCCCGATCACCCCGGTCTCGCCCTTGAAGTAGAGGATCGCGCCAACGAGCATCACGAAGGCCGAGACGGCACCGTAGAACGGCCACGGGCTCGGCGGCAGGATGTGGTAGTCGTGGTTCTTCTCGTGGGCCATCGCGGTCCTCCGTCGGGGGCAGCGCCCCCTGTCGTTCAGCGGGGGCAGCACCCCCTTAATTCACTGGAGGCCGAAGCCCCCGGCTCCCAGATCAGTCGTCGAGGCTGGCCTGTTGATCAGGCTCCTGCTCGTAGAAGGTGTAGCTCAGCGTAATGGTGTGGACGCGCTCGGTCTCGGCATCGTCCACGATCTCGGGGTCGACATAGAAGGTCACGGGCATCTGCACGGTCTGCCCGGGCTCCAGCGTCTGCTCCTGGAAGCAGAAGCAGTCGATCTTCACGAAGTAGCCGCCGACGCTGAAGGGCGCGACGTTGTAGGTGGCGGTGCCGGAGACCGGCTTGTCGGTCGGGTTGTGCGCCTCGTAGAAGGCCAGCCCCGTCTCCCCGATGCGCACCTCAACCTCGTCCTGCATCGGGGTGAAGCGCCACGGCATGCCGCGGCCCTTCGAGGCATCGAAGCGCACGGTGATCGTCTCGTCCAGGATCTCGGGAGCTGAGCGGTCCTCAGCGGTCTGCGTCGTCCCGCCAAAGCCCGTGACACGGCAGAAGAGGTCGTAAAGCGGCACCGCGGCATAGGCCATGCCGAGCATCCCAAAGGCGATGCCGACGAAGGGGATCGCTTTCCTGGCGAGGTTGGGTCGGCTCACTGCGTCGCCCCCCCGGCCGCACCGGTCGGCTCATCGTCTATCAGAAGCTCCTGAAAATCCTCGGCGCCCCAGCCGCCGGCCTGGCTCGCCGACGGGTTGCCGACGGTCGCACCCTGATTGCCCATCTTCACCACAGTGATGGAGAAGAGCATGACGCAGAGCGCCAGGAGCGCGACCAGCACGCCCATATTGCGCCCCCAGCGGCGCTGGTGGAGCTCATGGTCGCGGCGGAACATCGTGTCGCTCATTCCGATACCTCAGAACCAGACCGGCCAGTAGAACTCGATGCCCGCGAAGCCCAGCCCCGCGCGCAGGAGCGCATCGGCGATGAAACCGCCGAAAAGCGCGAAGAGAAAGACGATGGAGAAGCCGAAGAGCCGCTTTTCGGCGCGGAACTTGTCGGCCTCCGCCACAGCCTCGCTCCGGCGTGCGACCCGCCAAGCATCGCGCAGGAAGATTGCCGAGACATAGACCGCCACCGCCGTGTAGATCGGACCGCCAGCCACCGTCACCGCCGGCAGCAGCGCGACGGGCACCATGGCGACCGTATAGCCCAGGATCTGCCGCCGCGTGGCCGCATCTCCCGCCACCACCGGCAGCATTGGCACGGAGACGCCCGCATAGTCCCGGCAGCGCCAGAGCGCCAGCGCCCAGAAATGCGGCGGCGTCCAGAGGAAGATGACGAGGAACATCAGGATCGGCGCCAGCGCCACCTCCCCTGTCACCGCGGCCCAGGCAACGACCGGCGGGAACGCGCCCGCAGCGCCGCCGATGACGATGTTCTGCGGCGTCGAGCGCTTCAGCCACATCGTGTAGATGACCGCATAGAAAAAGATCGTGAAGGCCAGGAGGCCCGCCGCGAACCAGTTCGCCACCACCCCCAGCACCATGACCGAGAGGAGCGAGAGCCCGAGCCCGAAGTTCCGCGCCTCCTCGGGCGTCACCGTGCCGGTCGGGACCGGGCGGGCCTGTGTCCGGCTCATCTCCGCGTCGATATCCGCGTCCCACCACATGTTCAGCGCGCCGGCAGCACCGGCACCGACCGCGATGCAAATGAGCGCCGAGATCGCCTCCACCCAATGCGCGCCGACCGGCGCTGCCACCATCGCGGCGAGCGCGGTGAAGATCACCAGGGACATGACACGGGGTTTCAGAAGCTGGATGAAATCGCCCAAACCCGGCTCGATACTCCCCGCCGGGGCGTCGATCAGGGCAGTGTGGGAAGAAGCGTCGGTCAACTCGTCTGCCTTTCAGGGCCAGCGCCGCAGCGGGACTGGCCCGGTGCGGCATGCCTGTAGGTGGTCACTTGACCGCCGGGGCTCGCATCCCCGGGCGGCAGCGGCTTACTCGGCCGCATTCCTCGCATCGGCCACGTCCGTGTCGCCATTCTTCGCCGCCACCTGCTCGGCGATCCAGGCGTCGTATTCCTCCTGGCTCACCACTTCTATGGTGATCGGCATATAGGCATGGTTGATGCCGCAAAGCTCCGAGCATTGACCGAAATACGTCCCCTCTTCGGTCGCGCGGAACCATGTCTCGTTGAGCCGGCCCGGGATCACATCCATCTTCAGCCCGAAGGACGGCATCGCGAAGTTGTGGATCACGTCCGCCCCGGTGCCCAGCACGTGCACATTCGCATTCACCGGCACGACGACGCGCGTATCGGTCGCCAGCAGGTATTCGTCGGGCTGGTAGCCGTATTCCTCAAGCTCCTCGCGCTCCAGCATGAACGAGCTGAACTCGATATCGTGCTCCGGATATTCGTAGCCCCAGTACCACTGATACCCCGTCGCCTTGATCGTCACATCCGGCTCGGGGATATCGAGCTGGTTGAAGAGGAGGCGCAGCGACGGCACCGCGATGACGAGCAGGATCAGGACCGGCACCGCTGTCCAGATCACTTCCAGCTTGGCGTTGTGGGTGAACCGCTGGGGCTCGTTGGGATTGTTCTCGGCCCGGAACTTCCAGACTGTGTAAGCGAGAAGCGCTGTCACGAAGATCGTGATCAGCGTGATGATGATCAGCAGGAAGTTGTCCATCCAGACGATCTCTTCCATGATCGGCGTCACCGCCCGCTGGAAGTTGACGCCCCCCGGCACCGGCTTGCCTGCCACGTCTTCTGCGATGGCGGCGCTGTGGGCGGCGAGGGCTAGGGTCAGCCCACTGATCGTTCCCGCAAGACGCATGGCTGCGCTCCTCGTGTTGCGACGCGACAGGCTCGCGCGGCAATTCGTTGTCGATTGCGATGCAAATCACATAATGAGCGTCATAGCTCAAGGCTTTCACACGCGGCAATCAGCCGCCCGATGGCTGTGCCTTCCACAGTGCGGCACTTTTGACGGAGACTGTCATGGCTGACCTAGCGGCCCCCTTCCGCCCGTTCGAGACGCATCTCGACCGCGCCAAGGCATTGGAAATCCTCAAGGAAGCGGTCGCTGGCGCCGATGATGGTGAGCTCTTTCTCGAGCGGTCGCGCTCCGAAGTGGTAAGTTTCGATGACGGCAGGCTGCGTACAGCTTCCTATGACAGTGCCGAAGGCTTCGGTTTGCGTGCCGTTTCGGGACCCGTCGCGGGCTACGGTCACGCCACGGAACTCTCAGAAGCGGCTCTCAGGCGCGCGTCGGAGACGGCCCGCCTCGCCGCCCGCGCCCATGGCGGCAGCGCGCTCGCCGCACCGCCACAGGGGACGAATCGACAGCTCTACCGGGCGGAGGATCCGGTGGCCGAAGCGCCGCTGGCCGACAAGATCGGCCTCCTGGCCGAGATCGACGCCTGGCTCCGCGCGAAGGATCCAAAGGTCGTGCAGGTCTCGGCCACGCTCTCCGCCAGCCTGCAAGAGGTCGAGATCCTCCGGCCCGAGGGCGGGTCGGTCGCCGATGTCCGTCCCCTCGCCCGCCTCAACATCGCCGTCATCGCGGAAGGGGCGGGCGGCCGGCGCGAGCAGGGCTATGCGGGCACCGGCGGGCGCCACGACCTCGCCCGGCTGACCGAGCCCGCCTGCTGGCAGGCGCTCGCCGAGGAGGCGCTGCGCCAAGCGCTCGTGAACCTCGAGGCCGACGATGCTCCCGCGGGCATCATGGAGGTCGCCCTCGGCCCCGGCTGGCCCGGCATCCTTCTCCACGAAGCCGTCGGCCACGGGCTCGAGGGCGATTTCCACCGCAAGAAGACCAGCGTCTTCACCGAGCTCATGGGCAAGGAGGTCGCCGCCAAGGGCGTCACGGTCGTCGACGACGGCACCATCCCCGACCGGCGCGGCTCGATCACCGTGGATGACGAGGGCACGCCGTCGGCCCGGAACGTGCTGATCGAGGACGGTATCCTCACCGGTCTCATGCAGGACCGCCAGAACGCACGCCTCATGGGCGTGCCCGCCACCGGCAACGGACGGCGCGAAAGCCACGCACACATCCCGATGCCCCGCATGACGAACACGATCATGCTTGCCGGCGACGCGGAGCCCGAAGGCATCGTTGCTGCCGTGAAGGACGGCATCTACGCCACCAGTTTCGGCGGCGGTCAGGTCGACATCACCAATGGCAAGTTCGTCTTTTCCTGCACCGAGGCTTACCGCGTGAAGGACGGCAAGATCCTCCACCCGGTGAAGGGCGCCACCCTCATCGGCGACGGGGCGACCGCAATGCGCAAGATCCGCGCCGTGGGCCACGACATGGCCCTCGACCCCGGCATCGGCACCTGCGGCAAGAACGGTCAGGGCGTCCCCGTGGGCGTGGGCCAGCCTACCCTCCTCATCGAGGGGCTGACAGTCGGCGGCGCCGGCGAGTAGCAGCGTAGAGGCGGGCAAGGACTGTGCCGCACGGCACACAATCGCGCGAGTTTCGGCGGAGCCCGTGAAACGAACCGGTCACTGCGCCGTTCACCCCCTAGAACCGCGGGCAGACAGGGCCAAACTAACAGGACCGAGCGCCCCGACCGCCGATCTGATGGAGACCGACAATGACCAAGTTTCTTCGCGCATCCGCCCTTGTCCTCGGCCTCGGCGCCCTTGCCGCCTGTGGCAATGCGCCGGGCGAGCGGGCGCTCACGGGTGCCGGCATAGGCGCCGGTGTCGGTGCCGTGGCGGGTGCCCTCGGCGGCGCGCCGGGCGTCGGTGCAGCGGCCGGTGCGGCCGCGGGTGCCACGATCGGCGGGCTCACCAGCCGCTACGATCTCGACCTCGGCGACAGCCCGTTCTGAGCGGGCGCCTAGGCGACGGGGCCCTCGCCCCGTCAGCCGCCCTTCCGGCGCGGATGGCCCGGATAGACCCCCAGCATCTTCAGATGCTTGCAGAAATAGGCCAGCTCATCGAGCGCCGCCCGCACGGCCGGCTCCTCCGGATGGCCCTCGATCTCGGCATAGAACTGGGTCGCGGTGAACGACGCGTTGATCATGTAGCTCTCGAGCTTCGTCATGTTCACGCCGTTCGTCGCGAACCCCCCGAGCGCTTTGTAGAGTGCTGCCGCCACGTTGCGCACCTCGAAGACAAAGCTCGTAACCGCACCGCCCGCCATCGGGTCGGCCTCGATCTTCTGGCGCGAGAGGACGAGGAACCGCGTCGTGTTGTGCTCCGCGTCCTCGATATCCTCAGCCATCGCCTCGAGCCCGTAGATCTCGCCCGCCAGCCGCGACGCGATCGCCGCACGCCCCTCCACGGCCTCCTCCGAGACCGCCTTGGCACTGCCCGCCGTATCCGCCCCGATGAGCGAGCGGATGCCGTTCGTCTTCAGGAAGCGCCGGCACTGGCTGAGGGCGACCACATGGCTCTGCGCCTCTCGCACATCCGAGAGCTTCGTGCCCGGCGTGCCCAGAAGCTGCAGCCGGATAGGCAGAAAGTGCTCCCCGATGATGTAGAGCCCGCTCTCCGGCAGGAGGTGATGCGTGTCCGCCACCCTGCCATGGATCGAATTCTCGATCGGCATCATCGCCAACCGTGCCTCCCCGCCCTTCACCGCGGCAAAAGCGTCCTCGAAGGTCGGGCACGCCATCGGCTCCATGCCCGGGAAGACATCCCGGCAAGCCTGGTGCGAGAAGGCTCCCATCTCGCCCTGGAAGGCGATTTTGCCTGTCGGTTCGGTCAGCATCGCGTCGTTAGCCCCGATTTCTCATTTTTCCGCCTAACTCTGGGCTTGGCGGGGGTGCCTCGTCGAATGGTCGCGCCATATACGGGTTGGCAAGTTGCGTCGAGAGAGGCTATGCCCGCGCGACCGCTAGGAGCCGACTGCACGGCTGATCGCAGTGCCACTACCGGAGGACAACTCCCCAATGTCGATGGGCGAACTAAACAAGATTGCGGGCGCCTTCTTGGGCGCCTTCCTTCTGTTCCTGCTACTAAGCTTTTTCAGCGAGAAGATCTTCGAAGGCGACCATCACGAAGAGGTGCTGGCTTACGCGCTCGACATCGAAGTGCCGGAAGCGGGCGATGACGGTGCGGCTGCCGAGGAGGAAGCGAGCATCGACTACGCGGGCCTCGTGGCCAGCGCCGATCCCTCCAACGGCAGCACGATCTGGCGGCAGTGTGCGGCCTGCCACAAGATCGAGGATGGCGCGAACGGCGTCGGCCCGCATCTCCACGGCGTTGTCGGCCGCGATATCGGATCGGTCGGCGGCTACAGCTACTCGGACGCGCTATCGGGCAAGGGCGGGCCGTGGGATCTCATCGCGCTCAGCGGCTTTCTTGAGAAGCCGAGCGATTGGGCACCGGGCACGAAGATGGGCTATAGCGGGCTCAAGGACCCGCAGGACCGCGTCGACGTGATCGCCTATCTGAATGCCGAGGGCGGCACCAATCTCGACCTCTCAGCCATGGTGCCGGCGGAAGAAGCACCGGCCGCGGGAGAAGCGGTCGAGGAATCGGCAATCGGGTCCGAGACCGAGACAGACGCAGCACCCGCCGAGGGGGAAGAGGCGTCCGATCCAGCTGCGACTGAGGAAGGCGCTGGCACGGAGGATGCAGCGGCCGAGGAAGCGCCGGCTGAGGACGCCGCACCGGCCGAGGACGCAACCACCGACGAAGCCAATTCAGACGAAGATGCCTCCACGGACGCTGCGTCCTCGCAGGACGAGGCCTCGACTGACGAGGCCCCTGCCATCGGCGAGCCCCCGGTAGAAGAGGCCGCGACGGACGAAACTGCGACCGAGGAAGCAGCAACTGATGTCGCCGCCGCCGAGGACGCAGCAACGGAAGAGGCCCCGACCGAGGCGAACGAGCCTGCGGAGATCGCTGAGGTCGAAGGTGCCGAAGCCGCCGAGGAAGCGGAGGTCGCACTCGCTGAACCCACCGCCGAGGCCGAGCCCGCTGCCGAAGCGGCGGCGCCTGCCACGGCAGCGGTCGACCCGATCTATGCGAGCGTCAGCGCCGACGATGGAAAGAAGGTCTTCCGTCAGTGCCAGTCCTGTCACGTCGTGGAGGATGGCAAGAACCGCCTCGGACCGCATCTCTGGGGCGTCGTCGGCCGGGAGGTCGGCTCGGTGGAGAACTTCAAGTACTCGGGCGCCATGACCGAGCATGGTGGCCAATGGTCGCTCGACCGCCTCAACGCCTTCCTCGAGAACCCGCGCGGCGCGGTGAAGGGCACCAAGATGACCTATGCCGGGCTCAAGAAGCCCGAGGAGCGGGCGGCCGTGATCAAGTTCCTGAATGAGCAGTCGGACAGCCCGCTCGCGCTCGAGTGACACGGCGCTGCGACGACATGCACCTGAAAGCGCGCCCCTGCGGCGCGCTTTCGCGTTTCCGCTCGCCGCCGGAAAGCACGGCCCGCGTCGTTCACGAACGCGTCCGTGTCCGGCAAGCGCAGCAGATGGCCGGTATCTAACGAGCATGTTAAGCGGAACTCAGCGCCCTCGCCTTGAAAAGCGCTTGCCCCATTTCCAACCCTTAACTGTGCGGCAGGGCCGCAAGACATGCAGGTGACGGGAGACGACGCATGAAGAGAGGCCTCACGGGACATCCTAGCCTTACCCGCCGCGGCTTTGGCCGCCTCGGCCTAGGCGCCGCTGCTCTCGGCCTCTCCCCCGGCCTCTCCTTGCCCGGCACCGCCCGCGCCGCCGCCCCGCGCGGGGTCGCGAGCCACGGCATCTCGGCCTTCGGCGAGCTCAAATACGCCGCCGACTTCGCCCATTTCGACTATGTGAACCCCGACGCGCCGGTCGGTGGCACGTTCTCCACGGGCTTCGGCGGCGTCACCTTCGACAGCCTCCATCCCTTCATTCTCAAGGGAAACCCCGCGATCGGGATCAGCCTCACCTTCGACAGCCTGATGACCGGCGCGGGTGACGAGCCGGACGCGATGTACGGCCTCCTCGCCGAAAGCGCCGAGATCGCGGAGGACGGCGCCAGCGTCGTCTTCACCCTGCGCGAGGAAGCCCGCTTCGCCGATGGCAGCCCGGTGACGGCGGAGGACGTGGTCTGGACCTTCGAGACGCTGATCGCGAAGGGCCGCCCGACCTACGCCATCCAGTACGGCAGCGTCACCGGGGTCGAGGCGCTCGACACGCGCCGCGTCCGCTTCACCTTCAATCCCGACGCCCCGCTCCGCGACATGCCCATGGCCGTCGCCGCCCTCACGATCCTGCCGAAGGCGTGGTGGGAGGGGCGCGAGTTCTCCGACTCGACCCTCGATCCGCTCCTTTCCTCCGGCCCATACGAGGTCGCGAGCGCCGAGCCCGGACGGCGCCTGATCCTCCGCCGGCGCGAGGACTACTGGGGCTGGGACCTGCCCGTGAACCGCGGCCACTTCAATTTCGAGGAAGTGCGCATCGAGTATTTCCGCGACCGTTCGGCTGGTTTCGAGGCCTTCAAGGCCGGCACCTTCACCTTCAACGAGGAGTTCTGGTCCAAGCTCTGGGCCACCGCCTACGACTTCCCCGCCATCCAACGCGGCGACGTCGTGAAGGACACGCTGCCCGACAACCGGCCCGCCGGCACGCAGGGCTTCTGGTTCAACCTCCGCCGCGAGAAGTTCTCCGACCCACGAGTGCGCGAGGCCATTGCCAGCGTCTTCGACTTCGAATGGTCGAACCGCACGCTTTTCTACGGGCTCTACAACCGGACCGACAGCTTCTTCGAGGGCGGCGGCGTGCTCGAGGCCTCGGGCGCCCCTGCCCCGGCCGAGATCGCGCTCCTCGAGCCGATGGCGAGCGACCTGCCCCCCGGCGTGCTCGAAAGCGCGGCCTATGTCCCGCCCGAGACCGACGGCTCAGGCCGCCCCCGCCGCACCCTCCGCGCGGCCGCCAAGCTCCTCGACGACGCCGGCTGGACCATCCAGGACGGCGTGCGCAAGAACGCGGATGGCGAGGTGCTGACCGTCGAGTTCCTGCTGGTGAGCGAAGGCTTCGAGCGCATCACCACCCCCTACAAGCAGAACCTCGACCGGCTCGGCATCCAGGGCAGCGTGCGCACGGTCGACCCCGCCAGCTACAAGAACCGCACCGACGAGTTCGACTTTGACATCACCGTCAATCGCCTCGCGATGTCGCTGACCCCGGGCGTCGAGCTGCGCAACGTCTTCCACTCCTCCTCTGCCGACTCCAAGGGCTCCAACAACCTCGCCGGCGTGAACTCTCCGGTCGTCGACGCGCTCATCGACAGGATCGAGCGCGCGACTAGCCGCGATGAGCTAAACACCGCCGTCAGCGCGCTCGACCGTGTGCTGCGTGCGATGCATATCTGGGTGCCGCAATGGTCGAAGGCCGCCCACCACCTCGCCTACTGGGACATCTACGACCGCCCCGCCGTGAAACCGGCCTATGAGCGCGGCGTGATCGACACCTGGTGGATCGACCCTGAGAAACAGGCACGCCTCGCGGACCAAGTGGGGAACTGACGCCTTGGGCGCCTACATCCTGCGCCGGCTGCTGCTCATCATCCCGACGCTGCTCGGGATCATGGCGCTCAACTTCATCGTCATCCAGTTCGCCCCCGGCGGCCCCGTCGAGCAGGTGCTCGCCCAGATCGACGATCAGGGCTCCAGCACCGACCGCTTCGCCGGCGGCACCGATGCGGGCGGCGGCGGTGCGGGACAGAGCATCGGCAGCGACAGCCAGTACAGGGGCGCCCAGGGCCTCGATCCGGACTTCATCGCGAGGCTCGAGGTCGAGTTCAACTTCGCCCGGATCGTGTGTGAGGAAGGCTATACCGGCCCCGCTCGCGTCACGGCCGAGGAATGCGAGAAGAAGTCGATCCCCGTCCTCGAGCGTTTCGGCCTCATGGTCGTGGACTACCTGACCTTCGATTTCGGGCAGAGCTTCTTCCGCTCCGTCTCCGTCATCGATCTCATCCTCGAGAAGATGCCGGTCTCGATCAGCCTCGGCCTTTGGACGACGCTGATCAGCTACCTCGTCAGCATCCCCCTCGGCATCCGCAAGGCGGTGCAGGACGGCAGCCGCTTCGACGCCATAACCTCGGGCGTCATCATCGCAGCCTATGCGATCCCCGGCTTCCTCTTCGCGGTGATCCTGCTCGTCCTCTTCGCCGGCGGCAGCTTCGTGCAGATCTTCCCCCTCCGCGGCCTCACCTCCGACGGGTGGGAGCAGATGAGCCTCATCGGCAAGATCCTCGACTATCTCTGGCACATCGTGCTGCCGGTGACGGCGATGGCGATCTCCGGCTTCGCGACGCTCACGCTGCTGACCAAGAACTCCTTCCTCGACGAGATCCGCAAGCAGTACGTCATGACCGCCCGCGCCAAGGGCATCGAGGAGCGCACGGTCCTCTACGGCCACGTCTTCCGCAACGCGATGCTGATCGTGATCGCGGGCTTTCCGGCGGCCTTCATCTCGATCTTCTTCACGGGCTCGCTCTTCGTCGAGACGGTGTTCTCGCTCGACGGCCTAGGCCTCCTCGGTTTCGAGGCGGTGGTCAGCCGTGACTATCCGGTCGTCCTCGGCACGCTCTATCTCTTCGGGCTGATGGGGCTCGTCGTGAAGCTAATCTCCGATCTCATGTACGTCGTCATCGACCCGCGTATCGATTTCGAGGGGAGGCCCGGCTGATGGATGACGGCCTGCAAACCCGCACCATGACGGCGGAGGTGGCGGCACCCGCGCCGCAGCCCGCGCGCGGTTTCTTCACCCTCTCGCCCCTCGACCGCCGGCGCGTGCAGAATTTCCGCGCGAACAAGCGCGCGCTCTGGTCCCTCCGGATCTTCTCGGTCCTCTTCCTCATCAGCCTCTGCGCGGAGCTCGTCGCGAACGACCGCCCGATCCTCGTGAGCTTCCAGGGCGAGTTCCTGACCCCGCTGACCACGAGCTATCCCGAGACCCATTTCGGCGGTGATTTCGAGACCGAGGCAAGCTTCACCGATCCCTTCGTGCAATGCCTGATCCGCACTGGTGGCGCGACGGATCCCTGCTTCGACGACGACAACGCCGCGGTGCCTGAGGAAAATACCGCGGGCTGGATCCTCTGGCCCTTGATCCCCTTCAGCTACGACACGGTAGACTACGAGGTCGCGACCGCCCCATCCCCGCCTGACGCTACCCATGTTCTCGGTACGGATGACCGGGCGCGCGACGTGCTTGCCCGCGTGATCTACGGCTTCCGCCTCTCCGTACTATTCGGCTTCGGCGTCACGCTCGCAGCCTCCCTCATCGGCATCATCGCAGGCGCGGCACAGGGTTTCTTCGGCGGCTGGGTCGATCTGACCTTCCAGCGGGTCGAGGAGATCTGGACGTCGATGAACACCCTCTACATCATCCTCATCCTGTCCGCGATCTTCGGGCCCAATCTCTGGCTGATGTTCGGTGTCTTCGTCGCCTTCTCATGGACGGCACTCACGGGTGTGGTGCGCGCCGAGTTCCTGCGCGCGCGGAATTTCGAGTACGTACAGGCCGCCCGCGCCCTCGGCGTCAACGACTGGATGATCATCTTCCGCCATGTCCTGCCGAACGCGATGGTGGCGACCCTCACGCTCCTGCCTTTCCAGCTCACCGCCTCCATCGGGCTCCTCGCCGGGCTGGACTTCCTCGGCTTCGGCCTCTCCGAGGGCTACCCCTCGCTAGGCGAGCTCGCGCTCCAGGGCAAGAAATACCTCACCGACCCCCATCTCGCGATTACGGCGTTCGTGACCTTCGCGGTCATGCTCTCGCTCATGGTGTTCATCTTCGAGGGCGTGCGCGACGCCTTCGACCCCAGAAAGGCCTTTGCATGACAGCGCCGCTTCTCGAGGTCCGCGACCTCCGCATCACCTTCGGCGCGGCCCCGCGCCCGGCCGTAGACGGCGTCTCCTTCTCCGTCGGGGCGGGCGAGACGCTGGCGCTCGTGGGTGAGTCCGGCTCCGGCAAGTCCCTCTCCGCCCTCTCCACCGTCGGCCTCCTGCCCGACACGGCCAAGATCGAGGGCACGGTCCGCTTCCGCGGCGAGACGCTGACCGGCGCATCGGGCGAGACGCTGCGGCGGATCCGCGGCAACGACATCAGCTTCATCTTCCAGGAGCCGATGACCTCGCTCAATCCGCTCCACACGATCGAGAAGCAGATCGCCGAGAGCCTGACGCTCCATCAGGGCCTCAAAGGCACAGCGGCACGCGAGCGCGTGCTCGAGCTCCTCGCCCAGGTCGGCATCCGCGACGCCGAGAGCCGCCTCGGCGCCTGGCCGCACCAGCTCTCGGGCGGACAGCGGCAGCGCGTGATGATCGCCATGGCCCTCGCCAACGGCCCGAAGCTCCTGGTGGCCGACGAGCCAACGACGGCCCTCGACGTCACGATTCAGGCCCAGATCCTCGAGCTCCTCGCCGATCTCCGCCGGCGCGAGGGTCTCGCGATGCTCTTCATCACCCACGATCTCGGCATCGTGCGCAAGGTCGCGGACCGGGTCGCGGTGATGGAGAAGGGCCATATCGTCGAGACGGGCCCCACCGAGAAGGTCTTCGACACACCCGAGCATCCCTACACCCAGAAGCTCCTCTCCGCCGAGCCGACCGGCCGTCCCGACCCCGTGCGCGACAACGCCGAGACGTTGCTCGAGGGCGAGAAGATGCGGGTATGGTTCCCCATCCGCACGGGCTTCTTCCGCCGCACCACCGGCTATGTGAAGGCGGTGACGGATATCGATCTCTCGCTGAGGGAGGGGGAGACCCTCGGCATCGTGGGCGAGTCCGGCAGCGGCAAGACGACCCTCGCCCTCGCTCTCATGCGGCTCATCGGCTCCGAGGGGCGCATCGCCTTTCTCGGGCGCAACGTGCACGAGTTGCCGAAGCGCGACCTGCGCGCCCTCCGCCGGGACATGCAGGTCGTCTTCCAGGACCCCTACGGCTCGCTCTCCCCGCGCATGTCCGTCGCCGAGATCATCGCCGAGGGCCTCGGCGTCCACGGCCTCCAGGGCGACGCTGCCACCCCGCGCGAGGCAGTGGCGCAGGTCATGACCGAGACCGGCCTCGATCCCGCGACCATGGACCGCTACCCGCACGAGTTCTCCGGGGGGCAGCGCCAGCGCATCGCCATCGCCCGCGCCATGATCCTGAAGCCGCGCTTCGTGGTGCTGGACGAGCCGACCTCGGCGCTCGACATGACCGTGCAGGGCCAGATCGTCGAGCTCCTCCGCGATCTCCAGCGCCGCCACAGCCTCGGCTATCTCTTCATCAGCCACGACCTCAAGGTGGTGCGGGCCATGGCCCACCGGGTCATCGTCATGCGCCATGGCGACGTCGTCGAGGCAGGCCCCGTCGAGCAGATCTTCGAGGCGCCGCAGACACCCTATGCCCGCGGCCTCATCGCCGCCGCCTTCGACCTCGAAGCCAGCGCCGCCGTCGCCGACTGACCGGCGCACCGCAAGACACGCGCCAGACCACCCACCTCCACGCCAAACCGTTCTCAACCACAGGCGGTCGGAGGCCGGGCTCGTGTCAAGGATGGCGCAGCCACCGCCAGAGGCGGCGCTCCCGGCATCGCCGGGGGCGTCCTTGAGACGGGCCCGGGCTTCGAACACCATCGCCAAGGCGCCCCCGCCGCGCCTCCCGAGCCCTCACTGAGAATGTCGCGGCCGGGCCCGCCGCCTTGGTACCGCTCGCACCGCATGCCACAGAAACCCCGCAAGAAGCATCGCGCCGACCAGGCGCGGTTCCGCATGCTTCGGACCCTCTTGCGTTCCCTCTCCGTTCCGGCGATCCTTCGGCTCGGAGGACAGCCCCGTGCCCGCAGCAGACCTCGAAACGACCACACCCGATCCCGGCGCCGCGCCAGCACCGGGCCAGCGTCTGGCGCGCGGGGTCCAGGCAGCTCTCCAGTCCCTCGGCTTCGAGGCACTGGCGGAGTTTCCCGCCCCCAAGGGACGGCGCATGGATCTCTGCGCGCTCGGACCCAAGGGCGAGATCTGGTGCGTCGAGGTCAAATCGAGCCGGGCGGACTTTCAGTCGGATGCGAAATGGCAGCTCTACCTGCCCTGGTGCGACCGCTTCTTCTTCGCCGTGCCCGCCAGCTTTCCCGAGGAGATCCTGCCTGCCGGACACGGCCTCATCCGCGCCGATGCCTGGGGCGCGGAGCTCATCCGCATGGCCCCCGAGCGCCCTCTCGCGGCGGCCCGAAGACGCGGTCTGACGCTCAGCTTCGCCCGGCTCGCAGCCCGCCGCCTCGCCCTTGCTCAGGGGCTCGGGGACGCCGGCGGATCCGAGACGCCGCCGCTCCTCTGACCGACCGCCGGAGGCTCACGAACGCCAGAGCACGGCACGTTCGGGCAACGAGATGCTGATCCTGTGGCCACCATCCTCGCCCAGTGTCACCTCCAGCCGCGCCCCGGCCGTCGCAGCATAGGCGGCAACGCGCGCCCAGGACCCCGCAACGACCGACGGACCCACCTCCTCCTTTCGCGGAGAAGCCTGCCCGGATCCGGCCCCGGCATCCTCGGACGCTGCCCCCGAGGCTAGCGCCGAGGGCAGCGCCGCGCGGGCGATGAGGCGCAGGCACACCCCCCCCCGCGCCCCCTGCTCGATCCGCACCGTGACAGAGCCACCCTCCGCAACAGTATCGATCGCCCCCTCGAGCGCCATCTCGACCGCACTCCAGAGCGCCGCCGCATCCGCCACAACCCAGAGCGGCGCCTCCTCGGCCGCCGCGCGCTCGAGGCCCACATCGGCACGCCGGGCCGTCCCCGTCGCAAGCCGCACCAGCCTCGCGACCAGACGGTCGAGATCCACCTCCGACGGCATGGCCCCGGCCCCTGGCAGTGACATCGACGCGGGCGTCGCCCCTTCCGGGAGCTCCGCCACCAGCGCCGCCCGCCGCGCCATCTCGCCCGAGAGCCCCATGAGCCGCCAGAGCCCAGCCAACGCATCCTCAAGCACCAATCGCTCCGCAGCACTCGCGCGCCCACGAAGCGCGCCGAGCACATCCATCACCGCGCCTGCAGATCGGCTAAGGAGCGGCGGGTAGCGTCCCCAAGCCGGACCAGATGCCTGCTCGCTCGCGGCAGGCAGATCCGCGCGCCCGCGCGCAGCGCCCGAACCATCGCTCGAGCCACCCCCCGCTCCACCGTCTCCGCCCATGCCTCCCTCGGGGGTCTCGGGCGCGATCGCCGCGACGACGCGGATCCGCTCCCCGCCCCGCTGGCGCCACAGGCTGACCCTGCAGCGAAGGCCTCCCGCCGCCGTCAGCAGCACCGCCTGGCCATCCGCCGTGCCATGATCGACGGCGCGGGCGAAGAGCGCCTGGCCGACGGTGCGATCCTCGAAACGTTCGACGAAGCGCTCACCGTCGGGGCCGAAAAGCGCGAGATCGGCGGGGCTCCGCTCACGGCACCGCCCATTCACCGTCACGGCCAACAACGCTACGGGCAGATTGACGGGCGGCACATCCCCGCCCGAGCCGACCCCATGCCGGTCCGGCTCACGGCGGGTCGCATCTTCAACGCCAGCGCCCGGGTCCCGGGAGACGGGCCCTCCCGGTCCACGCCCGCCGCCAACGCCCCCCCCTGCACGGCCCGAACCGCCGCCCCCGACGCCGCTACCCGGCGCCGCCTCGTCCGCTCCCTCATCCGACACGGGCTCGGATGAAGCCTCGCGGCGCCCGGGGCCGCCGGACGTCGTGGAGATCTCTGCATGGCGCTGCATCCCGGATCACCGACCACCCGGCCGTCTTCGGCCGCCCGCGCCGGATCCCGACCTCTCTGGCGAGCCCCCGCCCTTACCGGTTCCTCTTTCGGAACTCTGGGCGCGCTTCTGCCCGCTCTTCCGGCCACCCTTGGCGAGGCCCTTCGCCGCCGCGGCCTCTGCGGCTGCCGCCGCCTGCCGCAGCTCCTCGGCGATCTCGACCGCCTCCTCGGGGAAGAAGTCCATCGGAACCTCGACCCCGTCCGCCTCGACATAGACCCGCACCATGCCCTCGGTGGTGGGCCCGATGGTGAGCGTCGCCGAGATATCGCTCTCGCTGTTGATCCCCACGCCGCCCTCCCAAAAGCATTTTATGACAACACTGCGAACAGCCGGGATGCTAAGGATTTGCCGCTGAGGGGAAAGGCAAATCCGCAGCGCCACCGCTCGGCGGCGGCGCGGCGCGGCATGCTCGCCGCAGGACGGCACGGACCGTCCGGGACCGGCACAGCCGCCGCGCGCGACCACCACGACCCGCCACGCGCCGGCCCGCCCCGCCAACCGGCCGGCCCGCTTGAAAATCCCGCCGCCCGCCGCTACACCCCGCAGCACCGTGACGGCATGCCGACGTAGCTCAGTTGGTTAGAGCACTAGATTGTGGATCTAGGGGTCCCCCGTTCGAGCCGGGGCGTCGGTACCATCACCTCCATACATTCCACGCACGATCCCCGATGCGCCCCTTTCCGTGGCCCGCCGGTCCGCCTATGCCCTTGGCCAAGCACCATAGGGGAGAGACGCCATGACCGAGACCTTTGTCAGCCATCTCGAATGCTCGCTCACGGGCAAGCGCTACGAGGCCGGCCGGCCGCATGGGCTCTCGGAAGCCGGGCGGCCGCTGCTCGTGCGCTACGATCTCGAGCGGATGAAGGCCACGCTCGACCGCGATGCCATGCCGAAGGAGGGGATGGCGGACAGCCCCGCCGGGTTTTGGCGGTATGCAAGCTTTCTGCCCGTCGAGAAGCCGGAGAACCGCGTCTCTCTTGGCGAGGTCATGACGCCCATCATGGCACTCAACCACAGTGCCGCCAGCATCGGCGCGAAACCGGGCAAGGTGCTGGTCAAGGACGAAGGGCGCCTGCCCACCGGCTCCTTCAAGGCACGCGGGCTCTGCCTCGCCGTCTCCATGGCCAAGTCCTTTGGCATCGACCACATGGCCATCCCGACGAACGGCAACGCGGGCGCCGCCCTCGCCGCCTATGGCCGCAAGGCCGATATGAAGATCACCGTCCTCTGCCCCGAGGATACGCCCGACATCAACATCCGCGAGATCCAGGCCCAGGGGGCGGACACCTACACGGTGAACGGCCTCATCAACGACTGCGGCAAGCTGGTGGGCGCGGGCAAGGAGAGCATCGGCTGGTTCGACGTCTCGACGCTGAAGGAGCCCTACCGGATCGAGGGCAAGAAGACGATGGGGCTCGAGCTTGCCGAACAGCTCGGCTGGAAGTTGCCCAACATCATCTTCTATCCCACGGGCGGCGGCACCGGCATGATCGGCATGTGGAAGGCCTTCGCCGAGCTGAAGGCGCTCGGCTGGCTCGAGGGCCCGCTGCCGCGCATGGTCGCCGTGCAGGCCACGGGCTGCGCCCCTATCGTGAAGGCCTGGGAGGATGGCGAGGAGCATGCGCCCCTCTGGGAAGGTGCCCATACCGTCGCCGCCGGCATCCGCGTGCCCATCGCGGTCGGCGACTTCCTGATCATCCGCGCCGTGCGGGAAAGCGGCGGTTTCGCGATGGCGCTGCCCGATGACGAGATCATGGGCCTACGCGACCGTATCGCGGCCGAGGAAGGGCTGCTCCTCTGCCCCGAGGGCGCGGCCACCGCTGCCGCCTATGCCCGCGCGCGGGCCGAGGGCAAGGTCGGCGCGGACGAGACGGCCGTCCTCTGGAACTGCGCCACCGGCCTAAAGTATCCGCTGCCGCCGGTCGTCAAACACCTCGACAAGAACGCCACCGTCACCCCCGACCTCTTCGCCTGACCCACGCCCCTTGCCGATGCATCTGGCCGAGGCCTCTGATCCGCACCCTTGGCCCACGCGCCTCACCCCCGCGCCTCAGCCACGCGTCCGGCCAACGCCATCGGGGCGCTCAACGCAAAGCGGGAGCCGGCGCGCGATGAGGGACATCGGTCGCGCGCCGGCCGGGGTGCATCGGCTGGTCAAACGCACGCACCCCACGCAGGCCGCACCCCCGCACCCAACCTGCGCCCAGAGAGCGGCAACACTCACAACGCCGTCCACACCGCCCTCCTCCTTGCGTTCGCTCCAGCGATGGAGAAGGTTCAAAGAAGTGCGCATTTTTTCGGGATGACGTTGCGTCGCCACTGTGCTCGAGGCGGTGCTAGGGGCGGTGCGCGGGATGACGCCAGGGGCGGCGCCGCCATGTGGGGGAGGCTCAGATCATCGACGGATCGGACGACAGCCGCGCCACGGAAGGCGAGATCGACACGCTCCTGATGCTGACCGCGGACGGGGACCAGCGCGCCTTCGCCACGCTCTACGACCTCTGGGCCCCGAAACTCTTCGGCCTCTGCCTGCGCATCACCCATGCGAGGGAGCTGGCGGAGGATGCGTTGCAGGACGCCTTCGTCCATATCTGGCGGGAGGCCTGGCGCTTCGACCCAGAGCGGGGGCGGGCAACCGCCTGGATGACCGCCATCGCGCGCAACCGCGCCGTCGACGTGCTCAGGAAGCGCGGCCGCGGCGTGCAGGGGCGCGAGACGGGCGATGATGCGCTCGCGGTGACGGCCGATCCGCGAGCAGCGACGGATGGCGGCGTCGAGCTCATGGCGCTTGCCCGCTGCCTCCACCAGCTCGACGACCGGGGACAGGAACTGGTCCTCCTCGCCTATTACGAGGGCTGGACGCGGGAGGAGCTGGCCGAGCGCATCGGTGCGCCCGTCAACAGCGTGAAGACCTGGCTCCGCCGCGGGCTCGCAGCCCTCCGCGACTGCCTCGAGGAGCTCGCCGATGGCTAGCTGGTCCTCGAAACGCGAGGAGGCACGCGCCCTCGACGCCGCCGAACGCGCCCTCGGCCTCGTCGCCCGCTCCCGCGAGAACAAGCGGGAGAGGGCGCTCCGGGAAGACTGGGAGCAGCGCTTCGCCTCTCTCGGCCGCCTGATCCCGCCCGTCGCACCACCCGACGGGCTCTTCCGCGCGATCGAGGCGCGGATCGAGACGGAGGAAGCCACGGCGGCCCTCGCGGGCGCCCACGCCCATGCCGGGCGCTGGCGCGCCGCGGCCTTCGGTATCGCCGGGATCGCCGCGCTCCTCGCCCTCTACATCGCCGTGCCCCAGCCCGATACGGGCGAGCGGTTCGTGGCCGTGGTCTACTCGGACGCAGAAGCGACCCGCCCCGGCATGATCATCCAGCTCGACGTGGCCGCGGGCGTGGCGACGGTGATCCCGATGCCGCTCGACCGCGAGACCGGCACCTCCTACGAGATGTGGCAGCTCCCGGAAGGCGCCGACCGCCCGTTCTCGGTGGGCCTCCTGCCCGAAGAGCCGCTGACGACCCGCGAGATCCGCGCCCGCCCGGGCGACATCTTCGCCATCAGCCGGGAGCCCGCGGGTGGGTCGCCCACCGGCCAACCCACCGAGCCGCTCTTCCACGGCACCGTCGTCATCGCCGAGTGACCGCGCGGCTGGCCCGAGCGATGTCGCTGCAACGAGACGCTGGCGGACCTTCTTGCCAAGCGCACTCACGTCATGCCCGGGCTTGACCAGCGCATCCACGGCTGGTGGCGCTCGATGACTGGATCAAGCCCGGCAACCACGCAACAAAGGGAGCACGTTAGGTCCATCCGCGCTCTGGCGCCCATTGATGGAGCGCTCCGATACCGCGGAACCGCCGCGTCCCCGCAACTGCCCTAAGGCAGGTGGGCCGAGGATCACCTTGACGTGCAGCCCTTTCGGCAGGGCGCTGCCGCACGGCAAAGCTCCCTCCGGACGAAGGTCGCGCCCGCGCCCACCCACGTCACGATATCGCCGCGCCCCCAAGCACAGGGTTAACATCGGCTCGCTGCGATGTTCTTTTAATGTTCATGCCTCGCAGACTACTCTGACGTGGGTGGGCGCGGGCGCGGCGGCCTCGCCTTAAACGACTACAGGTGCCCTGCTAGAGCCGCACTCCGACAGAGGCTCCTGACGACCCGTTGAGCCCGGGCAGCATACCTCGGCCTCCGAACGCGGCCACATCGCGTGACCGCTCAGACCCAGGCGCCGAAGAGCAGGCCCGCCGCCATCGAACCGATGAAAGCAAAGCCGAGATAGAGCGCGAAGACCGGCAGGCGCGCCAGCGCGAAGACCGCCATGGCTGCAGGGATCGAACTCACCCCGCCGGCGATCAGGAACGCCATCGCCGCGCCTGGGACCATGCCCTGCTCCATCAGCCCCTGCACTACGGGGAGGGCGGCATAGCCGTTGAGATAGGCAGGCACCCCCACAAAGGTCGCGATGATCACCGGCAGGACGCCCTCGCCCCCGACCACGGCCCCCACAGCCTCAGCCGGCACATAAGCCAGCATCATGCTCTCAAGCAGGAAGGCCAGCGCGAGCCACTTCATCAGGAACATGCCCGAGCGATAGGCCTCGCGCCCGAACTTCTCGCGCCGCGCCTCCTCGTGCCAGAAGCGCCAGACCGGCGGCTTCGGGTTGCGCATCTTTGCCCCGCCGCAGCCACCATTGCCGACGCCGGGGCGCAGCGGATCCGCGAGGAACCCGAACCGCATCAGCGAAAGCGTCGCGAACCCGCCGAAGAGACCAAGGCTCACCGCCGCAATGGTCTTGGCCACCGCGAAATCGAAGCCGAGCGTGCCAACGGTCATCACGAACTGCGCGGGATCGATCACGGGAGAGGCGAGCCAGAACGCCATCACCGGCGCCAAGGGCACCCCCATCGCCAGCAGCGCGGCGATGAGCGGTATCACCCCGCAGGAGCAGAAGGGCGAGAGCCCGCCAAAGAACGCCGCCAGCGTGATCATCATCGCCTGACGGCCCGAGAACACCTTCGCGATCTGGCCATCGGCCCCCGTCGCCGTCGCATAGGCCGCAACCAGCACGGAGAAGAGGATGTAGGGCCCGGTCGTGGCAAGGCTCTGCAACGTAAAGACAATCCCAGCCTCCGCCTGCCCCAGCTCGACCACCGCCAGAACGGCCAGAACGCCAGCAAAGGTGAGCCAGACCCGGTCGATCTGAAGTCCGCCGCCCCAGCGGCGCAGGGTCGCGATTGCTTCGGTCATGGCCGTCTCTCCATCCAGGCGGCGCCCAGGCCGCACCGGCGCCCGCTGCTACAAGGGCGCGCTCACGCCGCGTCGTCGCCAAGGCGCACGCCCTGGCAACACTCTTTCTCCACATAGCCGAGCACGGCGTGCATCCGCTCGAACTCGGCCCGGTTCATCACGCTGCGCCCCCGCTTCTCCTGGCTCACCAACCCCACCTCCACCAAGGCGCGGAGGTGATGGGCCAGCGTCGAGGGCGCGAGCCCCAGATGCGCCTGGATCTCCCCGATCGAGAGACCCTCGGGCCCGGCCTTCACCAGAAGGCGAAAAAGACCGAGACGGGCCTCGTGGCCGAGGGCGGCAAGCGCGGGGGCGGCATCTGCATCGTTCATGGCCACAAATATAACTATAAAACTAGTGATGTAAAGACTACTCGTCGCCCGACCCGACTGGACACCCCGCCCGCCCCGCGGAAAGACATCGCACCGCGGTTGAGACCAAGCGCCGCAATGCGCAAGGGTCCGGGCCAAACAGCGCGGTCAAGCGCCACCCAACCGGAGGAGACGACCCATGCGGCCGGAAATGCCGACCAATCTGAGCCGCGATGCCATGGCATTTATCCTCGCGGGCGGGCGCGGCTCGCGCCTCAAGGAGCTCACCGACCGGCGCGCGAAGCCGGCAGTCTATTTCGGCGGCAAGTCACGCATCGTGGACTTCGCGCTCTCCAACGCCGTCAACTCCGGCATCCGCCGCATCGGCGTCGCGACCCAGTACAAGGCCCACAGCCTGATCCGCCACCTGCAGCGCGGCTGGTCCTTCTTCCGCGCCGAACGGCGCGAACAGCTCGACATCCTGCCCGCCTCGCAGCGCGTGGACGAGCGGAACTGGTATCTCGGCACCGCCGATGCCGTCACCCAGAATATCGATATCATAGAGGGTTACGAACCGAAGTTCATCGTGATCCTCGCCGGCGACCACATCTACAAGCAGAACTACGAGCTCATGCTCCGCCAGCATGTGGAAAGCGGAGCGAGCGTAACCATCGGCTGCATCGAGGTCAGGAAGGAGGAGGCGACAGAGTTCGGCGTCATGGCCGTGGACGAGAGCGGCAAGATCACCGAGTTTGTCGAGAAGCCGGCCGATCCGCCGACGATCCCAGGCGATCCCAAGACCTCCCTCGCCTCGATGGGCATCTACATCTTCGACACGCCCTACCTGATCGAGCTCCTGAAAAAGGACGCGGCCGACCCCGACAGCGATCACGACTTCGGCAAGAACATCATCCCGGCCGAGGTCGCCAAGGGCACGGCCCAGGCGCACCGCTTCTCGGAAAGCGCTGTCTCCGGCGACAATGGCAGCCCCTACTGGCGCGATGTCGGCACGGTGGAAGCCTTCTGGAAGGCCAATCTCGACCTCACCGATTTCCGACCCGAACTCGACATCCACGACACCGACTGGCCGATCTGGACCTATGCCGAGCAGACACCGCCCGCCAAGTTCATCCATGACGAGGAGGACCGGCGCGGCTCCGCCATCAGCTCCCTCATCTCCGGTGGCTGCATCGTCTCGGGCAGCCAGGTGAACCAGTCGCTGCTCTTCACCGGCGTCAAGGCGAACAGCTTCTCCGAGCTCGACCGCGTGGTGGCACTGCCCTACAGCGATATCGGCCGGCACGCGCGGCTCAAGGACGTGGTACTCGACCGCGGCGTGCAGGTGCCCCAGGGTCTCGTCGTCGGCGAAGACCCGGAGGAGGACGCCAGACGCTTCCGCCGCACCGACAGCGGCGTGGTCCTCATCACCCAACCCATGCTCGACGCGCTCGGCTGAGACACCGCATGCGTGTTCTCCACATCGCCTCGGAATGCGCGCCTCTGGTGAAGACCGGCGGGCTTGCGGATGTGGTCGGGGCGCTGCCGTCGGTGCTGGCGGCGGAGGGGGTCGAGGCGAAGGTACTGCTGCCCGGCTACCCGGCTGTGATGGCAAAGCTCGAGAAGTCGCGCGAGATCACGCTGCCCGAGGGGCTCGAGGGCGAGCTGACCGGCGGTCCTGCGAGGCTCCTCAAGGCGGAGGCGGCGGGCCTCTCCCTCCTCGTCCTTGATGCCCCAGCCCGCTTCCGGCGGGAGGGCGGGATCTACGAGACGAACGGGCGCGACTGGCCCGACAACGCCTACCGTCTCGGCGCCTTCGCAAAGCTCGGCGCCCTGATCGCGGCTCAGGGGATGGCGGGCGGTGCCGAGGGCTGGCGGCCGGATGTCCTGCACGCGCATGACTGGCAGGCAGGCCTCGCCCCCTTCTACCTCGATCTCATGGGCCGGCCCGTGCCCTCGGTCATCACGATCCACAATATCAGCTATCAGGGCCTCTTCGACCCGACTGTCCTCACGGCTCTGGGCATCCCGCAATCGGCGTTCAGCCCCGACCGCCTCGAATTCTGGGGGCAGGTCGGGTTCCTGAAGGCAGGGCTCGTCACCGCCGACGCCATCACCACCGTCAGCCCCGGCTATGCCCGCGAGATCCTGACGCCCGAGTTCGGCATGGGGCTCGAGGGCGTGCTCGCGGCGAGGGGCGAGGCCGTCAGCGGCATCCTGAACGGCGCAGACACCACCGTCTGGAACCCCGCCGCCGACCCGCTGATCGCCGCCCCCTACGCGTCGCCCGAGGGCAAGGCCGCGAGCCGCGCAGCCCTCCTCGAACGCTTCGGAATCGAGGACGGGCCGGGACCCGTGCTCGGTCTCGTCAGCCGGCTCACGCGACAAAAGGGGATCGACCTGCTGCTCGAGGCCCTGCCGGGTTTCCTCGCCGCCGGTGGACGTGTCGCCCTTCTGGGGTCCGGGGAGGCATCGCTGGAGGCCGCACTTACCGCGGCCGCCGCCCGAAATCCGGGCCGCGTCGGGGTCTTCATCGGCTATGACGAGGCGCTCAGCCACCTCGTCTATGCGGGGTCGGACGCTATTGCCGTACCCTCCCGCTTCGAGCCCTGTGGGCTCACCCAGCTCTATGCCCTCCGTTACGGCGCGACCCCGGTGGTCGCCCGCACGGGCGGCCTCGGGGACACGGTGATCGACGCCAATCCTGCCGCCCTCGCCGCGGGCGTTGCCACGGGCTTCGTCCATGCGCCCGGTGATGCCAGCGATTGCGCCCACGCCCTCCAGCGCCTCGCAACCGCCTATGCCGACCGCGAGACCTGGGCCCGCCTCACCGCCAACGCCATGGCCCACCCGGTCGACTGGGGCCCCAGCGCCGCCGCCTACGCCGCCCTCTATCGCCGCCTCGCGGGCCAGGCCTCAGCGGGCGCGGAGGAAGGCTAGGACGGCGCCTAGGCGTGTGGCGTAACGCCGTGCCCGCCGGGTGCAGGGGACGGCGGCGACCCGCGGCGCGGGTGCCGGTAGCGGCTCGCTCCGCGTTGCGGTCATGAAAGTCATTGCCAAGACGCTGAGCATGACGCCCTCCTTGTAAGTGCCTGCGATTGCGACAATGATGCCGGCAGCCCGCCGTCTGGGCGAGGCAGCATTTCTCGCAAGCTGTAAGCATGGCTTTCAAATGGACTGGTCCGCCCTGCCTCCACTCTCCATGCTCCGCGCCTTCGAGGCGGCGGCCCGCAAGGGCGGCTTCTCGGCCGCAGGACGCGAGCTCAACGTCACGCACGCGGCTGTGGCACAGCAGGTCCGCGCCCTCGAGGCCCGCCTCGGCCTCCGCCTCATGACCCGCGCCGGCCGCGGCCTTGTGCTCACGGCCGAGGGACAGCGGCTGGCCGACGGCCTCGGCCGCGGGCTCGAGACCATGCGCCACGCCTTGGGTGAGGCTGAGCGCGACGCCGCCGGCCGGCCCGTGCGCCTCACCCTCACGCCGAAGTTCTCGGCCTACTGGCTGATGCCCCGCCTCGCGCGCTTCCGTGCGGCCCATCCGGATATCGAGCTCCTCGTGAGCCCTACGCCCGAACTCGTGGACCTCACGACCGGCTCCTTCGACATCGCGATCCGCTTCGGCCAGGGCGGCTGGCCGGGGCTCGAGGCCGAATTGCTGGTCCCCTCCGCCCATGTCGTCGTGGCCACGCCGGCCCTCCTCGACCATCATCCGGTGCGCGTTCCCGAAGATCTGCTGGACGTGCCCTGGGTCCAGGAAACCGCGACGGATGAGTGGTTTACCTGGCTCACTGCCCATGGCGTCACACCGCGGGCCAAGCACGACATCCTGCACCTGCCGGGCTACATGGCACTTGCCGCGATGCGCTCGGGCGAGGGCGTGGGTCTCACGGCGCGCAACTTCGTGCAGGCGGAGATCGAGGCCGGCAGCCTCGTTGCCCTCTTCGACGAGCCGGGCTCCCCCGAGACCGGCTACTGGCTCATCCAGGCCCCGCATCCTGGCGGCACACCGCGCCGCACGCTCGCGTCCGTGATCGCGTGGCTACGCGCGGAGGCGGCGGCCGAGGCGGAAGCGCTTGACGCATCGCCGCAAACCGGCGCGTAAAGGAAGCGACCGCGCCGATCCCGCCCGCTTCCGGAGACCGCCTTGCCCCGCACCCGCCGCACTGCCAAAGCCGCCGCCGCGGTGCCTGTCGAGGCCGATCTCGGGCCCGGCTCGCCGGCCCGGCTCGGCGTGCATCTGGCGGGCGATGGCGCGAATGTCGCGGTCTTCTCGGCCAATGCGGCGCGGATCGAGTTTTGCCTTTTCGATGCGTCCGGGAACGAGACCGCGCGGCTCGCGCTTCCGGAGCAGACCGGCCCCATCTGGCACGGCCATGTGCCGGGGCTGCAAGAGGGGCAGCTCTACGGCCTCCGCGCCCATGGCCGCTACGCGCCGGAGCGGGGACACCGGTTCAACCCGAACAAGCTCCTGCTGGACCCCTATGCCCGCCGCCTCTCGGGCCGGGTGACCGAGGCCGAAGCGCTCTATGGCTACGACCATCGTGACCCGGAGCAGGACCTCTCGTTCGACGCGCGGGATAGCGCGCCCTTCATGCCGAAAGCCGTGATCACCGCGCCCGCGGATCATAGCGGCCGGCCGCCCCGTCCCCATCGATCCTGGGGCGAGACGGTGATCTACGAGGCCCATCTGAAGGGCTTCACCCGCCGCATGCCGGGCATCCCGCCCGGGATCGCGGGGACTTGGGAGGCGCTGGGAACGGACACGGTGATCCGGCACCTCGAAAAGCTCGGCGTGACCGCGATCGAGCTCCTGCCCGTCCACGCCTTCGTCGACGATGCCTTCCTGCTGAACCGCGGGCTCAGAAACTACTGGGGTTACAACACGCTAGCCTTCTTCGCTCCGGCACCGCGTTATCTCGGCCCATCGGGCGAAGCGGGTGTGCTCGCAGCCATCGACCGGCTGCACGAGGCGGGCATCGAGGTGATCCTCGACGTCGTCTACAACCACACCGCCGAAGGCGGGGAACTCGGCCCGACGCTCAGCTATCGCGCGCTCGACAACGCGTCCTACTACAGCCTGATGCCCGACGATCCGCGCTACTACGTCAACGATACGGGTTGCGGGAACACGGTGAACATCGCGCATCCCTTCGTGCTTCGGATGGTGCTCGACAGCCTCCGCCACTGGGTCGAGCACTACCGCATCGACGGGTTCCGCTTCGACCTCGCCACCACCCTCGGCCGCGAACCGGGCGGCTTCGATCCCGAGGGCGGGTTCCTCGACGCACTCCGCCAGGACCCGGTGCTTTCGGACGCGAAACTGATCATGGAGCCCTGGGACATCGGTCCCGGCGGCTACCAGCTCGGCGGCTTTCCCCCCGGCACGGCGGAGTGGTCGGACCGCTTTCGCGACGATGTGCGCCGGTTCTGGCGCGGCGACGAGGGCGCAACATCGGGTTTCGCCGCGCGGCTTCTGGGATCGGCCGACATCTTCGACCGCGACGGCCGCCCGGCCTGGTCCAGCGTCAACCTCATCACCGCGCATGACGGTTTCACCCTCGCGGATCTCACCGCCTACAACGCCAAGCACAACGAGGCGAACGGGGAGAAGAACCGCGACGGGCATAACGGCAACCTCTCCGACAACATGGGCGAGGAAGGGGAGACGGCCGACCCTGCCATCATCGCCGCCCGTGCCCGGCGGCGGCGCGCGCTGCTCGCAACGCTCCTCCTCAGCCAGGGCACGCCCATGCTGCTGGCCGGCGACGAGTTGGCGAACACTCAGGGCGGCAACAACAACGCCTACTGCCAGGACAACGTAACCGGCTGGATCGATTGGGATACGGAGGATGCGGGGCTGGTCGAGATGGTCGCGGCCCTCACCCGCCTCCGCCGTGAGCTCCCGGCACTCCGCCAGACCCGCTTTCTCCACGGCCAGGTGCGGGCGGAGGATGCGGCCCCCGATGTGGTGTGGTCCGGCCTCGACGGCGGCGCACCCGCCTGGGACGATCCGGGGCTATCGGCGCTCGCCCTCCGCATTCGCGGCTCGGCCGAGGCACCGCCGGGGGGCGCGGTGCCAGGGGATGCGCTCATCGCCGTCAATCGGGGCCGGGAGGACGTGTCCCTGACGCTGCCCGAGCCGCCGCACGGGCAGACCTGGGCGCGCCTCTTCGACAGCACGGAGGAGCGGCCGGGGGCGCCTACCCCAGAGCCGCAGGCGACGGCGGTGCTTCGGGCCGGGAGCCTTGCGCTCTTCGCGCCCTCGGCCTGACGGGGACAGCGGGGCGATGTCGGAGGCGCTGCTCGCCCTCGCCCGCGCCCGCGGCGTCCTGCCGGAATGGCGCGATCTCTCCGGCGCGCTCCATGTCACGACGCCGGAGACGGCGCTCGCCCTCCTCCTTGCAATGGACGCGATCGACGACATCACGGAGGCCGCCGAGCGACTGGCAGCACTTGAGGCGGCGCGGGCGGCCCGACCCCTGCCGCCCGTGCACCTTGCCACCGCCTGGGCCCCGTCCCTCCTCCGCGCGCCGACCGATGCGCGGACCTGGCGGCTTACATTCGAGCAGGGGGCGACGGCGGAGGGTCGGGCGGACGGCGCGGTCGAGCTGCCGGCGCTGCCCCCGGGGCTCCACCGCCTGTCGCTCGACAATCGGGCGGAGGACTGCCTCGTCATCGCTGCACCGGACCGCGCGCCGACGCTCGCGGATCGTCTCGGCCGGGACCGGGCCTGGGGGGCGACAGGCGCGATCACCGCGCTCTGGCAGGAGGCCGCGCCGCCGGGTGCGGGCGCCATCGGAAGCTACGCGGACCTCGCCCATGCGGCGGAGGCGCTGGCCGCCCACGGCGCCGCATTTCTAGGCATCAACCCCGTGCACAGCCTCGGCCACGCGAGCATCGGCCACAGCCCCTACTCGCCCGGCCATCGCGGCTTTCTCGACACGCGACCGCTGCTTTCCCTCGCCGGGATGCCGGATGGCGGTGACGCCCTGATCGACTACCCCGCGCATCGACTGGCGCATGACAAGGCGTTGCAAGCGCAATTCGCGACGGAGATCGCCGAGCCGGGCGTCGCCAGCCGTCTTGCCGCATATCGCGCGCAGCACGGGACAGCGCTCGAGCACTTCGCGCTCTTCGAAGCGCTCGCCGCCCGTCTCGGCCCTGACTGGCGGTCTTGGCCCGCAGGCTACGAGCACCCCGAGACGCCTGCCGCAACAGCCTTCGCCGCGACTGAGGCGCGCGCGCTCACCTTCCACGCCTGGGCGCAGATGCGGGCGAGCGAGGCGCTTGGCGCGGCGCAGCACCGGGCGCTGCAGGCAGGCATGGCGCTCGGTCTCTACGCGGACCTCGCCGTCGGCGTGCGGCCCGACGGGGCGGAGGTCTGGGCGCGCCCCGGCGTCTTCGCCCGCGGCGTGAGCCTCGGCGCCCCGCCCGACATGTTCGCGCCGGAGGGGCAGTCCTGGGGCCTCGCGCCCTTCTCACCGCCCGGCCTGGAGGCGGATCGCTACACCGCCTTCGCCGAGACCATCTGCGCGGCGACCGCCCATGCCGGCGTCCTGCGCATCGACCACGTCCTCGGGCTCGAGCGCACGTTCTGGGTGCCGCTCGACGGGACACCCGGCGGCTATGTCCGCTCCGACCGCGCGGTGCTGCTCGCGATCCTACGGCTCGAGGCTGCGCGGCGCGGCACGGTGATCATCGGGGAGGATCTGGGCGTCGTGCCGGAGGGGCTGCGCGACGCACTCTCCGCCAGCGGGATCTACGGCTGCTCGGTCGCGATGTTCGAACGCTGGGAGGGGCGGCTGCGCGCGCCCTGGCATTTCCGGGCGGAGACGCTGGCGAGCTTCGGCACCCATGACACGCCGACGCTCAAGGGGTGGTGGCAGGGGCGCGACATCGACTGGGCGGAGAAGCTCGGCCGCGCGGACGCCGAGGAGGCCGCCCGACAACGCGCCGCCCGGGCTGAGGATCGGCACACTATCGCAGCGCTCCTCGCCGAAGCGCGCATTCTGCCCGAGGGGATCGATCCGGCCACGCCGCCCGAGGATGCGGACGCCCCGCTCCTCGATGCCATCCATGCGCTGATGGCACGATCCTCGGCAGCGCTGGTTGCAGTGCAGCTCGACGATGTGCTGGGCACGCTAGAGCAGCCGAACATCCCCGGCACGATCCATGAGCACCCGAATTGGCGGCGCCGTCACGAGGCTCCGGTCGAGAGCCTGCCAGAGCACCCCTCGCTCCAACGCATCGCCGGCGAGATGCGCGCTTTCGGGCGGGGCTGAGCCCGCAATGCGCCGGACGGAAGGCGCGCACCAGCCACCCCCTAGCAGTCTGACAGAAAGGGAAAAGACCGCTCGTGGTCATCCCCGGGCTCGACCCGGGGATCCACGAAGCCTCACAACGACAGTCGTCTGCCAACGACCCTGATTGCCGGATCGGGTCCGGCAATGACGGTCCTTAAGGGTCCCGGCCGAACCCCTCGGCGGCCAATCCCCGGATGCCGGCCTCGATGACGAGAGCGATCATGCGCCCCTCCGCCCCCTCTGCCGCGTTCGGCAGGCGGCGGGCGACGGCAAGCTCCACCACGCCATGCACCGCGGCCCAGAGCGCGATGAGCGCCTCATCGCTCGGCCCGGGGCCCGCGACACTGCGAAGGAGCGCAAGGAGCGTCGAGAGCTCCGCCGGCAGAGCTTCCGCCGGCGTGTCGAGGCGATAGCGGAAGAGAAGCTCCCAACGCGCAGGATTGGCGACGCCATAGGCGAGATAACCTTGCCCCAGCGCCTCGAGCCGCGCGGCGCGCCCCGCCCCCTCCCCCGGATCGGCTTCGGCAAGCGCGGCGGCGAGGCGCTTCATCGTCTCACGGTTCACCGCGCGGACCACGCCATCGAGATGCTCGAAGATATTGTAGAGCGTGCCGACCGAGCACCCGGCCGCCGCCGCAAGCCGACGGGCGGAGAGCGCGCGCGCACCCTCCACCTCCAGCAACCGCCCTGCTTCGGCCAGAACTGCCTCTCTCAAGTCCTCATGCGGCTTGCGCATCACCTCACCTCTTGAACATTGTTCACGAATCGCCTACCCCTTACGTGAACGTCGTTCACCGCTGGCAGCCCGTCCATCCCGGTCGGGCAATTGTTTGGACTGAATTTGAACGGCGTTCAAGAGGAGGACACATGCTGAGAACGCTACGAACCCTGCTCCGCGCCCGATCCGCCGAGGCGGAGGAGGCGCTGGAGGCCGCGGAGGGGCCGAGGATCCTGGCCCAGCATCTCCGCGACGCACAGATGGACCTCACCCGCGGCCGCCACGCGCTCGCACAGCTCATCGCCCAGCAAAAGGCCGAGGAGCGGCGCGTCGCGGATGCCGCCGCCGAGATCGAAAAGCGCGAGGCGGAGGCGCGGAGAGCCCTCGAAGCCGGTGCCGAGCCGCTGGCCGCCGACCTCGCCAACCGGATCGTGACGCTCGAGGACACGCGCGAGCGGGCGGAGAAGGCGGGTGCCGCCCTCTCAGACCGGGCACAGACGCTCCGCGACCGGCTCTCGGACGGCGAGCGCCGGCTCTCGAAGCTCGCCGCCGATCTCCGCGCTGCCCGGGCCGCGCGCATGGATATCTCCGTGCGCCGCCGCCTCAACGACGCCACCCTGCCCGCAACCCCGCCGCTGGCCGAAGCGGAGGCGCTGGCCCGCCGCCTCGCCGAAGGCACGGACGCGGCGGAGGATCTGCTCGCCGCCACCACGGCACCCGCGGACGAAAGCGCCGATCTCGACGCGCGCCTCAAGGAAGCCGGCATCGCCGACGCGGCGCGCAGCCGCCGCGACGCGGTGCTCGCCCGCCTCGCCCCCAAAACGACCGAAGACACCAAAGGAGACGACGCATGAACGACCACGCCCTCAACTCGCCCGCCTGGATTTTCTTTACCTACATCAACTTCTTCATCGGCATCGGCATCACGCTGATGGGGATCTGGCTGATGGAGGTGACGCTGACGATGAAGGGGTTCCTCGCCATGGGTCTCCTCCTCTCCGTCAGCGCGGCCTTCAACCTCGCCAAGACCCTGCGCGACGAGCACGAGGCGAAGCGCTTTCACAACCGCATCGACGAGGCACGCACGGAACGGCTCCTCAGGGATGTGGAGGGCACCTGAGGCTCTGATGTCCCGTCCCGACACTCCCACCCGTGACGAAGTGGCAAATCGCGGCCGGCGGTCTTCAAACCGCCTGCCGCACTGCGATAGAAGGTTTTGATCTTCGGGTGGGACCCGACCTATTGGAGTAGAGCATGAACGAGATGGACCGGATCCCGGCGCTCGGCGCAAAGAGCGCTGCGACCGCGGCCGAGCTACGCGCCGCCATCGAGTATCACCTCACCTTCACCATCGGAAAGGATCCAAGCGCCGCCGTCCTGCAGGACTGGCGCCTTGCGCTCAGCCGAGCGGTCCGGGACCGGGTGATGAAGCCGTGGTTCGAGACGGTGCACCGCGTCTATGCGGAGGATCGCAAGCGCATTTACTATCTCTCGATGGAGTTCCTCATCGGCCGCCTGCTCGAGGATGCCGTGATGAATCTCGGGCTCGAGGAGGCAGCACGGGAGGCGATGGAGAGCCTCGGCCTCGACTACGGCGCCACCCTCAAGAACGAGCCCGACGCCGCCCTCGGCAATGGTGGGCTCGGTCGGCTGGCGGCCTGTTTTCTCGATTCGATGTCTACCGTCGGCGTGCCGGCCCATGGCTACGGCATCCGCTACGATCACGGCCTCTTCAAGCAGAGCTTCCACAATGGCTGGCAGGTCGAGGAGCCGGAGGACTGGCTGACCCAGCAGCATCCCTGGGAGTTCGAGCGGCGCGAGGCCTCACATCCGATCGGCTTCGGCGGCCATGTGGAGAACGGCGACAAACCGGCGGAGTGGCACCCGGCCGAGACCGTGGTGGCCTCCGCCTACGACACGCCGGTCCCCTCCTGGGGCGGGGCCTGGGTGAACACACTCCGCCTCTGGTCCGCGAAACCGACGCGGGTCTTCGATCTCGAGCCCTTCAACCGCGGCGACTTCGTCGCGGCAGCGGCACCCTCCGTCTCGGCAGAGACCATCAGCCGCGTGCTCTACCCGGACGACACGACGCCCCAGGGCAAGGAGCTGCGGCTGAAGCAGGAGTATTTCTTCACCGCCGCCTCGCTCAAGGACATCCTCCGCCGCTTCTTCGCTCATCACGACGACGCCGGAAAGCTGCCGGGCCTCGTCGCCGTCCAGCTCAACGACACGCACCCCGCCATCGCCGGGCCCGAACTCGTGCGCCTCCTGATGGATGATCGTCGGCTCGGCTTCGAGGACGCCTTCGCGATCGCGCGCCAGGTGCTGAACTACACCAACCACACCCTGATGCCCGAGGCGCTTGAGCGCTGGTCCGAGGACGTGATGGGCCGCATCCTGCCCCGCCACCTCCAGCTGATCGAGGCGATGGATCAGGCGCACAAGGCCGAGTGCCGCGCCCGCGGTCACGACCGGCCCGAGAGCGCGGCGGCCCTCGCGGGCGGCGAAGTGCGCATGGGCAACCTCGCCTTCATCTCGGCGGCACGGGTGAACGGCGTGAGCGCGCTCCATACGGAACTCATGAAGCGCACGGTCTTCGCCGAGCTCCATAAGCTCCACCCCGACAAGATCCTGAGCCAGACCAACGGCGTCACCCCCCGCCGCTGGCTGAAGGGCTGCAACCCGGCGCTCTCAGGCCTGCTCGACGAGGCCATCGGCACAGGCTGGGTCACCGATCTCGACCAGCTCGAGCGCCTGAAGCCGCTCGCCGACGACGACGCCTTCCGCGACCGCTTCATGGCCGCCAAACGCACGAACAAGGAGCGCCTCGCCCGCTGGTTTGCGGACACGCACGGCGTCGCGGTCGACCCGGGCGCGATGTTCGACATCCAGATCAAGCGCATCCACGAATACAAGCGCCAGCTCATGAACATCCTGGAGACGGCAGCGCTCTACAACGCACTCAAGGCCGATCCCGCGCTCGAGACCCCGCCTCGCGTGCGCATCTTCTCGGGCAAGGCCGCGCCCGGCTACGCGATGGCGAAGCTGATCATCAAGCTCATCAACGATATCGGCCGCACGATCAACGAGGACCCGGCCATGAAGGGCCGCCTCGCCGTCCTCTATCCGCCCAACTACAATGTCACGCAAGCCGAGCGCCTGATCCCTGCCGCCGATCTCTCCGAGCAGATTTCGACGGCGGGCATGGAGGCGTCCGGCACCGGCAACATGAAATTCGCCATGAACGGCGCGCTGACGATCGGCACCAATGACGGCGCCAATGTCGAGATCCGGGCCGGCGTCGGGGATGAGAACATCTTCATCTTCGGCCTCGAAGCCGACGAAGTGACAGCCCTCCGCGCCAAGGGCTACGACCCCGGCGCCCATGTCGCGCGGTCGGAGCGGCTGTCTGAGGTCGTGCGCCAGATTGCCGAAGGCGCCTTCTCCAGGGGCGACCGGGAGCGTTTCCAGGGCCTCGTCGACAACCTCACCGGGCATGACTGGTTCATGGTCGCAGCGGATTTCGACGCCTATTGGGACGCACAGCGCGCGGTCGATGCGGCCTGGGCCGACGGCACGGGCTGGGCCACCAAAGCCGTCCTGAACGCCGCGCCCATGGGATGGTTCTCCTCGGACCGTACCATCCGCGGCTACGCGACCGAGATCTGGGGCATCGAACCCGCCCACTGACCGCAGCGCCACCGCCAAGGGCCACCCGGAGGGCGGGCCGGCGGGTGGGCGGCACGGATGCCGGGCAGGCGAAGGCCCGACCGGCGAGGAAGCCGGGCACTCGTCGGCCCGCCCCCTTCCCCTACCTGATGGGCCCCGCCCAGCACCTTCAATGAGAGGCCGCCATGACCGCCTGGGACCAGCTCCACGCCGAGGCAGCGCGCCTCGCCCCGATCCATCTCCGGGACCTCTTCGCGGCCGATCCCACGCGCGTCGCCGCCCTCTCCTACGAACTCGACGACCTCACCCTCGATCTCTCCAAGGAAAAGCTCGACGGCCCTGCCATGGCCGCCCTCCTCGCCCTCGCGCGCGAGGCGGGGGTCGAGAGCCTCCGCGACCGCATGGCCGCGGGCGAGCCGGTCAACAGCACCGAGAACCGCGCGGTCCTCCACATGGCGCTCCGCGGCAGCGTCGCCCCGGCGGTCGAGGGCGTCGATGAGGTCGCACCGATCCTCGAGCGTTTCCTCGCCTTCGCCGAGGATGTGCGGAGCGGCCGCTTCGCCGCGCCCGCGGGTCCGATCACCGACGTCATCAATATCGGCATCGGCGGCTCGGATCTCGGCCCGGCCATGGCCGCCCGGGCGCTGGCCCCGGACATGGACGGACCCTGCCTCCATTTCGTCTCCAATGTCGATGGCGCGCATCTCACCGACACCATCCGCAGCCTCGACCCCGCCACCACGCTCGTGATCATCGCCTCGAAGACCTTCACCACGCTCGAGACCATGGCCAACGCCGCCTCCGCTCGCGCCTGGCTCGAAGCAGCAGGGCTCGATGCGGGGGCTCAGATGGCCGCGGTCTCGACCAATCTCGAGGCCACGGCCGCCTTCGGGATCGACGCCACCCGCGTCTTCGGCTTTCGCGACTGGGTCGGCGGGCGCTACTCGGTCTGGTCCGCCATCGGCCTGCCGCTCGCCATCGGCATGGGTGCCGAGGCCTTCCGCGCCTTTCTCAAGGGTGCGGCCGACATGGACCGCCACTTCCTCGAGACCCCGCTCGAGGCAAACCTGCCGGTGATCTACGCCCTCGCCGGCATCTGGCGCCGCAACGCCCTCGGCTACGCCACAACCGCGCTCATTCCCTATGACCAGCGGCTCGACCGTTTCCCGGCCTACGTCCAGCAGCTCGACATGGAGAGTAACGGCAAGCGGATCACACGGAGCGGCACGCCCGTCCCTGTTGCCACCGGCCCCGCGATCTTCGGCGAGCCCGGCACGAACGCACAGCATTCGTTCTTCCAGCTCCTCCATCAGGGCACGGACGTGATCCCCGTGGACTTCATCGCGGCAGCCGAGCCTAGGGAGGATCTCGGCAACCACCACGCCCTCCTCCTCGCAAACTGCCTCGCCCAGGGCGCGGCCCTCGCCTTCGGCAAGACGGAAGCCGAGGTCCGCGCCGAGATGGCAGCGGCAAAGCAGGACCCGGCCGAGATCGACGCCCTCGCCCCCCACCGCACCTTCCCTGGTGACCGGCCGTCCACGACGATCCTCTATCGCAGGCTCGATCCCTACAGCCTCGGCCGCCTCATCGCGCTCTTCGAGCACAAGGTGTTCGTGCAGGGCGCGATCTGGGGCATCAATTCCTACGATCAGTGGGGCGTGGAGCTCGGCAAGGCGCTCGCCAAGGGGCTGATCCCGGCGCTCGAGGACGGCACGCCCGTCGAGACCGATGTCTCCACCGCGGCACTCGTCGCCCGGATCGCGGCACTCCGCGGCTGATCTTCGCGCGGCAGCGGCGCCGTCATCGCCGTCATCAGCGGATGCGCCACCGGGTCTTTCCGGCGGAAGAGATAGGCAGAAAAGACCTCGCCATAGGACCCGAAGCGATAGCCCCGGTTCCGACGCAGAATCTCCTCCCGCCGCACGCGGTAGAGCGCCGGCAGCCGGTACCACGCGACCTTCGGCGCCGCATGATGCAATGCATGCAAATTATTGTTGAGAAATAGAAAAGAGAGCGGCCCGCCATCCTCGATGATCACCGACCGCCCCGCCGCCCGCTCATGCGCCCGGTGCTCCAGGAACGTCCGAATACGCAGCAGCGACAACCCGCCATAGGTGCCGAGCGCGACCACCCAGAAGGGCGTGCCGACGGCGACGAGCCAGGCCACGACCGGCAGAGTGCCGAGCGCGTGCTGCACCCAGGCCCGCCGGATGGCCGGGTCCCGCCACGCCAGCAAGTCACTCCACACGAACCGGATCATGCCGAGAGCAGGGCCAAGCACGATGCGCCCAGCCAGCGTGTTGTTGGCCCGCAGGAGACACCGCACCGGTGCGGAAAGTGCGGCCCAGGCCGCGGGATCGAGGAAGTTCGACTCCGGATCCTCATGCGGGTCCGTCAGCCGCTCGTCCCGGTGATGGGCAAGATGCGTTTCGCGAAACCGCTCATAGGGCACGACGAGGCCGATGGCGGGCCAAACCAACGCCTCGGACCAGCGGCGCGAGGGCAGCGGGTGGCCATGCGCCACCTCATGGCTCAGCGAGGAATGGAGCGCCGTCGAGAGCGCCACGAGAATCGCGACAAAGAGCCCGGCGACGAGCCCTGTCTCAGCTCCGGCAAGCGCCGTGGCGCCAAGCCATACGGCATAAGCGAGGACGATCAGCAGAACCGTCGGCCATTCCGGCGCAACGACACCCGGATTGCGGTCCTTGAGCCTTTGGGCGTCGATCTTGTCGGGGGCGGAGCGTCGGGCGGGGCAAGCAACACTGTCGGTCATTGCGAGAGAGTGACGTAGCGTCCCCCACTCCGCACAGCCCCGATTTTCGCGCGTGAAAACGAGATTACGCCTCGATAACAATACATCTGTCGTGTTTTCGCGCAATTGCTGTAGTTTCGCATCGATGGACAAGCGCGATCTCAGCATCCTCTTTGCCGAAAGGCTGCGCCATCTCGTCGAGCGCGAGGCCGGCGGCCTCTCCGCCTTCGCCCGCGCAACCCGGCTCGACCGCTCGGCGCTCAGCGAATTCCTGGCGCCGGGCTCGACCCGCCTGCCGCGAGCGGAGGCGCTCCGCCGGATTTCCGCGCATGCGGAGGTCAGCGCAGACTGGCTTCTCGGCCTCTCCTATAGCGAGGAGGGCGAGCGCCGCATAAGCCCCTCCGTCGATATTGAGGAGGCTGAGAGCGCGGAGGGCGAGACCCCGATCCTGCGCTGGCACCGGGAAGCTGCGGGCCACAAGATCCGCTACGTCCCCTCCTTCCTGCCCGATCAGCTCGCCGATCCGGAGGTCCTGGCCCATGTGGCAAGCGGCGGGATCGAGGCCCGTCTCCCGCAGGGTGAAGGCAATCTAGGCGCAGTGGTGCTTGGACATACCGATCTCGAGATCGCCATGGCCGAGCACCTCCTCACCGACCTCGCCGCCGGGGCCGGTCCATGGCGCGGACTGCCGCTGGCGCTCAGACGTCGGCAGCTCGAGCGGATGGCGGCACTCACCGAGGAGCACTATCCGACCCTCCGGCTGCATATCTACGACGCACGCCGCAACTTCGCCGCGCCCTTCACCGTCTTCGGCCCACTGCGCGCCGCCCTCTATCTCGGCCCGGACTATCTGGTGCTTACCGGGGCGGAGGATGTCCGCCGCCTCGCCCGCATCTTCGACGGCCTCGTCCGCGCCGCTGTGACGGGAGCAGATGGCGCGAGCAGACGCCTCGCGGCACTGGCCGCCGATGCGCGCTGACCCGGTTCAACCCTTCAGCGTGAGCGGCAGCCCCGCTGCGACGAACTCCACCCGATCCGACACAGCGGCCACGCGCTGGTTGAGCCGGCCCTGCGCATCCCGGAATGCTCGACCAAGGGCATTCATCGGCGCGAGCCCCATGCCGATCTCGTTCGAGACGCAGATGACCGCACCCGGCGCCCCCGCCACGGCATCGAGCAGACGTTCCGTCTCAACCGCGACATCGCGTTCACGGTGCATGAGGTTCGAGAGCCAGAGCGTAAGGCAGTCGATCAGCAACACCCCATCCGCCGTGGCGGTCCCTGACACGGCTTCGGCAAGCGCGAGCGGGGCCTCATCGAGAGCCCAACCATCGCCCCGCTCCGCCTTGTGCCGCGCGATCCGATCCGCCATTTCGTCGTCGAGCGCTTCGGCGGTCGCCACAAAGACACGCTGACCGGGCGGCGCCGCAGCCTCCGCCAAGGCAAGCGCACGCGCGGACTTGCCCGACCGCGCACCGCCGAGGATCAGCGTGAGATAGGCCATGGGCTCTCCTTCTCCCGAAGCGCGCCTTCAGGCAGCCGCATCACGATCGGCGTGGCATAGGGCACCGGCGCGGCGAACACCGCATCGAAACTCTGCCGCTCCAGCAGCATGCGCGCAGCACGGATCGGCCCCGCATGGCTCACGATCACCGCGCCGGGCGGCACCTCGCTCAAGATATCGGCAACACGGTCCAGGAGATCAACGAAGCGCTCCCCCCCGGGTGGCGCGCGGTTGGCGGGATCCTCCGCCCAATGGTCGCTCTCGGTGCGAACGATCTCGGACCACAGGCGCCCCTCCCAGGTCCCGAAATCGAGCTCCAACAGCCGTTCGTCAGACCGCAAGGGCAGACCGTCCCGGGCCGCCAGCGCCTCGGCAAGCACCAGCGCCCGCCTCGCCGGGCTCGAGAAGACCGCCTCCGCGGCAGGGGTGGCGGCAAGGGCATGCGCGATCTCGGTCAGCGCCGCCGCACCGGGTGCGAGGTCGAGCCGCCCATAGCAGAGACCCTCCGGCGCCATCGGCCGGGGATGCCGAAGCATGACGATCCCGTCCGCCGGACGCACCATACTCACAGGAGCACTCCGGTGAGGGCGACCAGTACCGCGACCTCCACGGCGGCGACGGCTGCCCCGAAAATGTCCCCCGTCACCCCGCCAAGACGCCGCATCGCCAGCCGCGCGACGAGGATCGCGGCCAAAACGGCGGCACTGATGGCGAGCAGCCCTGGCAGGGCCCCGACGACCGCGACCACGATCACGGCAGCAGCGACCAGGGCCGATCCCTCCCTGCCCGCGAGCGCGGCCCCTGAGGGCGGCCCGACCATCGCAGCGAGACCGCCCTCCCGCGCGAAGGGCAATCGCACCAGAAGCAGGATGGCAGAACGGGAGAGCACACCGGACACCGCACAGGCCGCGACGGCCAGCCCGGGCACCACAGCAAGGACCGACAGCGCGGCCCAGCGCAACCCGATGGCGATCATCAGAGCAACGGCACCGTAGGTCCCGATCCGGCTGTCATGCATGATCTCGAGCGAGCGTTCCTTGGGCACCCCGCTCCCGCCCAGCCCATCCGCCGTATCGGCGAGGCCGTCCTCATGCAGCGCGCCGCTCAGCCACAAGAAAACCGCCATGGCCAGCCCCGCGGCCACCGGAGCGGGGAAGATGAAAAGGCCGAGATAAAGGACGCCCCCCTGAACGGCCCCCAGACCGAGACCGACGAGCGGAAACCAGGCGAGGGCGAAGCGCAACCGCCCGTCCTCCCAGCCCGTGCTCGGCACCGGCAACCGCGTCAGGAACTCGACCGCTGCACCGAGCCGCGCAGCCTCGCGCCTCAGCGCCCCCGGGCGCGTGGTCGCTGGCTGCGGCGCGCTCACGGGCCCGCGATCCCGGCGCTCTCGAAGGTCGCCATCTCCGCCATGATCGCCGCCGCCGCTTGCAGGAGCGGCAGCGCTAGGATGCCGCCCGTCCCCTCCCCGAGACGGAGGCCGAGATCCAGGAGCGGTTCGACCCCGAGATGCTCAAGCAGGCGTTGGTGGCCCGGCTCGGCAGAACGATGCGCGAAGACAAGGCTCGGCCGCAACTCGGGTCGCGCGGCGAGCGCCAGGAGCGCCGCCGTCGTCGCGATGAACCCGTCCACCACCACCGCGGCGCGCCCTGCCCCTCCGGCGATCATGGCCCCCGCCATCGCCGCGATCTCAAGCCCGCCGAAAGCCGCGAGCGCCTCTTCCGGCTCCAGGGCTCCGGGCCGCCGCGCCGCGACGCGCTCCAGCACCGCAAGCTTCCGCGCCACGCCTGGCGCATCCAGCCCCGCCCCCGGTCCCGCAAGCACGGCAAGCTCGATGCCCGTGGCAGCATGGGCGAGCAGCGCCGCCGTCGCCGTGTTGCCAATGCCCATCTCGCCCGGCACGAGAATGACAGCCCCGCGCGCCAGCGCGGCGTCCGCCGCCGCCGCCCCGGCCTCCAAAGCCGCTCTCACCTCCGCGGGCGTCAGCGCGTCCTCGATCGCGGCATTCCGACTGCCCGGGCGCCGCTTGGCGTCGATCAGCGCGGGCAGCGGCACGCGATAGGCACCCGCCACGCCGACATCCACCACCGTCGTCTGCGCCCCAGCGGCCCGCGCCAGGACAGGTGCCGCAGCATCGCCAAGAACGAGCCGCTCGACCATCAGCGCCGTGACATCCTGCGGCCAGGCCGAGACACCCTCCGCGACCAGCCCATGATCGGCGGCGAAGATCAGGGCCTCGGCCGGCGCGGCGGCGGGCGTCGCGCGCCCCTGCGCAACGCCAAGGGCGATGGCGAGCGCTCCGAGCCGGCCCAGCGCCCCGGGCGGCATGGTCTTTTGCCCGAGCCTCTCGGCTAGCGCCCCCTCCAGCCCGGCCGGCGGCGGCGCGATCTCCCGCTCCCGCAACATGCCCTCATCCCTCTCCGTCACCGGCTCATCCGCAAGGACCAGCCTTGGCGCGCCCTGAAGCCGCGCGCAAGCCGGACGGCCCCGTGACAGGACGGTTGCCGGGCCGCAGAATGCGGCGATGACCCAATCCCTTTTCGACCGCTGGATCGTCGTCGACTGGTCGGCTGCAGCGAGGCCCGTGACCGGCAAGAACAGCATCTGGATCGCCGATCTCACCCGCGATGGCCTGAAGCTCCACAACCCGCCCACGCGCGAGGCAGCCATGGCGCTGGTCTCGGAAACCCTCATCCAGGGCGCAGCGGCAGGCGATCGAATGCTCGCGAGCTTTGATTTCCCCTTGGGCTACCCGTCCGGTGTCGCGTCATCCGTCTTCGGCGCAACCACCACCCCTGGCTGGCGCGTCATCTGGGCGCATCTCGCCCGCGAAATCACCGACGGGCCGAAGAACTCAAACAACCGCTTTGCCGTCGCCGACGCGCTCAACGCGGCCTTCGGCAACCCCGGTCCCTTCTGGGGTCGACCGCGCAGCCATGCCCTGCCGGCGTTGCCCGAGCGCAAACCTTCGGGCTACGGCGCAACCCTGCCTCCGGAGCGGCGGCTGGTGGAGCAGGGGCTCAAGCGCGCGCAACCGGTCTGGAAGCTCTACACGACCGGCAGCGTCGGGGGGCAGGCGCTCACCGGCATCGCCGCGCTGGAGCGGCTCCGCACGACCGCCCCGCTCCCGATCACGGTCTGGCCCTTCGAGACCGGCCTCGCGCCGCCCCGCATCGAGCCCGGCGAAGCAGTGCTGGCCGAGATCTATCCGAGCCTCGTCGACCCCGCTGTCAGAGCGTCGTCGGACCCGATCAAGGACCGCGCCCAGGTCCGCCTCTTGGCCGAGGCGATGGCTACCCTCGACAATGCGGCCGGCCTCGCGCCGCTCTTTGCCGGATCCATCGACCCACTGCCTGAGACGGCGCTGACCCAGGTCGTCGAAGAAGAAGGCTGGATCCTCGGCGCCGGACACGAGGCCGCGCTACTGGCCGCGCTTCAGCCCAGCGCGTAACCCCATCCGACCGCCAGAAGCCAGAGGACAGCGGCAACCCCGACCAGCAGCCCCCATGCCTTCCATAGAAGGGCGACCGCGGCGCGGATGTCCTTCGCCCCCGGATCCTTTCGCCCCGTTGGGTTCATGAAGGGATCATCCGTCAGCGCGCCGGCATAGTGGCGCGGCCCCGCCAGCGCCAGGTTGAGCGATGCCGCCATCGCCGCCTCGGGCCAGCCGGCATTGACGCTCCGATGCAGCCAGCCGTCACGCATGGCCACCTGCAAGGGCTGCAGCCCCTTTCCCGCGACGACGGCAAAGAGCACCGCGGTCAGCCGCGCGGGCAGGTAATTGAGCCCGTCATCGAGCCGCGCTGCCGCCCATCCGAACCGGCCATAGCGCTCGGTGCGATGACCGATCATGCTGTCGGCCGTGTTGACCGCCTTGTAGACGACGATCCCGGGCAGGCCGAAGATCAGGAACCAGAAGGCGGGCGCTACGACACCGTCCGAGAAGTTCTCGGCCCCGGATTCGATCGCCGCCCGCGCGATCCCGGGCTCGTCCAGCATCGCCGTGTCCCGGCCCACGATGTGCGACACGGCCTCGATCGCCGCCTCGCGGCTCTCCCCCATCGCCTCGGCCACACGCCCCACATGATCCACCAGGCTCCGATGGGCGAGGAGGATGGCCGCAAACAGCACCTCGAAAACACCTCCGAAGAGATCGATGCTGAGAATCAGCGCAGGCGCCCCGGTCACGAGAACAAGCAAAATGATCGCCACGAGGCCCTTCAGGTGTCGAAAACCCCCGCGGTTGAGCCCGTCGTCGAGGACATCCACCAGCCGTCCCATCAGCACGATGGGATGCGGCACACGCTTCCAGAGCGGCGCGGGCTCCCCGATCACGGCATCGAGCACCAGAGCGAGTGCCAGCATGATCGGCCTCCCTTGG
>JBCBYV010000035.1:0-35156 GCA_039815685.1 Pseudomonadota bacterium | reverse complement strand
GTCGGCTCCGCGCGAAAGGGTCTCGAACGGCTCGGTCTCCTGCCCGACCCCGATGCGCGCCGCCCGGGCGTCGGCTCCCGCCAGCCCACCCCCCCCCCCCCCCGACCCCCCCCCAACGGGGGCGGCCAACCAGGGGGCGGGGAATGACGGCGCCGGTCCTGGAAGCAATCGGGCTCAGCAAGCATTTCGGCGGGCTTGCGGCGGTGGATGACGTCTCCTTCGCCCTCGCCCCGGGCGAGAAGCTCGCCATCATCGGGCCCAACGGCGCCGGTAAGTCCACCTGCTTCAACATGCTGATGGGCCAGCTCAAGCCGACCGCGGGCGAGGTGAGGCTCGACGGGCAGCGCATCACCGGGCTTAGCCCCCGCGCCGTCTGGCGCCGCGGCGTCGGCCGCACCTTCCAGATCACCGCCACTTACCCCTCCATGACCGTGGTCGAGAACGTGCAGATGGCGCTGATGAGCCACTACCACGGCCTCTTCGCCCTTGCGGCGCTGGCCAGCCGCCAGCACCGGGCCGAGGCCGAAGCCCTCCTCGCCCGCGTCGGCATGGCAGCCCAGGCCGAGCGCCACGCCGCCATCCTCGCCTATGGCGATCTCAAGCGCCTAGAACTCGCCGTCGCCCTAGCAGGCACACCCAAACTCCTTCTCATGGACGAGCCCACCGCCGGCATGGCCCCGGCCGAGCGTGCATCCCTCATGGGCCTCGTCGACGAGACGGTCGCCGAACGTGGCATCTCCGTCCTCTTCACCGAGCACGACATGGATGTGGTCTTCGGCCATGCCGACCGGATCCTCGTCCTCAATCGCGGCCACCTGATCGCCGAAGGGGATGCCGAGACCGTGCGCGCCGACCCGAAGGTGCAGGCCGTCTATCTCGGCGGCGGGGTGGAGGCGGCTGCCGATGGCTGAGCCCCTCCTGGCCCTCGATGGCATTGCCGCCTTCTACGGCAAGGCGCAGATCCTCGAGGATGTCTCCCTCAGCGTCGCGCCCGGCGAGGTCCTCGCGCTTCTCGGGCGCAACGGCGCGGGCAAGACCACCACCATGCGCGCGACGATGCAGCTTCTCCGCCCCCGCGCGGGCGCCGTCCGCTTCGCGGGCCGGGACATCACCGGCCAGCCGGCCCACCGCGTCGCCCGCCTCGGCCTCGGCTATGTGCCGGAGGAACGGCGCATCTTCACCGACCTCACCGTGCGCGAGAACCTCGAGGTCGGCCGCCAGCCCGCGCGCGAGGGTGCTCCCAGCTGGACGGAAGCCATGCTCTTCGAGCTCTTCCCGAACCTCGCCGAACGGGCGGAGAACCGCGGCAAGGCGCTCTCGGGCGGTGAGCAGCAGATGCTGAGCATCGCCCGCACGCTGATGGGCAACCCCGCCTGCGTGCTCCTCGACGAACCCTCCGAAGGCATCGCCCCCGTCATCGTCGCCGAGATGGCGGCCACGATCCGGCGCCTCAAGGCCGAGGGGCTGGCGGTCGTCCTCTCCGAACAGAACCTCGCCTTCGCAGGCGCCGTCGCCGACACGGCGGTCGTGCTCGATGGCGGGCGCGTGCGCTTCGCCGGGGCCTTCTCCGCTCTCATGGCCGACGAGGATGTCCGCCAGGCCTATCTCGCCGTCTGAGCGGGCGCTTGCCCCCTCGCACCCGCCGGAGGCATACTGCAGGCAGGGAGCCAGCATCACGGGGTGGCAGATGCTGAGGCGGTGGGAATGGACGATGGTGACGAGAGGACCGGCGGCGCATCGGCCGGCGGCGTTGATCGCTTTGGCCGCCGCCGTCATGACCCTGACCCCTGGCGGCCCGCTCGTCCCGGCCCCGCTGAGGGCTGAGGAGCCGGGCGGACGCGCGGCGGATCGCGCCGCGATCGCGGAAGTGCAGGCATCCCTCGCAGCCCTCGGCTACGATCCCGGTCCGGCCGACGGCCTGCCGGGTCCCCGGACCACAGCCGCCATCGAAGCGTGGCAGCGCGACCGCGGCCATGCCGTCACCGGCAAGCCTGACGAGGCGACCATCGCCGCCCTCCGCACCGAGCGCGCGGCCGGCACCCTGCCCGCGACCCCGCCCGCGGCGGTCGTCGCCGGCACGCGCCCCGGCGCGGCGGCCGCCCCGGCACCGACCCCGACCCCGACACCGGAACCGGCGCCGGCCCCCATCCCGAGCGTCAGCTCCCCGGCACGGCGGGGCGCCGGGACGTCCGGCACCATCAGTGCCCGGCGGGGCCTCGAGATCGGCACGAGCGCGCCCGGCGGCCTCACCCCGCATGGCCGCCGCGCCGACAGCACCCCAGCAACCGCGAACGCACCCGGCGGGACCGCAGGTTCAGGGCGCGGCAGCGAGCAGACCACCGTTCGCGCCGACGAGCCCCTGCCCCGCGTCCGCAACCCGGCCCGGGGACGTCAGCTCGCCGAGCAACGCCCCGCAGGCGTCGGCACGCTGCCCGGCCAGGGCCGCATCGGCGACCGACCGCCGGCTCCCGGGCAGACGGGCGCCGAGTACGACCGTCGCCGCGGCGCGTTCGAGGGGTCCGGAACCGAGAGCGTGCCTGCCCTCATGGGCCTGCCCTTCCTGCCGGCCATCACCCCGCCGGACTGGCTTACGAAGACGCGTCTCGCCGCCGGTCTCGGCACGCTTGCCCTCCTCTCGCTCCTGTGCCACCGGATCGCGCGCCGCCGCCCCGAGCGGCCGGCCAGAACCCGCGACGCCTAGCCGCCCGGCACCACCGGCCAAGAGCGCGGCTGAGGCGAGGACAGGTGCCCGAGGAGGAGAAAGCCATGAGCGAGAGCCCGCAGGAGCCGCCGGAAGCCGCAACCCCGCTCTGGCCGCAAAGCACCGCCGATCTCCTCACCCCCGCCGATCTCGGCACCATGAGCGGGCTCGACTTCATCGCTGGCATCGCCGCCGGCCGCCTGCCCTCGCCGCCCATCATCCGCCTCATGAACGGCCGCTTCGTCGAGGCGAGCCACGGCCGCGTGGTGATCGAGGCGACCCCGACATTCGAGCACTACAACCCCATCGGCAGCGTGCATGGCGGCTGGTACGGCACGCTCCTCGACAGCGCCCTCGCCTGCTCCGTCCAGACCGCCCTGCCGAAGGGCCGCGGCTACACGACCCTCGAATTCAAGGTGAACGTGCTCCGCGCAGCGACCGTCGAGACCGGCCCCCTCCGCGCCATCGGCGAGATCGACCATGTCGGCAGGCGCACCGGCGTCAGCCATGCACGGATCGAGGACGCGGCCGGCAAGGTCTATGCCACCGGCACGACCACCTGCCTCGTCCTCGAGCTACCGGTCAAAGAAGCGCGCCCGTGAGCCGGACCGTGCGGCGCCTCTCGGTCACCGGGCGCGTCCAGGGCGTCGGCTTCCGCTACTGGTTGCGCGACCGGGCGACGGCCCACGGCCTTGCCGGCTGGTGCCGCAACGAGGCCGATGGCAGCGTCAGCGCTCTCATCGCCGGCCCGCCAGAGGCCGTCGACGCCCTGCTCGCCGAATGCCGGGACGGCCCGCCCGCTGCCGCCGTGGACGAGGTCGCCACCGAGGCCGCGGACGATCCGGGCAGCGACAGCTTCGACATCCGCCGCTGACGCATCGCCTGCAGGCCATCTCCCTTGGCTGCGGGTCGGCGGGTGGGCGGCCGCGGATGCCGGACGGCCGCAGGGCCGGCTGGCGAGGAGGACGGGCACCCGCCGACCCGCAGCACGGCTATCCCGCCGCGCGCCGCATCCGGTCGAAGCCCGCCTCCAGATCCGCGATCAGATCCTCCGGCGCCTCGAGCCCCACATGGATCCGCATGACCTGTCCTCCCGGCCGCCCTGGTCTCGGCCAGGCCGTCGCCGTGCGCAGGCTCTGCGGGTAGACCGGGATCAGCAGGCTCTCAAACCCGCCCCAGGAGAAGCCCATGCCGAAGAACGCGAGCTCATCGAGCAGGGCGCTCATCGCCGCATCGCCCCCATAGCGCTCGTCCAGCACGAAGGCGAAGAGCGAGGAGGCCCCCACGAAATCCCGCTGCCAGAGCGCATGGCCCGGATCGTGCGGCATGGCGGGATGGATGACCTCCGCCACCTCCGGTCGTTCCATCAGCCATTCGCCGAGCCGCAGACCCGCGGCCCAATGCGCCTTCAGCCGCGTCGGCATCGTGCGCAGCCCGCGCATCGCCAGGAATGCATCATCCGGGCTCGCACAGAGCCCCACATGCTGCCAGAGCGGCTGAATGAACCGGTCATAGGCTTCCTTGGTCGCCGTGACCGAGCCCATCAGCAGATCCGAATGCCCCGCCACATACTTCGTGACCGCCTGGACCGAGATATCGCAGCCATGCTGGAAGGCCTTGTAGTAGAGCGGCGAGGCCCAGGTGTTGTCCATCATCACCACGGCGCCGGCCCGATGCGCCTCCTCGGCGATGGCGGGAATATCCGGCACCTCAAAGGTCCAGGAGCCCGGGCTCTCCACGATCACCAGCCGCGTATTGGGCCGGAGGAGCTCGCGGATCGCCCCCCCCATCAGCGGATCGTAATAGGTCGTCTCCACACCCATCCGGCGCAGCGTCCCGTCCGCGAAGGTCCGCGTCGGGCCATAGGCGTTGTCGGGCACCAGCACATGGTCGCCCGCATCCGCCACGGCCATCATCGGCGCCGTCACCGCCTGCAGCCCCGAATTGCAGAGCCGGGTCCGGAAGCCGGCGGCAACGGCCCCCTCTCCCGCCTCCATCTCGCAGAGCGCGTGCTCGAGCGCGAAAGTCCCAGGCGTTCCATGCACGCCATAGGTGAGCCCATCGCCCGAGCGCACGCGCCGGCTCTCCTTCAGCGCCTCGAAGGTGGGGTAGAGGATGGTGGAGGCATGATAGACGGGCCGGTTCACCGTCCCCGCATGGGCCTGGGGGTCTCGGCCCAGATGGGTCGCGCGGGTCTCGTCCTTCATCGCCGGTCTCTCTCCCCTGTTGATGTGCCGCGCCAACTGGCCCGGCGGCGGCGATAGGTCAAGCGGCGCTCACAAGATCCGGGCCCTGCAACCGAGCTCTCCCGGCCTTTGCCTTCGATACGCGCACCTGCCCCTTTTTCGGGCGATAGACCGCGTTGACGCACGGAAAGGCCGACTTGCTGCCGGAAAGCTGGGCAAAACGCGGGGTATTCGGCCCCGAAGCTGTTGACGACGTCACACACGCTCGTCAAAAAACACGCCGGATCGCAGCGGTGTATTCTTACGGCGCGGCGCTCGGAGTGGTTAAGCCGACCGCGCAGGCGGCGGCGACCCTGACAGGAGAGGTAATCAATGAAGAACTCCATCGTTCTTGGCGCACTCGCCGCCGCCGGCCTCGCGGTTGGCACGGCCGGGGCCGCCACGCTCGACGACATCAAGGCCAAGGGCCACGTGCAGTGCGGTGTCTCGACCGGTCTCGCGGGCTTCGCCTTCACCGACGCCAACGGCGAATGGGACGGGTTTGACGTCGGCGTCTGCCGCGCGATTGCCGCCGCCGTCTTCGGCGACGCGACCGCGGTGAAGTTCACGCCGACCACCGGCAAGACCCGCTTCACGGCGCTCGCCTCGGGTGAGGTCGATATGCTGGCGCGGAACACGACCTGGACCTTCACGCGCGACGTGGACCTCAAGTTCACCTTCGTCGGCGTGAACTACTATGACGGCCAGGGCTTCATGGTGCCCTCCTCGCTGGGTGTCAGCTCCGCCAAGGAACTCGACGGCGCCACGGTCTGCATCCAGACCGGCACCACCACCGAGCTCAACCTCGCGGACTTCTTCCGCGTGAACGGCATGAGCTACGAGCCGGTCCCGATCGAGACCAATGCCGAGGCGCAGCAGAAGTACCTCGCCGGTGCCTGCGACGTGTACACAACCGACGCCTCCGGTCTCGCCGCCACCCGCGCGACGTTCGAGGATCCGTCGGCCCATGTCGTGCTGCCCGAGATCGTCTCCAAGGAGCCGCTCGGCCCGCTCGTACGCCACGGCGACGATGAGTGGGGCGACGTGGTGCGCTGGACCCTCAACGCGCTGATCGCGGCCGAGGAATATGGCGTCACTTCCGAGAATGTTGACCAGCTGGCCTCCGCCGCGGGCGACAACCCGGAGATCAACCGTCTCCTCGGCACCGAGGGTGAGCTCGGTCCGAAGCTCGGCCTCTCCCAGGACTGGGCCGTCAACGCGATCAAGGCCGGCGGCAACTTCGCCGAGCTCTTCGACCGCAACATCGGCCCGGACACCCCGATCGGCCTCGCGCGCGGCCTGAACGCGCAGTGGACCGAGGGCGGCCTCCTCTACGCACCGCCCTTCCGCTGATCGCAGCCTAGCAAATCGGGCGCGTTCCCCAAGGGGAGCGCGCCCTTTTTCTATTCTGCAAGTGCCATGGCGAGTGGCACGGCGGTTGCATCCGCTCGCTGAAGCGGCAAAGCTCGTCGCTAACGACAGGGAATCCACTCAAGTCCGTCGCGTCTCCCGCGCGGGCTGATGCAGAAAAGGGCATATCCTGGCGTCCTGTACAGCAGACGGGCGCCGGGCCGAGACCCATAGCAAGACCGGGAGCCGGGCGGCACACCACCGGCGACCCAGGCAGGGAGCCAACGCATGACCGCGATCGACCGGCCACCAAAGGCCACATTCCGCATCGACATGCTCTGGACGGACAGCCGATACCGCTCGTCCTTCATCCAGGTCGTCGCCCTCTTCGTTGTCCTGACCCTCGGCTATCTGCTGGTCCAGAACGTCGTCGCCAACCTCGCCGCCCTCGGCAAGGAATTCGGCTTCTCGTTCATGCGCACACCCGCAGGCTACGACATCAACCAGACGCTGATCGACTACACCTCGCGCGACAGCCATGCGCGCGCCGCGGTCATCGGCATCATGAACACGCTGCTGGTCGCTGTGGTGGGGTGTCTGCTCGCCACGATCATCGGCGTCCTGGCCGGCGTCGCGCGTCTCTCCAAGAACTGGATGCTGCGCACCGTCGTCGGCGTCTATGTCGAGGGCGTGCGGAACATCCCCGTCCTGATCCAGATCCTGCTCTTCTCGGCGCTCATCATCGGCACGCTGCCCCAGCCGCGAGACTTCCGCGGAGAGGACCCGGCAGCCTCGATGTATTTCTGGGACAGCGTCGCCTTCACGGGACGCGGCTTCTACTTCCCGATGCCGATCTTCAACGCGGGCTCGGCCATCGTGATCGGGGCGCTGATCGCAGGCATCATCGCCGCTGTCGTATTCGGGCGCTGGGCCAAATCGCGCCAGCAGGAAACAGGCGAAGTTCTTCCAGTGCTGCCCATCAAGGCGGCACTTATCGTTTTCACCCCCATCGTGATGTTCCTCATCACGGCGATCTTCGTACCGGGCTGGCCGATCACGCTCGAGCTGCCGGAACTCCAGGGCTTCAACTTCCGGGGCGGGATCTTCGCCCGCGAAAGCTACGTCGCCCTGACCCTGGCCCTCGCCTTCTACACCGGCGCCTTTATCGCGGAGAATGTCCGCGCCGGCATCCAGTCGGTCTCCAAGGGCCAGACCGAGGCATCCTACGCGCTTGGCCTCCAGCCCGGGCGCACCATGAGCCTCGTGATCCTGCCCCAGGCGCTTCGGGTCATCATCCCGCCGCTGATCTCGCAGTATCTGAACCTCACCAAGAACTCGTCCCTAGCGCTCCTCATCGGCTACATGGACATCACCGGCACGCTGATGGGCATCACGCTCAATCAGACGGGGCGTGAGTTCGAGACGCTGTTCCTCGGCATGGCAGCGTATCTCACCTTCTCGCTCAGCATCGCGGGCGTGATGAACCTCTACAACGAGAACACCAAGCTTGTGGAGCGCACTTCCGCCACCGGCATGGGGCTCAGCGTCCTCAGCTTCTTCGGGGGTGCCACGGGGCAGTGGGAACAGCTCAAGAAGGGCGATGCCGTCATGCACAATGCCTACGGTATCCGCGGCTTCCTCAACCTCTACGTGCTCTTCTACGTCGTCTGGATCGCGCTCCTCATCAACTATGTCTTCGTCGAGGGCGCGAGCGAGATCCGGCCGAGCTACTGGGACTGGGGCTTCTTCAAACAGTTCTCCGCGCTCTTTATGATCGCGCTCTCGGGCGCGGCCCTCGCCACCTGCCTCTTCAAGAACGCCCGCTTCATCGACATGGTGGCCCTCGAGTTCCTGTTCTTCATCTTCGCGCTGCTGGTAGGCTTCCCCTTCGCCGCGCTCACAGACAGCCTCAGCTTCGTGGCCATCGTCGCCGGTGGTGCGGCCATCAGGCTCGCCATCTTCGGCTACACGATGTTCGGCTCCCAGCCGAACCTCACCTTCTTCCATCGCGTTCGTCCCGGGGAGGCCTGAGCCATGAGCGACACCACCTCGAAAGTAGCCTTCGTCGCCAGCGGCCCCATCGCCGCCGCCCCGCCACCGGCCAACTCCACCGGCCCCGTCGGCTGGCTCAAGGAAAACCTCTTCAGCGGCCCGGTGAACTCCGTCGTCACCGTCGTGCTGCTGGCGCTCCTCCTCTACCTCATCCCCGGCATCATCCAGTGGGCCTTCATCGACGCCGTCTGGATCGCGACATCGCTCAGCGAATGCCGTGAGCTTGGCAGGGGCGCCTGCTGGGCCGTGATCGTCGAGCGTTTCGACCAGTTCATCTACGGCTTCTATCCGGCGGAGGAACGCTGGCGACCCGATCTCGCCTTCCTGCTGATGATCGTCGCCTTTGTCTTCGCGCTCTTCGACAAGCTGCCTTACATGAGCGAGGCGGCCTATCACCGGATCCGCCCCTATGGCCTGCTCTACGCCGCCTGCTACCCGGTCATCGCCTATTGGCTGATCTGGGGCGGCTCGATCTGGGGCCCGCTCCTCTTCCTGGCAACGCCCGTCGTCGGCTACTTCGTCTCTCAGGCCGTCGACAAGCTCGAGCACGCCACCCTGCCCCCGGCGCTCGCCTCCCTGCCGCTCGGCCCCATCGCGGGTCTCGTGGCGGCCATTGTCTGGATCATGTTCCTGATCGGCCCGTTCTCCGGCCTGCTCGGCTTCATCCCGATCGGTCTCGAAGAGGTGGAGAGCCGGCTCCTCGGCGGCTTCCTGCTCGCCACGATCATCGGCGTCGCCGGCATCACGCTGTCGCTGCCGATCGGTATCCTGCTCGCCCTCGGCCGCCGCTCGGGGCTCATCTTCATCCAGACGATCTGCATCGGCTTCATCGAATTCATCCGCGGCGTGCCGCTCATCACGCTGCTCTTCGTCGCGAACTCGGTGCTCGCCTATCTCTTCCCGCCGGGCTCGAACCTCGACATCATCCTGCGTGTGGTGATCATGGTGACGGCGTTCGCGTCGGCCTACATGGCCGAGGTCATTCGCGGCGGCCTCGCCGCCCTGCCCTCGGGCCAGTACGAGGCGGCGGACGCCATGGGCCTCAACTACTGGCAGGCCACGCGTCTCATCATCATGCCGCAGGCGCTGAAGATCTCGATCCCGAACATCGTCTCGACTTTCATCGGGCTCTTCAAGGACACCACGCTCGTGGTCGTCATCGGCCTGCTCGACCCCATCGGCCTCATCACGAACATCCAGGCGACGCCGGAATGGAACGGCATCATCTGGGAATTCTACATCTTCACGGGCCTTTTCTTCTTCATCGCCTGCTTCGCGATGTCCCGCTACAGTCTCTATCTTGAGCGTAAGCTCGCCACCGACCGCCGCTAAGGCGGCCCAAAGACAACAGGGAGTAATCCATGTCCGAAGCCGTCGATTACGAGGCGACACAAGCCGACCGCTCGAAGATGACCATCTCAGATGAGGAGGTCATCCAGATCCGGTCCATGAACAAATGGTACGGAGACTTCCACGTCCTCCGCGAGATCAACCTCACGGTGAACCGGGGGGAGCGGATCGTCATCTGCGGCCCCTCGGGCTCCGGCAAATCCACGCTCATCCGCTGCATCAACCGGCTCGAGGAGCATCAGGCCGGCGACATCATCGTCGACGGGATCGAGCTCAATTCGGACCTCAAGAACATCGACAAGATCCGCGCCGAAGTCGGGATGGTGTTCCAGCACTTCAATCTCTTCCCGCATCTTACGATCCTCGAGAACTGCACCCTCGCCCCGATCTGGGTCCGCAAGACGCCCAAGAAGGAAGCCGAGGACGTGGCAATGCACTTCCTCGAGAAGGTGAAGATCCCCGAGCAGGCCAACAAGTATCCGGGCCAGCTCTCGGGCGGGCAGCAACAGCGCGTGGCCATCGCCCGTGCCCTCTGCATGCGCCCGCGCATCATGCTCTTCGACGAGCCGACCTCCGCCCTCGACCCCGAGATGATCAAGGAGGTGCTCGACACCATGATCTCCCTCGCCGAGGAGGGCATGACCATGCTCTGCGTGACGCATGAGATGGGCTTCGCGCGCCAGGTCGCGAACCGGGTGATCTTCATGGATGCCGGCCAGATCGTGGAGCAGAACGAGCCGGAGGAGTTCTTCATGAACCCCAAATCCGACCGCACCAAGCTCTTCCTCAGCCAGATCCTCGGCCACTGATCGGGATATCCAGCGCCGGGCCGGCTCTCGGGGCCGGTGCTGCGACCTAGTCGATTTCAAGGCGAAAATTTTTCCGGCGGAGCCACAATTCACGCTCCGATAGTGACGTGGATCACGCTCAATTCCCGCAATGGGACGTATTTCAAGCTCATGGCGGCACCGGATTGGTCGGTGTCGCGTGGGGCCTGAGGTGGACCATGACGCGTGATCTGTTGCTTTGCGTTCTGTACCCGACAATTGCGATGGCGATGTTCTTGATTGTCGTGGCCTGCCATATGCCCTGACGCTGCCTTCGTCCCGGCCAGTCTGTCCCCTGGCCGGGACAACCGCCCGCGGCACGGGCGCTCCGGTTTCTCCCTGGGCCGGACCGCCTCGCCCCTTCAGCAAGGGCACGCCGCAGGCTGGCAGTCGTCGGGGGCGGGAAGGACCAGCGGGTGACTGCATGCTCCCCTGGCCCCCCGCCCCCCAAACTTTTTCCGACAGCGCGGACGGGCTTCAGGAAATCGCAACACATCTCGGCTTTCTTTCGTGGCAGTGGGTCCGGAGGCCGTGGAGATGCTGCTCGAAAGCCAGATTGCCGCCCTACTGCCAGCGCAGCCTACCGTTGCGCCGCCCCTCCGGCGGGCCGGGGAGGCGGACGCCGCCGGCGATGCAGTGTCGGGTCCCGCGCCGGCCGCCCGGGCCGAGCGGCCGGAGCAGCCGCCCACGCAAGGCCCGATCCTGGCGCCAGCGCTTGGGGAGCGGGCCCGGCGTGCCCTCGTGAACAGCCAGTCTATCGGCGAAGAAGCGGGCGGCGGTGCGGGCGGCAAGACCGGGCGCGACGCGCTGAGCCCCGCGGAGCAGGATCTCGTCGAGCGGCTCGCTGCGCGGGATCGCGAGGTGCGGGCGCATGAGCAGGCCCATGCCCGCGTGGGCGGGCAATATGCCGGCAGCCCGAGTTACACCTACCAGACCGGCCCGGACGGCAAGCGCTACGCCATCGGCGGCAGCGTCTCGATCGATGTGAGCCCGGTCCCTGGGGACCCAGAGGCGACGATCGCGAAGATGCAGCAGGTCAAGGCCGCGGCCCTCGCCCCCGCCGAACCCTCCAGCGCGGACCGGCGCGTTGCGACCATCGCGGAGGCAGCGCAGCGGGAAGCGGAGGCAATCCTCGCGGCGATGCGCCGCTACGCCGTGCTCGAGGCCGCGAGCGAAGGCCGGTCGGTGGAGGATGGTGCAGCCTTCGCCGCACCATCGGACGACGCGGTGCCCGGCAACGCATCCACCCCGACACCCGACCCAGCCCGTGCCTTCGCTCCAGCAGGAATTGAGCAAGCCTGACGAATGCACGGCCATCGGCCTGCGCAGATTCGGGCGCATCGCCACAAGAGCCGATGGCGAGAGCGCGCGCTGAGCTGACATGCTCGCTAATGCTGCGTCATTACCGGGCCTGACCCGGCAGCCCAGCGCCACCGGCCGTCGATGCGCGGGTCGAGCCGAAGCATGACGTGAGCACGTGCGGTAGGCGCTGCTCCAGAAGCCAGCAACCCGGCCACCATGTCTCGGATACGACGGACGCGATCCACTGACGTCGGCAGAGCCCCGGCACCTGCGTCTCGCCGCCAAGACCCGGCGCACAATGCCGAGTGGCTCAGCGAGCAACGCTGCGTCTCAAAGCCCCCAAGCGCCCCCACCCACGACATGATTCGCACCAAGACCTGAACACCTAAAGAGCATCTGAGCACTAGCTCGTTTGAACCGATGAGCCGCCAGAGGATGGGAACCCAGTGGTATGGTCTGCGCGCCAATTTGAGGGTCCGGTCCGGGCAGTGACTCCCGGCCCGAAGCCTCTGCACCGCGCCGCTCCGCAGCGCCGAGCGTGAGCGCCCGCGGACAGACAGACTTCAGGCAAAATGCGCGATACCTGAAACCAGAGCTTCGGCCGCTAGGGCGCATCCGACCGGAAGAACCAGTCGAACAGACCTGCCATAGCCTTGGCTTGACCAGGGGATGCGGCACCAGAACGCCGTGCCCGGTCTCGAGGATCGGCGGGCCTAGCGCGACGATGATGGCAGTGGGGCTCGCTGACCGGATGGCGCTCTGGCGGTTGCGCCGAGACAGAGGAGACCGTTCGCCGTCATCCCTGGCTTGACCAAGGGCTTCGGAAAGCCTCTCGCCTCAGAACATCCGGCGAGGCTCTGCATCCCCGGATCAAGTCCGGCACTGACGGTACCGAGCATCTGGGCCGAAGTCGTAGTGGAGCGGCTCCGTCGCTTGGAGCCCGGAACGACCGTCTTCCGGCTTGGCCGGGGGATCCATAAGAGATCGTAATGTCAGCGCCACAGAGTGCCGGGTCAGGCCCGGTGATCACGGACTGATACGATCTGGTCGGGGCACTAGTGGACGCGGTGCTCCTCGAAGGCGACGGGTTCGTCCAACACAAGCTCGCGCGGCACCGCGAAGCCGACGAAATCGGCGGTGTGCGGCGAGAGCTCGGCCCAGCGCCCGACCGGCAGGGTCAGCACGGCCGCCGCCGCCGTGGGGAAATGCTCAAAGGCCCGCCCGCATCCCGGCCTGATCCGACCGTTTACCAGATGCCGCGCAAAGGCCGAAAGCCCCGGCTGATGCCCGATCACCAGCACGCAATCCGCGCTGTCGGGCTGGGTTGCGAGGATCTCATGCATCACGCTCGGCTCGGCATGGTAGAGCTTCGGCTCGACCGTGGCCTCGGGCAGGTCCGGCAAAACGCCGCGCATGCGCTTCAGCGTCTGTCTGGTGCGCTTCGAGGAGGAACACACCACACGGTCCGGCATGTAACCTGTCCGCTCGAGCCAGCGCGCGATGACGGGTGCAGCAGCCTTGCCGCGCCCGTTGAGAGGCCGGTCGTGATCGTCGAGCTCGGGGTCGGACCAGCTCGACTTCGCGTGCCTCAGCAGAATCACTGTCTTCATGGGTCAAAACTGTCGGGTCGGCTCAACGCAGCGGTCAACTGCCAACCGCCGCGCGCCACCACGCAAAAGAACCCGCTCTCTTGGGGATAACCGGCTATCCTGCGGGACGGGCGGCAACAAACGCGGCGAGGTGGAATGCCGCCTGCGCCGGCGCGATGGGCGCACTCACCGGACAGGCGCGGCGGGCGAGGCAGCCGCTCTCCCGGCAATCGGCGCCCGCCTCGCTCCGCACATGGCGCGCGCAGGCCATGGTGTCGTAGCCCTCCGCACCGAACGCCCCGACCGGACAGGCGGTCCGACACGGCGCATCGCACACCGCGCAGGGCACCGTCCCGGGCGCAGGAAGCGCCGAGAGATCAAGCTTCACCGCGAAGCCGAGCGCGCCGCGCCAGGACGCATGCAGCCCCCGCGACGGCGTGACCATCATCCCGATGGGCGAGGACACGGCTCCTTCGGCCCGCCCGGCCCAGGCCATGAAGGGCTGCCAGGGTGGCCCGCCGAAGGGAAAGAAGGCGCGCGCCCCCAGCCTCGCCGCCGCCGCGCCAAGAATGCGCTCGGACCAACGGTCGAGCGGGGCGGCCCGCCCATCCGCAAACTCCGGCGACGCGGCGAAAGCCGCCCACATGGCAGCACCATCCGCGCCGATCATCAGGAGCGTGGCCACGTCCTCAGGCGCCTCACCCGCCGCCGGATGGAACGCACCGGTCACGGTCAGGCCCGCGGGGGCCAGCGCCTCCTTCGCCGCAGCGAGGCTCGCGACAGGTTCAGTTGCCACGGAACGGGAAGGCGAGCGTCCAGCCGAGCCGCGTCGGCCCCTCGTCCTGATGCGGCTCGAGCCCGATGGTCATGCCCTCATGCCCGCCCGCCGGCTGGTCGATATAGGTCCCGAAGAGCCGGTCCCAGACACTGAGGTTGAAGCCGTAATTCGCGTCATGCTCCGCGCGGTCGATCGAATGGTGCACCCGGTGCATGTCCGGCGTCACGATGGCGAAGCGCAGCCAGCGATCGAGCCCACGCGGCAGGCGCAGGTTTGCGTGATTGAACATCGCCGCCCCGTTCAGCACGACCTCGAACAGGAGCACCGCCACGACCGGCGCGCCGAGGGCATAGACCAGCCCGATCTTCAGGATCATCGAGAACGCGATCTCGAGCGGATGGAACCGGATAGCGGTCGTCACATCGATATCCCGGTCCGAGTGGTGCACGCGGTGGAGCCGCCACAGGATCGGGATCTTGTGGCTCGCCACATGCTGCGCCCAGATCGCGAAGTCGAGCACCACGAAGACCAGCAGCACCTCGAGCCAGAGCGGCCAGTCGAGCGCTGCAAAAAGCCCCCAGCCCCGCGCCGTGGCGTCCATCGCGGCGCCCGCCGCCGCCGCGCCGAAGAGAACCTTTACCATCACGCTGTCGATGACCGAGACGCCCCAGTTCGTGGCCCAGCGCCGCGCCTTCGAGACGACGAGCGCGCGCATCGGCGAGAAACGCTCGAGAAGCGCCATGGCAAGAAAGATCCCGAAGAACGCGCCGAGGCGGATGAAGAGTTCGCCGGCCATGATCTCCCTCCCTTCGCCCCCGCCTTTGCACCCGCGATGCAGATTCAAACATAGCGCTCACGGGGCGGCGGCTGAAGGGCCCGGACCGGCACCGCGTCGCCAGGTCGCGACGCTGTGATCGGCTATTTCGGAAAGGTGCCGTCGTGGCTGATGAGCGTGCCGGCGCCGTGCTCGGTGAAGAGCTCCAGCAGCACCGCATGCGGTGCCCGGCCGTCCAGGATGACCGAGGCCTCGACCCCGCCCTCCACCGCCGCGACCGCCGTATCGACCTTCGGGATCATGCCGCCCTGCACCGTGCCGTCGGCGACAAGGTCCCGCACGGCCTCGACCGAGAGGGCGGCCAGCACATCGCCCTTGGCATCCTTCACCCCAGCCACATCCGTCAGCAGGATCAGCCGCTTGGCCTTCATCGCCGCGGCAATGGCGCCCGCCGCCGTGTCGCCGTTCACGTTGAAGGTCTCGTCCGGCCGCGCCCCTGCGCCCACGGGCGCGATGACGGGGATGTAGTCCGACGCGATGAAGGTCTCGAGCACCCCGGGCTCGACCGCCGTCGGATCGCCCACGAAGCCCAGATCGAGCGCCTGCTCGATATGGCTCGAGGGATCGCGCCGCGCCGTCGCGCGCGTGCAGCGCATGAGGTTCCCATCCTTGCCCGACAGCCCGACCGCCCGGCCGCCCTGCGCGTTGATCTCGGCCACGATGCGCTTGTTGATGCTGCCGGCCAGCACCATCTCGACGACCACGACCATCTCGGCCGTCGTCACCCGCAATCCGTCGCGAAACTCCGTCGGGATCTCGAGCCGCTTCAGCATCTCGTTGATCTGCGGCCCGCCGCCATGGACGACGACCGGGTTCACCCCGCACTGCTTCATCAGCACGATGTCGCGCGCGAAACGCTCCATCCCTTCCGCGTCGCCCATGGCATGACCGCCGAACTTCACGACGACCGTCGCCCCCTCGTAGCGCTGCAGATAGGGCAACGCCTCGGAGAGCGTCCGGGCGGTAGCGAGCCAGTCGCGCTTCTGCGCTTTCCTGAGGTCCATGGGCGGGTCTCTGATCGATCTCGACCCGTCTCCTAGCGCGGCCGCGCAGCTATGGCGAGGGGCGCAATACGGCGCCCGACCGCTCAGACGGCGCGCACGCGCCGGGCAATCGCCGCCCGTCGCAGCCAAAGCATGCTGAGCGCGCCGGCAAGGAGCGCAAGCGGTGCCGGCAGCGCGACGGGTGCTGGCAGCTCTTCGGTCAGCGCGGTCAGTGTCGGGTCGACCGAACTGCCCGGAACCGCGATCCGAAAGCTCCCGCGCTGGAACTGCCAGTTGCTTGAGCCCCTATCCCTGAAGCCCGCGAGGTTCGGAGCCTGCGTGATCCCCGGCCACCCACCGTCCCCCGAGAAGCCGGAGGAGGTCACTAGTTCCTTGGGGCTGAGAAGGCCGTCACCGTCTCGATCGTCGAACTCGAACGTGAAGCTGCCCCGCGGAAAGCTCGATTGCCCCTCAAGCTGGTAGGCCGCCGCCTCCGCTGTGCTCGAGATGCCGACGAGCCCAAACATCACCGCAACGATCGCCGACCGCACGAACCCATTCATTTTCGATGCCCCCATCGACATATTGTGGCGTCCTGCCCCGGATCGCCCGTCCCGGCGCCCTGCCCGGCGCCGCGTTCCCCATGACGAAGAGAGTACCGCTCGGCGGGCCGCAGATCCTGACGCGAAACCTTCGCAATGCTGCGCAGAAGTCGGGAAAAGTCGTTGAAAGTCGTCCCGCCGCCCACATCGTGGTGATGTCGCCATCCGGCGCCCGTTAACCATCGCACCCGGTGGCGCCCGGGGCACGACACCGTGGGCATGTCGCATCGGCGCGTCGCGATATGGACGCCGTCGCCCGGCGCGGGGCTCAACTCGGGGCTCAGCCCGCCGCAGGCATCATGTGGGCGATGACGGCGCGGAGGAAGGGCATGCCCTCTCCCGTCTCTGAGGAGGTGACGATCAGCTCGGGAAAGGCCGCCGGGTGCTTCGATAGCGCCTTGCCGACGGCGGCGAGGACCTTCTCCCGCTCGCCCTTCTTCGGCTTGTCGGCCTTGGTGAGGACGACCTGGAAGACGACAGCCGCGCGGTCGAGCATCTCCATGATCTCCTCATCCGCCGGCTTCACGCCATGCCGGCTGTCGATCAGGACGAAGACGCGTGCGAGCGTCACGCGGCCGGCGAGATAGGCGCGGATGAGAGCCTGCCAGGCCTCGACCTTCGCCTTCGGCGCCTCGGCATAGCCATAGCCGGGCAGATCGACGAGGAAGCCGCGCGGCATCTCCTCGGCCCCAAGCGTGAAGTAGTTGATCTCCTGCGTGCGGCCGGGCGTGTTCGAGGCGCGGGCCAGCCCCTTGCGGTTGCAGAGCGCGTTGATGAGCGACGACTTGCCGACATTCGAGCGGCCGGCGAAGCAGACCTCCGGCAGCCCCGCTTCCGGCAGCCCATCGAGCGCCACCACGCCCTTCAGGAAGTCAACAGGACCGGCGAAGAGCTTGCGCGCCGCCTCGACCGCCTCCTCCCCCGGATCCGCCATGGGCAGGAAGGGAACCGGCTTAGGCTCGGGCTCCGTCACGCGCTGACCGCGGCGCCCTCGGCAAGGCTGCCGCCCTCGATCACGGTCGCATAGATGCCAAACTCCGTATGGCCGCGCGTCTTGCGGAGGCCGGCCACGGTCGCAATGTCATAGTCGCCGGAGACGGGCGAGGCTTCCGTCGCGCGGCAGCGGCCGATGGGCTCGTCCACGCGAAAGCGCACATCGCCGATGGCGATCTCGCGCCCGATCCACTCCTCCTCCTGCCAGGGGCCGAGCCCCTCGAGCCAGAGATTGCCGCGGAACCGGCGCACCTGCATCGGATGGCCCAGATGCTCGCCCAGCGCCCGGAGCGAGGAGAGCGAGAGGATCGAGACATAGTTCTGCACCATGTCCGAGAGGTGCTGCCCATCCGGCAGCGAGGCCATGCGGTAGGGACCCGGCTGGCGCTCCCCGGCGATCTCGGCGATCCAGGCGGTCAGCGCCTCATCGCCCTCCACCGTGCCCGGTGCCAACGTCACCGAGCCATGGTCGGGATGCGAGAGGCTCAATTGCCCCGCGGCATCGTCGTACCGCGCCTCGGTCCGGGCGAGCTGCGGCGTATGGGCCTGCACCACGAAATTGCGACGCGGCACCCATTCGGGTACCGCCGCGTCGAAGGCGCTGCCGCCATGCGCGATCGCCCAGCGCCGGTCATTCGGGAAGGGCGCGCCGGCCGCCAGCGCCACCTCCGCGACCCGCTCGGCGCTCACCCCCTTGACCGGATGGCGCCAGATCTCCGCCAGATGCGCCATCAGCGCCGCCTCCTGTTCCGGGCCTTGCCGCCGCCGCCCGAGCCGCGGCGATTGCCACCCCGCCGCCCGTTCGAGGACGCCTCCTCGCGCTTGGCCGACGGCTCCGACCCGTCGTCGTGACCGTCCCCCTCGGCATCCGACGACGTGTCCGCAGCCTTCTCGGCCCCCGCATCCTCCTCCGCCGGCCGCGCGTCATCGTCGTCCACGGGTCCTGCATCCGCCACCGCCGCCGCAGGCTTCGCGGCCGGCGGCGGCTCCTTCTTCACCAGCCGCTTGAAGCTCGCCTTCACGTTGCCGAAGAAGTCGACTTCCACGCCCTGGCTCCGCATGATCGCGTATTGCTGCATGAAGGTGAGGACGTTGTTCGCGGTCCAATAGATCACCAGCCCGGACGCAAACGAGCCGAGCATGAACATGAACATCCACGGCATCCAGGCGAAGATCATCTGCTGCGTCGGATCCGTGGGCGCGGGGTTCAGCCGCTGCTGCATCCACATCGTCACGCCCATCAGGACCGGGAAGACCCCGATGGAGATGATCTCCGGCGCCCAGCTCACGTCATAGGGCAGGACACCGAAGAGATTGAGCCAGGAGGTCGGATCGGGTGCGGATAGATCGTCGATCCACAGCATGAAGGGCGCATGCCGCATCTCGATCGTGACGAACAGCACCTTGTAGAGCGCGAAGAAGATCGGGATCTGCACCAGGATCGGCAGACAGCCCGCCGCCGGGTTCACCTTCTCCTTCTTGTAGAGCGCCATCATCTCCTGCTGGAGCTTCATGCGGTCGTCGCCCGCCCGCTCCTTCAGCTTCTCCATCTCCGGCTGGAGCTTCTTCATGCGCCCCATGGCGACATAGGACTTGTAGGCCAGCGGAAAGAGGATGGTCTTGATGATCAACGTGAGCACGATGATCGACCAGCCCATATTGCCGATGATCCCGTTCACGAAGTTCAGGACCCAGGCGATGGGCTTGGTGAGAAAGTAGAACCAGCCCCAGTCGATGCTATCGACGAAGTTCACGATGCCCAGGTTCTCGCCATAGTCCGAGATCGTCTTGAGCTCCTTGGCCCCGGCAAAGAGCCGGGTCTCCACCGTTTCGGTCGAGGCCGGCTCGATGGTCGTGACCGGCAGGCGCATCTCGGTCCGGTACTCGATGGCCGTCGCATTCGGGATCGCCTTGTAGACCGCCGTGAAGGGTTGGCCCGCCGGCGGGATCAGCGTCGTCATCCAGTATTTGTCGGTAAAGCCGAGCCAGCCGTCCTCGTTGACCGCCACCGCCTCCGCCAGCCCGCCCTCGAGCTGGTTGGGCGCAAGCTCCTCCAGGTCGCCATAACTCAGCTCGGTGAGCGTCCCGTCCGTCATCGCCACGACACCCTCGTGCAGGATGAAGAAGGGCGTCGTCTCGGGCTCACCGCGCCGCGCGAGATAGCCATAGGGCGCGAGGCTCACGGGCACGTCGGAGGTGTTCTCGACCGACTGCGTCAGGGTCAGCATGTAGCGGTCGTCAAGCGCATAGGTGCGGCGGAAGATCAGCCCCGCCTCGTTGCCCCATTCGAGCGTGATCGGGCTTTCGGGCGTAAGCTCGCGGCCCTCCACCAGCTCCCAGGCGGTGTTGGCCCCCGGCAACTCTCCGGGGTTGCCCCCCTGCGTCGGCAGCCAGCCATAAACGGCGTAGTAGGGGTTGGGTCCGGCGGTGGGGTTCAGGAGGACGACCGTATCCGACCCCGCATCCAGCGTCTCGCGGTAGTATTCGAGATGCAAATCGTCGAGCCGCCCGCCCGTCAGCGCGATCGAGCCCGTCACCGCATCCGAGACGATGGGCACCCGCTCGAACCGCTCGAGGGCCGCGTTCCGGTCGAGCGCCTGCGCAGGCCCGCCCGCGCCCGCGCCCGTGCCGCTCGCGACCAGACCCTGGCCCTCGATGCTCTCACCCTCGGCCGCAATCGGCTCGCGCGGCGGCTCGGGCGGGGGAAAGAGCGCATACCAGCCGAAGACCACGCCCATGGAGAGCACGGCTGCCAGTATCAGGTTGCGCGTCTCATCCTTGTTGCCGTTGCCGAACATGCGCCCCTCCGGTCCTCACGTCCGCAGGCACTTATCGTCAAGCTCCGCACAGTCCAAGGGGCAGCGCACCGCATCGGCCGCCTTTGCACGGACGACCCCTCTCAGAGCGTCTGCCAGAGCACGGCGATGAACCCGCCCAGGACCAGCGCAAAGGGCCAGAGGGCGCCGAAGAGACGGAAAGGCCGCTCCCCGTCGGATCCCTCGCGGTCGCGATCCAAGCCAAGCGGGGGCCGCCAGGGCACGCTCCACGTGCGCCTCCCCCAACGCTCCTCATTGTGCCTGATTGCGATCAGCGCGTCGCGCCGCTCGGCGGCATGCCGCTCTTCAATCGTCGGGCCGCCATGCTGCTGTCCCTGCTCCTCCGTCATTCTTCACTCCCAAATGCAGAAAATCGAATAGCTGCGGGTCCGGCATCTGGCTCGGCCGGATGTTGCAGAGCGCGCGGAACATGACCTGCCGCCGGCCCGGGCTGCGGCGCTCCCAGTCGTCCAGCATCACCTTCACCTGCGCGCGCTGGAGCCCGTCCTGACTGCCGCAGAGATCGCAGGGGATGATCGGGAACCCCATCGCGGTCGCAAACCGCGCGCAATCCGCCTCCGCCACATAGGCGAGCGGGCGCAGCACCTGCACATCCCCTTCCTCGTTCAGAAGCTTCGGCGGCATCGCCGCCAAGCGCCCGCCATGGAAGAGGTTCAGCATGAAGGTCTCGAGGATGTCGTCGCGATGATGGCCCAGCACCACGGCGCTGCAGCCCTCCTCGCGCGCGATCCGGTAGAGATGCCCGCGGCGAAGGCGCGAGCAGAGGCTGCAATAGGTCTTGGTCGAAGGCACCTTGTCCACGACCACCGAATAGGTGTCGCGATACTCGATCCGGTGCGGCACACCGAGCTCCGCCAGAAAGCCGGGCAGAACGCCTGCCGGAAAGCCCGGCTGACCCTGATCGAGATTGCAGGCGAGAAGATCGACAGGCAGCAGCCCCCGCCATTTGAGCTCGAGCAGCACCGCCAGCAGCGTATAGCTGTCCTTGCCGCCCGAGAGGCAGACGAGCCAGCGCGCCCCCTCCGCGACCATGGCATAGGCACACATCGCCGCGCGCGTCTCGCGCAGCAGACGCTTGCGCAACTTCCGAAACTCGAGGCTCTCGGGCGCACCGCCATAGAGCCGCGCAAGGATATCGTCGGACACATCGAGCATCCCCCACCTCCTACACGCGCCTGACGGGTGGCAAAAGCACCCGAAGGCCGGACCGGGTCAAGGATCGCGCAGCGACGGGCAAAGCCCGCTCGTCCTTGACGCGGTCCGGCCTTCGGAGAACGCTCGATCAAGAGCCCCCGCGGCTCCTCCCCAGCCCCGATCCGAACGTGCAACCGGGCCAGGCGCCCACCGAAGAACCCGGCACCCGCCAAGCCGCGATCCCGCAGGAACCGATCCCGGCGACCAGCCGGGATGCCGCTTACCCCGGATCTCCAGCGCTTCCACAGCACTCCCGCGGCGGTACCGGGTCCCAACCCTCCCCACCCCCCGGCCGGCAGCGCATCAGGCGCCGAGCCGTGAGCAGGCCCCCCCGCACCGCGCCGTGCACCGAGAGCGCCCCCAGCGCGTATTCGGAGCAGGTCGGCCGGAAACGGCAATGCATGCCCACCCAGGGGCTCAGGATCAGCCGGTAGGCGCGGATGGGAAGGGCCAGCACCAAGGCGAAGGGTCCCGCCATGCGCGGCCCGAGCCAGAGGGGACGGCGCTCAGCGGGCGGACACATCGCGCGGGGGCCGCGGCTTGCGCGGCGCATGCACCTTGGCGAGCGCATCTCGAAGATCGCCGACCAATGCCTCGAAGGACCGATCAGCCGTGGCGCCCGCCCGGCCGATCAGCACATAATCCCATCCCGGCCGCGCCAGGCTCGGCAAAAGCTCGAGCGCCGCGGCCCGCAACCGCCGCTTGGCGCGGTTGCGGGCGACGGCATTGCCAACTTTCTTCGAGCAGGTATAGCCGACGCGAAACGGCACACTCGCCGACATGTCTTCGGATGCCACACCATTGGATGTCGCGTGTCCGGGGGTAGCATCTCCGGTCCGGCGCCGCGCCTGCAGCACCAAACCGGGTGCCGCGTGCCGGCGCGCCCGGGCCGCCGCCAGAAAGTCGCGCCGCTTCTTCAGGCTCGCCGGCAGCGCCATGGCATGCCCGATACGCTTATGCCGACAGGCTCTTGCGGCCCTGCCGACGCCGGCGGTTCAGGATCTTCCGGCCGTTCTTCGTCGCCATGCGCGCGCGGAAGCCGTGGCGGCGCTTCCGCACCAGGCGGCTCGGCTGATAAGTGCGCTTCATCGCGTCTCTCCAAATCGATACCCGCGGCGAGGCGGCTAGCGCTACACCGACGGTCCTGTCCGGGAAGCGCTGCGCATAGCGACACCACCCCGGAGTGTCAATGGCCGACCCGCCGCCCTGCCCTACCCTTCCTCAAACATTTCAACGCGACACAAGCGCTTCAAGCCGCCGTGAGATCGATGGCGAAGGCCCGGCCTCTGCCCTTTATCGCGTTGCAGCAGCACAGGGGCCGCCGCGCCCTCGGTATCGGGAGAGGACCCATGACCATGATCGATACAGCCGACAAGACGGTCGATACGGCGGCCGAACCCGCATTGCCCGGCGCGAAGCCGCAAAAGCAGGGCCTTGCCCGCTGGCTGCCGATGGCGCTGATCGCCCTCGGCGCCGGTGCCGCGATCTTCTTTCTCGGCGACTATCTCAGCTTCCAGACGCTGACCGACAATCGCGACGCCCTCCTCGGCTGGCGGGACGACAATCTCGTCGCCACGATCCTGGTCTTCGTCCTCGCCTACGCCGCCGCCACGGCCTTCTCGGTCCCCGGCGCCGTCTGGTTCACCATCACCGGCGGCTTCCTCTTCGGCACCTGGTTCGGCACCGCCCTCTCGGTCACGGGGGCGACCATCGGCGCCATCCTGATCTTCCTCGCCGCCCGCACCTCGCTCGGCGAGACGCTGAAGGAGAAGGCCGGCGGCTGGCTCACCAAGATCGAGCAGGGCTTCCAGGAGGGCGCGGTAAGCTACCTCCTCATCATGCGCCTCGTCCCGGCCATCCCGTTCTTCATCGCCAACCTCGCCCCCGCCTTCCTCGGCGTGCCGCTGCGCACCTTCGCCTGGACGACCTTCGTCGGCATCATCCCCGGTGCTGCGGTCTACAGCTCGATCGGCAGCGGCGTCGGCGCGCTCATCGACAAGGGCGAGACACCCGATCTCGGCATCATCTTCTCGCCCGAGGTGCTCGGCCCCCTCGTCGGCCTCGCTCTCCTCGCGGCCCTGCCCGTGATCATCAAGCGCTTCCGCAAATCCTGACGCGGCACTGCCGCAAGGAGCCCACCAATGCGAGACGTCCCCGATACCATGTCCCCCGATCTCTGCGTCATCGGTGCAGGCTCAGGCGGTCTCTCCGTCGCCGCCGGCGCGGTCCAGATGGGCGCGAGCGTCGTGCTGATCGAAGACCACAAAATGGGCGGGGACTGTCTCAACTACGGCTGCGTGCCGTCGAAGGCGATCATCGCGGCGGCCAAGAAGGCCTACGCCCATCGCAGCTCCGCCCCCTACGGCGTCGCCGCCAACGAGCCGGTAGTCGATTACACCAAGGTCATGGAGCATGTGGCCGGCGCCATCGCCACCATCGCGCCGCATGACAGCGAGGAGCGTTTCGAGAAGCTCGGCTGCACCGTGATCCGCGCCCGTGGCCGCTTCACCGCCCCCGATGCCGTCGAGGCGGGCGGACACACGATCCGCGCCCGCCGCTTCGTCGTCGCCACCGGCTCCTCTCCGCTCGTCCCGCCCATCCCGGGTCTCGACAGCGTGCCCTACCTCACGAATGAGAGCCTCTGGGAGAACCGGGAGCTGCCGGGCCATCTCCTCGTCGTCGGCGGCGGCCCCATCGGGCTCGAACAGGCGCAGGCGCATCACCGCCTCGGCTCGGAGGTTACGGTGCTCGAAGGCGCCAAAGCCTTCGGCAAGGACGACCCCGAACTTGCCGCCATCGCGCTCGAGAAACTGCGCGGCGAAGGCATCGACCTCCGCGAGGGCGCGAAGGTCGAGCGTGTCTCCGGCAGCGCCGGTGCCGTCACGCTGCATCTCGAGGGCGGGGCCGAGGTCACCGGGACCCATCTCCTCCTCGCCGTCGGCCGCGCCGCCAATGTCTCGGATCTCGGCCTCGACGTCGGCGGCATCGAGCATGACCGGCGCGGCATCAAGATCGACAAGGGCCTCCGCGCGATCTCGAACCGCAAGGTCTATGCCATTGGAGACGTTGCCGGCGGGCTCCAGTTCACCCATGTCGCCAACTACCACGCGGGCCTCGTCATCCGGAACGCGCTCTTCCGCATGCCCGTGACGGCCAAGACCGAGCATATCCCCTGGGCGACCTATACCGATCCGGAACTCGCACAGGTCGGCCTCACCGAGGCCGAGGCCAAGGCCCAGCACGGCGACAAGGTCGAGGTCTCACGCTTCGAGTTCGCCGGGAACGACCGCGCCATCGCCGACGGGACGACCGCGGGCCTCATCAAGGTGATGACCGGGCACAAGGGCAAGATCCTGGGCGCCAGCATCGTCGGCCCCGCCGCGGGCGAGATCATCCACCCCTGGGCGCTTGCCATCGCGAACGGGCAGAAGATCGGTGCCGTCGCCGCGATGGTCGCGCCCTACCCCACCCTCGGCGAGGTCACGAAACGCGCAGCCGGCGCCTACTATTCTCCCCGGCTCTTCGAAAGTGCGTTTGTGAAGCGCATGGTCCGCCTCCTTGCCAAGCTGGGTTGATCTCGGCGACACCACTCCGGGGGGCACGAACCGCTCCCCGGGCTGCGGAGCTTGACGGTTGATCACGGGCATCTCTGCCAGATTGCTTCTCCTCACCATCCTCGTCGTGATGGCCGTCGAGGTTGCGATCTTCGTGCCGTCCGTCGCGCAATTCCGCAAAAGCTTCCTCGAGGAACGGCTGGTCCGGGCCGAGATCGCCGCCCTAACGGTCATGGCGGCACCCGGTGGGCGGGCGGAAAGCGCGCTCCAGGCCGAGCTCCTCGACACCGCCGACGCCCTCAATATCGTCGTGCAGAAGGAAGGGCGCCGCATCCTCGCACTCGAGGGCGAAGGGTTCCCCGCGCCCACCGACAGCTTCGATCTCCGCGAGGCCACCTCGCTCGACCTCATCCGCGACGCCATCGTCTGCCTCGTCGCCAGCAAGGACGGTCAGGTCCAGCGCATCGTCGGCACCACCGGCGAGGGGATGTATGACAGTGTGGAGATCACCATCGAGGTGGCCCAGCTCCGTGCCGCCATGATCGACTACGGTCTGCGCATCCTGCAGCTCTCCCTCATCATCTCGGTGATCACCGCAGGCGTGGTGTTCTTCACCGTCCGCCGCTTTGTCGTGGCACCGCTCCTCGACGTCATCCGCAATGTCGAGCAATTCCACGAGAACCCGGAGGATCGGAGCCGGATCATGCAGCCCAAGGGCACGGCGGGCGAAGTGGCCGACGCCGAGCGCGCCATTGCTGCGATGCAGACCGAGGTGATCACCGCCCTCGGACAGCGCCGGCGCCTCGCCGAACTCGGCGGTGCCGTTGCGAAGATCAATCACGATCTGCGCAACATGCTCGCGGCGGGCCAGCTCATGACCGAGCGTCTCGGCGCCTCCGAGGACCCGCTCGTCGCCCGCGTGCTGCCGAAGCTCGTGGGATCGCTCGACCGCGCCTCCGCCCTTTGCCAGTCGACGCTCGACTACGGGCGGGCGGAGGAGCCCGAGCCGACCCTGCGCCCGGTCGCCGTGGAGCAGGTGCTGGCGGACGTGGTCGAGAGCCTCGGCCTCGCGCCCGAGCCGCTCGCGCTGCCCCTGCCCGCCTCTGCGGAGACCGCGGCGACGCGGGCCAACCGAACGACCGCCCCGGGCGGCGGCGCGGATCGCGATACCGATCCCGAGGGATTGGGCGCCACCGAGCCACTCGTGCTCGCGGACGGCCCGGTGCGCATCCTCTCCGAAGTGCCGAGGGGCGTGACCGTGACGGCCGATCCGGACTTCCTCTTCCGCATCTTCGCCAACCTCATCCGCAATGCCGTCGAGGCGATCCGCAGCTCCTCCGGCCGCGGCGCCATCACGCTCTCCCTGGCACCGGAAGGGCCCGAAGGCCAGATGGCGTCCGGCACGAGCGAGCGGGCGCTCAAGGGCGTGCCGGGCACGGGCGAACGCGCGCCCAGGGGCGGGCCGGGAACGGTGCGCGACGGCGCGAATGGCGGGCACGTCGTGGGTGCCGGCGCTCCCACCGCGGCAAGCTGCCACTTCCTCCTCAGCGATACCGGACCGGGCCTGCCGGAGAAGGCGCGCGACAATCTCTTCCGTCCGTTCCGCTCCAGCACCAGGCGTGGCGGGACGGGCCTCGGCCTCGTCATCGCCTCCGAACTCGCGGTGGCGCAAGGTGGGCAACTCTCGCTGGTCTCCACCTCCCCCGCGGGCACCGTCTTCGCCCTCTGCCTCCGCCCCGCCGCCGCGGCCAACCGCCTGAACCGATCAGCTTGAACACGAACGCGATGCCTCGAGGCTCCTCACGCGGGCGTTGCCGAGAAAGACGCGCACCGGTTCGGCAACACCGGGTCCGCCCCCCTTGCAATCCCCAGCCCCACCCGCTAACTCGCAGCCCTCGACAGTCCAAAGCACCGGTAGCTCAGCTGGATAGAGCACCAGACTACGAATCTGGGGGGCGGGGGTTCGAATCCTCCCCGGTGCGCCATTTCTATTCCATGACTGCAAAATCCCTCTAACACGTTGAAGGGTAACGTAGTTTTTGGGGTTCGAAGTCCGATTTCGCGGCTGTAGGCGGGACGCTCTGCGAAGGCCAGTCTGAGCACGATGCGGCGCAGGGTCATGTGGCCAGTTTCCCAAAGTTTCCAGGGGTTTGCGAGGAAGCTGAGGGCGAGTTCGAACATCTCCTCGTAGGCATGCTGCGGCTGGCCCGCCAACTTGGATTTCTCCACAAGAATTTTCTTCTCCATCTCAAGCGCATCGATCTTCTGCTCATAGGCGGCGATGACGGTCGGGCTTTCGGCCTCCACGATCCGATCCATGAGCCGATCGACCTGGGTGGTGACGCTCTTCAGTTCGCTCTTGATCGTCAGCGCCTGGGCCTTGGCCTGTTCGGCGCGCTGATCCCAGGCACTGCGGAACATCACCTCGACGAGATCGAAGAGCTTCTGTGATGGCGTCAGTGACCTCAGCACCTGCTCGAACGCGCCCTCGACCACGTCGCGCTTGATCGATTTGCGGTGAGCGCTGCAGGCGCGGTTGAAGCAGAGATAGTACGGATGCTTCTTGCCTGTCCTGCTCTTGGACCAACAGGCGGTGAGCGGCTGATCGCATTCACCGCAGAGCGTGAAGCCCCGCAGCGGAAAGTCCTCGTTGAGATCGGTACGGCACGGCGCCTTGGGCGTTCCCTTGAGACGCTCCTGAATGCGCTGGTAGGTGGCGAGCGAGATCAGGCCCTCATGCCGTCCCTCGCGTAGGCTCACATCCCAGTTGGGCGCCTCCACATAGCCCGCATAGCTGACGCGGCCGAGCAGGTCCGTGATCCGCTGGAACCTGATTTCGCCGCCCGGCAGGTCCTTCGGATAGGCGGGCTGGCTTTCGAGGAAGCGTTTCACTTCGGCCTGGCTGTCGAAGCGGCCGGAGGCAAAGCCTTCGAGCGCCTCCTGCACGATCGAGGCTAGGGGCTCATGGCGGACGAGCACCTTTCCCTCGCCGCGCCGGGCTTCGTAGCGATAGCCGCGCGGCGGGTTGTTCCAAACGTAGTAGCCCTTCTCAAGCCGGGCCTTCATCTTCTGGATGGTCTGGCGCCGGTTCTGCTCCCGCTCCAGTTCTCCTTGGGCGGCCATGACGGTCTCGACGAATGTCCCTTCGGGCGTGTCCTCGAAGGTGAAGTTAAGGCATTCGACCCGCGCGCCGCGGGCCTTGAACTCCTGCCGCAGCTTGATGTGGAAGACGGTGTCACGCGCGAAGCGCTTCAGATCGTCGAAGATCACGACGTAATCCTTGGCCGGCTGCGCATCGAGGAAGCTGAGCAGCGCCACCATGCCCGGCCGCTTCATGAAGTCCCCGCCACCGGAGGCATCATCTGGGAACACAGCTTCGACGTCATAGCCGCGTAACCGGGCATACTCGCGGCAGCGATGCTCCTGGCTTTCGAGCCCGAAGCCCTCGGCCTTCTGCTTGGCCGAGGAGACCCGGCAAAAGATCAGCGCAGACCGCAGAGCGGTGTGGGAGACATGGTCATTCATCGGGACTCTCTTCCTGCCCATCATCCGCGCTCACCTCATTCGGTTGCAGGGGCGCCGGCTCAGGGCTCAACTCCAGCAAGGCTACCACATCGATGGTGTTCAGCTCTTCGAGGCTGGCCGATTGTCCACAGGATTGTTGGGCCGGATGCAGTCCGAAGCCGAGATCGACGACGGAGAGGATGATCGACCAGAGGGACTCGATGAACGCCTTCTTTTCTTCCTCGCTCATCTCACTGCCGTCGAGCAGGCTTTCGCAGTGATCCCAGTCGATCTTCACGGTGGGCGTCACAGTGACGAAGGGGCTTTCGGTGTCATCGGTCATGGTCTCGTCCTTTCTGCCCCTAGGGGCATTGTCTGTTTTTCGGCTTCCTCCTCCGCTTGGCTCTCACGTGAGAACGTATAGCGAACATAATAGGACAAAAGTCCTATTTCTCAAAGCATTATTTTGAGAAGGCAGCGTCTTGGATAGTCTTCTACCGTTGAAGACGCCAAGCCGCTGCGGTAGCTTCATCGGTAATGTGAGTATTCTTCAAAGGTATTGATCAAGAATGTCGATTGACTGGCTGAAGAGCAGCAATGAAGAGCGCAGACGGCTCTACAAGGTCATGCGCGCGATTGAGGATGCGACGCGTCTCTCACCCCTCGATCAGCTCACCGCCGCTCTTGGGCGGCCGGTTTCCCTCGCCCACGGCTACCGATCCAACTTCAGCAAAGGCGGGATGCGCCGCACATGGGCTGTGGCGATCCACCCTTGGATCGCAGAGCATTACCGAGAGACTGCCGTAGAGATCGACGCCGACCTCTTCCCCGACCCAAACATCAGCATCGCCGAGCAACGGGCGCGCTGGCTCGACGCCAACGCCATCCGCGGTAAGCTCACTCTCCACCACCCATCCAAAGAGCGTGGCTTGATCGAATTCGTCGATCAGATCCCGGAGCCCGACGCCACGCTCAAACTCGGTGAGCCCTTCTGCTTCGCCTTCGAGAGCGATACCGAAGCACCCGCCGCGCTGTACCAAGTCCTCGAAGGCCAATGGCACGCCATCCCGCTCGCCCCCGATGGGAGGAAAGGACCGAGACGGTCAGGAAGGGCAAGCAGATCTTGCCGCAGGACAAGGACGGCCAACCCCGATACCTCGCCGAGCGCCGCCACACAGGACCGCATCAGTTCGTTCTATGCGTTGGCGCCGTCCCGAGTCTGCGCAATCTGGAGACCGAGCTTCGATCTGACGCTGCAACGCCCCAGATCGAAGACTTCGAACTCCACGTGCTCAGCGTTGCGGTTGGCTGCTCGCGACCGAAGCCCATCACCACTAGCGACGGCGATGAAGACCCTTAACAGTTCACCCGAAGAGTGTTCAGCGGACAGGGAGCAAAGAGGCTATGATCATTGATATCATGAGGATTTTCCACGCTCTGAGCATCTCCCGCTTAAACGCAATTGCCAATAGTGTTAAGCCCTCTTGGCCGCCGTTCGCAGAAGGCCGGTTTTCGGCTCCTCGCCAATTGTCCAAGTGCGCCCACAGCGGTACGGTCTTCCCTGAGTGATCAGAAACTCCTGCCGCGCCTAGGATTGAAAACGGTTAAAAATGACTGAGCTCTTTTCACCTCACCTGGACCAGTCAATCTTTCGCTCTCGTCCCGATATGTACGAATTGCTACGCGGTCTTGCGGGCCACTTCCAGATATCTTGGGCTAATGAACGCTTATCACATAGAACGAAGCTCTTTGTGCTAATTCTTCGCCCGTCTAACTCAATTAAAGAGATTTTTGGATTTGAAAAAGAGATCGCACTTTTCTTGAGTCGATTTCCAACTGTAGAACCGCGCACCTTTCAAGCTATAGATCAATTTTGCCATGAAAGTCCTTTGAATGAGAGAATAGACCCAAGCTTAGTGCTTTTTAACTCACCTGACCCCAATCTTTTGGATGTCATTGCGACTCAGCATAGCCAATACCCACAATCCCGAGTGATTGTTGGTTTGACAGATAAGCAACTAGATGCGGCGAAAGATGATCCTTGGAAAATACGTAATTCTATATCAGAAACGTTATTTATCAGGGACCTGTTCAATTATAAGCTCCCACTCCAGCCGAATCAGTACTTCTATGGACGCGATGCCCTTGTGGGCGCACTCATCGACAGTGCAAAAAAAGGGCAGAATAGTGGCCTCTTCGGCCTTCGAAAGGTAGGAAAAACTTCTGTACTACTTCGGGTCGCAAAAATACTATCAAATTCAACACCTGTCGATACAATTTACTTCGACTGCAAGAAACGGTATATTAGAAATCTTGACTGTGACGGCCTCATTGCGCGAATTGTCAAGTCTATCGATGACATATACGGATCAAATTCTAAAAAGGAACTCAACACTGGCATGGATGCTACAGAGGTATTAGAGAGAGCTGTAAAGGGTATAAAACGATCGAGACGAATTTGTCTTATATTTGATGAAATTGAATATATTTCACCAACATCGCCCTCAAATACAAATTGGACACAGGATTTTGTAGACTTATGGCAGGTCATTTGGTCCATTCAGTCGGAAACACAAAAAATATGCTTTATAGTTTGTGGCGTTAACCCAACCGTATGTGAAGAAAGTCGTTTATATCCAATTGAGTATAGTGGGCGCTCAGTCCAAAATCCAATGTTTGGAATTGTCAATATTCAATATTTAAAGGGATTTGAACGCGATGCGTTAGGGCGTATGGTTACCTTTTTTGGAAGGCGAATGGGATTAATCTTCACTGAAGATGCGATCGATTATATATTCGAGAGGTTCGGGGGCCATCCGCTGCTCTCTAGGCTTGCCTGCTCATTTTATCATGAGACGTTCATTGCGGCGAGCGTAGAGCGGCCTATAAATATTAATGCCTCCACTGGTCTAGGCATGGAGCACGCATGCGAGGCGGAGATATCCGCGTACTGTGAGCATATAATATCTGAGATAAGAGAGTTTTATCCAAACGAGTTTGATTTACTGATGCTTGCATCTCGAGATGAGAGCGAGAAATTTTATGACATGGCAACCGTTATTGAGTTGGCACACATAAGAAATTATGGTCTACTTGAATATGATGGCTCTGGCCCGCCAGTTTACACTATTCCAGTCCTGAAGCATTATCTACAAGAAAGATTCAGGAAAGAAAACAATGTCAACTTTTACAGATCAATTATATCCAGATCGAAGAGATCCGATTGGTTTGATAGGAAGAAACGGTCTATCGAGGATGATATTTATTTACTGAATGAAGAACTGCGCGATACGGAGGGGTATGAATTATTCCCTGGAGAGGCGCTTAAAAAGATTGGCGATTTTCTAAGGCTAGGTGTCGTTGATAGCGCTGATGCGCTTACAGCATTTCTGGTTACAACTAACAGGGTATTTACAGAAAAAATTGAAGAGAGTTTAAAGAAACAGGGGATATCGTTTTCGCAAGGCTTTCAAGAGAGGCTCCCGCATCTTCAAGATGCACTTCTTAGGCTGAAAGTTTATCGACATAGTTTTGGCCATAATGGACTGACAGGGCGTTGGATTTCAGTGTATGAAGAATTCATAAAGAGAGATTTTGGCTCCGATAACAGGAAGATCTTTCGGGAAGAGCCGTTTTGGATGCAGCAGGTCGTGGTAGAGGAGATGCATATAGCATTGCAATACGAAATGGCTCGATATTAATACATTTGCGACAAAGGAGCAGCGGAAGTGCTGGGGCATTATACAGAATGGCGCAGTCCGTTAAACAAAAAGGCAGCGGCCTGTAGGAAGCCTCTTGTTGCCCATCAGACAAACTGGAGATCATGATGGTCGGTTTGAACTGATGGATGGCAACAGCATCTGGCTCACATGCCTCAGCGGCCAGATTGACGAGACCGATTTCGTTTTCGCTTGACGGCCACTCCTCTGAGGGCCGGCACGACCGGCCATCCCCCAAGCAAGTGCAGAGTCTCCGGAAGTAGGCATCACAAGCAAATCCGTTCGACGATCTCGAGCGCCCTTCGAAGCGGTACGATATCCACACCGATCCCCGCCAGCCAGATGAGCGTTCGGGAGAGCGGGCTCGCGATGAAGCCCAGCCCTACAAGGGCAAAGATCGCTACCGTACCATGGGCCTCCGCCACGCGGTTCTGATCCGGCCACAGCAGCCGCGGCGTTTTACGAGCCATGCGAACCTCCTGAGTCTTTGCTCAAGGAAGAGCGGTAGCCTGGGAGAGCATGTGTCCGCCAAGTTTCTGCAACCAAACGATTTGCCGGTCTGACTGTCTTGGAATGCGACAGCGCGCTCGGCGCGCGATTTCGTGTTAATCTTCCTTAATGGAAGATTGCCGAAAGCGGATTTTGAGGCTGTAGATGGCGAGATATTTATGGGCCGCGCTATTCGTGCTCCTGTTAATGGTCGGCCTTTCGCGGGAACAAGATGGCTCCACGGCACGCAGCGCCACCGACACCGCCATTGATGCGGTCGATCCTCCGCGGGTGGTGACACAACCTGCAGTCCAGGAAACAGTTTCGCCACCGAAGGCCCAGACGACGCGGACGGTCTATGTGACGGCCTCGGCACTGATCCTGCGGGCCGGAGCTGGGCAGGACCATAAGCGCCTCGATGCCTTCCCACACGGCACGAAGCTTGCGGCGCTCAGCGCCGCGCGGGGAGACTGGATAAAGGTGCAGAGCGCGGCGGGCACCGAGGGTTGGATGCATCGCGCCTATCTCTCGGAAGCTCCGCCAAAAGCGGCTCCGGTCAGAACGCCGGCGCGGGAGGCAAAGACCCAGGTCGCGCGCGCCCAGCCTTCGACTGAGACTCTCCGGCGGGAGATCGTCAACACCTCGATCGCGCGCTATCCGGGCTCCTGTGCGTGCCCCTATCACCGAGACCGCGCCGGTCGCCGCTGTGGAAGACGCAGCGCCTGGTCGCGGGCCGGCGGCCACAGCCCACTCTGCTATCCGAAGGAGGTAACGCGCGAGATGCTCGCGAGCTGGCAGCGGTGAGTTTTTCGAGATGCTCAGATGACAGCATTGATGCAATTTTTCAGTGACTTAGAACGAGATAGGATCAGCTCGGCTTGGGCTGCCGCTAAAAGGTCCTTCTCGTCCAGCACCCGCGCCCCTGCGCGATCTCGGCGAAGCAGCGGACACCCTTGGCGTAGCTGGGGTCCCGCTCGAGCGCGGCATCGACGAACTGCTTGAACGCACGGTAAGCTAGCCGTGCCTCCGAACGCATCAGTGCCCGCGCCGTCGCTTTGTCGCACGCACGGGAAAGCACGCAGACCCGCAGCCCGTCCATGTAGGAGGCAATCTTCTCGAAGTGCAGGGTATGTTGAGCTGTACGGCGTAGAAGACCTCATCGGTTTCGGACTGGCTAGTGAGATCACCGACATTGGCCTGATACTCTCTGTACATGGTGTCAATTTCGTTCTTCGCGGATTGCGCCTTGTCCTGATAGATTTCAAAGTAATCGATTGATCGTTCGACGCGGGCTGCCCTTCCGGTGTCGTAGTATTGGAACACAGCGAAGAGAAACCCGAGAAGAGCAGCGAGTTTGGCGTATCTTTCGGCAAAATCAAGCATCATTCGAGGCACCGATAGCCAACCAGACTGCATTGCGAGAGGCAGGGTGTCTTTTGACAGATGCCGTGGAGCGACACTGGGTTATTTTCGGACCCGTTCGGGAGCTGGAGAATAAGGTCGCCGTTACTCTCATCCTGCAAGGTCCACGCGCCGGCTGACGGCTGGCCAAGGGGTGGAATCACGATGATCGCTCCGCGATCACCCACGCCGGCTCTACCCAGCCCGTGCGACGGGAGCGAGCGATTCGGGGTGGTGTAGGGTCCATCTGACAGATGCTGACGAAGCTGTCCAAAGGCCGTCTGCGCGGTAAGAAAGAAAGCTAAAAGACCGACGCCGGACATGTGAAGGGTGAATCGGTAGGTCGAATACATTTCCCAACCTCAATAGGCTGCCCACGAGCAGTCATCAATCTCTAGAAATATACCAAAAGATGTCGGCGAATCGAAGCGAGTGTCGCGCTAGCAGATGGGTTCCGATATCCCGATGCCGGGACTACAGGCCCAGCTAATGTGAGTGTCCGCTTGGTCCGCCTAGCCACGCGTGTTCCTCCGCACGGCTCTCGCCACTGTCTGCGGCGCGACGCCGATGCGCTCCGCCAGCTCTGCGACGGTGATCCTGCCCTGGCCGATCTCACGGGCGTAGAGTTCCGCTTCTTCGGGCTGGATCAGTTGGGGCCTTCCGACATGAACACCCCGATCCTTGGCTGCCTGCATGCCGGCGCGTGTGCGATCGCGGATTTGCTCGCGCTTGGAGTGCCCCCACTGAAGTGGTCCACCCACTGGGATAGATTTATCCCGTTTTGAGGAGGACCAGAGATGGCTGGGAAGCGAGACAAGCCAGAAGAGATCGTCGTGAAGCTGCGCCAGGTCGAGGTGTTGCAAGGCCAGGG
>JBCBYV010000016.1:0-106234 GCA_039815685.1 Pseudomonadota bacterium | reverse complement strand
CGTGCCGGTCTGCGGATCGGGATCGGGGTCCGGATCCGGGTCGGCGCTCGCCACATCGACGGTGACGGTCGCGGCGGCGGAGACCTGCCCCTCGGTGTTGGCGACGGTGTAGGTGAAGCTGTCCTGCCCGTCGAAGCCCGGATCGGGGGTGTAGGTGATGACGCCGTTCGCGCCGATGACGACCCTGCCGCCCCCAGGGCCGGAGATCACGTTGACGCTCGTGGGATCGAGCGGTGTGCCGTCGGGATCGGAGTCATTCGCTAGGACCGTGATGTCGACCGGCGTCTCCGCATCGGTCGAGGCGCTGTCGTCCCCGGCACTCGGCAACGGGTCGAAATCGCCGACATTCATGAGCTCGATCAGGTCGAGGCGGGCATACTCGCCCGCATCGACGTTGCCCGAGAATGTCAGCTCATCCCCGGCCACGAGGTCCACGACGCCGAAGTCGATGGTGACGAAGGCAGCAGGGTTGGTCGGCCCACCGATGTCCTGATCGAGCACCGTCGTGGAGATGGGCACGCCGTTCAGGCTGAAGGAGAGATTTGAGCGGCCATCGTTCTCATCAACCGCAACTGCGGTGACGCGGTAGCTACCCGTCTCCCCTGCGAACGACAAAGTCGCGGTATTTGTCGCGTTCCATTTGGCGCGCAAAGTCTGCCCGCCAGACGCAGCACCATTCATCTCGACCGAGTATCCCTCGAGGTCGAGTACCTCAGCCTCATACACAACCGTCACGAGAACCCCTCCACTGACGCAAACGCTATACGGGAAAATCTAATCAATTCCGGTCCATTTCGCCAGTGCGGTGGCGTCAAAACTAACGTCACTCAGCCGTGATCGTCGGAGGCGCTCATAGGTGGATCACGGGCAGGGACGCAGCCTACACCACGACATCGAGCCCTAGACGGGCACGGCCGCGTGAAGATCTGCTCAGACCGCGGGTCGGAGTGCGGCGGTGCGCCTCGGTGCGGGTTGGCGTGCCGAAGCGGCCGTGACGGGCGCGTGCGCCGCGGTGGTCGAGATCGCCGCCAGCGTCATGAGCACCAAGCCAGGATCGACGCTCATCGAGCTTACGGCGGCCATGGCGAAGAGGACGATGGCCGCACCGCGGCAGGCGCTGATCGCTTCGCGCGGTGCAACGTTTTCGCCCATCCGCGCGACCTGCTGTGGCGCGACGCGCGGCGCACCCCTGCCGAACGCTGCCGCCACGAACCAAAGAGCTAGGATCACACCTGGGACGCCAACGGCGGCCACAAGTGCCGAGACATACCCGTTCGCCCGAACCGAGCCGACGCCAGCGCCGAGGCCGTAAGTGTCGACGAATGCCTGGAAACCGCCAAGCGCCAGCGCGCCCCGCTCGAGACCGGAGGTCGATGTCGATTTCGAGAAGATGAGCTCGTTCAGGATCTTGGCGCCCACCCCGCCGCCATGGATCTCCACCGCGAGGATCCCGATGCTGAGTGCTGCCAACGAAATCCCGCCAAATGCGACGAGCACGAGCGTCATCGTGCGATCCAGCGTCAGAAGGACGCTGGCAGCCGCCCGCAGGGCAAAGACCAGGGCGATCATGCCGAGCCCAACAAACGACGTCGAGGATAGGGCGAGTGCTGCAAAGAGCGCGCTGATTGCGCCAATCGCCATGTCGGACGTGGATTTTCGCTCGACACCGAGGAAGAGGAAGAACGCCGCAAGGACCGCGGAGAGGTGGCCGAAACCAGAAGCTTCCGGGAAGGCACCGATTACACGGGGGATACCCGAGATCGCGTGGTCGTTGTGGAGGATGTAGCTGGCGGTGCGAACGACCGAGAGCAACGCGTCGAGCTGCAGCAGGTCGAGGATGCCGAAGACGATGTTCACAATCGCCGCAACCCTGAGGGCGGAGACGAGAACGGAATAGCCGCGCCTTCGGGCGACATCCGCGACAGCGAGGAAGAAGGCGACGCTCAGGAGCAGGTAGGCGGTCTGCGAGATGTTCGCTGGCGCGGGTCGAAGCGGCGTCAGTGTCGCCGGGAAGAGATGGCTCACGCGGATGCCGAAGTCCCCGCGAGACATGCTGAAAACCATGAATTCGCCTTCGAAGATTCGCACCAGGAAGACGGAGGCGAAGACGGCGTATCCTGCGAAGATCATGAGCGGCAGGGCCGCCGGGGGGGCGTGAACCTCGGATCTGCGCTGCATCAGATGGTGCAGGCACAGGAGCGCAATCGAGCCCGCAGCGGTCATCTGGGCCATCAGCGGGGTCATCCCGCCGATCGGCAGCTTGAAGGCCGCAAACATGCCGAGAGGGACGCAGGCGATAGCAAACATCAGCCCGCGATCGGGCTTGAGGGCTATCGCGGCCCAGAGAAGCAGAACGGCTACACCACTCGGATACACTTCCATGCCGGGTTTCTAGCCGAGTCACCGTGCGGGCGCCACATGTTCTTGGCGTTTCGAGGGATCGATGTTCGAAGCTGCGATGATAAGCATGGCCCGCCTCAAACTGAATTAGAAAGTATTCAGTTCGTGACGATTTCTTTTCGAAAGTTCCACATGAGAATTGCCATGCCTATGCGGGAGGCACAAGCAAATTCTTTAGGCGAGCTGCGAAACTGCTTGATTCTATCCGATTTATAGTTGAAGTTAACAGTTGTGCGTAGCGCTCGGAAAGCGGTCTCGGAGGTCGGCGTTGTTGCTCTCAGTGCTCCGTCAACAGATCTCGAACGACCCTGTTGCCTTCGAGGCCCGGAAGTCTCGTTTGAAACGCATACTGCCGATCAGCGATGCGCATACCAGCCGACTTTCGCACACTATCGGCAAACTGCATCAGAAATACTTTGAGGACTTCGTCTTCATCCACATCAGCAAATGCGGTGGCACAAGCATGGAGCGTGCGCTTGGGGTGCCGCTGCTGAACCATGACACCGCGCTCGAGAGGTTGAACTGGCTTGGACCCGAGAAGTGGGAGAGGCGGTTCAAGTTCGCGCTGGTGCGCAATCCATTCGACCGGATCGCGTCGCTCTACCTCTACTGGCAGCGTGATCGGCCATACTCGCGCGACGATCTTCTCGATGGCTGGCACCCCTGGCTCAATCGTCTCAGCAACAGGCTTAGTTTGGGGCAGATCGACCGTCATACCATGCCGCAATGGGCTTGGGTCAGTGATGGCGACGGCACGCTCATCCTCGACCGGGTCTACAAGCTGGAAGACATCGCGGCGGCAGAGCGGGATCTTGCAGAGCGGCTTGGGCGGCAGATCACCATGAGGCGCGTGAAGCGCCAGGCGCAACCTGTCGACTCTAAGGAACTCCTGACGCCACGCGCCCGCGCACAGATCGTGGAGCTCTACTCGGACGATTTCGAGAAGCTGGACTACGCGAAGGCGTAACAACCGTCGCGGCGACAAGACCGGCTCAGTCGAAGTCGTTGCAGGCGAGGCTCTCTCCGGCGACACCGACGACATAGCGACGCCGGACCGTGGCACCGCCATCGCCTGCCGCGGGGCTTGCCACGAACTCGATGATCTCGCCGTCATCGACGGTGACACCGCGCACTCGGATGCTCGTGGTCTGGTTCAGCATCTCATCGACGATCTCGCGCCCGCCGACCGAGACGGCGACGCGCACCCGCGCCTCTTCCGCCATCGTCCAAGTCATGCAGAGATCGACGGACTGCGCCAAGCCAAGGTCGAGGCGCTCGACGATGGAGTAGGATTTCTCTCCAGTGACGAGACCGGCATCGAAGTCCACGGGCCTAATCGAGCGTTCGGTGACGCTGAGCGGACGGCGATACTCGCCACCAAGATAGGGACGCCAGGGTTCGCTCTGCAGATCGCCGCCACCCATGGTAACGAGTTCCGCCTCGACGCCATCGCCGCGGCGCTCGAGCCACTGCCAGTTACCCGAGCCCGCGGTGGCCCCCATCTCGGCACCCACCCGAAAATCGTAGAAGCTGTCGGCCAGCACGATCTCGGGCGCGAATTTCAGACGCTCGCGAAGCGGTGTTTCGGTGATTGCGATGATGGGCCTGTCGGGCAGGATCTCGCCGGGTGGCACGCTAAGCTCCGCCCCGGTCGTGTCGAGCCAGCGCACATCGTCGCCCTCGATCTCGATGCCACGACGCGCCCCCCAGGTCACCAGCACGCGGTCGCCGAAGAGCACGGCCCAGGTGCGCGGACCGTAGTCGAGACGCTCCGGCTTCCCGGCCTCGAACACCGTTCCGACCATGGTCTTGAAGGCGTTGCCGGCCGGCCGGATCGCCCCGTCCTCACCAAAAAGCCCCATGTTCCGATGCCACGACTGCTCGCGAAGCGCATACCATGCGGCCGATCTCACCTCAGCCTCGGCCAGTGCCGTGGTCATGCGGACGAGATAGGCTGCGGCCGTCATCGCATCATCCACCTCGCGCCCGAACTCGGTGGCGTCGAGGGGCATGTCCGCAAACCGGCCAAGCGAATTCCGGAGCAGGTCGATATGATTGCCGACATGTTCGGGCGGCGATGAGTAGGGATGGATGACGAGACCATCGGCATCGTCAAGCACCCCTGCCTCGGCCAGATCGCGGAACCAGCCGATGGGGATCGAGTGGGCGGCGCCGAGGAGCAAGGTGGCGCCATTCGTCGCTGCCGGCTCGACCGCAGCATTGGCGAGGCCGGCGTAGAAGGCGGGGCGCTTGTCGTATCCCGCCTCCCGGACCGGGCCCACGACAAAGTTCTGCGCGTTGAATTCGTTCCCGATCTCGACGTCCTTCACATCGGGAAAGCGCGTGAGGAATGCGTCTACGTAGTTTCCGAACGCAGCCTGTGCCTCCGGTGTGAAAGGGGTGCCCGGGTCATAAAGCCGGTTGTGGCGGGAGAAGACTGCGAGGAGATCGATGCCCTCCTCGGCCAGCCGATCCGGGAAGTTGAAGCGGCCTCCCTCGAACACGAGGACGCCGGCTTCGGTCTCGACTTCGTCCCAATGCACAGCGTCCCGGACGAAGTCCGCGCCGATCATCCTGACCTCCTCCATCGCAGCAGGTGGCCAGCCTTGTCCGAAATGCGTCGCTACACCGAGTTCCATGCTTTGCCTGCTAGGATGCTTCTCGATCGAAAGTCACGGATCGTCGTCTGGGTCAGCCGAAGGCGCGTTGCCGGGCTGTCCTCATCGCCATCTGTGCAAGGGTGCGCGCCTGCTGCGACACTGCGATCACGACTGTGCCGTAGACCGCGACACCGAGGACGACCGCGCCGATCAGGCGGAACGGGGCCTCGGCCGTATCGCCATCAGCCATCGGATCGAGCCCGAAGGCGAAGATGAGCGCGACGGCCATGACGAGCGAGGCGAAGCAGGGTGCCGCCAGCACGGCGGCAAGCTTCGCGAGCGACATCCGGCCGATCCAGGCGAGCACCGCGAGCGTCAGAGCAAGACTGATCAGCCCTGCGAAAAGCTGGCCCACGGCCGCCCACTCCATGCCGAGCGGTGCAAAGATCATGAGCATGCCGACCGTCACCACCGAGGTGAGCACCGCGATCACCGGGCCGACCGGCAGCCTGTCGGTCATGGCGAGGAGCGGGGCCAGCAGGACTCCGGGCAGCATGACCAGACGACGGAGAGCGAAGATCGAGAGGATGATCGCGGCCGGCTGCCAGGTCGGCCCGAGCACGAGCACTATGAAGCTTGGTGCAACCAGCGCGAGGCCCACGAAGGCAGGAATGACGAGATAAGCGCCGCCGCCGATCAGCCGCAACAAGCTGTCCGCGGCTTCGGGCGGTGGTATCGGCCGACCCTTCTCCGTCTCGAGCGTGCCGTTTTCCTTCGCCTCGCCGAAAGCGCGTTGCAGCGAGGACCAGGAGGTGACGCGCATCGCCTCGGAGATTGCGTCGGCGATAGCGCCGGCGAATCGGCCACCAGCGCGGAAGAAGCCGACGCTGGCCGGGCCAAGATAGGCCCCGACGATGATGAGCACGAGGCTGTCATTGATGAAGAAGGCAGCACGGCTCAGCAGTATCGACGTGACAAAGCGGATGATGCGCCGCGTTTCCCCGACCCGCGGCATGCGGAAGCGACGCGGTGAGAGCGCAAGATAGGAGAGCGTCAGCGCTGTCGTAGAGCTGGCCAACTGGCCGAAGCCGAGCGAGACGATCCCGAAGTCGTTGATCAGCGCCGTGGCCACTACGACGAAGGCCACGATCTCGCAGACCGTCTGTGTCTTACTGAGTGTGCCCACCTTTCCGAAGGTGACGAGCCTGCCATATTGGACGGACACCGCACCACAGAGCGAGATGTGGACGCTGAAGAGCATCAGCAGCGCAAAGACGTCGAAATCGACGGTACCGAGACCGATCTGTGTCCCGATGCCGGGGAAATACGCGTAGGCGAGCGTGCCGACGATCGCGAGGATGCCGCCCATCGCGATCGACGCGATCCAGGACATCGTCTGCGCGACATCCGCCTCCGCCTCGTCCGCCATGGCGAGTTCGCGCCAACCCGACTGGGCGGCCTCGTTGACGAGGAAGGCGATGACGAAGACGAGGGCATAGACGCCGAAGTCGGCCGGTCCGAGAAGCCGTGAGGCCAGGAGGAAGGTCGAGAACTGCGCTACCTGTGCGACGACGCGCGCGCTCGCCATGTAGCCCGCCTGCTTGGCGAGTTCCGAGCCTGAGAGCTTGGACTTGCGGTCACTCTCGCCTTGGCTCGCCACCGCGTCCTTCGCCGCGAGCGTAATCCCGCCCGGGCCAACCTGCTCACTCATCGAGGGCGCCTCGCGAATGTGCCAAGGAACGCGAAGCCTGCGTCATGGCGTGAAGCTCTTGCCGATGCGCCCCTCGATCCGACCGAGCGTCACATGAAAGAGCATAAGGGCCCGCGCAAACCGAAGCTTTGCGAAGGCGAGGCAGGCGCCGGCGGTTGAGCGCGCAATCCAGAATGCCGCGGTCGCAGGGTGGCGGTCATGCATGCCCAGCACAAAGCCCATGCCCCGGCCATAGGATCGCATCTTGCGGCGCATCGGCAGGTCGGGCTCTTCGGTGTCGAGTTCCTCATGATGGCCGATGAGATCGGGCGAGTAGAAGCCGCGATACCCGTTCTGGATCAGCCGAAAGACAAGTTCCTGCGCCTCGCAGGCGCGCCAGGGCGTATGGGCGCCGATCCCGATATCCTCATCAAAGCCGCCGAGGGCACGGAACGCGCTCGTGCGCACGACCTGCATCCACTCGATCGAGGTCGTCCAGACGACACCGTGCGTGACCTCCATCGCTTCCGTCTCGAAACGGCCGTTAATGCTGCGCCCGTTCTCGTCGGCCGCCCGCCCGCAGGCGAAATCGTAGCCGCCCTCCAGGATGGCGACTGATTTCGCGACGAAATCGGCTGGGTACCAGCAGTCGTCGTCTGGGAAGATCAGGATGTCGCCCCTGACCGCCGGCAATCCGTGGTTCCGGCCGCGGGACGCGCCCCGCACGCCCGGAGCATGGATGTGCCGAACATCGAAAGGCCACTCGCCCGCAATCGCATCGCCGACCATCGCGGCCGTCTCGTTCTGATCGACGAAGATGACCTCGAGCGGCAGATGCGTCTGCACCGCGAGGGTGCGGAGCAGGAGGGTGATCGGCGCGCCACGGCCAAGCGTGGTCACGATCATCGAGACCGTGGGGCGCTGCGCGGAGGCGGTGCTACGGGTGCTTTGTGCAATCTCGGTCACGTCAAACAATCTCTATCGCACGCTCGGGTGAAAGGCGGCCCGTGAGTAAATCCATCAGCGCGAGCCTGTTGCCGCGTGCCCGGCCTGCCCGGTCCACCCAGCTCTCCGGCCGCAGCGATTTCACGTGGTTCGCTGCCATGTTGCGCAGCATATGGCGGAGTGCTGTGCGCACCGTCATCGTTCCCTTGCTGGCAAGATAAAGCGGATTGGCAACCTGGCTGTAGCCGAGCCGTTCGCCCCGGCGTTCCCGGCCGTTCTTCGTGCCGCAATGTACTCCGATCAGGGCATCCGAGACCACGAGACGCCCCGGTACCTGTGCCGTGAAATCGATGTCTTCCTGCCAGCCATAGGCAGGTAGCCGCTCATCGAAATCGATGTCCTCGATTGCGCTCGCGCGGAACGCCATGTTGCAGCCATAGAGGCCCTTGATGTCACGCAGCACCCGAGGCGCGCGACCATCCGGCGTGCTCTGCCGCACGATCGTCTGCGCCTCGTCGATGGTGTAGCCTTCGTTGTCGATCCCATCGGCCAGCAGAACGCCTGTGACGCCGTTGATGTCCCGCTCCGCATTCATGAGTCCGATGAGGCGGGCGATCGCGTCGGGGCGCGGCACGTAGTCGTCATCGATGAAGAGGACGACGTCGCCGCGGCAGCGCGCGGCCCTCAGCCCGCGATTGCGCTGGCGGGTCAGGCCGCGCGGGCCCTGGACGATCTCCATCTCGAAGGGTGCGGCCGCGATTGCTGCGGGACGCGGCAGGTCGCCGTCGCTCGCAACGGAGAGCACGACGAGGTCGGGAGCCGGGTTCAGTTTGGCAAGCGAGAGCAGGTTGCGCTCGATCACCTGCGCCCGACCGGTCGAGGCGATGATGACGACACAGCGCGTTGCGGCGGGAACCGGGCGCGCGTGCGCGCCTTCGGCAATGCCGGGCTGCCGCGCAAGCTGCGGTGCCGGGACACTCATTCCGCCCGCAAGCAGGCGCCGTCGGAAAGCAAGCAACATTGTATCACCCCACTCGATACGTATTCAGACTGCTCCGACCGGCTCATCGCCGGTCCATCGAGCGCCGCCGCTCCAGCGCCGCTCGTCGTTCTCACCCACCGCCGGACCCCACGGTCCGACGCCCCACGGCCCAACGCTGCGTCTCGCGATCTGCTGCCGACTTCGCCCAACAGCGCCGATCAGGCGCAGTGTGCATCTGCACAGTAGGAGCGCTGATACTGGTTCGGGAACGAAACTCTTTCTCTCGACGTTGCCAGTCAGGCGCTCAGGCCTCCCACCCTCACCGTCGGCGCTGCTCCGACCGGCGGACGACAGCAAGAGTACCGAGAGATGATGATGGAGGCTCATGCTGCCGCTCCGGTGGCTGCATTCTCAAAGCATGGCCCGGCGTTCGCGACCGGTCGCCAATGTGTGGAGGTCGGCGCATCCGGGCGCTCGCTGTCCAACGACGCGTACCTGCTGCAGAATGTCGCACCTTTGCCGGACCATGCTTGCAGATCGTGCCTGCATTCGGAAAACAGGAGTGGTCGTTCTTGCGCGTGCACCAAACGGCCTCCTTTTCTCCTCGCGTTCGCCATTCTTTGCCTCACCAGATCGCGGCCTATCGACGAGCGAAAGGCTGCGACCGCTTGTGTTGGAGTGCTCGGACGGAATTGAGAGATGGATAATCGAGCGAGCGATATTGCTAGCGGTCGGGCAACGAAGCGGAGATTGCTGCGCCTCGCAGTCGCATTTTGCGCAGCATTCTGGATCATCGTCGTCATCCTTCTCGCATAACGACTTTCTTCAGCGTTCCACGCTGTCACTTTCTGCGGGAGCGCCGACGCTGGATCAGTAGGCGCCGCGCCCCGTCAGAACGACCTGCACAGTCTTCAGAACAATGTCGAAGTCCTGCTTGAGCGACCAGCTGCGGGCATAGGCGTAGTCGAGCCGGATCCGCTCATCATAGGTCGTATCGCTGCGGCCGCTGACCTGCCACGGACCCGTGAGTCCTGGCTTCACCGACAGCACGCGCGAAAGCTTGTCACCATAGCGCTCGAGTTCATCGGGAACCATCGGGCGCGGCCCGACAATGCTCATATCGCCATTCAGGACGTTGAGGAGCTGCGGTAGCTCGTCGAGGCTGCTCTTGCGAAGGAACCAGCCGACCTTGCCGAGGATCCGCGGATCGTCCTTGAGCTTGCGGGTCTCCTCCCACTCGGCCCGGCGCTCCGGGTCGGTGTCGAGCACCGCTTTCAGTCGAGCCTCGCTGTCGCGCGTCATTGTTCTGAATTTGAAGCAGACAAAATGCGTGCCGTTGCGGCCGACGCGGACCTGCCGGAACAGGATGGGCGCACCATCTGTCACGGAGATCATGACGGCCGCAATCACGATAACTGGCAGGAAGAAGAGCCCCACCCCCAGGGCCAGCAGCACATCCAGGACACGCTTTACCTTAACGCCGAACGCCGAGCGGCCGGATGCCCCAAGGGAAGGGGCTCGACGATTGAAAGCAGACTTCACCAACATGATCGCACTCCACTACAAGTTGCGACTACGCAACTCCCACACAACCGGCAGGTTAACACACTGTTAACGCCTGTGGTCGAGTGACATTTTTGAATCTCGCTTCTCGCCGTGAATTCGACCGTAAATTGCCGCAATTGCATGCACAAAACCGCGCCAAAATGGCGCAACTGTCGGTTGAATGACCACTCAATCGGTCGCCCTTGGGCTGCATCTGATTCGTTTTGGGCCGATTTTGCCGCTGGCCTACGCCCCAATCCGATGATTCCAGTCCGTTCCGTGGGAATATTTCGCTGCTTCATGGGCGAAACGACAGAGCGCCACACTGCGAAACGCCGCCATGGGCTGGTTGAAGCATGCAACGGATCGATGATAACCATCACGTCAGCCGCGTACTTCCACGGTTCCCAGGCTCGAGCGCAGCGATCTTCCGAGATGTGTCGAAGAACCGAGCAGAGCTCTCCCACTTGACGGCATTTCATCAGTCGGAAACCTATCCCATATTGTAATACAGTGTTAGAGCTTTGGATGTGCTCAAGCGAGAATACTTGCTGTTGCGTCGTTTTCCCCATTAGTGAGGCAATGATTCTCATTTGATACTGAAAACACAGGATCAAATTCTTGATCAACTGCCAGAAATGAGTGAGTAAGGTGGCCAGGTAGTAAATTTTATCAAATGATAAATATTATGCGACACTGCTAAAATACTAGACACCTGTATGGATGCCACAGCTGTTGAAGCTGTATCAGAAGTCACTCGGTGTCTGTCTCTCGGCCTCTGGCTCCTTAAAGTGCGAGCGAAAAGTCTCAGTTATTGCGCTGCGGCCCGCGTCGTCGTTGTGTCCACTGGGCGCAGACTTCTCGAAGGCCTTTTCACTCCTCGTCTTTGGGCGCAGACCGCGCGTGGGTGGCGGAGATACGTGGCGTCTCATGGACTGCGATAGTGGGCCTGGGCTCGGTCACCCTTCGATCATCGCAAAGATTATGCGGTGAGGTGACTGGAGCCATCCCGCGAACCGCATGGCCGAAAGGGACGGTTGCTGGCTCACATGACAGTTCCATCCGGCAATCACGCCGGGCCGCGCCGCATCCTGGAACCGCGCTCATGCATTACGCCGTGTGCAGCGGCTGGCCCTGGGTTATGCTGCACTGCGTGATAGCCGTCTCACGGCGGATGACCCTTGGCCGCAGGTTCGCGAGCGTCGGTCGCGCCGGCAGCCCGTGCACTGAGCCGTCTTCCTCGTAGCGTTGGAGGTACCATGATTGATTGCAGAGAACTTCCCGACGACCATTCATTTGACGCCGACATCTGCATCATCGGCTCCGGGCCGGTCGGTTGTGCCCTCGCGCGGGCGCTGTCATCGACGCAGAGGCGCATCATTGTCCTCGAGGCCGGCGACAAGGCGCATGATGCGGCGCGGCAGTCCTCCGACTGGTGTGAGACGCATCGCATCCCGGAGCGCCACCCCCCGCTCGATCTCTGGCGTCGTCGGATGCTCGGCGGGTCATCCTCGATCTGGGGTGGCCGCTGCCTGCCCTACACGCCGAGCGAGATGACCGACTGGGGCGCGCCCTGGCCGGTCTCGTATGATGAGTATGCCCCTTACCTTTCCCGGGCGACCGAGTTTCTCGAGCTTGGCGAGAATGACTTCGATGCGCGCACTGCGCTCCCTCCCGAGGACCGGGAGTTCCTGGGTGGTCTCAGCCACGACGATCTCTCCATCGACGACCTGGAAAGATACAGCCCGCCGACGAATGTCGCGGAGCGCTACTGGTCGGAGGTCGTTGCCGCGGAGAACGTCACTGTTCTCCTGAATGCGCCGTGTATTGAAATCCGGTTGGACGAGGCTGGGCAGCGGGCCGACAGGGCGATCATCGCCCCCGCGCCGCAGAAGCGATGCACCGTCCGTGCGAAAACCTTTGTTATCGCTGGCGGTGGGCTCGAGACCGCGAGACTTCTGCTCGCCTCCAACGCGGATCGAGTGAACGGGCTCGGCAACGAGCATGACCATGTCGGCCGCTATTACATGACGCACCTCGTCGGCAATCTCGGCCGGCTCGCGACGGATCGGAGCGTGTCACGGCGTGAGCTTGCCTTTATCCGCACGACCGACGGCATCTACACCCGTCGCAACTTTCAGCCCTCGACCGCTGCGCGTGAGCGTGAGGGCCTCGGCGCGTTCGTATTGAGACCGACGGTCGGCCGGATCGACGATCCCAGCCACGGCGACGGTGTACTGTCGGCGCTCTTCCTGGTGCGCTTCATGCTGAAGAACGAACTCTACGCCAACATGGCGCGGCGGAGCGCCGATAGTCGGGGCATGGCGTCGCTCGTGCTCTATTTGCGGCACGCCGCCAATGTCGCGCTCAGATCCCCGTCGGTGCTGAGCTTCGCGCATAAATGGTACGTCGTGCGCCGCAGGACTTACCGAAAGGTCCCGGGCTATGAGTTTCGCCGCCGCGATCTTAGCTATCCGCTCGAGTTCAATGCCGAGCAGGCGCCGAACCCTGCGTCCCGCGTGCGCCTTGGTAACGCGACCGACAGTCTGGGGATGCGGCGTCTCGCCGTCGAATGGCAGAGCAGTGACGACGATGTTCGGACCGTGCGCCGCGGCTTCGAGCTTATCCGCGACGCGCTGGCCACCAGCGATCGAGCACGCATCTTGAGTAGCGAGGAGGAACTCGAGGCCGCGTCGACCGATCTCTGGCCCGCCGGTGGCCATCATATCGGTACTGCGCGGATGTCGGCTGAGGCGAGCAAGGGTGTGGTCGACCGGGATCTCAAGGTCTGGTCGGTCGACGGTCTTTATGTTGCGGGCTCGGCGGTGTTCCCGCGTTCGGGTGCCGCTAACCCAACACTGGCCTCTGTCGCATTCGCTTTGAGACTGGCCGATCACCTCGCATTGCCGGGAAGCGCCTTGTAGGGCGGCGATCCGGTCCGGCTCTCGGCCTGTCGGACGTCATCCGCCGACAGACGGGCTGGTCAGGTGGTCATTGAAGCCGATCCGTCGGAGACGTCGCCATCCTCCGGGACGCGGTGCTTTCAGTCGATGGTTCACGAGTTCGGGATGCGCCGTCGCACTCGATCAGCGATGAAAGCTTGACTATTTTGATCGGGAAATATCAAAGGGTGAGATCGGTGAGCTGCCGATAATCGCTGCGTCCAGCCAGGTTGCCTCTCGCACCACCAAGCTCCCGCGCAACCCGCAGCTTCGCAGGGAGCCTCCATGGATCACGCCTCGACGCATGTCATTCCCGAGACCGGCAGCGCAACGCTGCGCTCTCTATCTGTGCATGATTGCCGGGACCGGATTCGTGACCGCTCTGCCGCCGTAGACGGCCTGTGGTGCAGGTCCGAAGCTGCGCCGCGCCGGCTTGCGTCCGCCGGCGCGTGCAGCTCGCGATCAGGCCGTGAGACCCTGCGATTCGGCTTCGGCCCAGATTTCCTGGAAGACTTTCTTGGCTTTGCCGCGATGCTTCACCGCCTTAGCGGCCTCAAGGCTGTCGAGCTTGCCATCGCCTTCAACGACAATCAGCCCGACCATGCCCAGCGCGACATGCGGCGTGCACTTGTACCCGTAGTACCCGGGTTGGGAGAACGTGACGGCAACTTCCTGGTTGATCTTGCCCTTCCAAAGCTCGGCGCCGTCCGGGGCCATGCCCTTGATCGACTCGCTGTTATGGGACTTGTCGGTGGGGACGAACGTGACCGTGTCACCGACATTCACCGTGATCAGTCGCGGGTTGAAGACCATGCGCGTGTTGTCGCTGGGGTGCTTGTTCAGCATCTCGACCTGGTGGCCGGAGGCGAGAGCGAGGCTAGGGGGAAGGATCGCGAGACCTGCGGTCGCGATCGTGAACGTTCTGCGATTGATGAACGGCATCAAGCTTCTCCGGTATCTATTCCACGTCTGAGTGACGGCCGGGGGCCGGGGCTGGCGGTCGCGAACACTAACCAAGGTTGGTCGTTTCAGTCCAAGTTCCGCTGGCTCTGCAGGTCGATATATGCCCGTCTAGGTCATGTCAAATCTAATATAGTGAAAGATATCTCGGGTCCGTTTTCTCGCAAACTTTTCTCACTCTTCAGTACATTGGTCTTCGCAGGAGCAATAACCACTGCTGCTCACTTGAAAGCTGTTGCTGGCGTCAATGACGCGTTGGTCTTTGCGCCGGAAACCTGCGACCCTTTGCCTGGCTTGGAAGTCGGTCAAGGTTGCACGCCCCGCGTCGCCTGCGAGGTCGGCGACGACCCCCATGGGATGGCGCGGCTCGTCTGCCGCGCCAATGCCGGCGAGGCGGAGGCCGCCTTTCTGGTCGGCGCGCTGCACGCTGATGGCGTTCACCTGCCCTACGATCTCAGGCTTGCGGAGCACTACCTCAGCATCGCGGCCGGAAAGGGTGTCATGGAGGCGCAGCACAAGCTCGGCCTCGTCCTGTTGTGGAGCGAGAGCGAGGCGCTCGACAGGGTCCCTCGCGCCCTCGACTGGCTGGCGGAGGCCGCGTCAGAGGGACATGCGATGTCAGCGGTTGTCCTTGGCAAGCTTCATGAAGAGGGACTTTACGGCGTGCCACGCGACCTTTGCACTGCGCGCTCCTGGTATCGCAAGGGCGCCGAGCTTGGGCTCGCGCCACCGGATGATGTGATGATGCGCCTCACCGCGAAGATCGGGCAGAACCCGCCCTGCAGGTAAGCCGTTTTGTTTCGTGACGCTGGGGGGCGGCGTCGAGCGCCGGCAGCCCTCCGCTTCGATTGGATCAATGGGTTCAAGATCCGTCAGCGCGCCTCGGCGCTCGCGCAGGATGTCGGGCTATGATCGGGCCGCGCCCCGTCAGGCCATCGCATCGATCTCACGAACGGCCGCGAGATCGCGGGCAAGCAGGATAGTCGCCTCGATCAGCTCGACCGGTTCCAGCCCACCGCAGAGCAGCATGGCGTTGAGCGTGGCCTCAGACTTTCGGCCCCGCCGGATCGCGTGCAGCATCGCGATGAAGTAGCGCTCTTCGTTCGTGACACGGTGCCGGCAGCACGGGCAATCAGGATTGATGAAGCCGAAATCCGCTGTCCGGATGCTGCGAAGCGCCTGAATCGCGTTCACGATCGAGCATGCCAGGAGCGCACCCTGGTGCCCGAAACTGTGCCGTGCCGACTCGAAGGCGCCAATCCAGGCTTGGCCTTCCGGCTGGGCAAAGGAGGCGAAGAAGCGCCGCGCAATGTCGAGCACCGCATGCTCAACCGCGTCGAAGGGGTGGTTGTCGAGCAGATCATTGGTGTTTGCCGGCGCATTCCCGGCACCATGGTGCTTGCTGCTCATTGCCTTTTCCCTTCACGATCCATCAAGCCGCTGAAATACCGGGCGATGGCCGTGTGGGCCGGCTGGGTTCCTATTCCTGACTGGTTTTGTCGGGAATCGTCAATCGCAATTGTCGCAACCAAGCTGTCAACAAGACGTGGGGTGCCGTGGAACCGAAGGACGTTCTTCAGCCGGTGGATGCCGAGGCGCGCCGGTTAGCGAAGACACTGCTGCGGCGGGAGCGCCATGGCGCGCTTGCGACCATCGACCCCGGCACCGGCGCGCCTGCGGCGAGCCGTGTGAACCATGCGACCACTATGCGCGGCGATCCGGTCTTCCTCATCTCTCGACTATCGGCGCATTTCGGCGCACTCGAGGTCGAGCCTCGCGCTGGCCTGATGCTTGGCACACCCGGCGGCGGCGATCCTCTGGCGCATCCAAGGCTCTCGTTGCAGGGCGAGGCGACGATGCTCTCGGGTGATGCGCGCGTCGCGGCCCGGCGGCGATTTCTCGCGCGACACCGCGCCTCGAGGCTATATGCCGACTTCACCGATTTCGCCTTCTGGTCGTTGAGGGTCGAGCGCGCGAGCCTCGTCGGCGGCTTTGGCCGGGCCTACTCCCTCACGCCGAATGACTTGGCGACCGTGTTGCCCTCCGGCTTCGAGGAGATGGAGGAGGGAGCCGTGGAGCATATGAACGAAGACCATACGGATGCGATCGCTCTCTACGCGGAGCGGCTCCTGGACTGTGCCCCGGGCGAGTGGCGCCTCGCCGGCCTGGATCCCGAGGGTCTCGATCTCGTGCATGGCGATGCCGTCGCGAGGCTCTGGTTCGAGACACCGCTATCGTCTCCCGCCGAATTGCGACCGTGCCTGGTGTCGCTGGCGAAAGCGGCGCGTAAGGACGCCGACGACCGCTAGAGCCCCGCCCTATCAACCTGCAGCACTGTCCTCATCGCCGGGCTGGATCCCGCGATCCAAGCACCGGGCACTGGGGTCTGGTCGTGGACCGTGTGGTCAAGCCTGGGGATGACGGGGCCGTTCGACTGGTTCTCTCAGGTCGGACGTTGCGCTGAGAGTGCCTCCATCCAGTTCTCCCCGCGCGTGTCGCCCAATGTCTCCAGGCATCACTGCTTTCCCTCGATAGTCGGCGCGATCGCCCTGCGCGGCTGGGCGCAGCCTGCGGCCACTGCCCGCCGATCCCTCACTCCGCGGCGAAGGGATGAGGCTCCGGCTCGCGGCTGAGCGCCCGACCGATCAGAGCGTCGACCGATACCATGCCTCCGCCTTTGACGACGAGCACCAGGAGAAGGAAGATCCAGAGCGCCCTTTGATCCATGATTGTGGCATTCGGGATCCGGTCGAAGAGCGCTCCGACCGTCTCTGCGTCGACGCCGTGATAGGCGATATCGACATAGCTTTGCACCACCACAAACACGATCATGCCCAGTGCTGCGATCCGCGTAAGGAGGCCGATGACGACCAGTACCGGCAGGATGAACTCCGAGTAAGTCCCGAGTGTCACGACGAAGCCCCAAGGCCAGAAGGCGACGGCGGAGGCGTCGTAGCCCGCCGCCTCAACCACCGGCGGCACGATTTGGAAGTAAGCGCCATCTGCGATCTGAAAGAACCCGCCCACGCCCTCGCCAACCTTCGTGAGCGCCGAGTTCCAGTAGTAGCCGAAGAGCACTCCGGCGAAGACCAAGCGCGCGGCGAGGCTGGGTAGCCAGCCGTCCAAGAAACGCTCGAAGGCGCCGGCGGCGGAGAAGATTGGTGGGCGCGTCATGGGGAACTCCTGAGGGCGGCGGGATCGATCGTCGGTGGCAGAAGCCGCGTGGCAAGACGGTGCTGAAAGAGCCCGGCGATCCGTTCCGCAAGGATGTTCTCGTCACCACCGGCGGCGGCCGCCGCATTGGCGATGGTCCCACCTTCGATCAGTTTCTCCAGAAACGCCGCCGTGCCGTGGTCGATGGAGCGTACTTCTACCGTGTCCTCAGGCCGCACGATCAGGGCCGTCTCGGCTGTCGCCAGATCGAGTTGGTTAGGCGGCGTCTGCCCGGTGGCTTGTCCCCAGAGCGAGACTACAGGGAATCTGGATGAGACGAGTGCGAGCGAGGGGTGCAGGGCGATGCGCGTCTTCGCAACGGTCTCTGGCGACAAGGCAGCAAGTGCAGCGATATCCGCAGGCGATGCTTCCGCGGCATTGTAAGCCTCGTTCCACGCCCATTCGAGGCGCGCGACATCGCCAAGATAGGGAACGCTCGCCGCCGGAGGGAAGGCCGAAATCCACTCGGGAAACGCCCCGCCCCAGTTGATCAGCACAGGTGACGTGGGTGGATTGCCGAGTGCGAATTCTCGGGCCGCTGCGCGAAAGAACGTCTCCCCGACCAGCGCCGCGACCGCCGGATATGTCGCGGCAAGAGCATCGATGAGCCCGACGGCGACATTGTTTCGGTAGACCGCGAAACGCCGCGCGTTCTTCACGGCAACCGGGGCCGGGCGCTTGGGCAGAAGAAGTGCCGCGGCAAGCGACGCTTCGCCAGAAGCTCCACCCGACGCATCGTCTGGGTCGGTCTCTGGCGCGGGGCGCAAAGGCTTACTCGGCCGCAACGGCGCCGGCGCGTGCGCGGGCGAGCGCGCGGTCGGCAACAGCCGCCTCTTCGAGCAGCACCGGCAGGTCGGGCACGTCGTTATCCCACTCGACCAGCGTAGGCAGGGGGCCGGTACTGGTCAGCGTCCGCTCGAAGAGCATCCACACCGCCTCATCGACGCGCCTGTCGTGGCTGTCTATCAGCAGCCTGCCGCCATCCGCCTCGATCTCGACGGCGTGGCCCGCGAGATGGATCTCGCCCACGAGATGGAGCGGGAAGCGGTCGAGATAGTCGGTCGGCTCGAAGCCCTGGTTCACCGCCGAGACATAGACGTTGTTGATATCGAGCAGCAGGCCGCACCCGGTCCGCGATGCGACGGCGACGAGGAAATCGATCTCTTCCATCGTTGCACCAGCCATCTCGAGATAGCTCGACGGGTTCTCCAGCAGCAGGCGGCGGCCCACCGTCTCCTGCGCCTCGTCTATGTGGTCCGCCACGCGGGCCAGCGTCGACTCGTTGTATGGCAGGGGCAGCAGGTCGTTGAAGTAGACGCCCTCATGCGTCGACCAGGCCAGGTGTTCGGAGAAGCTGGCCGGGTTGTAGCGCTCAACGAGGGAGCGCAGGCGGACGAGATGGTCACGGTCGAGCCGACCCTCGCCACCAATCGAGAGTCCGACACCGTGGAGCGATACGGGTCTGAGCTCAGACAGTGCTGCGAGCATGCGATGGGGCGGGCCGCCTGCGCCCATGTAGTTCTCGGCATGCACCTCGAACCATGCCGCTGCGCCGCCTGCAGCCTCGATCTCCGGCCAATGCGCGTGCTTGAACGGAAGGCCTGCTTCGGCGGGCAGCGTGTTGAGCGGTTGGGGTGACATGCGTTCGCCCTCGTCCGTTGTAGAAGGACACCGGGGACATCCCCGGTGTCCGTGTCGGTAGTAGCAGATTGTGCTGCCGATTACGCGGGCAGGTCGCGCTCCAGGGGCTCGAGCGAGCCCTTGCGCTCGCCCGGCAGCTCGAAGCCAGCGGTCTGCTCATCGACACCGTATTTCAGGCAGTCGCCCGCCGGGACGAGCGTCCAGGCATTGCCCTGATAATCGACCGTGGAGGTGCCGGCGCAGGTCGTGCCCTTGCCCGCGGCGCAGTCGTTCTTACCGGCCAGCGAAATGCCGTAGCATTTTTCCTTGGCCTGCGCCTGCACCGGCTTCGTGTGGGTCGCGGAGACGGCAGCGACGGCCGTGGCGATGGCCGCGGCGGTGACGATCATGGTCTTGCTCGACATGGTTTACTCTCCCTTAGGCAGATGTCGAAAATGACGAGCGCCGTGCGTCGGAATGGCCTCCGCGGCGCCGCGTTCAACATGACCTCTATTCGCCTCTGAGGGCACGGCGTTACGCGGTCTCACGACGAGGTGATCGACTGAAAGAATGCCCTGACGTCTTTGTGTGCCGATGCCATGCTCGGCTGTGGCAGAGGTTTCTGGGTGAGGAGCGAGGCGGGAGAAGCCCGTGGACGAACGCGAGACCCGGTGGACGATGGCGATGCAGGCGGCCATGGCCGGTGACCGCAAGAGCTATGCGGAGCTTCTGTCCTCCATCGCCGAGCGGGTCAGGCGGTATGCCGGCTCACGCGTCGCCCGCGCCGGCGCCGGTCCGGACGATGTGGAGGACATCGTGCAGGACGTCTTGGTCGCGGTTCACACCAAACGGCACACTTGGCAGCCCGAACGCGCGGTTGGGCCATGGGTCGACGCGATCATTCGCTACAAGACGGTCGATGCGCTGAGGCGGCTCGGACGACGGAGGGCGATGACCTCGGATTGTCTTGATCGGGTTGTCGAAACGGTCGCGGCACCGCAGCCCGCCCCGACCTTCGATGCGTTCGGCGATGTCCGGGGGCATCTCTCGGCGCTGCCGTCGCGAGAACGCGGGGTGGTGGCTGCATTGGGCCTCGACGGCATGACGATCGCTGCCTGCGCCGAGCGGTTCGGGATCAGCGAAGGGGCGGTCCGGATAGCCTTCCATCGCGGCCTCGCACGCCTCGCGAACCTTGCGGACGGCGACGCGTCGGTGACCAACGAGAGCGGGTCGAGGCCGTTGCGATGAAGACGGACGACCTAATCTGCCGGCTTGCCGCCGACCTGCCCGACGGGCCGGGAGATGCGCAACTCCGCGGCGTTGGTCTTGGCCGGGCGACGGTTCTGGCGGCACTGATCACCATGCCGCTTTGTCTGATGCTCTATGGCATGCGCGCTGGCGGCGCGGCCGAGGATGCGATGGGCCTGCTCTTCTGGGTCGCGATGGCGCTGGCGGCGCTTTGGTCCGCGCGGCGTCTCGCCGTTCCGGAGCCCGCGCCGATGCTGGCGACCTGCGGCCCGCTGGCAGCCCTCCTAGCGATGGTCGCGCTGATGGCAGGGCTCGGACAGCGGGAGGACGTTACCGTTTTCCGCATGGATCATGTGCTCCATTGTGCTGAGATCATCGGCATCCTGGCGATCGCGCCCTTCCTTTGGCTGAGCATTGCGATGCGTCGTGGAGCACCCGCCTCGCCCCGCGCGGCTGGCGCCATGATCGGGCTCATCGCAGGGGCTATCGGCGCGCTCGCCTACACGTTTAGCTGTCCGATCGAGGATAGCCTGGCGGCACTTTCGGCGCACAGCCTCTCAGTGCTGCTGGTCTCGGCCCTCGGGGCGGCGGTCGGTCCGAGCATCTTTAGCTGGTGAGCGCGCTCACCGCTGGACAACTGACCTGACGCCTGCCTAGGGTCCCTCGCAGACATCCCGGAGACACGGTCCAGGATCGCGTCGACGGGCTTATCCACACATATACCCTCGCCACTTGCCTGGCGCAGGGGAGCCACGAGCCCGGGCCTGATGCCCGGCGGGAGGATACCATGCAGGAAGCACGGCAATTCTACATCAATGGCGCCTGGGTCGCGCCGCTCGAGGGCACGCCGCTCGACGTGCTGAACCCCTCGAACGAGGAGCCCTTCGCCACCATCACACTCGGCGGTCAGGCGGATACCGATGCCGCCGTTGCCGCCGCCAAGGCCGCCTTCCCGGCCTGGTCGATGACGTCGAAGGCCGAAAGGTTGGCGGCGCTTGAGCGGCTGGCGGCGGCCTACGATGCCCGGGCCGAGGACATGGCGCAGGCGATCAGCCATGAGATGGGAGCGCCGATTGCGCTGGCGCGCCACTCCCAGGTCGCGGCCGGCAGCGGGCACTTTCAGAACACGATCAAGTCGCTCAAGGAGTTCGACTTCGAGTGGGCCCTTGGTGACCACGCCCCAGGCGCACGGATCTTGATGGAGCCCATCGGCGTCTGCGCGCTCATCACGCCGTGGAACTGGCCGATGAACCAGGTGGTGCTGAAGGTCGCCCCGGCGCTCGCCGCAGGCTGCACCGTGGTGCTGAAGCCGTCGGAAGTGGCGCCGCTCTCCTCCTGTATCTTCGCCGAGATCGTGGATGCCGCGGACATTCCCGCAGGCGTCTTCAACTTGGTGAACGGTGACGGGCCGGGCGTCGGCAGCCAGCTCTCGGTGCATCCGGACGTGGACATGGTGAGCTTCACGGGCTCGACCCGTGCTGGCAAGCTGATCACCAAGGCTGCGGCGGACTCGATCAAGCGCGTGACGCTGGAGCTCGGCGGCAAGGGCGCCAACATCATCTTCGCCGATGCCGATGAAAAGGCGGTGACCCGCGGTGTGCGCCACTGCTTCAACAACTCCGGTCAGTCCTGCAACGCGCCGACCCGCATGCTCGTCGAGCGCAAACTCTATGACCAGGCCGTCGAGACGGCGAAGGCCGTGGCCGAGCAGACCGAGGTTGCCGCCGCCGACATCGATGGCCGGCAGATCGGCCCTGTCGTCTCGGACGTGCAGTGGGAGAAGATCCAGGGTCTCATCCAGACCGGCATCGACGAGGGTGCACGGCTGATCGCGGGCGGCACCGGGCGGCCCGAAGGGCTCAACCGCGGCTACTTCACCCGGCCCACGATCTTCGCGGATGTGGACGCAGAGATGACCGTGTGGCGCGAGGAGATCTTCGGCCCCGTCCTCGCCATGACGCCCTTCGACAGCGAGGATCAGGCGATCGAGATGGCCAACGACACGGCCTATGGCCTGACCAACTACGTCCAGACCCAGGATGTGGAGAAGGCCCGCCGGTCGGCTCGGGCGCTCCGCAGCGGGATGGTCGAGATCAACGGCAAGTCGCGCGGTCCGGGCGCCCCCTTCGGCGGCTATCGCCAGTCGGGCAATGGGCGCGAGGGCGGCACCTGGGGTCTCGAGGACTTTCTCGAGGTGAAGTCTGTCGGCGGCTGGGACCTCTGACCCGACCTGAGACTAGGTGCGGAGGGCTCGCGCTCTCCGCACCGTCTCTACTCTGCCGGTCCTATCCCCGCTCGGGCAAGAGCGCGGAGGTCAGTTCCGGCGTCAGCGCCACGATGATCCACACCGTCAACAGCGCCGCCAAATAGGCAACCGAGTAACGGAGCAGCCGGAAGTAAGGCACGCCCGTCACACCGCTCGCGACATAGAGGTTCAGCCCGTAGGGCGGCGTGATGAACCCGATCGAGGCGCCGACGAGGAAGATCACGGCGAAGTGGATCGGATCAACACCGACCGATGCCGCGATGGGTGCAAGGATCGGGGCGAGGATGATCGTCACCGGCAAGCTTTCCAGGATCATGCCCGAGACGAAGACGATGGCCATCGCGGTGAAGAGCACTGCGTGGTAGCCGCCCATCGAGGTCACGAAGTTCCCGATCACCTCCTGCGCGCCGAGGAGCGACAGGATCTGCTGCATCACCACGGAGATGGCGATGAGCGGGGCGAGGATGCCCGTGATCTGGGCCGAGCGCATGGTGATCGCAGGGATCTCGGTCGGCTTGAAACCCTCGACCACCAGCATCTCGCCATAGCTCTTCTCCTGATGCGGCCGGTCATGGGACGGTCGTCCCATCAGGGCGAAGATCGGGAGCGAGATGAGGCCCACGATGATGCAGAAGCCCACGGTCACGCCCGCAGCCTCGGTCGGTGAGAACTTGCCCGTGTAGATCCCCCAGAGCACGAGGCCGATGGCGAAGAAGCCGAGCCAGGCGCCAAGCGCAGTCTTGGCGACGCGGCTGAAGTCGAGGGCGATCAGATAGCCCCATTTGTTGAGAACGCAGAGGATCCAGCAAGCGAGCATCATGCCCACGACCATCATCGTGCCCGGAATGATGCCGGCGACGAACAGGTCCGAGATCGGCAGGTTCATGAGGAACCCGTAGACGATGAAGATGATCGACGGCGGGATGATGATGCCGACCGTGCCGCCCGCAGCGGCGGTTGCGGCCGAGAAGCGCTCGTCATAGCCGCCCTTCACCATCTCCGGATGGAGCATGGAGCCGATGGTGGCGGTGGTGGCCGAGTTCGAGCCCGAGATCGCGGCAAAGAGCCCGCAGGCACCGAGCGACGCCATGGCGAGGCCGCCTCGCAGCCAGCCGAGGCACGCATAGGCGAAGTCGGACAATCGCCTCGCGATGCCGGACTTGTTGATGAGGTCTCCGGTCAGGATGAAGAGCGGCATTGCAAGAAGCGCGAAGCCATCGGTGAAGACGTCCGAGAGGGCGGCACCGATATTGTCGAGCGTCATGCCGAGCACGAAGCTGCAGCCGACCACCCAATACGCGATCACCAGAAAGACCGGCACGCCGAGCATGAAGAGCATCGTGACGCCGAGGGAGATGAGGGTGATCAGGGTTCCATCTGTCATGGCCGCCTCCCTCAGTCCGCGCCGATGACGGCCGGCTGGATCAGCGGGCGGTCATTGCGGTAATTGTCGAGGTCTTCCAGCAGGTTCTCGATCACCCGCGTCGCCATCATCGTAAAGGCGAGCGGGACGGTGACCAGGAACCACCACTGCAGCACGCTGTCCGTGCCGAGCAGTATCTGGAAGTTCGATGCGGAGTTGGCTGCCACGCGCGAGGAGGTGACCACCACGATCCAGCAGAAGGTGAGCCAAAGCACCGCGTCGAGGATCAGGCAGCCAAGCTGTCCCTTCCGTCCCATGTTCATCCTGAACTCGGCGAAAGCCAGATGGGTGCGCAGCCGGATGTTATAAGAGCAGCCGATCCAGGTCATGATTAGGAAGAGGAAGGGCGGCAGTGTGGTCGACCAAGGCGCCTGCTCGCTGAGTACGAAGCGGCGAAAAACCTCCACGAAAATCACGCCGGCGATCAGCAGATAGGTCCAGACCATGACCGTTCGTTCGAGATGGCGATCCACGAGCGGCACGATCTTGTAGATGATGAGGAGCAGCCCGGCACCGAGCAGCATTGCAACGAGGCCGACAGGCCAGGCGCCTGCCGTGCGAAGAGCTTGGCTCATCGCCCAGGCGTCGTTCGAAAACAGCGACGACACCACCGATGCGCCATCGGTGAACAGGGTTTCCATGGGGTTCCTCCAGGCGAGCCGGTTTGTCCGGTCTCAGTTATGGGTAGCGGCGGGCACCGTTTTCGGCGCCCGCCGTCGTCTTGAGCGTCAGGCCGAGCGCCACCAGCGCCGCGGCTCGACATTCTCGGGCAGCATATCAGCAGGGATCTCGCGCGCCACACGGTGGATCTCGGTGTAGGTGTCGATACCACCGGCCCACTGATTGAGCCGCTCGCGCCATTGCGCCCAGGGCTCGGGCTGGAACTCGGGCGAGCACATTTCCTCGGCCATCTTCTTCTGATCCGCCGGAAGGAACGCCATCCGGACATTGTCCTTCGCGAAGATCGTGTTCGGAAGCTGCGGATCCGAGTAGCCGACGGTCTTCACCAGCGCGGCCTCGTTCGCGGCCTGGACATGGACCTGCGCGAGATAGGCGGATTCCATGATCGCATCCTGCAGATGGCCTTCCATCGCATCGAAGACCTTCGACGACATCGCCGTGTGCTCGGTCCCGCAGAAAAACTCGAGATCCACGCACTGGCTGACCACCGGCGACATGTTGGCATAGGCCACGGCCGAGGCCCAGGTTTCGGCCCCGTCGATCAGGCCCTGCTTCAGCCCATCCAGCGTCTCTTCCCAAGCCACCGGCACTGGGTTGAGGTTGAGCTGCTGCATCGCGATCCGCCCAAGCTGTGTGCCCGTGACCCGGTTCTTCGTGCCGAAGATCTCCTCGAGCTTGCTCACGGTCGGCTTCTCCTGCCAGCCGAGGCCGAGCTGAATGCCGCGCAACTCCGCATGGGTGAACAGGAACTTCAGCCCGTGCCGCTTCTCCATCGGGTCGCGCAGGATGCGCTGGCTCTCGGGGCTGTAGAAGAAGTAGTACTGCGACGCTCTGCTTGGGAACATGTAGGCGTAGTCGAGGATGTTCAGATACGGCGTCGAGCCGGCCGAGTTCTGCGTCGAGGCGGCATAGATGTCGGTGATGCCGAGCTGCGTCTTCTCCGCGCAGTTGAGCTGCCCGCAGATCTGGTTGTCGCCGATGAACTCGACCCGGATCTCGCCCTCAGTCCGCTCTTCCAGATCGCGCGCGAACTCCAGGCAGCCGGCACGCTCGATCAGCAGGTTGCGCGCGTTGAAGCCCGCCGCGCCGAACTTCAGCGTGTGTTTCGCTTCCTTCGCAAAGCGTTTCTCGTAGGTCGATTCGGCAGCGCGCGCGAGCGAGCTGAGGCTGACCGTTCCGGCCAGACCGCCGGCCGCCATGATGGTGGAGGTCAGTCCGAAGCGACCCGTAACCTTAAGCAGATCGCGGCGTGAGATCTGACTGAGGGTCTCTGAGGCAGTCATGAGCGTTCTCCCTTTTTTGTCTCTGAAAATGAGACTTGCAGTCTCAAAATTACAGAGTACAATTAGTTTAGCAAGAAAATAAGCACGTGGGCGGAAAAGCCCCGAGCGGGTCGGGAGGCCCCAGGAAATGTCGGAGTTGGAAGCGGACTTCATTGTCGTGGGGGCTGGTTCGGCGGGCTGCGTGCTCGCAAACCGTCTGAGCGCCGATCCCGACAACCGCGTCCTGTTACTGGAGGCTGGAGGTCGCGACTGGAACCCGTGGATCCACGTGCCCGTCGGCTACTTCAGAACGCTCCACAACCCCGCCACCGACTGGTGTTACAAGGCGGAGCCCGATCCGGGCCTGAACGGTCGTTCGATTGACTGGCCAAGAGGAAAAGGGCTTGGCGGCTCAAGCTCGATCAACGGTCTTCTCTATGTCCGCGGACAACCGCAGGACTATGATCACTGGGCGCAACTCGGGAACAAGGGTTGGGCGTGGCAGGACGTCCTGCCGCTCTTCAAGCGATCCGAGCGCCATGAAGATGGTGAATCCGACCTCCACGGCGGCGATGGCGGGCTGTCGGTCTCCCGCATTCGCGCCAAGAGCGAGATCGCCGAGGCGTTCATCGACGCCGCCGTCGAGATGGGGGTGCCGCGTACTGACGACTACAATGGCGAGGAGCAGGAGGGGGCAGGGTACTTCCACCAGACCGCGCGGGGTGGCTTTCGCTGCTCGAGCGCGCGGGCCTTTCTCAATCCCGCGCGCAGCCGGCCCAACCTCGAGATCGTTACCCATGCGCTCACCGAGGGGCTGGTTTTCGCCGATGACGACAGCAAGCGCGTCACTGGCGTCCGGATCTCACGCAACGGCGAGAGCCAGGTCGTTCGCCTGCGCGAGGGGGGCGAGGTGATCCTTTCCGCCGGCGCGATCGGCTCGCCGCAGCTCCTTGAGCTATCAGGCATCGGACGCGAGGACGCGCTGTCGGAAGCCGGTGTGCCCATCCGACATGAACTGCGCGGTGTGGGCGAATGCCTGCAGGACCACCTGCAGATCCGCCTCGTCTACGAGGTCAATGTCCCCACGCTCAACGATGCGATCAACCGGTTCCTGCCGCGGATGGGGATCGGGCTCAACTACGTCCTTTTCCGCAAGGGACCGATGAGCCTCGGTGCGAGCCAGGTCGCCATCTTTGCGAAGTCGATGGAGGGGCTGGAGACGCCGGACATCCAGTTTCATTTCCAGCCGCTCTCTGCGGACAAACCGGGGATCGAGATGCACCCGTTCTCGGGCATCACGTCGTCGGTCTGCCAGCTCCGCCCCGAAAGCCGCGGGCACATCCACATCAAGAGCCCGGAGCCGCGCATTTATCCGAAGATCGTGCCCAATTACCTCTCGGCTGAGGCGGACCGGCAATGCGCCATCCGTTCCGTCAAGTTCGCGCGCCGCATGACGAAGACCGCGGCACTCGGTCCCTTCATCGTGCGCGAGCACGTGCCGACCGACGATCCGCAGACCGATGACGAGATCCTTGATGCGGCCCGGACGATCAGCCAGACGATCTATCACCCGACCAGCACCTGCCGCATGGGCAACGACCCCGATGCGGTGGTCGATGAACGGCTGCGCGTCCACGGCATCCGCGGCCTGCGCGTCGCTGACGCGTCCATCATGCCGGCCATCGTCAGCGGAAATACCAATGCGCCCGCCATCATGATCGGTGAGAAGGCGAGCGACATGATCCTCGAGGAACGCCGGGCATGAGGTTGTCTATGACTGGCGCTATCTACTCCGGGAACTGGCCCTAACCTTTCAGAGGATTACCGGCCAACACCCACCCCAATCGGTTCCGAGCCCACCTCGGACTCACGTGCGATGCTAGGAGAACTCGTCATGAAGATGACTACGGAAGAGGCCTTTGTGAAAGTGCTGCAGATGCACGGCATCGAGCACGCGTTCGGGATCATCGGCTCGGCCATGATGCCGATCTCGGATCTGTTCCCTGCCGCCGGGATCAAGTTCTGGGACTGCGCGCATGAGGTCAACGCCGGTATGTCGGCCGACGGCTACACGCGCGCCACGGGCAAGATGTCGATGGCGATCGCGCAGAACGGCCCCGGCATCACTAATATCGTGACGCCGATCATCACGGCCTACTGGAACCACACTCCGCTCCTTCTGGTCACGCCCCAGGCGGCGAACAAGACCATCGGGCAGGGCGGCTTCCAGGAAGTGCAGCAGATGCGCATGTTCGCGGACTGCGTATGCTATCAGGAGGAGGTGCGCGACGCCTCCCGCATCGCCGAGGTGCTGAACCGCGTGATCACCAAGGCGCATCGCGGCTCGGCACCTGCGCAGATCAACGTGCCGCGCGATATGTGGACCCAGGTGATCGATATCGACCTGCCGCAGATCGTGGACATCGAGCATCCGCGTGGCTCGGAGAACGGGATCAAGCGGGCGGCCGAACTGATGGCCAGCGCGAAGCACCCGGTGATCCTGAACGGTGCGGGCGTCGTGCTTTCAGGCGCGATCCCGGCCTCTGCGGCGCTGGCGGAGCGTCTGGGTGCGCCGGTCTGCTGCAACTACCAGCACAACGACGCGTTCCCCGGCTCGCACCCGCTCTCCTGCGGCCCGCTCGGCTACAACGGCTCCAAGGCCGGCATGGAGATGATCGAGAAGGCCGATGTGATCCTGGCCCTCGGCACGCGGCTCAACCCGTTCTCCTCGCTTCCGGCCTACCAGACCGAATACTGGCCAAAAGATACGAAGATCATTCAGGTCGACATCAATGCCGACCGGATCGGCCTCACAAAACGGGTCGAGGTCGGCATTCAGGGCGACGCGCGCATGGTCGCCGAGCAGATCCTCGATCACCTGCCCGACACCATCGACGAAGCCGCCCGCAAGGCCCGTATGGATATGGTGGCCGATGCCCGCTCCCGCTGGGCTCAGGAGCTCACCTCGATGGACCATGAGGATGACAGCGACGAGGGTGTGACCTGGAACGAGCGGGCGCGCGAGCGCGAGCCGGACCGCATGTCGCCCCGCCAGTCCTGGCGCGCCATCATGGCGGCGATGCCGCAAGAGGCGATCGTCTCCACGGATATCGGCAACAACTGCGCCATCGGGAACGCCTATCCGATGTTCGAGAAGGGCCGGAAATACCTCGCCCCCGGTCTCTTCGGGCCCTGCGGCTACGGTCTCCCGTCGATCCTCGGCGCCAAGATCGGCTGCCCGGATGTGCCCTGCGTGGGCTTCGCGGGCGATGGTGCTTTCGGCATCTCGATGAACGAGCTGACCGCCTGCGGTCGCGGCGACTGGCCGCCGATCACCATGATCGTCTTCCGCAACTATCAATGGGGTGCTGAGAAGCGGAACTCTACCCTCTGGTTCGACGACAACTTCGTTGGCACCGAGCTCAATCTCGGCGTCGAGTATGCCAAGGTTGCAGAGGCCTGCGGTCTCAAGGGCGTGCAGACGCGCACGATGGAGGAGACGACCGAGGCGCTGCGCGAGGCGATCCGCGCGCAGATGGAGGACGGCGTGACGACCCTGATCGAGGTCGTGCTCAACCAGGAATTGGGCGAGCCCTTCCGCCGCGACGCGATGAAGAAGCCGGTCGAGATCGCAGGCATCAGCGCGTCGGATATGCGCCCGCAACAGCCGCGTCTCTGACGCTGCTTGCTATGGAGGGATGGACCCGCATGCCGTGGGTCCGTCCCCTGAGCCCGCTCCCATGAACCAGCCCTAGGAGCCGACGGTGACGCTCTCCTCCTCGCCTTCGGATCGACTGAGCGGGCTCAAGGCCCGGGCGCAGGAACTCGGTCCCGGCCTCGCCGTCTCCGTGCTGGTTGGCGTGACCGCGCAGTTCCTCTCCGAGCATTACGGCGCGCCGGCCATGCTCATGGCGCTGCTTCTCGGCATCGCCGTGCACTTCCTGGCGGAGGAGGGGCGGTGTGTTCCGGGGATCGACTTCACTGCGAAGATGGTCCTTCGCGTCGGCGTCGCTCTCCTCGGCGTGCGGATCAGCGTCGATCTCCTGATGGGGCTCGGGGTCGAGCTCATTGCTCTGGTCGTGATCAGCGTCGCTCTCACAATCGGCTTCGGATGGGTCGGTGCGCGCCTCCTCGGTCGCGGCTGGAGGCTGGCGCTGCTCACGGGCGGCTCCGTCGCGATCTGCGGCGCATCGGCCGCCATGGCCATCGCCGCGGTCCTGCCGAAGAACGAGCACTCCGAGCGGAATCTCATCTTCGTGGTGCTGAGCGTCACGGTGCTCTCAACCATCGCCATGGTCGCCTACCCGATCCTGATCCAGCTTCTCGAGCTCGATGACCGGGCCATCGGGGTTTTCCTCGGCGGCACGATCCATGATGTGGCACAGGTCGTCGGCGCCGGTTTCTCGGTCAGCGAGGAGACCGGCGAGACCGCGACCTTGGTCAAGCTCATCCGGGTCACGCTGCTCGCGCCCGTAGTCCTGATCTTCGCCCTCGCGATCCGAGCGTCGGGGCAGGAGACCGGGGCCGGTGGCGCGCGCCCGCCCCTCATCCCGGGCTTCGTTGCGGCCTTCCTGGTCTTCGCCACGCTGAATTCGGTCGGCGTCGTGCCGCAGGTCGCCATCGATATCCTCAGCGACCTTTCGCGCTGGGCGCTCCTTGTCGCCATCGCCGCGGTCGGCATGAAGACCTCGCTCCGTCGCATCCTCGAGGTTGGAGGGCAGGCGATCATCCTGATCGTGGCGGAGACAGTGTTCATCGCCGGTCTGATCCTGGCCGGCATCCTGTGGCTGGGCTGAGGACGGAGGGCGCGATGACCGATACCGGCCAAGGCGCCATCCTGACGGTGAACGCGGGCTCCTCCAGCATCAAGCTCGCGCTCTTCGCCGGGTCGGACGAAGCTTCCCCTGATCACACGGCACTGATCGAGCGCATCGGGTCGGCGGAGGCGTCTGCATACATCCGGCTCTCTGAGGGCAAGCGCGTACCCGTACCCCTAAGCGGCGAGACCGGCGCGAGCCATGAGGCAGCGCTCGCCCATGTCTTGCCGATCATCACCGAGCATTCTGGGGCGGTCATAGGTGCTGCCGGCCACCGCATCGTGCATGGCGGCGACAGCTTTGCTGCATCGACGCTTGTCGACGAGACCGTCCTGACGTCGCTCGAACGCCTCGTCCCGCTCGCCCGCACGCATCAGCCCCACGGGCTCGCCGCCACTCGCGCGGTGGCGAAGATCTGGCCGGAGATCCCGCAGATCGCCTGCTTCGACACTGCGTTTCACGCTTCGCTGCCCATCGCGGCGCGCACGCTCGCGCTGCCGGCCGAGGTGCGAGAGGCGGGGGTCCGGCGCTACGGCTTCCACGGGCTCTCCTATCAGTGGATCGCGCGGCAGCTCCCCAGCGTTCTCGGAGAACTGGCGCAGGGTCGCATCGTCGTCGCACATCTCGGCAATGGCGCCAGCCTCTGCGGCATGGTCAGCCTCAAGAGCCAGGCGACGACCATGGGCTTCACGCCGCTCGATGGCCTCGTCATGGGTGAACGGCCGGGTCTCACCGACCCCGGCGCCGTCCTCTTCATGGTCGAAGAGATGGGGATGAGTGCCGCCACCCTGCGCGAGACGCTCTTCAAGCGCTCCGGCCTCCTCGGCCTCTCCGGCATCTCGAACGACATGCGCACACTCTCCGCGTCCGAGGCACCTGAAGCGCGGCTGGCGCTCGATGTCTATGTGCACCGGGTTGCGCGCGAGATCGGTGCGATCGCAGCGGAGATCGGCGGGATCGACGCGCTGATTTTCACTGGAGGCGTCGGAGAGAATGCAGCGCCCATCCGGGCCTCAGTTGTCGAACGCCTGGCCTGGCTTGGCTTCACCCTCGATCCCGATCGCAATGCGAACTCCACCGCAACACTATCGACTCTGAACAGCCGCCCGATCCAGATCATTCCGGCGAACGAAGAGGCGATCATTGCGGCCGAGACCCGTGGTGTCCTCACGTCCTGAAGCGCGCGGGATACGAAGCGATGTGGGCGGCCTTTGTTGCACCCGCTGCTGATCCAGACTGATCAGCAGCGGCGCCTGGTCGCCTGAAGAACGAACACTCCGGCATCCCCGAACGCGGCTCAGCTCTCCAGCCAGACCTTGTCGAGATGCTGTTCCGATGCCTGATGCGCGCCGTAGCCCATCACTCCTTCGCGATGCGAGCGGTAGAGCTTGCGCCAGAAGGGTTGGATGATGATGCCGGAGTCGCGCAGGTTCTCCTCGATCTTCGCCATCACCATCCTGCGGGCCTCCACATCCGGCGTGCCCAGCGCTTCATCCACCAGCGCATCGAACTCGGCATTGTTGTAGCCGGTCTCGTTCCACGGCACGCCCGACTTGTAGGCCAGTACCATGACCTGGATGCCGAGCGGGCGCGGATACCACTCGGTCGAGGAATGGGGGTACTTGTCCCAGTTGTTCCAGAAGGTGGAGCCGGGAATGACCGTGCGCTTCACCTTCATGCCGGCGTCGCGCATCTGCGCGGCGGCAGCATCCGTCGTCGCCCGCATCCAGTCGTCGTCGAGGGAGATGAGCTCGAACTCCGTCTCCGCGTGTCCGGCTTCCTCGAGCAGCGCCATCGCCTTCGCCGGATCGCGCCTGTGCGGCCCGATATCGGCGTAGTCGATATGCATCGGGCCTACGTGATGGTTTGCCGCCTCCGAGCCCGCGCCGTTGATGCCGAGCTGGAGCAGGACTTTGTTGTCGACGGCGAGCTGCATGGCCTGACGTACCCGCGCATCGTCGTATGGCGGTTCGTTCACATTGGTCCGGATCACAATCGTAGCGCCAGTGTCGATGCCACTGCTCGGGATGCCGACCGATTCCATCACCTGCAGGCTGTCCGGCTTCGTCTCGTGGCTCGCGTCGACCTCCTCGCTCTCGAGTGCTGCGATCATCGTGGTCGGGTCCGTGCCGTGATCGACCCACTTGACCCCGTCGAGCCATACGTCGCCGCCCCACCAGGCGTCCTCGCGCCGGCGGACGCTCGCGCGCACACCGGTTTCCCACTCGACAAGCTGGAACGGTCCCGTGGTGACTGAAAGCGCCTGTAGCGGATCGTTCGAACCGTCATAGCTCCGATGCATGATGAGGGCGGGGTAGTCCGCCATGCCTGCGATCAGCGTGATGTCCGGCTTCGGCAGGAGAAGCCGGACCGTGTGGTCATCGACCTGCTCTACTGCGCCCGCGCGCAGCTGCTTTGTCTCCGGATCCACAAGATCGCCCATGCGCGTGGCGACCGAGTTGCCCTCCGCCGTCCCGTCGCACCACCGGGTAATGTTGAAGATCACATCCTCCGCAGTGAAGGCATCGCCGTTCGACCACGTCACACCCTTGCGCAGATTGAGCGTGTAGGTCTTCGCATCGTCAGAGAGCTCCCAACTGTCGAGAAGCTGACCCTCGAACGAAAAGTCCGCGTTCCAGCGCACGAGGTATTCGTTGCACTGGCGAGCGACATTGGCGATCTCGGCCCAATCGAAGCTGCGCGGGTCCTTGAACGCCTTCACCAGCATCGAGATGCGCAGGGTGCCGCCCGGCTGCGGCGTCTCGGCGATCGCGGGGGAGGGATTGAGGTTGCCGAGCGCGAGGGCGCCGGCCGTGGTTACGCCGAGCGCTGCCATGCTGGCGAGGTATTCCCGCCTGTCCATCCGACCGTTCCTGAAGCTCTCCGCTGTGGGCGCCGCCAACGGGTGCAGCGGGCGATGGGTGCGCATCATCTTGGTCATGGTCGTCCTCCTTCCCAGCTTGCCGGCAGGCTTTGACGCATGAATGCGAGCCTGCATTGTGTTTGTATTGTGTACACAATGTCTACATCATTGCAATCGGAGCGCCTGGGTGACCAGTGCAATTTGGGATGCTGACGCTGGCGGGCTGCCTTACGCTCGGGTACGGATGGTGGGGCTTGGTGGTGGTAGCGGGATGCGACGATGGCATTGAGCAGCAAGGAGCGGCTCTATCGTGATCTGCAGCGGCGGATTCTCACGCTGGATCTGCCGCCCGGTGCCCATCTCGACGAGACGCGTCTCTCCGAGGAGTACGGCATCTCCCGCACGCCCCTGCGCGATATCTTCCGTCAGCTCGACGGCGAGGGGTACATCGAGATCCGGGAGAACCGCGGCACGATCGTCTCGCCCATGGGTCACAAGACGATGCGCGACTTCTACCTCGCCGCCCCGATGATCTACAGCGCTGTTGCGCGTCTTGCGGCCCGCAACGCCATGCCGGCCGATATCGCCATGCTCCGCGACGTGCAGGACGAATTCCGAGCTTCGGTCGAGGGCGGGGATCTTGACGGGATGGTCTACTGGAACGACCGGTTTCACTTCCTGATCGGTCAGATCGCGGACAATCCTTATCTCATGCCGAGCCTCCGGCGTCTGCTGATCGACCATGCGCGCATCGGGCAGACGTTCTGGCGCGCGGGCCCGCGGGAGGATGCGAGCAGGATCACCGCCGCTGCAGATCACCATGACGCTTTCATCGAGGCGTTCGAGGAACATGACGAAGAGGCGGCCGTGCGCCTCACCCGAGACCACTGGGATCTCTCGCGCAGCCATATCGAACAATATGTTCACCCCAAGCCCTTGCCCGAGGACATGCCCCGTCGCGCGTGACGCAGACGCTCTTTCGGTGCCTCTTGCCGGTGCACCTGCCATATGTGTACACTATGTGCACATGAGCGATAGGGCGCGGAGGTGAGCATGGAGTTCGACGGGATCTACACGCCCATCGTCACGCCCCACCTGCCCGATGGCACGATCGACCACGTGACCTTCGCCATGGTCGCCGAGCGGCTGATCGCGGCAGGCGTCCATGGCATCATCGTCGCCGGCACCACGGGCGAGTACTACGCCCAGACCATGGAGGAACGCGTCGCCCTGATGCGCCACGCGGTCGAAGTGATCGCCGGCCGTGTCCCCGTGGTCGTCGGCACCGGGGCAATGCGGACCGAGGATGCGGTCGCATTGGGCGAGACTGCACGCGATGCGAAGGCCGACGCGATCCTGATCGGCACGCCCCCCTATGCCGTGCCGACAGGCCGGGAGAACGCGCTCCACGCCCTCGCCATCGACCGGGCAGCGAACATGCCGGTGATGCTCTACAACTACCCCGCCCGCATGGCGGCCGAGATGGACGAGAATTTCCTGGACCGTGTCGGCCGCTCCCCCAACTTCCGCGCGATCAAGGAGAGTTCCGGCGACATCAACCGGGTCCACCTCCTCGCCCGCGACTACCCGCATGTCCAGCTCCTCTGCGGCATGGACGACCAGGCGCTGGAGTTCTTCGCCTGGGGCGCGCGCGGCTGGGTCTGCGCAGGCTCGAACTTCGCGCCCGAGGCGCATATCGCGCTCTGGCGGACCTGCGCGGTGGAGGGCGACTTCGCCAAAGGCCGCAGGATCATGTCCGCGATGCTCCCGCTCATGCGCGTGCTCGAGCAGGGCGGCAAATTCGTCCAGTGCATCCGCCACGGCATGGCGCTTCGCGGTCTGCCCGTCGGCCCGGTGCGCCGTCCGCTCCGCGATCTCGACAAAGAGGAGAAGCGCATGCTGGCCGAGACTGTCGCGATCATGGATCGCGCCATCGCCGCGATCGAGGTAGAGGCCGACGCCGCACCCCGCCGGGAGGCCGCCGAATGACCGACCTCCTCACCCGCGATGAATACGCCGCCATCGGTGCGGAGCTCTCCCTGCCGCGCACCGCCTTCATCGACGGCGCCTTCCGCCCCGCCGCCTCCGGTGCCACCTACACATCCGTCAACCCGGCGACCGGAGGGACACTGGCCGAGATCGCCGCCTGCGGGGCGGAGGATGTGGACTTCGCGGTCAGCAAGGCGCGCCAGGCCTTCGGCGAAGGCGCATGGTCCCGCGCCCATCCCGCCGAACGCAAGCGCCGCATCATCCATCTCGCCAAGCTCATGGAGCGCAACCGCTACGAACTCGCCGTGATGGAGAGCCTCGACAGCGGCAAGCCCGTGCGGGACTGCGCCGAGATCGATGTGCCCGAGGCGATCAACTGCCTCAAATGGCACGGGGAGGCGGCGGACAAGATCTATGACCGCATGGCCCCGGTGGGTGAGGACGCGGCCGCGATGATCGTGCGCGAGCCCATTGGCGTCGTCGGCCTCGTCCTGCCCTGGAATTTTCCGCTCCTGATGCTCGCCTGGAAGCTCGGCCCTGCACTCGCCTGCGGCTGCTCGGTGATCGTCAAACCGGCCGAGCAGACCGCGCTCACGGCCCTTCGCGTGGCGGAATTCGCGCAGGTCGCAGGTATTCCCCGCGGCGTCTTCAATGTCCTTCCGGGCGACGGGCCGGGCTGCGGTGAGCCCATCGGCCGGCACCCGGGCATCGACATGGTGGCCTTCACCGGCAGCACGGAAACGGGGCGTCGGTTCCTGCGCTACGCCGCCGATACGAACCTTAAGAAGATCAGCCTCGAATGCGGCGGCAAGAATCCGGCCATCGTCCTCGCGGATGCGGAGGATCTGGACGTCGTCGCGGGTCACATCGTCAACGCAGCCTTCTGGAACATGGGCGAGAACTGCTCGGCGACCTCGCGTCTGATCGTGGAAGAAGGGGTGAAAGCGCCGCTCCTCGACCGCATCCGGGCGCGGCTTCTGGATTGGCGAACAGGCGATCCGCTGGACCCCGCAAACCATCTCGGCGCGCTGGTCGATGCTGATCATCTGACCAAGGTCACGGGCTGGATCGCGCGTGGGCGCGAGACGGCGGAGGTGCTGGCCGGCGGTGAGGCGGAGGGACCGTTCGTGGCGCCGACACTCTTCGACGGTGTTTCACCGACCGATCCACTGGCGCGCGAGGAGATCTTCGGTCCGGTGCTTTCGGTCATCACGGTCGCAAGCGCGGAGGAGGCGGTGGCCGTCGCGAACGATACAGACTACGGCCTCGCCGCCTCGATCTTCACGGCGCATGCAAAGCGCGGCATCCGTGCGGCTCGAGCGGTGCGTGCCGGGACGGTGACGATCAACTGCTACGGCGAAGGCGACGCCACCACACCGTTTGGCGGCTACGGACAGTCCGGCTTCTGGGGGCGGGACAAGGGCCTCGATGCGCACGACCAGTATACCGAGACCAAGACGATCTGGATCGACCTCTCCGACCCCGCGCCGGCCGAGGCGGTGGATGGCCCGTGACCGCCGCTGAGACTTCTGCGCCTGGAACCGACACTGTCCGTCAGGCGCGCCGGCTGCCGCGCGACCCTGGGCCCGGCGGATGGAACGCGTTGCTGCCACCTCCGCCACCGGCCTGTCCGCTCGAGGGCAAGACCACGGCGGATTGGCTGGTGATCGGCGCCGGATGGGCGGGCCTCGCTGCCGCCCGCCGCCTCTCGCAGCTCGCGGGCGGGGACCGCATCGTCGTGCTCGAGGCCGCGCGCGTCGGGGAGGGTCCCGCGGGGCGCAACTCCGGATTCATGATCGACCTGCCGCACAAGCTCCAGTCCGACAACTACGCGGGCAACAGCGCGGCGGATCGGCGCCAAATCCGCCTCAACCGCGCCGCCATCGCCTTCGCGGCAGAGGCGGCAGAGGAGTATGGCCTCGACGCCGAAGCCTTCGCCCGCGCGGGCAAGGTCAGTGCCGCGGCGAGCGAGCGTGGCCTCGCGAACAACGACACCTATGCCACCCACCTCTCGGCGCTTGATGAACCACACGAGATGCTCGATGCCGCTGCGATGCGGTCGTTGACCGGTAGCGACTATTATCTCGGCGGCCTATACACACCCGGCACGGCCCTCGTGCAGCCGGCCAAGTTCGTGCGTGGCGTGGCGGCGGGCCTCGTGCGGCGTGTCACGATCCATGAGCAAACTCCGGCGACCGAGATCCGGCGAACGGGCGCCGACTGGCGCGTGACGACGCCCCACGGATCCGTCACCGCTCCCCGCCTGATCCTGGCGGTCAACGGCCACCTCGAAAGCTTCGGGTACATGGCGCGCCGGCTCGTGCACGTCCATCTCTACGCATCGATGACGCGCGCGCTCGAGGGGGCGGAGATCCGAGCCATCGGCGGTGCGCCGCGCTGGGGCGTCACACCAGCCGATCCCGCTGGCAGTACGGTGCGGCGGATCGACGGCACTGGCGGCACGCGCATCGTGGTCCGCAACAGCATGACCTATGATCCTGGGATGGAGGCGTCGGAGGCGCGTCTTGCCCGCTTCGGAGATCGTCATAACGCTTCTCTCACCGCCCGTTTTCCTGACATCGCCGGCGTAGAGATGGAGTATTGTTGGGGCGGGCGGCTCTGCCTCAGCCTCAACGACGCGCCCGCCTTCGGCGAGATCGAGGATGGCGTGTTTTCTGCCTGCGTACAGAACGGCCTCGGCACGACCAAGGGCACGATCGCAGGCAAGCTCGCGGCCGATCTTGCGGCCAAGGGCAACGACCCGCTCACCGCCGAGCTCTTGGCTGAGGCGATCCCAAGCCTCCTGCCGCCCGAGCCCCTCGCGACCATGGGTGCCATTGCGACGATGCGCTGGCGCGAGTGGAAGGCAGGGCTCGAGCTCTGAGGCGCTTCACGCCCGATGCTGCAGTTTCGGCGTGAAGGGCAGCGGCGTCACTGTCGCGCGCTGTTCGCCCTCCGCCGTGACCACCCCCAGGACCGTGCCCGGCTCCGCCTGCGCCACAGCCACGATGCCGAGCGCGATGTTGGCGCCCACCCGTGGGCTATGTCGCAGGCTTGTCAGACGGCCAACACTCTCGCCCTCCGTCGTCAGCGGCAGGGGTGTTTCATTCGGCGTGAGGGGATCACCAGGGATCGTGAGCCCCACCATCTTCCGGCGCAGAGGGGCTGCGGCGAGTCTGCAGAGTGCCTCCCGCCCGATGAACTCGATTGGTTTGTCGAGGGCGCAGAGCCGGCCGAGACCGACCTCGAACGGGTTCTCCTTTGCGGTCATGTCCGCACCCCAGGACAGGATACCCGCCTCGATCCGCCGGATCTGTGAGACGGCACCGGGGGCGATGCCATGGGGCGCGCCCACCTCCATCAGTCGGTCGAAGAGCGCGTCGCCGAGGGCGGGGTCGGGCAGGTAGATCTCGTAGCCATGCTCCCCACTCCAGCCCGTGCGCGAGACGATCACTTCGCACCCCATGAACGGGACCCGCGTGAACCGGTAGTAGCGGAGCCAGTCGAGCGAGGCGCCGCAGAAACGCTCCAAGACCTCGGGCGACCGCGGTCCCTGCACCTGGACGACCGAAACTCCCGCATCGCGGATCGAGACGTCGAAGCCCGTGCCGGCGGAAACGCCACGCGCCCAGGTCTCGAGGTCGAAATCGCAGGTGCTGAGCCAGAATCGGTCTTCCGCGAGCCTCAGGATGATGGGGTCGGACAGGATACCGCCATCGGTCGCCGTGATCAGCGCGTATTTGCACTGGCCGATCTCGCAGGCCCTCATGTCGCGGGGCGTGAGATACTGGACGAAGCGGGCGGCGTCCGGCCCCGCAATCTCCACCTGCCGCTCCCCCATCACGGGCCACAGCGCCACCTTTTTCACGACCTGCCAGTACTCCTCCACCGGATCGCCGAAGCTGCCGGTGATGTAGGTTCGGTTATAGACCGAGAACTGCCGGCAACCGTGGCGCCAGGCGGCTTCGAAGAAGGCGCCGCGGCGGATACGCGGCTGAAAGGCGAGGCGCGCGCCAGAATGCGCCATCGCCGCGCTCGTCGCCGAAGGCCCGGCCATGCGTCCGACCGCTCCGCCATCGGGGGGCTGCGAGCCAAAGCCACTCATGGTGGTCCCTCCCTTAGTCGGAAGATCGATCTCGCCCTGCCACCTTTGCGCCCGGGCACACGGCTCATCGCCCGTCGTATCGTTGCATCGATGATCTTCAATTGACGTTAGCGTCTCCCCGGCGGAGACTACAAGTTGTGGAAGCGGACCTACGGGCACGACCGGGAGAGAGAGCGCCGGTGAGCAGCAGCACGGTCGAGTTCGAGGGGCGGGGCGGGCGCAATGCGGCGCCACGGCGGCCCATGTCAGGGCTTGCGGCCCAGGGCGACGCGCCCTTTGCGCCGAACTTTAAGACAACCCCTTACTGGCTCGAAGATGCCCCACCGGTTCCCCCGTTGTCCGACAGCTTGCCGGAGACGGCGGATGTTGTGGTGATCGGCTCGGGTTACACGGGGCTCAACGCCGCGCTGCAGACGGTGCGGGGCGGCCGGTCCACCGTGATCCTGGAAGCCGGAGCGCCCGGGGAGGGCTGCAGCACCCGCAACGGCGGGCATATCAGCACGAGCGTCAAACCCTCGACAGCAACCCTCGGCCAGCACCACGGCCGGGCCCGGGGCGAGGCGATCAGGGCGGAGGGGCGAGCCGCGCTGGAGTGGATCGGCGAGTTCCTGGAGGCGGAAGGGATCGACTGCGATTTCCGCCGCAGCGGCAAGTTTCATGCCGCGCATACGCCCGCGCATTACGAGGCGCTTGCGCGGAGCGCGGCGGAGAACCAGCGGAGCGAGGGGATCGAAGCCCATGCCGTGCCGGCGGCTGAGCAAAGCCGTGAGCTTGGCACGGCGTTCTACTTCGGCGGTGTCATCTTCCCGCGTTTCGCCAGCCTCCAGCCCGCGAAGTACCACCGCGGGCTCCTCGCCCGCGCGCTGTCGGAGGGGGCCGAGGTCGTCCCTCATTGCCCGGCACTCGGTATCGCCACGGGTCAGCCGGGAGCACACCGATTTGCCGTCGAGACGCCCAAGGGCACGATCCGGGCGCGTGACGTCGTGGTTGCGACGAACGGCTATACAGGCCCGCTCACCCCTTGGCTGCGCCGCCGTGTGATCCCTATCGGAAGCTACGTCATCGCGACGGAGGATCTGGGGCCGGACCTCGTGCAGCGCCTCTTCCCGACCGGCCGGAAGGTCAGCGACACCCGAAAGGTCGTCTACTACTACGGGCCATCACCTGACGCGCGGCGGATCGTCTTCGGCGGCCGCGTCTCGACGGGCGAGACGGATCCGCGGATCAGCGGGCCGCGTCTTCACGCCGCCATGCGCGCCATCTTCCCGGAGCTTGGCGAGGCGCGGATCAGCCATTCCTGGTTCGGCACGGTTGCCTACACCTTCGATGAGATCGCGCATTGCGGGCAATATGACGGGGTGCACTACGCCATGGGCTACTGCGGCTCCGGCGTGTCGATGGCGAGCTACCTCGGCATGAAGGCGGGGCTCCGTGTCCTTGGCCGGGCGGAGGGACGCACGGCCTTCGACGACCTGCCGTTTCCAACCCGCCCACTCTATGCTGGCAAGCCCTGGTTCCTGCCCGCCGCCGTTGCCTGGTACCGTTGGCGCGATGAGCAGGCGGTGAGGCAGGCGCATCGCGCCGCGGCGGGCTGAGACTGCGGCGAAAGGAATGCCTGGGGAGGTCGGCGCCCGCCTCCCCCGGACAGAACACAAAGGGTGACGCGGCGCTCCACCACCAACCGGGGGCGCGACAACATGGAGGAGAAGACCATGATCCACCGCACGATCGCCGCTGCCGCGGCCGGTTTTGCCGTTGGGGCGCTCATGGCGTCGACCGCGCTTGCCACGGATAAGACCGTCACCATCGCATCCTGGGGCGGCTCCTATCAGGAGGCGCAGTCGAAGGCGCTCTTCGAGCCTGCGGCCGCCGATACTGGCATCGAGGTGAAGCAGGAGACCTATGGCGGCATGTCCGATGTCCGGCTGCAGGTGCAGACCGGTGCGGTGACCCTCGATATCGTGGCGTCGGGCTCCGGTTCGGCCGCGCGCGCGGCAGCGGAGGGGCTGCTGGAGAAGCTCGACTACTCCGTGATCGACGTCTCCGAGTTCATCCCTGGGCTCTACACCGATTACTGCGTTGGCGGCGACGTGTTCTCGACGGTCTTCGCCTGGAACACCGAGACGTTCCCCGATGGCGGCCCACAGAGCTGGGCGGAGTTCTGGGACGTGGAGAAGTTCCCGGGCACGCGCGCCTATCGCGGCAAGGTTGCTGGGGCGCTCGAGCCCGCGCTCCTCGCCGACGGGGTGCCGCCGGACGAGGTCTATGAGGTGCTGAGCTCGGAAGAGGGGATCGAGCGTGCTCTCGACAAGATCCGGGAGCTGAAGCCCAATATCGCGGTCTTCTGGACCTCTGGCGCCCAGCATGCGCAGCTCATGAAGGACGGTGAGGTCGACATGACCACCGGCTGGAACGGCCGCTTTGACAATGCGCTGAAGGACGGCGCGAGAGTCGCCTACAGCTTCAACGGTGCACTGCTGGACTATGACTGCTTTGCCATCCCCAAGGGTGCGCCGAACAAGGACACGGCGATGGAGTTTCTGGCCACGATCAGTAAGGCGAAGTATCAGGCCAACCTGCCGCTTCACATTACCTACGGGCCGACGAACTCCGCGGCCTACGCGATCTCGACGGCGGGCGAGGACATCCTGAAGGCGCTGCCCTCCTTCCCGGAGAATGCCGCCAAGCAGCTGCCGGTGAACCTCGAGTGGTATGCGGAGTGGGAGACCGTTGCAGCCGAGATGTACCAGGAGATGCTGACCGAGTGAGCGTCGGCTGACATCTTGCAGGCCCGCCACCTCCCTCCACCCCTGCACCGTCTGCGCGGGGTGTCGACTTCGGGAAAGCCCACCCACGGTCGGTGGCGGGCCTGCGCCAAGGCGGGGAGCGGCAGAAGATGACTGACATCGTGGCGCCGGATGCGCGCGCAGGGGCGCTGCCCATCACCATCCGCGACGTGACCAAGACCTATGGAAGCGTCCACGCCCTCGACCATGTGAGCCTCGATGTGCGGAGCGGAGAGTTTCTGACCCTTCTCGGCCCCTCGGGCTCGGGCAAGACCACGCTCCTCATGGTCCTTGCCGGCTTCACCCGGCCCGACAGCGGAAGCCTGCGCTTCGGCGACGAGGAGGTGATCCGGAAGCCACCACATGAGCGCGACCTCGGCATGGTCTTCCAGAACTACGCGCTCTTTCCGCACATGACCGTCGCCGGGAATGTCGGCTACCCTCTCCGCATCCGGAAGATGGCCAAGGCCGAAATGGCAGCGCGGATCGAGCGGGCGCTCGAGACCGTGCAGCTTGGTGGCTATGGCGAGCGGCGGATCACGCAGCTCTCGGGCGGTCAGAAGCAACGCGTCGCTCTGGCCCGCGCCATCGTCTTCGAGCCGCGCATCCTGCTGATGGACGAGCCGCTTTCGGCGCTCGACAAGAAGCTGCGCGACCGGATGCAGATCGAGCTTCGTCACCTCCACGAACAGCTCGGCATGACCACGGTCTATGTCACGCATGATCAGCGTGAGGCGCTGACGATGTCGGACCGGATCGCCGTCATCAACCACGGCCGGCTGATGCAGCTGGCCGAGCCTCGGGAGCTCTACGACCGTCCAGCCAACCGCTTCGTCGCCGACTTCATCGGGGAGAGCGCCTTCCTGCCAGCCGAGCGTCAGGGCGATGCCGTGCTCTGTCATGGCCGTCCGCTCGCGCATGAAGGGCAGGCGGCGGACGGTACGCGGTTGAGCGTCATGCTCCGCCCCGAACGCCTGCGCCTCATGAACGGTGAGGACGAGCCGGACACGAATCGCTTCCCCGCGACCGTCGAGGAGGTCGTCTACCAGGGCGACAGCTTCCTGATGCAGGCGCGGCTGGAGGATGGAACCCTCGTCTCGCTCCGCGACGTCGTGCGGCGGGACACGCTCGCCGGCCTGCCCGCGGTGGGTGCGGCCGTCACGCTCGGCCTCCATGCGCGGGACACCGTGATCATTCCCGACAGCGAGGGCTGAGCCATGGCCGAGAGCGCGATCACGGGCGCCTATCGCGACGATGCCCGACTGGACAACTCCGACGGCCTGCGCCGCGATGCCTTTCGCGAGCAGCTCGCGCTCTTCGGCCTCTGCTCTCCAGCTCTCTTGCTGGTGCTGATTATCCTCGTCGTGCCGGTGGGCTGGCTCTTCTACGTCTCGTTTATCGGGGCGGACGGGTCCTTCAGCCTCGAGAACTATGAGCGGATGTGGGAGCGGAAGTCCTATGCCCGGATCTTCTGGACGACCTTCGAGGTCAGCGTCCTGACGACGGGGATCTGCATCGCGCTCGGCTATCCCTTCGCCTACTTCCTCTCGCAACTCCCGGCGCGGGCGGCGAATCTATGCCTCATCGCCGTGCTGCTGCCCTTCTGGACCTCACTTCTGGTGCGCACCTATGCGTGGCTGGTGCTCCTGCAGAAGCGCGGGCTGGTGAACGACTGGGCCATCGGGCTCGGGCTTTGGGAGGAGCCGCTCAAATTCGTGCACAACATGACCGGCACGCTGATCGGCATGGTGCATATCATGCTGCCGTTCCTGATCCTGCCGGTCTACAGCTCGATGAAAGCGATCAATCAGGACTACCTGAAGGCGGCCTCCAACTGCGGCGCGGGACCCGTGCGGGCCTTCTGGACTGTCTTCTTCCCGCTCTCGCTGCCGGGGCTTTTCGCGGGCTCCCTGATCGTCTTCGTGCTCTGTCTCGGCTTCTTCGTGACCCCGGCCGTGCTCGGCGGCGGCAAGGTGATCATGGTCTCCATGAAGATCGCCTCCAACGTGGAGCTCTTCGTCAACTGGGGCGCGGCCAGCGCCCTCGGCGTCGTGCTGCTGGTCATGACGATGCTTATCCTCTGGGTCGCCGCGCGCTTCGTAAAGCTCGACCAGCTGGCGGGAGGCGGGCACTGATGCGCGTCTGGCTCGACAGCCCCGCCTCCGAGACGCAGATCACCCATGGCCAGCGGCTCTGGCTCTATATCTTTGCCGGGATTATGATGGTGCTGCTGGTTGCGCCGACCCTGATTGTCGTGCCGATGAGCTTCTCGGACAGCCAGTATCTGCAGTTCCCGCCGGAGACCTGGTCCACGCGCTGGTACGACCACTATTTCGGCTCACCCGAATGGATGTCGGCCACCGCCACCTCGCTCACCGCGGCCTTCCTGACGATGGCGCTCGCGACGCCGCTCGGCGTCCTTGCGGCCTACGGGCTCCATGCCTCGGAGATGAAGGCGAGCCGCTTCGTTTTCGTCCTCCTCATCACCCCGATGATGGTGCCGCTGATCCTGATCGCGATCGGCGCCTTCTACGTCTATGTGAAGCTGCAGATCCTCTACACGATGCTCGGCCTCGTCCTCGCGCACAGCATGCTGGCCCTGCCGCTGGTGCTGATCGTGACCGCCTCGGGCCTCAAGAGCTACGACATGAACCAGGAGATGGCGGCGCGATCCCTCGGCGCCTCGCGCGCTCGCGCGTTCCTGACCGTAACGCTGCCGCAGATCCGGTTTTCGGTGATCACCGGCGCGCTCCTCGCCTTCCTCACTTCCTTCGACGAGGTCGTGGTGGCGATGTTCATCTCGGGCGGGGAGAATGCGACGCTCACGCGCAACATGTTCAACGCGCTCCGCGACCAGATCGACCCGACCATCGCATCGATCTCGACAGTCATGGTGGCGATCACTACGGGCCTGATGGTTCTCGCCCAGTTCTTCCGGAGCCCGTCCAGCCGTTGAGCGCCACCTACGATTACATCATCGTCGGCGCGGGTTCCGCCGGCGCCGTGCTGGCCGATAGGCTAAGCGCCTGTGGACGCCATAGCGTGTTGGTGCTCGAGGCGGGAGGGTCGGACCTCAACCCTTGGATCCGCATGCCGATCGGCTACGGGATCGCCTACAACGACCCCACCATAAACTGGCGCTATCGCACGGAGCCTGTCGAGACCCTCGGCGGGCGTACGAGCTACTGGCCGCGGGGCAAGGTGATCGGCGGGTCGAGCGCCATCAACGCCATGGTCTATGTCCGCGGCCACCCGCGCGATTTCGACGACTGGGCGGCAGAGGCGCCGGGTTGGTCCTGGGCCGATGTCGCCCCCTATTTCCGCCGGATGGAGGATTGGGCCGGCGGCGCGGATGACTGGCGCGGGGCGGGCGGCCCGCTGGCCGTCTTCGATGCGTCGGCGGAGGTCCATCCGCTCTGCCAAGCCTATCTCGATGCGTCGGCCGAGGCACAGATCCCCTTCAACGCCGACTATAATGGCGAGAATATGGAGGGGGCGTCGATCTACCAGATGACGATCCGAAACGGCACTCGCGCCTCCACGGCGCGCTGCTATCTGCGCCCTGCGATGCGCCGCCGGAACCTCCGCGTCATCCGTCACGCCCATGTGCGCCGCGTCGCGCTGTCGGACGGCCGCGCGACCGGTGTGGCTTACGAGAAGGACGGTATCGAGAGCGCGGTCCACGCCCGGGCCGAGGTGATCCTCGCAGCCGGCGCCGTGAACAGCCCGCAGCTCCTGCAGCTCTCCGGCATCGGCCCTGGCGAGGTGTTGCAAGGAGCGGGCATCGACGTCCGCCACGAACAGCCCCATGTCGGCCGGCACATGCAGGACCATCTCGGGCTCGACAACCTCTATCGCGCACGCGTGCCGACGCTGAACCAGACCCTGCGGCCGTGGTTCGGGCGTCTTCGTGTCGGTCTAGAATACATCCTTTGCCGCACCGGGCCGCTCAGTCTCAGCCTGAACCATGCGGGCGGCTTCGCGCGCAGCACGCCGGATCAGACCGCGCCCGATATCCAGCTCTACTTCTCGCCGCTCAGCTACAGTCGCGCGCCCGCGGGCAAGCGCCCGCTCATGCGGCCCGATCCCTTTCCCGGCCTGCAGATCGGCTTCAACCCCTGCAGGCCGACTTCTCGCGGCCATCTCGCGATCCGGCCCGAGCGGCCCGAGGGCCCCCCGGCGATCCATCCCAACTACCTCGATACCGAGGAAGACTGGCGGGCCAGCGTCGCAGGTATCCGGCTCGTCCGCCGCATCGCCGCCGCACCTGCCCTCGCGGGTCTCCTCGAGGAGGAGTTGCTGCCCGGGCCAGCGGCGGAAGACGACGACGCGCTTCGCGCCTATGTGCGCGACCATGCCTGGACGGTGTTCCACCCCTGCGGCACCTGCCGGATGGGGGCCGACCCGGCACGGTCCGTGGTCGACCCGCGGCTGCGCCTGCACGGGCTCGACGGCCTCCGCGTCGTCGATGCCTCGGTCTTCCCGAATGTCACCAGCGGCAACATCAATGCTCCCGTGATCATGCTCGCCGAGAAGGCGGCGGACATGATCCTCGAAGATGCCCGCTGAAGCCCCCAGGCGAGGTCCCGCATGCGCATCGTGAAGATCGAGAGCTTCTGCACCGAGTTCGTCGGGTTCGTGCGCCTGACGGACGAGGATGGCCAGCAGGGCTGGGGCCAGGTCAGCACCTACCATTCGGACATCACGGCCCAGGTCCTCCACCGTCAGGTCGCGCCCTGGGTTCTGGGCAAGGACACCACCGATCTCGACGACCTCCTCGATCTCGTGACGGAGCGGGAGCACAAGTTCCCCGGCTCCTATCTCCGCCGCGCGATGGCGGGGTTCGACACGGCCCTCTGGGACCTCCGCGGCAAGCGCGCAGGCAAACCGGTGGCGGCACTTATTGGTGGCAGCGCGGGGCCCATCCGCGCCTACGCTTCTTCGATGAAGCGTGACATCACCCCGGCGGAGGAGGCGGAGCGGATGAAGCGCCTCGCCGGCGAGCACGGCTTCACCGCCTTCAAGGTCCGGGCGGGTGCCGAAGTGGGCCGGGGCCAGGACGAATGGCCCGGCCGCACGGAGGAGATCATCCCGACGATGCGCCGAGCGTTGCCGGACGCCGACCTGCTGATCGACGCGAACTCCTGCTACGCGCCAGCCCAAGCCATCGAGGTCGGCCGCAGGCTCGAGGACCACGGCTTCTGCCATTTCGAGGAGCCGTGCCCCTACTGGGAGCTCGAGCAGACCAAGGAGGTCACCGACGCGCTCAGCATCGACGTCTCGGGCGGGGAGCAGGACTGCGACCTGCCCACCTGGCGCCGGATGATCGAGATGCGGGCGGTCGACGTCCCACAGCCCGACATCTGCTATCTCGGCGGCATCGCCCGTACGCTCAGGGTCTGCCGGATGGCGGAGGCCGCGGGCCTGCCCGTCACCCCCCACTGCGCCAACCTCTCGCTCGTCACGCTCTTCACGATGCACCTCCTCCGCGCCATCCCGAATGCCGGGCGCTATCTGGAGTTCTCCATCGAAGGCGCGGATTATTACCCGTGGCAGGAGGGCCTCTATGTCGGGAGCCCCTACGCCATCGAAGACGGTTGTGCCCGTGTGACCGACGCGCCGGGATGGGGCGTCGAGATCCACCCGGAATGGCTCGCCCGCGCGGAATACCGCGCCTCTAGCCTCTGACGCCGCGCGCCCTCAGTATTCCTGGTTCAGCGCATCCTCGGCCGGGATCTCGCGTTCCCGCCGCGCGATGAAGTCCCGCAGCGCCTCGTCGACCCCGGGGTCCAGCGCCGGCTCCTCATAGTCCTCCAGGAGCGCCCGCGCCCGTCCCAGCGCCCGCGCGGTCGTGTCGAGCGCCCCATCCGCCTGCCATTGCTCGATCGCGTTGTTGTCGAAGAGCTTCGGCATGAAGAACGCGCTCTGGAACTTCTCGAGCGTATGCGGATGGCCGAGATAGTGCCCGCCCGGCCCGACATCGCGCACGGCCGAGAGCGCCTGGTCGAAGTCACCCCATTGCAGCCCCGAGGCCATGCGGTGGCCCATGGCGCATTGCTCCGCATCCACGACGAACTTCGCGACGGAGCAGTGCATCCCACCCTCGTTCCAGCCCGCCGAATGCCAGATGTAATTCGCCCCCGCCATCAGCACGGCCATCAGCGTCGTGGCACTCTCATACCCAGCCTGGGCATCCAGCGTCTTCGCGCCACCCAGCGTGTTCGACGTCCGCCACGGCACGCCGTAATGCCGCGCCATCTGCCCGATGGCGAAGTTCATCAGGCTGATCTCCGGCGTTCCTGCCATCGGCGCGCCGGAGGCCATCGACACGGTGCTGAGGTAATGGCCGTAGATCGCGGGACAGCCCTTCCGGATCACCTGGGTATAGGCCAGCGCCGACAACGCCTCGGCATTCAGCTGCGCCACGGTCGCGGCGGTCGAGGCCGGTGTGTTCGCGCCACCCAGCACGAAGGGCGAGCACAGCACCGGCTGGTTCCGGCGGCAAAAGGCACGCATGGCCGAGAGCATCGTCTCGTCCCAGACGAGCGGCGAGTTACCGTTGCAGTTCCCCACCGTGACCGTGTGCTCTTCCATGACATCGGCGCCGAAGAGGATCGCGCACATGTCCAGCACATCCTCCGCGTTCCTGCCGGAGGTGGTCATCCCCATGAATGTCTTGTCGCTGTGCTTCATCGAGGAATAGGTGATGCGAAGATGCCGGTGGCTGACCGGATGATCCATCGGCTCGACGATGTGATGCGCGCTCGAATGCAGCGCCGGCGACATGTGCGAAAGCTGGTGGAACATCGCGAGATCGTCGAGCGTCGGGGCGCGTCGGACGTCCTCCAGGTCGCGGAGATAGGGTGCGCCCGTCATCGGCACGAAGATGCTGCGCGAACCGCCGAGCGGCACGGATTTCTCGGGGTCGCGCGCCAGAAGCGTGATCTCGGCAGGTACGGTCGCAACGAGTTCCCGCACGAGCCCCCGGTCGAGATGCACGCGCTCGCCCCGCACATCCGCCCCCGCCCGGCGCCAGTCCTCGATGGCCACGTCGTCGCGGAAGACGACCCCCACATCTTCCAGGATGTCCATGGAGGCTGCATCGATTCGTTCGACCTGTTCGGGGCTCATCGGCTCGACCAGCGGTAGCCCGCGCTCAAGCGCCGGCAGCATCGCGCGGTCCGGCGCCTGGCGCTTCGCCCGCCGCTGGTCCCTTCCGTTCCGCCGCGTTGCCACCGCTTCCATCGCTCGCCTCCAGTCTTTGTGTACATCTCGTATACATGCGCGTCGGTTCGGCGCCAAGAACGTTGTCGCCACGCGGTCGCTCGGGACGATCGGCCGACTGTAGCGAGATTTCACGCATTCCGACGACTGAAGGGCTCGCCCGCAGCGCGGATTGCGCGTTATCTCTCGGAGGCAGCCGACTTTTCAGGCCAGAGCCCGGAGGATCTCGCAGGACGCCCCAGAACGCACCAAAGGCCGTCCGGGCCGACGCATCGACAGTGGAGGAACAAGCAATGACAAAGATATTCGGGATGACGGGCCTTGCGCTCGGCCTTGGCTTCGGTGCGCTCGCCGCGCTGCCGGCCGCCGCCTTCGAGCCTGAGGCCACGGAATGCATCGCGCCGGCCAATCCGGGCGGCGGCTGGGACTTCACCTGCCGCCAGGTCGGCAAGGTCATGCAGGATCTCGCCCTCGTCCCCGGTACCGTGCAGGTGACGAACATGGCGGGTGGTGGCGGCGGCGTCGCCTATGCCGCGGTCGTCAACAAGCGCAATGACGAGGACAATCTCTTCGTCGCCGCCTCCACCGCTACGGCCACACGCCTCGCCCAGGGCGCCTATCCCGGCAACACGCGGGATCAGGTCCGCTGGGTCGGCACCGTCGGCGCGGATTACGGCATCATCGCCGTCGCGAAGGACAGCGACATTGCCGACCTGCCCGACCTCATGGCGCGCCTACAGGCCGACCCGCGCTCCATCGCCATTGCCGGCGGCTCGGCCGTGGGCGGCTGGGATCACCTCAAGGTCCTCCTGGCCGCCGACAAGGCCGGGATCGAGGATCTCCGCCAGATCAAATACGTCGCCTTCGACGGCGGCGGCGAGGCGGTGACCCAGCTCCTCGCAGGCTCCGTCCAGGCCTTCACGGGCGATGCGTCCGAGGCGAAGGGGTTTGTCGATAGCGGCGATATTCGCGTCATCGCAGTGCTCTCCCCCGACCGGCTCGAGGGCGACTTCTCCTCCTTCCCCACCGCGGTCGAGCAGGGGATCGACGTAATCGGTGCCAACTGGCGCGGCTTCTACGTCCCCCGCGGCATGTCGGACGAGGCCTACGCCTTCTGGGTCGACGCCGTAGGCAAGGTCTATGAGAGCCCCGAATGGAAGGAAGTCATGGCGCAGAACGGCCTCGCCCCGCTCGACCTCCGCGGTGAGGAGTTCGAGGAGTTCGTGGCCTCGAGCGTTAACTCCATCGCGGAGCTCAGCCGCGAGATCGGCCTCATCAAGTGAGCCGAGCCTGAGCGCACCGGGGACGACGACCGCCCCCGGCACCAACGAGGAGGGCCCTCAAGAGGCCCTCCCAGCCCGGGAGATCACCCATGAGCGATCGCATCTTCGGCGGCCTTGGCATCCTGCTGGCAGCCTTTTTCATCTGGGGCGCCTTCCAGATCGAGCTCAGCTTCATCACCGACCCTGTGGGACCGCGCACCTTCCCGATCATCATCGGCACGCTCATCGGGGTGGCGAGCCTCGTCGTCCTCCTCCGCCCCGATCCGGACCCGGACTGGCCAGAGCTGCCGCGCTTGCTCGAGATCGGTGCGTCGGTTTTGGTGATGCTCGGCTATGCCGTTCTGCTCCCGGAGCTTGGCTTCGTGATCGCGACCGCCATCGCGTCGGCCTTCCTCACTTGGCGGCTTGGCACAGCACCGCTCTGGTCGCTCGTCTCAGGCGTCGCCACTTCGCTCGGCATCTATGTCGTTTTCCACCTGATCCTTGGCCTCTCCCTCGCCAAGGGCCCGCTCGGCTTCTGAGGAGGACGTCATGGAAGCGCTCTCGTCCCTCGGCGAAGGTTTCGCGGTCGCGCTGACCTTTCAGAACCTTTTCCTCGCACTCCTCGGCTGCTTTCTCGGCACGGTCATGGGCGCGCTGCCGGGTCTCGGCCCCTCGAACGGCGTGGCGATCCTGATCCCGCTCGCCTTCACGCTCGGCCTTGGTCCCGTGGAGGCGATGATCCTGCTCACTTCCGTCTATTACGGTGCGATGTACGGGGGCCGGATCTCCTCCATCCTCCTCAACATCCCCGGCGACGAGCCGGCGATGATGACCTGCCTCGACGGCTATCCGATGGCGCAGAAGGGCAGGGCGGGGGAGGCGCTGGCCCTCTCCGGCATCGCGTCTTTCGTCGGCGCCTTCCTCGCCACCTGGGGGCTCGTCTTCCTCGCGCCTCAGCTCGTGAAGGTCGCCCTCCTCTTCGGCCCGGCGGAGTATTTCGCGCTCTTCGTCCTCGCCTTCGCCACCCTCGGCGGCATCGCCTCGCGCAACCAGGCCAAGGCCGCCTTCGCCGCGATGCTGGGCCTTGGCATCGCCATGGTGGGCGTCGACGGGCAGACGGGCGTGCCCCGGTTCTCCTTCGGCGAGGTCCACCTTTACGACGGCATCGATTTCCTCGTCGCCATCGTCGGGCTCTTCGCGCTGTCGGAGGTGTTCGTCTTCCTCGAACAACGCGGCACGGCGGCGAACGAGGGGCAGGAGGCGAAGGTTCAGATGGGCCGTATCGTACCCACCGCGAGCCTCATCACCTCCACCACGCCCACGATGCTCCGCACCTCGTTCCTCGGCTTCATCGCGGGCGTCCTGCCTGGCGCCGGCGCCTCCCTCGGCTCCTTCCTCGCCTATTCGATGGAGAAGAAGATGGTGGACCGGGAGGGTACCTTCGGGACGGGCGACCCTCGCGGCGTCGCGGCACCCGAGGCCGGGAACAACGCGGCCGCCGGCGGTGCCCTCGTGCCGATGCTCGCCCTCGGCGTCCCCGGCTCCGGCACCACGGCGGTGCTGCTGGCGATGCTGCTGGCGCTCAACATCACGCCGGGACCGCTCCTCTTCACCCAGAACCCGGACGTCGTCTGGGGTCTGATCGCGGCCCTCTTCATCGGCAACATCATGCTCTTGCTGATGAACATCCCCATGGTGGGCATGTTCGTGCGCGTGCTGCTGGTCCCGCCCCGGCTCCTCATGCCCATCGTCGCCATGGTCTCCTTCGTCGGCATCTACGGCATCTCGGGCTCCAGCTTCGATCTCATCGTCATGGTGATCTTCGGTGTTCTCGGCTGGGCGCTCCGCAAGCTCGACGTCCCCCTCGTGCCGGTGATCCTTGGCGTGCTCCTCGGCAATCTGATGGAGGCGAACCTGCGCCGCGCCATGACCATCTCGGACGGGGACTGGACCACGCTCTTTGCGTCGCCCCTCTCCATCGGGCTTTGGGCCATCGCCATCGCTGGCTTCGTCCTGCCCATCTTCGTCGGCAAGGCGCTGAAGATGCGCATGCGCCGGATGCACGAGGAGCATACGGGGACGTCCGACTGATGGAGGAGGCGACGACCCATGAAGCCGCCGTCGATGCACGGAACGAGCACATCCTCATCTGGGTCGACGGCGCGCTGAAGCCGCGGGCGGAGGCTATGGTTTCCGTCTACGACAGCGGCTTCATGCTCGGCGACGGGGTGTGGGAGGGGCTGCGCCTCTACAACGGCCGCTGGGCCTTTCTCGACGAACACCTCGACCGGCTCTTCGAGGCCGCCCGCGCCATCGATCTCGATATCGGCCGGGATCGGGCCGGCGTAGTCGCGGCCCTCGAGGAAGTCCGCACCGCCAACGGGATGACCGAGAACGCCCATGCCCGCCTGATGGTCACCCGGGGCGTCAAGAGCCGACCCTTTCAGCACCCGGCCCTCTCCCGATCGGGCCCCACGTCGGTGATCATAGCCGAGCACTCCGCCCCCGTCGCGCGGCTGCAGGAACGCGGCATCCGCCTCGCCACCGTGCCCCAGATCCGCGGCCTGCCCATGAGCCAGGATCCCAAGCTCAACAGCCACTCCAAGCTCAACTGCGTGCTCGCGGCCGTTCAGGCGGAGAAGGCGGGCGCGGATGAGGGCCTGATGCTCGACCCCCATGGCTTCGTGAACACAACCAATTCCTGCAACTTCTTCATCGTGCGGCGGGGCGAGGTTTGGACCTCCACCGGCGACTACTGCATGAACGGGATCACGCGGGCGAAGACCATCGATCTTTGCCGCGCCGACGGCATCCCCGTGCACGAGCGCAACTTCAGCCTCGTCGAGACCTTCGGGGCGGAGGAGGCGTTCCTGACCGGCACCTTCGGTGCGCAGACCCCCGTGGCCGAGATCGACGGCAGGCGGCTCGTCACCCCCCTCCCGGGTCCGGTCACCAGGCGCCTCCAGGGTCTCTACCGCGACCTCGTCGCCCGGAACGTGGGCGCTGCCTGATGCGCATCGTCATGTGGTCGGGCCCGAGGAACCTCTCGACCGCCATGATGCGAAGCTTCGGCGCGCGGTCGGACACCGATGTGGTGGATGAGCCCTTCTACGCCGCCTATTTGGCGGAGACGGGCATCGACCATCCCATGCGCGCCGAGGTGCTCGCGGCAGGTGAGAGAGACTGGCGCCGGGTCGCTGAGGACTGCGCAAGAACGCCCCCTGCGGGCCGCGTCCGCTACGAAAAGCACATGACCCATCATATGGTCCCGGGTATCGGGCTCGACTGGCTCGAGGGTGCGGCCATCGCCTTTCTGATCCGAGACCCGGCGGAGGTCGCCGCCAGTTACGCTGCCAAGCGGGAGGCCTTCGCGCTCGACGATCTCGGTTTCGAACGCCAGGCCGAGCTTTTCGACCACTGCACCGATCTCCTCGGCATCCCGCCGCCTGTGGTCGATGCCACGACAATCCGCCGCCGCCCGCGGGAGACGCTCAGCGCACTCTGCAGCGCGCTCGGCCTGCCCTTCGAGGAGGCGATGCTCTCCTGGCCTCCCGGCGCGCGGGAGACCGACGGTGTCTGGGGCGCGCATTGGTACGCCGCCGTCAACCGCTCCACGGGTTTCGCGCCCCCGCCCGCCTCACCCGCAGAGCTTTCTGCCGAGATCGAGACGCTCATCGCTCCCGCCCGCCGCCTCTACGACCGCCTGGCCGCTCAAGCGCTCTGATCTCCAACCTTTCCACAGTCGCCGTGACAGCCCAGCCAGAAGCCATGCAGTATGCTGTTGAGGCGCGTCTTCGATCACCGGTCTGCGCCGAGTCAGGCCTGAGCGGTTCAGCGGTGCCGGTCTCGCAGCAGCTCGAGGTGCGTCACCCGCGCCTCGTCAAGCGCGTCGTCCGTGGGCTCCTGCGTCGGCGCCCGAACCAGCGCAAAGTCGAGCCCGGCGCGCGCGGCACCCGCACCGTCGGTCGCGGGGTTGTCGCCGGTAAAGAGCGCCTCTCCCGCGGTCACGCCCGCCCGGCGCAGTGCCTCCTCGATCAGCGTCGCCTCCGGTTTGCCGATGATCCGCGGGGCAAGCTCCGGCACAGAGGCACGCACGGCCCCGAGCAGCGCGCCCGTCTCTGGAACCGGTGTCCCGTCCGGCGCGGGATGGCACGCGTCCGGGTTGGTGACGACCAGCGGCACGCCCCGGCTCGCATGTCGGACGAGACCCGCAAGACGCGCATCGGAGAGCCCCGTGTCCCGGGCCAGGAGCACTACCTCCGGCGTCGCATCCGGCGCGCCGTCGTGACGAAGCCCGGAAATTCCGGCTTAGGGTGGCCCAACTTTTTGGGGGCAGCGCATGGTCCAGCGGCAGAATTCTGTCCATCGGCCCGAGTTTGGAGAGTGCCGGCTCGCGGTCCCGGATCATGTTTGCAGTGACGCATCGGCGCGTTGATCTCGGTTTCCTTCCCGACCTGCCGGTCAGAGACCGCTTCGTCCGCGCGACCCGCCTACCGCAGGACGTGGTGGCGCCGATGCCCGAGCATTGGCCGCCAGCCAGCGCCGCGCGGGCGAGCCGCGCCGGTCGCACTCGCTGCCCCCTCGTTTTCCCTACCGGCTCGTCACCGACCGGGAGCGTGCTCGATCAGGCCGCTTGCAAGCCTGGCGTGAAGCCCGAGCCCAGCACGGTTCTCGACGCCCGCGACGGCGTCTAGGAGGCGGTCGGCGACGGTCTAAGTGGCGGCTTCGTGTGGGAATTCGGATCGAGCTGGAATGACCGAGTCGAACCTCCCCAGGTCACCGACGTCGATCGCAGTCACCCAAGCACGCCTTCCACCTCTTGTGCCCGGATGGCGTGGTTCTGAGGCGCGCCACCACCAGACGCCACCGACCACCTTCGCTAGATTGGGATGCGCAATCGGCCCTGACCGCTCGACTCGAGCCCGGCGCGCACCGTGCCGTCGAGCTTCACCCTGCTCACATAGGCCTCGAGGGCTGGCAGGAGCGCTCTGCGTGCGCGGGGCAGGACCATGGCCTGTTCGGCCGAAAGCACAGGTTCCTTCTGGAAGACGCAGTTCTCGGTATCGACCAGCGCCTCCTCGAGGCTTTGACGAACGCCGGCGACCGCATCGCCCTCTCCGGCGGCAAAGCGCCGGAAGGTGTCGGTCGGCGTCTCGTCAAGAACGATCTCGGCATTCGTCAGCGTCTTCGTGAGGAAGAGCTCATAGGCCGTGCCTCGCGCCGCCAGGATCTTCGCACCCGCGCGGTCGAGCGCGCCGGGTGTCGCCGCCTCGCCCTCCCGCACCGCATAGGCAATCTCGATCACCACGTAAGGTGCAGTATAGGCGATGTGGCTCTCCCGGCTCCGATCGATGGCGAGGAAGGCCACGTCCCAGACATCGTCGCCGGCACTTTCCACGATCTCGCGTGCACCGGGATAGTCGACTGTCTCGAGCGTCACGCCCAGACCCTCCGCCAAGTGTCGGGCCAGCATGGGCATAACACCGATCAGCTCATCGCCCCGCTGTTGCACCAGCGCCCGGTTGCCGTGGTTCATGGCGGCGCGCAGCCGGCCGTTCGTGGCCAGCGGCGCCAGCGTCTCCCAATCGATCCCTGCCATCTCAGCCTCCGTGCTCGCCGCCTGATCCTGACCGCTGTGCGGCCTCGGTCAATGCCGCGGGACCGCAACGGGTGCGCCCCCGGCGGCGGCGGATGCCTTCATCGCCTCGATCACCTCGAGGGCCGCCAACCCGTCCGCCCCGCTCACCAGCGGCTTGGCTCCGCCACGCGCGACCGCTGCGAACTGTGCCGCCTGAGCGACCAGCGGATCGGCCGCGCCATGCGGAAACCGCGTCGCGGTAATCGGCGCCCACCAGTCCCGCGCTCCCCCGTCGGACCAGAGCGTGAGGCTCGGCAAAGCCAGCGAGCCATGGCTGCCCGCGATCCGATAACAGTCCTCGGCGGTGGGCGGATAGGCCGGGTTCTCCCGCGCCGTCAGCTCCCAGGACCAAGGGGCGACGGCGGTGTCCGACACCGTGAGAGTGCCGAGCGCCCCGCCCTCGAACCGCAGCATCATCACGCCGGTATCCTCCGCCGCATGCCCCCGCGCAGCCCGGCTCTCGAAGGCTGCAACCTCCACAATCGACCCGACAAGGTGCTGTAGGAGATCGATATCATGGATGAGGTTCACCAGGATCGGGCCTGCGTCGGGCTCCCGCCGCCACGCCGCCTTGAAGTATCCGTCGGGCTTTGAGAGCCAGGCGCTGCCATGCACGGCCGTGATGCGCCCGAGCCGCCCCTCCTCGATCAGCGCCTTCGCCCGCGCGATCAGTGGATTGTGCCGGCGATGATGCCCGACGGCGAGCCGCACCCCGGCCGCGCGAGCCGCCGCCACCATGCGCCGCCCCGCCTCCGCGGTCGGTGCAATCGGCTTCTCGACGAGCACGGGCACGCCAGCCTCGATAGACGCCAACGCGCCCGCTTCATGCAGTGCGTTTGGCGTCGCCAGGATCACGCCATCGAGCCTGCTCGCTCCCAACAGCGTTTCCAAAGAGCCGTGCCAAGGTACGCCACACTCATCGGCAAAAGCCCGCGCATCCGCCGACGGATCCGCGATGCCGGCCAGAACCGCCCCTCCCGCCGGGATCGCCGCTGCGTGCCGCCGCCCGACGAGCCCTGCGCCGACCACCGCGATCCGTGCGCTCATGCGCCGGTCAGGCTCAGCACCCGGCGCACCGCGGCCTCATAGCCCTCGACCCCCAGCCCCGCGATCACCCCATCCGCGCGCAGGCTCACGTAGGAGTGGTGGCGGAAGCTCTCCCGCTTGTGGACATTCGAGATATGCACCTCGATCACCGGCCCCTCGAAGGTGCTCAGCGCATCGAGGATCGCCACCGAGGTATGGGTGTAGGCCGCCGGGTTGATCACGATCGCAGAGGCCGCCTCCCGTGCCTCCTGGATCCAGTCGACGAGCTCGCCTTCATGGTTCGACTGGCGCAGCTCCAGCGCGTAGCCCTCCGGCAGCAGCGCCCGGCACCGCTGAGCCACGTCCTCCAGCGTCTCGTGCCCGTAGATCTCGGGCTCCCGCCGGCCGAGCAGATTCAGGTTCGGCCCGTTCAGCACGAAGATCGTTTTGGTCATGCTCTCCCCCGATGCGCTTTCCCGGACACTTCCGACACGGAGCCGCATTTGGAACCAGCCCGAAACCATCCTATGATATCAGGAACACGGGACTGCCAGATCATTGCCGCACGCACAGAGGGGCGAGGGACGGCGACGCGTGATCCGTGGCCACGGCGCATCGCCCCACCTGCTGGCAGGGCGCGCAGGGAGCAGGATATGACGAGTGACATCGCGGCCCACGCCGCCGAGCGCATTCTGGTGCTCGACGGTGCGATGGGAACCATGATCCAGGCCGAGAAGCCGGACGAGGCGACCTATCGCGGCGCCCGCTTTGCGGGTCACGGACAGGACGTGGCTGGCAATAACGAGCTCCTCACCCTGAGCCAGCCCGACATGATCCGCGGTATCCATACGGCGTTCCTCGAAGCTGGGGCCGATATCCTCAGCACCAACACATTCTCCGCCAATCGCATCAGCCAGGCGGATTACGGGCTCGAGGACATATCCCTCGAGCTGAACGAGGCCGCCGCCCGCCTTGCGCGCGAGGCGGCCGTCGCCGCCGCGACACCCAACCGCCCCCGCTGGGTCGCCGGCGCGATCGGACCCACGAACCAGACCGCCTCGATCAGTCCCGACGTGAACGATCCCGGCATGCGCAAGGTGACCTTCGATCAGCTGGCCGAGGCCTATGGCGAAGCGACCCGCGGCCTCCTCGCGGGCGGCGTCGATCTCCTGCTGGTCGAGACGGTGTTCGACACGCTGAACGCGAAGGCCGCACTCTATGCGATCGAGCTGCTGCGCGACGAAGGTCTTGCCATCCCGCCCGTCATGATCTCCGGCACCATCACCGACCGCTCGGGCCGCACGCTGACCGGCCAGACGCCGGAGGCGTTCTGGGTCAGCGTCTCCCATGCCCGCCCGTTCTCCATCGGGCTCAACTGTGCGCTCGGTGCCGCGGATATGCGTCCTCATATCCGCGCCCTTGCGGAGGTCGCCGACACCGCGATCAGCGCCTATCCCAATGCCGGTCTGCCCAACGAAATGGGCGGCTATGACGAGACGCCGGCAGAGACGGCTGCCCATCTCGGCGCCTGGGCCGAAGCCGGTCTCGTCAACATCGTGGGCGGCTGCTGTGGCACGACGCCCGAGCATATCCGGGCCGTCGCCGCAGCCGTCGAAGGCAAGGCGCCCCGCCGCATCCCCGCCCGCGCGGAGCACCTCCGCCTCTCGGGCCTCGAGATGTTCGAGGCCGGCGCGGGGATCGCGGCATGAGCGGCGGCGCGGCCCAGTCCCGCTTCCAGTCCCGCTTCATCAATATCGGCGAGCGGACAAACGTCACCGGCTCGGCGAGGTTCAAGAAGCTCATCATGGCCGGCGACTACGCCGCCGGGGTCGAGGTTGCGCGCCAGCAGGTCGAGAACGGCGCCCAGATCATCGACGTCAACATGGATGAGGGCCTGCTCGATGCCGAGCACGCGATGACCACCTTCCTCAACCTGATCGCGGCGGAGCCGGACATCTCCCGCGTCCCCGTCATGCTCGACAGCTCCAGGTTCGAGGTGATCGAGGCAGGCCTCAAATGCGTGCAGGGCAAGGCGGTGGTGAACTCCATCAGCCTCAAGGAAGGGGAGGCCGCCTTCCTCGAGCAGGCCCGCACCGTCCGCCGCTACGGCGCCGCGGTCGTGGTCATGGCGTTCGACGAGGCGGGCCAGGCCGAGACCGCCGAGCACAAATTCGCCATTGCCGAGCGCGCCTACAACCTTCTGACGCAGAAGGCCGGCTTCGACCCCTGGGACATCATCTTCGATCCCAATATCTTCGCTGTCGCCACAGGCATCGAGGAGCATAACGACTACGCCGTCGCCTTCTTCGACGCGACCCGCATGATCAAGGAGCGGCTGCCTCACGCCCTCGTCTCCGGCGGGCTCTCCAACGTCTCCTTCAGCTTCCGCGGCAACAACCCGGTACGCGAGGCGATGCACTCCGCCTTTCTCTACCACGCCATCCGTGCCGGCATGGACATGGCCATCCTCAACGCGGGCCAGATCACGGTCTATGACGACATCCCCGAGGAGCTGAAGATCCATGTCGAGGACGTCCTCCTAAACCGCCGGCCGGACGCGACGGACCGCCTCCTCGCCATCGCCGACACCTATCGCGGCAGCGGTGAGGCTCAGCAGAAATCCGACCCGAAATGGCGCGAGCAGCCGGTCGAGGCGCGGCTCTCCCACGCCCTCGTCCATGGCATCACCGATTTCGTCGTCGAGGATACGGAGGAAGCCCGGCAGAAATCGACCCGCCCGCTCGATGTGATCGAAGGCCCGTTGATGGACGGGATGAACATCGTCGGCGAGCTCTTCGGGGAGGGGAAGATGTTCCTGCCCCAGGTCGTCAAATCCGCCCGCGTGATGAAGACCGCGGTCGGTCACCTCATCCCGTTCATGGAGGAGGAGAAGGCCCGCACCGGGGACACCTCGTCCAAGGGTCGCATCCTGATGGCGACCGTGAAGGGCGACGTCCACGACATCGGCAAGAACATCGTCGGCGTCGTCCTCGCCTGCAACAACTACGACGTCATCGATATGGGCGTGATGGTGCCGACGGAGGACATCATCGACTGTGCCAAGACCGAGGGCGTCGACATCGTCGGGCTCTCCGGCCTCATCACCCCGTCGCTAGACCGCATGGTCGACGTGGCTGGTGCGATGCGGGAGGCGGGTCTCGACATTCCCCTCCTCATCGGCGGGGCGACAACCTCGAAGAAGCACACGGCCCTCAGAATCGCGCCGGAATACGCGCATGGCGTGCTTCACGTCGACGATGCGTCAAAGGCTGTGGGCGTCGTCTCGCGGCTTCTGTCGGCCGAGCGCAAGCCGCAATATCTCGCGGAGATCGCTGAGGAGCAGACCAGGATCGCAGGCAAGGGTGCCAGCGCGGAGCGCGCCGTGACCCCGCTGCCCGAGGCCCGCGCCAACGCCTTCGACGGGGGCTGGGACGCCTACACGCCCCCGAAACCCGCCTTCACCGGCGTTCGCGCTTTCGACGATATCAACATCGCCGAACTCGTCCCCTTCATCGACTGGTCCCCCTTCTTCTGGACCTGGGAGATCAAGGGCCTCTATCCCGCCGTCCTCGAGGATCCCGTGGCCGGGGAGACCGCCCGCGACCTCCACGCCAACGCCGCCGCGATGCTGGATCGCATCGTGGCGGAACGCTGGTTCCGCCCTCGTGCCGCCCTCGGCCTCTGGCCTGCAAACCGGGAGGGTGACGACATCGCCGTGTGGAAGAACGATGATCGCAAGGATCGCGCCGCAACCCTCCACATGCTGCGCCAGCAAGGCGCAAAATCGGGCAAGCGGGCGAGCTACTGCCTCAGCGACTTCGTGGCACCGTCAGGCATCGCGGACTGGATTGGCGGCTTCGCCGTCACCGCCGGGCCGGAAGTTCACGCCATCGCCGACCGCCTCAAGGCCGAGGGCAATGACTACGACGCGATCATGGCCCAGGCGCTGGCCGACCGTCTCGCCGAAGCGATGGCCGAGTGGCTCCACGCCAAGGTCCGCCGGGAGTTCTGGGCTTATGTCCCGGATGAGACGCTCGATAACGAGGCGCTCATTCGCGAGCAGTATCGCGGCATTCGCCCCGCCCCCGGCTACCCCGCCTGTCCGGACCACACGGAGAAGCGGACGCTCTTCCGCCTCCTGTCCGCGACCGAAAACACGGGGCTGACCCTCACCGAGAGCTGCGCGATGTGGCCGGCCGCCGCCGTCTCCGGCTTCTACTTCGCCCATCCGGAAAGCGCCTATTTCGGCGTCGGCCGCATCGGCCGCGACCAGTTGTCGGACTATGCGGTGCGCAAGGCCCAGTCGCTCGAGGAGACGGAGCGCTGGCTCGCCCCCAATCTCGCCTACACGCCGGGCAGGCCACAGACGCTCCGCGCTGCGGAGTAACGCGAGACGGGTGAGCCAGGTGCAAGTTGTCCCGGGCTCGACCCGGGACCTCTCGGAGGGCGGCCAGTAGATCCTGGGTCGAGCCCGGGACGCATCGCGCCTGTTGCGCGCCGTCAGTTTCCCCAGGCACCGTCGATGCGGATATCCATGCCGGTCACGAAGCTGCTCTCGTCCGAGGCGAGGTAGACCGCCAGTGCCGCCACCTCCTCCGCCGTGCCGATCCGCCCCATGGGCTGGCGGGCGATGAAGGCCGCGCGGTTGTCCTCATAGGCCCCCGGCAGCGCCTTGATCCGCTCCTCGAGGCTTGGGCTCTGGATCGTGCCGGGACAGATGGCGTTGCAGCGGATCCCTCGCGTGACGAAGTCCAGCGCCACGGATTTAGTGAGCCCGATCACCGCGGCCTTCGTCGTGGCATAGACCGCGCGGTTCGGCGCCGCCTTCTGCGAGCTTGCCACCGAGGCCATGTTGATGATCGACCCGCCGCCCGCCTCCAGCATCGCCGGCAGGAACGCGCGCACGGTCCGCCACATCGACTTCACGTTGAGATCGAAGGAAAAATCCCACGCCGCCTCGTCGCAATCGAGGATCGTGCCATGGTGCACGAAGCCCGCGCAGTTGAAGAGCACGTCCACCCGTCCCGCACCGCTCGCCGCCCGGTCCACGGCGTCGGTATCGCGCGCATCGAGGACCGCGGCTTCGATCCCCGGCACCTCGCCGGCCAACGCCTCCAATGCCGCGCCCGAGAGGTCTGTGGCGATCACATGGGCCCCTTCGGCCGCAAAGGCGCGCACCGTCGCCGCCCCGATCCCCTGGCCCGCCGCGGTGACGAACGCCCTTTTCCCAGCCAGCCTGCCCATGCTTCCTCCGCTTGCAGTTCCTAAATCGGTTTAGGAAAAGGGCGGGACAAACCGCAAGCCATCGAGAGCCGCCATGTCCCTCGCCCTCGGCGCCATCGCCGACGATTTCACCGGTGCCACCGATCTTGCCTCGATGCTCGCGCGCGGTGGACTTCGCACCGAGCTTGTCCTCGGCCGACCGGGGCCGGACACACCGCCGAGCGGGGCGGACGCCGTCGTCGTCGCCCTCAAATCGCGCACCGCGCCCGTGGCCGAGGCCATAACTGACAGCGTGGAGAGCTGGCGCTGGTGCGCCGCCGCCGGGGCGACCCGTTGCTACTTCAAGTACTGCTCCACCTTCGACTCGACCGCCGGGGGCAATATCGGCCCCGTCGCCGAGGCGCTGATGGTCGCGACCGGGGCCACCCGGACCGTCTACACCCCCGCCTTCCCCGAGAACGGGCGCTCGATCTACATGGGCAAGCTCTTCGTCGGCCAGATGCTCCTCAGCGAATCCGGCATGCGCAATCATCCGCTCACGCCGATGACCGATGCGGACCTGCCCCGCACCCTCGCCCCGCAACTCTCCGAGGGCGCCCGGACCGGCCTCGTCCCCTGGCCGACCGTGCGCGCTGGCGCCGCGGCCGTCGCAGCCGAGCTCGATCGGCTGGCATCCGCGGGCATCGCGCATGTTGTCGTCGACGCGCTCGACCAGTCGGACCTCAATGCGCTGGCCGAGGCGGTGCGGGACTGGCCGCTCGTCACCGCGGGCTCGGGCCTCGGCCTCTCGCTCGGCCGCCTCCTCGGCACCAGCGCGGAGAGCGAGGCACTGCCCGCGGTGGGGGGACCCGCGCTCCTCCTCTCAGGCTCCTGCAGCGATGCGACGAACGGACAGGTCGCGCGCTGGAAGGCCGATGGCGGCGCGCTCATGGAACTCGATCCCCTCGGCCCGTCCGACCAGGCGCAGACTGCGGCAGAGGCGGCGGCCACGGCCGATCGCCCGCTCCTCATCAGCTCCACGGCCCCACCGGACAAGGTCGCCGCCGCCCAGGCAGCCCTAGGTCGCGCCGAGGCCGCCGCACGCATGGAGGCCGCTGTCGCCGGTGCGGCCGTCGCCGCGCGCGCCGCAGGCGTCCGTCGCTTCATCGTCGCGGGCGGCGAGACCTCGGGCGCCGTCGCCTCCGCCCTCGGCGTCGCCCGCCTCGCCGTCGGCCCCTCCATCGCACCCGGGGTGCCCTGGTGCACGAGCCTCGGTGAGGACCCCGTCGCCCTCGCCCTCAAATCCGGCAACTTCGGCGCCGAGACGTTTTTCGCCGACGCGCTCGCGAGCGCCCCGTGACTGGTATCCGCGAAGAATTCTGCCTCCTCGCGCGCTCGCTCTTCGAGCGGGGCTATAGCTGCGGCTCCTCGGGCAACATTTCAGTCCAGACGGATGACGGGATCCTTGTCTCGCCGACGAACAGCTGCATGGGCCGGCTCGACCCCGCGCGCCTCTCGCGCGTCGCACCGGACGGCACGCATCTCGACGGTGATCCGCCCTCCAAGGAAGCCTCGCTGCACCTCGCGATGTACGAGGCGCAGCCGGAGATGCGCTCGATCGTTCATCTGCACAGCCCATACGCGGTTGCCGTCTCCTGCCTCGCGGATCTCGACCCCGAGGACGCGCTGCCGCCGATCACGCCGTATTACGTGATGCGCATCGGCCGCCTGCCGCTCGTGCCCTACTATCCGCCCGGCGACGACATGCTCGCGAATGCGGTGCGCAGCGCGGCCCGAAACGCCAAGGCCGTGCTCCTCGCCAATCATGGTCCGGTGGTCGCGGCGAAGACCCTGCCCGGCGCCGTCTACGCGGCCGAGGAGTTGGAGGAGACCGCCAAGCTCTATCTCATGCTCCGCGGCGCCTCCACCCGGCTCCTGACCCCCGACCAAGTCGCGGTCCTCCGCGAACGCTTCCCAAGCTGACGCCGGCTGCCGCCAAAAGCGTGGAGCACCCGCAAAAGTTGCATTACCCTAAGGCAGGGCCGTCGGTCTTTGCCGGTGATTGCAGTGCGCCGAACCGACCGCTTGGCCCGCAACCTGTCACCGCCGGCCTGTGCCGGGGAGAGGCGAGCGATGCTGGGAGAGGCGTCCGAGAGAATTGCCGGCCTCCTGCCCCGCTACGGACAGGCGGTCTGGTCGATCCTCCGTCGCCCCGTCAGCGAGACCGCGGCCCGCGCCGCGGAGCCCAGCCTCACCGTCGACGCCCTCGCGTTCTGGTGCATCTCGGTCTTCATCGAGTTCGTGGCACGGCTGATGTTCTTCGCGCTGCCCGCCGATCAGACCCTCTACGTCATCTCCCGCGGTCTCGTGGAACTTGTCGTGCTCCTCGGCATGGCGCTTTCCTTCGCCGGTGCCGCATGGCTCTTCCGCCGCCCGGTGCCGGTCTATGCGGTCATGGCGGCGATCTGCCTTCTCTGGGCCGCGGCTCTGCCGGTGATGACAGTCCTAAATGGTGCCATCTATGCGACGATGATCGTCATCTCGCCCGAGCTCTTCCATGAGATCGGGCAGTTCCTTTTCAGCTGTACGAGTGCCGAGAGCCTCGTGCGCGAGATCGCGGCGCTTCAGACCGCACTTATCGGGCGCAGCGCCGGCGTCATCGCGCTCGGGATCGCTCAGCTCGCGATAGGTGCCGCGCTCTTTCTGATCTGCGCAGTCTACACGATCTCCTTCTTTCGCGTGCTCGGCCAGCTCGGGGGCGCCGGGGGACTGCGCCTTCTTGGCATCGTCGCGGTCGGTGTCGTTCTCGGTGTCCTGACCCTCTCGCTCAGCGCCAGCTTCGGCTGGATGCTGGGCCGCGGAACCGGCGCTTGCGTCTAGCGAAATTCATCGTTGCAACCTCACTAACCGCCATCTAAATCGATTTAGAAGCCATGTTTGACCCTCTATGAGCCTCGATCTCGAAGAAATCCGCTTCATCGGTGACGGCCTTGTCCGTCCCGAATGCACACTGGCCCATGAGAGCGGGCTTGTCATCGTGCCGGATTGGACACCACCGGGCGGCGTGAGCCTCATCGCACCTTCAGGGCGGACCCATCGCCTGCTGGCCTCCGCTCCCGGACCGGGTGTCGAGACACCTGTTCGGGCGAACGGCATTGCGCTCGAGGAGGGGGGTACGATCCTGATCGCCCATCTCGGGGAGACGCAGGGCGGCATCTACCGCCTGCATGCGGATGGGCGCTGCACCCTCGTGACCGCCGAGATCGACAGCAAGCCGATGCCGCCTGCCAATTTCGTGCTGCCCGACAGCCTCGGCCGCCTCTGGATCACCGTGTCCACCACGCTCACGCCCCGTGCCCGGGACTACCGGCCGGAGGCCGCGAGCGGCCTCATCGCGCTGCATGATGGCGGCACGACACGGGTCGTCGCCTCGGGTCTCGGCTACACCAACGAATGCCTGCTGGCGAAGGATGAGCGCACGCTCTTCGTCAATGAGACCTTCGGGCGTCGACTGACCGCCTACGACGTTGCGGGCGGGAAGCTCACGGGGCAGCGCAGGGTTGCAGTGTTCGGGGCGGGCCGCTTTCCCGACGGCCTCGCACCCGCCGCCGATGGCAGCCTGATCGTCACCTCGATCGTCTCGAACGCCGTTCTGCGGGTGTCGCCGGAGGGAGAGGTCGAGACCCTTCTCGAGGACGCGGAGGCGTCGCATCTCGCCTGGGTCGAAGGAGCCTTCCGGCGGGGCGAGATGGGGCGACCGCATCTCGACGAGGTCCGGTCCAAGAAGCTTCGAAACGTCTCGAACCTCGCCTTTGCCGGAGCTGATCTCGAGACAGCCGTTCTCGGCTGCCTGCTCGGCGATCGCCTCGCCACGCTCCGCATGCCCATGCCCGGTCGACCCCTGCCGCACTGGAAGGCCGATCTCGGCCCGCTTGCCAGATACCTGGAGGACTCATTTTGACGAACCGCTCGGACTTTCACGTAGCCGTCTTCGCAGGCGACGGGATCGGGGATGAGATCACGACACCCACCTTGCGCTTGCTGGACCGGGTCGCCGATCGGGTGGGTGGCCTCGGCTTCCGGTTTACGCCCTGCAACGCCGGCGCGGCCTACTACAAGGATCACGGCACGGCACTTCCTGCCGGCGCACTCGAGACCGCCCGCAGCGCCGATGCCGTCCTCCTCGCCGCAATGGGCCTGCCCAGCCTGCGTTATCCCGACGGGCGGGAGGTAACGCCCCAGATCGATCTGCGCATGGAGCTTGGCCTTTACGCGGGCGTCCGGCCGGTCAAACCCGTGCCCGGCGTCCGCCGGATCCTGGCCGACCCGCGCGCTCATGACATCGACTACGTGATTATCCGCGAGAGCACCGAGGGCCTCTTCGCCCCCCAGGCCCCAGGCACGCGCGACGGTGATATCGAAGCCCGCGAGACGATGGTGATCACGCGCGCGACCTGCGAGAAGCTCTTTGCCTTCGCCTTCAAGCTTGCAGAGGTGCGTGGTCAGGGCCGGAAGGTCACCTCGGTGGATAAGGCGAACGTGTTCCAGGCCTTCGCCCTGTGGCGCGAGATCTTTGTGGAGGAGGGGGCGAGGAACCCCGGCATTGCCACCGACTATGCCTATGTCGACGCCTTCGCGATGACGATGGTCCAGAAGCCATGGGTGATCGACGTGGCGGTCACGGAGAACATGTTCGGCGACATTCTCTCCGATCTTGGTGCTGCCCTCATGGGGGGCATGGGCTACGCGCCATCGGCCGATATCGGCGACGAGCACGCGGTCTTCCAGCCCTGCCATGGCTCCGCCCCGGACATCGCAGGGCAGGGGGTCGCGAACCCCAGCGCCATGATCCTCTCGGCTGCGATGATGCTCGAATGGCTTGGCGATCGGCATGCCTCCTCCGAGGCTATCATGGCCGGCGGCCTCCTGCGCCGCGCGGTCGATGCAGCCTTCGCACCGGGCACTCTCGTCACCTGCGAGCTTGGCGGCAGCGCGGGGACTACCGCCGTGTTTCAGGCCGTCGAAGGCGCCTTGGCGACGCTCGATGCCTGATCTTGTCCCTCCCATCCGCGTCGCCGTCATCGGCGCCGGCTATTTCGGGCGTTTCCATTACGACGCCTGGAGCCGGATGCCCGAGGTGACGCTGGTAGCCCTGTGCGAGCGCGATGCCGAAAGGGCCCGCGCGGTCGCGCAGGACTATGGCGCCCCGGGCCATCCGTTGCCCGTCTTCGACGACGTGCGCGCGATGCTGGAGGCGACGAAACCCGATCTTGTCGACATCACAGCACCCCCCGCGGCCCATATGCCGCTCCTTGAGGCACTCATCCCCGGCGTCCGCCACATCATCTGCCAGAAGCCCTTTTGCGGGGGATATCAGTCAGCTAGCAGGGCGGTTGAGCTCGCGGCACGTCACGGCACGCGCATCGCCGTGCATGAGAACATCCGCTTCCAACCCTGGAACCAAGAGGCGAAGCGCCTCATCGACGCGGGCCTCATCGGCGCCCCTTGGCAGGTCACCTTCCGCCTCCGCCCCGGCGACGGGCAGGGCCCCGACGCCTATCTCGACCGCCAGCCCTACTTCCAGCAGATGCCGAGGTTTCTCGTGCACGAGACGGCCATCCACTGGATCGACACCTTCCGCTTCCTGATGGGTGAGATAACAGGTGTCTTCGCCCGCCTCCGCCGCCTCAACCCCGCCATCGCCGGGGAGGATGCGGGGCAGATCCTCTTCGACTTCGAGACGGGTGCGCAGGGCCTCTTCGACGGCAACCGCCTATCGGACCACATCGCGGAGAACTGGCGCCGCACCCTCGGTGAGATGACCATAGAAGGCCCGGCCGGCACGCTCAGGCTCGATGGCGAGGGCCGCCTCTGGCATCGGCCATTCGGCGAGAACACCGAGCAGGAACAACAGTTTGAATGGCGCGATCACCTCTTCGGCGGAGACTGCGTATACCGCTGCAACCGCGCGATCCTGGAGGACTGGCTAGCTGGCCGCGAGAGCCCGATGGAAGCCCAAAACTACGTTCGAAACCAGCAGATCGAGGACGCGGTCTACCGAAGCGCGGAGGAAGGTCGTCTGTTCCCGGTCTGAGCCACGGGCCTTGCGCAAGGAACTTCAAAGTTCCTTGCAAATTCCTTCAAAGGAATTTGGCGCCCGGTCAGTAGGTCGCCCTGCCGCCGGAGAGATCGAAGACGCCGCCGGTCGTAAAACTGTTCTCGGCCGAGGCGAGCCAGGCGATCATCGCGGCCACTTCGCCGACCTCAACGAAGCGGGCGCGCGGGATCTTCGAGAGCATGTAACCAATGTGCTCCTCCGTCATCTGGTCGAAGATCGCGGTACGCGCGGCGGCCGGGGTGACGCAATTAACTGCGATATCGTGCCCCGCCATTTCCTTTCCGAGCGACTTCGTGAGCGCGATTACTCCCGCCTTGGCCGCAGAGTAGGCGCAGGCGTTCGGGTTGCCCTCTTTACCGGCGATGGAAGCGACGTTGACGATACGTCCGTAGCCCGCCGCCACCATCCCCGGCACGACGGCCTTGCAGCAATGAAAGACGCTGTCGAGGTCGATGGCGATCACGCGTCGCCACTCCTCGACCGGATACTCGGCGACCGTCGTGTTCATGCCCGCGATGCCTGCGTTGTTCACGAGGATGTCGATCGCGCCCACCTCAGCCACGGTCCTCGCGGCGGCCGAGCGCACGGCGTCCCAGTCGGTCAGGTCGACCTCGACCATGCTCGCGCCGATGGCTTCCGCCGTGTCCTGACCAAGTGCGCGATCCACGTCCCAGAGCGTCACCGTCGCCCCGCTCGCGACGAAGCGCTCGGCGACGGCGCGGCCGATGCCCTGCGCCCCGCCGGTCACCACCGCGCGGCGGCCCTTGAGATCGATTTCGTTCATCGGCGTGCCCTCGCTTCGATTGTTGGCCGCTGCCCTGCCCTTGACCGAGGCAGGGCGCTGCGTCTCTAAATCGATTAAACGAAGCGGTCCCGGCTGACGCAACCTGGCATCGCCGAGCAGAGCGCTCCCTGGGATGAATGGAGACTGTCATGAAGCTCTTGAGGTTTGGCCCCGAGGGTGCCGAGAAGCCCGGCATGCTGGATGCTGCGGGCCAGATCCGCGACCTCTCGGCCCATGTGGCAGACTTCGCGGGCGCCAGCGTGTCGCTAGCCGCCCTCGAGACCCTCCGCGCGATCGATCCTGAGACCCTACCGGTCGTGCAGGGCGATGTGCGGATCGGGTCGTGCGTGGCGAGTACGCCGACTTTCCACTGTGTCGGTCTCAACTATGTCCGCCACGCTGCCGAGACGGGGATGGATGCGCCGACGGAGCCGATCCTCTTCAACAAGGCCGCGACCGCCCTCTCCGGTCCGTTCGATCCGATCGTGCGGCCGAAGGCGTCACAGAAGCTCGACTACGAGGTCGAGCTTGGCATTGTCATCGGCGATGTGGTCGAGCACGTCTCGGAGGCAGACGCGCTCTCCAGGATCGCCGGGTATTGCGTGATCAACGATGTGAGCGAGCGGGAGTTTCAGGCAGAGCGCCTCGGCCAATGGGTGAAGGGCAAGTCGGCGCCCAGCTTCGGTCCCACCGGCCCATGGCTCGTGACCGCGGACGAGGTCCCGGACCCGCAGAAGCTCGGTTGCTGGCTCAAGGTGAACGGCGAGACGCGGCAGAACTCGAACACCGATGACATGATCTTCGGCGTGGCTGAGATCGTCAGCTACATGTCCCGCTTCATGCGCCTCGTGCCCGGCGACCTGATCGCAACCGGCACGCCGGAGGGAGTTGCTATGGGGATGAAGCCGCCCGCATGGCTTGTGCCGGGCGATGAGGTGACGCTCGGGATCGACGGGCTCGGCGAGCAGCGCCAGACCGTCGTCGAGTTCCCGGGCTAAGGGGCGCGGCATGAAGATCCTTGTCCTCGGCGGCGGCGGCTTCATCGGCCGTAAACTTGCAGAAGCGCTCGTCCGGCGGGGCGAGCTTCGCGGTGCCGAGATCACCGGCTTGACGCTGGCCGATATCCGCGCGCCCTGGCCGCTGCAGGCGCCCTACGAGGTCGCTCTGGAGGCGCTCGACATTGCAGACAGGGCGGCAGTGGCACGAGTGGTCGCGGAGCATGACGTGATCTTTCACCTGGCCGCGGCCGTGTCCGGGGAATGCGAGGCGAATTTCGACCTCGGCATGCATGCGAACCTCGAAGGCACGCTCTCGGTGCTGGAGGCGGCGCGGCAGGCGGAGGCTGCGTCGGGCCAGCGGCCCGTGGTGGTCTACACCTCCTCCATCGCCGTTTATGGCGGGGATACGCCGGTCCCGATCACGGACTGGACCGCGCTCAATCCCCAGACGTCCTATGGTAGCCAGAAGGCGGCGACCGAGCTCATACTGAACGACTATGCGCGGAAGGGCTTCATCGATGGCCGTGGGCTACGGCTGCCGACCATCTCGGTCCGGCCGGGCAAGGCGAACAAGGCTGCATCCTCCTTTATGTCCTCCATCTTCCGCGAGCCGTTGCAGGGTCAGCCCGCAGTCTGCCCGGTCGGTCCCGATTACGAGCACTGGTTCCTTTCGCCCCGCCGGGTGGTCGAGAGCATCATCCACGCTGCGGAGGTGCCGGAGGAGGCGCTGGGCATGCAGCGCTGTTTCGCCATCCCTGGCAGGACGCACCGGATCGGCGACATGGTCGAGGCGATGCGCCGGATCGTCGGCGATGCGCCCTGCGATCTGATCCGCTGGGAGCAGGACCCGGCCGTCGAGGCGATCGTTTTGGGCTGGAAGGGGCGGTTTGCGCCCGAGAAGGCGCTGGCCCTCGGCTTCCGCGCGGATGAGAGCTTCGAGGACAATATCCAGTACTTTCTCGAGGATGACATCCAGCGGGCTTGAGCCGCGGGTTCGGAGAGGTCCCGGGTCGGGCCCGGGACGCACCGCGCCGAACTGCTGAGATAAGGAAAGGGAGAGGGTCATGGCGGAGCGGCAGGTCGTGCTGGTGACGGGCGCGAGCCAGGGCATCGGGGAGGCGACGGCTCGTGCCTTCGCCGCCGCGGGGCATCGGGTGGTGCTGGCGGCGCGGAGTGCGGACGGGCTGGAGAGGGTCGCCGGCGATCTGGACAACGCGCTGGCGGTGCCGACGGATGTGGCTGACCCCGATAGCGTTTCAGCGCTCTTCGCGGCGATCAAGGAGCGGCACGGAAGGCTCGACGCCGTCTTCAACAATGCAGGGACCAATATCGGCGCCACCCTCTTCGGGGATGTGGACTGGGATGGGTGGCGCAAGGTCGTGGCCGTCAACCTCGACGGCGCGTTCCTGATCGCCAACGGCGCCTTTCGGATGATGCGGGACCAGGACCCGCAGGGTGGCCGGATCATCAACAACGGTTCGATCTCGGCCCATGCGCCGCGCTACGGCTCAGCGCCCTACACGGCCTCGAAGCACGCGATCACGGGTCTCACCAAATCCATCGCGCTCGATGGCCGCGCGTTCAACATTGCTTGCGGGCAGATCGATATCGGCAATGCGGCCTCGGCCATGACGGCGCGCATGTCCGGCGGCGTGCCTCAGGCCGACGGCACGCTGATGCCTGAGCCGACGATGAATGTGCGACACGTCGCCGACGCGGTGGTGCGGATGGCCGAATTGCCGCTCGATGCGAACGTGCTCTTCCAGACCATTATGTCGACGACGATGCCCTTCGTCGGGCGTGGCTGAGCTCTAGGCGCGCTGGGCGCGCCCGCGGGCCTGAGCCCTTGCCATGATCTGCACCGCCGCCTTGCCTTCGACATAGGAGCCGAAGGCGAGGAAGAGGGCGACGAGCCCCACTACAGGTGCCCCATGCTCGATGCTGAGAAGCATAAAGCCGGCTGCGAGCAACACGCCGCAGGAGGCGGCGATGGTGGTGGCACTCAGATGTCCGAGCCCGAACGACAGCACCGCGCGCAAGGCCCGCCCGCCATCGAGCGGGAAGAGCGGAAGCATGTTGAAGAGCGCGAGTGCGAGGTTCAGCACCGCGAGCTCATTCGCCATCGAGCCGGGCGGGAGGGCCCCTGTGAACCGGAGGGTCAGCAGGACGACGGCAATCGCCACGTTCACCGCAGGTCCGGCAAGCGCGATGATCAACTCCTCCCGCGCTCCCTTAGGCATACGCTCCAGCCGCGCATGACCGCCAAGGAGATGCAGCGTCACCTCCCGCGTCCTGATACCGACTGCATGCGCCGCAACCGCATGCCCGAATTCATGCAGCAGGATCGAGGCGAAGATCATCGCGGCATAGATCACCTCCCATCCCGGCGCACGCGCCTCCCGAGCCCCGATCGCGTCGAGCCCGAGCAGGAGCAGGGGAAAGAGCGCGATGGACCAGTGGAAACGGACGGGAATACGGCGCAGGCGGGTCAGCAGAGCGGTCATCAACACGGGTGCACTACCTCTCAATGCGTTAGCGGCGGGCGGGGGCACCGTCGCTGGATCGAGGCAGGCCACGCGGACCTGCACAACCGAAGGTAGTTCAAATATGGCGACACTTGGGCAAAAAAGGTATGAACGAGGGCGAAAATGTGGCGAAATTTTGTCACAGCTTCGTGCGCCATGGTGAGAGGGAAGGGGCGTTTGCGACTTGACCATGTCAATCTTCGAACAGGTCGGCTCGCCGAAATGGTGCGCTGGTATTGCAATGTGGTCGGGCTCGAGGAGGGCTGGAGGCCGCCCTTCGCCTTTCCCGGCGCCTGGCTTTATGCGGGAGAGGACCCCGTGCTGCATCTCGTCGCTGTCGAGACGGCGCTGCGAACGGATGGAGAGATCGCGCTCGAGCACTTTGCGCTGGCAGCGGGTGGCTCGGCGGAGCTCGACGGATTTCGTGCGCGTCTAGACCGGGCGGGCGTCGTTGCGGAGGAGCGCCGGGTACCGGGGACCGACATCCTGCAGCTCAATCTGCACGATCCCGACGGCAATCATCTTCATGTAGATTTTCACTTGAAATGAATGTTTTAGGCCGAGGAGGCGTCCGCTACTCAGCGTCCGCTCCATCCCTCGGATGCGCAACGCCCCACTGCCGGAGCGCCACTATGGCCTCGCGAAGCTGCTGACCCTTCCCGGTGAGCCGGTACTCCACTTTCGGCGGGACCACGGCGTAGACCTCGCGGTGCACGATGCCGTCGGCCTCCAGTTCGCGAAGCTGCTTGGTCAGGCTGCGCTGTGTGACGCTGCCGACGCGGCGTGAAAGCTCGTTGAAGCGTAGCGTCTCGTCGAGGAGGTGGTAGATGATCAGGCCTTTCCACTTGCCCGCGATCTGTTCGAGCGCTGCCTCTACCGGGCAGCCGTCGCTGCAGTCATAGCGCTCGAAGCGCTGGGCCTGACCGATCTCGGCCTTAGCAGTATCCTTCATGTACCTATAAGCTCCAAATGTGCGTACTTGTCTGCCTGCGCCCGCTTCGTCATATGCGCGCTGAGCGTCGCGCTGTCAAAAACGGAGCAGGGTCGTGACTACCTCCTTCCTTCCGCAGATCTTGGGGATTTCAGTGCGCCGCCGCCGTGACGTTGCCGCAGCCAACTGGAAGTTTACCTCGTGACCAAGACTGTTTTCATCACCGGCTCGACCGACGGTATCGGCCTCGCCGCCGCTGAACTCCTTGCGGCCGAGGGTCACCGGATGATCCTGCACGGTCGCAACGCCGAAAAGCTGGAGGCTGCCAAGGCCGCGGTCACAGCAGCGGTGGCTCGGGGGAAAGTCTCGGGTTACCTCGCTGATCTCTCTAGTCTGGCAGCGGTCGGGGCGCTCGCTGAAGCGGTTGCCGCTGAGGGTCCACTCGATGCGATCATCAACAATGCGGGCATCCTCAGGACGCCGGAGAGCCGGACGGCCGAGGGGCTCGACATCCGCTTCGCCGTCAACACCATTGCGCCGTATCTCCTTACCCGTCGGCTGCTCCCCAGCCTCGCAGCGAAGGCGCGCGTCGTGAATGTCTCGTCCGCCGCGCAGGCGCCGGTGGATCTTCGCGCGCTGGCGGGAGATGGGCGCCTCGGCGACATGGCCGCCTACGCGCAATCCAAGCTCGCCATCACCATGTGGTCCCGCACGATGGCAGAAGCGCAGGGTCCCGCGATCATCGCCGTCAATCCGGGCTCCTTGCTCGGCAGCAAGATGGTGCGCGAGGGGTTTGGCGTGGCCGGCGGGGATATCGGGAAGGGGGCGCGCATCCTGGCGCAGGCTGCAACGGCTGACACCTTCGCCGAGGCAAACGGCAAGTATTTCGACAACGATGCCGGGCGCTTTGGCAACCCGCATCCCGACGCGCTCGACCCGCAGAGATGCGCGGCCGTCGTGCAAGCCATCGAGGATGTGTTGAGCAGGCTCGGCATTGCCCCCTGACACGCCACCCAACGACAGGAGAAACGCCATGAAGGCGGTCGGTTACACCAAGCTCGGTGCGCTCGAAGAAGACGGCGCGCTGGTGGATTTCGAGGCGGAGAAGCCCTCACCGAAGGGGCACGATCTGCTCGTCGCGGTAAAGGCGATCTCGGTCAATCCGGTCGACTACAAGATCCGCAACCGCCGCCCGCCGGAAGGCGAGCAGCCCAATGTTCTCGGCTGGGACGCGGTGGGCGAGGTCGTGGCGGCCGGCGATGCCGTGACCGCCTACACGCCAGGAGATGCGGTCTGGTATGCCGGCGCCATCAACCGGCCGGGCACGAATGCCGAGTTCCACCTCGTCGATGAGCGCATCGTCGGACGCAAGCCCTCGAGCGTCCCTGCGGCGGAGGCGGCGGCATTGCCCCTCACCAGCCTCACGGCCCATGAGATGCTGTTCGACCGGTTGCGCGTGACGGACCCCGTGCCCGGGGCGGCCAATGCGATCGTGATCATCGGCGGGGCGGGGGGCGTGGGCTCGATTGCCATCCAGCTTCTCCGCGCGCTGACGGATGTGACCGTCATCGCCACCGCCTCCCGGCCCGAGACACAGGCCTGGGCCAAGGAGCTCGGCGCCCATCACGTCATCGACCATCGCGAACCGCTCGCGCTGCAGGTCGCAGCCCTTGGCCTCGGCGCGCCCGCCTATGTGTTCAGCACCACGCATACCGACAGCTATATCGACCAGATCGCTGAGCTGATCGCGCCGCAGGGGCGTTTCGGCCTGATCGACGATCCGGAGCATCTGCCCATCGCGCCGCTGAAGCCCAAGAGTGTTTCCCTTCATTGGGAGTTCATGTTCACCCGCTCGCTCTTCGCGACGGCGGATATGGACCGGCAGCGACAGATCCTCGATGAGGTGGCGGGGCTGATCGATGCTGGACGCATCCGCTCGACCGCGACCGAGACGCTGGGTCGGATCACTGCGGAGAACCTGCGCCGGGCGCATCGGACGCTCGCCAGCAACACGGCGCGCGGCAAGATCGTGCTCGAGGGCTTCTGACGCAGCGGCCTGCGCGGCGGCTTCACGCCCTCGTGAGAACGTGGTCGGCGGCGGTCTCTCCCCTATCTCCCCACGCAATCACGGCTTTAGGGAGATTGCCATGACCGCCCCCATCCGTCTCACTGCCGCCCTCGTCGCCCTGCCGCTGTTCGCGGCCATGCCCGCGAAGGCCGAGCCGGTGACCTTCGATCTCGACCCGACGCACACGACCGTCGCCTTCTGGGTCGATCATATCGGCTATGCCCGCACGCTCGGCTGGTTCACGGAGGTGACAGGTTCCTTCGTCTACAACGCCAAGGAGCAGACGGTGAGCGACATCCGGGTCGAGGTGAACCCGTCCTCGGTCTTCACCAATGACGAACGGCGTGACGAGCATGTGCGCAACCCGGACTTTCTGGACGTCGCGAACCACCCGACGGTCGTCTTCACCGCAGATGGTGGCGAGGTGACGAGCGATACGACGGGCATGGTGCCGGGTGAGCTGACACTCCTGGGCGAGACCAAGCCCGTGGAGGTGAAGGTGACGCTGAACAAGGATGCGCCCTATCCCTTCGGTCACAAGAAGCGCACGGTTGGCGTGTCGGCCGAGGCGGTCGTGACGCGCTCCGAGTTCGGCATGGACTATGCGCTTGGCGGGATCGTCGGCGACGAGGTTACGGTGCTGATCGAACTCGAGGCCATCGCGCGCGACTGACGGTCAAAGCGCGTGCTGTGGCTGTGGCGCGCCCATCGCGCGCGAGGTGTTGAGAAGGGCGGACGGGTTTAACGCGGCCGCCCTTCGTCCATGACGGCTTCGAGCACCACTTCCTGCACCGCGCTCTGCAGGACCTCGGTAGCGCTCCGCACCGCCGCCATCGTGCGGCGGATTTCTTCGGGGTCCGGCGGCTCGGCCGTCAGCGCCCTGACCATCTCCGCCCGACGCGCCCGAAGCTCGCGGCGGAGCATGCGGAGGCGGGGGCGCTCGTCGCGCAAGCGGCTGAAGATGGCGCGCCGCTCGGCACGCTCGAGGCCAAGCCCGATGCCGCCGCCGCCCGCGAAGGGCAATGTGCCCGAGTGGTAGGCTCGGACCGCAAAGCCGATGACCACGGCATTAGCCAGCAGCGAGACGCAGGCGACGATCACGAACAGCACCCTGAAGATCGGGCCGAGCCTCATCCGCTGCCGCTCCCCAGATCGAGAGCGCCAAAGCCCCCCGGACCGACACCGCCCGAGGCGAGGTCGAGGAACTGCAGCGCCTCGACATCGCCGAGGAGATCCGGCAGCGCGTATCCGCCGCCACCCGCAAGCAGCAGCATGAGGACGAAGGCCGCCGGCGCCGTGCGCGCATCGAGCGCGGGGAGCCAGGCGAACCAGTCCGTGCCACGCTCCGCCGCCGCGATCCGCGCCATCACTGCCCGGCGCGTCGCAGCCTCGTCCACATCGCTGGCGGCTGCGTCTCGGATGAGATTATCGAGCGCCCGGTCGTCGAGGCCGGGGCTGTCGTCCTCGCCGGTCATCGCGATCCTCCTGTGCTCTCCCAGTCGCCCATCGTGTCGTCCAGTTCCTCGCGCAGGCGTCGGCGGGCGCGCACCAGCAGCTGTTCGACCGACCCCTCGCTCGTCTCCAGCACTTCCGCGATCTCCCGCGTCGAGAGCTCGGCGACCGAGGCGAGGAGCACCGCCATGCGCTGACGGGCGGGCAGGCGCAAGAGCGCGCGGCGCGTGAGGACAAGGCGGCTGCGCCCATCCATCAATGCTTCTGCGCCCGGGGAGATGTCGGGCAGCGTATCCTCGCCCCCCGCCGCATCGAGCCCCACGAACTGTCGCAACGCGAGACTGCGCCGCCGGTCGATGCAGAGATTGATCGCGATGCGGTAGAGCCAAGTCGATACTGCGGCCTTCCGGGCATCGTAGCGCGCGGCGTTGCGCCAGGCTTTCAAGAACACGTCCTGCACGATTTCCTCCGCCTCCTCCTCGCTGCCGAGATAGCGTGCGGCGATGGAGCGGAGCCCGCGGGCGTGCCGTTCCATCAGGCTGATGAGGGCGGAACGGTCCCCGGCGGCGATCGCCGCCATGGTTCGGGCGCCCTCCTCGCGCGGATCGATACCGCTCACCTCTTACCCTCGATCCGCGCTGTGCCGGGCCGCGAAGGGATCGGGCCCGAACACCGCGGTGCTCACCAGCGGCCGAAAGACCGTGCGCGGTTGTAGCGCCAGGTCGGGCGGGCGCGCGTCACCGTGTTGCCCTCCGGCCCGGTCACGGTATTGACCGTGCCACCCCGGTAGCGACCGTAGCGCGTCTGTCGTGTCCCGGTCACCGTCTGCCCGTCGGCGTTGGAAAGGCTGTAGTCCCGCGAGCAGTTGACGCCGCCACCGCGGCTGCAGTTCACCGTTGCGCTGCTCGAGCCGCCGTTCACGCCGCTCCGGTCGAGGGTGTAGGTGCCATTGTCCCGGTCGAGCGTGCGCGTCGCGCCGCCGTTCGGGCCCGATCGGCTCCATGTCTGCGCGTCCGCCATCGGTGCTGCCGCGGCAATCAGACCGACCATGCTGGCCGCCATCATCAGCTTTCTCATGATCTCTCCTCCCCTCAAGGTCTTCCGCCCTGCCTCAGCGCGCGCATCTCCGCCATCTCGGCCTGGGTCACCAACCCGTCGCCGTTCCGGTCGGCGAGATCGAAGAGGCGCCCGCCCGCGGCGAACTCGGCGGCAGTCAGGAGGCCGTCGCCGTCCGTGTCCATCCCTTGGGATCGGAGGGTGATCATGCCATCGGCCATGCGGGATAGGGCGGCGATACGGTTTCGAAAGCCCTCGATCTCGTTCGCGTCGGCGACGCCATCGCCATTGCGGTCGATGCGCTTGAACATGCGCTCGCGCCCCGCCGCGGCTTCCTCCCGGCTGATGGCGCCGTCGCCGTTCGTATCGAGACGGGCAAGTGCCGTGGCGCCCGGCTCTTGCGCCGTCGCCGGACTGGCGCCGGGCAGGGCGAGCAGGATGGCGAGGCTCGCTGAAAGGGCGGTGGCAAGAACGGTCTTCATCGGGTCCTCTCGGGGTCGCTCCGAGCCCTCTGTGGCTCTGACCCCGATACGGTGTTCCCTGGCCCGCCCTACGCGGTCTGTCGGAGTTTTTTTGGTGTGGAGAGCAGTCGCCGTCTCGATCTAACCCGGCAGCGTCGAGCTAGGCGGATCGTCTCTCGTGCTCGATTTCACCCGGGAGCGTCGATGGCGCCGCAAACCCGGTGGTCGAGCGCGTTCTTCACGTTAACCTCAGTATCGGTGGTGAGCGCTCCGGGGGTGTGCCGGTCCACGACAAGCCGAACTTCATGTGAGGCTGGTCGACCAAGTCCCTGGCACCGTTGAACTGCCAGATCCTCAGATCGTCCGTGCCTGAGGGGGCCGCCCGCAACCAATCCGATGGCGTGGATGCTGGCGGCAGCTTGTCTCGGACGCTTCACAATCGTGGTTCTTTCGTCCTTCGGGCGCAGTGCCGGCCAGCCAGCTTACGCGGGCTGATCGACGAAGCGCATGTAGGGCCTCGGGGCCTCCCAGCCCTTGGGGAAGGCGCGGCGCGCATCCTCCTCGGGGACCGACGGCAGGATGATCACCTTGTCGCCCTGCTGCCAGTTGGCCGGTGTCGCCACCTTGTGGCCTGCTGTCAGCTGCAGGCTATCGATCACCCGCAGAACCTCGTCGAAGTTGCGCCCGGTCGACATCGGATAGGTGATGACGAGCTTGATCATCTTGTCCGGCCCGATGACGAAGAGCGAACGCGCCGTGTGATTGTCCATCGCCGTGCGGAGCTTCGCCGCACCGTTCGCGGTGGCTGGGAGCATGCGGTAGAGCTGGGCCACCGCGAGATGCGGATCGGCGATCAGCGGATAGCTGAGCCGGACGGCCTGCGTCTCCTCGATATCTGCAGTCCATTGCCGATGACTCTCGATCGGATCGACGCTGAGGCCGATGACCTTCACACCCCGCCGCTCGAACTCGGGCATGGCCCGGGCGACGACGCCCAGCTCGGTCGTGCAGACCGGCGTGAAGTCCTTGGGGTGCGAGAACAGCACGCACCAGTGGCCGTCGATCCAGTCATGGAAGCGGATCGGGCCTTCGGTGCTCTCAGCGATGAAGTCGGGTGCGATGGCGCCGAGGGGGAGGGACATTTGATGCTCCTTCACGAAATCTTGGACCGGTGCCGCCGGGCGGGGGATGGGAGAGGAGCGCCCGGCGGTTGGAGGGAGCTAGGGATCGCGGCCCGCGCAAACCTGATGGAGTTCGGAAAGATTTCTGAAGAAACGCGGCCTCGGAATGCCGGGCTCTCACGGCCGCGTGAATTGTGCCCCTGAGGGGTTCACGGCGGTGGCATCCGTGGGCATCTGCTCCCGCAACCCGACGACCACAGCGCAGAACAGCATTCCGGGAGGTAGACGATGATCGCGATCGGCGACTGGCAACTCGATCCCAAGGCGCGCATCCTGGCGCGCGGGGGAACGGTGTCGCGCCTGACGCCGAAGGCGGTCGAGGTCGCGACGGCGCTTGCCGAGGCTGCGGGCGGCGTCGTGAGCCGGGAAGATCTGCTCGATCGTGTCTGGCCGGACGTGGTCGTCGGCGAGGAGGTGCTGACCCAGGCGATCAAGGAACTGCGCCGCGCCCTTGGCGATGCCGCCCGCAATCCGACCTATCTCGAGACTGTGCACGGCACGGGCTACCGGCTGAAGGGTGCGTCCAACGGCGTGTCGACCTTGCCGGACGAGGTGCGGATGAGCCCGATCCTCTGCGATCTCGACGCGGAGGACGGCTTCGCGGCGATCGAGGGGTTCACGGACTACCTCGAAGCCTGCGCTCTCTTCACCGATGGCGGGCGCGAGAGTGTCAGCCGGTCCGTGGTGCTCTTCGATGCGGTGCTCGCTCAGCGTGACATCGGGGAGAGCCTTGCAGGGCTGGCGCTTGCGGGAAAGGCGCGATCCCTTGGCTTTCTCGGGCTTTACTACGGCAGCGGGCAGCGGGCCATGGACGAGGCGGCGCGCCATGCGGGGGAGGCCGTTCGAGTGGCGCCGCGGGAGGGATTTACCCATGCAACGCAGGGCTTTACCCTGTCCTTCACGGGCCGCACAGCAGAAGCGTTCGCTGTTTTCGAGCGTGCGCTCGCCCTCGATCCGCAGCTCTCCGAGACGCATTACCTTCTCGGTCGGGCTTGTTTCACGGGCGGTCGGCCGCGGGAAAGTGCATTCCTCTTCGAGCGGGCCGCGGCGCTGGCGCCGGACGACCACCACGTTCTGATGGTGGCTGCAAAGGCGCGCCGTTCAGCCGGTGACCTGCGTGGCAGTGCACTCAACCTCTCCCGCGCGCTTGCCCGGATCGAGGCGGAGGGCAGTATCGTCCGGCAGAGCCCGCGCCGCCGGAGCGACCGCCTCGTCTGCATGCTCGCGCTCGGGCTCGGCGATCGCAAGGCGCTGATCCGTGAGGCGCTGGACCTGCTCGCGACGGGTGATCCGTATCTCTACTACCTCTCCGGCGCCTTGGCCGTGGCGGGGGAGGAGGAGGCGAGCCTCGCGGCGCTCGAGACCATCATGAGCCAGGGTTGGGCGCATCGCGACTGGCTGATGAGCGATCGCAGCCTCGCGCCCGTGCGCACGACCCGCCGGTTCCGGACCCTCGAAGCAAGCCTCGTCTGAACGGACTGCGCGCTCCCTACGCCACCGGCGTGAGCAGCGGGTCGCCCGCAAAATGCGCGGCGAGGTTCCGGATCACGAGGTCCCCCATCGCCGTCCGCGTTTTGGTCGTGGCCGAGCCCTGATGCGGTGAGAGGACGACGTTGTCGAGGCTCCAGAGCGCCTCCGGCACGTTCGGCTCATCGGCGAAGACGTCGAGTGCTGCACCCGCGATGGCCTTCGAGGCCAGCATTTCGACGAGGGCCGCCTGATCGACGAGACCGCCACGCGCGACGTTCACGAGGTGCCCCTCCGGCCCGAGCGCTTCCAGCACCTTGCGGCTGACGATGCCCGTCGTCTCCGTCGTTCCGGGCGCGATCACCACCAGCCAGTCGACGTCCCGCGCCATCTCCTCGAGCGAGGCGTAGTAGGGGTAGGGCTGATCCGCCTGCCGGCTACGTCCGTGATAGACGACTTCCATCTTGAAGGCCTGCGCCCTCCGCGCGATCTCCTTGCCGATCCGCCCAAGACCGAGGATGCCGAGCCGCTTGCCCGTGAGCTCCCCGGTCAGTCCGAAGCCGCCCTCACGCGCCCAGCGTCCCGCGCGCAGATAAGCGTCGGCCTGCGGGATCCGCCGGCAGAGCGCCACGATCAGCCCCAGCGTGATCTCGGCCATCGCATCGTTCAGCACATCCGGGGTGTTCGAGACCCGGATGCCGCGGGCTTTGCAGGCGGGAATGTCGATGGCGTCATAGCCGACCCCGTAGCTCGCGATGATCTCGAGCGTCGGGCAGGCCTCCCACACATCTGGCGGACAGCCGAAATGCCCGTCCGTCGCGACACCGCGGACGTCCGATCCCTTCTCGGCCAGGAGGGCTGCGCGGTCGGTCGCCTCCCATAGCCGGTGCACGGTATAGGCCTCCTGCAGCGCAGCCTCGACATGGGGCATCATCGGGCCGATCTGGACGATCTCGGGCTTCATGGCGCGGTCTCCGGCAGGGGCTGCGTTGCGGGGTTTTGAGGCGGGCTAAATCGAATTAGAAAGCCATGGACGTCATGGCAAGCGGGCAGTTTCCGAAACGCGCCACGGCAGAGCGGAGGCGCCCATGGCACGGTCGGCGGACTGGTTTTTCGACTTCATCTCGCCCTACGCCTACCTGCAATTCGCGCGGCTTGCCGAGCTGCCGAACGATGTGACCCTCACCCTTCGACCGGTGCTCTTCGCGGGGCTTCTGGAGCATTGGGGGCAGCTCGGCCCGGCCGAGATCCCGTTGAAGCGCGTTCATACCGCCATGGTGACACGATGGCGGGCTGAGGCGCGGGGCCTGCCCTTTCGCGCGCCGCCCCGCCACCCCTTCAACCCGCTCGTCCTCCTGCGCTTCCATCTCGCGCTTGGCGCAACACCCGCTGCGGCGGGGGTGATCTTCGACCATGTCTGGGCGGAGGGGCAGGACGGCGAGGAGCCGGAAAGCCTCGCGCGCCTCGCCAAGAAGCTCGGCGTCGCGGATCTGGCTGCGGTGGTCGGCGATCCCGCGGTGAAGGCGCAGCTCCGCGCGAATGGAGAGGCCGCAATCGCCGCCGGCGTCTACGGCGTGCCGAGCCTCGCGATCGAGGGCCGCGTCTTCTGGGGCGACGATATGTTCGACCTCGCCCTCGCCTGGCTCGCCGGGCGGGACGGCGGCGTGGTGGAGGAGACGGTGGCGCAGTCCGAGCGTCCCGCTGCAAGCGAGCGTCCGAGACGACACGCGCGCCAGGAGAAGCCCTCCGCCGGCTGGGCCATCCACCATGTGAACCTGCCCGCGACAGATGTCCGCGCCTCGGCCGAATTCTACACGGAGGTGCTCGGCATGGTGGAAGCCCCCTGGACGTTTCCACCGCCCGAGGAGGTTGGTCACATCTCTGCGGACCCGTCCGATCTCACGCTGCTGCCCTGTGCCACCGGCGCGCGCGGCGCCAACAGCGGTTTGCATCTGATCAAGCCCGAGGCTGCATTCGCGCGAAAGAACGGCTTCGATCACAACCCGACCATCGGCGGCCATGTGGCGATCCAGGTGCAGGATCTGGATGCGGTGATGGAGCGGCTGAGCGCCGCGGGCATCCCCTTCACTTACGCCAAGCCCTTCGCCATTCCCGGTATGCGCCACGTCTATGTCTACGACCCGGCCATGAACCTTCTGGAGATCAACGAGATGGTGAAAGAGCGATGAAGACAGCATTCGTGGGGCTCGGTGCCATGGGCGGCCGGATGGCGGGCGCGCTTGTCCGGGCGGGGCATGACGTCACCGGCTTCGATCTCTCCGAGGACGCGCTCGCGACACTTCAGGCGGCTGGTGGCGGGCGCGCAAGCAGCGTTGCGGCAGCTGCAGCGGGCGCAGAGGCGCTGGTGCTGATGGTCGTGAATGCCGCGCAGGCGGAGGCAGTGCTGTTCGAGGCCGGCGGGCTCGACGCGCTGCCCGAAGGTGCGCTGGTTCTCTCCGCCGTCACCATGCCGGCGGCGGCTGCGGAGGCGATCGAGGCCCGCGTTCTCGCGTCCGGGCGTCTCTTCCTCGACGCCCCCGTATCCGGCGGCACGGTGGGGGCGGAGAAGGGGGCGCTCACCTTCATGGCCTCGGGCACGGACGCGGCGATGGAGCATGCCCGACCGCTCCTTGACGCAATGGCGCTCTATGTCTTCCGGATGGGCGACCGGGCGGGTCCGGGCTCGACGATGAAGATGGTCCATCAGCTGGCGGCGGGCTGCAATCTGGCGGTCGCGGCGGAGGTCATGAGCTTCGGCGCCCATCTCGGCCTTTCGCCCGCCCAGGTGCTCGAGGTGCTGAACGTCTCCGCCGGTGGCTCCTGGATGATTGCCAACCGGGGGCCGCGCATGATGACGGAAGGGACGGAGCCCATGTCCGCCGTCGACATCTTCGTGAAGGATCTCGGCATCGTGCTGGATGCGGCGCGCGCGTCGCGGTTTCCCGTGCCCGTCTCCTCCGCCGCGCTGCAGGTGTTTCTGGGCGCGTCCGGCGCGGGCTTCGGCGCCCATGACGACAGCCAGGCCACGCGCTTCTACGAGCATCTAGGCGGGCGCAAGGTCCGGGGCGACTGACGACGCGCGCAGCCTTCGCGCTATCGCACCGGGCTGCCGCAGCTCTCCCGGATCATCAGCTTGGGCTCCAGCATGACATGCTGCGGCGGTCGGTCTGGCTCCTTCAGTCGCTCGAGAAGGATCTCGGCTGCCTGCCGCCCGATCTTCGCAGGATTGTCGAGAACGGTGGTGAGGGAAGGTGAGAAAGCCGCTGCCTCCCCAGTTCCACCGATGCCGACGACACCGACCTCCCGCCCCGGCCGCAGCCCCGCCGCGCGCAGCGCGTTCATCGCGCCGAACGCTACGAGATCGTTGAAGCAGACATAGCCGGTCAGCCTCGGCGACCAGTTCAGCGTATCCCGCAAGGCGGCCGCCCCTTCGATGAGACGCGGTCGGCACTGCCGCCAGAGCCGGTCCTCGAAACCGATGCCCGCCGCTTCCATCTCCTGGCGAAACCCGGCCAGCCTTTCGGCGGCGACGCTGGTGCCCGGCTCCCCGCCGATCAGCGCAATGTTGCGGTGGCCTAGGCCGAGAAGCCGCCGCGTCGCCGTCGCCATGGCTCGCCGGTCGGCGTTCACCACCCGATCCGCGGCCTCGTCTTCGGGAATGTGTCGGGAGACATAGACCACTGGCACGCCGCGTGCCCGAAGCGGTGCCAGCACTTCAGCATCGGTCGATGGTGGGGGCGAGAGCAGGAGCCCGTCCGCGCCGTAGGCCGAGAGACTCTCGATGAAACGGGCGAGGCTCGCCGGGTCTTCGCCGTGGTTGTTGAGGAAGACGGCCGCCCCGGCCTCGCCCAAGGTGCCCTCGATGGCGATCAGCATCTCGGCGAAGAACTGATGCGCGATGTTGTGGAAGCTGACGCCTACGATCCGGGTGCGCCCCGTGCGGAGGGAGGCGGCCGCGATGTTCGGGACATACCCAGTCTCCCGCATCGCCTCCCGCACCAGCCGGCGTGTCTCGGCCGCGATCATCGGGCTGTCCTTGAGGGCGAGCGACACGGTTGCGGTTGAGAGACCCAGACGCTCGGCAATCTGCTTCTGCGTCGGCCGTCCCGTCATGACGCGCGCTTTCTCAGGGTGCGTCCCTGGTCGCGATCGGAGCGACGCTCGCCTCGAGCTGAAAGCGGCTCACGAGATCGCGTGTCCGCGCCACCGTCTTATCGTATTGGCAGAGTGAGGCCGCGCCCCCGGCGCCGGAGCCGCCCCACCACTCGAAGCTCGTCGCCTCGATGCAGTCGATCTCGCGGAAAGCCTCGAAGGCGCGCTGTCCCTCGCGCATGCGGCTCGCCCAGAGCTGGCGCAACTCGATGCTCATGAAGTCGCGCTGGAAGATCTCGCCATAGATCAGCGGCAGGACGGCTTGGAGTTCAGCGTCCGCCGCGGCGGCCTGATCGCGGACGCATTCCTTGTAGGTGACGTTCGCGCCCGCATGGTCGCAAATGGCGAGTGCGGGGCTGGCGGCGAGGATGCCGAGCAGGCTGAGCGGGAGCAAGGTGCGTTTCATATCGGGCCTCGAATTGGCCTTTCCACATCGGGCTATCCGTGCGGTCAAGCAAAGTCTAAGTCGATTGAGAAGAGCAGGACAACAGGAGAGCGGGATGGCGGAGAAACCGGTCGTGGGCTTCATCGGCGTCGGTCTGATGGGCTGGGGCATGGCGAAGAATGCCGTCGCGAAGGGCTTCCCGCTACGCGTCGTCGCCCATCGCAAACGCGAGGCTGTGGACGACCTCGTGAAGCGCAGTGCCGTTGAGTGCGCCTCGGTCGCGGAGCTTGCGGCCCAATCGGACATCATCGCCATGTGCGTCACCGGCAGCCCGCAGGTGGAGGCGAACATCGCCGAGATCCTTCCGCATGCTCGCGCGGGCCTGACGATCGTCGACAGCACGACGGCCGATCCCGCCTCCACCACGCGCCTTGCCGCGGAGCTGGCGGAGAAAGGGATCACGTTGGTCGATGCTCCCCTCTCCCGCACCCCCGCCCATGCCTGGGACGGGGAGCTCACGACCTATGTCGGAGGTGAGGCGGCGGTGCTCGAGCGCATCCGCCCGCTGCTCGAGACCTGGGCGAGCGTGATCATCCCGACCGGTGGGCCCGTGGGCTCGGCGCATGCGGTGAAGCTCATCAACAATCTCATCGGCATTGGCTATGCGGCCATCTGGTCCGAAGCCTATTCGACCGCCGAGCAGGCCGGGATCGCGCCCTCGGTCCTGCATGAGATCGTGACGAACTCCGGCCTCAACTGCGGCAACTTCCAAAACTATTCGAAGTACATCCTGGAGGGGGATCCGAACGCGCACCGCTTCGCGCTCTCGAACTGCCTCAAGGATCTGACTTACTACAGCCGCCTCGCCCAGGCGCATCAGGCGCCGACGCTCGTCTCCTCGGGCGTGCTGCAGACCCTCACGCTCGGCAGCAATCTCGGTGAGGGGGAGCGGATGATGCCGGAGATGGTCGAGATCTTCCGGCGCCTGCGCCCCGCCAACGCCTGATCTTCCGCCCTTGACCCAGGCGCGCCTGCTGTCAGGGATGGGGCGTCAGCAGGCGGGAGGGTGCCATGCGCTACGGATTGATCGGCCTTGGCAGCCTCGGCGCCAACCTCGCGAGCAGCCTCGCGCGCGAAGGGCTCTCAATCACTGTGAACGATATCGACGCCGACCGTGGCACTCAGCCGGTCGCAGCCGGCGCCACCTGGGGCGAGAGCCCGGAGGCGGTGGCAGCAGGCGTCGATGCGGTGATCACCTGCCTGCCCTCTCCCGCGATATCGGAGCGGGTGCTGGACGCGATGCTCCCCGCGATGGCGGCGGGCGGCGCTAAGCACTGGATCGAGATGTCGACGGTGAGCCGGGAGGACGTCCTCCGCCTCGCCGAGAAGGCGAGCGCCCATGGCATCGACACGCTTGAGGCACCGGTCACGGGCGGGGTGCATCTCGCAGCCCGTGGCGAGATCACGGTGCTGATCGGCGGGGACGCCATGGTCTTCGAGACCCATCGCCCGGCATTCGAGGCGATGGGCAACCGGATCTTCCATATGGGACCCCTCGGCAATGCCTCCCTCATCAAGGTCATCACTAACATGATGGCTTTCATCCACCTCCAGTCCTGCTCCGAAGGTCTCATGCTGGCCGCCAAGGGCGGGCTTGACCTCAAGACGGCGTGGGAGGCCATCGCCGCAAGTTCCGGCACCAGCTTCGTCCATGAGACCGAAGGCCAGCTGATCCTGAACGGCAGCCATCAGATCGACTTCACCATGGACCTCGCCCTCAAGGACCTCGGTTTCGCGACGGGTTTCGCGGAGGAATTTGGCGTCGATCTGCCTCTCATGGAGCGCACTCGCGCGGTCTTCGAGGCTGCCAGCGCCCGCTATGGCGGGCAGGCCCAGTCCCCGCGCATCGCCGGCTTGCTGGAGGAAGCGACGGGGATCGAGATGCGGGCCGAGGGCTTTCCCGAGCATCTGGAGTAAGCCCCATTTTGCATCGATTTTAGGCAGAACGCCGTTCGTGGCGCCGACGGCTTCGGCGTGCGACAAACGCGGGGCGCTTTCGTGACCCTGCACCCTCGACAGTTGCATGCCCACTCGGCACTCTCGCACCGCACCACAACCTGCCGGGCAGGGACCCGGCGACAGGGCGGAGATCGACCGATGGCACGCATCCTCATCACCGGCGCCGCGAGCGCCTTGGCCCTTAACGCCGGCATCGCCAGCGCGGTGGACCTCACGCCTTTCCGCTTCGGCACCAACTGGGTCGCCCAGGCCGAGCACGGCGGCTACTATCAGGCTGTGGCGGACGGCACTTACGAGGCCTGCGGGCTCGACGTCACCATCGAGGCCGGCGGACCCCAGGTGAACGGCCGCGCGCTTATGATCGCCGGCAGGCTCGACGCGTATATGGGCGGCAACATGCTTCAGCCCTTCCTCGCCATCGAGGAGGGCATCCCGATCATCGTCGTCGCCGCCAACATGCAGAAGGAGCCCCAGGTCGTCATGACCCATCCGGGCAAGGTGGCGAGCTTCGAGGAGATCGGCCCGAAGGACCTCACTATTCTGGCCGGCGATGGCGGCTTCCAGACCTACTACCCGTTTTTCGTGGAGACCGCGGGTTGGAAGCGGGAGAACCGCGAGCCCTACACTTTCAACTCCGCCCCCTTCATCGCCGATGAGAACAAGGCGCAGCAGGGTTATGTGACCTCCGAGCCTTATGCCATCGAGCAGGCGGCCGGCTGGAAGCCCGATGTCTGGCTGCTGGCGGATTACGGCTTCGAGAGCTATGCGACCACGGTCGAGATGATGAAGCCCTTCGTCGAGGAGAACCCGGAGGTGGTGCAGTGCTTCGTCGATGCCACGGCGGAGGGTTGGTACAACTACCTCTACGGTGACAACACGGCGGCCAACGATCTCATCAAGACCGACAACCCGGACATGACGGACGGCCAGCTCGCCTACTCGATCCAGGCGATGAAGGAGTACGGCATCGTCGATAGCGGTGATGCGCTCGAGCTCGGCATCAACGCGATGACCGATGAGACGATGACGAAGTTCTTCGAGATCATGGTAGGTGCCGGCGTGATCGGCTCGGATCTCGACTACAAGTCGGCCTACACGCTGGAGTTCGTGAACAAGGGCGTCGGGCTCGACATCAAGAAGTCGCTGACCGACGGCTGAGCCGGTGGATGGCAGCCAGACGACGGCGCCGCTCCTGACCATCGCAAACGTCTCGAAGGTCTTCGGCGGGCAGGTGACGGCGCTGAGGGGCATGAGCCTCGCGCTGGGGGAGGGGGACTTCGTCTCCCTCCTAGGCCCCTCCGGTTGCGGCAAGTCCACAGCACTCAGGCTGATCGCCGGGCTCACTTCGCCCACCACGGGGCAGATCCGCTGGCGGGCCGGCGTCGAGCCCGATCTCGGCGTGGTCTTCCAGGAGCCGACGCTGGCGCCATGGTCCACCGTCTTCGGCAATGTCTGGCTGCCCCTCCGCCTTCGCGGCGTCTCGAAGCGCGCAGCACGGGGGCAGATGGAGGAAGCCATCGCCTCCGTCGGCCTTTCAGGGTTCGAGGACGCCTATCCTCGCGAGCTCTCGGGCGGCATGAAGATGCGCGTCTCCATCGCCCGTGCGATGGTCACGAAGCCCCGGCTCCTGCTGATGGACGAGCCATTTGCAGCCCTCGACGAGATCACGCGCTTCAAGCTCAATAACGACGTGTTGGCACTCCAGCAGAGCCTTGGCTGCACCGTGGTCTTCGTCACGCACTCGGTCTTTGAGAGCGTCTTTCTCTCGAGCCGCATCGTCGTGATGGCCGCCCGCCCGGGCCGCGTCGTCCACGACATGCCCAACGACGCCCCCTATCCCCGAGGCGAGGCCTTCCGCACCAGCCATGACTATGTCGAACGCTGCCGCACCGTCTCCGCCGCCCTCCGCGACGCCATGGGGGATGAGGCGTGAGCGGGCAACCAACGCTTGGCCATTTGGAAGACCGGCCACTTAGAGCAGCGTGGTCACATGAGGCGCATGTCTTCTCCGTGTGGCTTTCCGAGAACCTGGAAATCCTTGAGGGCGCGATCGGGATGCCGCTCGAATTTGTAAGCCGGGAGGTGTCGGTCGATGAGTTTTCTGCCGACCTGCTCCTGCGTTCTCCGGCGACAGGCGTGAGGGTTCTTGTGGAGAACCAACTTGAGAAAGCAGACCACAGGCACTTGGGCCAGATACTGACATATCTGGCTGGCCTTGATGTCCAGATTGTGGTCTGGATCGCTGCCGACTTTCGAGCTGCGCACCGTTCAGCGATTGGCTGGCTTAACAAACATACGAGTTCTGATTTTTCGTTCTTTATGATCCGCGTACGTGTCGTGCAGATTGGCGACAGTGCGCTCGCTCCGGTCTTGGAGGTGGTGGAGCAGCCCAATGGTTGGGAACGAACCCTCGCGTCGATTGCGAGTGGCCAAGATCGAAGTGGGGAAACAGGAGCGCAGCGCATAGCTTTCTGGAAGGCGTATCTTGAACGGTTTCCGCAAGATCGAGCGCTAGGTGTAGCGCCTAGCGGTACTAACATCTGGCTCGAAGCAACCCCCGAGTTCGTTATTTCCGCGTGGCCTGGTGTCAGAAATGTGGGTCTGTTTCTTCGGGGGCCTAGGGGAGCACCGCATGAAGAGATTGGTGAGAGCGTGCAGCAGGCTTTCGGTTCGTTTGAAAATCTTGAGGAAAAGCTAAGCACAAGAGTTGGGCTTCAAGGCCGTGGGCATTTGTACGGACAAGAGTTCCCGATAGATCTGGAAGATCAAGATACTTGGCCTGAGGCTATAGATTGGCTTCATAATCAGATTGTTCTCTATGTCACTACGCTTAGGGAAGGGGGGAGCCAAGACGATGAGTGACGCGGTATCTAGCGTTGCGCCCACCCCTGAGATCGATCTCGATGAACTCAAGCGCATGCGCCAGCGGCGGGCGGAGCGCATTGGGGCCTGGGCGCTGCCGATCATCGTGGTGGCCGCTAGCATCGGAGCGTGGGAGCTGATCGTGCGGGTAAACGAGATCCCGCACTACATCCTGCCCGGTCCTGGCCGGGTAGGTTCGACGCTGCTCGAGGACTGGCCGATCTTGTGGGATGCGCTGCTTGTCACCCTTCGCGTCACGATGCTGGCGCTGGCCACGGCCATCGTCGCGGGCGTTGGCCTAGCGATCCTCTTCTCGCTCTCGAAATGGATCGAGATGTCGCTCTTCCCCTATGCGGTGATCCTGCAGGTGACGCCTATCGTCGCCATCGCGCCGCTGATCCTGATCTATATCGACAGCAAGATCGTGGCGCTGGTGGTGTGCGCCTGGATCGTCGCGTTCTTCCCGGTGCTCTCGAACACGACGCTCGGGCTGAACTCGGCGGACCATAACCTTCGCGACCTCTTCCGCATCTATGGCGCGTCGAAATGGCAGACGCTGAGGCTGCTGCAGATCCCGTCGGCGATGCCGTATTTCCTCGCCGGGCTGAAGATCGCGGGCGGGCTCAGCCTCATTGGCGCGATCGTGGCGGAGTACGTGGCCGGCACGTCGGGTACGGGCGCAGGGTTGGCCTTCCGCATCCTCGAGGCGGGCTACCGGCTCAACATCCCGCGGATGTTCGCAGCACTTCTGCTCATTGCGCTGACTGGCGTCGTGATCTTCGCCATCACCTCGCTCATCCACTACTTGCTGCTGCGGAAGTGGCATGAGAGTGCTTTGAGGCGTGAGCGATGAGGGATACGGTCGAGGCTTGGCCGGAGGGGCCGGTCCGCCTCGACAACGTTCTCGTCCCCGCAGACTCCCAGGAGGTCCCGGGTCGAGCCCGGGACGCATCGCACCCGGCAGGGCCGACGCCGCCCGGCGATGCGGACGGGTTCGAGCGCGGCAGTATCGCGATCCGGGACGGTCGGTTTGCCGAGGCTCGCGGCGACGAGACGGTGCTCGACATGAAGGGCGCGGTGCTGCTCCCCGCCTTCGTCGACTGCCATACCCATCTCGACAAGGGGCATATCTGGCGCCGCTATCCGAACCCGGACGGCACCTTCCAGGGTGCGCTCGAAGCCGTGCGCGTGGACCGGACGGCGAACTGGACGCAGGAGGATGTCGCCGCGCGCATGGGGCAGTCGCTGGAGGCGGCCTACGCCCACGGCACCACCGCCATCCGCACCCATCTCGACACGGGCGATCACCGGATGGAGACGAGCTGGGCCGCCTTCGCCCAGGCGCGCGAGGCGTGGACCGGCCGCATTATCCTGCAGGCCGCCGCCCTCACCACGCTCGAGTACGTGCACTCGGATTCTTATGAGCGCATTGCGAATCTCGTCGCGCGCCACCGCGGGGTCCTGGGCGCCGTGACCTATCCGATGTCTGACGTGCCCGCGCGGCTCGACCGGTTCTTCCGGCTGGCGGCTGAGCGTGGCCTCAATGCGGATTTCCACGCGGATGAGAGCCTGAACCCCGAGAGCAACACGCTCCTTCAGATCGCCGAGGCGCGCCTGCGCAACGGCTTCGAGGGCCGCGTGCTCGTTGGCCATTGCTGCAGCCTTTCGGTCCTGTCCAAGGACGAAGCCGACCGGACCATGGACAAGGTTGCGGAGGCCGGGCTCGATGTCGTCTCCCTGCCGATGTGCAACATGTACCTTCAGGACCGGCATCCCGGCCGCACCCCGCGCTATCGTGGCGTGACGCTGGTGCATGAGCTGAAAGCACGGGGCGTGAACGTCTCCTTCGCTTCGGACAATACGCGCGACCCGTTCTACGCCTATGGCGATCTCGACATGGCCGAGGTGATGCGGGAGGCAACGCGGATCGCCCATCTCGACCACCCGGTAGCTGACTGGCCCGCGAGCTTTTCGGCCAAGCCGGCCCGCGCGCTCGGGCTCGATGCCGGCACCCTAGCCCTGGGCGCGCCCGCGGATGCGATCCTCTTTCCTGCGGCGCGCGGCTGGACCGAGCTCAACGCTCGCCCGCAGTCCGACCGCATCGTCATCCGAAACGGCCGTCTGATCGGGGCATCCCCACCACCCTATGACCGCCTCGACCCGGCAACGGCACGGCAGACGGAGACCCGATGACCACCACGCCTCGCGCTACCCCCGAAGCGCTCGCGGCCGCGAAAGCCGCCCTCTCCGGCCTCGATATCGACGACCATCCTAAGACGGTGAAGCAGAAGAGCCGGGACTTCTTTTGGTACTCCCCCGTCCTGAAAGCGCGCCTGGAGGATGTCACGGCCGATTTCGTGGTCGCGCCAAGGAGTGTCGACGAGGTGGTCGAGGTCATGCGCGTCGCCTATGCGCACGACATTCCCGTCACCACCCGTGGCGCGGGGACCGGAAATTACGGTCAGGCGATGCCGCTGGCGGGCGGGATCGTCCTCCATATGAAGCACATGAACCGGGTTCTGGAGCTCGCCCCGGGCCGGATCGTCGCCGAAAGCGGCATCATCCTCGCCGACCTTGACCGGCAGACACGCGACGAGACGGGGCAGGAGCTGCGCATCCACCCCTCGACCCACGGCACCGCATCCCTTGGCGGCTTCATCGCGGGGGGCTCGGGTGGCGTCGGGTCGATCCGCTGGGGCGGCCTCCGCGCGACCGGCAACATTCTGAGCCTCAAGATCGTCACCTGTGAGGCCGAGCCGAGGATCCTCACGCTCCAGGGCGACGACATCCATAAGGCGAACCACGCCTATGGGGTGAATGGCGCCATCGTCGAAGTGGGCATGCCGCTCGCCCCCGCCTATGACTGGATCGACGTGATAATCGGCTTCGACGATGTCATCGAGGCGACGCGCCGCGGAATGCAGCTCGCCAATGAGGACGCGATCCTCCTGAAGCAGCTCTGCACCGTCGCCGATCCCGTCCCGTCCCAGTATTTCCGCCGCCACGCGAAGTTCCTTCCCGTCGGCAAGTCCGTTCTGATCGCCATGGTCGCCAAGCACAGCCATGCCGGGCTCCGCACCATCACCGCTCGTTGGCAAGGCGCTGAGGTGCTCTATGACGCGACGCGGGACGGTACCGACGGCTTGCCCCCGGCCTATGAGCTTGGCTGGAACCACACGACGCTGCGGGCGCTGCGGGTCGATCCGGAGGTCACCTACCTTCAGACGGCTTACATGGGCGACGACCCGCTCGCCTCGATGGCGCGCATGCATGCGATGTTCGGCGACGAGGTGCCGATCCACACCGAGATCACCCGCTTCGACGGCGGCGTGCAGCTCTCGGGCCTCCCGCTCGTCCGCTTCACCACCGAGGAGCGGCTGGAGGAGATCATAAGGTTACACGAGGAGAACGGCTGCCCGATCTTCAACCCGCATCGCTACACGCTGGAAGAGGGCGGTATGAAGCAGACAGATCCCCTCCAGCTGGCCTTCAAGCGGGAGTGTGATCCGAAGGGTCTCCTCAACCCCGGAAAGATGATCGCCTGGGACGATCCCAACTGGAACTTTCAGACCCAACGCTTCTACACCTACCCCGGCCTCGCCAGCGCTTGAACGCAGTCCTTTCGAGGGTGCGGCAAGCGTGCTATGCGCGCTGCCGGTGCAACCAAGCCGATGGAGGGTGTCATGGCAAAGCGCATCAATCCCGACGATCAGCCGTCCTTTCGAGGTCATCTCTAAGCGGCGCCGCGGCTTCCCTTCGGAGACGCGAGTGAAGAGCGGCGACCGCATGGTGCGCGGGCGACGTTGAACTCACGGAAAAGCTGGGCCGAAACGACCTGTGTCCCTGCGGCTCGGGCAAGCGCTACAAGAAGTGCTGCCTCAAGAGCGGCCGCTTCGACGGCAGCCAGCGCGATCACTTCTTTCAGGGAACGCAAGTAGGCTCGGTGATTGTTCGGCGGTGTGGAGAGACGCTCTTGCAGTGTCGGGCTCTGTTACGATCCAGGAGGTCCCGGGTGAACCCCGGGACACTTCACATCATGATCCTCCTTTGTCGCGGACGAATTGACGACAATTCCGTCGGAGGATCTCGATAGGGCCTGGCGTTGGTCACCCTATCTTGGACATAATCTGCAAGCGGCGACGTGGCCTTGCCGACATCACGTTCACAGGGCCAAGAAAATTCGCTGCTAGGTTCCTGGGGCTTAACAGCGGGTCGGGTGGCCGTGTCCGCGAAGGCGATGTTGGCTCAGTCGCTCCCGGCGGCAGGCTGCCGAGGTTTTTGCGTATCTACCTCGGCGGCGCGACCGCTCGCCTACCCTATCCCGTGGCGCCTCCCGTCGCGACTACTGTGCCGCCTTGCGACTGCGGTTCTCTGATGGGCTCCACGCCGCGCCCTTTCCAGTGTCGTTGGCATATCTGCGGTGCGGAGAGGCTGGCCGGCAATCAGGCGCCGTCGACGATGGTGTAGGGGTCGGCGAAGATGTGTTCCTCGAGGTTCGGCCCCGGTCCTGCCCGGTCCACGACCCAGAACTCGGCGGGGCGGTCCAGTGGGGTCAGGACGCCGTGCCAGGTGCCTGCGAGCAGGTTCACGCCAATGCCCGGCTCGGCGATGAAGGCCAGTGGCGTGCCAGGGCGCCCGCCTGCATCCGGGGCGACGGTCACGAGCCAGGGATCGGGCCCGGCCGGCATGAAAGCCTGCGAGCCGAGCGGGTGCCGCTCCATCATCGTCAGGCGGTAGGGGAGTGACACGGGCGCGGAGTGGAAGAGCGCAACGCGCGCGCGGCCGTCGCCGAGAAACGCCAGCCTGGCGAGATCATCGTGCCGTTCGCACCGTCCGCCATTGATCATGATCGGCGACGGCCCGGCCTGCAGCAGGTCGCCAAAGGGAGCGAACGGCTCCGCCTCCAGCGGCCGCGCCAGAATGGCTGTCACTGCGGAGCGCCGAGGTCGAGGGACGGGTGGCGGTTCACGTCCTTGTAGAGAAGGTAGCGGAACTTTCCCGGCCCGCCCGCATAGCAGGCCTGCGGACAGAAGGCGCGGAGCCAGAGGAAATCGCCGGCCTCGACCTCCACCCAGTCCCGGTTCAGCCGGTACGCCGCCTTCCCTTCGAGCACGTAGATCCCGTGCTCCATCACATGCGTCTCCTCGAAGGGGATGGAGCTGCCGGGCTCGAAGGTCACGATGTTGACATGCATGTCGTGGCGCAGGTCATCCGGGTCTATGAAGCGCGACGTCATCCAGCCGGGCGCACCGGGCATGGCGACGGGTGGTGTCAATGCGTCTTCCGAAACGATCGCATCGGGCGCGGAAAGCCCCTCCGCCGTCTGCCAACGCTTGCGGATCCAGGTGAAGAGCGCCGGCCTCTCCCCGCTGTTCCTCACGCTCCAGAGCGTCCAGGGCGGCATATAGGCGAACCCGCCCGGGCCGAGACGATGGTGCCGGCCGAGGAGATCCAGGGTGATCTCGCCGTCGAGGACGAAGAGGGCGGCCTGACCATGCGCCTCGGGCTCCGGCGTGTCGGAGCCGCCGCCCGGGATCAGTTCGACGATGTATTGCGCGAAGGTCTCGGCGAAGCCCGTCATCGGGCGGGCGAGGATCCAGGCGCGGCACCCTTCCCAGCCCGGCAGTCTGCTGGTCACGATATCGCGCATCACGCCGCGCGGGATCACCGCATAGGCGTCGGTGAAGACGGCGCGGCCGGTGTGGAGCGCATCCTGCCCCGGTAGACCGCGCGCCGGTCCGGGACGGGTCGCGGATGTCGTGCCCGGGTCGGAGAAGAGGGAGGGCGGTTTCGATGTCTCGCTCATGATGCGGCGCTCTCACGGGTTCGGAGTGCGGGGCTTCGCGTCCCCTGCCTAGACGTTCGCGGCGATGCGGGCCGGTTTTGGGCCCTCGGCATCATGAACGGTTGGGCTGGACGTGCAACAAGGGCGCTGTCCGTTGTGTCGAGGTCATTGTCGCCGTGGCGGTCCGTCGAGTGCCCGCCTCCTCGTGCCCGCATCCCTTCGGATGCGTGCACTCCGCGGCGCCCACCCGCCGGCCCGCCTCCAGGTTGGGTCTCGCGGTCGAGGTCAGGGTGCCATCGTCATGGCCTGGCGGTAGAGGGCATGGGCTTCGTCATTGCCGGGGACCTCTGTGAGGTCTGCAAAGCGAAGGGGTGTTCCGGCGGCCACCGGGCGCGCCAGCGCGGCACCATGGGCGAGGCCGATGGGCAGGGTCTCGGCGGCGCCCTTGGCCGCCGCCGGCATCAGCTTGCCCCAGACGGTGTAGCCGCCTTCGCCATCCAGCACCTCGCCGGCCGCGAGATCGCGTTTCGCGATGGCCGCGGCGGTGCCGCGCATCTCGCGGCTCGTGCCGGTCGGCTCGCCGCGCAGGGCGGCGTTCAGGACGGAGATGGAGAGCTCGAGCCCGATGAGATGGAAGGGTTTGTACATCGCCGCGTATCGTCCGGTGCTGTCTGTCGGCAGACCGTATTGGCGTAAGGAGGCGGCGGCGTAGTCGGTTGGCGCTTCAAGCAGCACATAGACGCCCCAGCGGAGGTTGCGGAAGACCGGGCGGCCGTCCCGCTCGACCGAGGAGACGACTTCCACGAGCCCGTCCGGGTGGTCTTCGAGCTGGCCTCCCAGCCGCTCGGGGCGGAGGATATGGGCGAGGTCTTCGACGCCCGAAGGAGGGAAGCGCAGCCCTTCCGCCGGCACGCCGAGGCCGCAGGCGTTCGCGATGGCTGCCATCTCGATCGCGCTCTTGGTGCCGTCTAGGAAGGAGTTGAACATCTGTGGGTTCATGCCGGCCGCGGCGGCCTGTTCCGGTGTTATTCCGTAATGGGACCAGACTTCGTCCGGCGTCACGCCGTGATAGGCGGGCAGGTATTTCGTGCCCTTGCCCGCTGCGGCGACGCGGAAGCCCGCGGCCCGGGCCCAATCCACCATCTCCGCGACGAGGGCGGGCTGGTCGCCATAGGCCATCGAGTAGACCACGCCCGCAGCCCGGGCCTCTGCCGCCAGGACCGGACCGGCCAGGACATCAGCCTCCACATTGACCATCACGACGTGTTTGCCCGCCGCGATGGCGGCGCGGGCGTGGGCGATGCCGGCGCGGGGGTTGCCCGTCGCCTCGATCACCACCTCCACATCGTCGCGAGCCGCGAGGGCCTTGCCGTCGTCCAGCATGGCGGTTGCGTCGATCCGGTCTTCAGACCAGCCGACCGTGGCGCAGGCCCTGCTGGCGCGCTCAGGGTCGAGATCGGCGATGGCTGCGAGCTCGAGCCCCGGGATCGTGGGCACCTGGGCGAGGAACATCGAGCCGAACTTGCCGGCGCCGATGAGGCCTGCGCGTACCGGCCGGCCGGCTTCGGCCCGGGCGGCGAGGCGGGGCATGAGGTTCATGGAGGCTCCCTTGAGTCTAGTTGCAAGCACAAGGCTAGGCCGCCACGTGCACGAGGGCCAGGGGATGCGGCTGGTCGGCTCGCGCGTGGCGTGCCATGGTCCCGCCCCCTAGCCCAGCCTACGAGCCCCGCCATGGACCATCTGCCCAACCCTTACCGACGGCGTGGCTTGCCCGCCGGCCCGCATCTGGCCGAGGGGGAGGTGCTGGCGGACCCGGCTGCGGCGCGCGCACTCTTCGGCCAGTGCCCGCGTGCCGCTGCGACGCCGCTGCTTTCGCTGCCGGCGATGGCCCGCGCCCTCGGCCTCGGCGCGCTTTATGCCAAGGACGAACGGGGGCGGTGCGGCCTCGGCAGCTTCAAGGCGCTGGGTGCGGCCCATGCCATTGCGCAGGCGGCGGATGCGCGGGTCGCGGCGGGGGCGGCGGACCATGCGTCGGCGCTGACGGGCACGACCTATGTCTGCGCGTCCGCGGGCAATCACGGGCTCTCGATGGCGGCGGGAGCGCGGCTCTTCGGGGCAGGCGCCGTGGTGTTGCTGGCCGATACTGTGCCGGAGGCCTTCGCCGACCGGCTGCGGGCCAAGGGGGCGCGGGTGATCCGCCACGGCCGGGTCTATGACGAAGCGATGGCGGAGGCCCGGCGACTTGCCATCGCCGAGCGCTGGGAGCTGCTCTCGGATTCGAGCTGGCTGGGATACACCGCGCACGCCGCCGCCGTGATGGAGGGCTATCTGATCACGGCGGCGGAGACGGTGGCGGAAATGCCTGGCCCGCCCACCCATGTGATGCTGCAGGCGGGCGTCGGCGGGCTTGCGGCCGCGATCGCGGCGCATCTTCGGCGCGCCTGGGGGCCGGTGCCGCGGATCGTGGTGGTGGAGCCGGAGGCGGCGCCCTGCCTCATCGAGAGCGTGCGCTCGGGCTTTCCCCGCCGCGTGGAGGGGCCGGACAGCGCCATGGGGCGGCTCGACTGCAAGGAGCCATCCCATCTCGCCCTCGCCTGCCTCGCGCGCGAGGCGGACGACTTCGTCACCGTGGGCGAGCGGGCGGCGGCCGAGACCGTCGACTGGCTTGCCGGGCAGGGGATCGCGACCACACCTTCGGGGGCTGCCGGTGTCGTGGCGCTCCGGCATGCCGGGCAGGCGCAGACGGCCCTCGGGCTCGGTCCGGACAGCCGGGTATTGGTCTGGATTTCCGAGGGGCCCGAGGAGGCGGGGGACGCCTAGTGGTTCGACTTAGGCAGAACGAACGCAATCAAGTCACTCGCTAGCATGGGCTAGTGGTTCGGCCGAGACAGTTGGTGCGATCATTGCCGGATCTGCTCCGGCAATCCAGATCGTTGCCAGACGGCTGGATGCGAGAGGTGTTCTTCATCCTCGGGTCAAGCCAGGAGATGACCTACAGGGGTCCCTTTCGCCTGGTTCCTACCACTAGAGCTCTAGACGTATCGTCTTTCAAAATTCGTTGGCGGCGACCCGGTTTGCCGGATCAGGTCCGGCAATGACCGTGCCGAACATCTCGGCCACATCGCTAGTCGGCGCTCGGGCTGTCCACGATGAGACCTGTGATCAGGTTCTCGCTGTAGAGCGCCTGCAGGTTGAGCGCCATGTCGGTCACGTCCGTCATCCGCGCGAGCCGCTTCTTCAGCGCTGCCTGCGCCGCTCGAGCGGCCGCCGCGCCCTCCGCCGCCGTCACGACCTCGAAGCGGAGTTTCGCGCCGGGGCCTGCCCGGCCGAGGGCCGGGAGATCGGCGGTGATGGCTGCCGCGATCTTGGCATAACCCCCGGAGGTCTGCCGGTCCGCGAGGAGCAGGATCGGCTGGCCCGACCCCGGCACCTGCACGGCACCCGTCACGATGCCGTCGGAGACGATGTCCGCCCCGCGCCCCGGCTCGCTCGAATGTTCCAGGGTGCCGCCATCGAGCCTGAGGCCCATGCGGTCCGACCTGTCAGAGACGGTCCAGACCGTCGCGAGGAAGGTGTCAAGCGCCGACGCCGTGAAATGGTCGTCCTGCGGGCCGAGGACGACGCGGATGCGGAGGGGGCCGCGCTGTTCGCGTGGGGGCAAGGCACGGTCCGGGCCGGTGGGCATCTCGGCGGCTGCGAGAGGCAGTCGATCATTGCCCGAGAGACCACGTCCCTCGAAGCCGCCGAGGCCCGCGCGCGTGAGCGTCGCGTTCGAGCCGAGGACCGGCTCTGCCGCGAACCCTCCGGCGACGGCGAGGTAGGCGGTGACACTGCGCTTCAGCGGGCCTATGCGCAGGCGGTCGCCCGCGGCGAGCATCACGCTGCGCCAGCCGCCGACGGTCTCCTCGCTGCCATCCGCGCGCTTCAACTGCATCGCAAGCTCGGCCCCTGCGGTCGCGATCCGCATCGGGCCCTCGGCCTCGATCGTCGGGCCGAGAAAGCGCATCTCGAGCGCGGGCGCATCCGGCTCGGCGCCGACAAGGGCGTTCGCCTCTGCCAGACTATCGGTGTCGAGCGCGCCGGAGGGGGGGACGCCGAAACGCTGATAACCCCGCCGCCCGCCATCCTGGAGCGATGTCGCGAGGCCAGGGTCGATCACCTTGAGCGCGGTCATCTTGCATCCTCCCGCGCGCGACCTTCGGGCCGCCACTCGCCTGCCTCCGCCGCGCGGGCGATCTCGGCGTAGCGGTCGGGGGGCAAGGGGTCGAAGCTCACGGCATCGCCGGGGCGGAGGAGGGCGGGTGCCTCGCTGTCCGCTGACGTGTCGAAGAGGGTTACGGGCGTGCGCCCGATGAGATGCCAGCCACCGGGGCTCGTCACCGGATAGATCACTGTCAGCCCGACCGCGATGGCGACGGAGCCTGCCGGCACTTTGGTGCGCGGGTCGCTCCGTCGTGGAAAGTCGATGATCTCGGGCAGGTCGCCCATATAGGGCGCGCCCGGCAGGAACCCGATCATGTAGACGTGGTGCGCCATCCCAGCGTGGAGATCGACGACCGCCGCGGACGTCATCCCGGCCCGTTCCGCCACGGCTCCGAGGTCCGGTGCATACTCCCCATCGTAGCAGGCGGGCAGGTGCCAGTGCATCGCCGCCGCATCCTCCGCCGTCAGCCCGCCCGCAACGATCCTCCGGATCGCAGCCTCGAGCGCCGGGCCGTCGGTCACCAGCGGGTCGAACTGCACGAGAAGCGAGCGGAAGCTCGGCGCGGTCTCGATCACCCCCTTCGGCGGACCGGCGGAAAGGGCGGCGTCGAGCGCCAGCACTGCCGCCGACAGCGCGCGGTCCTTTTCCCGCCCAAACTCCACGATCAGCGCCGCATCGCCAAACGGCAGGTAGCGCGGCTCCGGCATCTCGCTCGTCTGCCCGTCCGCCATGCTCAGTCCTCCCACGCCGATGCAACAGAGCTAGAAGGCAGAGCGCGTCTCGTCCATGTTCAGCCTGCAATCGACGAGGAAGTGCCGGCGGAGGGACCCATGACCAAGCGCATCAACATCAATGCCGACATGGCTGAGGGCTGGGGTGCCTACGATATCGGGGACGACACGACCCTCCTCGGCATCGTCAAGAGCGCCAACATCGCCTGTGGCATGCATGGAGGCGATGCGAGCGTGATGCGCCGGGTCATCCTCGAAGCCGAGAAGGCGGGTGTGAGTATCGGTGCTCATCCCGGCTTTAACGACCTCTGGGGCTTCGGTCGGCGCCAGATTCGAATGAAGGCGGACGAGCTCGAATACCTCATCGCCTATCAGATCGGCGCGATGCTCGGGATGGCGGCCTACTCGGGCCTCAAGGTCACGCATGTGAAGGCGCATGGCGCCCTCAACAACATGGCCTGCAAGGACGCGGACTATGCCGCCGCCATCATGCGCGCGCAGAAGACCGTGGCGCCGGATCTGATCGCGCTGGTCATGCCGGGGACGGAGATGGAGACGGCCGCGCGCGAGCATGGGCTCAAGGTCGGGCGGGAGGCTTTCGTCGACCGCACCTACGAAGACGACGGCAACCTAACCCCCCGCACGGTCGCAGGCTCGGTCATCAAGGATGCGGCGGTAGCAGCGGAACGCGTGGTGAAGATGGTGCTGGAAGAGACCATCGTCTCCCGCACCGGCAAGCCGCTGCCTATCGGGTTCGACAGCCTCTGCGTCCACGGAGACGAGCCCACATCGGTCGCCGTCGCGCGTGCCGCCCGCGATGCGCTGGAGGATGCGGGGATCGAGATTGTCACATTGCCGGAGATGGTTGGCTAGGGGCCGCCCGTGACGGGCGACCCCGAAGGATAGTCAGGCTCAGACGGTGACCCAGAACCCGTCGTCCACATCGTCTGCCGTGCGTGCGAAGTTCTCGTCGCTCGCGGCGAAGCGGATCAGCATGTCCGCCCGGTCGAGCTCGCCGCTGGCGAAGCGGTCGAGCCAGAAGTTCCGACCCCCCTCGTCCGACGCGCGTTCGAGCACCTTCTGATAGAGATCCTCGATGAACTGCTCGTCGGTCGGGTTGGTGCCGAACTCGGCCAGGAACTCGTCGCTCACGACGAAGGACTGCGCGATTTCCTCGTCGCTCTGGCCATTGTCGCTCCGGTTCGTGTTGAAGCGGAAGCCTTCCTCGTCCGGCGTGCGCACGAATGCGGCGGCGTAGAGACGGTAGATGAAATCGCCGTTCTCCGAGATGTCGAAGATGTAGGCGCCGTCGTTCAGCTCCACACGCTCGATGTTCTCGAGGACATCGGTCTCACCGTTCTGCTCGATCGTCACGCGGCCGCCGAAGCCAAGCGTCTCGGTCACCTCTTCGCGGGTCGCGTCATAGCGGACCGTATCGCGTCCGCCGAGCCCGTCGAGCTCGTCGTCGCCGGAGGGGTTCTCGACCGTGTCATCGCCTTCCGTGAAGAGCGTCACCTCCGAGAAGACGGCGAGCGGCAGCGGGAAGCTGTCATCGCTGCCCGGGTCGATATCGCCGAGCCTGACGGTGCCCTCGGGGGTGCCATCGGTCTTCCAGAGCTCGCGGCCGAAACCCTCGCTCTCGGCGGAGAAGAAGACCTCGTCGCCGACAGTGACATGGTACTCGGGATCGCTGTCATCGCTGCCTTCGTAGATATCCTTCAGCAGGCCGGTGCCGAGCGTCGTGCCGTCGGTGAAGTAGAGTTCGTTCCCGGTCGAGCCGTCGTCTGCGGAGAAGATCAGCAGATCGCCGATGACGGAGTGGAAAAGCGGCTTGCCGTTGTCTGGGAAGGAGCTGCCACCGCCGCCGTCGATATCGCGCACGAGGAAGGTGCCGGTGGAGCTGCCGTCCGTGGCCCAAAGCTCCCTGCCGAAGCTCCCGTCATTGGCCGAGAACAGCAGCATGTCCCCGAGCACGCCGAGGATCTCCGGCGAAGAGCTGCTGTTGCCGTCCCTGATGTCGGCGACCTGGCGCGTGCCGCCAGACGTGCCGTCGGTGATCCAGAGCTCGCGGCCATCGCTGCCGTTGTTGGCCGTGAAGACCACGCGGTCGCCGAACTCGTAGACTTCCTGGATGCTGGAACTGCTGTTGCCATCGTTGATGTCGAGCACCATCATGGTGCCCTCTTCCGTGCCGTCGGAGCGCCAGAGCTCGTTGCCGAAATTGCCGTCATTGGCCCCGAAGATGATCGAGCCGGTATCGCCTAGCGTCGCGGAATAACCCGGGCCGATCTGGACGCCCGAGCTCGAGCCGCCCTCGAAGATGTCCTTTACGCGACGCGTGCCGAGATCGGTGCCGTCGGTGATGTAAAGCTCTTCGCCCGTGCTGCCGTCGTCCGCGACCACGAAGACCTTGCCGTCATGGACGGCGATCGTTTCTTCGTCCTGGATCCCGTCGAAGCTGCCGGGGTTGATGTCGCGAACGATCCGGGTGCCCTCGGTCGTGCCGTCGGTGACGTAGAGTTCATAGCCGAACTCGTCGGTATCGGCCGCGAAGAAGACGCGGTCGCCGGCGCTTGCGAAGAGAACCGGCTCACTGTCGTCCGGCCCGAACTCGATATCGGCGAGGAGCATGGTGCCAGACACCGTGCCATCGGTGATCCAGAGCTCCGAGCCGAACTCCTCGGTGAAGGCCAGGAAGACGATTTCGCCGGAGTTCAGTGCCGCTGCGACGGCAAAGTCATCTTCGTCGAACGCTGCATCGTTCGGTCCAGGGTTGAGATCTCCGAGGATCGTGATGCTCTCGCCGTCGGAGACGTAGAACTCGTATCCGGTCGAGCCGTCATCCGCGGCGAAAAACAACTGTGACATGGCCTGGCACTCCCTTTGCGCACTGTGTGTCGGCATCCCTCGCAGGCCTGCCGTGCGGGTGAGGCTAACGCTGCGTGAGATGTCATTCCAAGTGATTTCCTTCACACGCCGGCAACAATCTATGCTGCGTATGCGCTATGCGCGGCATTCTGTTTCGCTCACGTGCAGAATCGGCCAGTCGGCCGGTTCATCTCGCCGGTTTGCTGAGGCGACCGCACGACCGCTTTGACCGGGTCAGCGCGCCGAAGCGGATCATCGGGTAATGATCTGTCTGTCTCAGCGTCACATGCGCCGCATTCGTGAGTGCGACTGCCTGCTGTGAGCGCTTTTTCGGTCTGCGTGCCGTCTTCTCCGCCACTTTACCCTTGGCGGTGCCGGGTCATCGGATAGGGTCGGGCTTGAGGCGGCCGAGACGTGCCGCCCATCCGACAGGCTTGAGGAGAATGTCATGAACGTACGCGCTCTCGCGCTCGCCAGCGGTTTCGCGGCGATGGTTTCGGTGCCCGCACTGGCGCAAACCTGGGACATGCCGGTGCCCTATGGCGACACGAACTTCCACACGCAGAATCACATGCAGTTCGCGGCCGATGTTGCGGAGGCGACGGGCGGCGCGATCGAGATCACGGTCCATCCCTCTGGCTCGCTCTTCAAGCATCCCGAGATCAAGAACGCCGTGCGCTCGGGTCAGGTGCCGATCGGGGAGTTCCTGCTCTCGCGCCTCTCGAACGAACACCCGATGTACGAGCTCGACAGCGTGCCGTTCCTCGCGACGTCCTATGAGGACGCGGAGAAGCTCTGGGAGATCAAGCGTCCGAAGGTCGAGGAGCTGCTCGCGAAGGAGGGGCTTACCGTGCTCTACGCCGTGCCCTGGCCGCCGCAGGGGCTCTATGCCGACACGGCCGTCGAGACGGGCGATGAGCTGCAGGGTCTCAAGTTCCGCGCCTACAACACGGCGACCGAGCGGCTGGCCCAGCTCGTCGATGCCGTACCAACACAGGTGGAGGTGCCGGACCTCGCGCAGGCCTTCTCGACGGGTCGCGTGGACGCGATGGTCACCTCGCCCTCCACAGGCGCGAACACCAAGGCCTGGGACTATCTCAGCCACTACTATGACGTGAAGGCATGGCTGCCTAAGAACATCGTCGTCGCCAATGTCCGTGCACTCCGCAGTCTCGACGAGGCGACGCAGAAGGCGGTGATGGATGCGGCGGCGGCGGCGCAGGCGCGTGGCTGGGCGGCATCCAAGGCCGAGACCGAGAGCAAGACCGCAGCACTTTCCGAGAATGGGATCACGGTGTCCGAGCCGTCGGATGCGCTCCGCTCGAAGCTTGAGGCCGTGGGTGCCACCATGACGGAAGAGTGGCTGGAGAAGGCGGGGGACGAGGGCAAGGCCGTCGTCGCAGCCTTCCAGCAATGATCTGAGCGCGGCGGGGGTGGCCGGCGGCGATATCCAGGCCCCCCCCCAGCCCCCCCCCCCCCCCCCCCCCCCGGGGGG
>JBCBYV010000022.1:0-87426 GCA_039815685.1 Pseudomonadota bacterium | reverse complement strand
GCGGAAAAGGAATGGAGAATGCCCCCTAGGGAATGGGGCATGGCAAAGGCCCAGTTCGCGATCCTCTTCGAAGAACGCTTCAGGATCGCTGGCTGAAAATGCTCAACCCATGGCCCACACACGAAATTCCTGACAGTCCCCAGAAACCCGATCGCCGCCAGACGGCGGCTCCGCGTCGTTGTCGTCATGCCGGCTCCCCCGAACCCCAGTCCCGCCCCGAGTTCCGTCAAGCGATGGCGTCATCCTCAGCCCCTCGGCGTGCGGACACGTCACTTGCGGAATTCGTGGCATGAAAGCTCTCCACTTCAAAAACTCATATTCAATTTCCGGTGGCGGTAATACGCAATGAAGATGATATGCCGAAGGGAGTGCTGAATCTAATTTTTAGATCTCTTATAATAGCCTTACCTTCTACATATTTTACTATTGATTGCCTCCTATTTGCGGCTCGAGATTGATACTGATACGACTTTATCACGCATGAGGACAAAGTTTATCTGCTCAATACAAATTTTCGATCGAAACTCAATTATTATTTTTTGCTCTATACACGCACCGACAGATTTTAATTTACTAACTCCACCCATCAAATCACTATATTCGTACTTATCTATTGCAGAGTATTGAGCGTGATTTAGGAATGTAATTATTGTGGGCACTGAGCACTCTTGATCAAGTAAATTTACAATAAGGATATCCCGCGCTTTACTGAAATTTGAATTTTCTCGTGCAATAATTATCTCTTGCGCAAGCTGCTCTGTGAGAATGCTGGCACAATAATCTTCAATTTTGTCCGCCCTCTCAATTTCCTGCGCTGAAGCAATGGAAAATATATAGGAACAAGCCATCGTTGCAAATATAGTGATTAGAGAAATATATAATAGGCGCATGGATCCTAAATCACTTCTAAGATTGATGCTCTGTCGAAGATCGATCCATAGCGGATAGGCTCGCAAGGATCGTTAAAAGTAATATATTGAGTCAAGTGCCCTATTGAAGCAAATATTAAATAGCAGAAATATACAACTATTTGAGGTAATTTTTATAAAGAACGCTGACGTTACATAAGTTTTCTGCTGCGAATTTCAGCGCACCGGCAAACAGCCCGCATTCTGTATGCTTATGAAGTTGAATGACTGTCACTATAGAATGAGCGAGCGCTATCGCGCCCCAAGAGCGGTTGGAAGGGGTCTCCGGTGACAGCTGAAGGCCCGAAGTGTGCGCTCGCGGTTAGTCCGGATCTGGCCGCGCAAGCGCGCGCCGGACGACCCAGCCGGCGGCGATTGCCGCCCCGATGGGCAGGATGACGGCGGCGGCGGGGCTTGCGGCCAGCGCGAGGGCCCCGAGCTTGGCGCCGCCGACGCCCGCAGCGGTCGCTTTGGCCCCGGCGACCGTCGCGATGCCTGCCTTCGTGAGCCCGGCCTTGCCGGCGGCGAGACCGGCTGCACGGGTCGCCTCCGCCGCCGTGCCGGCGATGGTGCCGCCCGCAACGACCCCGACACCGCGTGCCGCATCGGTCGCGAGCTGACGAAAGGACGCTGGCGCTTCGTCGCTATGGGGCATTCCCGATCTCCGCTTCGCCGCCGATCCTGACGTTACACGCCCCCCTTGCCTCTATCCAGCGCCGGCCAGCGCGCCTAATCCGTGGGCATGACGACGCGGCGCGCCATCCTGTTCCTCGCGGTCGGCCAGACGGTCACCTGGGCTGGGGTCTTCTATATCTTTGCGGCCCTCCTGCCCCGATGGGAGCTGGCGGAGGGATGGTCGCGCACCGGGCTCTCGGCCTGCTTCGCAGCCGCGATCGGCGTCTCCGCGCTTGCCGCTCCCAGCGCCGGGCGGCTGATCGACCGGGGGCATGGGCCGGCGCTCTTGACGGGGTCGACGCTTCTCGGCGCGCTTGCCATCGGGCTCCTGCCGCTGGCAGCGCTGACGGGCGCCGGTCTTGCCGGCTTCGCGCTCCTCTGGCTGACGGCGGGGCTCGCGATGGCCGGCGCGCTTTACGAGCCCTGCTTCGCGCTCATCACCCGCTGCCTGAGGGGCGGGGCGCGGCGGGCGATCACGACGGTCACCCTCATCGCCGGTTTTGCTGGCGGCCTCGCCTTCCCGGCCGGCCATTTCATCGCGGAGAGCGCGGGCTGGCAGGCCGCGACCACGGCCGCGGCGCTGGCGGTAACGCTCGTCGCGACCCCGCTCACATGGCTTGGCGCCCGACATCTGGAGCACGTCTCGCGGAAGGAGAACGGGTCGGCAGACCGGCTCCCTGATCGAGACGCCGACCAGCGGACGCAACGCGATGGGAAACCCGGCTTTCTCGCCGGGTGGCGGCGCCGTTTGGCGGCGGGGCGCTGGAGCGATCCGGTGTTCGCAACCCTTGCCGTCGGGCTCGCGACCATCGCGCTCTGCCACGGTGCAATCATTGCCCACATCCTGCCGCTCCTGGCGGAGCGCGGCGTGAGTGCTGCAAACGCTGTGCTTGCAGCCTCCTGCATCGGGCCGATGCAGGTGGCCGGCCGCGTCGCGATGCGCCTTGCTGAGACCCGCGTCACCCCGCACCGCATCACCTGCACCGGGTTTGTCGCGATGCTGGTTGCGGCCGTCTTGTTGCTGATGGCGAGCATGATTGCCGACGCGGCCCTCACCCTGCTGGGCGTGTTCGTTCTCCTGCAGGGCGCGGGCTATGGCGTGATGTCCGTGATGCGGCCGGTGCGCACCCGGGAGCTTCTGGGGGAGCGGGATTTCGGCGCGATCTCAGGTGCGCTGGCCCTGCCCTATCTGCTGGCCGCTGCTGCCGCACCCTTCGCCGGCGCCCTGCTATGGTCGGTCGGCGGTTACGATCTGATGCTCCTGGTCGTCGTCCTGCTGCTCGCCGCGGGGCTGGCGCTCTATCTCCGCGCCAGCGCCCGCGCACGGGAGAATGCAAAAGCGACCTGACGGGGCGATCTGACGCCGCTGACTGCCCTTATCAGGCTCCCTCAGACCGCTAGGTTGCGTCCCAACGCCGCTAGCCGGATGACGCCAGCCACGCTCAGGAGCGCACGCCATGAACAAGCACGCCAGCTTCGCCACAGCCCAGCCTGTTCGCCGCAAGGAGGACGACCGCTTCGTCACCGGCAAGGGCAACTACATCGAGGATATGTCTAGGCCGGGAGAGCTGCGCGCCTTCATCCTCCGCTCGCCGATGGGCCATGCGACGATCACCGGCATGGATGTGAGCGCGGCGTCCGCGGCGCCCGGCGTGCACCTTATCCTGACGGGCGCCGATCTCGATGGAACCATCGACAACGACATGGACGGCGGTCAGGTGAAGAACCGCGACGGCTCGATGAGCGCGCGCCCCCGCCGCCCGATCCTCGCTTCAGGCCGGGTGCGCTATGTCGGTGAGCCGGTCGCCTGTGTCGTGGCGGAGAGCCTGGCCCAAGCGAAGGACGCCGCCGAGATGATCGAGGTGGATTACGATCCCCTCGACGCCGTCGTGGAGACTGGACTTGCAACCGAACCGGGCCAGCCGCTGGTGCATGACGAGGTGGCGCAGAACCTCTGCTATGACTGGGGGATAGGGGATGCCGCCGCGACGGAGGTCGCTCTGGCCGGTGCGGCGCGCGTGATCGAGCTCGAACTCGTCAACAACCGCGTCGTCGCCAATCCCATCGAGACGCGCGGCGCGCTGGCAGAGTGGGACGGCGAACGGCTGACGGTTCACTATAACGGTCAGGGCGTCTGGGACATGAAGGGCGAGATCGCCCGTCGCCTGAAGATCGATGAGGAGAAGGTGCGCGCCACCACCCCTGATGTTGGCGGCGGCTTCGGCATGAAGGCCTTCAACTACCCTGAGCACTTCTGCATCGCCGAGGCCTCGCGGCGCCTCGGCCGCCCCGTGAAATGGATCGGCGAGCGGACGGAGAGCATCCTCGCTGACGTCATGGGCCGCGATCACGTCACCAGGATGTGGGCGGGTTTCGATGCCGGTCATCGCATCGTCGCGATGAAGGTCGAGTGCACCTCGAACCTCGGCGCCTATCTCTCGGCCTTCGGGGCCTATATCGCGTCGGAGCTGGCCAGCCGGATCCTGACGGGCGTCTACGATCTGCAGACGGCCTGGTTCAACGTGAGAGGCGTCTTCACGAACACAACGCCCGTCGATGCCTATCGCGGGGCGGGGCGGCCGGAGGCGGCCTATGCGCTCGAGCGGCTGATGGACAAATGCGCGCGGGAGCTTGGTGTCGATCCGCTGGAACTCCGCCGCCGCAACTTCATCAAGCCCGAGCAGTTCCCCTACGACACGATCGTCGGCGAGACCTATGATGTCGGCAATTTCAACCGGGTCCTGACGGCGGCGATCGAGAAGGCCGACTGGAACGGGTTTGCAGCGCGCAAGGCGGCGAGCGAGGCCGCAGGCAAGTATCGCGGCCGGGGCCTCTGCTACTATATCGAGTCGATCCTGGGCGCGCAGGACGAGGATGCGGAGATCGTCTTTGCCGAAGACGGCGAGGTCGAGTTGCTGGTCGGCACCCAGTCGAACGGCCAGGGGCATGAGACCGTGTTCGCCCAGTTCCTGCACGAGCGCTCCGGCATTCCGTTCGAGAAGATCCGGCTGGTGCAGGGCGACAGCGACCGGATCGCGACCGGCGGCGGCACCGGCGGTTCCCGCTCCGTCACCATGCAGGGCACGGCGGTGAACGGCGCCGCAGACGATCTGATCGAGAAGATGAAGCCGCTGGCTGAGGAAGAACTCGAGGTCGCGGCTGGTGACCTCGAATGGCAGGACGGCGCCTGGCGCGTCGCTGGCACGGACAAATCGGTCGATCTAATGACCCTGGCCGGCAAGGCGCGGCGCGAGGGCCGCACCGAGTTCCTGCGCCAGCGCACCCGCACCGAAGTGCCTGGCCGAAGCTTTCCGAACGGCTGCCATATTGCGGAGGTCGAAGTCGACATGGAGACGGGCGTGACCAAGGTCGTGGACTACTGCGTCGTCGACGACTTCGGCCGCCTCATGAACCCGATGCTCGCCGAGGGTCAGGTGCATGGCGGCGTCGCCCAGGGCATCGGTCAGGCGATCACCGAGCACGTCGTCTATGACAGCGACGGCCAACTCCTCTCCGCAACCTTCATGGACTACGCGATGCCGCGGGCGGAGGATGTGCCGAACGTGCCGTTCTTCCATGAGGGCACGCCGAGCACGGCCAACGACATCGGGATGAAGGGCTGCGGGGAGGCCGGCACGGTCGGTGCGCTCGCCGCCGTGACCAATGCCGTACTGGACGCGCTATGGGACGAGGGCGTGAAGCAGGTCGATATGCCCATGACCCCGCTCCGCGTTTGGTCCTGGCTCGAGCAGGCAAGACTGCACAACGCCTAAGCAGCCTTTTCCACCTGCCGGATGGGCTGCATCAGCCCATCCCGTTCTCGCCGCAGAAGGGCTGCGCTGAGAACATCGAAAGCGCCGATCTCCTGCATGACGTGCTGTGGTCGCACGTATTTTCAGGAGAAGCATGATGATATCGCGACGTCTCGTACTTTCCGCAGGCCTTTCCTGCGCTGCGTTCATGAGATCTCCCGCCTTCGCCATCACGGATGAAGCGGCACTCGAAGCCGAACGGCGGATCGACATCGCCGGCTACCAGCGTACCCGTGTCAAACTCATCGCTAAGGCAGCCTGCTATGCGCGTGCTGGCGTAACCCCGGAGAAGGATTTCGAGGTGATCGCCTTCGAAACCGCAGCCGCAAGCGACGTGCTGCTCGCGCTTCGCAACGGCAACCCTGAACTCGGCCTCGCGCGGGAGACCCACTCCAAAGTCCTCGACAATCTGCGGGCGGCGAAGGCGCTCTGGCTCCCCTTCTCAGAACGCGCGGCCGCCATCGCCGAGCGGGGCAGCGTCACGGAAGACGAGCTGAACTACGTGCTCGACAAGGAACCGGCGCTCTTTCAGGCGATGGACGATGTGGTCACTGCCGTCCAGCAGGCCTACGGCAATGACGCCTTGCCCCTGCACCTGGCGGTCGCGACGAATTTCGCCGGCCGGCAGCGGAGCCTTGGGCAGGAGGTGGCCAAGGACATCTGTCTGCTCGGCCTGGGCTACAAGCCGCAGGAGACACGGCGGAAGCTGGCCGATGCCATAGAGCTCTTCGAGAACACCCATGGCGCCCTAGCCAGGGGGATGCCGATGCTCGGGATCAAAGCCCCGGGGCAGGAGAGCCTGGCCGCGAAATATGCGGAGATCGGCACCTTGTGGTCAGCGTTGAAGGCACTTGCCCTTCCCGCGCTGGAAGGCACGGCGGTGGATAGCGCGTTCATCGTCTCCGTAGGCGACGCGGCAGACCGGCTGCTGAGGGCTTCCGATGCCGCCGTCAAGCTCTACAAAGGCGAAGTCTGAGCCAGAGCCATTCTCTGCCGATGCCGGGGCCGGCGCCGCGTGCGCCGGTCCTTTTTCTTGTCCATACGGTCAGAGTATACCAGTGAACTGGTTAATAGTAATTTACTTTCATGCTTATGCCGCCTCCTCGCCGCATTTCTGCCGCGAGTCGGGATATCGTGAGGTCATGTCTTGAAATTCCTGGGAGCGTACCATGCTTACTCGACTGGCTACCGTTCTGAGCTGCGCCGCGGTCGGTTTGACCCTCGCTGCAGCTCCCGTGCCTGCCCTCACCTTCGAGACCGCCGCGACCGTAAAGTCGAAAATCAACATAGCCGGTCGGCAGCGGATGCTTACGCAGCGTATGGCGAAGGCCACCTGCATGCTGCGAATGGGCGTGAAGCCCGACTATCACCGCGCGCAACTCCTCGATGCGCAGGCGCTCTTTGACCGATCCCTCACCGCGCTGAAGAAGGGTAGCGACAGAGACAACCTGCTCCCCGAGAAGTCCAAGCGGGTGATGACCGTTCTTGACAAGGTCTCGAAGCACTGGCTGCCGGTGCAGATCGGGCTGCAGCCGGCAATCAACGGCGCGGCGATCGAGGACAAGACGCTGCAGATGCTGGCCGATGCCAACATGCAGCTTCTGAAGGACTCGCACAAAGCGGTCGGCCTGATGGAGCGGACCTACGTGCAGGACACCGGCGACAAGAGCGCCAACCGCGCCCTGAACTACGCGGGCGCGCAGCGCATGCTGTCGCAGCGTATCGCCAAGGACCTCTGCTTCGTCGCCGCCGGCATGGGTGGTGAGGAGATGCGCGTCGATCTCTTCTCCTCCGCCGCAACCTTCGAGAAGCGTCAGCAGCAGCTCATCAATGGCGACACGACCGGCAAGGTCGCCGTGCCTAACGAGGAGACCAAGGTGGCTCTCCTTTCGGCCAGCGAAGCCTGGGCCATGCTGAAGCCGGAGATCGAAAAGCTGAAAGGCGGAGGCATGCCGACAGCCGAGGATCTCGCTGCGGCGGCGGCCGCGGCGGACGAGCTCCTGAAGCGCGCCAACGCCGCCGTGAAGGTCATGGAAGGCTCTTCGAGCGGAAGTTGAGACGGGCGCAACTCGGCCAACTCAAGGCTGAGAACCAGTAAAAGAGATGTGTAATTGGGCCGCATGCTGCGGCCCAATTAATGTTCTGTTTACCCCTTTGGCGGCTTATCTGGGCTCGTCGGCGGGCGCGGCGCGGCAATCCGACGGGATCAGCGCCAGCCCCGACGCGTAGAACAGCGTGCCTGAAAAAGACCAGTTCGAGCCGGGGGGTCGGCTCGTACGGAACAAGGACGGCGAACGCCGGCTGCCAGAAGGGGAACCTGTATGACCACGCGCCGAGATATTCTCCGCTACTCCATTGCGACGACAACTGCGCTTGCGGGCGCCACGACGGCCTTTGCGTCGGTGGGAGGTGCGATCGACAGCGCCGCCGATGCCAAGCGCAAGATCAATATTGCCGGTCGGCAGCGCATGCTAACACAGCGCATGGCGAAAGCCGCCTGCTTCGCTTTCCTCGGGGTCGAGCGCGAAATGCATGTCGAGCAGGCGAAATCTGCGCATGATCTCTTCGATCGTTCGCTCAGAGGACTGCGCTTCGGCGATCCCGATCTAGGGCTCAAGACCGAGCGGAACTCGCGCGTGCAGGAGGGGCTGGGCGTCGTGAACGGGCTCTGGTTCTCCTATGGCGGCGCGGTCGAGACCGCGATCAGCCGCGCCAGTCGCGAGGATGTCGATGCGGTGATCGAGCAGAACCTGCCGATCCTGAAGGAGATGAACCGCGCGGTCAGCTATACTGAGCAGGCCTATGGCGGGAACGAGGTGCCGCTCCACATCGCCATCGCCATCAATATTGCGGGCCGGCAGCGCATGCTGACGCAGAAGATGTCGAAGGAAGCCTCGATGCTCGCCATCGGCTACGCGCCCGATGACACGAAAGCCATGCTCGCGGAGACAATCGCGCTCTTCGACAACTCGCTACAGGCGCTGCGCGAGGGGATGGCGCTGGTCGGCATCCAGCCGCCGAAGACGCCGGAGGTGAAGCGGAAGCTCGCGGGCGTCGCGGAGTTGTGGGGAGACCTCAAGCCCGTGATGGATCGCGTGGTCGCCGCCGATACCGTGGACGATGCAGCGCTCGAGCATGTTGCGGCACAGAACAATCCGCTGCTCGTCGCGATGAACGAAGCGGTGTTCCTGTACGAAAACGAGACGTGATTCGCAGGCGCGGCGTCCGGCCGATCCGTGCATGGCGCCGCGCGACAACCTGCCCGGGAGAGCGCTTCGACGGCCCGAAACCTATAGTTGAGGCTGCCCTCGTTCGACGGCACAGAGGCAGGTATATTGACCTTTTGAACTGATTTTGCGTTGCAACATTGAAGCCCTCCACCGATACCCGAAACTCTTGTGGTTAAGGGGAAGGGAGTGGGTAATGCGTCTTATTCTGGCTATAGTTTTTGCCGCTGCGTCAGGGCTGGGTGTCGCCCGCGCTGCGGATGTGGATGCTTCCGTTGCAAAGCGCCACGTCAATCTTTCGGCGCTTCAGCCGATGCTCGCCGAACAGATCGCCAAGGCGGCGTGCTTCGCTCGGCTCGATATCAACCGCACGGCGAATCTCGGCTATCTCGACGGCTCGTACGAGCTTTTCGACATGACCCGCCGGGGCCTGCGGGAGGGCAACAAGGCGCTCGGGCTCCAGACCGAACCGAATCAGAGCGTGATCACGGCGCTCAACAGCCTCGACCGGGTGAGCCAGAACTGGAACGCGCAGGTGAGTGCTGCGGGTGGCTCTGTCAGCCTTTCCGACGAACTTTTCTTCGCGATCACGAGCGCGACGGACAAGGTCGTGACGGCCGCGGCCAAGGTCGCGGAGCGGACCGAGCGGGCCTACGCGGTCGGCGACCGCTCGTTCCCGCTGGAGGTTTCGCTTCGCATCAAGCTCGCAAGCCGCCAGCGCACGCTGTCGCAGCGCATGGCGAAGGATCTTTGCCTTATCGAAGCCGGCTTCGCGGCCGAAGCGCATCGTGCATCGCTGCAGGAGGGCATCGCGCTCTTCGAGGCGTCGCTCAGCGCACTCCGCGACGGCTTCCCGGCCTTCAGCCTCGCGGCAGAGAAGAACCCGGCTCAGCGTGCGCAGCTCGAGTTCGTCGCGACGCTCTGGGACGAGGTGAAGCCGATCTATGCCCGGGCGGCCGAGGGTCAGGCGCCGACGGCCGCTGAGCTGCGTCTGATCTCCTGGCAGAACAACCAGATCCTGAGCCAGATGAACGCCGCCGTCTTCAACTACGAGACGCGCAACGTCTCCGGCTGAGGACCTCAGCCCAGCCGGTCGCGCAGCGAATACCACGTCATCGCTGCAGCCAGCATCGGCGCACGAAACCAGGTGCCGCCCGGAAAGGGCGGTGCCGGCATGCGGGCCAGGACGTCGAAACGCTCCGCCTGCCCCTGCACGGCCTCGGCCGCGAGCCTGCCGCCCATCGTGGCCATGTGCACGCCCGAGCCGGACCAGCCTGAAATCGCCAGCATCCCGCCATCGAGGCGCTGGAAGGCCGGAAAGCGCGTGAGCGTGATCCCGAGCGTGCCGCCCCATGCATGGGTGATGCGAAGGTCCGCGAGCTGGGGATAGACCTTCAGCATCTTGCCCCGCACATAACCGGCTATGTCGCTCGGGAAGCGCGCGCCATAGCTCTCCCCGCCACCCCAGAGCATCCGCCGATCCGGGGTCAGCCGGTAGTAGTCGAGCACGAACTTCGTGTCAGCGACGGCGAGATTGCCCTTGATCACGCTCTCGGCGCGGTTGGGCGACATCGGCTCGGTCGCGATAATGAAGTTGTTGATGGGCATCGAGCGGCGGGCGACGGCCGGCACCAAGCCGTCCAGATAGCCGTTCATCGCGAGCACGATGTGATCGGCCTCGACCACCCCCTTCGCCGTCTCGACCCACCCGGCGCGCACTGCTTTCACGAGGCTTCGCTCGAAGAGCCGCGCCCCCGTCGCCGCGGCCGCCCGGGCAAGACCGAGGGCGTAGCGCAGCGGATGCAGGTGCGCCCCCTCCCGCAGCAGCATGCCGCCATGGTAGCGCTCGGTCCCAAGACGCGCGGCGATCTCGCGGCGGTCGAGGACGGTGAGCCCCTCATAGCCATAGACCTCGGCCATATGCTGCGCGTACGCGGCCAGATCCTCAGCGTCGCCGCGCCGCCAGGCGGCCTCCAGGATGCCATCGGCGAGATCGGCTTCGATCCCGTGCTTGGCGATGAGATCCCGGACCAGATGATTGGCTTCGAGGCCCAGCTCCCACACCTTGGCCGCATCCTGCCGACCGGCGATGCGTTCATACTTCAGCATGTCCGCGCGTGGGCCGACACCGAGCTGACCGCCATTGCGGCCCGATGCACCCCATCCGACGCGGTTCGCCTCGAGAAGAGCGACGTCGTAGCCGGCCTCCGCCAGATGCAGCGCCGCGGAGAGACCGGCATAGCCACCGCCGACGATGCAGACATCCGCCCGCGTCGCTCCCTCGAGCACCGGGTAGTCCGGCAGAGGCCCCGCCGTCTCGGCGTACCAGGATGGCGCGTGGCGCCCGGGCGTGTCGTTCTCGGTCAGATAGGCCCGGGCCATGCTCGCGTCTCGCGCTGTCCTCAGCCGAGATCGGGGGCGGTGGCGGCGAAGCTCGGTACGCCCTGCATCGCCTCCCACCACGCGTTGACCGCCTCCGGCGCTAGCAGGATCTCGGCCGCGGGCGACATGGCGACATAGAAGACAATTGGACCGAGGAAGTAGTCCGCGAGGCTCGGCTGCGCGCCGGCGAGCCAGGTGTCGCTGCCCTTCTTCTCCATCAGGAGCGCCAGCAGCTTCTCTCCATTCGCGAGCATGCCCTGATAGGCCTCCTCGCTGGGATTGCCGAGGAAATCCGGGAAGAGGTGATAGCCCGCAGCCCCGACCAGATTGCCGTAGCCGTAGCTGTTGATCAGGCTGATGGCCATGTTCATCCGCGCCCGGTCCTTGGCGTCGTCGGGCACGAGCGACGGGGACGGGTGCGTCGCCTCGAGATAGCGGAGGATCGCGTCTGTCTCGAGGAGCCGCATGCCATCGATATCCATCACCGGCACCTTGCCGAAGGGATGGCGCTCGAGATGCTCGGGCAGCTTCGGCTCCCCCTCCAGCACGTTCAGCGGCACCTGATCGTAATCGATGCCCTTGTCGCGGAGCGCCATGCGGACGCTGCGCACATAGGTCGAGCCGTCGAAGCCGTAGAGAACGGGTTTCTCCGCCATTCTTTCCTCCCTTGGATCGCGGTTGCGCACCTGACCTATGACCCCGGGGTGGCCCTCCACAACCCGGCGCGGGCGCTCAGCCTGCGGCCGGGTCCAGCTCCTCGGCCAGCGCATCGAAGGCGGACCAGGCGCGGCGGACAAGCTCGTCAACCTCGTCATGCGTGATCACAAGCGGGGGGGAGATCACCATCGTATCGCCGACGGCGCGCATGACGAGGCCATGCTCGACGGCAAGATCGCGGCAGCGCTTCCCGGCATTCGCCTCCGCCGGGAAGCGCGCGAGCGTCGCCTTGTCCGCGACGACCTCCGCCGCGCCGATGAGGCCGACCATGCGCGTCTCGCCGACCAGCGGATGCTCGGATAGACTGGACCACGCGGCCTGCATGTATGGGCCGATATCCTCCGCCACACGCTCGACCAGCCGCTCCTCCCGCATGATGCGGAGGTTGACGAGACCCGCGGCGCAGGCGGCAGGGTGGCCGCTATAGGTGTAGCCGTGGAAGAACTCCCCGGCGCGCGCCGTTACCGGGCCGGTCACCCGGTCAGAGATCAGGACGCCGCCCATGGGGATATAGCCCGAGGTCATGCCCTTCGCGATCGAGATGAGGTCGGGCCGGAAATCGAAGGTCTGATGACCCCACCAATTGCCGGTGCGCCCGAAGCCGCAGATGACCTCGTCGGCCACCAGTAGGATCCCGTACTTGTCGCAGATCCTCTGGATCGCGGGCCAGTAGCTCTCGGGCGGAATGATGACACCGCCCGCACCCTGGATCGGCTCCCCGATGAAGGCGGCGATGGTATCCGGCCCCTCCTCCAGGATCGCCTTCTCCAGCGCCTCGGCCCTTGCCACGCCGAACTCTTCCGGCGTCATGCCGGTCTCGCGCCCCTCCCCGAACCAGTAGGGCTGATCGATATGGATCACGCCCTCCATGGGCAGGCCGGACTGGCCGTGCATCACACCCATGCCACCGAGGCTGGCGCCAACGATGGTCGAGCCGTGATAGGCATTCCTGCGACTGATGAACTTCTTGCGGTCGGGCTTGTCGCGGCAGTCCCAGTAGACGCGCGCGAGCCGAAAGACGGTGTCGTTCGACTCAGATCCTGAGTTGGTGAAGAAGACGCGGTTGAAGCCCTCGGGCGCGACCTCGGACAATGCGGCGGAGAATTCGGCCGCCGGCGGATGGGTGCACTGGAAGAAGGTGTTGTAGTAGGGGAGCTGACGCATCTGGCGCGCCACCGCCTCAACGATCTCCTCCCGCCCATAGCCGACCGAGACGCACCATAGCCCGGCCATGCCGTCGAGGATGCGGTTGCCCTCGGTATCCGTCAGCCACACGCCCTCGGCCGAGGCGATGACGCGCGAGCCCTTGGCGTTGAGGGCCGCGGTGTCGGTGAAGGGGTGCCAGTGATGCGCGGCGTCCATCGCCTGATAGTCGGCCGTGGGGCGCAGATTCAGCGTCTCGTTCATGGGCGTCGGCGCCTCCCTGCGCGCATGCCGAACGGCGGGCCAAGCGCCGACGGACGCCGAAGTAATGTGATCACAAATCATCAGCGTCAAGCCGGGGGAAGGCTCAGAGCGCCGCTGCCTCCGCCGCCAGGGCCGCCCCCTGGTCGACATCGTCCCGGATCGCGCGGGCAAGACCGGCCGGATCGTCATCCGACAGGGCGGCGAGCGCAGTCTCGTGGAAGTCCTGGAGCGCGCGCGTCCCGATGACGCCATAGACGCGGCGCATCGTGGGCCCTGTCTGGAGCCAGATGCTCTCGACCAGTGCCATCAGCGCCGGCGCCTCGGCCGCGGCATAGAGCGTCGCATGAAAGCCCGTGTTCGCGCGCACATAGCCCTGCGCGTCCCCGGCCCCGATCGCGGCTTCCAGCGCGTCGTCCTGCGCCTGAAGCGCTTTCAGGAGCGGTCCGACGCGTTTGCTGGCCGCTTTCGCGGCCCGACGCGCGAGTTCGGGCTCCAGAAGGCGGCGCGCCGCGAAGAGTTCTTCGAGCTCCGACGCATTCGGGAGCGGCACCAGAATGCGGCCCGAGCCGGTCATGGTGAGCGCGCGTTCGGCGACCAGTTTGCGCACCGCCTCCCGCGCCGGGGTCATGGAAACGCCGAGAGACGCGGCGACCCCTCGCAGTGTCAGGCTTGCGCCCGGTTCCAGCGCGCCCTCCAGCAGCCGAGCGCGAAGGCTGAGATAGACCTGTTCATTGGCAGGTTGCCGACTGTCTGCCACAGGCTCCGTCGGTCCCGCACCGGCCTCCTCGCCTGGCCTGCCCGGTTTCGTCAGCGTCGTGCTGAGGCCCATGGGCCCTCTCCGCTTGCCTCGCGGATACCATTGTGATCACAGTTTGCCGCGCTGCGAAACAGGAGACTGCGATGGCCGACGCACCCGACGACCGGTTCGTCTCGTATCGCAAGGACCTGGCCTTCACCGCCCGGGGACCAAAGGCGGTAAGCCATCCCGAGCAGATGTATGCCGGCGCCACGAGCTTCTGCCGCAGGCTCTACGCCCGCGACCTCGACGGCATCGACGTGGCGGTCATGGGCATCCCGTTCGACACGGCCGTATCGAACCGCCCCGGCTGCCGCTTCGGGCCGCGCGCGATCAGGCAGGCCTCGACCCAGCTCTCCTGGTCTCATGCCTGGCCCTCCCCCTTCGATCCCTTCGAGCGGCTCGCTGTGGCCGATTGGGGCGATATCGATTTCGACTTCGGCCACCCGGAGACGGTGCCGGCGCAGATCGAGGCTGCCATCGCTGCGGTGCTGGCGGAGGGGTGCAGCGTCCTCGCCCTCGGCGGCGACCATTTCTGCACCTACCCCGCGCTGAAGGCCCATGCGGCGAAACACGGACCGCTCTCCCTCGTGCAGATCGACGCGCATTGCGACACGTCCATCGACGACGGCAGCCGGATCGACCATGGCACGATGTTCTACCACGCCGCGCGGGACGGAATCGTGGATGCGGGGCACTCGATCCAGATCGGCATCCGCACGACCTACACCGATCCCTCGGACTTCGTGGTGCATGACGCGAATGCGGTGCATGAGGGCGGGATCGACGCAACCGTGGCGCGTGTGCGGGAGGTGGTCGGGGACCGTCCGGTCTATTTCACCTTCGACATCGACGGGCTCGACCCCGCCTATGCGCCGGGCACTGGCACGCCGGTCGTCGGCGGCCTCACCACCTGGCAGGGGCGCGAGATCATCCGGCGGCTCGGCAGCGCGGGCGGCAAGCCGATCAACCTCGTCGGCATGGACGTCGTGGAGGTGGCGCCGGCCTATGATCAGGCTGAGATCACGGCGCTGGCGGGGGCGACGATGGCGCTCGCCCTTCTCTGCCTCCATGCCGAGGCGCGCGGTGTCGGATCATGAAGGACATCGCAGCCCCCGAACCCGCCGCCGTCGAAGCCGCGATTGCCGAGTTCCGCGCCGCCCACCCCGAGGTTGCGGTGGCAGAGGTCTTCGTCGTCGACTTGAACGGCGTCCTGCGCGGCAAGCTCGTGCCCGTGGAGATGCTCGGCAAACTCGCCAAGGGGGCGATGAAGCTGCCGATCAGCACGCTCGCCCTCGATATCTTCTCGACTGACGTGCCGGAGGCGGGGCTTGCGATCGAGCGTGGGGATCCGGACGGCACGCTCCTCGCCATCCCTGAGACCATCGCACCGCTCATGTGGGCGGACCGGCCGACGATGCAGGTCCAGTGCATGCTGTCGGATGAGAGCGGACGGGCGGTCTCGGCGTTCGATCCGCGGGGCGCGCTGGCGCGCGTGGCGGCACGGGCGGCGGAGATGGGCTACCGGCCGGTCATCGCACTCGAGCTCGAGTTCTTCCTGATCGACCCCGAGAGCCCGAAGCCGCCCAAGAACCCGCAGGCCGGCGGCCGCCTCAGCCGCAGCCAGATCTACGACATGGACGTGATGCGCGCCTTCGAGTCGGTGCTGGCGGACATCGCGGAGGCAGCGCGGGCGCTCGGGGCACCGGCAGAGACCGTGATCTGCGAGTTCGGACCCGGCCAATTCGAGATGAACCTCACCCATTGCGACTGCGCTCTCACCGCCTGCGACCACATGATCGCGCTCAAGCGCGCAACGCGCGGCATCGCTCGGCGGCATGGCCTCGATGCGAGCTTCATGGCGAAACCCTTCGGCGAGGATGCGGGGAGCGGGCAGCACATCCATCTCAGCCTGCTGGACGCAGAGGGGCGGAACATCTTTCGCGAGGCCGAGGCGGGCGGGCCGAACGCGCTGCTCCGCCATGCCATCGCGGGCGTGCTCGATAGTCTCGGTGAGTGCTTCCTGCTCCACGCGCCGCACCTCAACAGCTATCGCCGGTTCATGCCGGGCTCCTATGCGCCCGTGACCGCGGCCTGGGGCCTCGACAATCGCAGCGTCGCAGTCCGCGTGCCCGTCCACGAAGGGCCCGCCGCCCGGCTCGAGGCACGGATCGCCGGGGCGGATGCCAACCCCTACCTGCTGGCGGCAAGCGTGCTGGCCGGCGCGCTCGCGGGTCTCGAGGCAAGGGCCGAGCCGCCCGCACCCGTTGCAGCGGAAGCGTTGGCCGGGGCGGGTGGCGCCCTGCCCCTCTCCTGGGCCATGGCGGAGCAGCGGTTCGCCGCGTCCGAGTTCGCAGCACACTGGCTCGGCCCCGAATTCGTGCGCGTGGTGGCCGCGATGAAGCGGCAGGAGCGGGCGACGCTCATGGCCCGCGTCCCGGACATCGAGTACGACGCCTATCTCCGCATCGTCTGATCGAGACCGCGTGGCCCGTGGCAACGCCGCGCGCGGAAACCGGCGTCCCGCCGATTAACCAGCTCAGGCTGCGCGAAAGATCGGGGCACCCTCATTGGCTCGGGCGCCGGCGATCAGGGCCTCGCGCGTCAGAAGGCCAGCTGTCGTATCTACCTGCGAGACGACCGCGGCCGCGTTCACCGAGGCCTCCAGCATCGCTTCGGCCGGGGCGAGGCCCTCCGCCAGTGCCGCACCGAGCGTGCTGGTGAAGGCATCGCCCGCGCCCGCCGTGCCCGCCACCTCCGCCGGGAGCGAGCCGCGCCAGATCACGCCGTCCGGGCCTGCGAGCCAGGCCCCATCCGTCCCATCCGTCAGGACGACATAGGACGGTCCGACATCGCGGAGCGCCGCGAGAAACCGCAGAAGCCCGAGGGTGAAGCCCGTGGACGCCAAACCACGGCGGAGGAGCGGAGGCGCCCCGTCTGCCGGCTTCGGGTCGGGGCCTTCGCCCACACGCGCGGCCATCGCGGGCACTACAGCCTCTGCCTCCACCCGGTTGACCGAGACGAGATCGACGGATCTGAGCGCCGCAAGGAACGGCTCCGTGCGTGAAGTCAGATGCCGGATGCCGGGGTTTGCGGTCACGAAGGCCCCTGCTGCCTTCCCCTTCGCAGCGATGGCACCGAAGGCATCGGCCGAGCGCGAGGAGAGCGGCGCGATATGAACCAAGTCTCGCCCGGCGAAGGCCGCGTCGTCGAGATCGGCTTCCGCGATACCTTCGTTTGCACCGCGATTTATGAAGATCGACGCGTTGCGGTCGTGGCTCGCCACCATCACGGCCGTGCCGGTCGCCGCATCGCTCGCCGTGCGCAACCACTCATCGGAGACGCCGTTCTTGGCGAGGTGCTCCCTCACGGCGCCTGCGTTCAGGTCGTCACCCGCCCGGCCCAGAACGGCGGCGTCCCACCCCCGGCGCGCCAGGCTCACAGCCGTGTTGCAGGCGCCCCCGCCCACATGGGTGCTGATGGACTGTGCCGGCACCTTCCGTCCGGTTTCGAGCATCAGGAAGGACTTCGCGTCGTTCGAGAAGCTGAGGCGCTCGATATGCTGCTCCTCGACGATGCAGATGATGTCGATCATCGCCGAGCCGACGTGAAGGGATCGCTTCGTCACCATGCCTCTCCGAGAAACCCCTTGGCGTGTCTAAGGGATCGTGCCTTCGATAGCGATAGGTGCAGTGCGACAGCCGCTCGGGTTTGCAGCCGGGCGCGCAGGTCTTGAACGCGCGATCCAAAGCCGTTAACCGCCGCGGCATGGCACATCACGGCCCCCCCGAACACAAGCGCTGGCCGTTCTCCCAGATCATGCGGGTGGAACGCGAGCGCATCGCCTACCAGCCCATCGCCAAGAACGCCTGCACGTCGCTCAAGGCTATGATGATCCGGCTGGCCGAGCATCCGGAGGCGGACGAGATTCTGGCCGGCGACATCCACCGACGGCTGGACACCACCGATACGGGCCTCTTGATCAAGGATCTCGGCACCGGTGTGCTGCATCAAGTGCTGGGTGAGGATGACTGGTTCCGCTTCGCCGTACTACGCGAGCCCCGCGACCGGTTGCTGAGCGCCTATCGCGACAAGTTTGTGAAGAACCGCAACGAGCCGGGCTCGATCCACATGGCCGAGCCGCTGGCCAAGATCGCCGGCTGCGGCATCGACGACATGACCTTCCGAATGTTCTGCGAGACGGTCATGTCGATCGAGCCTATCGAGCTCAACACCCATTGGCGCGACCAGCATCTCTATTTCCTCAAGGTGCCCTGCAACCGCTTCTACACCGTCGACTGCCTCGATCTGCTAGCGGCAGACCTCTCCGCGCGCTGCGGTCACCCAATCGAGATCCCGCACCACAACCGCAGCCGGACGAAGGAGCGCGAGCCGGTACCGGGCGTCGCCGACCGGCGGGCAGGCGACTTTGACAAGGCTGCAATGGCGACGGGGCAGGAGAGCTTTTTCGACGCAAGCCTGCGCGCCGCCGTGGACCGCCGCTTCGCCATCGATGCCGCACTCTTCCACGCCGCCGACGCTGCGATGACCGCCCGCCGTCGCCTCGAGGAGGCGCAGGCAACCGACGTCGCCCCGCCGGCGGCACTCCATCGCCCTTGGCGCAAACGCCTTAGCCTCAACGGCATCAAACGGCTGGTGCAGGGCGAAACCTGAGGCACACCCCGCCTGCCGCGTTTTCGATACGACCCCATTGCGAGCCAAAGCGACGAAACCAAGCATCGGCTTGGCCGCGCGGGCCCTTCATGCTTCAGTCACCCTGAAGATCGGAGGGCCGCGATGTCGAAGAACTCCAAATCGTCGAATTCCAAAGGCAAGTCATCGAAAGCCTCGGGTGCGAAAGTCATCGCCGAAGATGTCTATCTCAAAGAACTCGCGCGGCTGCAGATCGAGCTCGTCAAGATGCAGGAATGGGTGCGCGAGACCGGCGCGAAGATCGTCGTGATCTTCGAGGGGCGCGACGCAGCCGGCAAGGGCGGGGTGATCAAGCGCATCACCGATCCGCTGAACCCCCGCGTCTGCCGGATCGCGGCGCTACCAGCACCGACCGAGCGGGAGAAGCACCAGTGGTACTTCCAGCGCTATGTGGAGCATCTACCGACCAGTGGCGAGATCGTGCTCTTCGATCGCTCCTGGTACAACCGTGCCGGCGTCGAGCGGGTCATGGGCTTCTGCACGGACGAGGAGCACAGCGAGTTCCTGCGCTCATGCCCGGAGTTCGAGCGCATGCTGATCCGCTCCGGCCTCCGGATCGTGAAGTACTGGTTCTCGGTCTCCGACGCCGAACAGGAGCGCCGGTTTCAGAACCGCCTCAAGGATCCGACGAAGCGGTGGAAGCTGAGCCCGATGGACCTCGAGTCCCGGCGCCGCTGGGTCGAGTACTCAGAGGCGAAGGACGTGATGTTCGCGCATACGGATATCGCGGAGGCGCCGTGGTACGTCGTCGATGCCGAGGTGAAGAAGCACGCGCGGCTCAACTGCATCTCGCATCTGTTGAGCCTGATACCTTATGTCGAGGTGACCCCGCCGCCGATCACGCTCGATGAGCGACCGCCGGCGCGGGAGCATACACGCCCACCGATGACCGAGCAGACCTTCGTGCCCGCGCTCTTTCCGTAGCGGCCCTGCCCCGCGAACCCGGCCGTCGGCGGAGCGCGGCATCACGAACGGCGGCTACTCCGCGGCGACCTGCGGCTGCTCGCCCATGGGGCTGATGCGGCAGGCGCTGAACTTGAACTCCGGGATCTTGCCGTAAGGATCGAGCTGCGGGTTCGTGAGCGTGTTCGCCGCCGCCTCGACATAGGCGAAGGGCACGAACACCATGTCTTCTGCCACCGCCCGATCCTGCCGCGCCATGATCTCGATGGCACCACGCCTCGTCTCGATCCGCATCATGTCCCCCGGCCGGATACCGAGCTTTCTGAGCGTCTTCGGGTGAAGCGATGCGTTGGCCTCCGGCTCAGCCCAGTCGAGCACCGTGGCGCGCCGGGTCATTGAGCCTGTATGCCAGTGCTCGAGCTGCCGGCCCGTCGTCATGATCATCGGGAACTCGTCGTCCGGCGCCTCCGCCGGCGGCACGATCTGAGCCGGCGCCAGCCGCGCACGTCCGCCCGCCCTCGGGAAGCCATCGCCGAAGACCACCGCCTCACCCGGTTGGTCGGGGCCGAGACACGGATAGGTCACGGCATTCTCGGACATCAGCCGGTCCCAGGTGATGTTGTTGAGCGACTTCATGGAGAGCTTCATCTCCGCGAAGACCTCGGAGGGATGCTGATAGGTCCAGCCGAGGCCGAGACGGCGACCCATCTCGACGATGATCCACCAGTCCTCCTTGGCATCGCCCGGCGGGAGCAGCGCCTGACGGCCCATCTGCACCTGCCGGTTGGTGTTCGTGACGGTGCCGTTCTTCTCGGGCCAGGTGGAGGCGGGCAGGACCACGTCGGCGAAATTCGCCGTCTCGGTCAGGAAAACGTCCTGCACCACGAGATGCTTGAGCTTCGCGAGAGCAGCGCGGGCGTGGGTCGTGTCCGGATCGGACATCGCCGGGTTCTCGCCGTGGATGTACATGCCCTTGATGTCGCCGTCATAGATCGCGTTGATGATCTCGACGACCGTAAGGCCGGGCTCAGCGGCCGGCTCCTCGTTCCAGATCGACTGGAAGAGCTCGCGGACGCTCTCCTCCTTCACGCTCTGATAGTCGGGCAGCACCATCGGGATGAGACCCGCATCGGAGGCACCCTGCACGTTGTTCTGACCGCGGAGGGGGTGCAACCCTGTGCCAGGACGACCGACATGGCCGGCGAGGAGCGCGAGGGCGATGAGACAGCGGGCGTTGTCCGTGCCATGGACGTGCTGGCTGACGCCCATGCCCCAGAAGATCATCCCCCTGTCGGCCCCGGCGAAGGTACGCGCAACGTCGCGCAGGACCTCCGCCTCGACCCCGCAGATCTCCGCCATCTTCTCCGGCGGGAACCCCTTCACATGCTCGCGGAAGGCATCGAAGCCCTCGGTGAAGCCCTCGACATAGTTCTGGTCGTAGAGCCCCTCCTCCACGATTGTGTGCATGATCGCGTTCAGCATCGCCACATCGGTGCCGGGGCGGAACTGCAGCATATGGCTCGAGAAGCGCTTCAGCCCGTGGCCGCGCGGATCCATCACGATGAGCTTGCCGCCGCGCTTGGCGAACTGCTTGAAATAGGTCGCGGCAACCGGGTGGTTCTCGAGCGGGTTGCAGCCGATCATGATCGCGACGTCGGCGTTCTCGATCTCATTGAAGGTCGCCGTAACGGCACCCGAGCCGACATTCTCCATCAGTGCCGCGACCGAGGATGCGTGGCAGAGCCGGGTGCAGTGGTCGATATTGTTATGGCCGAAGCCCGTGCGGATGAGCTTCTGGAAGAGATAGGCTTCTTCATTCGAGCACTTGGCCGAGCCGAAGCCCGCCACCGCCTTGCCGCCGTTCTCCTCGCGCAGATCGAGGAGCCCTTGCGCCGCGCGTTCGAAGGCCTCCTCCCACGTCGCCTCGCGGAAATGGGTCCAGGGATTGTCCGGGTCGACGTTGAGGCCCTTCTCAGGTGCGTCGTCCCGCCGGATCAGCGGCTTGGTCAGCCGGTGCGGGTGGTGGATGTAATCGAAGCCGAAGCGGCCCTTCACGCAGAGCCGGTTCTCGTTCGCCGGGCCCTCCACGCCATCGACCCAGGCGATCTTCTCGCGCCCCTCCTCGTCCTTCTTGATCTTGAAGGAGAGCTGGCAGCCGACGCCGCAATAGGGGCAGACGGACCGAACCTCACGGTCGTAGTCCTTGGACGAGCCCTTCTGCTCATGGTCGAGTGCGGCCGCCGGCATCAGCGCGCCGGTGGGGCAAGCCTGCACGCACTCGCCGCAGGCCACGCAGGTGCTGTTGCCCATGCCGTCATTGAGGTCGAAGCCAATCTTGGCGTCGTGCCCGCGTTGGCCGAGCCCGATCACGTCGTTCACCTGCACCTCACGGCAAGCGCGCACGCACAGGTTGCAATGGATGCAGGCGTCGAGATTGACCTTCATCGCCATGTGGCTGTCGTCGAGCAGCGGGATGCGGTCGTGCTCGATTGCCGGGAAACGGCTGTCGTCTAGACCGTTGAGGTCGGCCATGTTCCAGAAATGGCTGTCGCGGTCATGCGCCTCTTCCCGCTCCGGCTGGTCGGCCAGCAGCAGCTCCATAACGAGGTTGCGCGACTTCTCCGCCCGTTCCGATGCCGTGTTGACTGTCATCCCCGCCCGCGGCTGGCGGATGCAGGAGGCAACGAGGTTCCGCTCGCCATCGACCTCGACCATGCAGGCCCGGCAGTTGCCGTCCGGCCGATAACCTGGCGCGTCCTTGTAGCAGAGATGCGGGATCGTGGTACCGACGCGCTTGGCGACCTGCCAGATCGTCTCGCCGGGCATCGCGCTCACCTCGCGCCCGTCCAGCGTGAAACTGATGGTCTCGATCTTGGCACCGTCTGGCATCGGGTGTCTCCTTGGCGCGGGCGGCGACTTGCCGCCTCAGCTGCAGTATTCGGGGATGACGGCGGCGAATTCGGCGCAGGTGTCGGCGGAGGACCACCAGACATCCGTCGCGCCGATGCTCCATTCGTAGACCACCCAGGCCCCGTTCTCGCGGCGGTAGAAGGCGTGGACGGTCGTGCCGTCGATCGTATCGGAGTTCTGGATGAGCCCCGCGAGCGGCGTGTCCTCGAAGACGATCGGCCGGCCGCCAGGTCGCTGCGGCTCGAGCCAGCCGAAGCCCCGATCGCCCTCGACGCGGAGCTCGCGCACGACAAAGCGGACAGGCGCGCCCAGATCACGCTCGATGATCGGGCGCACGGCATCCATCAGTGCGCGGCGGAGCGGCGTGCCCCAGGCGGGCTCCTGGAAGGCCGCCACCGGTCCGGCGGGCATAGTCAGAGCGATGGCGAGCGCGGCACTCATCACGCGCCACCGATCTCGCCACCAACTTCGTCGGGGAAGTGCTTGATGGTCAGACGGATGGGGTTCGGAGCCGCCTGTCCGAGCCCACAGATCGAGGCATCGGACATAACGGTGCATAGATCTTCGAGGAGCGCGCTGTCCCATCGCTCCGCCTCCATCAACTTCACGGCCTTCTCGCACCCGACGCGGCACGGGGTACACTGCCCGCAGCTCTCGTCTTCGAAGAAGCGTAGCATGTTGAGGGCGGCGTCGCGTGCGCTGTCTTGGTCGGATAGCACGACGACCGCGGCGGAGCCGATGAAACTGCCGTGAGGCTGAAGCGTGTCGAAATCGAGTGGCACGTCATTGAGGCTGGCCGGCAAAAGGCCCGAGGACGGCCCACCGGGCTGGTAGGCCTTGAACGCATGGCCCTCGGCCATGCCGCCCGCGGCCTCGATGATGTCGATGATGGTGGAGCCCGCGGGCAGGAGATACATGCCGGGCTTCGCGACGCGGCCCGAGACGGAATAGCTGCGCAGCCCCTTGCGCCCGTTCTTCTCGGTCGCGTTCAGCACCTCCGGCCCCTCGCGGCAGATGCGGCAGATCCAGAGCAGAGTCTCGATGTTATGGACGAGCGTCGGTCGGTCGAAGACGCCGACCTGCGCGACATAAGGCGGGCGGTGGCGCGGCATGCCGCGCTTGCCCTCGATGGACTCGATCATTGCGGACTCTTCGCCGCAGATATAGGCGCCGGCCCCGCGACGCAGCTCGACATAGCCGGGCGCGATGATGTCCGCGTCCTCGAGCGCGGCGATCTCGCGGCGGAGGATCTCTAGCACCGCAGGATATTCGTCGCGCATGTAGAGGAACACCGTCTCTGCCTCGACGGCCCAGGCGGCGATCAGCATGCCCTCGAGGAATAGATGCGGCGTGCGCTCGAGATACCAGCGATCCTTGAAGGTGCCGGGCTCGCCCTCGTCGCCGTTCACGGCGAGGTAGCGCGGGCCGGGCTCTGCACGGACGAAGGACCATTTGCGCCCCGAAGGAAAGCCTGCACCGCCGAGGCCGCGGAGCCCCGCTTCGAGGAGCGTGTCCTGCACCTTCTCCGGATCACCGCCTGCACGCAGGCTCTCGAGCGTGCGGTAACCGCCAGCGGCGCGGTAGTCCTCGAACACCTCATAGTCGGGCATCGCATGGTGGGTATGCCCGCCCGCGACGGCTGCCAGAACACTCTCGGGCGTCGCGTGGTCCACATGGTTGTGACCGACCTCAGCGACTGGTGCCGTGTCGCAGCGACCCATGCAGGGCGCGCGGAGGATGCGGACATGACCCGGATCGGTGCCCTCCTCGAGGGCGGATTTGAGCGCCTCGGCGCCCGCAAGTTCGCAGGCAAGGCTGTCGCAGACGCGGATCGTCAGGGAGGGAGGAGGGGTTTCGTCCTCGCGCACGACGTCGAAATGCGCGTAGAAGCTCGCAACCTCCCAGACCTCGGCCTGCGCCATGCGCAGCTCCTCGGCCACTGCACGCAGGTGGCGGGCGGCGAGATGGCCGTAGGTGTCCTGGACGAGATGCAGATATTCAATCAGATGATCTTTGCGACGGGTGCGTGTGCCGAGAAGGTCGCGGACCTCCTGCATCGCATCGTCAAGGAGCGGGCGGCCCTTGGTATGGGATCGGCCGCGACCGCGTCCTTCCTTCCAAACCCCGGGCTTGCGATCGAGCGGTGCCATAGCGCCCCCTCCTGATTGCTGGCCACAATCTTGTCGCCGATGCCGCGGAGCACCGCAAAGATCGTTTCGCTATGCCATTATAAGCAACGCTTATTGAACTAGCGGCTCGGCCTGTTCGACTGGCAGCCCGCCCGCGACCTGTTCAGCGACCGCAAGCACGGCAGCGGTGGCCGGGGGGATGAAGGATGCATCCGGCACGAGGGCTGCGACCGTGCGCCCGAGCTCGGGTTCCACGAGCTCCAGAAGCGCAACCTCGTCCCCGCCGATCACATCCGGCGCCGCGGCACTGGCGGGTGCGATGGTCGCAGCGCCGACATGGCCGAGAAATGCGTAGAGGGTGGAGATGCTGTTCGTCTCGAAGACCGGCCGCGGCAGCGCGCCTGCCCTGCGAAAGGCCGCGTCGATGATCTGGCGGTTCTTCATGTCCGGTGTGAGGAGCGCGAGGGGCAGGTTCGCCGCCTCTGCCCAGGGGATCTCCTTGCGGTCCGCGGCCACGAGGCCCAGCGGCGCGCGGAGCACGTAGCGCTCGCGGTAGAGCGGGCGGGGCGGCGCGATGGGGCTGAGGGGAGCGGCGCCGGGCAGGCCGTCCTCCTCGGTGTACGAGATCCCGAGATCGAAGCGGCGGGTGGCGAGCCCGGCCGCGATCTCGGAGGCGGCGGCGGCGTGGATCACCGGGATGACCCGCGGATGCGCCTCGATCACGGCGGCTGCAAGGCGGGCGGTGAAGGAGAGGGCGGTGGGGATGACGCCGAGGCGCACATGGCCTGCCGCAGCGGCGCGCGACGAGCTGAGCTCGGCCACCATCGCTTCGTGCTCCGCGAGGATGCGCCGGGCCCAGCCTAGAAGCGTGCGCCCCTCCTCGGTAAAGCCGCGGAAGCGCGAGCCGCGATTGACGAGCGGCGTGCCGAGGGCGGTCTCGAGATTGGCGATCCGCAGCGACAGCGCGGGCTGAGAGATGCCGCACTCCTCCGCCGCGCGCGTGAAGTGTTCGTGCCGGGCGAGGGCAACGAAGAGCTGTAGGTCGCGCAGTTCGAGCCGCATCGCTGCCTCCAAAGACCGTTCCCGTCACCTTAACGGGGGATTGAGGAAAGCGGAATCGCGGCGCTGCCGCGATGCTTCTTGCGCCCGGTCAGCGCCATCCGGCGCTGAGCGGACCGCCTGTGGCGTGCCTGAAGACTATCGGCGGGGAACACTCTGGCTTGGACAGTTCCGTGGGGGGCTGGGGAGGAGCCTGGGGGCTCCTTCTCGAGGCTCCGCTCGAAGTCGTTACCGCGTCAAGGACGCCGTTGGCGCCGCCTGCGGCGGTGGCTCCGCCATCCTTGACCCGGGATCGACTTCGGCTTCTTGGACGGAGGTCTACTCAGCCGCTTCCGCGATGGGGGCGGGCCCTGCCCGGAAGGCGGCGAGAAGTTCGGTGCGACGATGCTCGGCGCGTTCGGCATTGGCCGCCTTGACATGACCGAAGCCCCGGATCTCGAGCGGCAAACGCGCGAGCTCGATGGCGATCTCGGCGCTTGCAGGGGTCAGCGCGGTCTGCAGCTCATCCAGGAGCGCCTCGTAGTCTCGGGCGAGCTGGCGCTCCATCCGGCGCTCGGCCGTGTGGCCGAAGGGGTCGAGCGGGGTGCCGCGGAGATGCTTGCCGTGGCGCAGGACGGCAAAGGCGCGGGCCATCCAGGGGCCGAACTCGGTCTTCACGGGCTGGCCCTCAGCATCCGTCCGGCCGAGGACCGGCGGCGCGAGATGGAAGGTGACGCGGCCGTGGCTCGCGAAGGTACCGGCAAGGGCCGTCTCCAGCGTCTCGTGGTGGAGGCGAGCGACCTCGTACTCGTCCTTATAGGCGAGCAGCTTGAAATAGCCCTCCGCCACCGCCGCGGCGAAGCCCAACACTCCGGCAGCCGTCTCGGCTGCGACGGCGGCATCGACGCGAGCGCGATAGCGACGGGCAAGGCGGCGGTTCTGGAACCCTGCGAGATGGGTCTCGCGCCGCGCGACCTTGTCCTCGAACGTCTCCTCGGCCGCGGGCGGGTCGAGAAGGGCGGCAACGGCCGCCGGCTCCGCCACGGCCCAGCGGCCAAGCGAGAAGGCGCGGAGATTGCCCTCGACGCCAGCGCCGTTGAGCTCGATGGCACGGCGCAGCGCTACCTCCGAGAGCGGCACGAGGCCGGCCTGCCAGGCAGCACCGAGGAGGAGGACGTTGGCGTAGATCGTGTTGCCGAGGAGGCGCTCGGCCACGGGCTGGGCATCGACAATCTGAAGGGCGTCCGCCCCGATGCGCGCCTCGACCGCAAGCTTCAAGCGCTTCGCGGGCAAGCGGAACTCCGTGTCGCGGGTGAAGGCGCCCGTCACCACCTCCTCGCTCGAGAGGATCGCCCGCGTGCGCCCGCGCGCCATCAGGCCGAGGGCCTTGGGCGACGCGGCGACCACCATGTCGCCCCCGATCAGCGCATCCGCCTCCCCGGTGGCGATGCGGACGGCGTTGATGTCGTCGGGTGCGGAGGCAAGGCGGCAGTGGATCGCGACCGCACCGCCCTTCTGGGCGAGGCCCGCCATCTGCATCTCGGATGCGCCCTTCCCCTCGAGATGCGCCGCCATGGAGAGGAGGGCGCCAACGGTGACAACGCCGGTGCCGCCGATGCCGGTGATGAGGAGGTTGTAGGGCCCATCCATGACGGGCAGCGCAGGCTCGGGCAGCGCGGGGATTTCGAAGTCAGCACCCCCGCCGCCACGCAGCTTCGCGCCCTCGACCGTCACGAAGCTGGGGCAGAAGCCCTTCAGGCAGGAGAAATCCTTGTTGCAGGCGGACTGGTCGATCTCGCGCTTGCGACCGAGCGGGGTCTCCATCGGCATGATGGCGACGCAGTTCGACTGCTTGCCGCAGTCGCCACATCCCTCGCAGACGCTGGGGTTGATGAAGACGCGCCGGTCGGGGTCGGGGAACTGTCCGCGCTTGCGGCGGCGGCGTTTCTCCGCAGCACAGGTCTGGACGTAAATGATGGCGGTCGTGCCCTCGATTTCCTGAAATTCCCGCTCGACGCTCAAGAGGTGTTCGCGCGTATGGGCTTGCACGCCTGCGGGGAGCAGCGGCTCGCCCTCCTTTTCATCGTAGACACAGTCGACGCGCTTGACGCCGATGGCGAGGAGTTCGGCCGCGATCTGGGACGGCGTGAGGCCACCCTCGTGGTTCTGCCCGCCCGTCATGGCGACGGCGTCGTTGTAGAGAACCTTGTAGGTGATGGTCGTGCCGCTCGCGACGGCGGCGCGGATCGCCATCAGGCCAGAGTGATTGTACGTCCCGTCGCCGATGTTCTGGAAGACGTGCGGGCGCTTCGAGAACGGTGCCTCACCGATCCAGTTGGCGCCCTCCCCGCCCATATGCGTGTAGCCCTCGGTCTCCCGATCCATCCACTGCACCATGTAATGACAGCCGATGCCGGCATAGGCGCGCGCGCCCTCGGGGATACGCGTCGAGGAGGAATGCGGACAGCCAGCACAGAACCAGGGCTGGCGCTCGGCGAGCGAAGGAGCGTTGGAACCCTCGGAAAGGGCCTGCAGGCGGGCGAGGCCCTCGGCGGCGGGCGGATGCTCGATGCCTTCGAGGCCGAGCGCATAGCCAATGGCCTCGGCGATCTTGGGCGGGTTGAGGTCGAGCTTGGCGGGGAGCAGCGAGCGTCCCTCCAGATCCTGCTTGCCGATCATCCGGGTACGGCCGGGGGTATTGAACAGGATCTCCTTGGCCTGCGTCTCGATGACCGCGCGCTTCTCCTCGATCACCAGGATCGTATCGAGCCCCTCTGCCCAGGCGACCAGCCCCTGCGGTTCGAGCGGCCAGACCATCCCGACCTTGTAGGTCGTGATGCCGAGCGCCTCGGCCTCGCGCGGACCGATGCCGAGCGTGGCGAGGGCGCTTTCGAGATCGAGCCAGCTCTTGCCCGACGAGACGATGCCGAGACGGGCACCGGGCTTGCCCAGACGCCGCCCGTCGAGCGCGTTGGCGCGGGCAAAGGCCTGGGCGGCATAACGCTTGTAGTCGTGGAGGCGCGCTTCCTGCTGCTGCGGCGTGTCCTTCAGCCGGATGTTGAGGCCGCCCTCCGGCATCTCGAACTCCGGCGCGGAGAGGTGCACGCGATGCGGATCGCCATCCACCACCGCCGTCGCCTCCACCGTGTCCTTCATCGCCTTGATCCCGACCCAGAGGCCGGCATAGCGGCTGAGCGCCCAGCCGGTGATCATGATGTCGAGCAGTTCCTGCACGCCCGCGGGCGACAGGATCGGCACCATCGCGTCCATCATCGCGAGTTCGGACTGATGGCAGGTGGTCGAGCTCTCGCAAGTGTGATCGTCGCCCATAGCCGCGAGCACACCGCCAAGCGGCGAGGTGCCGGCAAGATTGGCGTGCCGGAAGACGTCGCCCGTACGATCGACGCCCGGACCCTTGCCGTACCAGAGACCGAAGACGCCCTCGTGCCGCCCCTCGCCCCGCAGCTCCGCCTGCTGCGCACCCCATAGCGCCGTTGCCGCAAGATCCTCGTTGAGACCGGGCTGGAAACGGATCCCCGCGGGCTCAAGCTCCTTGCGGGCCTGTCCGAACGCCCCTTCGACCCCGCCGAGCGGCGAGCCGCGATAACCCGTTACATAACCTGCAGTATTATGCCCCGCCGCAAGATCGCGCTCGTGCTGCATCAACGTCGCCCGCGTCAGCGCTTGCGTGCCGGAGAGGAGCACCGGGCTCTTCTCGAGATCGTAGCGGTCGTTCAGCGAGACGTCGCGCAGCATCATGGCGGTCTTCCTCTACGGGCGCTCCTTATAGGTAAGCTTTTATGACCATTATTGCAATGCCGATGTGCAGGAATTGAGAGGCCTCTGGCGGCATCGTAGCGCAATTTGATGGGCGAAAGCAGCACAGTCGCGTCACGAACCCAGCGTTCATGAACTTCGCTTTCAGAATTTTCCAGATTTTAAGATGCAACGCTTTGTCATGGCCCTGAGCCACCGGCTCTGGCAGGTTACCATAAGGAAAACCCCGTAGGACGGACTCTCTCGAAGGCATGGCGCGCGTCGTAAATCTAGCCGACCATCGTCGGCCATCGCGGACCGACCGCATCGGCGGGCTGGTGACGGTCGAGCAACGCGGCATTCACTTTCTCGCCGATGGCCCGGCCGGCGGCGGCGACCGGGCGACGCGGCTTCCGGTCGTGCTGCTGCATGGTGCCAGCGGCAATCTGCGCGACTTCAGCTTCGCGCTTCAGCCATCGCTTGCCAGGCGGCTTCGGGTGATCGCGCTTGACCGGCCGGGCTTCGGGCATTCGAGCTTTTTCCCGCGCTCGGAGCTACTGTCGACGCAAGTGCGCGTCCTGCGCAAGGCGATGCACGCGCTCGGCCATCCTCGCTACCATCTCGTGGGACACTCCTACGGCGGGGCGCTGGCGCTCGCCTGGGCACGGGCGCGACCCAAGGATGTGGCTAGCCTCGGGATCATCGCCGGCGCGTCGATGGATTGGGGCGGATCGCTAGCACCCCTCTACCACGTGTCCGGCTCGCCCATTCTGGGGCGCCTCTTGAGCCAGTTCGCGCCAGCAGCACCCAGCACGTTCGTAGAGAGCACGCTCCGCGATATCTTCGCGCCGGACCCGGTGCCGGCTGGCTATCGGGACGGCGCGGCGGTGGACCTCGCGCTCCGCCCGCGCACCTTCCGCCTGAATGCGCGCGCGGTGCTGAGCCTCCACCGCCAGCTCATGGTGCGCATCCCCTACTACCCCGAGATCACCTGCCCGACGGCGATCATCCACGGAACCGCCGACACGACCGTGCCGGCGAGCATCCACGCCGAACGCCTCGCGCTGCGGCTGCCGAAGGCGACACTCCACCTGATCGACAATGCCGGCCACATGCCGCATCACACCCACACCGAAGATGTCACCGCGATGCTGACGGCGAATGTCGAACGGGCGGAGGGACTGGCCCGCTTCCTCTGAGCCTCAGGCACCCCAGCGCCAGAGGCTCGCGCCCTCCCGCCCGTAAGCCTGCGACAGCACCATCTTGTGTACTTCGTCCGCCCCATCGACCAGCCGGGCCTGGCGGGCGTAGCGGTAGATCCACTCAAGCACCGTGTCCGTCGAATAGCCGCGCGCGCCGCAGATCTGGATCGCATCATCCGCCGCGCGATGGAGCGTGTCGGCCACATGGATCTTCGCCATGCTGACGGCGGTCTTGGCCCGGTCGCCCTGGTCGAGCAGCCACGCAGCCTTCATCGTCAGGAGCCGGCCGACCTCGATCTCCTTGGCGAGATTGCCGAGGCGCACCTGAACCGTCTCCCGTTCCGCGAGCCGCACGCCGAACCCCTGCCGCTCAGCCGCGTAATCGGAGGCGATCTCCATGCAGCGCTTGGCAAGCCCCAGCCAGCGCATGCAATGCGTGAGGCGCGCAGGGCCAAGGCGGATCTGCGTGACCTTGAGCCCGTCGCCCTCCTCCAGCAGCACGTTCTCGAAGGGCACCTCGAGCCCGTCGAAGACGAGCTCGCAATGCCCGCCATGCTCCTCAGGCCCCATGATCCCGATGCGCCGCTCAATGTGCCAACCGGGCTGGTCCGCGTCGAACAGGAACGCCGTCAGGCCCTTCCGCGCATCGTCCGAGGTTCGGGCCATCAGGATGAACTTCCGCGCGACCCCGGCGCCCGTTATGTACCACTTGCGCCCGTAGATCCTGTAACCGGTGTTCGTCTTTTCCGCCCGCGTGCGCATCATCGAGGGGTCGGACCCCGCTCCGGGCGCAGGCTCGGTCATCGCGAAAGCCGACCGCTCCACGCCCGCCGCCACCGGCTTCAGCCACCAATCCTGCTGTTCAGCCGTCCCGATCTGTGCCAGGAGCCGCATGTTCCCGTCATCAGGCGCCGCCGCCCCGAAGCAGACGGGACCGAAGACCGAGCGGTTCATCTCCTCATAGGACGCGGCGAGCCCCGCGAAGGACAGACCCAGTCCGCCATGCTCGGCCGGCAGGTTGGGCGCCCAGAGCCCTGCCTCCCGCACCCGTGCCCGCTCCCGCGCCAGCACATCCTCCGGCAGGTTGCCATGGTCGGCGAAGTTCTGAGGATCGGCCTCTAGTGGCAGGATGTGCTCGGCCACATGCGCGGCCACCCGGGCGCGATAGCCCTCGGATGCTGCGTCCAGGGTGAAGTCCATGCCGTCCTCCCGGGCTTTGTTGTCGCGATGCTTGTTGTCTGCGGCGCACGACCCTCGGGACTATGCTCGCTGTGCGCAATCCCCGCGCTGGAAAGTTCTGGGCTGCGACCCCTTGCCGGGGCAGGATCAAGCGGTTCGCATCCGCAACGCAGTCGGGCGCCCTTTCATGTTCAAGACCATCCGCCGTGTCATCTACCTTTTCCTCGCGCTGATCATCCTCGGCCCCATCGCCGTCCTGGCGATCGGACGGCAAGACGCCCCCGCGGTCGGCCCTGACAGCGTCGTCTCCGGCGAGCAGGCAGGGCGCTTCAACCGGCTCCTCAACGAATTCCGGGCGATCACCCGCGGTGACGAGGAAGGGCCGCTAACGATCGAGGCCGCTGACCTGGAGAGCGCGGTCGCCCTCGGTGCCCGCTTCATCCCCGGCCTCCGCGGCGACGCGCATATCGGCCCGGGCCCGGACGGGGTGGAGGAGATGGCCCTCACCATCGCCGTGCCGATCCCGTTCATCGAGGGCGCCGGGTGGTACAACCTGACCGCAGCGGTACCGGCGAGCGAGGAGGGCATCGGGCTCAGCCGCGTCGCCATGGGCCCAATCGAGATCCCGGCTGGCTGGATCGTGCCCACGGGTGCGGCGGTGCTCGACCTCGTGCTGGGAGGGGACACAGGCAAGCTCGCGCGTACCGCCGTCGGCGCGGTGCGCCTCTCCGACGGCGTGGCGAGGCTCGACATCAACATGGACCTCTCCGGACGCAACGCGCTCGCCGGCAGGTTCAAGGATACGCTACGCGGCCTCGCCTTTCGCAGCCGGCCAGAACAGGTCTCCGCCTATCTCGAAGCATTCGACGCGGCGACCAACGATGGCAAGCGCTTCGGTACGGAGCTTGCCCCTCATGTGGCACTGGCCCTCCGCACCGCTGCGGACCGCGTGGAGGCCGGGGGAAGCCGGCGGGCGGAGGCGGAGGCGATGCTCTTCGCCCTCGGCGTCGATTGCGGGACCTGGAGCATGCAGCTCGTCATCGGCAACGTGGTGCCCGAGGGGCGGTCCGGCGCGCCCTGCAACCCGGCGCGGCTGGCCGGTCGAAACGATCTCAAGAAACACTTCACCATCTCCGCAGCGCTAGCGGCCGCGGCGGACAGTGCAGGCTCCTTCGCCGTCGGCGAGGCCAAGGAGCTGATGGACAGCGATGGCGGCACCGGTTTCAGCTTCGACGATCTGATGGCGGATCGTGCCGGTATCCGCTTTGCCGAGGTCGTGCTGGCGGGCAACCCGGCGGACTGGCGCGCGCTCGCCGGCCGGATCGGACGGGACCGCGACCTGCTGCCGGAGCACCGCGACCTTCCCTCTGGCATGAGCGCCGATGCCTTCGAACGCGCCTACAGGAACGTCGAGAGCGCAACCTACAAGGACATGGTCCGGCGCATCGACGCCCGGATCGAAAGCAACACGGTGCTTGGCGCCGGCTGAAGCGCGGCTCAGAGCGGGCGGCAGAGATGCCCGCCATCGACGGGCAGGGTCACGCCCGTGATGTAGCTCCCCGCATCCGACAGGAGCAGCCTGATCGGCCCGTCGAGATCGCTGTAGCGACCGAAGCGGCGCATCGGGATGTCCTTTCGAAGCTCCTGGCCGGCGGCGCTCTCGAGGTAGTCGCTGTTCATCTCCGTCGGAAAGTAGCCGGGCGCAATCGCATTCACGCGGATCCCGTGCCGCGCCCATTCGAGCGCGAGCGAGCGGGTGAGATGCACGACCGCGGCCTTGGATGCGGCATAGGCGGCGACGCCAGGTCCCGTTCCGAAGCCCAGGATCGAGGCCGTGGAGACGATCGCGCCGCCACCGGTCTCGGCCATGGCCCGTGCCGCCGTGCGCGCGACGATGAATGCACCGGTCAGGTTGGTGTCGATCACCCTCCGCCAGTCGTCAGTGTGCATCTCCAGCGCACGACCGCTCCAGGCGATGCCCGCATTATTCACAAGACCATCAAGGCGATTGGTTTTCGCTAGGGCAGCTTCGAAACCGCGCTCAACCGAAAACGAATCACTTACGTCCATCTCGATTGGCAACAAATTTCCCTCTGCAACCCCTGGCAATCCCTGCAAACGCTCTGTTCGACGTGCTGCAGCAAAGATTGTTGCGCCATCTGCCGCTAATTTGGTTGCTATATGCGCACCAAGGCCGGAGGAGGCGCCGGTTACGAGAATCACTCGGCCATCAAGCCTTGTCGAAGTGTCAGATTCATGCGACATATTTTGTGTCAAGTTTCCTTAACTATTCTGCCCGATTGAAACAAACGGGCCTTGGAAGGGGTTTCTGATCACATTCTGCAGGCGGTATCGTGATCGTCCGGAGTGCAGAGACCATTTCCATGATACGGAAACAGCGTGCATCTGCGCACGAGAGTGGAAGGAACATGAAGTGGCCGACTTAGAACAGGCAGAAATCTCGGCGATGACCGATGCCGTTCGCCAGATCGGCGACAGCTGGACATTGCTAATTGTTTGGGCCGCGCTGCGCGGCATCACTCGGTTCGACACTTTCCAGCGTCGCCTTGGCGTCGCGCGGAATATTCTATCCAACCGGCTCGCCCGGCTGGTTGACGAGGGCATCCTCGAAAAACGTCCCGTCCACAGCGGCGCGCGTCGGCTCGAGTATCGGATCACTCCCAAGGGCGAAGCGCTCCGTCCGGTGCTTGAGTGGATCGAGGACTGGGGCAGCAAGAACCGTCGGACGCTGCACCACCAGCGCTGAACTCGTCTCGGGGGTCGGGCGGCGGACCCGACCTCAGCGGTAGCGGTCGAGCACATTGGCCGCCGTCTCAAGCGATGTCGCCATTCGGCTGACGTTGACTGCTGCATCGTCGCAGGTCCGCTTGCTCTCAACGAAGTTGTCACCGCAGCGCACCGCCGTGATGAGGGTGTCGGACTGCTCTGTCACCTCTGCTTTGTAGTCTCCGAACCGCCCCTCGGATTGCGCACGAGAGATCACCTCGCGCACCTCGCCGCAGGAGACGCCCTGCCCCCGCGTGGCCGTGCCGAGTTCCACCTCCGCCCCCTCCGCGAGGCAGAGCTTCCAGATCACGTCGAGCTGCACCGCAGGGAAGAGGCGTATCAGCGTGCGGTGGCGGGTCGGCAGTCTCGCATAGCCGTCCCGCACGGCAGCAGGCGACCAGAACTGATAGGAGGAAAGGAAACTGTAGGCCGGCACGACACGTTGGGAGGGCGGGGGCGGCGCAATGAAGCCCTCCGGCATCTCGGGCAGATCGATATCGGACCGCACGAAGACGAAGACCTGCGACTGTTCGGTGATCAGCTTGCCGCCCTCGGCCACCGGCACGATCAGCGCCTCCACGCCGAACTCCACCGGGTCAAGGCGCATCAGGACCTGCCGGCCATCCATCCGGAGCATCCCGGCGGCCCCGCCGCCCTCGGGCGTGAGACTGAAATCGCGGCTGCCGCCGTCGCCATCGCGGATTGTCGCAGCAAAAGCGCCGTCACCGCGGCTGACGCGCAGCTCGGCACCGTCCGCGCCGTCGATACCGTAAAATCGGCCTTCTAGTGGCCCGGCTGCCATAGCCTGCGTCCCGACGGCGCACCACATGGCCAGAAGCAGGATCAGGAGCGGGCGCGACGCCCGGGCGCCGATCGAGACAAGGAACTTCATGGTCGCGATATACTCACGGCCCCACGCCAGGCACAAGCGATGGCGTCGAGACGGAAGAAGCGGAGCACGCGATGATCGACTGGGACAAGCTTAGGGTCTTCCACGCCGTGGCGGACGCGGGCAGCCTCACCCATGCGGGCGAGCAACTGCATCTCAGCCAATCCGCCATCTCCCGCCAGATCCGCGGGCTCGAGACGGCGCTGCAAACGACGCTCTTCCACCGCCACGCCCGGGGTCTCCTGCTGACCGAGCAGGGCGAGATCCTCTACGAGACCACGCGGGAGATCGCAAAGCGGCTGATCTCGGCCGAGGCGCGCATCCGCGACGCCAAGGACGAGGTCTTCGGCGAGCTGCGCGTCACCACAACCGCAGGCTTCGGCACGCTCTGGCTCGCGCCCCGGCTCGACCGCCTCCTCGACGAGCATCCCAACCTCTCGGTCGAGATGATCCTGACCGAGGCCATCCTGGACCTGCCGATGCGGGAGGCGGACGTTGCGATACGGCTCACGGCGCCGAGCCAGGCGGACCTTATCCGCCGCCCGCTGATGGACATCGCGATCCGGCTCTACGCCTCCAAGACCTACCTGGAACGCCACGGCGCACCCGAGACGACCGAGGCGCTACGCGACCACCGGCTGATCACCTTCAGCCCCCGCGCCCCGCAACCCGTCGGCTCGGCCGCCTGGCTCTCCTCGCTCGGCGCGGACCAGATGCCGTCGCACCTTCGGATGAACAGCTATTTCGGCATTCTGCAGGCCGCGCGGAACGGTCTCGGCATCGCGGCGCTGCCGGATTACATCACGCGCGAGGCGCATGATCTGGTGCCGATCCTGCCCGAGGAAGCGAGCGATCCGATCACCGTCTACTTTGTCTATCCCGAGGAGCTGCGCCACTCGCAGCGCGTGCTCGCATTTCGTGATTTTGTCCTGCGCGAACTCGAAAGTTTTACCAAGCGTAGCGCGGCCGCCTGAACCTTCGGCAGGACAACAACTTACGTGCGCGTCATGCATGCAGGGCAAAGCCGTTTTGCTCACGGCCCGGGGCCAGACCGGTTGTCGTTTCCGTGCCTTACACCTATCTTTTCATCGAGCGCAGGGGACTGCGCTTAGGTTGTGATACCTCCCTGTTGAACTTGGCCGGGCTCTGTGCCCGGCTTTTTTCTTTCCGGGCATACCCAACGCTCCGGCCGCGATCTCAACCCTCCGGCGCGAACTGCCTACGGGCGAGCCCATGGCGCGCAAGCTTCTCGTTGAAAGTGCGGCGGGGCAGGCCAAGCTCGGCCATCACGGCGGCCGCTGAGCCTTCGTGTCGGGTCAGCGCATCGCTCAGGATCGCGCGCTCCGCCTTCTCGAGCCGGGCCCGCAAGGTCTGCGTCCCCTCCGCATCCGAAAAAACGGGCGGTGAGACCTCCGCTTCGCCCTCTCCCGTCAGGAGCGCTGCGACCGAAACGCGACCGCGGCGCTGCCGGAGAACCACACGCTCCGCGAGGTTCATGAGCTCGCGCACATTCCCGGGCCAGTCATGTGCCGCCAGTGCTGCAAGGTCGTCCGGCCCAAGCTCCGGCGCCTCCGCACCGTCCCGCAAGGCCGCCTCCGCCGCGAAGTGATTGAAGAGGAGGGCTGCATCGCCGCTTCGGCGGCGCAGGGGCGGGGCGGCGATGGCAAGGGTGGCGAGGCGAAAAAAGAGATCGCGGCGCAATGTCCCGCTCGCCACCGCCTCCTCGGCATCTTCATTCGTTGCCGCGAGAACACGGACATCCACGCGTCGCGGCTGACGCGCGCCGAGGCGCGTAACCTCGCGCTCCTGGAGGACCCGCAGGAGCACAGGCTGGAGCCGCGCCGGCAGCGCCGTCAGCTCGTCGAGGAACAGTGTGCCTCCCGCCGCCGCCTCGAACCAGCCGGGCCGCGCCTTGCCCGCACCGGTGAAAGCCCCGGCTTCGTGGCCCAGGAACTCGGCCTCGATCAGCGCCTCCGGCACAGCTGCGCAGTTGACGGCGACGAAAGGGCCGCCGGCGCGGTGCGAAAGATCGTGCAGGCTCCGCGCGACGAGTTCCTTGCCGGACCCAGTCTCTCCGGTAATCAGCACCGAGGCGGTGCTCTCCGCAGCCTCCGCCACCTCCGCGCGGAGCCGCCGGATCGCAGGAGAGTTGCCAAGAAGTCGCGCTTCAAGTGGCCGCGCCTGTCCGTCCTCCGCCAGTCGCTTCAGCCGCCGGTTCTCGAGGGCGAGGGCCCGAGCCTCCGCCGCACGGGCGATAAGCGCCATCAAGCGGTCCGGGTCGAAGGGCTTTTCCACGAAGTCGTAGGCGCCTTCGCGCATCGCATCGACCGCCATGGGCACGTCGCCATGGCCGGTCAGCAGGATGACTGGCAGCGTGCTGTCGATAGCGGTGACACGGCCGAGAAGCGCCATGCCATCGAGATCGGGCATGCGCAGATCGCTCACGATGACACCCGGAAACTCGCGCCCCGTGGCCGACAGCGCCGCCCAAGCCTCCGTCGCACTCGCATAGGCGCGTGGCTCGAACCCGCCGAGCTTCAGCCATTGCGCGAGACTGAGACGCAGTTCGGCCTCGTCATCAACAATCAGGACAGGGGTCGCCGTAGCGACCGGATGGTCGTTGCGCGCACTGGCGAGCGTCGGGTCGAGCTTGGCGGTCATCTCGTCCCCTCCGCGCTCGCAAGTTGGGGCTCATCGGCAGGCTCCTCCTCCTCCGCGAGGGGCAGGACCAGTCGGAAGCGGGCACCGCGGCAGGGCCCATAGCGGCGCGGAGGGAGCAGTTCCAGACGACCGCCAAGCTCGGCCGCGATTGCCGCAGAGATCGCAAGACCGAGACCCAGCCCCTCACCCTGTAACTTGGTGGTAAAGAAGGGCTCGAAGACATGCGCCTTCGCGCCCCGCGCGATGCCGGGTCCACTGTCGGCCACCTCGACGGCGACCTGCCCCGCCTCATCCGCGACCCGGATCTCGATACGTCGCGGTCGACCGCCGGCATTCTCAGCGGGACCGAGGGCGTCGAGAGCGTTCTGCAGCAGGTTGGAGAAGACCTGCTCCAGCCTGTGCCGCTCGGCCCGCACGTGGTGCGGAGCGCCCGGCGCTTCGATGCTGACCGAGACGCCCGCAATGGTCAGGAGCGGCCGCATCCCCTCAACGGCTGCCTCCGCCGCCCCAGGCAGATCCACGATCGGCGACCGGCCCGCATCCGCCCGACCGCCACGACGCGCCAGCGCCTTCAGCTCGCGCGTGATCGCGGTCATGCGCTCGACGATACGGTCCACATGATCGAGCGTCTCTGCGGCCTCCCCCGCCCGCTCCTGGCGCATCAGGAGCCGCAGGCCGGCAAGATAGGTCCGGAGAGCCGCCACAGGCTGGCTCAGCTCATGACTGACGGCAGCTGACATCTGACCGAGCGCCGCGAGCTTCTCCGCCTCCCGCAGCCCGGCCTCCGCCGCACGAAGCTCTGCCTCGACGCGCCGGCGCTCCTCGACCTCGGCGCTGAGCCGAATGTTGAGGTCGCGCAGCGCCTCTGCATCGCCCGTGAGCGCGGTGTAGGCGCGATGCGTCCGGCGCTGATCCATGTAGAGCGCCAGAGCGGCCAGAAGCGCCATCACCATGATCTCGATGGAGACGACCGTCGTCGCACGCTCACGCACCGGCGCGGTCGAACGTGTGATCGTGACCGCAAGCCCCAGATCGGGAATGGCCGATGAAAGGGTGATCTGACGCTGTTCCGCCACCCGCTCGAGCCGAGGGTCGGAGAGCAGGCCCGAGGCCCGCTCGCCGGGGATGCTGACAACGCGCGCCTCGCCCGCCATGCGTCGGGCGGCGGCCTCGAAGGCGACGGGCGGGAGGGCCGCCACGGCAACTGCGACCCGTCCCTCGAGCATCACGCGCCGTGCTGCGGCCAGCAGAAAGCGGTTGCCGTCTCTGAGGGGCGCATCGGCGTCGGTCGCTGCTGAGGGATCGACGGGGAGTGGCAACGAGGCGGTGGCACTTCCGGTGGGCATCGCCTCGCCGGCGAGCTCGGCCAGCCGATCGACCGAGAGCGCCGCGCCATCGGGACCGCGGGCGCTGGCGAGGGCCACGAGCGGTATCGCGTCCCCCGTGTCCGAAGCTGCCTCCGCCTCCAAGGGCGCATAGAGCGCCAGCGCCGCAGCTGAACTGCCCGCCGCAAGCTGCGCCAGCGGCGCCGAGCGCGCCGCCGAAGGCCGACCCGCAACCTCCGCTGCCAGCACCGCGAGCGGGCCGGCTCGTGCGACGTCCCGCTCCAGTGCCTCGGCGAGAAGGCGCGCATCCGCTGCGGTGGTCGCCTCCAGCCGTTTGGCGGCCGTCACGCTGGTGCTGTAGTAGGACGCCGTAAGAATGATCACCGCGCCCATGACCGACAGGCTGAGCACCAACTGCCGCCATGCGGGGAACCGCAGGCGACGCTGCCAGTCGGCCGAAAGGGCGTCGGACAATTCAGTCATCAGATGCAACTCTGCCCTACCCAGCGGAAATCGGAAAGATCCGGTCGCCTTCCGCGTCGTGACTCCTCCGCGATAACGTGACCGTTACCGTCGCTACGGTCAGGCTGGGGCATACCTATCTCCGCACAGAACTTACGTTACCGGAAGGACGAGTAATGAAGCGCTTGAAGCGCCCGAGCTGGGTGATCTCCGAGAACCGCACGACGCCGGAGGCCGTGTTCTGGAACCGTCGCAGCGTTCTGGCGATGGGCGGCCTCGCGGGCGGCGCCGCGCTCCTCGGTGGGATAGCGCTGAACCAGGAGATGCCGACGGCTCAGGCGGCGAGCGAGTTCAAACGCGTATCCGGCCTGCCCGCGCCGAACACGCCCTACACGCCCCCTCCGACGCTGAACCCTCGCTTCGCGGATGCGGGGCGCGTGGTGACGGATGAGACCGTCAATTCAACCTACAACAACTTCTACGAGTTCGGCAGCCACAAGCAGATCTATGAGGCCTCCCAGGCGCTCGATACGGATGGCTGGTCCGTGACGCTCGACGGCGAGGTGGAAGAGCCGAAGACGATCGCGATGGAGGACCTCCTCAAGCGCATGCCGATCGAGGAGCGGATCTACCGCCATCGCTGCGTCGAGGCCTGGTCGATGGTCGTGCCCTGGATCGGCTTCCCGCTCTCGGCACTCATGGCTGAGGCAAAACCGCTCTCCTCGGCGAAATATGTGCGCTTCGAGACCTTCATGAACCCCGAGATGGCACGCGGGCAGCGTCAGCATTGGTACCCGTGGCCCTATACCGAGGCGGTGACGATGGCTGAGGCGGCCAACGACCTCACGCTGATGGTCGTCGGCGCCTATGGCAAGGTTCTGCCGCACCAGTTCGGTGCGCCGATGCGTCTGCACCTGCCCTGGAAATATGGCTTTAAGTCCATCAAGTCGGTCGTGCGGGTGAGCTTTGTCGAGGAGCGCCCGGTCGGCTTCTGGGAGGAGCTGCAGAGTGCCGAGTATGGCTTCTGGGCCAATGTGAACCCGGCCGTGGACCACCCCCGCTGGAGCCAGGCGACGGAGCGGGTTCTCGGGACCGAGGAGCGCATCCCGACCATCCGCTGGAACGGTTATGGCGAGCAGGTCGCGGAGATGTATGCCGGACTCGAAGAGAAATACGCCGACCGCCTCTGGCGCTGAGGCGGCGGCGAACGCTGCTGGCTGCACTCACTTTCGTTGAGCTGCTGGCGATCTGAGGTACCGGTGAGGTCTCATGCCATCAGATTGGCAAAGGACCATCGGTGCCTTTTGGATCAGCTGACTTCCGAAGCCGTGGCATCCTGGACGCGGCGGAGGCGGCGCCGTCCGATCCGCTCACGATGCGGCACCCCCTCCGGACCATCCATCCGGGAACGCCTTCAACTCGAAGAGCTTCCCGGCGCAGCGGTAGTGGCGCCCGCGCCCACCCACGTCAGCGTATGCCGGCAGGATTGAACAAAAGACGAACGCACAGGCACCACGGCGGAGTATTCTGAGACTTTTGGGACGTCGCCAGCGTTCGCGTTAGCTTCACCGACGTTCGGTAAAGATGACGTGGTTGGGCGCCGGTGATCGAGCTGGATCGGCAAGCGCGTGTTGGATCGAGCCCACGGCGGCGTTGGGCGTTGATGCGCCAGGGTCGCCGTCAAGCATGCGTCCTCACTGGATAGGCGTGGTTTTGCCGACAGGTTCGGTGGATCGGCAATACGCCGCCGATATCCGCGTTGCTACCGCCTGGCTACGGGCGAGATTGCACCCGAGACGCGGCGTAAACCCCGGCTTACAGCTCAACATGTCATTGGCACGCAACTTGCGAGGATGCAGACGACCGACCGAACGATCCGCTGTCCCAGGCGGTGGTCGGCAACCTTCGCCCGCCATGCGGGCCGTGGCTGTCTCCCCGATCTGCCGCGGATCGCATGGCGGGATTTTCTGTTCAGTCCGTGGTGACCTCGTGGGCGGCGTAGCCCTGCAGGGCGAGGAGCGCTTCGAGCCCGGCATGCTCGATCAGCGCATCGGCCCCTTCGGCGAGGCGCGGCTTGGCCCGGATCGCGACACCTAGGCCGGCAAGCTCGACCATCGCAAGATCGTTGGCGCCGTCGCCCACCGCAAGCGCATCTGAAGGCGCCAAACCCCTCGCGGAGAGCGCCTCCTCGAGCGCCGCTTTCTTGGCGGCACGGCCCAGGATCGGGGGCGCGACGCTGCCGGCCAGACGGTGCCCCTCGAAGTTGAGCGTGTTGGCACGGTGCTCCGCGAAGCCGGCCTCGGCTGCGACGCGCGCGGTGAAGACCGTGAAGCCGCCTGAGACGAGCATCGTGTGGGCCCCGGCGGCCGCCATCGTGCGCACCAGAACCCGCGCACCCGGGTTGAGAACGATGCGCTCCTCAAAGACCCGGTCGATCAACGCGACGTCCGCGCCGGCGAGGAGGGCAACCCGCTCCGTCAGCGCCCCCTCGAAGTCCAGCTCTCCTGCCATGGCGCGCTCGGTGATCGCCGCCACCTCGGCGCCGACCCCCGCCAGATCGGCCAGTTCGTCGATGCACTCGACAGGGATCATGGTGCTGTCCATGTCGGCGATGAGAAACCGCTTCCGCCGACCCATAGCAGGGACAGCGTTCACGTCGATCGACGCCAGCAGGGACGACCAGTCAATCCGGTCGACATCGTCCCGGCTGGGCGTGGCGATCTCAGCCGCCGCGGGCCCGAGCCGGCGGATCGGATATGCCGTGCAGCCAGCCAGCTCCGCCGCACGCGCGATGGCGTCATCCGGCAGGCCTCGCTCGACCGATGCCGTCAGCACCAGTACGAAGCCGCCTCCGGGCGCATCGCGAAAGGCGCCGGCGACCTCCGCCGCCGACGCATCATAGGCGCTCACCGCCTCAGAAGCCGGCGGCCGTGATCACCGGAGCCGCGGGCGCGGTGCTGAGCTGGCTGAGCTCCTCGGAGAGCACGAAGGCGAGCTCTAGCGCCTGCTTGGCATTCAGCCTCGGGTCGCAGGCGGTGTGGTAGCGGCTGGCGAGGTCCGCATCCGTGATGTCGAAAGCCCCGCCCGTGCACTCGGTCACGTCCTGGCCCGTCATCTCGAAATGCACGCCGCCCGCATGCGTCCCCTCCGCCTGGTGCACGTCGAAGAACTCGCGCACCTCCTGCAGCACCCGCTCGAAGGGGCGGGTCTTGTAGCCGCCCGCAGCCTTGATGGTGTTGCCGTGCATCGGATCGCAGGACCAGACGACCTTGCGGCCCTCGCGCTCCACCGCCCGGATCCAGCCCGGCAGATGCTCGCCGACCTTGCCGGCCCCGGTGCGGCAGATCAGGGTGAGACGGCCCGGCTGGTTCTCCGGGTTGAGCCTGTCGATCAGCGTGATCAACTCCTCGGGCTTGAGGCTCGGGCCGCATTTGAGCCCGATCGGGTTCAGCACGCCGCGACAGAACTCGACATGCGCGCCATCCGGCTGCCGCGTGCGGTCGCCAATCCAGATCATGTGGCCTGAGCCCGCCACCGTGCGGCCCGTGGTCGAATCGACGCGGGCGAGCGCCTCCTCATAGGGCAGAAGCAGCGCCTCGTGAGACGTGTAGTACTCGACCTGGCGCAGCGTCTCGGCCGTCGCCGGGTTCACCCCGCAGGCATCCATGAAGCTCACCGCGTCCGAGATTCGCTCAGCGAGCTTGCCGTATTCCTTGGCCAGCGCGTCGTCGGACACGAATTCGAGGTTCCACTGATGCACGCGATGGAGATCCGCATAACCGCCCGTCGCGAAGGCGCGGAGCAGGTTCAGCGTCGCCGCCGATTGCATATAGGCCGTGATCATCCGCTCGGGATCCGGAACGCGCGCGGCTTCGGTGAAGTCGAACCCGTTGATGATGTCGCCCCTGTAGGAGGGGAGCGTCTCATCGCCCACCGTCTCGTTGTCAGAGGATCGCGGCTTCGCGAACTGCCCCGCGACGCGTCCGAGCTTCACCACCGGCAGCCGCGTGGCGAATGTCAGCACCACCGCCATCTGCAGCATGACGCGGAATGTGTCGCGGATGTTGTCGGCGGTGAACTCGGCGAAGCTCTCGGCACAATCCCCGCCCTGGAGCAGGAAGGCGCGCCCCTCGGCGACCTCGGCAAGCCGGGCGGTGAGCCTCCTGGCCTCACCCGCAAAAACGAGCGGCGGATAGCTTGCGAGCCGCTCTTCCACACCCTTCAGCGCCGTCTCGTCGGTATAGACGGGCATCTGCAGGGCTTCGTGGTTGCGCCAGCTGGTCTTGCTCCACTGCGTCGTCATCGGTCTTTCCTCCTGGAATCGGAGAAAGCGTCATAACGCGGGCACGCCGCCCTTGCCATAGCTCAAGAAGATGCTAGGAGCGCGCGCCTTGACCCGTGGCGATGGCCGTATCAGGCTGCCTGCTCAACGGGCTGAGCCAGGTTCGCGGCGCCGCCGCAGGGCCGAGCGTGGAGGGCCGGATGGCAGTCGAGAAGAGCGCGCGCAGACTGGTCCCGGAGCAGGGCGAGACACGGGAATTCGTGTTCCTCCTCTGCCAGGCCTTCTCGCTCATCGCGTTCTCGACGGCGATCGAGCCGTTGCGCATCGCCAACCGCGTGGCGCGCCAACCGCTCTACTCCTGGCGACTGGTCTCGGAGGACGGCGAGACCGTCGAATGCTCGAACGGCACACGCGTCGCCGTGGATGGCGGGCTGGGCGAGGTACAGCGGGGGTCAAGCATCGTCGTCTGCGCCGGCTTCGAGCTCGAGCGGGCGGCCTCCCGCCCTGTCCTCACATGGCTGCGGCGCGAAGTGCGGCGCGGCGTCAAGGTCGGCGCGCTCTGCACCGGTGCCTATGTGCTGGCCAAGGCCGGGCTTCTGGACGGCAAGCGCTGCACGATCCACTGGGAGAACCTTGCAGCCTTCGCCGAGGACTTCCCGGAGGTCGAGGCCGAGAACCTGCTCTACGTCGTCTCGGACGGGGTCTTCACCTCCGCCGGTGGCACGGCAGCAGCCGATCTCATGCTGCACCTCATTGGCAAGCATCATGGGGAGGATATGGCGGCGACCGTGGCCGACACCCTCCTCCACATGCCCGTGCGGGGAGAGGCGGACGAGCAGCGGCTCAGCGTGCCTGCGCGCATCGGCGTGCGACACCCGAAGCTCATCGACATCATCCAGACCATGGAGCGCTCGACCGAGGAGCCGATCAGCCCGGCAGAACTCGCGCGCGGGGTGGGCATGTCGACGCGGCAACTCGAGCGGCTCTTCCGGCGCTACCTCAACCGCTCGCCGAAGCGCTATTACATGGAACTTCGGCTGGAGAAGGCGCGCTCGCTCCTCCTCCAGACCAATATGAGCGTCATCAACGTGGCGCTGGCCTGCGGCTTCACCTCGCCCTCGCATTTCTCGAAATGCTACCGTGCGCATTTCAATCGCACGCCCTATCGGGAGCGGGGCGCGCCCTCGAGCGGGCCTGGCGCACGACCCGATCCAGGGACCGGCACGGTCAAATCCGCGCCGCCCGCAGCACCCGGCCGGGCGGCGTCGCCCGCGGGCGGGCATGCGGCACCCGTCGCCCTCGGCAAGCGCAGCTGACGGCAACGCGGGCTGCCAGGAGGCCCCGGGTCGAGCCCGGAGCGAGAGGCGGCAGAACCTCTTCTGGTTCTGAAAAGTGGTCGGAGCGGCGAGATTCGAACTCGCGACCTTCGGTACCCAAAACCGACGCGCTACCAGGCTGCGCTACGCTCCGACACGGGCCGTAAGACCAGCCCGGTGTTGCGATAGAGGAGTAAGGCTGCGCTGTCACGTCCCGCAATCGACGCCGAGCGCTTAAGCTAGGGCGCGGAGCACGGGAGCGGAGAGTGGGGGCTGTGCACGGCAGCGCGAAGGGGTCACTCGAGGCCGCCGTGGTCTGCAGTGCGCAGGCCTTGGTGCCGTTCAGCCACAGGCCTCGGGGGTCAGAACGGGGTGGCGGATGGGCGTGCCCGGCCCGATACCGTGGCGGGCGGCCTCGCCCGCATTCACCTCGAGCACTGCGGCAACATCACCCGCCGAGCGTTGCGGCGCTTCCGAGAAAGGAACGGTGTTCTCAGCCACGTTCAGCACCGAGCCGTCCGGTGCGATGAAGATCATGTCGAGGGAGATGAAGGTGTTGCGCATCCAGAACGCTGCCGGCCGTGGCGTGTCGAAGAGGAAGAGCATGCCCGCATCCGCCGCCATCTCCTTTCGGAACATGAGCCCGCGCGCATGCTCGGCCGGCTCATCGGCGATCTCGACGCGATAGAGCACGGGCGCGCCCTCTGCCTCGACGATCACGCGGTCGACCGCACAGCCTGCGGCGTCGGCCGCGCCCGGATGCGGAAAGGCCACAAGACCCAGCACCACGGGCATCGCCAGCGCCAGCCACCACCATGATGTCGATTTTCGAGGCACGGCGAGCGAGATCACGCGTCGCCGGTGCCCTTGGCCTCGTTCTCGACGACAGCAGTCTCCCAGAGCCGCAGTTCGGCTACCATCAGACCGCGGGGGCCCTTGAAGGTCCGCACCGCCATGCCCTCGCCGCTCGAGAGATCGGGAAATCCGCAGCGGCGCACGATCTCCATATGCACGAAGACATCGTCGGGAATGCCGAAGACATTGACGAAGCCGAAGCCCTTCTGCTTGTCGAACCACTTCACCCGGGCGGGAACCAGCGGGCCGAGATCGGCATCGGTGCTCAGGAAATCCGTAGGCCGTGGCCCTGCATTCATCGCGGGCAACGGCGGCATCGGCACCGCTTCCGCTGCGGCAGATGCGTTGTCGATCTCGAGAAGCTCTTGCGCGTGGAGGCCTCGCGCCCCCATCGTGGTGACGACCTTGACCCGCGCGCCCTCGGTCAGAGCGGTGACGCCGAAGTTGCGAACGCAGGACGCATGGACCATCACGTCACTACCGCCGTCGTCCGGCACGACGAAGCCGTAGCCCTTCACGGCATCGTACCATTTGACCAGCCCGGTGATCACAGAACCCGATGAAACGTCTTCTTCCGCCAATCGGCGACCTCCAAGAGTGTTTGGGCCGTTTGCAGCACTCATATCCTTACCCCGTCTTTCTGACGTTTTCACTGCCAGGACCGCACGCTGCAATTGGAAGATGGTCTGGACGCTTACACCGTGTGTTGCATGTCAACTATATGAAGACCGGCAGCACAAGATGGTTCCCCCACCTCATCCTTCTACTCTGTGCTGCATTGGCAGGGTGCGTGCAAGCCGAGAACACGCAACTCGGGAGCCAAAGCAGGCTTGAGACGGTCGTGATCACGCAACAAGGTCTGAGGATTGCCGCTAAAGGTGAACGAGAAGTTACCAAGGCGGTAGGACTTGCGGAAAAAGTGGATGCGCTGCGCCTCTCCCGGCGGGATGGCGGGTCGCGTGTCAGAGCTGCGGAGGTCCCGATCCTAGCGCAAACGGCGCTCGGCACCGCCTTCCTCGACCTTCCCGCACCGCGGGCGCTAGCCTATGGCGATCCACCAGAAATATGTCCCGCTGTGGGACTATCCTCGCCCGACGCCCCAAATCGGGGCAGTGCCGTAGAAAGCGCTTTTGCAGCTTGTTTTGCGGATTTGGAGCGGCGTGAGCAGCTTTTTCCGCTCTCCGAGGCGGCCGACGCGACATCCTGCGGCTGCCGGCTCGGCGCGCTCGACGATGTCGTGCTGCTTGCGCGGGAAGAGACGGCTTATGCCCGCGGCACCTCTGCACGCCTGAAGGCGCCGGCTCTCGGGCTCGACGGCTTGTTCGTGGCCGACCCGGCGAGAGGCGGGGGGATCGTGCTCAGCGACGCGTCGGGCCCCTTCGCCGTTCTCAGCTTCGTGAAATCCGAGGGCACGGCCAGCATGGTTTTTCTCGATGCGCCCGAAACGGTCTTCCGTGGCCGCGATCTCGCAGTGGGTTTCCGGAGGGGGCGGCTCGCCCGGCGGCTCTATCTTCAGGACGCGGCGGGCCGGCAAGTGAGCCTTCTCATCGGATTCGCACCTGCAGAGCTTGACGCCTACGCGGCCGGCTGGCTCGCATTCCCGAGAGACATTGCGCAACCCATCGCCGCGGGCGCAGGGGGTGCCGCCGCCGGCGGATAGATCTCCCGCTGCCCTAGCAGCCGCCCTGATCGCCGGACGCGCGGGTCCAGACCTGTGATGCGCCGAAGATCGACGTCAGGAGATACCCACGCACGTTGAGCTTGTCCGCATCGATCACGCTGATCTCGGCGCCATAGCGCTGGCCGCTCCGCGGATCGAGGATCTCGCCCTCCTCCCAGACGCCGAGCGCCGCCTTCTTGAGCCCGCTCACAAGCTGCAGGCCGCAGAGAGGACGCCCTTCCGCATCCCGCTTCAACGCACCGGTCTCGTCCACCGGCTTGTCGATCCAAACCATCTCCCCGCAAGCACCGCTTTCGCAGGCCGCGATCTCGACAATCGCGTTGCCACGCTCGGTCCGCCAGAAGCCGAAGGCGGGGTCGGTCGCGCTGGTTACCGGATTGGCCCCACCGAGAGCGGCGAGGACGAAAACGACGGCAGCGATTTGCGATGCGAAGCGGAGCATCGGGTGCACTCTCGGGTTTGGCGGGTTGCGATAAGCGGTGAGACCATCAGCCTCGCGCAAGATTACCAATGAGTAAAATTGGCTGGCATTTCAATGCCCGTGACCAATCTATCACTGCGCTGATGCGATCTTGCCACTTGCGGCGCTCCCCGGTGCTGATGACCGTGGCTCTCCGACGAGGCGAGGTGCGCATGTTCCAGTCATTCGAGATCACCGCGGATAGCAGCCAAAGCGCCGCGCGGCTTGCGGCGTTGCGTGCGCGTCTCGCGGAGATGGGCGCTGCGGGGATGCTAGTGCCCCGTGGCGACGCACATCAGGGAGAGACGGTAGCACCCGCCGATGAACGTCTGGCGTGGCTCACCGGCTTCACTGGATCCGCCGGGCTCGCGATCGTCGGGCCGCGGCATGCGGGCCTCGTGATCGACGGGCGCTACACGCTGCAGGCGGCGGATCAGGCGGACACCGATGCGTTCGAGATCCTGCCGATGAGCGACACAGACCCAGCGCAATGGGCCGCCGGGCTGGTCGAGGCGGATGAAGCGCTGGCCTACGATCCCTGGCTGCACGGAGAGGCCGAGATCGCGCGCTATGAACGAGCACTTGGCCGCCCGCTGCTGGCGTTGCCTCAGAACCCGATCGACGGGATCTGGGAGGATCGCCCGCCCCCGCCCGCCGGCGCCGTCAGCGTCCACCCGCAAGAACTGGCCGGCGAGAGTGCCGCATCGAAGCGCGCAAGCCTCGCCGCAGAGTTCACGGAGGACGGCGTCGCCGCCGCTGTCATCACGCTGCCGGACAGCCTCTGCTGGCTCCTCAACATCCGTGGCAGCGACCTCGCGCGCAGCCCCGTGGCCCAGGGTTTCGGCATCCTGCACGCGGACGGGCGCGTCGATGTCTTCATGGAGCCCGAGAAGATCGGCGGCGAGGTAGGCGCCCATCTCGGCAATGCGGTGAGCGTCGCGCCCGTCGCCACTCTCCTGCCGGCCCTCGGCGCACTCGGCAGCGTGAAGGTTCTGGCTGACAGGGCCACTTGCCCCCTCGCGCTCATCAGGGCCCTGGAGGAGGGCGGGAGCGAGATCGAGTGGGGCCGCGATCCCTGTGTGGCCCCGAAGGCCCGCAAGAACGCCGCGGAGCTCGAGGGCATGCGCGCTGCCCACCGCCGCGACGGCGCTGCGATGTGCCGCTTTCTCGCCTGGCTCGACGGCGCGCTCGCGGCGGGCGAGGCGCTCGACGAGATCACCGTTGCGCGCAAGCTCGAGGCTTTTCGCGGCGCGACGGAAGACCTCCTCGACATCTCCTTCGACAGCATCGTGGGCGCTGGCCCCAACGGCGCCATCGTGCACTACCGCGTGAACGAGGAGACCAACCGCAGGATCGATCCCGGCGACCTCCTGCTGGTCGACAGCGGCGGGCAATATCGCGACGGGACGACCGACATCACCCGAACGATGGCGACCGGGCCCGGCGCAGACGGCGCGGCGGACGCGGCCGCCCGACGCGCCTTCACCCTCGTCCTCAAGGGCATGATCGCCGTGGCGACGGCACGCTGGCCCGCCGGGCTCACGGGACGCGATCTCGACCCGCTGGCGCGCGCCGCCCTCTGGCGCGCGGGGCTCGATTACGACCACGGCACGGGCCACGGCGTCGGCGCCTATCTCAACGTCCACGAAGGTCCCGCCAGCCTCTCCCGCCGCGGCGGCGAGGTGGCGCTCGAGCCCGGCATGGTGCTCTCGGACGAACCCGGCTGCTACCGTCAGGGTGCCTGGGGCATCCGGATCGAGAACCTCCTTGCCGTGACTCCGGGCTCGGTGCCGGAAGGTGGGGAACGCGAGATGCTCGGCTTCGAGACGCTGACCCTCGCCCCGATCGACCGCCGGCTGATCGTGCCCGAGCTTCTGGATGCGCCGGAGCGCGCCTGGTTCGACGCCTATCATGCACGGGTAGCCGCCGAGATCGGGCCGCTGCTCGGCACATCTGAAGATGCTGCAGCCCTGGCCTGGCTCACAACAGCGACAGCGCCGCTGCAGGCCTGACCGTCACGAAACCGACAAGGCGCACGGGGAGAGGCGCCGCAGCAGGGAGGGGTCGACCATGCCCGAGATCAGGATCACGCCGGCCACCGGCACCGTCGTCGTGCGCGCCGGCGGCGCCGTCATCGCGGAGAGCATGAGCGCCCTGATGCTCGAGGAGGGCGACTACGACCCGGTCTTCTATATCCCCCGCGGCGACATCGGGATGACCTTTCTCGAACCTTCGGCAACGCGGACGACCTGCCCCCACAAGGGAGAGGCGAGCCATTTCGACCTCGTCGCCAAGTCCGGGCCCATCCGCGACGCGGCATGGTCCTACGAGACGCCGCATGACGCCGTCGCCGCGATCGCAGGAATGATCGCCTTTTACCCGAACAAGGCAGCCGTCGAGGTTCTCTGACAGACCGAAACCCGGTGCCGGCCCCAAGCGCCGAACAAGAACCTTCCAAGGTTCTTGCAAATTCCTTTCAAGGAATTTGCGGCGACGCGGCCTATGAATGCTCCTCGCGGAGCTCTTCCTCCAGGCGGCGGCTGTAGGCGGCAAGCGCATCGGTATGGAAGAGCGCGCCGATGAGTTCCGGTTCGCCGCCCCGATCGGTCGGCCGCTCCATTACGGGCACAAAGGGACGCCCCGCACGACGCAGGAGCGGCAGCGCCTCCTCCAGCGTGTCCTTCCGCGTCAGCCAGAACCCCTGCGCCTGCAACTCCCAGCAACCGCTGTCGGGCGCGCCGTTATCGGCACCCCGGACGCGCATCAGATGCCCCACATCCAGTGTCGTCCTCAGATATCCCTGCGGCCCGTCGGCCAGATGCAGTCCCTGCCGCTCGAGCTGCGTGATGAAGAATGACCGCGCAACCAGCCGGTCCGCCACAACCGTCGCCAGCGCGATGGAGACCATCACCGCCATGCCGGCCTGCCAGTCCCCGGTAAGCTCGATGATGATCAGCGTCGAGGAGATCGGCGCCCCCAGCACCGCGGCCGCAACCCCCCCCATGCCGGCAAGCGCGTAGAGCCCCTGGCTCCCTTGCACGGCGGGAAAGACATCGATGGCGACCGAGCCGAAGGCCGTCCCCGTCAGCGCGCCCAGCATCAGCGCGGGCGAGAACACACCGCCCCCCATGCGCCCCGAGAACGTCGCGGAGACGGCAATCACCTTCACGACGGCGAAGGCGACGGCCGTCCAGAACGGGATCTGTGAGGTCAGCGCCTTCGTCACCGTCTCATAGCCGACGCCGATGATGTGCGGGAAGGCGAGCGCCACGAGCCCGAGAAAGAAGCCTGCGATCGCCGGGCGCAGCCAGTTCGGGATCCTGAGCCCCGCCTGCACCCGATCCCCCACCGTCTCGGCGAAGAAGATCGTCCGCATCATCGCGACCGCCACGAGCCCTGAAAGAATGCCGAGCAGCATGAAGGCCGGCAGTTCCGTGTAGAACCCGATGCTGTTCACCGGCAGCGTGTATTCGGTGACATTGCCCAGATGCAGCCGGCTCACCACCGCCGCTACGACCGAGGCGAGGACGATGGGCCCGAAGCTGTGGAGCGCGAAGTGCCGCAGCACCACCTCGAGCGCGAAGAGCGCACCCGCAAGCGGCGCGTTGAAGCTCGCTGACACCGCCGCCGCGGCCGCACAGCCCAGCACGTCCCGCGCCGCCAGCTCCTTCAGCTGAAACCGATCGGAGACCCAAGCGGCGATGACGGCCCCGATATGCACCGCCGGTCCCTCACGCCCCGTGGACCCGCCGGTCGAGAGCGTGATCAGCGCCGCTCCGGCCGAGGCGAGCCCCGGCCCTCGTTCGACCCGCCCCCCGCGCACTGCGGCGGCCTGGATGACGTCCGCGACACCCCGCGCCTTGCCATCCGGCGTGAACCGGTCGAGCAGCAGGCCAACCGCAAGCCCTCCCAGCACCGGCACCGGCAGCACGAGGTACCAGGGTAACCCGGCGGCATAGGAGTGGATCACCTCGTCCGAGGCGCCATAGAAGATCGTCTGCAGCACGGGGATCGCACTTCGGAAGAGTGTGACGGCATAGCCCGTCACGACGCCGAGCAGGATCGCGATCATCCAGAGCGGGGCCTGCCGCCGCAATCCCTGCACCCCACCCCGTGAGGCGCTCTCGGGCAGAAGCCGCCGGGCAGCGAGCCGCGCTGCCGCCGAAAGGCGTCGCCGACGTGCCCAGCCGGCCCGGCCCGGCAACAAAAGGTCGATCATGCCGGAACGGCTGATCTCGACCTCGGGCCGGCGGCGCTTGAACCCGTCGCCCGGCTCGCCTCGTTCGTTGCTGTGCGCGCTGCCGCCGCGGCCCTCGCCCCTCGGCGCGGGCTTCCCCCCTGCTGCGTCCGCCGCAGCGCCATCGGCGCTTTCGGTCATCGCCCCCGATCCACCAACACCCATCGCAGGCCGCAGCACGCAGCGCTGCGCCAAGAAAAGCCTATCGCCGCTCCCGACATATCGAAAGACCTAAGCGCTGCCGGAAGAAATCGGCCGGGCGTTGGGTGGCGGGTGGGCCGCTGAGGGCCGTCAGGCCCGAAGTCGGGGCGCCCGGCAGCCCGCCCGCTGACCTGCTATCTCATCCCCTCCGGATGCCGATCCGTGCACCCACGGCCTCATCCTGCGGCAGATCGCGATGCAAGTCGCGCTGCCGCTTCAACCCCTCTGCGACCGCCTCGGGATAGGGGGCGGAGCGCCGTGCTGCGAGGTCCACATTCACCGAGAGCGTCTCGTAGCACGCAGCCGTCACCCCATCCCGCTCCCGAACCATGCGCAGAAAGGCGTGACAGCGCTTGTGATCCGCATCGAGCAGCACTGCCTCGCAGTGAAACCCCTCGCCCTCCAGAAGCTCCGCGCGGTAGTGGATCTGCGTCTGCAGCGCCATCGGCCCCTGCCCCCTGCTCTCCACAGCAGAAGGGCCGATATCCAGCGCTTCGTAGATCTCGTCGAGCGCCCGATCAAAGGCCAGCGTGTAGTAGGCCACGTTCATATGCCCGTTGTAATCGATCCAGCCAGGCTCGACGGTCTGCACCGCAGTGCGGATGGGTGCGGCCGATGGCACCTCCGGTGTTGCATCCTGCATGCTTGTCCCTCCCCGGCCCACGGCCTATCGCTGAGAGTCATAGAGAGGCTTAAGGCACTCGCGCGCAAGGGAGGCGCCCATGACCATCGCCGCCAACGCACTGAAGCCCGGGATCGAAGCCGCCATCGACGCGCTCGCCCCCCGCTTCGGCAACCGGCTCGCCACGGGCGAGGCCATCCGGGCCGAGCACGGCCGCGACGAGGCGCATCACGCCCACCGCATGCCCGACGCGGTAATCTGGCCCGAGAGCACCGAGGAAGTCTCGGAAATCGCGCGCATCTGCAACGCCCATGGCTGTCCCATCGTGCCTTGGGGCACGGGCACCTCGCTCGAGGGCCATGTCATCCCCGTCCGTGGCGGCATCAGCCTCGATATGGGCGCCATGAACCGGGTGCTGACCGTGCACCCCGAGGACATGGACGTGAGCGTCCAGCCCGGCCTCCGCCGCAAGCGCCTCAATGAGGAGCTGCGGGACACCGGCCTCTTCTTCCCCATCGATCCCGGCGCGGATGCCTCCATTGGCGGCATGGCCGCAACGCGCGCCTCCGGCACCTGTGCCGTCCGCTATGGCACGATGCGCGAGGCAGTGCTCGCCATGGAGGTCGTGCTCGCCGACGGCCGGGTGATCCGCACCGGCAGCCGCGCGCGAAAGTCGAGCGCCGGCTACGATCTCACGCGCCTGATGGTCGGCTCCGAAGGGACGCTCGGTATCGTCACCGAGCTCACGCTCCGCCTCCAAGGCATCCCCGAGGCGGTCACGGCCGCCACCTGCGCCTTCGAGACGGTCGACGACGCGGTGCGCACGGTGATCGAGACCATCCAGTGCGGCGTCCCAATCGCCCGGATCGAGCTTCTCGACGCACTGACGATCCGCGGCTTCAACGCCTATGCGGGCTATGCGATGCCGGAGAAGCCCACCCTCTTCCTCGAGTTTCACGGCTCCGGGACCGGCGTCGCCGAACAGGCGGAGACCGTCGGCGCGCTCGCTGAAGCCAATCACGGCCTCGGCTTTTCGTGGACGTCGCAGGCCGAGGAACGAAGCCGCCTCTGGCAGGCCCGCCACGACGTCTACTACGCCCAGCAGGCACTCCGCCCCGGCTCGAAGGGCTATGTCACGGATATCTGCGTACCGATCTCTCGATTGGCCGAGGCCATCGCGGAGACAGAGAAGGAGCTCGCACAAAGTGACCTCCTCGCCCCCCTCGTCGGCCATGTCGGCGACGGTAACTTCCACCTCGCTATCCTGATCGAGCCCGGCCATCCCGAAGAGACCGCAAAGGCCGCCCGCATTGCCGACCGGCTCTGCGACCTTGCGCTGGCACTCGGCGGCACGGTCACCGGTGAGCACGGCGTGGGCCTCGGCAAGCGCCGTTTCATGGAGACCGAGCACGGCGAGGCCTGGGCAGTGATGGGCGCCATCAAGCGCACGCTGGACCCGAACGGCATCCTGAACCCGGGCAAACTCGTCCCCGGCAACTGATGCGCCATGCCCGCAGCCGCGCCGCAAATCTCTTGCAAGAGATTTGCAAATTCGTCTCAACGAATTTGGGCGCGCGGGGCCGGCCTCGTGCTTAGTAACCCCGGCCGCGGTCGACGACGCCGGTCATGGGCTCGCCGATCTGCCAGCGTGCCACATTGGCAGCAACCGCATCGGCCACCGCCTCCGCGCTACTCTCGCTCGCGCAATGGGGCGTGACGCGGATCCTGGGATGCGCCCAGAGCGGGCTCTCTGAGGGCAGAGGCTCCGTCTCCATCACATCGAGCGCCGCCATCGCGGGACAGCCCGCATCAAGCGCCGCGACAAGGTCCACTTCCACCAGATGACCACCACGGCCGAGCTGTACCAGGAGCGCGTCCGGGCGCATCATCTCGAAGCACCTGGCATCGAGAACTCCTGCCGTCGCCGCAGTCAACGGCAGGACGTTCACCACCACGCGCGCCTCGGCAAGAACCTCCGCCAGCCCGTCCGACCCTGCCAGGATAGGGATCCCCGCCTCCTTCCGCGCGGCCCCGGCCCAGGCGGTGACGGGATAGCCGAGCCCGGCCAACGCCTCGCCACACGCCCGCCCCATATTGCCCCAACCAAGCACGGCCACGGGGAAGGTCGAGGGCGCACTCACATCGAGCACGTCCCAATGTCGCCGCGCCTGCTGTCCCGGATACTCCCAAAGCCGCCGGTGCCAGGAGACGACATGCCAGACGGCGAAACCCGCCATCATCCGCGCCTGCTCCGGGTTCACCATGCGCACAACTGTCATCTCGGGCCGCAGACCGGGATGCTTCAGCAGCCCGTCCACACCCGCCCCGACGGAGTGCAGGAGCTTCAGCCCCGCGAACCGCTCGAACGCATCCGGCGGCGGGTTGAAGGCGATAGCAACCTCGATCTTCCCGGGATCGTCCACCTCCTCGGGCGCGCGCAAGCGGAGCGACGGATGACGCGCAAAGCCCTCGCCGTAGAGCGCCTTCAGGTCATAATGGGTGCAGAGACAGACGATATCCGTGGTCATGACGCCCTCTCCAAAGCGGCGCGCCGGGCAGCGAGCCGCGCTTTCACCGCCGGCGCAAAGCGCATCGCCGCCTCGTCGCGATGGGCGGAAAGCGCGAACTGGGCCATCCGCCGGGGATAGGTCGACCGGTCGATCTCCCCGTTCTTGCTCACCCGCCCCTTGTTGAGCTTCGCCTCCAGCTCCGCCTCCGACCGGGTGAAATAGTGATGGAGCCGCAGATGCTCGGAGCGCGGAAACCCTTCGCGCCGCGCCTCCTCCGGGCTTGCCGTCTCTCCGGCCTCGTTCATGAAGACGCTGCCAAGCCCCTTCAGCCCGAAATGATGCGTGCCCGCGCGGATCACGGCCGCGGGGTCCACGATCGATTTGAATCTAAGGAGCGAGAACTGCCGCGGGTCGTGCGGCAGCGCGGCGCGCTCGGTGTAGCTCTCGATCACCAACCCCTCGGGACGCACCTTGTGCCCGTTCGGCCCAAAGCAGATCCAGGGAAGCGAGACGCAGGGCAGATGCTGAAATCGCTCCAGCGTGGCGGGCAGGCTCTCACCCTCCGCCGGCATCAGGAACTCGTCCACGTCGATAAAGGCGACCCAGCGAAAATCGGCGGCGAAGTTCCCCAGCATATGGGCATGGGCGAGCTGCTGCGTGCCCTGCATGCCATCGAAGCTCCACCAGGGCAGGCGCGTGACCTCGGCCGAGAACCCGCCTGCGTCGAGCAACGCCGCCGACCCGTCCGTGGAACCGTTGTCGTAGAGAAAGAAGGCCCGTACGCCGAGAAGCGCGTGGAACTCGATCCATTCCTCGAGATACGGCGCCTCATCCTTGAAGATCGCGGCGATGGCGATGCCGTCGCGCGCGCCCTCGCGCCGCCGGCTGGCGGGCAAGAGCCAGGGATCCATGTCGCGCCGCTTCTCGCGACGAAGGCCGAGCGCCTTCAGGAGCCGATTGCGGAGGATCAGGAAATCCCGCTCGTTGATCATCTCGCTTCTCCGCCGCCGGTGCGCCCGGGCTTATCGCGGCGCGAAGACAGTGTCGATGCACGGCGAGATCGATGCGTTGCAGGCGCGGGGGTCGCCATCGGGCGCTACGCCGGGCGCTAAGCCGCCTGCCGGGCGAGGAGAGCGGCGGCAGCGCTCAGCGCCTCGGGCGTCACCTCCTCGCCCGCCAGCATCCGCGCGAGCTCCTCGAGCCGCGCCTCGCCGTCGAGGGGACTCACCTCGGTGCGTGTGATCCCTGCCGCGACATGCTTGGCGATCTGGAAATGCTGCGATCCTTGTGCCGCGACCTGCGGGCTGTGCGTGACCACCAGCACCTGGTTTGCCTCGGCCAGCCGCGCGAGGCGCCGGCCGACCGCATCGGCAGTGGCCCCACCAACCCCGCGGTCAATCTCGTCGAAAACCATGGCGAGCCCGCCCGCCTCCGCCGCGAGGCAGACCTTCAGCGCCAGGAGGAAGCGCGACAGCTCCCCGCCCGAGGCGATGCGGTCGATGGCCCCCGCCGGGCTGCCGGGATTGATGGCGGCGGTGAAGCTCACCGCGTCGCGCCCTTCCGGCCCCGCCGGCGCCTCCGCGATCACGGTCTCGAAGCGCGCGGCCTCCATGCGCAGGGGTGCGAGTTCCGCGGTGACGAGTCCGTCGAGCCTGCCAGCGGCCGTGCTCCGCGCCTCGCTCAGCGCCTCCGCCGCCGCATCGTAGGTCGCCTCCGCCTCCGCCACCGCGCGGTCGAGGGCGGCGATATGCTCCTCGCCCGCATCGATGGCGTCGAGCCGGGCGGCAAGGCGGGTCGCAAGCTCCGGCAGCTCCGCCGGATGGACCTCATGCTTGCGGGCAAGCGCGCGGAGCGCGAAGAGCCGCTCCTCGCAGGCCTCGAGCCGTTCGGGACTGAAGGACAGCGCCTCGAGCGCCGCGGCGACACCGGCCCGTGCCTCGCCAAGCTCGATCATCGCGCGGTCGAGGGCGGCGACGGGTGCATCGAGATGCCCCTCCGCCCGGTCCGCCACGCGGGTCAGGCGGTCGAGCGCATCGGCCGCCCCGCCCTCCGCCCTTTGCTCCAGCGCCTCCCCCGCCTTCTCCACCTCCTCGCCGATCCGGGCGGCGGCCTGCATCAGGCGGCGCTCGGCATCGAGCCGTTCCTCCTCGCCCTCCTCCGGCGCCGACTTCTCAAGCTCGGCGACGGCGTGGCGCAGGAAATCGGCGTCGGTCGCGGCTTTGGCCAGCGCGTCCTTCGCCTCCGCCAGCGCCCTTCGCGCCGTCTCCGCGGCCCCCCAGGCTCCGCGCACCGCCGCTCGTTCCGCAGCGATGCCCGCATAGGCATCAAGCAGCGGGCGATGCGCCCGCGGGTCGAGAAGGCCGCGATCATCGTGCTGGCCGTGCACCTCAACCAGCGTCTCCCCGATCCGCCGCAGCGCGTCGGCCGACACCCTCTGGTCGTTCACAAAGGCGCTCGCCGGGCCCTCGGCCCGCGCCATGCGGCGCAGGACCAGTTCCTCGGACGCCACAAGATCGAGCTCGCCGAGGATCTCCGCCGAGGGATGGCCCTCGCCCGGCGCGAACACGGCCGTCACACTGCCCTGCGTCGCACCGCTCTGCACGAGGTCCCGCCGCACCTTGCGCCCGAGCGCAAAGCCGAGCGCGTCGAGCAGGATGGACTTCCCCGCCCCCGTCTCGCCGGTCAGCACGTTGAGACCGCGGTCAAAATCGAGGGTCAGCGCTTCGATGAGCACGATGTTGCGGATCTCGAGGCTCAGCAGCATCGCCCGCCCCGAACAGCGCGGCCCCGCGGCAAAACAGGAGGTCCCGGGTCAAGCCCGGGACGCAAAAGGCGAGCCTCGCCCCGGACGTGCCGGCACGTGCAGGTCGCCCCGGGCTCGACCCGGGGCCTCCTTGAAGCCCCGGAAGGCCGCGCCCACAGCGGGCCTCCAGCCAGAACCATGGCCCTCAGAGCCAGCGCCCGAGGATGATCTGACGGTAGAGCGAGGAGACGGTGCCGCCATCGCCCTCCTTCTCGACCACCTCGATGCCCGTGAGCGCGGCATAGCTGTCGGAGTACCACTCCGAGCCCGGGAAATTGGTGCCGAGCACCACCGCCGCCGTGCGCGCTTCCTCGGTGAGGCCGAGCGAGAGATACGCCTCCACCAGCCGGTGCAGCGCCTCCGGCGTCTGGCTCGTCGTATCGAAATTCTCGACCACGTTTCGGAATCGCGCGATCGCCGCCGTGTAGTGCCCGCGCTTCAGGTAATACCGCCCGACCGACATCTCCTTGCCCGCCAGGTGATCGCGCGTGAGGTCGATCTTCAGTTGGCTGTCGCGGGCATAGATGCTCTCGGGATACCGGTTGACGACGGTGTTCAGTTCCTCGAGCGCGCGTCGCGTCACTTCCTGATCGCGCCCCACGTCCACGATGTTGTCGTAGTAGGTGAGCGCGATCAGGTACTGCGCATAGGCCGCTTCGTCGTCGGCTGGATAGAGATCGATGTAGCGCTGCGCCTGCGTGCGCGCGCCGGAATAGTCCCCGCCTTCATAGGACGCGAAGGCCGACATGATGATCGCCCGCTTGGCGAGCTGCGAGAACGGGTAGAGCCGTTCGACCTCGTTGAAGGTCTTGGCCGCCTGCAGCTGGTTCCCATCGGCAAGCTGGCTGTCGCCGCGCTGATAGATCTCGGTCGCGGAAAGCTCCTCGACCGGCGCGGGCTCCTCCGGCAGGAGCGAGCAACCGGCCAGAGCGGCGGCGGCACAGAGCATGACGACGGGGCGAAGAAGACGAATGGGCGAGTTCGGCATGGGCGCGACTGTCTCGTTCGGCTCAGGACGCTGAAAGTTGCCGAACACTACACCGCCGGCCCGCATGCGGCCAGAGCCGAGGGAACGCGACCGGAGCACGATGCCGAGCGCTTCGCGGCCCGCCTCCTCGCGCCCGGCCGTATCAGACCGCGACGCGGGAAGGGCGGTCGGCACTCCGGCGATGCGTGACGCCGCGCGCCGGCAGGCGCATCGCACCCTCCGCATCGCGGTGAAGACGCCAGCTCTCCGGATCATCGAACAGCGCCCGAAGCAGCAGATTGGTCATCTCGTGACCGGCCCGCTCGCCCTCGTAGATGCCGTGGATCGGTCCACCCGCCAATGCTAGATCACCGATCGCATCAAGCGCCTTGTGCCGGACGAACTCGTCCTGCCGGCGCAGGCCGGTGGGGTTCAGCACCCGGCCCTGATCGACGACGATCGCGTTCTCGAGGCTGCCGCCACGCGCGAGCCCAAGCTGGCGCAGCTGCTCCACCTCCGCGAGATGCCCGAAGGTCCGGCATTCCGCCAACTCCTCCGCGAAGACCGTGCCGGCCATGCCGATCTCGATCTCCTGTTGCCCGATGGCCCGGTCGGCGAAGTCGATCAGGAAGCGGATCGAGAGGCCCGATGCGCCCTCCGACGGCAGCAATGCCGCCCGGCGGCCATCGCGCATGACCTCGACCGGCTTCAGCACCTCGATCGCCTGCGGCGTCTCGCCAGTCGCGACGAGACCGGCCTTCTGAAAACCCTCGACGAAGGCACGCGCGGAGCCGTCCATGATCGGCACTTCCGGCCCATCCAGCACCACCCGGGCATCCGCGACGCCCGAACCCGCAAGTGCTGCCATCAGGTGCTCTACCGTACCGACTGAGACGCCATGCACGTTCTCGAGCTTCGTGCAGAGCTGCGTGTCGCTCACCATGTCGTAGCGCGCGGGGATCCGTCCGGTGCCAAGCGCCGTATCGACCCGCTCGAAGACGATCCCCGTCCCCGGCATCGCCGGCAACACCTTGGCGGTCACGGTCCTGCCAGAATGCAGCCCGACCCCCCTGAAGATCGCGGTATTCGCGAGAGTGAAACGCATGCTCTTGTCCTCGTTCCGCCGGCTTTGTTTTGCTCGTCTTGGGCGACGTTGCCGGATCGGCATATTGTTCTGCTAACCTTTCCTTAAAGGCGCTGCAGGCGCGGACCAACTCAACAATTATGTCCCTTTGCAACAGAGCGCGCTGCGGCGCGTCACAACCTTGAGTAGCGAACGAAAAAGTCGGCCTCACGAGGGAGTGAGGCCGAAAGAAGATTACAAATTAGGGGGATAGAGGGGAACTTTAAGCGCAGGGCGATACGCTGCGGCAGGAGATTGTGCCGCCCGGGTTGGGTTCCCGGACGGCGCTGCACATTAGTTTGCCTGACGACGGAGGAAGGCGGGGATGTCGCCCTCGTCGTCGTCGACATCCGGACGGGCACCGGCCTGCGGCTCGATCCGGCGCTGCGCTCCCGGCTCCTGATGTCCCGCAACCCGATTGATCAGGCGGTTGATGGTGAAGAGCCCAGCCCGGCCGGTGCCCGGCTGCGCGGTCGGGGCAGCTGCCGCGGGATCGGCAGCGGCCGTCGCACCATGCGCGGGGCTCGCCAGGTCGACGCTCACATCGTCCATGTCGAAGAGACCGGGCGCCGTGTCATCGTCGAAGGAGGGTGCCGGGTTAGGCGCCTGCTCCCGGGCGATCCGGGCCTCGCGCGCCTGCTCGCGCACCCGCTCGGCGCGCGCACGGATCTCCTCGGGCGAAGGAGCGGCACCAAGGGGCTGCTCCGCGGCCGGCGCCCGCTCGATCTCGGGCCCAGGGTCGGCGGGTGCGGCCGCCTCCTCATGCCCCTTGAACGCAGCGGCGAGGGTCGCGCGCGCGCTCGCCACCACGCTGGCCGGGGTGGGACGGGCAGGCTCGGGCGCTTCGACGGGCTCCGGCTCCGCTCGAGCCTCGGCCATCACCGGCGCGGGCGTTGGTGCCGGCGCAGGTGCGGGGGGACGCGCGGGCCCGCCGCGAAGCGCATCGATGCCGGCGCTGTCCGTCATCGCAGGGCGACGGCGAGCGGGTACCTGAGGCTCCTCCTCGGGCCGTGTCACCTGCTCCGCGTCGATACCGGTCGCGACCACGCTTACGCGCATCTTGCCATCCATGTCCGGATCGATGGCCGAGCCGAACTTGATCAGCGCGTTCGGATCGACCTCGTCCTTGATGCGGTTCGCCGCCTCGTCCATCTCGAAGAGCGTGAGGTCGTAGCCGCCGGTGATGTTGATCAGCACGCCCTTCGCGCCCTTCAGCGACACCTCGTCGAGGAGCGGGTTTGCGATCGCCTTCTCGGCCGCATCGATGGCCCGTGTCGCGCCCTCGGCCTCGCCTGTCCCCATCATAGCCTTGCCCATCTCCTCCATGACGGAGCGGACATCGGCGAAGTCGAGATTGATCATGCCGGGGCGGACCATCAGGTCCGTCACGCCCTGGACGCCCTGGTAGAGCACGTCATCGGCGAGCTGGAAGGCCTGCACGAAAGTCGTGTGCTCGGAGGCGACCTGGAAGAGGTTCTGGTTCGGGATCACGATCAGCGTGTCGACCCAGTTCTGCATCTCGTTCACGCCGGCCTCGGCCAGCTTCATGCGCCGCCCGCCCTCGAACTGAAAGGGTTTGGTCACGACACCGACGGTCAGGATCCCCATCTCCCGCGCGATGCGGGCGACGACGGGTGCTGCCCCCGTGCCGGTGCCCCCGCCCATGCCGCCGGTGATGAAGCACATATGCGCGCCGTCGAGATGGCTCGCGATCTCATCGGTGCTCTCTTCCGCCGCGCTCATGCCCACATCTGGCTTTGAGCCCGCACCGAGCCCTCGCGTCACGCCCGCCCCAAGCTGGATCCGGCGCGTGGCCTTGGAATTGCCGAGCGCCTGCGCATCGGTATTGGCAGCGACGAACTCGACCCCCGCCAGCTCTTTCTCGATCATGTTATTGATCGCGTTACCGCCGGCGCCGCCGACGCCGAAGACGGTGATGCGTGCGCGAAGCTCGTCGTCGTCGACATCCATGAGATTGAGTGCCATCGCTCGCTGCCTTTCTGCTCCAATGCCCTAGCGCTGGTTCCTCCAGCGGCATGTTGTGTTTTCCGGGCGCCTCAATGCTTTATTTTGTGCAACCCTAGCCGAGTTGCGGCCTTCCGTCACGTCCAAACCTGTCCACAGGCCGCCATCGCGCCCTGCGCTCGGCACCGGGCGCGCAAATTCCTTGGAAGGAATTTGCAAGGCTTTTGCAAAAGCCTTGCGCACCCAGACCCACGCTCACCAACTCGTCCTGAACCATCGCACCAGCTCCACAGCCCGGCCCTGCACCGACCAGGGACGCGGCGCCTCGAAGTCCCAGATCTCGTCATGGGGACGCAGCGCATAGACCGCGAGGCCCACAGCCGCCGCATGCTCGGGCCCCGTCAGGCCCGAGGGCAGCCCGGCGATCCGGAGCGGCCGGCCGATCCGCGGACGGCGGCCGAGGATGCGCGTCGCCATCTCGTCGACCCCCGGCATCTGGCTCGCGGCCCCCGTCAGCACGAAGGAGCAGCCCGGCATGTCGGTCACACCCAGGGCCTCGAGCCGCGCGCGCAGGAGCCGCAGCGTCTCCTCGACCCTCGGACGGATCACGCCGATCAGCATGCCTCGGGTGATCTGGCGCCGCTCGGGGCTGTCCTCCTCTCCCCGCTTCGGCGCGTCGATCATGTCCCGGTCATCCGCCCCAGTCGCGATCACCCCGCCATGGAGCGTCTTCACCCGCTCCGCATCGGCCTGCGTCATCATCAGCCCCGCAGCGATGTCGGAGGTCACGTGCGCACCGCCGAACCGCACCTGGTCGATGCAAACGAGGTGATCGCGGAGAAAGACGCTGAAGGCCGTCGAGCCCCCGCCCATATCGATTGCAACGCTGCCGGTGCGCTGCTCGTCCTCGACAAGGCTCGCAAGCCCCGCCGCATAAGGCGCCGCCACGACGCCCGCGAGATCGAGATCGCATTGCCGCACGCATTCCATGAGGTTGGCGAGCGGCCGCGCGGCGACGGTGACCACATGCACGGCGACGGAGAGCATGCGCCCCGACATCCCCCGCGGATCGGTGAGCCCCGTCTGCTGATCGAGCGCCACCTCCACGGGCTGGGCATGCAGCACGACGCGCCCTTCCCCGATCGGCGGGTCCGGCGCCTCGGCCAGCGCGTTCGCGATGTCCCGCTCGGTGACGCGCCCCGTCTCGGTCTCGACCTCGCCGAGCGTCGAGAAGCTCTCTGGCCGGCCGCCCGAATAGCTTACGATCACCTGGTCCACCCGCTCGACCTTGGGGGCGGCCATCTGCTCGGCGGAGAGGAGCGCGTTCCGGATCGCACGCGCCGCCTCATCCATATCCACGATCTCGCCCCGCCGCACGCCGCGGGACTGCACGCAGCGTCCACCGACGACCTCGACCGCCCCGAACATCGAGGTGCCGAGCTTATCCGCCCCCCGCGCCGCATCCAGTCTCGCGGGATCGAGCTTCAGGATCAGGCAGGTGATCTTGGAGGAGCCGATATCGATCACCCCGATCCGACCCCGCTTGATCGCGATGTCGAGCCGGCCGCGCATCGCGCGATAGATGTCGGTGGCGCGGAAGTTCACAGATCCTTCCCTTCCTGGGCTGCGAGAACGCCGGTGAGACGCAACTCTTCGATGGCACGCGGGGTGAGGCGGAGCGTTGGCCGGCCGGGCAGGCGCAGGTCGATCACGGCAAGGTCGCGCTCCAGGATCTCGTCGCGCTTGGCGGCGAGGATCCGCGCCAGCGCTTCCCGCGGCCGTTCGGCGGGCAACAGGATCCGAAGGTCCCGGTCGAGCACGAGGTCCCAGCGCCGCTCGCCGACACGCACGAAGGCGCGCAGGCGCGGCTGGATCTCCGGCGCGCCCTCGAAGATCGCCAGCGCCTCCTCCACCGCGTCGCGCGCCCCGGGGCCGATCAAGACCGGCAATGTCGGCAGGGCGGCGCGGCGCAGCACGGGGCTCACCATCGTGCCGTCCGTCGCGACCGAGTAGAGATGCCCGGCCCCATCCCGCCAGAGCGCCACGGCAGGCCGCGGGTCCACATGTACGCGCAGGACACCCGCCGGGTCGATCTGGACCGTCGCATCGGCGACGCCGCCGATCTCGGTCACCTGACGCCGCAGCGCCGCGACGTCGAGACCGAGGGAGGTGGCCCCGGCTTCGAGCCCGATCGCCCGCTGCACCTCCGCCTGCAAATGCGGCGTGGCCCCCGTCACCACGAGCCCGCGCAGCGCGAATTCGGGCCGGGCCGCGACAGCTTCCCAGCCTGCGACGACACCCTCCTCCGCCGCACGGCGGAGCCCGTCATCCGCGACCACGCGCCAGCCGATGATGCCGAGCAAGGCGAGCGGCAGATAGACGAGCACGGCCGAGCGCGTGGCAGGCTTCGCCCAGGCGCGGCGCATCCGGTAAGCAAGCTTGGACGGCCCCGGCCCCAGCGCCGCTCCGCCGACCCCACGGCTCAGCGACTGCCGGAGATCACTGAGATAAAAGCGCTTCTTCGGCAGCGGCATCGGCCCCGCCCGGCGGCCGAGCCCCCGCGCCAGGAAGGTCGGCGCCTCGCCCCCCATGGTCTCGCGACCATCATCGGGCGACACCAATGCCGACGGAACCAGCCGCGTCTCCTCCGCCGCCGCTTGCCCGAACGCTGCTTCAGTAGCCGCTGCTTTCTCGCTCCCGACCTCCTCGGCCGGCCGCTCGAAACCGGGCAGCGCGGGCTCGTGCCGCCCGGACCCGCCATGCGCGCCATGACCCCCGCCTACCGGTCGCATGACGCATCCTCCACCAGCCAGGAGCAGAGCGCCTCGAAGCTCATGCCCACATGCGCCGCCTGCTCGGGCGCGAGCGATGTCGGCGTCATGCCGGGCTGCGTGTTCGTCTCGAGCACCACTAGCCCGTCGAGCCCCTTGGCATCGTCCCAGCGGAAATCCGTGCGGCTCAGGCCCCGGCAGCCGAGCGCCCGATGCGCGCTCAGCGCATGCGCAAGGCAAGCCTCCTCGACATGCTCCGGGATCTCCGCTGGCACGACATGGCGCGAGCCCCCCTCAGCATACTTCGCGTGGTAGTCGTACCAGCCGGTCGCAGCGACAATATCCGTCACCGCGAGCGCCCGGTCGCCCAGCACCGAGACGGTCATCTCGCGCCCCGGCACGAAGCGCTCGACCATCAGGGTCTCGGGCGCATCCTCGGCGAGACGTGCAGGCCCGTTGGCACCCTCCATCACGAGGTAGACGCCGACAGACGAGCCCTCGTTCACAGGCTTCACCACATAAGGCGGCTCCATCGGGTGCCCGCCCGCCACATCCGCCTTTGGCACCACCATGCCATGGGCGACCGGCAGCCCGTGGGCCGCGAAGACCTGCTTCGCGCGCTCCTTGTCCATCGCGAGGGCCGAGGCGAGCACACCTGAATGCGTATAGGGCAGACCCAGCCATTCGAGGACGCCCTGGACCGCGCCATCCTCCCCCCACCGGCCGTGCAGCGCGTTGAAGACGACGTCGGGGCGCGCAGCGCCGAGCTGCGCGGCCAGGTCCGGCCCCGCATCGATCTCGCTCACCTCATAGCCCGCGTTCCGCAACGCCTTTGCGCACTCGGCGCCGGACACGAGCGAGACCTCGCGTTCGGCCGACCGGCCGCCCTTCAGCACTGCCACGCGGGAAGCTGTCCTGCTCGACATGCCTCACCCGCAATTTGAGGGCCTCGCCCCCGGGCCCGGGTTTTCCCGGTGCCCCGGCCGCCGCGCTTCAGCGCGTGTCAACCGTGTTGAGAAGCTTAACGCCGATACGCGCGATTTCCCAGACCAAATCGTGGCCGGAATGCGCCTTGACGCGCGCCCGAACGGCGTCGCCCAGATCCTCCAGATCCGCCGCCGTCGCCCCGGCCGCATTGACGAGGAAGTTGGCGTGCTTCTCAGATATCTGCGCACCGCCGAGGCGCATGCCGCGGCACCCCGCCTCCTCGATAAGCTTCCAGGCCTTGAGGTCCATCGGGTCGCCCTCGACGCCCGTCGACGAGTATCCGGCAGGGTTGCGAAAGGTCGACCCGCAGGACCGCTGATCGACGGGCTGGGACGCTGCCCTCTTCGAGACCAGCCCCTCCATGCGCGCGGCAATCTCAGTGGGATCGCCAGGCACGCCCTGCAGCACAGCCTCGAGAACCACATGGTCGTCCGGCACGGCGGAGTGACGGTAGCCGAAACCGAGCGCCTCTGGTTCAAGCTCCTCGACCTGCCCCGATCGGTCCATCACGGTGACCCGCTCGACCACATCGGCGGTATAGCTGCCATAGCAGCCGGCATTCATCTTCACCGCGCCGCCGATGCTGCCCGGGATCGTCCGCAGAAACTCGAGCCCCGCGATCCCGGCATCGGCCGCGCGCTTCGCCACCGCGCTGTCGAGCGCCCCAGCACCCACCCGCAGCCGCGCCCCCGGCAGCGGCTCGACCACGGCGAAGGCGCGGCCCAGGCGCAGGCTGACACCAGGCAGCCCGCCATCCCGAATGATCAGGTTCGAGCAAACCCCGAGCGGCGTCACCGGCACATCGCCGGGCAGACCTTGAAGAAAGGCCGCCAGATCCTCGCGATCAGCGGGCTGGACGAACAACTCGGCCGCGCCGCCAACGCGCAACCAGGAGAGCGGCGCCAGGGGCCGGTCCTCTGTCAGCCTCCCACGCAGACCGGATGTGTCGCCAAAGCGTTCGACAATGCTCGCCCGCAATCCACTACCGGCCATTATGCTGCTGCCCCTCCACCCGCTCAGGGCAAATTCCTTGAAAGGAATTTGCAAGGCTTTTGCAAAAGCCTTGATCGCGCCTGGCCGTCAAGCTCGCGGCGACGCTCGCCGTCAGCTCCCGGTCCGCGCCAGCGGCATGAGCGACGCGAGCTGATCCGGCAGGGCGTTCGCCCAGGCCGAGATGCTGCCTGCACCGAGGCAGATCACCAGATCCCCCGGTGCCGCATGCTCGGCAACGAACGCGGCCAGCTCCTCGGGTGCTGCCACGGCATGGGCCTGCCGGTGCCCATGGCCCCGCAGACCACCGACCAGCGCATCGCGGCTGATCCCCGTGATCGGTATCTCGCCCGCCGCAAAGACATCCGCGATCCCTACGACATCCGCATCGTTGAAGCAGGCGCAGAAATCCGTGAAGAGGTCCGCGAGCCGCGAGAACCGGTGCGGCTGGTGCACCGCGATCACCTTGCCCTCCGTCGCCGAGCGCGCAGCCTTGAGTGCTGCGGCGATCTCGACAGGGTGGTGCCCGTAATCGTCCACGATCTCGACGCCGTTCCACTGGCCGACGCGGGTGAACCGCCGCTTCACACCCTCGAACCCTTCGAGCCCGCCGACGATCTCCTCGCCTGTCACCTTCAGCTCCCGAGCCACCGCGATCGCCGCCAGAGCATTCAGGGCGTTATGCTCTCCCGGCATCTTCATGGCGATGGAGAGCCGTTCTTCCTCCCCGTCGCGCCAGCGCAGGACCGCATCGAAGCACACCCCACCATTCTCGTGGCGCACGTTCTCGCCCCGCACATCCGCCTGTCGCGAGAAGCCGTAGGTCACGACCCGCCGGTCATCCACGCGCCCGATCAGCCCCTGAACCTCCGGATGGTCGATGCAGGCGACAAGGCAGCCATAGAACGGGATGTTGTGCACAAATGCGTCGAAGGCATCACGCAGCTTCTCGACCGAACCGTAATGGTCCATGTGCTCGGGATCGATATTCGTCACGACAGCGATCGTCGGCGGCAGCTTCACGAAGGTCCCGTCGGACTCGTCCGCCTCGACAACCATCCATCGTCCCTCGCCCGCCCGCGCGTTCGAGCCATAGGCGTGGATGATCCCGCCATTGATCACCGTCGGATCCGCCCCGCCCGCATCCAGCAGCGCGGCACAGAGTGAGGTCGTCGTCGTCTTGCCATGCGTCCCCGCCACGGCGACGTTCCAGCGCATGCGCATGAGCTCAGCCAGCATCTCCGCCCGCCGCACGACGGGCAGCGAGCGCGCCCGCGCGGCCTCAAGCTCCGGATTGCCCGCCTTGATCGCAGAGGAGATCACGACGACGCCAGCCTCGCCGAGGTTTTCCTTCCGCTGACCGACAAAGATGCGCGCCCCCAGCCGCTCAAGCCGCTCGGTGATCGCGGAGGCCTTCGCGTCCGAGCCCTGCACGGTGTAGCCGAGGTTCAGCATCACCTCCGCGATGCCCGACATGCCGATACCCCCGATGCCCACGAAATGGATGGGGCCGATATCGACGGGCAGAGCAGTCGGCGGCGTCATGGGCAGGCTCCTCGGCTGGCGGCGTGTACGGTTGCAATCCGGCACTGAACGGTGTCGCGATCCCGTTCGGCTATCAACCCCTCGCGCCCGCGTGAAGTTCCTGCACAATATCTCCTAACCGACGGGCGGCCTCGGGCCGCCCCTGTGCCCGGGCTGCCGCAGCCATCGCCGCGGCCTCCTCCGGCGCGTCTAGGAGCAGGCGGCGGAGCGCCGCGGCCAGGCTCTCGGCCGTCAACGAAGCCTCCGGCAACACCCTTGCGCCGCCCGCGTCGGCAAGGGCCGCAGCATTCGCGGTCTGATGATCGTCCATGGCATGCGGATAGGGCACGAGCAGGCTCGGCCGACCGATTGCGGCAAGCTCCGCGACGGTCGAGGCCCCGGCCCGGGCCACCACCAGCCGCGCCGCCGCAATCCGGGCGGGCATGTCGTCGAAAAAGGCTGCAAGCGCCGCCGACACCCCCGCCGAGCCGTAGGCCTCCGCGACCTCGGCCTCCTCACCATCCCGGACCTGCTGGGTCAGATCGAGCCGCGCGCGCAGGCTCTCCGGCAACATCGCCACCGCCGCCGGCACCACGCGCGCAAAGACGCTCGCCCCCTGGCTCCCGCCGAAGACCAGCAGCGAAAGCCGACCCTCACCGCCAGGATAGGCAACCTCGCGCGCCGCCAGCGCCGCAGTCCGCACCGGGTTGCCCACATCCTCGAGATGCGCGCGACGCGGCGGATTGCGGAGCGGCCATGTCCCGCAACAGACCCGCGCCACATGCGGCGCAAAGGCCCTGTTCACCCGGCCCAGCACGCCGTTCTGCTCATGGATCAGCCGCGGCACGCCCATGGTCCAGGCCGCCGCCAAAGCCGGCACCGCCGGATACCCGCCGAACCCGGCAACCACCGCCGGCCGATCGGCCCCGAACCGGGCCCGTGCCGCCTTGATCCCGCGATAGATCATGAAGGGCGCCTTCAGCCGCGCCCCCAATGCCCCGCGCGCCGGGCTCGCCGCCGCGAACTCCAGCCGCTCGACCGCTTCCGGAAACCCGCCAGCATAGCGCAATCCCCGCGCATCCGAGGCCAGCGCCACATGCCAGCCCCGCGCCAACATCTCCTCGGCCAGCGCCTGAGCGGGAAACATATGCCCACCGGTCCCCCCGGCGGCGATCACAAGCAGCGGCGCAGTCATGGAAGCTCCTCCAATGAGGCGATCGGCACCATCACCAAGGGGGGCGAAAGGCTGGCGGGCGGGCCGGCGGCGCTGCACAGCAGCGGCACGGGGCGCACGTCAGACCGCCCCCACATGACAGAGTGCGCGCATCACTCCGCCCGCCAAAAAAAGAGCGCTCGTCAGACCACCCTCACGCTTCGCGGCTCCATCTCAGCCCGGACGGTCCTGCCCTATCTCCGCCCGCAGCATCGAGGCCGGATCCTGCGGCCGCGTCCGCGTCAGCGCCAAGAGCACGCCCATCGCGACCGCCGCCGCCATCATCGAAGATCCGCCATAGCTGATGAAGGGCAGCGTCATGCCCTTCGCCGGCAGCAACCGGATCGCGACCGCCAGGTTCACGAAGGCCTGCAACCCGAAGGCCACCGCGAGCCCCGTCCCCGCCAGCCGCGCGAACATGCAGCGCTCCTCGAGGATCCGGCCAAGCGCCCGCAGCGTGATGAAGAGAAAACACCCGATGATCGCCAGCGTCAGCACCAGCCCGAACTCCTCGGCTGCCACCGCGATGATGAAGTCCGTATGCGCATCCGGCAGCGTCCACTTCACCGAGCCCTGCGCAGGCCCGACGCCCAGAAGCGCCCCCTCCCGGATCGCCGCCTCGGCATAGGCAAGCTGCGTGTGCGGATCGACCTCGGACTGGAAATACCCATCGATCCGCCGCGCCACGTGCTCGGAGTTGGCATAGGCCACAAAGCCCGCCACCGACACGGCCCCGGCGAGCCCCACCAACAGCACCATCGGCGCGCCGGAGACGAAGAGCATCGAGGCCCAGACCGCGAGCAGCAGCATCGCCTGTCCGAAATCCGGCTGGAGCGCCAGGACCCCGGCGATGAAGGTCGCAAAGACGCCTGTGATCACGCGCCCCGGCGGCCCCGCCCGCTCGAAGCTCCCCGCCATGACCCAGGCGGCCGCGATCACGAAGGCGGGCTTGAGGAACTCCGCCGGCTGCACGCTCATGAAGCCGAGAGAGTACCAGCGCACTGCCCCCTTGCCGAAATCGGTGCCGAACCAGGGCAGCGCGCAAAGGGCCGCGAGGCAGGCGACAAAGGCCAGCACGCCCCCCCGCCTCAGCCACACCACCGGCATGGCAGAGACACAGAGCACGAGCCCGATACCCATGCAGGCAAAGACCACCTGGCGCACCACATAATGATAGGTCCAAAGCCCGTTCTTCTCAGCCAGCGGCGGGGAAGCGGCGAGCCCCAGCACAAGCCCCGTCGCCACCAGCACCATGACGATCCCAAGAAGCCACCGGTCGATCGTGTGCCACCAATCAGCGACGAAGGCCGCATTCAGTCTGAAGCCCTGCGGCACAATCGCGCCCGCCCCCTCGGCCGGGGCGAGACGCGCGGCCCGCGCGGCGATATCGGTCATCGGCCGTCCTCCTCGATGGGCCCGAGCCCCCTCGCTTCCAGCAGGGCACGGAAGGCCTCGCCCCTGGCCTCGAAGCTCGCGAACTGATCGAAGCTCGCCGCCGCGGGGCTCAGCAGCAGCACCTCGCCGGGTGCGGCATCGGCCAGGGCGGCGTCCACCGCGGCCTCGAGCGTGCCGCAGCGCGCATGGGGCGCGCTGCCGAGTTGATCGGCAAAATGCCCCTCGGCCTCCCCGATCAGATAGGTCCCGGCCACCCGGCCGAGGAGCGGCTGAAGGGAGGCGATCCCGCCCTCCTTCGCCTTGCCGCCCGCAATCCAGCGGATGCCGTCATAGGCGCTCAACGCCTTCTCGGCCGCATCGGCATTCGTCGCCTTCGAGTCGTTCACACAGACTACACCGCCCACCTGCCCCAACCGCTCCATGCGATGGGCAAGGCCGGGAAAGGAGGCGAGCGCAGGCTCGATCACCCGGGGCCCTAGCCCCAGCGCCCGCGCCGCCGCCCAGGCCGCACAGGCGTTCTGATGGTTGTGCGCCCCCCTCAGCGCCGGGGCCGCGCCCATATCCAAGGCCGCAACCTGCTTGCCCTTCCGCCTTTCGGTCAAAAACCGCTTGTTCATGAAGACGGACCAGCCCTCGCCCCGCAGCTTCGCGCCCGCGGCGATCTCGATCACACCCCCCTCCTCGCCCGCCTCACCGCTCCGCACCGCATTGGCGAGGAACCGGCCGTGCCGATCGTCTACCCCGACGACGACGCGCTCCGGCGCTCCCGCCTCGAAGAGCCGCCGCTTCGCCGCGAAATACCCGCCAAGGCCTTCATGGCGGTCCAGGTGATCCGGCGAGAGATTGAGGAAGACCGCGATATCCGGCGCAAGCGCGCGCGCAAGATCGGTCTGATAGCTCGAGAGCTCCAGCACGATCACCTCACCATCCGCCGGCGGGTCGAGGTCCAGCACCGCGCGCCCGATATTGCCCCCCATCTGCACGGGCCGCCCCGCCGCCTGCAGGATATGCGTCAGCAGTGCCGTGGTGGTCGATTTGCCGTTCGAGCCGGTGATGGCAACGACCCGCACCTCCGCCCCGGTCGCACCGATGGCCTGAAAGAAAAGCCCGACATCGTTGTCCACCGGCACGCCCGCGTCCCAGGCCGCGGCCACTGCGGCGTGCGGCTCGGGGTAGAGATGCGGAATGCCGGGCGAGACGATGAGCCGGGCCAAGGCACCCGCCTCACGCGGCCGCGAAAGATCGGCGACCTCGAACCCCTCGGCCACCGCCGTCTCCCGCGCCGCCTCGCCATCGTCCCAGCAAACGGGCACCGCATCGCCAGCGACAAGCGCCCGCGCCGTCGCAAGCCCGGACCGGCCGAGCCCCAGCACCCCAACCCGCGCCCCCGGATAGGATCGAACAGGGATCATGAAAGCCCCCCCAACACCGAGAGGGGCGCAGGCTGGCGGGCGGGCCGGCGGCGCTGCGCAGCAGCGGCACGGGGCGCTCGCCAGACCGCCCCCATAACAGAGTGCGCATGCCAGCCCGCCCCCGCAACCGGACGCTCATGCGGGGCGCAGGCTGGCGGGTGGGCCGGCGGCGCTGCGCAGCAGCGGCACGGGGCGCTCGCCAGACCGCCCCCACAACAGAGCGCGCTCGCCAGACCGCCCCCACAACACACTGCACTCGCCGAACCGCCCCAGCAGAAGCGGGCGCCCGACAGCGCCCAGCGGCAAGAACGAGCGAACAACAGCGCGCCAGCCATCACCGGGGCCTCAGCCAGCGCACGACACCATGGGCGGCCCAGACCCCGCGCTCGTCCGGGTCTTCCTGATAGGCGAGCCTCAGCCGGATCGCCCCACCCTCCGGATGCGGCGCCTCCAGGATCAGCGCAACACCCTCGGCGGGCCGCATCGCCACCTCGAAGCCCGGAGCCGTCACCAGGGCCCAATGGGCAAGCGCATCCTCGAGATGCAGCCGATCCACCGGCACGCCCCGCACCTCCACCAGATCCGCGCCGTCGCGCTGATAGAGGATCAACGTCTCCTCCCAGGCGGTCGCACAAACCCCGGCACCACCGCCCAGGAACTCCGCCGCATCCGCCGGGTCGGCCGGGTCGAGCCCGCCGACATCGAGGCCCAACCCCGCCCGCACAGCCGGCACCGCCCGCTCGGCCAGCAGGGCCGCGAAGCGCTCGGCGGTGAGCTGCGGGTCCGGGCCTGCCATGGCTCACCGGAGCTTCAGCGTCGCAAGCCCGATCAGGGCGAGGATGATCGAGATGATCCAGAACCGGATCACGATGGTCGGCTCGGCCCACCCCTTCTGCTCGAAATGATGGTGAATGGGCGCCATGCGGAAGACGCGCTTGCCCGTGAGCTTGAAGCTCGCGACCTGCACGATCACGCTCACCGCCTCCATCACGAAGAGCCCGCCGATGATCGCCAGCACGATCTCGTGCTTCGAGGCCACCGCGATCGCTCCCAGCGCCCCGCCAAGTGCAAGGCTCCCGGTATCCCCCATGAAAACGAGCGCCGGCGGCGCGTTGTACCAGAGAAATCCGAGCCCCGCGCCAATGAGCGCCGAGCAGAAGATCAGGGTCTCCCCCGTCCCCGGCACATAATGAAGCTGCAGATACTCGGTGAAATCCGTCCGCCCCACGACATAGGCGATGATGCCGAGCGAGCCCGCCGCGATCATCACCGGCATGATCGCAAGACCATCGAGCCCATCCGTCAGATTCACCGCGTTCGCCGCGCCCGCGATCACCAGCATGGCGAACGGCACGAACAGGAGCCCCAGCGGGATCAGCACATCCTTCAGGAACGGCACCGCAAGCTGATAGGTCAGCTCCTCGGGCTGCAGATAGGCCGCCCAAAGCGCCGCAACGGCGGAGATCGCGAAGCCCGCACCCAGGCGCACCTTCCCGCTCACGCCCTTTACCGTATATTTCGAGACCTTGGCATAGTCGTCCACGAAGCCGATCATCCCGAAGCCGGCCGTGACCAGCAAGATCATCCAGACGAAGCCGTTGTCGAGCCGCGCCCAAAGGAGCGTGCTGACGAGCAGCGCGCCCAGGATCATCACGCCCCCCATGGTCGGCGTCCCGGCCTTGGCAGCATGCGCCTGCGGGCCGTCGTCCCGAATGGGCTGCCCCTTCTTCTGGAACTTCCGCAGAAGCTCGATGATCCGGCGACCGAAGACGAAGCCGAAGAACAGCGCCGTGATGAACGCCCCACCCGCCCGAAACGTGATGTAGCGGAAAAGATTGAAGAAATCGCCGCCATCGCTAAAGGCGCTCAACTCATAAAGCATCGTCAGGCATCCCTCCTGGCCGGCGGCGCGGGCGATGCGGGCGGCATCTCGGCCCCGGTCCTTGCCGGCGTGCCGAGCGCCTTGATCGCCTCGACCACGGGTCCCATGCGCGCGCCTTTCGAGCCCTTGACCATGGCCACGTCGCCTGCGTCAAGCGTCGCCCGGGCCCGCTTGGCAAGCCCCGCGGAACTCTCCGCCCAATGTCCGCGCTTTCCCCTCGGCAGCGCCTCCCAAAGCGCGCGCATCGCCGGCCCGCAGCAATGGACGAGGTCGACCTCCATCATCTCCGGCGCCGCCGCCAACCCGGCATGCAGCGCCGCCTCGTCCTCGCCGAGCTCCAGCATATCGCCGAGGAACGCGATGCGCCGGCCGCGGGCAACACGCCCGATCCCGTCCTTCGGCGCCTCCGAGCCCAGCACCGAAAGCGCTGCTCGGACCGATGCCGGATTGGCGTTGTAGCTCTCGTCCAAGAGCAGGATCTCCCCGTCGAGCCCGCCATCAAGCTCGCGCGGCCCGAGGGCGATCCGCCACCGCTCACCCCGCCCCGCCCCCGGCGACCACGCGGTGAGGGCGAGGGCCGCCCGCGCCGGATCCGCGCCCAGCGCCTCGATCGCCGCGAGCGCGCCCAGCGCGTTCGACGCAAGATGGAGCCCCGGCGCCCCGATCCGAAAGGACCACGCCGCGCCGCGAAGGCTGGCCGAGACCATGGTCGAGCCACCGCCGACCCGCGCCTCGATCAGCCGAAAGGGCGCGGTGTCCTGCCGACCGAACTGCACCTGCACCGGTCCGGCGGCCGCCTCCAGAATGCCAAGCTGCGCGCTGTCCGCCGGCAGGACCGCCATGCCGCCCGGCTCCAACCCCTCGAAGACTTCGGCCTTGGCCTTCGCGATGTTCTCAATGCTGCCGAGATTGCCGATATGCGCCTCCCCGATCATCGTGATCAGCGCCACATGCGGTCGGGCGAGGCGGGAGAGCGGACCGATCTCGCCCGCATGGTTCATGCCGATCTCCAGTACCGCATGCGTCGTCTCGGGCGGCATGCGCGCGAGCGTCAGTGGCACGCCCCAATGGTTGTTGAGGCTGAGCTCGGCCGAATGCACGACCGTGCCGGGCAGGCTTGCCAGCATCGTCGCGGCCATGTCCTTGGTCGTGGTCTTGCCCGAGGAGCCGGTGATCGCCAGCACCTTCGCCGTACTCCGCGCCCGCGCATCGGCCGCAAGCGCGCAGAGTGCGTCGAGCGTATCCCCGACCTCGAGGCACGGCGCATCCGTCGGCAATCCCTCGGGCCTGCGATGGATCATCACCGCCGCGGCCCCGGCCTTGAGCGCAGCGACCGCATAGTCATGCCCGTCCCGCTCGGCGGTGAGGGCAACGAAGAGATCGCCGGGCTCGGTCGTGCGGCTATCGATGCTGATGCCCGTCGCCGACCAGTCCGCGGTGACGCGCCCGCCCGTCGCCTCGGCCGCAGCCGCTGAGGTCCAGAGCGAGGTCATGGCCCAAGCCCTCCGAGATCGTCGCCATCGAGCACGGCGATGGCAGTCCGCGCCTGCTCGACATCGTCGAAGGGCAGCATCTCGCCGGCCACCTCCTGCCCCTGCTCATGCCCCTTACCCGCGATCAGAAGCACGTCGCCTGGCCCCTCCAGCGCATCGACGCCGGCCAGGATGGCCTCCGCCCGACCCCCGATGTTCTGGATGCGCGAGGGGTGGCCCGCAGCGGCCCGGGCGCCATCGAAGACAGCGGCTCGGATCAGGGCGGGGTCCTCGCTCCGCGGGTTGTCGTCGGTGACGATTCCGATATCGGCGCCCTTGGCCACGGCCTCGCCCATCAGCGGCCGCTTGCCCCGGTCCCGGTCCCCGCCCGCCCCGAACGCGCAGACGAGATTGCCCGTGGCATGCGGACGGAGCGAGGCGAGAGCGGAGGCGAGGGCCCCCGGCGTATGGGCGTAATCCACATACACCGCGGCCCCGTTGGCGCGATAACCGGCCAGCTCCATGCGTCCCCGCACAGTTCGAAGGCCCGGCAACATTGCAAACATGGTGTCGGCGGCAAGCCCGGTGCCAAGGGCGAGCGCTGCTGCCGTCAGGACGTTTTCCGCCTGATAGGTGCCGACGAGCCCGAGGGCGACGGCATGTTCTTTCCCCTGATGCGAAACGACCAGATCCTGCCCGCCGGTGCGGAAGCGTTGCTCGAGAAGGCGGAGATCCGCGCGCTCGTGCCTGCCGGTGGTGATCACCCGCTGCCCCCGCGCCTTGGCCATGGCAACGGCGCGGGCGGCGACGGGGTCGTCGAGATTGATCACCGCCGCACCGCCCTCCGGCAGCACGTCACCGAAAAGCCGAAGCTTTGCAGCAACATAAGCCTCATGATCCGCGTGGTAGTCGAGATGGTCCCGCGTGATATGCGTGAGCGCCGCCGCCCTGAGCCGGACCCCATCCGTCCGGTGTTGCGCCAGCCCATGCGACGACGCCTCCATCACCGCATGGCTGCACCCCGCGCCCACCAGCCGCGCGAGGGCCGCGTGCAGCGTGATCGGCTCGGGCGTCGTCGCACCAAGCGCCAAATCGAAAGCGCGCGGCGCGTCGGCCGTCCCGCCCTCGATCCCCGTCGTCCCAAGGCTTGCGGCAGGCAGCCCCGCCGCACACCATATCTGGCGCAGGAAATGCGCCGTCGAGGTCTTCCCGTTCGTCCCCGTCACTGCCGCCATCACCGCCGGCTGCGCGCCGTAGAACGCCGCTGCGGCGAGCGCGAGGGCCCGGCGCGGGGTCTCGGTCGTCAGCACCGGCACGGGCCAGCCATCCGCCGGCGCCATCCGGGCCGCGCCGTCCGGCGTCGCCACGATGGCAGAGGCGTCCATGCGGAGCGCGAAGGGGATGAACTCCGCGCCGTCGAGCCGCGTGCCCGGGATCGCGAAGAACACGAAGCCCGGCTTGACCTCCCGGCTATCCACCGCGAGGCCGGCCACCGGCGCGCCGGGCGCGGGTGCAGGCCCTTCGAGCCCGAACGCCGCACCGGGGAAAAGCCCAATGCTCTCGAGGGTTACAGTGCAGGGCGCCGCAGCGGCCGCGGCACTCATGGCCGGCTCTGCGGGCGGCGCGGGGGAAGGGGTTGCGGTGTTGCCGTCCCACCACCGATCTCCGCGACCGACGTTTCCGAGCCGGTGGAGACGCTCGCCGTCTGAGGCTCCGGCGTGGGCACAAGGGCGATCGGCAGGGCCGGCGGCGTCGACTGTTCCGGCGCATCGAGCCCGATCGGCACCAGATCGGGCCGCGGCCGCAGTCCCAGAATCGGTGCGATCCGCTGCACGGCCTCCCGCACCGCCGGCGCGGCCGTCCGGCTCGCCTGGCGCGAGGGGTAGCGCCCGGACCGGTCCGTCGGCTCGTCCATGCTGACGATCAGCACGTATTCCGGGTCGGAGATCGGGAAGACGGAGGCAAAGGTCGCCAGAACCCGGTCCCGCGCATAGCCGCGGCCATCCTCGCGCGGCTTGTCCGCAGTCCCGGTCTTGCCGCCGATCTCGTAGCCCTTGACGTCGGCCCGCCGTCCCGTCCCGTCCGTCACCACGCTCCGCAGCATCGCCAGAACCTGGCGCGCGGCCCGGGGTGAGAATACTTCTTTCCCTGCGCCTTCAGGCACATAGCCCTGGCGCAACGTCGGCACGACCAGCCGCCCGTCATTGGCCAGCGTCGCATAGGCGGCGGCCAGATGCATCGGCGAGACGGCCAGCCCGTGCCCGAAGGCGATGTTCATGGTGCTCAGCTCCGTCCATTTCGGCGGCAGGAGCGGGCGCGCCCCACGCGCCTCCGCGATCTCGAGCGGGCTCGGCGCGAACATGCCGAGAGCGTCGAGATACTCCTTGAAGCGGGGCGTTGTCACCATGAGGGCGAGGCGGGCGGAGCCGACATTCGAGGACCGGCGGATGATGTCGGTCACCGTCATCTGCGCGGGCATCCGGTGCATGTCCCGCACGCGCTGGCGCCGCCAGATGATGGGCTCACCCGTCGCGATCAGGCTGTCCGGCGTCGCCACGCCCGCGTCCAGCGCCATGGCCGCGGTGATCGGCTTGAAGACCGAGCCGAGCTCGTAGACCCCCTGCACCGCGCGATTGAAGCGGGGGGAGCGGCCGGCGGCGCGATCCTTCTTCTTCGGCCGCTCGTTCGGGTCGAAATCGGGAAGCGAGACCATCGCCACCACTTCGCCCGTCGTGCGCAAGAGGATACCGGCCGCCCCCTTCGCGCCGAGCCTTGCCTTCTCCCAGCCAAGCACATCCGCAAGGGCGGCCTGGGCGGAGAGATCGATGCTGAGGGCGAGGGGTTCGCCGGCCCGGGCAGGGTTGCGGAGGCGGCGGTCGAAGTGACGCTCTGCGCCGCCCGCACCTACCAGCTCAGCGTGGTGCACGGCCTCACGCCCCGCCTTCACGCTGCCGACGATATGCGCTGCGGTGCGGCCGGCGGGATAGAAGCGGAGATCGCGGTAGCCGAAGACGAGCCCCGGCTCCCCGATGTCCAGCACCCGGTCCTTCTGGCGTGGCGTGACCGGGCGGCGGACCCAGACGAAGCTGCGTCGGTCTGTGAGGAGGGCGTGCAGATCCGCCTCCTCCATATCCGGAAAGATCTCGGCCAGCGCCCGAGCGCTGCCCTCCGCATCGTGCATCTCCGAGGGGTGGGCATAGAGCGAGTAGGCCGGCAGGTTGGCGGCGAGGAGCTGGCCCGCACGGTCGGTGATCGCCCCGCGCACAGGCTCCGCCTGCGCCGAGGCACCAAGGGTAGGCTCTGCCGGGTCGGAAAGCGCCATCAACGCCATGCGCCCGCCGAGCACGCCGTAGAAGAGGACAAAGGCGAAGATCACGAGGATCACGCGCCAGTTATCCCGCTCACGCGCCTGCGCCCGCGGCGGCTCGGGCGCGCGCGGGCGGAGGCGGCGGTGGATCGGGGCGGCAAAGTCGGTCACTCCGCCGCCTCCTCTTGAGGTGCCTGCGCAGCCGACATCTGCCGCAGGAAGAGACCGCTCGGCTCGGCCCCGCGCGTGCTCGGCTCGGCCGGGAGCGCACGCCCGCCGCCCGCCTCGACCACGCGTGCGAGGCCACGGGTGACGGCGGGACCCGGCGCTGGCGCGGGCGCGCCGAGCGTCGGCCCGCCCAGAGCCGCATCGCCATCCGGGACGAAGGCGGGGGACCGCTCGCCGACCACCCGTGCGACGGCCTCATCGATCGCCGCGGCAAGCGCGTCCGCGGCTGGCTGATGCCCCGTGGCGACGGCCTCCGCTTCGGCCGGCGCACCGTCCGCGTTGAACTCACCGGGAAGGAGCGCCACGGGCACGAGTCGGCGCCGAGGCGCGTCGTCGAGGAGGGGCAGGAGGCGTGGATCGGGCTCGGGGCGCGGCGCGGCGCCACGGTCCGGCAGCGGCGCCTGCGCGAGGATCGACTGCTCCGCCCCCGAAAGCGCGGCCATCAGCGCAGCCTCCAGCGGATCGTGGTCCGCGGGCGGCGGGAAGGGCACCTGCTGGGCGTCGCCGAACCGGCCAGGCACCATTGGCTCGAGCGCCAGTGCCGCGCGATGCTCCGCCACGAGGCGCGATAGGCGTTCCGGCGTGTTGAGCCAGGCCCATTCGACGCGCAGCACCTGCACGTCCTCTCGCGTCCGGGCGATCTCAACGCGCAGACCCTCGACGCGCGCCAAGGCCTCGCCGGTGCGGTAGTTCACGTTGTAGGCCCAGGCCGCGATGGCAACGATCGCGATGATGGAGAGGGCGAAGCCAATCCTGCTCATGCCGCACCCCCCGCCGCCTGCGCACGCCGGGCCGCACGCCGAGCGAAGCCCGCCGCCACGGGCGCATGCGGCAGGCCGAGGGTACGGGGGTCCGGCGCCACAGCGGGGGCGGCCGTGCGCCGGGCCCAGCGCAGGCGGGCCGAGCGGGCTCGCGGGTTCGCGGCGCATTCCGCGTCCGATGGCGCGACGGGTTTGGCCGGCTTCGCCCAGCGCGGCGCCGGACCGGGTGCCGCCGCGGGCAGATGGCGCGAGCCCTGCCCACCCTGCCCCGCGCCAAGCTGGAAGAAGCGCTTCACGATCCGGTCTTCGAGCGAGTGGAAGGTCACGACCGCCAGCCGACCACCCTCGGGCAGCACCCGTTCGGCCGCCGCAAGGGCCCGGACCAGCTGACCAAGCTCATCGTTCACCGCGATGCGCAGCCCCTGAAAGCTCCGCGTCGCCGGATGCAACTGCCCTTTCCGGGCGGCTGGGAGACACCCGGCGACCACATCCGCGAGCGCGAGCGTCCCGGTGATTTCCGCCTCCGCGCGCGACGCAAGGATCGCGCGGGCGATGCGACGCGCGGCGCGCTCCTCGCCGAAGTGGTGAAGAATGTCAGCAAGCTCATCCGCGTCGGCCGTGTTGACGATGTCGGCAGCGCTCGGCCCATCGGACGCCATGCGCATATCGAGCGGCCCGTCGCGCATGAAGGAGAAGCCGCGCTCAGCCTCGTCGAGCTGCATGGAAGACACGCCGATATCGAGGACCACGGCGTCCGGTGTCTCTCCCTCCGCGACCTCGTCGAGCGCATCGAACGCCGCCTCGACGATCCGGAACCGCGGCTCCGCATCGGCAAGGGCACGCCCAACCGCCACCGCAGTCGGATCCCGGTCGATCCCGATGACCCGCGCCGCCCCCTGCGCGAGGATCGCCTTGCTGTAGCCGCCCGCGCCAAAGGTACCATCGATCACGACGGCGCCTTCGAGCGGGGCGAGGGCTGCCAGCACGGGTTCGAGCAAAACGGGGATATGCGGCGCTGTCTCCATCGCAAGCCTCAGTGCAGGCCGCTCATGGACACCTCGGCGATGAGGCGCCGCGCCTTCTCGCTCGCCGCATCCGCCCGGTCGTCATGGGTCTCGGGCGCCCGGATCTCGAAATGGCTGCCGAGGCCGACGAAGACGAGGTCCTTGCCGATGCCGAGCGCTTGCCGGATCGCGGTTGCGAGCACGATGCGCCCGGCCTCGTCCGCCTCGAGCGGCACGGCCGAGCCCTGCACGAATTCGTCGAAAGCCTCGCGGTCGGCCTGGTTCTCGAGCGTCTGCTCGACGCGCTCGCAATAGGCCTCGAAGCCGGGACCGGTCATGCAGACATGCGCATCCGGCCGTTTCATCTGGGGGATGAGATAGAGATCGCGGGTCTCGAGCGTTGCCAGCACCTTGCGGAAGGCCGAGGGCAGCGAGACGCGGCCGCGATCCTCCACCTTGTGCTTATGGGTGCCTGCGAAGCGCTTCAGCATCTCGGGTGCCGCCCCTCGCCCATGCCAACCGCGCTGCCGCTTGCTCCGGCCCAGGCATGGGCCCTGCTCCGCGCGCGGCGCCTGCGGGCGGCAACACCACCACCGGCAAGCACCCCTTCACCACTCCGCTCGCCGCCCGCGCGCGCCACCTGCCTCAACACCCGGCGCCAACGCCACACAGCCGTCGAACCTCGATGGGGCGGGGGCGGGCCGGGCGCTCTCTTGGCACCTCATCCCGCCCCTTTTTGCCCCTCGTCCGCCGGTATGCCGCTCGGGCTGTAGCCCTGCTCGTTGGCCGGTCTGCTCTGCCTCAACAGCCTGACGCGCCGCACCGGAGGTCTCATTGCCGGCGGGCGGTCTTTGCCACCTCTGACCGGCGATGAAGGGAAGGTACCCGCAGATAGGCACCATCTCAACCCAAAATGCCCCAATCTCCTCCCAATACTGTCATCAGCATCATAAATGAGAACATTTCATGATCAAACCAGAGGGTTACACAACCTTGAAGAGTGCTCCTGATAAATTTGTTCTTATATTGTTCTGATCTGAACAGTCACCCTTCATCGAATCATGGATGCTGGAGCGCGATTATGCACTGGCTGGAGGCCGATGGTTCGCCTTGAGCGAGGTGGGAGCGATGTGGGAGAGTGCGGGCGGCGTATAAGCCGGGTTCTGTCCAGGGGCGCGAAACCCCTTGGATGGCCATTCATCTGAGGGTCGCGATCGCCCGCGACCTCCTGCAGTCAACCCGGATGGCGGGCCGGAGCGCCCCGGCTTGCGCCGTGCCATCCCTTCTCGACCTTGCTCCCGGTGGGGCTTGCCGTGCCGCCTGCGTTGCCGAAGGCGCGGTGGGCTCTTACCCCACCGTTTCACCCTTGCCGGGAACAAGCCCCGGCGGTCTCTTCTCTGTGGCGCTTTCCCTGAAGGCCCGAAGGCCCCCGCCGGGCGTTACCCGGCACCGTTTCTCCGTGGAGCCCGGACTTTCCTCACCGGCGCCGGGATCTACCCGGGCCGGCGCGACCATCCCGCCGCCCGCACGCCGCTGATGCGCCGGGGCGCCATATTTGTCAAACCACGCCATCCGCGGACGGCCAACGTGCGGCCAAGGCCTCCGCGTGCGCCACCGCCGCCGGACCGGCCCAGGGCTCGGCGGCGCGCGGCGGGAGAAAGCGCATGGCAAAGGCCTGCCAGACGGACAGCAGCGCCTCCCATCGGGCGGCTCCCGGCGGCACAGCGTAGCCGAGCCGCGAAAGAGCCTGAGCGAACGCAACCGCGTCGCCAGGGTCGCCCGCAGGCGCCAGAGCTGCGGGCGAAGGATCGAGCCAGATGGCGAGGTCCTGCGCCGCAAGCCGCCGCCAATCGAACTTCGCCCCCGGATCGATCTTTCGCCCCGGGGAGATGCAGGCATGGCCGACCACGCGTTTCGGCGGGACCGGATGGCGTCCGAGAAGATCGCCGAGTAACCGTTCGAGCGCGGCCATCTGAGGCTCGGCAAAGGGCGGCAGGGGAGAGAGCGCCGCCCCTTCGTTATCGAGTTCGATACCGATCGAACGGGAATTCACGTCCTCGACAGCACCCCAGCGCGCCCGCCCGGCATGCCAGGCGCGACGGTCCTCCGGCACCATGGCAAGGACGGTGCCGCAGCGCCCGATGAGGTAGTGGGCCGAGACCTCTGCCGCGGGGTCGGCGAGGCGGCGCGCCGCAGCCTCCGTGCTCTCCATCGCCGTGTAGTGCAGCACGACCATGTCCACCGGACCTTCCCGCCGGGGTCCATGGTTGGGCGAGGGCCAGTCTACGATGCCGAGGGACGCGGAGGCGCGCTGCATGGTACGCATTGCATCCGATGACACGAACAGCCGCAAGGGCCCCTTGAAACGGCAGGCTAGCGGTGCTCCGGCGTCCCCTGCGGCGCAGGCTCATCCCGCACTTCGAGAAGGCCGAGGCCACCATCGGCGTCAATCCGAAGCGCCACAAGACGCTGCGAGTAATGCGCACCGCTGCAGAGACCGATGACACCGGCATCCGGCAGAGGCTCTCCCTGCAACGCGCCCGCATGCACCGTCCAGATCCCGTCGGTTCGAGGTTGCCGCCCACTGCTCGGACCGAACACCAGTGCCTCGACATCCTGCGCATCGAGCAGCCGGTCCGCGGCCCCACCACCGTGGCTCAGGAGTACATTGCCGATGGTGACTGAGGGCGGCATGCCCTCCAGGAGCGCCCGTCGAGGACCGAGGAGTGCCGAAACCGCCTTTCTCAGCCGCTCCGGCGCAGCGTCAAGGCGGGGTTCGATGCCGGCTGCGACCAGAAAGGATATGCCGCCCTCGCTCAACCAGCGCTCGCCATCGCACTCTCCGGCAAGGAAACGCCTCAGATGCAGCTCCTGCGGCCCGAGGAGCAGGGTCAGACGCAGTGCTGGCTCCGCCGCAATCTCCGCCATGCAGTCGAGCACATCGAGCCCGCTGCTGCCCCCGGCAGTCAGGTTTCCCAGAAGAACGAGATCCGCTACCGGCTGCCGCCTGCCGGCCGGCGCGCCAGTCGCATCAAGCAGCCCCCCGGCCCGGGGCCGGCGCGGAAGGTCGCGCAGGATCCGCGCGACGAGCTTGCGGAGGAGCGTCACCTCGCCCCGCACCGGGCCTACGGCATAGATCGGAGCAGGCACGACCGGCGGCGCAAAGAGCCCATGGCTCACCTGACCTCGATCTCGCGTCTCGGCCCGATCTACCCGGCGCCGCCACCCAAACCTCAACCCGCTCATCGCCGCCGCCGAGTTGCCCGACCACCAGTTCGTCCCGTCGATGAGGTAGCGGGGCGGCGTCACTTTGCGGTAAACGCGGCCAGGCCGCTCAGCGCGAGAGCGTTCGGCTCACCGCGTCGGTCCAACCGGCGTATTTCCGGTCGCGCTCGGCGGCCTCCATCGCGGGCTCGAACCGCCGCTCTAGCGCCCAGCGTTCGGCAAAGGCATCGAGGCCGGGGAAGACGCCGGCGCTCATCCCCGCAAGCCATGCAGCACCGAGCGCCGTCGTCTCCTGGATCTTCGGCCGGTCCACTGGCGCCCCGATGATGTCTGATAGAAACTGCATCGCGTAGTCCGAGGCCGACATGCCCCCGTCGACGCGCAGGACCACGTCGGTCGCCGAGCCGGTCTCTGCCGCCCAGTCCTTCTGCATGGCGTCGAGCAGGTCGCGTGTCTGATAACCGACGCTCTCGAGTGCCGCCCGTGCGAACTCCTCAGGCCCCGTACCCCTAGTAAGGCCGTAGATCGCGCCCCGGCAGTCCGCGTCCCAGTAGGGCGCGCCGAGGCCGACGAAGGCCGGAACGAGATAAACATCCTGGTTCGGGTCGGCCGCTTGGGCCAGCGGCTGCGTCTCCTTCGCTTCCCGGACTACCTTGAGCCCATCGCGGAGCCACTGCACCACCGCACCGGCGACGAAGATCGAGCCCTCCAGCGCGAAGGCGGGCTTGCCGTCGATCTGGTAGGCAACCGTCGTGAGCAGCCGGTTCTGCGAAGCGACAGGCTTCTCGCCCGTATTGAGGAGCGCGAAGCAGCCTGTGCCGTAGGTCGATTTCATCATCCCCGGCCGGAAGCAGGCCTGCCCGATGGTCGCCGCCTGCTGGTCGCCCGCGACGCCGCGGATCGGGATCGGCCGCCCGAAGAGATCCGGCCGCGTCGTCCCGAAATCCCCGTTCGAGTCGCGGATCTCGGGCAGCATCGCCCGGGGAATGTCGAGAAGACGCAGCATCTCCTCGTCCCAGGCGCCTTCATGGATGTTGTAGAGCATCGTGCGGCAGGCATTGGTCGCATCGGTCGCGTGCACCGCGCCCCCGGTCAGCCGCCAGATGAGATAGCTGTCGACCGTGCCGAAGAGCAGCTCGCCCCGCCTCGCCCGCTCGCGCGCGCCCTCGATCTGATCGAGGATCCAGGCGAGCTTCGTGCCGGAGAAATACGGGTCCAGCAGCAGGCCGGTCCGCTCGGTGACCATGTTCCCGTGCCCGTCATCACGCAGCCGAGCGGCCATTTCCGAGGTGCGCCGGTCCTGCCAGACGACAGCGCGATGAACCTGCCGGCCCGTCTCCTTCTCCCAGACGCAGACGGTCTCGCGCTGGTTGGTGATGCCGACAGCCGCGATCTCGTTCGGACCGATTTCTGCCCGCTCGATGGCCGCGCGGCAGACGGCGGCGGTGCTCGACCAGAGATCCGCCTGCTCGTGCTCGACCCAGCCCGACCGCGGGAAATGCTGCTCGAACTCCTCCTGGCCCGATGCGACCGGCCGCATGCCTGCGTCGAACAGGATCGCCCGGCTCGACGTCGTACCCTGGTCGATCGCCAGCACGTGATCCGCCATGATGTCCTCCCGTCTTCTTGTTGCGCGGGAGGGTCGCGCCCCGGGCGGGAGCATGTCAACGGAGTGCCTTTCCTGCTCGAGTGCAATCACCGTCCCGACGCAGTGTACGGGCCGGCGGAAGCAAGCCCGGGCGCCAGGCGGTCAGGCGTTCGAGCCCATGATCGAGCGGGTGATGATCACGCCCAATACAGCGGAGATCGCCGTCGCGACCGTTCCCCAGAAGAGATCGCTCGCCACCATCTGCGGGTGCCAACCCTTGAGCGTGGCGTAGTTCGTCGCCGCGTACGTCCCGTAGCAGAAGAAGCCAAAGATCGCGGCGTCCATCGCCACCTTCGTCAACGGTTTGCCAGCGAGCCCGGCGGCCGAGGCGAAGTACAGCATGCCGACGACATAGAGCGCATAGAAGCCGATCGCGGGACCCGCCCTGAACTCCTCGAGCAGAAGGTCGTTCACATGCGTCTCGAAGAGCTGGCGGACATAGAGTTTGATCCACACCACATCCGCACCGAGGAAGATGACGGCAGTGACGAGATAAAGGACGACCTGGGACACGTCTGCGGCTCCTGCATTTTCGGTGCGCCGCAGGTAGCGCGTGTGCCCGTCACTCCCACCCCATAGGAAAACTGCTGCGACTAGAGTGGTTTGCTGAAGAGGGGCGGCGGCGGAGAGGAGATATCTTGGAGTCGAATCAGGTGACAATCGGAATGTTACGACGGGAGCAGTTTATCGCTTTGTTTGCGAGAGAG
>JBCBYV010000053.1:0-11195 GCA_039815685.1 Pseudomonadota bacterium | reverse complement strand
TCGTCCTCGGCCGCGCTATCGAGCGCGCTTGGACCCGTGCGAAGGGAGATGCCTGAGATGGCGAAGAAGATGCACATCCAGATGACGGTGAACGGCAAGGACGAGGAGTTCCTGGCCGAGCCGCGCGAGCTTTTGATCTACACGCTGCGCGAGCGCCTGAACTACACGGGGCCGCATATCGGCTGCGAGACCTCGCATTGCGGGGCCTGCACGGTCACGCTGAACGGCAAATCGGTCAAGGCCTGCACGATGTTCGTAGCACAGGCGAACGGGGCCGATGTGACCACGATCGAGGGCATCGGCTCACCCGACGCGCTGCATCCGCTGCAGGAGGCGTTCCGCGAGCATCATGGGCTGCAGTGCGGCTACTGCACGCCGGGGATGATCACGCGGGCGACGAAGCTCCTCGAAGAGAACCCGAACCCGACCGAGGAGGAGATCCGCTTCGGGATGGCGGGCAATCTTTGCCGCTGCACCGGGTATCAGAACATCGTCAAATCGATCCAAGCCGCCGCGGCTGAGATGAACGCAGCCAAGGAGGCGGCCGAATGAATGTGCAGAACCCGAGCCGCGAGGAGCGCGCGGCCAATCTCAAGGGCATGGGCTGTGCGCGCAAGCGCGTGGAGGATGTCCGGTTCACGCAAGGCAAAGGCAACTATGTCGACGACATCAAGCTGCCGGGCATGCTGTCGGGCGATTTCGTGCGCTCGCCTTATGCCCATGCGCGCGTGAAGTCGATCAATGCCGAAGAGGCGCTGAAGATCCCCGGCGTCCTGGCCGTCCTGACCGCGAAGGATCTGGAGCCGCTGGGCCTGCATTGGATGCCGACGCTGGCGGGCGACAAGCAGATGGTGCTGGCGGATGGCAAGGTGCTGTTCCAGGGCCAGGAGGTTGCTTTCGTTGTGGCCGAGGATCGCTATGCGGCCGCCGACGGCGTTGAGGCCGTCGAGGTCGACTACGAAGAGCTGCCGGTCATCGTCGATCCGTTCGAGGCGCTCAAATCGGACGTCGTGCTGCGCGAGGATCTCGATCCCACGGCACCTGGTGCCCATGGGCCCCGCAAGCACCCCAACCACATCTTTACGTGGGAAGTCGGCGATCAGGAGGCGACCGAGCAGGTGCTGGCGGAGGCCGAGGTGGTGGCCGAGGAGATGGTCTACTACCACCGCACGCATCCATGTCCGCTCGAGACCTGCGGCTGCGTGGCCTCGATGGACAAGGTCAACGGCAAGCTGACGCTTTACGGTACGTTCCAGGCGCCACATGCGATCCGCACGGTGGTCTCGCTGATCTCAGGCATCGAGGAGCACAATATCCGCGTCGTCTCGCCCGATATCGGCGGCGGGTTCGGCAACAAGGTCGGCGCCTATCCGGGCTATGTCTGCTCGGTCGTCGCATCCATCGTCACCGGCAAGCCGGTGAAGTGGATCGAAGACCGGATGGACAACCTGATGGCCACGGCTTTTGCCCGGGACTATTGGATGAAGGGCAAGATCTCGGCCACGAAGGAGGGCCGGATCACCGGGCTCTGGTGCCATACGACCGCCGATCATGGCGGGTTCGACGCCTGTGCCGACCCAACCAAGTTCCCGGCCGGGTTCATGAATATCTGCACCGGGTCCTATGACATCCCGACGGCCTATCTCGCCGTCGATGGCGTCTACACCAACAAGGCGCCCGGGGGCGTTGCCTATCGCTGCTCGTTCCGGGTGACGGAGGCTGCGTATTTCATCGAGCGCATGATCGAGGTCCTGGCGATCGAGCTTGGGATGGATGCGGCGGAACTGCGCCGGATCAACTTCATCAAGAAGGAGCAGTTCCCGTACCATTCGGCACTGGGGTGGGAGTACGACTCCGGCGACTACCACACCGCCTGGGACAAGGCCTTGGCCGCCGTCGACTATGACGGGCTCCGTCGCGAGCAGGCCGAACAGGTGGAGGCGTTCAAGCGGGGTGAGACGCGCAAGCTGCTCGGGATCGGCTTGACGTTCTTCACGGAGATCGTCGGTGCCGGGCCGGTGAAGAACTGCGATATCCTCGGCCTTGGGATGTTCGACAGTTGCGAGATCCGGATCCATCCGACCGGATCGGCCATCGCGCGGCTCGGCACGATCAGCCAGGGCCAGGGGCATGCGACGACATTCGCGCAGATCCTTGCCTCCGAGATCGGGCTGCCGGCGGACTCGATCACTATCGAGGAGGGCGACACAGACACGGCACCCTATGGGCTCGGCACCTATGGCTCGCGCTCGACCCCTGTGGCGGGGGCGGCGACCGCGATGGCGGGGCGCAAGATCCGTGCGAAGGCGCAGATGATCGCGGCCTATCTCCTCGAGGTCCATGACGACGACGTGGAGTTCGACATCGACCGCTTTGTCGTTAAGGGCGCGCCCGAGCGCTTCAAGACGATGAAGGAGATCGCCTTCGCCGCCTATAATCAGGCGATCCCAGGCATTGAGCCGGGGCTGGAGGCCGTGAGCTACTACGACCCGCCGAACATGACCTATCCCTTCGGCGCTTATGTCTGCGCGATGGAGATCGACGTCGATACCGGCGAGCACGAGATCCGGTTCTTCTATGCGCTCGACGACTGCGGCACACGGATCAATCCGATGATCATCGAGGGTCAGGTCCATGGCGGCCTGACCGAGGCGCTGGCCATCGCGATGGGGCAGGAGATCGCCTATGACGAGCTCGGCAACTGCAAGACGGGCACGTTGATGGATTTCTTCATCCCCACGGCCTGGGAGACGCCGAACTACATCACAGACCACACGACCACGCCCTCGCCGCATCACCCGATCGGCGCAAAGGGCGTGGGCGAGAGCCCGAATGTCGGTGGCGTGCCGTGCTTTTCGAACGCGGTCCACGACGCCTTCCGCGCCTTTGGCTTGCGTCAGAGCCACATGCCGCACGATCATTGGCGGATCTGGAAGACGGCCAACGATCTTGGGCTGCACGGGTGAGTAAAGGGGCGTCATGGCAGCTTTCCTGGACCGACTGGCGAGCACTTGGGTCTACGGTGGCGCTGCCATGACGCCGGTCTTGCTGATCCTGGCGCCCCTGCTCGATCTGAGCGCGGGCGGGCTCGCCGCGTTCCTGGTCCTGCCACTCTACGTGATCCATCAGGTCGAAGAGCACGATGCCGACCGGTTCCGCGCCTATGTCAACGCGATGGTCGGTCCGGACCGGGCGGGCCTGTCGCTCGCGAATGTCGCGGTGATCAATGTGATCTTCGTCTGGTTCTTCGTCGCGGCATCGGTCTGGCTCCACAGCACCGTTGCGCCGGGCTGGGGGCTGTTGGCGGGCTATCTCGCGCTGATCAACGGCTTCGTGCATCTGCTCCCGGCCGTCGTCCGGCGAAGCTACAACCCCGGACTGATCACTGCCGTCGCCCTGCTAATCCCGATCGGCATCGCCGTCATCCTGCTGTTGCCCGGCGCCAGCACGGTCGAGCATCTGGCTTCCGCCGGAAGCGTCGTCTTTCTGCATGCTGCGATCGTCGCCGCAGCGCTCCGCAAGGCCGTCCCGGCATGACCTGGCGTGTGCTGCAGGACAGCATCGCGGAGGCCGGTTACGTCGCGAGCGATGATCTCGCGATGGCCCTCCACCTTTCGTTGGCCTTGGGCCGGCCGCTCCTCCTGGAAGGGCCGGCGGGTGTCGGCAAGACCGAGGTGGCCAAGGTTCTGGCGGCAGCCCGTGGCGCGCGGCTGATCCGGCTGCAATGCTATGAGGGGCTGGATGCGGCCCAGGCGATCTACGAGTGGAACTATCAGCGCCAGCTGCTGACGATCCGTGCGGCGGCAGAGGACGGTGTGACGGGGCGCGCCGTCGAGGAGCGGATCTTCTCGGAGGAGTTTCTGCTCGAGCGACCGCTGCTGGCCGCGATCCGGCAGGCGGCGTCTCCGGTGCTGCTGATCGACGAGATCGACCGGGCGGACGAGGAGTTCGAGGCCTATCTGCTAGAGGTGCTGTCCGACTTCCAAGTGACGGTGCCGGAGCTCGGGACGCTGAGCGCGGTGACCCGGCCCATCGTCATCCTCACGGCGAACGGGACGCGGGATTTGTCGGACGCGCTCAGGCGGCGCTGCCTCTACACCTATCTCGACTATCCGACGCGGGAGGCGGAGCTTGCGATCCTGAACGCTCGCTGTCCGGGCGTCGAAGCGCGGCTTGCCGGGCAGATCATCGGTTTCGTGCAGGATCTCCGCCGGGAGACTCTGGAGAAGGTGCCAGGGATCGCCGAGACCTTGGACTTTGCTGCGGCGCTGACGGGGCTGGGGATCGCCGATCTGAACTCGGACCCGGTGTTGCTGCACGCGACGCTGAAGACGCTGCTGAAAACCCAGGGCGACCAGGCGGCGATCACGCCTGAGGTCACAGCCCGCTTGGCGGGCAAGGCCGCATGAGCCGCGTCACGCGTTTCGCTGCGCGCGACCCGGGCCCTGCCGCTCGGATTGCGGGCTTCATGGCGCATCTGCGGACGAACGGTCTGCGACTGGGGGTTGCTGAAACAGAGCTCGCGCTCGAGGCGCTGACCCATGTGGAGGCCGCGAAGCCCGACCATGTGAAGCGGGCGCTGAAGGCCGTCTGCACGGGCTGTCAGGACGAGGCTGAGCGCTTTGACGCGTTGTTCGACGCCTTCTGGCTGGATGCAGGAAGGGTGCGTACGAAGGCGATGCCGACGCGGCCGCAGCAGCCCCACCGCGACGTGCACAGCAGCCGGAACGTAGCCGGTCAGCTTCCCGACGCGGATGGTGAAGGGGCGCCGTCTGCCCCCGAGGGTAGTGATGCCGGCGAAGCCGAGAGCGATGGCCTCGGCAAGCTCATCGCCAGCGAAGTCCGCAACCTTGCCCGCAAGGATCTCCGCGATCTGGTCGGCGCCGAAGAGATCGCCGAGGCCGAGGCGGTTGCCTGCCGGCTTGGCCAAGCGCTCCGACAACGACGGGCACGGCGGGTCGCCGCGACGCGCCGGGGCGATCGGCTGCATTTCAGGCGGACGATCCGCGCGAGCCTCGCTTCGGGCGGGGAGCCGCTCAGGCTCGTGAAATCCCGGCGCCCGGACCGGACGCTCAGGATCGCGGCACTCTGCGACGTCTCCGGGTCGATGTCAGTCTATGCGAAGGTCTTTCTTGCGTTCCTCGGCGGGCTGATGCGGTCGGACCCATCGGCGGATGCGTATCTCTTCCACACAAGGCTCGTGCGCATCACCGAGGCGCTGCGCGATAAGGACACAATGCGGGGCATCGGCCGGATGTCGCTGATGGCGGACGGCTTCGGCGGCGGCTCGAAGATCGGTGAGTGCCTCAGCCAGTTCGCCGACGGCTATGCAAAGCGCTTCGTGAACAACCGGACGGCGGTGCTGATCCTGTCAGACGGTTACGACACCGGCCCGCCAGGGGTCCTCGGCGACGCGCTGGCCCGCCTCTCTCGGCGCGGCTGTCGAATCCTGTGGCTCAATCCGCTGAAGGGCTGGCGCGACTACCGGCCGATCGCTGGCGGCATGGCGGCGGCGATGCCGCATCTCGACCTCTTTGCAGCAGCGAGCACGCTCGACGATCTCGCAGCACTCGAACCGGAGTTGATCCGATTGTGACGCATATGAGCGCCATCGACACCGATCTGGCCGAGGCCGTAAGCGACCTGCGCGAACGCGACGAGCCCTTCGCCTTTGCGACCATCGTGCGGACGGCGGGGGCTACTGCGGCACAGCCCGGCGCGAAAGCGGTGGTCGCGGCCGACGGGCAGATCCTGAAGGGTTGGCTCGGTGGGGGCTGCACCCAGGCCGCGGTTCGGGACACGGTGCGGGCGGCTCTCGAGGACGGTCGACCCCGGCTCATCTCCGTCGCACCCGAAGCGGATTTGTCGCGAAAGGGGGCGGCGCCCGGCGACGAGGTCGATGGGGTTCGGTTTGCGCGCAATGGCTGCCCGTCGCAGGGATCGATCGACATTTTCATCGAACCGTGCCTGCCGGCGCCGGAGCTGGTCGTGTACGGGAGCTCGCCCGTGGCCGAGGCGCTGGTGCAGCTTGCCGGAGGGTTCCACTGGCGGCTGACAAGGGCCGGCGCAGCCGAGACGCTCTCCACCACCGGCACACTCCGGGCTGCGGTCGTTGCGACCCAGGGCCAAGGCGACCTCAAGGCTCTGGCAGAGGCACTGAGCGCAGGAGCGGGGTACGTCGCCTTCGTCGGCAGCCGCCGGAAGTTCACGGCACTGGCAAGCAAGCTCAAGGCAACTGGCATGCCCGTGGGAGCCGTCGATGCGGTCAGAGCGCCCGCTGGGCTTGATATTGGCGCAGTGACGCCAGAAGAAATCGCCCTCTCGATCATGGCGGAACTGACGCAATATCGGCGGGCGCAGCAATCATCGGACTGATCACGTTGAGGCATGCCGATCCGCCCCAAGACAACTGTACGGACCCGCCGCAGGTGGGGAGAATGGGTGGTGGTTGGTCCACTGCCCTGACTCAGCAAACCGTGTGTCATCACTTGATACCTAACTGCCCTGCTAGAGCACGCTGAGGACGCAGAGGTCTCACTACGAGCGCAGCAGCTCGAGGGTGATCCCTGCCTCGCCATGCAACGAGGGCCCGTTCGCGACCGCGATCCTCTTGCCCCCTGACCCCGATCAGAGTGGCGGCATGTTCGATGCCCACTCAATCACACAGAGAGCGTGGCCGGGCTCTTTGGGACCTCCGATCCGCCACGGAGGATAGGCTGCTTCGATGTTCGACATCGTCGGCGTAGTTGAGACGCAATCCCGCCCTGATTGGCGCCTATCGAGAGAGGATGTTCGAGCTCCGGTCCCGCGCCCGGCTGACAATCACTTTCGCGATCTGCGCCGCCAGCCTCGCGAGGGCCTTCGATGTTGTCTCGGACCTAAGGATTGGCGACGAGGCAACCATGCTCGCCTATCCCCTGACAGTCATCTTTCCGTCGACGCTTGCCGTTCTGGTTCTGGTGATGGGACCTGCGCGATCGCGCGAAGCTGTGCTGATGCGGGTCGGTGTCGCACTTCAGCTCCTGCTGATCGTAGCCCTGCCCGCCTTTGCGCTCTACCTCGCGCTCGGCATGCCGGTCGTCTTCCTCGTCGTCGAGCTCTTCGAGACGCGGCTGCCTCCGCCCCTGAGGGACAGGATCGCCGCACTGGTGGTGGCAGAGTGATCGCCCTCGATTTGCCCCAACCCATTCTATGGGCCCTTCGCTGGGCGCTCTTCCTTGGTCCGCTCGCCGCAGCGTTGCTCCTTGCGCGGCGCGTACAGCAGAGCCGACGCCACCTCGTCGGTGGGCTCTTCTCCTTCCTCTACGGCTTGGGCACGATCCTCGCGCTGCACCTGTTGGCGATTGAAGTCGGCTGGTGGCGCTATGGCGGCGACGTGCTGATGATCCATGGCGTTCCGGCTGACATACTGATTGGCGGTGCCCTGCTCTTTGGCCCGGTGCTCTACTTCGCGCTGCCGAACGTCGCACCAGCGCTGATCCTGCTGCCGATCGTGCTCGCCCTCCATGGCACCATGTTCGCCTCGCTCGACCCGCTGGTGACGGCCGGTCCGAACTGGTTCATGGGCGTCTGCCTGGTCTTCCTAGTTGCGCACCTGCCCGCTCTCTACCTCGCGCGTTGGACGGCGACGGACCGGGAGCTGCCGATCAGGGCAGCGCTGCTTGCGCTCGGCTATGGGGTGGTCGCCTTCCTCCTTGTCCCGACACTGGTGATGCTCGCGATGGGGGGTACCTGGGAGGTCGGCGCGACGCCGCGATGGCTCCTGGGGCTCTGCCTGCTGGTCTTCGGCTTCAGTTGCATGGTCGGGCTCGCCGCTGTGCAGACATTCGTACTTCATGGCGAAGGCACGCCAATCCCGCTCGATGCAACACGCCGCCTCGTTCGGACCGGGCTCTACGCGTATGTCTGCAACCCGATGCAGCTCTCGACGGCGCTGGCCTGGATCGCGATGGGGGTTGCGCTCGCCAACCCCTGGGTCGCCTCGGCGGCGCTGATGGCCTGGGTCTTCGTCCTTGGCATGGTGCGCTGGCATCACCGCCAGGACCTGGAGCAGCGATTTCCTGCCGCTTGGCCCCGATACCGCGCCAATGTACCGGAATGGCTCCCACGCTGGCGCCCCTGGATTCCGGAGCCTGCACAGCTCGGCATCGACCCGACCAAGGCGAGCCACCGCGCTTTCCGCGACTGGCTGAGGAGCCGTCAGGCAATCGGCATTGAGATCGTCGAGGCGCAGGGTTGGCTGTCCTACCGCGAGCCAGGGGAGACGCAGCACTTCACCGGCGCCGCAGCCGCAGCCAAGGCGCTGAACCATCTCAATCTCGCGGCGGCGTTGCTCGGCGCTGCCGTACTGTTGCTCGTGCTTCCCTTCCAGTATGCGCGCTCGCGGCTCACCGGACCGCGCCCGACCGAGATCCGAGACGATGCCACCTGAAGCGCACCACCCACCGGTCTGGCTCCTCGGGATCGATCACCTCTGGCGGATCAGGACCGACCAGATCGGGTTCTACGACGATCTGAAACGGAGATATGGTGATGCGGTGTGCCTTCGCCTCGGTCCATATCGATCATGGCAACTCTTCCATCCCCGCCAGATTGAACTCGCCCTGACGAAACACGCTTCCTCGTTCGTGCGCTTCGAGAAAATGACTGCAGTGCTGAGGCAATGGAACGGCGACAGCATGCTCCTCGCCGAAGGCGAGACGTGGCACAAGCGGCGCCGCAAGGTCTTGCCTGCGTTCCAGACAGCGCGCCTCCCCGGCTATGGCGCCGCAGCGGTGACGCTCGCAACCTCGTTCTGCGTGACCTTGGAAGACATGGCCGGGCCCGACGGTACGATCGAGATCGATACCGACGCTTCCATGGCTCGCCTGACGCTCGACATCGCGACGAAGACTCTCTTCGGCGCCGATCCTCTAGAGAACGGCGACGAGGTCGAGGAAGCGATCCAAGTGCTCTCGGCTGTCGCCTTCGCCGAAAGCACGTCACCCCTCACCCTGCCCGACTGGCTGCCGCTGCCTCTGAAGCGGCGAAAGAAGTGGGCGATGGCGGTGATGGCGAGTATGGTCGGGGGACTTGTCGGGACGCGCCTCGCCGAGGCGGGCGCGGGAGAGACCGATCATGGCGACCTGCTCTCAATGCTTGCTCTTCAGCATGAGGGTGACGAGCATCTGATCCGGGCCGATGTCATGAGCCTGCTGATCGCCGGGCACGAAACATTGGGCGCGCTCCTGAGCTGGATCTTCGCCAGTCTGGGCCGCGCCCCTGAATGGTGCGAGAGAGTGCAGGGCGAGATCGACGCTGTCGTAGGCGACCGGCCGGTCACGCAGGCGGATGTCCGGTCACTGCCGCAACTGCGCGCCGTTGTTGACGAGACACTGCGGCTCTATCCGCCCGCCTACGCCCTGTTCCTGCGCCGCGCGATTCTTCCAGTAGAGCTCGACGGCATCAGGATTGCAGAGGGCGATCTGGTTCAGATCACGCCGATCGCGGTGCAGCGAGATCCGCGCTGGTTCGAAGCGCCGGAACAGTTCCGACCGGAGCGCTTCCTAGGCGAGCCCACGTGGCCGCGCTACGCCTACATCCCCTTCGGCGCCGGGCCACGCGTCTGCATCGGACAGCAGTTCGGCCTGATGGAAGCGTGCCTGGCGAGCGCGACGATCCTCAGGCGATGGACGCCACTTGCCCCCGATAAACTCCCCGAGCCGGATCCGAAATTCTCACTGCGGCCGAAAGCTGGGTTAAGACAGCGCTGGCGTCGACGCGACGCCCGGTAAGCGCAATCCGAAGCGCGCACCACGCATCTGCGCAGCAGCAACGCGTTCCCAAGCACGATGTTGAGGTGCCTCGGTCAGCGTTCCGCATGGCTATGCGGCGTCCCTAAGTCCAGCCGTTCATAGCGCGGGGAGGAAGCAGGCTACTCGGTTTTCGTGGCCCGTGCTTCGAGTGCGGATGAGGCGAGCTGCAGGGCTGGCGGCGCTCGGCGCGAGTGAAGCCGTCTCGCGAGTACGTATCGAGCGGTGCCCTCAGGCGTCGGTAGCGACATGTGCCGCGAACGCTTTGGCATAGTCAGGATGCCAACGGCTAAGCGCGGGCCGGTTCTCGATGATGTCGCCGACTGCCCAGGCAATACGTTTCTCGTCGAGGCTGCGCGATACGTCATTGTCGGGACAGAGGATGTAGAAGTCACCGCGGTTCACGCTCTCGATGAAGAGTGCCGCCGTCTCCTCAGGCGTCCAGGCGGAGGCCGGCTTCTCGCCCCCGCCGGTCGTCATGCCGGTGTGGACGAAGCCCGGCACCAGAAGATGCGCCGTGATCTGCGCCCCGTCGCTGTTGCGCAGCTCGTGCGCAAGCGCCTCAGTGAAGACCTTTAGCCCGGCCTTGGAGACGTTGTAGGCGGGGTTGCCCGGAGGGGTCGTGATGCCCTGCTTCGAACCCGTGTTGATGATCACGCCCGTGCGCCGCCGCGCGATCATTTTTGGTGCGAAGACCTGAACGCCATGGATCGCACCCCAAAGATTCACATTTTGGATCTTCTCCCAGACATCGACAGGGCCAGTGCATGAGCTGCGACCACCAACGCCGGCATTATTCATCAGGATGTCCGCGCCGCCGAAACGAGCCGATACCTCCGCTTCGAGCACCTCGATGTCGGCGCGCTGTGCGACGTCGGTTACGGCCGTCATCACCTCAGCGGCACCCGCTCTTCGTAGGGCGTCCTCCGCCAATGCGAGCTTGTCCGGATCGAGGTCGGCGACAACGACCCGCATTCCCATGCCGGCGAACCGGGTCGCTGCGGCAAGGCCGATGCCGGATGCGCCTCCTGTGACGACAGCGACAGAGTCAGACGTGAAGGCCGGGTGCGACATGGTCTAGGTTCCTTTCGAATGGGCGCGTTGGCCAGTGCGAGCGCAGGAAGGGCCTTCTCGGACGGTCCTTCAGACAACTACCTCGGTGCAAGCAGCCACCATCAACGACGAACTCAGCAAGTTGAACGCAAAGGCCGATGGCCAAGGGCGGTCGTGGACTTCAACACGAAGCCAATTTGAAGCATCGGTTCGGGCTTAGGTAGCAGATGCACCAAATTGGGGGCTGGCCGGCGCGGTTGGAGAGCCGGTTGAATAGCGGCATGGCCGAACCGCTTGTGATCCAGACCCTGAAGGACAAGCCCGCCGAGATTCTCTGGCGGATCCGGGCCT
>JBCBYV010000039.1:0-32514 GCA_039815685.1 Pseudomonadota bacterium | reverse complement strand
CCGGCGCCAGGCGACGCGGCGCACATCGATCTCGAGGCTGTTGCCCCAGTAGATGTGGTTGTCGATCATCGCCGAGAGGAGGTTGTGCGCCGAGGTGATGGCGTGGAAGTCCCCGGTGAAGTGGAGGTTCATCTCCTCCATGGGCACGACCTGGGCATAGCCACCGCCGGCAGCCCCACCCTTCATGCCGAAATTCGGGCCCAGCGACGCCTCGCGGATGCAGATGCAGGCGTTCTTGCCGATATGGTTGAGCCCGTCGCCGAGGCCGACGGTGGTGGTCGTCTTGCCTTCGCCCGCCGGCGTCGGATTGATCGCGGTCACGAGGATCAGGTTGCCGTCCGGCTTGTCCTTCAGGCTCTCGATGAAGGCCGCGGAGACCTTCGCCTTGTCATGGCCGTAGGGCAGCAGATGCTCGGACGGAATGCCGAGCTTGGCGCCGATCTCCTGGATGGGTTTCTTGTTGGCTTTGCGCGCGATCTCGATATCGGACATGGCCGAGCTTCTCCCAGATTTCGCATCGTTGTGCGGATTGTTTGTCAGTCGCCGAGCTTTGTGCCCGGTGTGAGGCTTGCGGAGGCGGCCCATTCGGCCGCGGGCACCTTGCCCCCGCCACTGGGTCTCACGCGCTTTACAAGGATGCCGCCGCCGCCCGCTTGCACCAAAACGCCGTCGTCGGACACGGAGACGACGCTTCCGGGAGCGCCACCCTCGGCCGGGGCGGGCCGGCAGTCGAAGATCTGGACTTCGGTCTCGCCCAGCATGGTCCAGGCGCCGGGCTGGGGGTTGCAGCCGCGGATGAGGTTGTAGACCTCGGCCTGGGGCTTGGCCCAGTCGATGCCAGCGTCCTTCTTGCGGCACCAGCTCTCATAGGTCGCCTTGCTGTCGTCCTGGGCGGTATGGGGCGGGTTGCCGCTGCGGATGCGGTCGATGGCCTCGAGCGTCGTCTCGACACCGAGCGGGAAGATCTTCTTGAAGTAGACATCGCCGAGCGTGTCGTCCGGGCCGATCTCGACCTCGCGCTGAAGCAGGATGTCGCCCTCATCCAGCCCGTCATCGGGGAAGAACCAGGAGAGGCCGGTCTTGCTGGAGCCCCAGATGATCGGCCAGTTGATCGAGGAGGGGCCGCGGTGGAGGGGCAGGAGCGAGGGGTGGAAGCAGATCGAGCCGTGGGCCGGGATCTGGCGCGCGGCTTCGGGCACGAAGATGATCATGTAGGCCATGACCATGAGATCCGCCTTGAGGCCGCGCATCTCGCTCAGCACCGCCTCATCCTTGTAGTTCGGCGGCTGGAAGAGGGGCAGGCCGTGCTCGAGGGCGGCTTCCTTGAGTGGGTCTACGGGGCGGCCTTCCTTATCCGGGGCAGTGTAGACGCCGACGACCTCGTCCTTGCCCGCCTCCAGTATCTTCTCGAGCGCCGCCTTCCCGAAGGCCTGTTGGCCGTTCACGATCAGTCTCACGGTGTCCCTCCCGTTCGTTTGTCATTGTCTTTCTCATCAGGATGCCATCCCCGCGAGCGGGCTGTCGGACTCCGTGCAGAACCGGGTCTCGGACGACCAGACCCCGCCCTTGGCGTCGCATTCCAGCACCGCCTGCTCTGGCCTGAGGCCGGGCACGTAGAGAAGCGCCAGAACCACCAAACCCATGACGCCAATGATGGCCGCCATCACCCAACCGATATCCGGATCTTCCTGCAACGGCCTTCCCCCTCAGCCACCGGTCCGCACGGGACCGCTCAAAATCCGATCTGCATAAGCGCGATGCCGGCCCCCGCCGTCGCGAGGCTCGCCCGCGCCGATGTGCCCGCATCGGCGAAGATCAGCCGCGGCTGGCGCGGATGAAAGAAGCCGAGCCAGAGAATGAGGCTCGCGCAGGCCATGTAGAAAGCCGCGATGATCAAAACTGCGGACATAGAAGGCTATCTCGCATGCTTGTTAAGAGTGGTGAAACGACAAGTCGTCGTCTCGAAGTCGTAGTGTCCGTGCATTCTGAGGCACTTGTTCGCCTCAATGAATTTCCAGACAGGCAGGAGCCAAAGGACGCCGCCGAGGACGAAGGCGCCCGCGAGGTACACGAGCAGCTTCCGGTCCACGTACGGCAGACGCTTCACTCAGCCGCCTTCGGAAGGTCTCCTATCGCGCCGGAGCCTGCTATTTCGTTGATCTGCTCGGGCGTGTAGCCCAGCACCTCGCCCAGGATCTCGGCGGTGTGCTCGCCGAGGAGGGGGCTGCGGACGACCTCGACCGGGCTGTCGGACATCTTAATCGGGCAGCCGACGGTGAGGTAGTTGCCGCGCTCGGGGTGCGGCACGTCGACGATGGTGCCGGTGGCGCGCAGGCCCTCGTCCTCCGCGATCTCCTTCATGCTGAGGATCGGGCCGACGGGGATGTTGAGCGGGTTGCAGATCTCCATGACCTCGAACTTGGTCTTGGTCATGGTCCACGCTTCGATCCGCTCGAAGATCGCATCAAGCTTGTCGAGCCGCTCGGGCGGCGTGGCATAGCCGGGCTTGGTCTTCCACTCGGGCTCGCCGATGACGTCGCAGACATGCTCCCACACCGCCGCCTGGGTGATGAAGTAGGTGTAGGCGTTGGGATCGGTCTCCCAGCCCTTGCACTTGAGGATGCGCCCGGGCTGACCGCCGCCGCTGTCGTTGCCAGCGCGGGGCGTCGCCTCGCCGAATTCGATGCCCGCCCCGAACTGGCTGTATTCCTTTAGGGGGCCGGCCTCGAGCCGCTGCTGGTCGCGGAGCTTCACGCGGCAGAGGTTGAGGACGCCGTCCTGCATCGGCGCGAGCACCTTCTGGCCGCGGCCCGACTTCTCCCGCTGGAAGAGCGCCGTGACGATACCGAGGGCGAGGTGGAGGCCCGTGCCGCTGTCGCCGATCTGGGCACCGGTCACCAGCGGCGGGCCGTCGAGGAAGCCGGTCGTGGAGGCCGAGCCGCCGGCGCATTGCGCGACATTCTCGTAGACCTTGCAGTCCTCGTACTTGCCCGGGCCAAAGCCCTTGACCGAGGCCATGATCATGCGCGGGTTGATCTCCTGGATCCGCTCCCAGGAGAAGCCCATACGGTCGAGCGCGCCGGGGGCGAAGTTCTCGACCAGCACGTCGCAGGTCTCGACAAGGCGGGTCAGCACCTCCTTGCCCTTCTCCGTTTTCGGATTGAGCTCGATGGAGCGCTTGTTGTGGTTCAGCATGGTGAAATAGAGGCTGTCCGCGCCGGGCACGTCGACGAGCTGTTTGCGCGTCGCATCGCCCACGCCCGGCCGCTCCACCTTGATCACATCCGCCCCGAACCAGGCGAGAAGCTGCGTGCAGGTCGGACCCGACTGCACATGCGTGAAATCGAGGATCTTGACGCCTTCAAGGGCTTTCATCGGTCGGTCTCCGTCGTTCTCGCTTCCAAGCGTTCTTCGATATCTTCGAGCAGTGCGCGATCAGCCATGCTCGACCAGGGGGGGGAGCCCGGCGTTTCGCAAGCCCGCAGGTCATCTAGCTCACCTACATCGGGGCACCAGCCCGTCTCACTCTCCGCCGCGTTATCAAGGCACCGCGCCCTCTCCCGCTGTGCGATCTCACGCTGTCGTTTCACGCAGGCCCACTGGGACCGGCTCGCTGAAAGATCGACGGCGGTCCTCAGTTGCTGATCGCTCGGCCCGCTGTTCGTCATCTCCAGCAACCAGTCGGGTGTCGGCTGCTGGAGAAGGGTGTATCCCGCCCAGCCGATCAGCGCTGCCGATACGGCAAACACGACCAAGGGGCGGGGTCGCATTGGCTTTACTTGTACATCGTCTGCGCCTTGGTGCCGGGCGCGTATTCATTGGGGTCGATCCAGACGTTGACCACGGCGCATTTGCCGGTGCGGGCGATGGCGTCGCGGGCGCGGTGGAGCGCAGGCTGGATCTCGGAGGCTTCGCGCACCTCCTCGCCATAGCCGCCGATCATCTGGCCGAACTTCGAGAACTCCACATCGCCGAGCTTGTTGCCGATATCGCCGCGGTTCTCGCCGTATTTCGCGATCTGGCCATAGCGGATCTGGTTCATCGCCGAGTTGTTGCCGATGACGGCCAGGAACGGCGCGCCGAAGCGCTGTGAGGTCTCCATATCGAAGGCGGTCATGCCGAAGGAGCCGTCGCCATAGAGGCACATGACCTCCTTGTTCGGGTGGGCCATCTTCGCGGCCATGGCGAAGCCCGTACCGACGCCGAGGGAGCCGAGGGCGCCCGGGTCCATCCACTGGCCGGGTCCGCGGGGGCGGACGGCCTGGGCCGAGATCGTCACCACATCGCCGCCGTCGCCGATATAGATCGTGTCCTCGCCCAGGAACTCGTTGATTTCCCAAGCGAGCCGGTAGGGGTGGATCGGCGACTGGTCCGAGGTGAAGAGCGGCATGAGCTTTTGAAGGGCAGCGGCCTCCGCGCCCCGCAGCTTCTCCATCCACTGCTGGCGGAGCTGGCGCTTGCCGCCGTCCATCTTGGCCGAGGCGGCCGCCACGACCGCGGTGAGGTTCGCGCCCGGATGGCCGGGAATGCCGAGATCGATGTCCCGGTTCTTGCCGACGGTCTTGTAGTCGAGGTCGAGCTGCACGAGCGTGAGGTCGCTGGAGATGCGCTTACCGTAGCCCATGCGGAAGTCGAAGGGCGTGCCGACGATCAGGATGACGTCCGCTTCCTTGAAGGCGAGGCTGCGCGTCCGGTCGAAATGGTGCGGATCGCCCGGGGGCAGCATGCCACGCGAGGCGCCGTTCATGTAGCAGGGGATGTCGAGCGCGCGGACGAAGTCGATGGCTTCCTGTGCCGAGCCGCTGGCCCAGACCTGCTGGCCGAAGAGCACAGCGGGACGCTCGGACTTCACCAGGATGTCCGCGAGCTTCTCGATGTCGTTCACATCCGCGATCATGCGCGGGCTGGCGCGGTACTTGCCGGGCTCGGGGATGCGCGCCTTCTCGACCGGGATTTCGGCATCCAGAATGTCGCGCGGGATCTCGAGATAGCTCGGCCCGTAGGCGCCGGTGAAGCACTCGCGCGCGGCCATCGAGATCATGTCGGCGACACGATCGGTCGAGAAGACGCCGGAGGAGAACTTCGTGATCGGCGCCATCATGTCGACATGCGGCAGGTCCTGGAGCGAGCCCATCTTGTGCTGGGTGAGCGAGGACTGCCCGCCGATATGGAGGATCGGGCTCTCGGACCGGAACGCGGTCGCGACGCCCGTCACTGCATTGGTGCAGCCGGGGCCCGCCGTCGTCACCACACAGCCGAGCTTGCCGGTCTGGCGCGCATAGCCGTCCGCCGCATGGGCCGCGACCTGCTCATGGCGCACATCGACGATGCGGATGCCCTCATCGATGCAGCCGTCATAGATGTCGATGATATGCCCGCCGCAGAGGGTGAAGATCGTGTCGACACCCTCCGCCTTCAGCGCCTTGGCAACGAGGCGGCCGCCGGAGACGATGCTTTCGTCGGTGCTTTTCTGGGCGAGCGTGTCATGCGCGGTCTGGGATGCGAGTGCCATCGGTTTCCTCGTCATTCGTCTCTTTGTTTTGGGCAGCGGCGGAGGTCTCCACCGCGTCCTCCCCGGTGAAATAGCGCCAGGAGCGCCGAAGATAGGCATGAAGCCGTGCAGTATGCGCCTCGACCCGGCGGGCAGCGAGATCGGGCTGGCGCGCCTTGAGGGCCGCGATGATCCCGCCATGGTCGATGACGGAGCGTTCGGCCCGGCTGGGATCGACCATCGCGCGGCGGCGGACGGCGGCGAGATGGGCGAGGAGCCCGTCGCCGGTCGCGATCATGAGCGCGTTGCCGGAGAGCGCGAGCACCGCACGGTGAAAGGCGATGTTGGCCTCGGAGTATTCAGACATCTCCGCCCGCGCGCCCTCCGCCGTGTGCTTGGCGTGGAGGCTGAGGGCCGCGATATCGGCGTCCGAGGCGCGCTGGCAGGCGAGGCGGGCGGCCGCGCTCTCGAGCGCCGACCAGAGCTCGAGCATCTCGAGCACCTCGGGCAGGGTCTTGCGTTTGATGAAGACGCCGCGGCGGGGCTGGATCTCGACGAAGCCTTCCTGTGCGAGCCGGTTGATCGCCTCGCGGATCGGGGTGCGCGAGATGCCGAGCTGTTCGGCGAGGCTGCGCTCGTCCATCCGGCGCTGGCTCTCGGGATCGTAGATATCGAGCTCCATGATGGACTGTTTCAGCACCGCGTATATGTGGTCACGCAGGCTGAAGGTGCCGTCCACCGGCTCTAATCTGAGCGCCTTGCCCATAACGATCCCTGTGATCCTTGTCTGGCATACCAAGTACCAGCAGCGTCAGGATAGGCAAGCCCGGATTTGTCCGACCGGTTCCGGCCCGCGGGAAGGGCGGGGTGCAGCGGGTCCTGTGCAGGGCCGGATTGTTGAGCGCGAGGCCACAATCCCTTTCCAGCGATCACGATACCGCACGGAAAGTTCATCCCCACCTAGCAGCCATCCCGGAAACGGCCTGCCCGCCGGCGGGCCCCAGAGATGGAGCTACACCATGAAGACCCTCATCGCCGCCAGCGTCGCCATCGTGACCCTTGCCGCCGCCCTGCCCGTCGATGCGCGGACCGGCAATTCGAGCCTCAAGGACTTCAACAAGATGCGCGCCGAGATGCCCGTGGGCGGCTATCCGACGCCTTTCTCCGCACTGATCGAAGCCTTCACGAGCGACAAGGACCGCCAGGATGTCGCCGACGAATACCGGGGGCGGAGCGGCACGCAGTCCTCCAAGGGCGCCCGCGGCTACACCGGCAACTGATCGCGGGGGCCTTGGTGCCCTGATGCCGTAAACCTGATGCCGTGAAAGAGACCCTGGCGCCCTGCCGGGGTCTTTCGCGTTGCGTGCTCCTTGCCGTGCCGCCGCCTGGCGCGCGATGCTGATGGCCGCTGGCCGAGGGAGGACCGCATGGCTTTCACGCCCGAAGACGGCGATGCGCTCATCATCGTGGATATGCAGAACGACTTTTGCGAGGGCGGCGCGCTGGCGGTGGCGGGTGGCAGCGCGCTCGTCCCCGGCATCAATGCGCTGGCACGGCGGTTCGGGACCGTCGTGATGACGCAGGATTGGCACCCGGCGGGGCACAGCTCCTTTGCCTCGAGCCATCCGGGACGCGCGCCCTTCGAGCAGATCGAGATGCCTTATGGCGCCCAGACGCTCTGGCCCTACCATTGCGTGCAGGGGAGCGAGGGTGCCGCGTTTCATCCGGGGCTCGACATACCGGCGGCGCGCATGATCCTGCGCAAGGGCTATCGGGCGGAGATCGACAGCTACTCGGCCTTCTTCGAGAACGACCATGCGACGCGCACGGGGCTGGCGGAGGCACTGCGCGCCTGGGCGGTGCGGCGCTGCGTTTTCGTCGGCATCGCCACGGATTTCTGCGTCGGCTGGTCGGCGCTCGATGCGCGGAAGGAGGGGTTCGGCGCCGCAGTGATCGAGCCGCTGACCGCCGCGATCGATCTTGACGGCTCGCTCACCGCCATCCGCGCCGCCTGGGCCGAGGCGGGGGTCGGCGTGATCGACAGCGTCTGAGCCTGCGTGCTAGCGGACGCCATGGCGGCGAAGGACGACAGCAGAACGCAAGATACGGCTCCGCGCGAGACGGCGGGGGCGACCCCGATGATGGCGCAGTATCTCGGCATCAAGGCCGAGCACGCCGATGCGCTCCTCTTCTACCGTATGGGCGATTTCTACGAGCTTTTCTTCGAGGATGCGGAGGTGGCGGCCGCCGCCCTCGACATCGCGCTCACCAAGCGCGGTAAGCATCTGGGCGAGGACATCGCGATGTGCGGTGTGCCGGTCCACTCGGCCGAGGCCTATCTGCACACACTCATCCGCAAGGGCCATCGGGTGGCGGTCTGCGAGCAGACGGAGGACCCGGCGGAGGCGAAGAAGCGCGGCTCCAAATCCGTCGTGCGGCGCGAGGTCGTGCGCCTCGTCACCCCCGGCACGCTGACCGAGGACCGGCTTCTGGAGGCGCGGGCTGCCAACTACCTCGCCGCCTGGGCCTCGCTCCGGGGCGAGGGGGCGCTGGCCTGGGCGGAGCTATCGACGGGCGAGATCGGGGTGATGGCTGTGGCCGAGGCCGAGCTTGGCCCCGCTCTCGCCCGGTTGGCCCCGTCCGAAGTGCTGGCGAACGAGGCGGTGATTGCGGCGCATGCCGAGGAGGAAGCCGATGCGCGGGAGGCCCGGCGCACGCTGATTGCGACGCTGGAGAGCGCTGGCGGCGTTCTGACCGCGCAGCCCCGATCCGCCTTCGACAGTGCGGGTGCGGAGGCCCGGCTGGCCCGGCTCTATGGCGTGAAGACGCTGGAGGGGTTCGGCAGCTTCACCCGGCCCGAGCTTTCGGCCCTCGGCGCGGTCGCGGCCTATCTGGAGCTGACGCAGCGCGGGGCGTTGCCGCGGCTCAAGCCGCCGGTGCGGGAGACGGCGGCGGGGGCGATGCGTCTGGATGCGGCGACGCGCCGGAACCTCGAGCTTATGCGAAGTCTCTCGGGCGGGCGGGAGGGCAGCCTCCTCGCCGCGGTCGACCGGACGCGGACGGGGCCGGGCGCGCGCCTGCTTGCCGCACGTCTCGCAGCCCCCCTCACCGACCCCGCCGGGATCGCCGCGCGCCACGACGCGGTGGACTGGCTGATGGCGGAGCCGCGGCGGCGCGAGACGTTGGCCGAAGCGCTTGCCGGTGTGCCGGATATCGAGCGCGCCCTTTCGCGCCTTGCCCTCGGCCGTGGCGGCCCGCGGGACCTTGCCGCCCTCCGCGACGGGCTGGCGGCGGGGGCGCGGATCGCCGGGGCGTTGGGCGGGGAGGCGCCTGAAGAGATCGCGGCTGCTGCGCGGGCGCTCGAGGGGCACGGTGCGCTCATCGACCTCCTGACCGCAGCCCTAGTCGAAAGCCCGCCGCTGATGGCGCGGGAGGGTGGCTTCGTGGCGGAGGGCTATGACGAAGCGCTCGACGACGCCCGCGCCCTCTCCCGCGAGGGGCGGGGCGTGATCGCGCGGCTTCAGGCGGAGTTTGCGGCCGAGACGGGTGTCGAGAGCCTGAAGGTCAAGCACAACAACGTGCTCGGCTACTTCGTCGAGACGACGGCGCGGCACGGGGAGGCGATGCTGGCGCATGAGCGGGCGGACGGCTCGCGCTTCGTCCATCGCCAGACCATGGCCAACGCGATGCGCTTCGGCACGGCCGCGCTCAGCGATATCGAGGGTCGGATCGTCAATGCGGGCGCCCGCGCGCTGGAGATCGAGGCGGCGGTCTTCGACCATCTCCTGGCTGCAGTAATGGCCGCGCATGGGGAGATCGCGGAGGCGGCGCGCGCGCTCGCCGCCCTCGACGTCGCCGCCGGCAGCGCGGCGCTGGCCGCCGAGGCGGACTGGACGCGGCCGCGCATCGATGGCTCACGTGCGTTTGTGATCGAGGGCGGGCGGCACCCGGTGGTCGAACAGGCGCTCCGCCGGCAGGGTGCGAGCTTCGTGCCGAATGACGCCGAGCTTTCGGCGGAGGCAGACGGCCCGGCGCCCATCTGGCTTGTGACAGGGCCGAACATGGCGGGTAAGTCGACCTTTCTCCGCCAGAACGCGCTTCTCGCGATCCTCGCCCAAGCCGGGCTTTTCGTCCCGGCCCGGGCCGCGCATATCGGCATCGTCGATCAGGTCTTCAGCCGGGTGGGCGCAGCGGACGATCTTGCTGCGGGGCGCTCGACCTTCATGGTCGAGATGGTGGAGACGGCGGCGATCCTGAACCAGGCGGGACCCCGGGCGCTGGTGATCCTCGACGAGATCGGGCGCGGCACGGCGACCTGGGACGGGCTTTCCATCGCCTGGGCGACGCTCGAGCACCTGCACGACGCCAACCGCTGCCGGGGGCTCTTCGCCACGCATTATCATGAGCTGACGGCGCTGACCGGCAGGCTCGCGCAGCTTCGCCCCGCGACGGTCGCCGTGCGGGAATGGGAGGGGGAGGTCGTCTTCCTACACGAACTGCGCCCGGGTGCCGCCGACCGGAGTTATGGCGTGCAGGTCGCGCGGCTCGCCGGTCTGCCTGCGGCCGTCGTCGCGCGCGCCAAGGCGGTGCTGGAAAAGCTGGAAGCGGCGGAGCGGGGCGACCGGGTGCCGGATCTCCTCGACGGCCTGCCCCTCTTCCAACAAGCCGCCGCGGAGGCGCCGCCCATGGCCACACCGGCCGTTGGCGCGAGCCGCCTTGCCGACCGCCTGGCCGAGATCGAGCCGGACCTCGTGAACCCGCGCGAAGCCCTCGACCTCCTCTACGAACTGAAACGGCTGACGGATGAGGAGTAGCGCGCGCTCGTGGGGCGTATGACGCAACACTGCGAGAACGGAAGGCAGAACCGCGCCGGTCTGAAACAACTACAGGAAAACCCTTATGACCAATAAGCTGCGCATCGCCCTCCTGCTCGACGCCGACAATCTTAACGATGAAGCGATCCAATTCGTTGTTGCGGATGCAAAGCAGCGGGGACTTGTCGTCATCCGCCGTGCCTGGGGCCGCCTCAACGCCCTGCGCGGGCGTGAACGGACGCTTGCGGATCTTGGGTTCGAGGCGCGGGTCGCACTCTCCGCCGCACGCGGCACCAAGGATACCGCCGATCTGATGCTGGCCCAGGACGCGGTGCGGCTGGCCGAGCGACGGGCCGTGGAAATGATCGCCCTCGCCTCCTCGGACAGCGACTTCGCCGCCATCGCCCAAGGCGTGCACGAGAGCGGGCTGCAGACCCTCGGTTACGGTCGTCCGACCTCGCCGCAGGGTTTGCGGGAGGCTGTCTCGACCTTTGTGGCGCTCCCCGAGCCGAAGACAACAGCGACTGACGAGGTCAAAGAAGAAACGAGTGCCGATAAACTACAGCGGGTGATCGGTCAGGCACTCGGTGATACCGGAAGCATCCGAGTGCAGTTACTCGGTAGCATTGTCAGCAGAGAATTTGGTAAGGGCTACAAGAAAGAATTCGCTGTCAACACACTCTCCCGATTGATCGAAGTAACACCGGGCTTCAAACTTGAAGGCCAGGGCATGGACGCACGCGTGGTTCGCGAAAAGAAGCGCTGACTGGCACTGAGCAGGGATCGGCCTTCGGACCAGGAATTCCGCTCCTGGTGGTTCGGCCCAGACACTTGGCAGCGTCGTTGCCGGACGTGATCCGGCAATCCAGATCGTTGCCAGGCGGTTGGAATTGCGAGGCTTTCTGGATCCCCGGGTCAAGCCCGGGGATGACCTGGAATGGTGCCCTCGTTCTCGGCCGACCCGTCAGGGGCCGCTTGGGCGTGTGATGACGTAGAGGGCGGCGGCGGTGAGCGCGACGCCCTGGATCGCGAGCACGCCGGCGGGCACGCCGAGGGCTGCCGATAGGGCGAAGCTCGCGACAATGGCGATCACGGCCGCCCGCTTCGCCCTCGGCCGGATGGCGCCGGCGCTATGCCAGTCCCGGATCGCCGGGCCGAAGCGGGTGTGGTTGATGAGCCAGAGATGGAAGCGCTCCGACCCTCGGGCGAAACAGAAGGCGGCAAGCAGCATGAAGGGCACGGTCGGCAGGAGCGGCAGTGGCACACCGAGGAGCCCCAAGCCGAAGGCGCACCAGCCCGCAGCGGTCCAGAGCACCCGGTAGCGGCCGGGCCGAGGCTGGGCGGCGCCGTCCTGTGCCGCGAGGGGTGCCTCGTCCTTGCCGCCGTTCACTTCGGGCTCCAGCAGACCATTATCCGCGCGCCTTCGAAGAGTAGGGCGCCGGCGTGGTGCATCGACGCGTCAGTCCAGCAGCTCCGCCAAAATCCGGTTGAGGAGCAGCCTGCCACGGGGCGTGGCGCGAAGACGCCGGCCCGCCCGGGACAGCAGCCCGTCCTTCTCGAGGCCCGCCACGACAGCCGCATCGAGCGGCCGTTTCGCGAGCGTCTCGTAGCGCTCGAGATCGACGCCTTCCGTGAGGCGGAGACCCATCAGCATCATCTCGTCGGCCTGCGCGTCCTCGGGCACGGTCTCCACGAGCGCCGGGCCTTGGCCCGCGCGTGCTACCGCCAGCCATTCGGCCGGATCGTGCAGCGTCTCCGTCGCCACCCGTCGCCCGCCTGCCAGGGTCAAGCGGCCATGGGCGCCGGGTCCGATCCCGGCATAGTCGCCATAGCGCCAGTAGACGAGGTTGTGCCGGCTCTCCGCCCCGGGGGCCGCGTGGTTCGAGACCTCGTAGCCTGGCAACCCGGCCGCCGCCGTCATCTCTTGCGTGATCTCGTACATCTCGGCGGAGGGCTCGCCATCCGGCACCCTCAGGCGCCCGCGGGCGTGCAGCTCGGCAAAGCGCGTCCCGGGCTCGATGGTGAGCTGGTAGAGGGAGAGGTGGTCCGCCGCCAGGTTGAGCGCTGCGCCAAGCTCGGCCTCCCACGCCGAGGCCGTCTGGCCCATGCGGGCGTAGATGAGATCGAAGCTCACCCGCTCGAAGTCAGCCCGCGCGATGGCGATGGCCGCGCGGGCTTCAGCCGCGGAGTGCGTCCGGCCGAGCGCCTTCAGCGACGCGTCGTCGAGCGCTTGGACGCCGATGGAGACGCGATTGATGCCCGCCGCCCGGAAGGCCGCGAACCGCTCGGCCTCAACACTGGTCGGGTTGGCCTCGAGCGTGACTTCCGCGCCGGGCGCGAGGCCCCAATGCCGCTCCGCCGCCTCGAGGAGCCGGCCCACAGTGTTCGGCGCCATGAGGCTTGGCGTGCCGCCGCCGAAGAACACGGTGTCGAGCCGGCGCGGGCCAGTCATCGCCCGCATCGCGGCCATCTCCGCCTCGAGCGCGCGGGCCCAGAGCGCGTGGTCGATCGCGGTCTTGGAGACATGGCTGTTGAAGTCGCAATAGGGACATTTGGCAAGGCAGAACGGCCAGTGCACATAGAGGCCGAAGCCCCCGGCACGCCAGTCGGCCGCAGCGTCTGGGGCGGCAGCCGTCCTGCGCTCCCATGTCCTCACCGCGTTGGCCACGCCACTCCCCGTCTCTGCTTGCCGCCCCCACATCGCCGCTGACGCCCGGCGCTGCAATGGCGGGAAGGTAGCGGGCGGAGCGGCAGAAGGAAGCGGCGCGGATCAGGACGGACGGTACGCCGTGACCTCGATCTCCACCTTCATCTCCGCCTCCGCGAGGCCCGCCACCACCAGCGTCGAGGCCGGACGCACCTCGCCGAACGCTGCGCGCAGAGCCGGCGCGATGTCATGGCGGTACTCGGCCTCGGTCACCGTGTACTGCACGCGCACGACATCGGCCATCGCGAAGCCGGCCTCGGAGAGGACGCCTTGGATGGTGCTGAGCGCATTTTCCGCTTGTGCTCCTGCCCCCGCGGGCATCGCCATCGCAGCATAGTCGTAGCCCGTGGTGCCGGCCACGAAGCACCAATCGCCGACGACCACCGCGCGGGAATAGGCGAAATCCGTCTCGAAGGGCGATCCGGTGGAAATGAGCCGCCGTGTCATCCTGCGCTCCTCGTTCTTTCACCTCGATCGCCACGCCCTCCACTCGCGACCGATGGCTGGGCGCGGCTGGCGGGCGGGCCGCTGAGGACCGTCAGGTCCGAAGTCGGGGCGACCAGTCAGCCCGCCCCGAAGAGCTCATCCGGGCGCAAGGCATGCGGCCACAAGCTGTCGGAACGCATCCGCCCGGTGGCTCATCGCGTGCTTCCGCCCCGGATCCATCTCTCCGAAGGTCTGTGCCTCGCCGTCGGCCAGGAACATCGGGTCGTAGCCAAAACCCTTATCGCCGCGGGGTGGCCAGACGAGCTGGCCCGGGCAGCGGCCAAGGAAGGTCTCGTCATGCCCTTCCGGCCAGGCGAGCGAGAGCGCACAGATGAAGGAGGCCGCAGGGCCCGCCTCGGCCCCTGGCGCTGTCCCTGCCGCCGTCGTCTCGTCCCGGACCCGCGCCATGGCATGCGCGAAGTCGCGGCCCGCACCGGTCTCGGCCCAGCGCGCGGAGTAGATGCCCGGGGCACCGCCCAGCACCTCGACCGAGAGGCCGCTGTCGTCCGCCAGAGCGGGCAGCCTCGCAGCACCCACCGCCGCATGCGCCTTCAGCCGCGCATTGCCTTCGTAGGTCGTCTCGGTCTCCTCGGGCTCGGGCAGGTCGAGCTCCGCCGCCGACACGGTCTCGATGCCGAAGGGGGCAAGCAGCTCGCGGATCTCCCGCACCTTGCCCTCGTTATGGCTCGCCACGACGAGGCGGCCGGGCTCGAGACGGCGATGCCCCATCAGCCGAGCGCCGCCTTCTGGGCCGCCACAAGCTCGCCCACGCCCTTCCGCGCCAAAGCGAGCATGCCGAGGAACTCCTGCTCTGAGAACGGTGCCCCCTCGGCCGAGCCCTGCAGCTCCACGAGCCCGCCGGAGCCGGTCATGACGAAATTCGCGTCCGTGCCCGCCTCGCTGTCCTCGGGGTAATCGAGGTCCAGCACTACCTGGCCGCCATAGACCCCGCATGAGACGGCGGCGATGTGCTCGGTGATCGGGTTCTCCGAGAGGACGCCGCCCGCCACCAGCTTCTGGGCAGCGAGCCGGAGCGCGACCCAGCCCCCGGTGATCGAGGCCGTGCGCGTGCCCCCGTCCGCCTGCAGCACATCGCAGTCGACGACGATCTGCCGCTCGCCCATCATCACGCGGTCGGCCCCGGCACGGAGCGAGCGCCCGATCAGCCGCTGGATCTCCTGCGTCCGTCCGCCGACGCGCCCCGTCGCCGCCTCCCGGCGCGAGCGGGTATGGGTCGCGCGCGGCAGCATGCCGTACTCCGCCGTCACCCAGCCAAGGCCCGTGTTGCGCAGGAAGGGCGGCGCCTTCTCATCGACGCTCGCTGTACAGAGCACCGCCGTGTCTCCCATGCGGATCAGGACCGAGCCCTCCGCATGCCGCGTGTAGCCTGTTTCGATGGAGACGGGGCGGAGCGCATCGGGCGCGCGACCGGAAGGGCGCATGGTGACCTCGGCGGGCAGGTGTGACGGGTGCCCCCTCCTATCCCTCCCGCCCCGCACCCGACAAGCCGCTCGAACCCGACGCCTCCCCTGAAGCGCGTTGACGCGCCTCCGCGCGGCGCATACTTCGCTGCAGACGCGAGACGCCGTGGGACCAGCGACACCGCCAAGGGGACATGTCCGCCACACCGCCAAGCCTTGCCGATCTCAATGAGCGGAGCCGGGAGATCTTCCGGCAGCTGGTGGAGACCTATCTCGAGACCGGGGAGCCGGTGGGCAGCCGCACGCTCTCCCGCGCCTCGGCGCAGGGGCTCTCGGCCGCCACCATCCGCAACGTGATGCAGGATCTCGAACTTGCGGGCCTTCTCGACAGCCCGCATGTGAGCGCAGGGCGCATCCCGTCGCATCTCGGCCTGCGCCTCTTCGTCGATGCGGTGCTCGAGATCGGGGATGTCTCGGCCGAGGAACGGGCGCGGATCGAGAAGGCGTTCACCGGCGCGGATCAGAGCCTGAGCGGAGCGCTCAACGAAGCCGGCACGGTGCTCTCCGGCCTCTCGCACTGCGCGAGCCTCGTCTACGCGCCGAAGCGGCAGAGCCCCGTGGAGCATGTGGAGTTCGTGAGCCTCGACGGCGACCGGGCGCTCGCGGTGCTGGTGATGACCGACGGGACGGTGGAGAACCGGCTCTTCGATCCGCCTGCCGGGCTCACGCCCTCGGCTATGCGGGAGGCTGCGAATTTCCTCAACGCTCAGCTCCGCGGGCGCACCCTCGGCGAGGTGCAGGACCAGATGGACCGCCAGATCGAGGCGCGGCGGAGCGAGCTCGATGCGCTGGCGGCAAGCCTCGTCGAACGCGGCATCGCCCTCTGGTCGGGGGATGCGCAGGCCGCACCCGGCGCGGGGCAGCTCATCGTCCGGGGGCGCGCGCATCTCCTCGAGGATGGCCAGACGGCCGAGGAGCTCGAGCGCATCCGCCAGCTCTTCGATGATCTCGAGCGCAAGCGCGATATCGCGAGCCTCCTCGACGGGACCGAGGAAGGGGCGGGCGTGCGCGTCTTCATCGGGTCCGAGAACAAGCTCTTCTCGCTCTCGGGTTCATCGCTTGTGATATCGCCTTATGTAGACGGCCAGAGCCGGGTGGTCGGCGCGCTTGGCGTGATCGGTCCGACCCGGCTGAACTATGGCCGCATCGTGCCTATTGTGGATTACACGGCGCGGCTGATGAGCCATCTGGCCGCCGGCGGCACGGCGCCGCTGCCGGCACCGCCCGGCGCGGGGATCGCGCGCGGCGCGGGCCAGGGCCATCCCGTCGTGGCGCCTGGGCTGATGGGCCCCGGCGGCGGCACGGCGGGCGAAAGCTGACAAGGGGGCCGCGCGCGGCTGATCGCGCGGCGGTGCCGGACGTGGAGGGACGACAGATGACCGAAGCCAAGAAGACCGGGAGCGACGCGCCCGAGACGGAGACTGGGACCGGGCCGGAGACGGCGGCGGAAGCCGGGGCCGAGAGTGCTGCGCCCGAGGAGAGCGCCGGGGCGCCTGATCCTGCTGCGGAGGGTCCGTCGGTCGAGGATCTGGTGCCTGGTCTCGGCGAGGCCATCGCCGGGGAGCAGGGGGCGCGTATTGCCGAGCTCGAGGCCGAGCGGGACGAGCTCAAGGACCGGCTCCTGCGCGCGCTGGCCGAGGCCGAGAATGTGCGGCGCCGGGCGGAGCGGGATCGCAAGGATGCCGAAGCCTTCGGTGGCACCCGCCTCGCCCGCGACGTGCTCGCGGTCTACGACGCGCTCGACCGTGCCGTAGCACTGGCCGACGAGGATCTTAGGAAGTCGCACGGCGCTTATGTCGAGGGGGTAGAGCTGACGCGAAAGGCGCTGCTCGATGCCTTCGGCAAGCACAAGATCGAGAAAGTGGAGCCCGCAAAGGGCGAGAAGTTCGATCCCAAGATCCATGAGGCGATGTTCGAGGCACCCATCCCCGGCGCCGAGCCCGGCACGGTGATCGAGGTGATGGAGGCGGGCTTCACTATCGCGGGCCGCATCCTCCGCGGTGCCCGTGTTGGCCTGGCGCGCGCCGTGCCCGGCGCGCCACCGGCCGAGGAGACACCCGCAGAGAAGAAGACGGGCTGAGGATATGGCGCTGGCGGGCGCCTCAGAGAAAGAGGCCGTGCACCGCTGAGATCGCCGTCACGGCCAGGGCCGCATAGCCGCTGTCGATCCACCAAAGATCGCGCGGTCTGCCGGAAAAGGCGTGGTTGAGGACGATCCACGGCGCGACGAGGCCACAGCCGAGGCCGAGCCCCGCAACGACCGCCCCCAGAAAGCCGACACTGGCGGTGCCGAGCACGTGCCAGACCACGACGCTCGCCAGAAGCGCGGTGATGCCGGCGAGGATGAAGGGCAGGGGCGACTTGTCCGCCTTGATCTCCTCCTCCGTGCGGCCTGTGCCGGCCAGCCATTTCTTCGAATGCACGCCGTACCAGACCGCGCCGGTGCCGAAGCCCGCCGCGGCGGCGAGCAGGATCGCCAGGATGCTCATCGACCGTTCCTCTCCGTGAAAACGGGCGGCAGGATATCAGACGCTGCGCACGACGCGGAGGGTGAGGTTGATCCGGCCGCCATCGGGCAGGAGGTCGCCCTCCCCGAACCACACCCGGTCGATGCCGTGATAGGCGAGGCGGCTCGCGCCCCCCATCACCAGCGCGTCGCCGGATCGCAGGATCAGGCTCTGCGTCGGCCCCCCGCGCTCGAGCCCGCCAATGCGGAAACGCGCGGGGTCACCGAGCGAGAGGGAGAGGACGGGTGCGGCGAAGGCCGCCTCCCCTTCGTCCGCATCGCGGTGGAGCCCCATCTTCGCCCCCTCGCCATACCAGTTCATCAGGCAGCAATCCGGCGGGTCGGCCCAGCCCGAGAGCGCGCCCCAGGCCTCGAGCACGGCGGCCGGGATGGCGGGCCAGGGCTGCCCCGTCACGGGATGCCGGTCGACATAGCGGTAGCGCCCGCGCTCGATCACCCAGCCCACGCGACCCATGGAGGTCATCCGCACGCTCATGGGCTTGCCCCAGGCCGTGACCGGTCGGACGAGCGGCGCCTCCTGCACCGCAGCGCGCAGCTCCGCGAGCAGGGCGCGCTGTCCCGACGCGTCGATGAAACCCGGATGATGCGAGATCCCCTGCGGTAGCGTCTCAGGAACCGGACAGCCTGACCTTGCCTTCGCCATCTCTCGGGACCTCGCAGCGCAGCTCTAGCTCCCGAGCATACTTCGTAAGCGCACGGAGGTTACAGAGTGCGTCGTCTCGCTCGCGCCGGGCATCTTCGAGCTGAGCCGTCAAAGCGGCCTTGTCGGAGACGAGCGCGTCGAGGAGGGCGGAGGCGGCTGCGAGGGCCGCCGCGTCTTCCCGAATGACCTCGCGTTGCGCGCTCTGTGTGCTGCGGAGCTTCCTCCACAAGACCGCCAGGCTGTCGAAGAGCGCGCTGCCTGCCTTGCCAGCGACGGCGGCCCCAACCTTCTCGGCCAGCCACTGAAAGAGCGCTTCCAACGCGCTCTAGGTCTCGCTCTCGGGATCGCCCGGCCCTTGGAAACGCACCTGCGGCTCCGCGAACTCCGTCGCCTCCCGCCAGCCCGCATCCTCCGCCGCCCCGGAAGGTGCGAGCGCGTTGCGGGCCTGCCTCATGCTCTCGTCGAGCCGTGCTCTTGCCGCTCGCAGGAGCGTCGTCGCCTCCTCCGTTTCGGCGATCTCGGCTTCAAGCTCGGCCACGGCGGCGGCGGCGATATCTCTTGGAACGATCATGCGCGAAGGCTAGTCGGCAGTCGTTAACAGCCAGTATACCACGGAAGCTCAGCAGACGTCGCCTTGCGAGGCCCGGAACACCCCATTATATGCCGCTTCGAGCTGCGATGACTGCATCGCGGGTTGCACCATATCAGGGACGGGCTGATGGGGGCCGGGATCGGACCCGCAGCCCAATCGCCATCGAGGAGCATATTGCGCATGTCCAAGGTTATCGGCATCGATCTCGGCACCACCAACTCCTGCGTCGCCATCATGGACGGCTCGACCGCAAGGGTCATAGAGAACTCCGAAGGCGCGCGCACCACGCCATCGATGGTGGCCTTCACCGAGGATGGCGAGCGCCTCACCGGCCAGCCGGCCAAGCGCCAGGCGGTCACCAATCCCGAGAACACGCTCTTTGCCGTCAAGCGCCTGATCGGGCGCCGGCACTCCGACCCGACGGTCGAGAAGGACAAGGGCATGGTCCCCTTCAAGATCGTCGAGGGCAAGAACGGCGATGCCTGGGTCGAGGCGCGGGGCGAGAAGTACTCGCCGAGCCAGATCAGCGCCTATGTGCTCCAGAAGATGAAGGAGACGGCGGAGAACTATCTGGGCGAGACCGTGACCCAGGCCGTCATCACCGTGCCTGCCTATTTCAACGACGCCCAGCGCCAGGCGACCAAGGACGCGGGCAAGATCGCGGGCCTCGAGGTGCTGCGCATCATCAACGAGCCGACGGCGGCGGCGCTCGCCTATGGTCTCGACAAGGACACGTCCAGGACCATTGCGGTCTATGATCTCGGCGGCGGTACCTTCGACGTCTCGATCCTCGAGATCGACGACGGGCTCTTCGAGGTGAAGTCGACCAATGGCGACACCTTCCTCGGCGGTGAGGATTTCGACCTTCGGTTGGTCGAGTATCTCGCGGCGGAGTTCAAGAAGGACCAGGGGATCGACCTCAAGCAGGACAAGCTTGCGCTGCAGCGCCTAAAGGAGGCGGCCGAGAAGGCGAAGATCGAGCTCTCGTCCTCGACCCAGACCGAGATCAACCTGCCCTACATCACCGCCGATGCGTCGGGCCCGAAGCACCTTACGCTGAAGCTCAGCCGTGCGAAGTTCGAGAGCCTTGTCGAGGATCTGATCAAGCGCACGCTCGATCCCTGCAAGAACGCGCTCAAGGATGCGGGCATGTCCGCGTCCGAGATCGACGACGTGGTGCTGGTCGGCGGCATGACCCGCATGCCGAAGGTCATCGAGACCGTGAAGTCCTTCTTCGGCAAGGAGCCGCATAAGGGCGTGAACCCGGACGAGGTCGTGGCCATGGGTGCTGCGATCCAGGCGGGCGTGCTGCAGGGCGATGTGAAGGACGTCGTGCTGCTCGACGTCACGCCGCTATCGCTCGGCATCGAGACGCTGGGCGGGGTCTTCACCCGCCTCATCGACCGCAACACGACGATCCCGACGAAGAAGTCGCAGGTGTTCTCGACGGCGGACGACAATCAGTCCGCGGTGACGATCCGGGTCTTCCAGGGCGAGCGCGAGATGGCGGCCGACAACAAGATGCTCGGCCAGTTCAATCTCGAGGATATCCCGCCTGCCCCCCGCGGCGTGCCGCAGATCGAGGTGACGTTCGACATCGACGCTAACGGCATCGTCAATGTCAGTGCCAAGGACAAGGGTACCGGCAAGGAGCAGCGGATCACGATCCAGGCCTCGGGCGGGCTCTCGGACGACGACATCGAGAAGATGGTCAAGGAGGCCGAGGAGAACGCGGAGGCGGACAAGAAGCGCCGCGCCGTGGTCGAGGCCAAGAACCAGGCCGAGAGCCTCATCCATTCGACCGAGAAGTCGCTCTCGGAGCATGGCGACAAGGTCGACGAGCCGACCAAGGACGGCATCACCGCGGCGGTTGCGGCGCTCCGCGAGGTGCTCGACGGCGAGGATGCGGACGAGATCCAGGCTCGCACGCAGGCCCTCGCCGAGGCCTCGATGAAGCTCGGTGAGGCGATCTACAAGTCCGAGGCGGAGGCCGCCGGCGGCGAGGCACCCGAGGGTGAGCCGGCCGAGGAGGCGAGCACCGCCCAGCAGCAGCCCGGCGACGACGACGTTGTCGATGCCGAGTACGAGGAAGTGGACGAGAACGGCAACAAGCGCGCTTCCTGAGGCGCGCGGCCACTCGGTGCCCACAGGTGACGGCATGAGCACGGCAGCGGCGTTGCCCGCGCCGCCGCGGCAGGATGAGGGCGCCCCACCGATGGGCGCCTTCGCACTTCCGGCCGCAGCGGAAGGCGTGCGCCGTCTTTCCCACCGGCTCGGCACGGGACCCGTCGCGCGGCGCGGGGTTTCGGTGCTGCGGCGTGCGGCGCTCTGGGGCCGGTCCGATCCGGTGGATGTCGAGATCTTCCCCTGCGAGGGCGGTCAGGGGATCTGGGCGCGCCTGCACCCCCGGGACAATCTCTCGGAGAAGCGGGCCTTTGCCGGACTGCAGTTCTTCGACCGGGCGGAGCGAGGCGCGCTGTCGCAGGCCATCGCTGCACATCGCGGGCCGGGGCCTTTCGTCTTCGTGGATGCCGGGGCGAATGCGGGCCTTTATAGCCTCGCGGCCATCGCCGCGGCGGGCACGCGCGTGCCGCTGACCATATTGGCCGTCGAGCCCGATCCGGAGACCGCCGCGCGTCTGCGCTTCAACCTCGCCGCCGCGGACCCGGGCGGGACGCTATCACTCGTGATCGAGGTGGCGCTGGCGGGCGAGGCCGGCGAGGCCTGTCTGAGCGCTGCTGGCCGGAACCGTGGCGAGGTCAGCATCGCGGCCGACGGCGACGGGCGGCGGGTCGAGGCCATCACCCTTCGCACCGCTCTCTCACGGGCCGGGCTCGACCGTGTCGATGCGCTCAAGATAGATATCGAGGGCATGGAGGCGCCTGTTCTGGAGGGCTTCCTCGCCTCGGCGCCGGCCGCCCTGCGCCCCGATCTCGTGATCCTCGAGGCACCGCTGCGGGCCGATGCGGCCGTACCGAACCCGAAGGGGCAGGGCCGCGCGCTGTGGCTGCTGCGGAACGCGGGCTACGAGCTCGCAGCGCGCACGCGGCTCAACGCTATTCTCACGCAGCCGGTGCGGCCTATCTCACGCCCGGGGCGGGACGACGACACGACTGGCGCTGCGCGCGCGACCCGGCCGGCCGCAGCCGCCGCAAGCGCCGATCTTGGAGGCTGAGGACGCATGGCGAAGCGCGATTTCTACGATGTGCTTGGCGTCGCCCGCGGGGCGTCGGAGGATGAGCTCAAGAAGGCCTATCGCCGGAAGGCCAAGGAGCTGCACCCCGACCGCAACAAGGACAATCCGGAGGCCGAGAACCGTTTCAAGGAAGTGAACGAGGCCTACGATATCCTGAAGGATCCGCAGAAGAAGGCGGCCTACGACCAGTTCGGTCACGCGGCCTTCGAGCAGGGCATGGGCGGCGGCCGGGGTCCGGGCGGCGGTGGCGCGGGCGGGCCGGACTTTGCGTCCGCCTTCTCGGACGTCTTCGAAGATCTCTTCGGCGATTTCATGGGGGGCAGGCGCGGCCCCGGCGGCCGGCAGGGCAGCGTGCGACGGGGTGCGGATCTTCGCTACAACCTCCGCGTCTCGCTGGAGGATGCCTATAGTGGCAAGCAGGCCACCATCCAGGTACCTGGCTCCACGCGCTGCGAGGCCTGCCAGGGCACGGGCAGCGAAGGCTCGGCCCAACCTCAGACCTGTCCGACCTGTGCGGGAACCGGGAAGGTGCGCGCCCAGCAGGGCTTCTTCACGATCGAGCGCACCTGCCCCAACTGCAACGGCCGAGGCAAGATCATCAAGAACCCCTGTCGCGTCTGCGCGGGCAGCGGGAATGTCCGGAAGGAACGCTCGCTCAACGTCAACATCCCGCCGGGCGTCGAGACGGGAACGCGCATCCGTCTTGCCGGCGAGGGCGAGCGGGGGGCGCAGGGCGGCCCGCCGGGCGATCTCTACATCTTCATCGATGTCGCCACGCACGCGATCTTCGAGCGCGACGGCACCAATCTCTACTGCCGCATCCCCGTGCCGATGACGACGGCATCGCTTGGCGGCGAGATCGAGGCGCCGCTTCTCGATGGCGGCCGGAGCCGGGTGAAGGTGCCCGCGGGCGTGCAGTCGGGCAAACAGCTCCGCCTCCGCGGCAAGGGCATGCCGGGCCTCCAGCGCGCGGGCCATTTCGGCGATATGATGATCGAGCTTGCGGTCGAGACCCCAGTGAACCTGACCGCGCGCCAGAAAGAGCTGCTGCGGGAGTTCGAGGAGGCCGGCCGGGATAACAGCCCCTCCTCCAAGGACTTCTTCTCGAAGGTGAAATCCTTCTGGGACGGCATGACCGGCTAAGCCCCAAGAGCCTTCGCAGGCGCCCGCCCCCTCCCACTTCGTCGTAGCCGTTCAATCATGAACATAGAGCGAACATCGCAGCGCCGCCGACGGGAGGGGCGGGATGCTGGGGCGGCGGAGCGGGGTGGCGGGCGGGAGCGACGACGGCGCAGCGTACCGCCCCTCCCGCAATCCCGCCCAACCGCCATGCTTTCGCCCGAATGCGCTGGCTCTCTCCCCCACAACCGGGAGGGGAAGTCATGAACCTGATGGATCGCCTGCGCGAAGCAGGCCGGCTGAGCGACACGACGCTGCAGAAGAACGTGCTTACGCCGGCCGTCAGTACGATGATCGCCGACGGGGATATCGACCGACTGGAGCATGGGCTTCTCTACGATCTCGTGCCCTTCAGCCCACTCTTCGCCGGTATCGATCGGCGTGAGATCGCCGCACTCGAGCACGCGATCGTCGAGCGCATCGATGCCGTCGGCCACACTGCCGCCATCGAGGAAGCTGCCGCGGCCCTAAGCCCCGCCCTGCGTGAGACGGCGCTCTGCTTCGCCATGCGCGTGGCCTTCGTCGACGGCAATGCGGACCCGGGCGAGATCAAGTCGCTCGAGACCATGGCGCGGACGATGAAGCTGAGCGATACCGAATTCGACGGCTTTGCGCGGACCATCATCGCCCTCCAACGCGGCCCCTCCGCCCAGCAGGACTGAGGCCGAACGGCAGAAGGCGCCGATCTGGAGCCCGTATTCCCGCACCAAGAGTTTCAGGGCCCAAGCGCCCGCCAGGAGTTTCACGATGAGCCTTTTCTCCCGCCTACGCCGCCAGCAGCGCCCGGACACCGAGCTCCAACGCAGCGTCCTGACCCCGGCGGTCCTGACCATGGTCGTCGACGGCAGTATCGACCCGCGCGAAGGGCAGCTGATGATCAGCATGGTGATGACCTCGCCGATCTTCGAGGGCAGCAACCAGGAGACGCTGGAGGCGCTGACCCGCGAGGTCTTCGAGGAGGTCAAGCGCCTCGGCACCGCCGATGTCGTCCGCCGTGCGACGCATGCGCTCTCCCCCGGGCTGCGGGAGACAGCGCTCTGCTTCGCCGTAAGGATCGCCATGGCGGACGGGGTGCTGGCGGATGAGGAACTCGGCGCGCTGGAGGAGATGTGCCAGATGATGGGCGTCGACCGGGAGGTGATGCTCTCCTTCTTCCAGACCATCGCCGCACTCCAGCGCGGCCCGGAGGGTTGAGCATGGGCGGGGACGAGAACGCTGCAGCATCTGAGCGCGAGACCGAGCGTCGCCTGAATGAGACGCTCACGCTCGAACTCCTCTTCGACGGCCCTCTGGACGCAGAGATCGACGAGATCGCGGATGCTCTCGCCGAGGATTTTCCCAATCTGCGCGGCTGGCGCCCGCCCTTCCCGAACATGCCGCCGGTGAACATCGGGGGCACAACGGCAGCCTTTCTTCAAAGTGACGATCCGGACCACGGTGGGCGCGCGATGCTCATCAGCTACCCGCATATCGCGAACAGCCCGATCCGATCCTTCCGCGCCATTCTCGACCAAGCAGCCCGGCAGTCGTTGACGTTCAATGGGGCGAGCGATGCTGTAGCGGCGATGCGCGGTCACCTCACGATCAACATGGACGCCAAGAGTACCGACATCGTGGACCGCTTTCATGCGGCGCGCGTGCTGAGCTCCATCGCCGCCGTCTTCGCGAAACTGCCCATGTGTCTCGGCATCTATGTGCCGTGGGCGCAAATGATCGTCGCGCCGAAGATGATCGTCGACGCCGCGGAGCAGGCCGCAAAGGACGAGTGGCCCCTTGCGGCCTGGATCAACGTTCTGATCGCACGGGATGACAGCACCCAGCCGCCGCTATGGAGCGCTACGACCATCGGGCTTGCGAGCTTCAAGGGCGTCGAGATGCAGTTTGCCAAGGCACCGGTCGATGTTTCTGCAGCCGGTGCATGGACCTTCGGCGCGTGCTGGCTGCTGCTACAGAGCGGCAACCAGTTCAGTGACGGGAACACGATGGGGCTCGAGAACAGCGACCTCCATTACCGTCTCCGCTTCTTCGAGGAAGGGCGCGAAGGTGTTGCGACCGACTGTTGGGTGATCATCCATCCGGACGCGCCCTTGGCGAAGACCCCCGAGGAGATGGCGGCACCGCCACCGGCACCGATCGTGAAGCCCAGCGTCGCGCCGATCGAACGACCGGCGGGCGCCGAGCAGCCATCGCCCATTCGCGTCGAGATCCCGCCACGACCCGGCTTCTTCGCGAGCCTCCTGCGTCGGCGCGACCGGATGCACTGAGCCGTCTCACGCGGCTACGCCGACCCCCGACCCGGCAGCCTTCGTTTCGACGGTGGCTTTCGGTCCGTGGCAGGCGGGCGGTTACGGGGGTTTCGACCCTTGCCAGCGCCCGTGCTTCCCGATTCAATCTGTATTCGACGCATCTCGGGGGAAGCATGACCGCGGCACCTGTCGACATCGCTGTTACCGGTGCTTCCGGCCGCATGGGCCGGATGCTGGCGCGGGCGGTGATCGAGGAGCCCGGCTGTCGGCTGATCGCCGCGACGGACCGTCCGGGCGCGGAGGCGATGGGCGCGGATATCGGGACGTTGATCGGAGAGGGACCCATCGGGGTGCCGATCGAGGACGATCCCCTGCCGGTCTTCGCCCGCTCGCGCGCCGTGCTGGACTTCACGACGCCCGCCGCCAGCCTCGCCCATGCGGAGCTTGCGGCACAGGCGCGGCTTGTCCATGTCATTGGTACCACGGGATTTTCCGCCAGCGATCTTGCCGCCATCGCGGCCGCCGCGCGTCATGCAACCATCGTGCGGGCTGGCAACATGTCGCTCGGCGTGAACCTCCTCGTCGAGCTTGTGCGACAGGCCGCGGGCGCGCTCGGCACCGAGTATGATATCGAGGTCGTGGAGATGCATCACCGGCACAAGGTCGATGCACCCTCCGGCACCGCCTACATGCTGGCCGATGCCGCAGCCGACGGGCGCGGGGTTGCGCTTGAGGAGGCGGCGCAGCGCGTGCGCGACGGGCATACGGGCGCGCGGGAGACCGGCAGCATCGGCATGCAATCGCTCCGCGGCGGGGACGTCGTGGGCGAGCATGATGTCATTCTGGCGGGCCAGGGCGAACGCCTCGTCCTCCGCCATGTGGCGACCGACCGGATGCTCTTCGCGCGCGGGGCTGTGCGCGCCGCGCTCTGGGGCGTGCATCATGGTCCGGGCGAATACGGGATGGCGGATGTTCTGGGCCTGCGCCCCGACGCGAAGGCCGGTGCGGCATGAGCGCGGGTTCGTTGCAACTTACGCCCTGAAACTCAGTAGTATGACCCTAATTCCTGCAGAGAGGGCCGACGTGACGGAGAGCCAGCGAACCCTATCCGCCCTGAATCTCGTGAAGCTCTGTGTCGGTGCCGACACGATCGAGGATCTTGCGGAATGGCAGGCGCATGTTTCGGCGACACGCAAGGCGGCGGGGGAGGACCCCCGGCCGAGGCACGTGACGCGCATGTGGCCGAGACGCGAGGCCGAGATCGTCGGGACCGAAGGGGCTCGCGGATCGCTCTACTGGGTGATCCGTGGGCTCATTCTCGTTCGCCAACCCATCCTCGGCTTCGAGGAGGTTCGGGAGGAAGACGGGATACGCCGCTGCGCCATCATGCTCGATCCCGAGCTGATGCGCACGGAGACGAGGCCGCGCGGACCCTTCCAGGGCTGGCGGTATCTGGAGACGAAGGACGCGCCACCCGATCTCGGGCTATGGCGCGGCGCACGGGCGGGCGGTCCACAGCCGCTGCCGGTGCATCTCGAGGCCGAGCTCAGCGCCATGGGCGTGCTGCAGCCGGCCGGTTAGTTGCCGCGCCCCCGCGCGCGGCGCGGAGGGCATAATGAACCGGCGCGACGCCCGGCTCACCGACGTTCTGGAACCGGTCCGCGACCTGACGGTCAGCGAGCTGCTGGAAGCCATGGCGCGCACGCTGGATGCCGGGCACGACGTGCATGCGGAGCCGAAGGCGCGCAACCCCGCGGGTCAGCCACTGCGGGAGGGGCGGCTGGCGCTCCCCTGCCGTCATGACCTTCTCGTCCGTCACCAGGGCGGCACCCTGCCGCGGGAGGTACAGGGCGGCGGCATCCTGCGTTTCGAGCCCATTACCATCGTCGAGCCCGAGGGCTTCGTCTGTGTCATCGGCCCTTTCCGCTGGGACGCAGTGCATGTGCTGGTGGAGGAAGCAGCTCGACCGGCAGCCCCATGCGGCGACCCGCGCAAGGCGGGGTCGGAGCCCTTGCCGAGCAGCCCTGCTGCCATGTTGCCAGAGGGGCTGGCGGACCCGGCAGAGGCCGAGAGCGTCACCAACAAGAGCAAGCTCGAGGCGGCGAATGATGTAGCGGGGGGGACCGGCGAGCCGCCCAAGGGCGTGGCCGGTGCCGTGCCCGAAAACGACGATCGCCCGCCGGCCGCAAAGTTCCCGCTGACCGAGGCCGCGAAGAACCTTGCGAGCCGCGCGAAGATCGAGCTCGGCGACGGGTCCGAGCCCGATTGGCGTCCGCTGAGGCGCTGGTTCCTCGAATGGTTTCAGAGCCGGTTCGCGGACGAAGCCCCGGATCTCGACGGTGCGGTACATTCCGTGCAGGGACCCGACCGGGTGCCCGGCGGCTGGCGGCTCCGCATCGATCTCGGCTCGGCGCCGGTCGACGCGGTGAGCGCGATGATCGAGGCACTCGAGGCAACCGGGGCGCATCGCGTTCGCATCGGCGAGCCGAACTAGACTGAGCGGTTTGCAGCTGATGCGGCACTCGGCACGCCAGCACCCTGGCGGCAGGGCCGAGCAGGAAATGACCGCTTGGCGTCATCCTCGCGCTCGATCAGCGGATCGAGACAGCCTCACCATTCCAACTTCTTTGGCCGTGATCTAGACGATCGGATCACGCCCGGCACTGACGACACCAAGCGCCTAGGCCGAACCACCAGGACGGCGCCCGACGTGACAGAACCAGTCGAATGGTCGTGTGATCCCCCGGCGTGATCCAGGGATCGGCCACCAGAACCCAATGCCCGGGACCCTGGATCGCCGGGTCACGCCCCTCGATGACGATAGGCGGGCGAACTCATCGGATGACGCGCTGGGGCGCGGACCGATCGGTCGTGCTCGCTCTTATTGCGTCATTGCCGGGCTTGACCCGGCAGCCCGGCGCCAACGGTCGTAGATGCTCGGGTTCAGCCCAAGCATGACGGGCGCTCGTGCCGCAAGAAGGTGCGCTAGGGGAGCGGGAGGCCGAGCGCGCGCAGGTCTGCTGCGCTGTCCACATCCTCGCGCACCGGTGCGAACCCGACGCGGAGTGGTGCGAGCCGCCGGATGGTGTCGGCCATGGCGTGGGGGCTCGACCAGCGCACGGGCTCAAGCTGAGCCGCATCGCCCATCGCCGCGCGCGATCCGGGCAGCCGGCGCCCCGCGGCGAGGCCGATCGCCCAGAACCCGCCATCGGGGGAAGGGCCGAGGACCGCATCCGCCCCCTGCAGCGCGCGGAGGGCTGCCGCGATATCGGATGGCGCGAGGCCGGGAATGTCGGAGCCGATCAGCAGCACCGGACCGGGGCCCGCCGCCCTCAGCGCCCGCGCCATGCGGGCCCCGAGGCTGCCGCGTCCCTGTCGGATACGCGGCAGATCCCGGGGCCAGGCGCGGCTCGCCATACCTGCGGCATCGGGGCTAACGGCGAGCAGGATGCGCCAGCGCGGATCCTGGCCGAGACGGCGCAGGAGTGCCGCGCACTGTCGGCGATACCATTGCGCCGCCGCGATCCGCCCGACATCGCGGGCAAGGCGCGTCTTGACCTGCCCCGGCCGCGGCTCCTTCAGGAAGACGACGAGCGTGGGCTTCATGCCGGCGGCCCTCCGCGCGGTCGACCATAACCCTCAGCCAGCCGTTCGGGATCGGCACCGAGGCGCCAGCGGATGAGCGTCAGGAGATTGCGCGTGCCCCGCCGCAGCCAGCCGTCGCGCCGGTAACGTGACGCCAAGGTTGCCACCGTCGCGCCCAGCCCGCGCAATGCCCCGCGCCCGGCCGTGCGCCGGATGGCATCGGCAAGCGCCACGTCCTCCATCAACGCGATCTCCGGATAGCCCCCCGCCTCCTCGTAGAGTGCGCGGGGCATGAGGAGGCCCTGATCGCCATAGGGCAGGACGAAGAGGCGGGAGCGGAGATTGGCCCAGGCCGCGACGAGCCTTGCGGCGGGCGAAGCCTCGTCGAAGCGGAGACGGAAATACCCCGCGGCGGTCGGGTGCCGATCGAGATGGGCGCGCACAGCTGCCTGCCAGTCCGCCGGCAGGCGCGTATCGGCATGGAGCACGAGGAGCCACGGCCCGCTCGCCGCACCGCAGCCTGCCGCGAGCTGTCGCCCCCGGCCCCGGGATGCGCTGACAAAGCGGGCGCCGACCCCTTCGGCGAGTGCCGCGATGTCGTCCTGCGATCCACCATCCGCAATGACGACTTCGCGCACGAGGCCGGCGGCCGCGCCCTCCGCCAGCGGTGCTAGCAGGGGACCGATGCTCGCGGCGGCATCGAGCGTTGGGATCACCACGCTGAGGGGCGCGCGGTCCGGGGAGCCGCTCACGCCCCGCCTCCCTCGGCCACGGCCGCGGGCTCCCTCGGGAGGAGGGAGAGAAGCGCGAGACCGACGAGGCCGAGTGCCGCGAACCCGGCGAAGAGGGGCAGGAGCGAGCCGTCATAGGCGGCCGCGATGACGCTGCCGATCCCGCTTGCGCAGAGCGTCGAGGTTGCGAGCACGAAGGAGGTCGCGGTGCCGGCGACGTGGCCCAGCGGCTCGGTCGCGAAAGCGGTCATGTTGCCGAAGACGCTGGCGACCGATGCGAAGATGACCGAGAGGACGCCCATGCTGAGCCAGAACGGCGGGACACCGCCCGTGGTGGCCGAGGCGAGCGCCCCGGCGGCGGCACCGAGGGTAAGCGCAACGAGCGAGACACGCGTCAACCGCCGCATCCCGAGCCGCATGACGAGCCGTCCGTTCGCGAAGGCGGCCGCGGCGAAGACGGCGGCAAGCCCCGCAAAGGCGATGGGGAAGAGCGCGCCGAGCCCGTAGAGCTCCTCGAAGATCTGCTGTGCCATGGCGAGGTAGGCCGTGAAGCTGCCGAAGGCCGAGATCGTGATACCGGTCGCGAGCAGTGCCTGGCGGCAGGTCAGCACCTCACCCCAGGCGGCCAGCAGGGGACGGATGCGGAGCGGCCGCCGATCCGCCGCTGGCAGCGTCTCGGGCATGGCAGCGATGTAGAAGATGGCGCCGAGCACCGCGGCGAAGGCGTAGAAGGCGAAGATCATGCGCCAGCCGCCCAGCGCCTCGAGCCCCTGGCCGACCAGCGGCGCCAGCATCGGGACCAGCATGAAGATCGTGCTGACGAGGCTGACGATGCGTGCCATCGGCCGCCCCTCGTAAAGATCGCGCGCGATGGCGACCGAGACGACGCGTGGCCCGGCGGCACCGAAGCCCTGCAGGAAGCGCCCGGCGAAGAGCGCCCATGGTTCCGTCGCGAGCCCCGCGATCGCAGTGCCGACGAGGTAGATGCCGAGGCCCGCCAGCGCCACGGGTTTGCGCCCCAGCGCGTCGGCCAGCGGTCCCGTCACGAGCTGCGCAAGCGCGAGCCCGGCGAAGACCACCATCACCACCTTGTGCCGGTCGTTCGGCGTCGCGAAGCCGAGATCGCGGTCCATGGCGTCGAGCGCGGGCAGCACCGCATCGATGCTGAGTGCCACGATGGAGGTGAGGAGCGCGAGGAACCAGAGCAGGAGGAGCGGCGCGCGCCCTGCGGCACGATCCTCGGCGCCGGGCAGCATCATGGGCGCGATCTCCTGCGGCGGCGCACGGGGGCACGCGGCCGGGAATGGCCACTGGTGCGCCGGGCCGCGATGGCATATCTCGCTGGCGTTGGCCAGACTTGGACGCGGCCGGTTCGGGAGGCTGCCATGGCGGAAATCGGCGCGGAGATGCTACTGGCCCGGGCGGCACCGGAGCGGGCGGTGCTCCGCATGACCGGGGGCGACGCGCTCTCGGTCCTGCAGGATGTCGTCACGAACGATGTCGAGCCGCTCTCGGCGCCGGGGGATGAGGGGCTGCGGGCGGTCTATGCCGCGCTGCTGACGCCCCAGGGCAAGTATCTCTTCGATTTCTTCGTGCTGGCCGGGGCGGGCGTGGACGGCGTCCTGATCGATGTGGCCGCGCCGCGCGCCGCGGCGCTCGCGAAGCGGCTCGGCATGTATTGCCTCCGACGCGATGCGCAGATGGCGGGCGAGGCCGGGGTCCTGGTCGGGCAGGTGATGCCGGCGGATCTGGCCGCAACCGCCGCTGAGGCTGCGCCGTCATTGCCCGCTGCCCTGCCTGAGGGTGTGCTGGCCGTCGTCGACCCGCGCATGCCTGCGCTCGGCTGGCGGCTATACGCCATGGAGGCCTCTGTGCTGGAGGCGGCGCTTGCCGGGCTCGGCGGTGGCACGCTGGAGGCGGCAACGCTCGATGCGCGGCGGGTGGCGTTGGGGGTGCCGGAGACGGCGGTAGAGCTGGTGGTGGAGGAGACCTTTCCGCTGGAGGCGGGGCTCGATGCCCTCTCGGGGATCGATTTCCGGAAGGGCTGCTATGTGGGACAGGAGGTGACTGCCCGCATGCGCCACAAGACCGAGCTCAAGAAAAAGCTCGTGCGGGTGGCGGTCACCGGCAATGCGCCGCCGGGCACGCCGCTGACGACGGAGGCCGGCAAGCCTGCGGGCACGCTCTTCACACAGGCGGGCGGGTCGGCGCTGGCGCATCTCCGGCTCGACCGGGCGACGGGGCCGCTGACTGCGGGCGATGCGCTGGTAGTCTTCGAGCCCTAGGATAGAGGCCGACCCGGCAGAACCAGTCGAACGTTCCTGTCTTCCCGCGGCTTGACCGGGGGATCCACCATGACAAGCCGGTGCCAGGCACCTCGGATTGCCGGGTCTGGTGGCAGTACGAAGACGCGGGAGACCGTTCGAGATCATGCCAAGGCTTCACCCTGGGACCCAGAGAGCCTGTCGGATCCAATCGTCTGGCGACGATCCGGATTGCCGGATCGAATCCGGCAATGCTGGCCCCAGTCGTCTCGGCCGAACGAAGAGCCCGGCGATGGCGACAGCGGTTCACGCTGATCCGATGGCGCGCTGGGGTTAGGACCGACCGGACGCGCTCACTGTTGTTGCGTCATTGCCGGGCTTGACCCGGCAACCCAGCGCCACCGGCTGTGGATGCTCGGGTCAGGCCCGAGCATCACGGGAGGGCTTGCGGTGAGAAGGTGCTCCTGAGTGTTGCGCGGCACGACCGCTGCTTCGCAGCGGCTGCACCGCGCTCAGGCCCCACCCCCGCCCCCCGCCACCGCCCCTCGCAAGCGAGGAGCAGTGGCGGGGGG
>JBCBYV010000007.1:0-162885 GCA_039815685.1 Pseudomonadota bacterium | reverse complement strand
GCTGAAAACTGTCTGGGGATCGCGGCCAGCCAGAAGCTGGTCCAGCAGCTCGTCAGCGATAACAGGCTTCTTGCGTCGTGCCATGCGATGTCTCCTCCACTCGCATCGTCATGGCCCACACACGAAATTCCTGACACTCCCGACATCACCGTCGAGGAACTGCGCAGAGCCCTCGCCGAGCGGGGCCACGCCTTCGGCTACGGCACGTTGCAGCGCTTCTTCCGCCGGCACGGGATCACGCGGAAAAAAGAGACCGCGCACGCGAGCGAGCAGAACCGCACGGACGTGCTGAAGAAGCGTCAGGAGTGGTTCGAGGGTCAGCTCGAGCTCGATCCTGAACGGCTCGTGTTCATCGACGGTGAGCCATCGGGGCGCCATCGGTTCGAGCCCGATGGCGAACGGGGCCAAGACCAACATGGCACGCTCCCATGGCCGATGCAGGCGCGGCGAGCGCCTCCGGATGGGCATGCCGCACGGCCACTGGAAGACCACGACCTTCGTCGCCGGGCTCACCATGCGCGGGATGGTGGTGCCCTTCGTGCTCAGCGGCCCGATCAACCGCGCAGCCTTCGAGGCCCATGTCGAGCACGTGCTCGTGCCCGAGCTCCAGCCCGGCGACGTCGTTCGGCGTGGCCTCGAACCCGTGGCGGCTCACGCCTCACCATGGACAACCTCTCGAGCCACAAGGGGCCGCGGACCCGCGAGCTTATCGAGGCAGCCGGCGCCAGCTTGCGCTTTCTCCCGCCCTACAGCCCGGACTTCAACCCGATCGAGAACGCCTTCGCCAAGCTCAAGGCCATGCTCCGAAGGGCCGCTGAACGCACCATCGAGGGCCTCTGGTCCGCCATCGGCCGCATCGTCGATCTCTTCACGCCGGACGAGTGCACCAATTACTCCTCCGCCTGCGGCTGCGATCCAGACTGATGGGATTCCGGTTTAGAACGCCCAGATATCGAAAACGGCGGCGCCGCCGGATCTAGCGCCAGATCGCAGCACTCGACGAGGCGAGCCGCGCCACGGTCGAGGGCGACGCGGTCCTCGCCCGGCGCCGTTCGAACCGCCCTCGAACCGGTGGCGGGCGGGTCCGCCCCCTTCTCAGCGTTCCCGGCATCTCCGACATCACAGCGGTCGTCATTCTGGTCGAGATGCCCGAATTGGGGCGTTGGAGACGAAGCAGGCGGCGAGCCTCGCGGGCTTTGCTCCGGTCGACCGTCAGCCCGACGCTTGGCGAGGGCGCGCCTCGATCCACGCCTCGATCTGCAACCGGCGAGCCGTGGTCAGACAGGCGCTCTTTAGGCCGGTGCTGGTCGCCGCGCGCTTCAATCCGGATCTCAAGGCCGCATACCTGCGCCTTGCAGCCGCTGGAAAGCCCGCAAAGGTCGCGATCACCGCCGTCATCAGAAAGCTGCTGCTCCTTGCCAAAACGCTGCTCAGGCAGGACAGACTCTGGCAATCCAGGGATGCTTGACCAGCACGGATATTCTAGCCGGACGCTGGACGCCGGTCACGAGCCTCCAATGCGCGGGCGCGGCTGGTGGGCCGGCCGCTGAGGGCGTGGCGGTGCGTGCCGGAGGATCGCCTCCCGTGGGGATCAGGTGGTGTCGGAAGGGCGGCGGTATGCTACCATCACAGCTTGCGCCATCGTCAAAGCCGCTGAGGGGGCCGTACTTGTTCTTCGGCGAGCACGAGGAGATTGCGCTTCTTCGGACCCATGAGGACGGTCGTGGTCACGGTGTTCGGTAGATTGCCCGTCAGCTGTGGCGTGCACCCTCGACCGTGTCTCGCGAACTGCGCAGCAACGTGGCCACACGGAGCGGCGGCTTCGAGTACCGAACCACGACCGCCCGGTGGCGCGCGGATCGTTCTGCGCGTCGTCCGAAGCAAGCCAGGTTGGCGGTGAACGCGAAGCTTCGCGATCATGTGCAGGATAGGCCCACCGGGCGGATCATGGCGGCGGGCCGCATAGAGATCCGAGGGCCGAAGATCGCCTGGAAGGGCCGCCGCACCGGCCGGCGAAAGGGTCGAAGACGGGCAAAGGCAGGGAGCCCGCAACAGATCGCCAGCCGGCTCAAGCTCGACGTTCCTGAGTTTGACGTCCCTGAGTTCGACTTCCCTGAGGATGGGGGCCTGAAGACGAGGACATGCGCGTCAGCCACGAGGCCATCTACCAGCCGCACTGAATTCAAGACCGTGCTGCGCTGACGCGCGAACTCACCGCCTGCCTGCGCACGGGACGGGCGCCGCACCTGACGAGATCCTGCCGAGATCCCGCCTCAGCGGGCGCGGTAAGTCCTTCGTCACGTCGGAAGTCATGATCAGCGAACGTCCGGCGGACTTTGCCGATCGCGGGATGCCCGGCCGCTGGGAGGGCGATCTGCTCCATGGGCTCGCCAGCTCGGCGATCGGTACAGTCGTGGAGCGCACCACGCATTTCGCTGCTGCTGCTTCATCTGCCGCCCATGCCCCGTCATGGAAGCAGCAAAAGGGCAAGGAATAGTCCGGCGTTCGCGGTCCTCGGCGCGCGGAACCGACGGTTCATCGGTCGCGCGGGTACGGCGCCGCCGGGTCGGGACGGGTCGTCTTCACCGGCTGGTCCCGCCCTTTGCCGGCCAGCTCCATCTCCGCCATCAGGCGCTCGACGGTGCAGCGGGCGACCTCGCTCTCCTCGCGGTTCAACTGCCGGCAGGCTTTCCGCGCGCCGTGGACCTCGAATTTCAGCGCCGAGACCCGCTGGGACTCGGGGCGCCGCTCGGCGTCGCGCTTTGCCCGGTCGGATAGCAGAGCGGGATCGGCCGCCTGCCTGCACAAGCCCGATGCGTCGACGGGGCGATCGGCATGAGCCACCGAGCTCTCACCGGTGGCGCCTCGGCGGCTCATCCAGGCAGATCGGCTCGACCCTCTATTGATGGCGATGCGCGTCGATGAACACCTTCAATTCCTCGAGCGCCACTCGGGCATCTCAGGCAGCGCTCGAAGTGATTCTGCTCTTCCTAGAGCCTGAGAGCCTGAGAGCCTGAGAGCCTGAGAGCCTGAGAGCCTGAGAGCCTGAGCGAAAAAAGCGCTTGCTTTGTGCAGGAACCCTTTCTCCTGACGCTGCTCCCGGTTCTCACGATTGGGGGCCCTGAGATGCCCACGCGTCTCCATGGTCACGCGCTTGCGCTCAACGGCGTCGCGCCCTGCATGGCATCGATGGTGTCATGCATTTGTCGCATCGCGAAGAGCGTCACATGGGCCGATGCGAACGGCCGCGCCGGGACCAAAGGCTGCGGTCTCGTGGCCTCGGTGGTTTGCCGTCGCACAGGCCTCCGTCATCACCACGCCGTTTCGTGCTTATTGGGGCAGGAGGGTAACTGACCCTACTCATCGTTTTCTTGAACGTCATCTCACCTTCCGCGCCGGCCGCATGGCGCAAGAAGATGCATTTGCCGATGTCTGTTCCGACGCCCCGCGCTTTCACTGTTGCTTGCGTTCTCTCCGGCAATCCAGAAGCGCGAGCCTTGAACGACCCGATGCCGGCGGGGCATCCACGGCGTCAGCGGGAGTCGCTCAGGTCAGATCGCTAGGCCGAAGATCCCGACGGCAGCGCGTCGCTGTGCGCGACCTCGGCTGAGCCTTTTGACAGAAGCTCTCTCGCGCTCCTGCCGCAACGGCCAGTTCCCGCGAAGAAGGCGACACGCGCTCGTCCTGCTCGCCGCCGCGCAGTATAGCGGCGCGTCCGCCGCCGCATCGCTCGCCCTATCTGATCCTGGTGTGGTCTCCGGAAGCGGAAGGTCCGAACTCGCGTGCGAGGTCCTCAGCGCTCCGCCCAGCCTTCTTCAGATCGACAACCGGTTCCGGGAGAGCCGCCGGCTACGGACTGCTTCTTCTCGGCATCCGAGCGCGTTCTCAATCCGGTCATGAGGTCTCTATCGTGCCGGGAGCACTGCAGCTTGACGTAACGTGTAGAAGGTGGTGGCGTGATCAATCGGTCCGTCATAACCGCTTTGGCTCCGAGCGAGGCCGGAGAGGGCGTGCCAGATGTCGTGACGATTGCCATGCCCATGTCTCTCCGCCAGCAGCCGATAGTTGTCGCCCATCGAGCGACGGACAAGCTCAGCCAGAGTGAGCGGCGTTCGGGGCAACCCCAGACGGAAAATGCGATAGTCCTGCCAGAACAGTATGCCTGTGATGATCACGGCCACCATCGCTGCGAGCCATCCGACCTGGTCGTTCAACACGAGACTGGCGAACATCGCGATGCCGAGGAGCGTCGAGCCCAGCGCGCTGACATGGAGGCCGTAGAGCGGGTCGCCGGTGGTCACGCCATCCAGCCGTAGCCCGCAGCGGCGCCCTAGCCTCCGCGACCAGCGGCGATGCGCGCCCTCATCGCGAAAGGCCGTGAGCCGATCCCTGGGCCGCACCGGCCGACATTCAGCCGCCATGGCTTCGGCAACCAAGCGGAATGCCCTGCCCGAAAGGCATGTCGTCGCATCGCTGCTGCCGTGCTTCAAGCACACAAGATCGAAGAGGTCGCCCATGTTGCGGATCTCGATCGCCTCTTGCTCCGAGATGGTGATCGAGAATGTCTCTTCGATGGCCGTCACGATTTCTACGCCGTCGAGCGCATCCACGAAATCGAGGCAGTTCGGCGGCGCTTGCCGAAACAGGCCGAGGGCGGGCATCAGGCGCTGACGATGCGTTCGAAGCCGCCATGGATCAGGCGCTTGCCGTCGAAGGGCATCGTCTCGGGCGTCATCTTCATGCGCGGGTCCTCCATGATTGCGCCCCAGGCCTTGTCGCGCACGTCCTTGGAGGGCCAGAGCACGAAACCGATCACCACGCTCTCGCCCTCGCTGCGCTTCACGGCGGTGGGGAAGGAGGTGAGCTCGCCTTCGGGAACGTCGTCGGCCCAGCACTCGGTGACCTGCAGCGCACCGTGCTCGCGGAAGACCACCGCGCAGTCGCTGGCATGGACGATGTATCGCTCACGGTTCGCGTCGGGCACTGCCGCTGCGAAGCAGTCGACATAGCCGGTGGGTGCCTCCGTGGATGGCTCACCGTTCATGGCCATTCTCCTCTCATCCTGTTCGCGCCAGACACGCTATACAACATCCTCCGGAGATGAGACCGAAACCATCAGTCTTGGCGTCCAACGCAAAGATGCGCTCCTGTAGCGACGGCACCGCCAGTCCTCCAGGCTTCTGAACATGCCTCCGACCGGCTGTCGCGAAGACGACGGGAAGGGATGGTCCTTTCGCAGCACGGAGTGGAAGCACCGCCAGCCGGCATCCTCTCCGTCTGCCAAGTCAACATCACGCCCCTGAGCGCTCCGTCGAAGCATCCGGTCGCGGCGCACCGGCATCCTCATTGCCGGGCCCGACCCGGTGATCCAGGACCGCGTGAGCAGGGCCGTCCTGCCGGATCGCAGGTCCGCGGGAACAACGTGCTCCGCTCCTCAGAACTGGACCCTGGCGAAGGCGCCAACGGTCAGGGGTTCGCCCGTTCGCGATCGCCCATTGCTCAGCACCTGGGTCCGATAGTCGTTGTCCAGGAGGTTCCGGGCATAGAGGTAGACACCCCAGGTATCCTGTTCGTATCCGACCTGGGCATTCACCAGGAACCGGCCGTCGGACTTCGTCTCCTCGAGGTTCGCCGCCGATCCGAACGCCCCCGCCGTGAAGCTCGCATCGGCGCCCAAGACGATACCGTTCTCGAAGGCGTAGGAGCCGCCAAAGGCGGCGGTGACTGGCGAGGCGTTGGGGAACTCGTTGCCGCTGAAATCGTCCTCGCCATCGACGAAATCCAGGAACTCGGTCTCTGCGATACCGACGGAGCCAAAGAGCTCCAGCCCCGGGATCGGCTGACCGCGGAGTTCCAGCTCACCGCCCAAAAGCCGCGACTCTCCGGCGTTCACCGTGTCGAAGTCCGCGTCGATCCCGCTTGGGCCGAGCACGTTGACCTGCTGATCGGTCCACCGCGTGTAGAACGCATTGGCGTTCGCCGTCAGCCGCCCTCCGAGCCATTCCGAGCGCAGTGCCAGCTCGAAGTTCCAGGTGAACTCGGGATCGAACTCGTTGATCACGCCCGTCAGCGCGTTCCTTTGCGTTCCACCGGCGCGATAGCCGCGCTGCACGGTGAAGCCGGTCGAGAGATCGTCGGTCCAGTCGTAGACAAGCCCCACCTTCGGCAAGAACGCGCTGAAGACCGCGTCGCTGGTCTCCGTGTCCACCGGCGGCAGAGGGAAGGACGTCTCGAAGTTCACATCGACGATCGTGGTGTCGGAGAAATCGACCGCTTCTCGATCGTACCGCCCGCCGACGATCACCGAGAAGCCCTCGATCAGTTCAGGCACCTCGACCTCGGCCTCCCCGAAGAACGCGAAGTTCACCGTCGAGATCTCGCTCGCGATCACCCGGTTCAACACGCCATCAGCGGGCGCAGTCGGATCGACGAGGTTGCCCGGGACGACGAGGCCTGAATCAGAGTTCTCGGTGACGTCGATGACGTAGCCGCCGATGACCGCGCTGACCCGGTCGTCGACATAGCTGAGCGTCAACTGCTGCTCGATGCTGTTGGTCTGTGCATCGCGGTCCAGGAAGCCGAGCGGTGCGGCGGAGAAATCGGAATCCTCGATGCGGACATAGTCGCTGATCAGCCCGCTCGTCTCCGACCGGAGCGAGAACCGATCGTCGAAGTCGTAGGTCATACGGAGATTGAAGAGACCGAACTCTGCGCCCTCCTCGGCTTCGGTGTCGGATGGGTTGATCCGCTCCTCCGGGAAGAGCTCGTCGACGATCAGGTCCTCGCCGCCCATGTTCTTGACATAGCTCGCCGACAGGACTGCGGAGAAATCATCCGTCGGCTCGAACAAGACCTTGCCGCGGAGCGTCGTCTGCTCGCGAGAGTCATAGTCGTCCGTGCCGAGCGTCGGGTTGTCGACGAAGCCGTCGGTCTGCAGATGCTCGGCCGAGAACCGCACCGCGAGCGTGTTGTCGATGATCGGTGCGTTGAAGGCGACGGCGCCCCCGAAGGTGTCGCGCTCCGCGATATCGCCCCGGCCCTTCAGCTCGAAATCATAGGTCGGGTCGGCGGAGCGGATGACGATGGCACCGGCAAGGGCATTTCGCCCCTGCTGGGTCGATTGCGGGCCGCGCAAAACCTCGATCTGACCGAGATCCCAGGTGCTGTAGGGCCCGAAGAATGTCTGCCGGTTGTTGGAGAGCGTCGCCCCGTCGACGACGGTCGTCACCAGAAGCCCCGCACCGCCGCCGCCCACGCCGCGCTGATCGACTCCGCGGATGGCAAAGCCCTTCTCGCCCAGGGAACTGGTCACGTTCGGCGTCCGCTCGATCACATCGTAGAGGTCGAAATCGTCGCGCCGCTCCAGCTCCTCGCCGGTGATCACGGCGACGCTCGTCTGACTGTCCTGGAGGCTGCGGGTCTGTAGCTCCCCCTCGACCATGATCTCGTCCATCAGGATTGCCGTGCCGTCCTGTGCTGCGGCCGGCAGATGGACAAGCGCTACGATCAACACGCTGGGCGATGCCCGCCACAGACAGAGGCGCGCGAGTGCGGGTCTGTTCGTCATCTAAGCTGTTACTTCCAGATTTGCTAAACCGGACTCTTCCGCTTGGTTTCTCACGCGGACGATGCCCACGGTTGCCGCACCGATCAAGCGTGCTGCGCGATCCGGATGGGTCGAACGACCGATACCCTCCGTTCAAGACGCCCAATAGCTCGCGTAGCGCAGGGCGAAGCATCATCCTGGCATTTGCCGAGCACACCTCCCGCGCGTCGAGCGACCTTGACTGACAACCCGGCGACGAACCCTGCCATGTGGAACTATCCTCGACAGGCAATCCCCGCCGCCCGCCGATCAGGCCAAGCACAGCTCCTGACCAGCCCCTCAAGCAGCGAGCTCAGCAACCCGGTCACGATCGCCCCGATGTTGCCAGCGCCCGCAGGTTTCCGCCCAAGGGGTTTGGGTCGGTCAGGCGCGTCCGGTCGCATTCGTGGGTGGGCCTCGCTCAGCCGAGATGGCCGGGGCCGAAGCTTTCGGGCAGAAGCTCTGCCAGGGTGTGGCGGGCGACGACGCCGCGGGGTTGGCAGGAGAGGATCGGCAGGTCAGCGGCCGCGAACTCGCGGATGCGCTGCCGGCAGCCACCGCAGGGCGTGAGGAACGGGCCGTCCTCCCCGGTCTCGGGGCCCGCGATGGCGATGGCCTTCAATGTCCAGGCGCCGGCGGCGACCATCACGCCGATGGCGGTCGCCTCGGCGCATTGGCTCTGGGGATAGGCCGCGTTTTCGACATTGCAGCCGGCATGGATGCGCCCCCCGGCGTCGAGGAGGGCGGCGCCGACGCGGAACCCGGAATAGGGGGCGTAGGCGTTCTCGCGGGCGGCCAGGGCTGCGGCGACGAGGGCAGCTTCGGTCTCCGGGTCGAGCGCGTCGGTCATCTAGCGCTCCTTGACGTACGGCGTGCCCAGGGCCTTGGGCGGCTCGGCCCGGCCGAAGAAGCCGGCGAGAAGGGCGACGGTGGCGATGTAGGGGATGACGAGCACGAGCTCGACCGGAACCTCGCCGATCAGCGGCAGCTCGGTGCCCTGGAGCCGCGCGGCACCAGCCTCGAGAAAGCCGAAGAGCAGGCAGGCGGCGAGCACGGCCCAGGGACGCCATCGGCCCATGATCATGGCGGCGAGCGCGATGTATCCCTTGCCGGCCGACATCTCCCGCACGAAGCCCGCGCCGTGGGCCGTGCTGAGATAGGCGCCGGCGAGGCCGCAGAGGAGGCCCGCGATCAGCACCGCGCGATAGCGGAGCCAGGGGACGGAGACGCCGGCGCTGTCGACCGCGGCGGGCATCTCCCCGGCGGCGCGTAGGCGAAGGCCGAACCGGGTCCGCCAGAGGAGCCAGGCGACCAAGGGAACGACCATGAGGGCGAGGTAGACGGGCAGGGTGTGGCCCGAGAGGAGCTCCGCATAGACGGGGCCGAGGACGGGGATCTCGCGCGCCGTCGCGACCCCTGGAAAGGTGATGGGACCGAAGCGCTCCGCCGCGCCGAGGCCCGGGGTCTGACCGCCCTGACGGAACAGCGCGATGCCGACGACCACCGTGAGGCCTGAGGCCAGGATATTGATGGCGACGCCCGAGATGATCTGCTCGCCGCGATGGGTGATGCAGGCGAAGCCGTGGAGGAGCGCCATCAGTGCCGAGGCGAGGAGGGCGGCGCCGAGGCCGGCCCAGGCGGAGCCGGTGAGGGAGGCCACGGCCGCGGCAGCGAAGGCGCCGGCGAGGAGCTTGCCCTCGAGGCCGATATCGATGATGCCCGCCCGCTCGCTCACCAGCCCCGCCATGGCGCAGAGTATGAGCGGCGTGCCGAGACGAAGCGCGCTGTCGAGGAGGAGGACGAGGTCAAGCATCCCTCAGCGCCTCCCCAATGTCCGGGCGAAGAGCGGCACCAGCATGAGGCTGAGCGCACCCGAGAAGAGGATGATGAGCCCTTGGATCAGCAGCACCATCTCCCGCGTGATGGTGGCGAACTCGAAATCGAGCTCCGCGCCGCCCTGGTAGAGCGCGCCGAAGAGGAGGGCGGCAAGGACGACGCCGACCGGGTGCGCGCGGCCCATGAGCGCGACGGCGATGCCGGTGAAGCCGTAGCCCGCGGTGAAGCCGAGGACGACGCGTCCCTGTGCGCCGAGGACCTCGTTGACGGCCATGAGCCCGGCCAGCGCGCCGGACAGGGCCATGACGGCGACCGTCATGCGCGCGGCGGGGATGCCGGCATAGACCGCCGCGGGCTGGCTTTGGCCGAGTGCGCGCAAGGCAAAGCCCCAGCGGGTGCGCCAGACGAGAAGCCAGACCCCGAAGGCCGCGAGGAGCGCCAGCGGAAAGGCGAGGCTGAGAGGGCTGTCGGCAATCTCCAGCCCCAGCGCGGCGGCGATGTCGTGGAGTGCCGCGAGGCGGGCGCCGGGGTCCATCTCCCGCGTCTCGGGGCTCGGCTGGCCCGCGCGGATCAGGGGGCCTGAGAGGAGGGAGACCACGAGCCCGGCGGCGATGAAGTTGAACATGATCGTGGTGATCACGATGTGGCTGCCGCGATAGGCCTGCAGCCAGCCCGGGATCGCGGCCCAGAGCGCGCCGGCCGCGGCGGCTGCGGCGATGGCGAGAAGGGCGACGAGGGGGCCGGGCAGATAGGCGTCGAGCGGCAGGAAGAGGAGCGCCGCCCCGATGCCGCCGAGCATCGCCTGACCCTCGGCGCCGATGTTGAAGAGGCGGGCCTGGAAGGCGAGGGCCACGGCGAGGCCGGTGAAGATGAAGTTGGTGGCGTAGTAGAGCGTGTAGCCGAGAGCGCCTTCGAAGACGAAGGCGCCCTGCACCATGACCGTGAGGGCCGCGACCGGGTCCTCTCCGATGAACGCGACGACGACGCCCGCGACGATAAAGGCGAGTGCGATGTTGACGGCGGGAATGACGCCGAACTCGACCCAGGCCGGTAGGCGCGTCATCCTTCGATGCCTTCCTGGCGGCCGGTACTTTTTCCGCCACCTGCCCCGCCACTACCCCCGCCGGCGCCGACCGGCCCACCACCCCCCCCCCCCACCCACCCGTCGGCGGCGGCCCGGTCGGCGCCGGCGGGGATAGTGGCGGAAGCAGCAGTGGGAGCACGGCGCGCAACGCCGGCCATCATCAGGCCGATCTCGCCGATGTCCGCGCCTTCCCGCGCCATCTCACCGGTGATGCGACCCTGATTGATCACGGCGATGCGGTCCGAGAGCGCCATGATCTCCTCGAGCTCGACCGAGACCACTAGGATCGCGCAGCCCTGATCGCGGAGCGCGATGAGGCGGGCATGGATGTACTCGATGCCGCCGATGTCGACGCCGCGCGTCGGCTGGCCGACGAGCAGGACCTTGGGTGCTGCCGCGACCTCCCGCGCCATCACGAGCTTCTGCTGATTGCCCCCCGAGAAGCCGGCGGAGCGCAGACGCGGGTTGTCGGGCCGTACGTCGAAATCCGCCATCAGGCCCGTGCAGTGCTGGCCCATGGCGGCGGGGCTGAGGAAGGCGCCTTCGCCGGCCGCCGGGCCGTCATGGTAGCCGAGGACCGCGTTCTCACGCGCCTCGAAGGGTAGAACCATGCCGCGGCGGTGACGGTCCTCCGGCACATGGGCGAGGCCGAGGCGCCGCATCTCCGCCGGGTCCGTCGGATGCGTGCGGTCGATCTCCCGTCCGGCGATGCGAATGGTGCCTGTGTCCGGCGCGCGAATGCCCGATAGGATGTCGAGAAGCTCCGACTGTCCGTTCCCGGAGACCCCGGCGAGGCCGAGGATCTCGCCCGCGCGCAACGTGAGATCAACATCTTCGAGCACGCGCACGCCACGGGCGTCCGATAGGCCGATGCCGCGCGCCTCCAGGGTCGGCGCCCCGGGCCGCGCGGTGCCGCGATCTGCCTCGAGCCGCACCTCGCGCCCTACCATCAGGCTTGCAAGCTCCTCGCGGCTGGTCTCGGCGACCCCACGATGCGCGACCATCCGGCCCTGGCGCATGACCGAGACGGTGTCGCAGACGGCCATGATCTCACGGAGCTTGTGGGTGATGAGTAGAACCGTCACGCCCCGGTCGCGGAGACCCCGCAGGATGTCGAAGAACCGGTCGGTCTCCGCCGGGGTCAGCACGCCCGTCGGCTCGTCGAGGATCAGGATGCGGGCACCGCGGCGGAGCGCCTTCAGGATCTCGACGCGCTGCTGGAGGCCCACGGGCAGATCGCCGACGAGAGCATCCGGCGGTACCTCGAGCGCGTAGGTCTCGGCGAGGCGCGCAAGCTCCGCGCGCGTCTCATCCCGTCCGGCCTTGAGCGTGAAGCCGCCCTCCGCTCCCAGCATCACATTCTCGAGCACGCTGAAGACGGGGACCAGCATGAAATGCTGATGCACCATGCCGATGCCGCGCTCGATGGCATCGGCGCTGGTTGCGATCCTTGCTGCCTGCCCGTCGATCTCGATCGTGCCTTCGTCCGCCTCGTAGAAGCCGTAGAGGATACTGACGAGGGTCGACTTGCCGGCCCCGTTCTCCCCGATGATGCCGTGGATCGTGCCGCGCGCGACCTCGAGATCCACGGCGTCATTCGCCGTCACCGGCCCGAAGCGCTTGGTGATGCCGGAGAGCCGGACGGCAGGCGCGGTCATCCGCGGGGCCCGGGCGTTGGGCGCTCGAAGGCCGGGTCGGCGGCGACGAGCTCGACCGTGTTGCCTTCGGGGTCCTCGGTGAAGATCCCGCGCCAGCCGATCCACTCGAAACGCTCGACGCGGTAGGGCTGGCCGAGCCGGTCGTACCAGGCCATCGCCGCCTCCTGCTCCTCCCAGCCGAGGCTGAGGGCGAGGTGGTGGAGCGACGATCCGAGACCGGTCGCAGGGCGTGGCCCGTCAGTCGGATGCAGTCCCGGCCTGACCCGGGCATCGGTCGCGAAGAGGGCGAGGACGCTGGTATGTCCAGCGTAGCCCTCGGCGATGCGGAAGAAAGTGATCCCGTCCTGCCGCTCGGAGAGGACGCTCAGCCCGATCACCTCGCGATAGAACCGCTCCATCGCGTCCATATCGGCGCAGCGGATCGCGATCTCGCCGAGAGCACGCACCCGGAAGCCGGGTGCGGCATGGTCGCTGGACGACATGACGGGTCTCCGAATGCCGCTCAGAATGGGCAGTCGGACGTGTCTTCGTAGTTATGGACGGTGATCTCGCCCGAGACGATCCCGGCCTTCGCGGCCTCGACGGCGGCCCTGAGATCGTCCGAGAGCAGGGGCTCGTTGTTCTCGTCCACTGCCCAGTCGATTCCGTCCTCGGCGATGCCGAGGATGTTCACGCCCGCGCTGAAATTGCCCTCCTTCGAGTCCTTCAGCGTGTCATAGGCGGCGACGTCCACCCGCTTGATCATCGAGGTCAGCACGCTGCCCGGCGCCACGCCGTTCTGGTTCGAGTCGACGCCGATGGCGAGCTTTTCGGCATCCGCGGCCGCGCGGATGACGCCAAGGCCCGTGCCCCCGGCTGCGTGGTAGATCACGTCCGCGCCGCGGTCGATCTGCCCCTGCGCCAGCTCCGCGCCCTTTGTTGGGTCGTTCCAGGCGGCGGGCGTGGTGCCGGTCATCGTCTCGAAGACCTCGGCCGAGGCGTTCGTCTCCTTCACGCCCTGCACATAGCCGCAGGCGAACTTGCGGATGAGGGGGATGTCCATGCCGCCGATGAAGCCGACCTTGCCGCTTGTCGATGCCTTCGCCGCGGCGACGCCGACGAGATAGCTGCCCTCATGCTCCTTGAAGGCGTATTGGCGGAGATTGGGCCGGTCGAGCCAGCTCACATCGATGATGGCGAAGTCCACATCAGGGTTGTCGGCGGCCACCTTGTCGATGGCATCGGCCTGCGCGAAGCCCACGCCCAGCACGACCGTGGCACCGCGGCGCACCATGCGGCGGATGGCCTGCTCGCGCTGGGAGGGGTTGGTGACCTCGAACTCCATGACCTCGACGCCGGTCTCGTCGATGAAGCGCGAGACGCCGTTCCAGACGCCTTCATTGAACGATTTGTCGAATTTGCCGCCCATGTCGAAGACGACGGCGGGCTTGAAGTCCTCGGCCAGGCTGGCGACGGGTGCCGTGGCGGCGATGAGCGCGGCGGTTGCGCTGGCGATCAGGCTCTTGATCATGGTGGTGATCCTCCGGGGGTGCTTTCCGGAGCTTAAGCACAGCGGCGCGCGGCGGTTAAGCCTGTAACGCAGCGTTTCCTGCCCGAACGGTCGCCGAGAACGCCGCAAGACCCTCGTTCTGAGGCGGGCTGTGGGCAAGGTGCGGCCGATCGGGAAGCGCAAGCGCGGGCTCGATGGCGGAGGAGTCTAGGGCAGTTGGACGTGGATGTGGTCATCGTGCCGCGCGGCCCGGCAGCCCTGGAAGCGGATCTTCGGGTGCGCAATGCCGAGACGGCTGACGAGATGCGGCTCGATGAAGATCTTGCCGAGCCTCGGATCGGCCGCGAGCAGCCGTGCCGCCGTCGCCAGCCGAGCATCGTCGAGCACCCGGTCACGGCCGAGCGCGGGCCATAGCGGCTGCAGCCATTCGAGATCCCAGCGCAGCGTCGGCCAGCGGTCCGGGCAGTCCGTCGATCCGGGCTCGAAGGCGAAATAGCCGATGGGCGAGGGTGTTGCCCCTCGCAGGTAGCGCTCCCCGTCGCCGTACCAAAAGGCCAGGTCCGCGCTGCCGCCGTCATTGTGCGAGAGATGCGGCAGCATCGGGAAGCCGTCGATGAACGGGAAGTTCGCGTCCAGGACCTCGGTGACCGTGCCGGGATGACGGTCGGCCATGGCGGTGGCGACATCCTCCAGCACCCTGGCCAGATCGGGCGAGGCATAGTGGCGGTTCAGCACGCAGTAGAGGAGCGAGTGCATGCGAAGCGGCCCCTCGCCAAAGCATGGCAGAGGGACCCGACCGGTCAGCGGCACCGCTGCATAGGCGCCGGCCGAGAGCGCTGCATAGACCAGCACGAAGACAAGAAGGCGTCGCCGGAAGACGAGCGCGACGAGCCATGCAAAGCCGCCGATCTGCGTCAGCAGCGTCAGCAGCGTCAGCGCGGCAACGAGAGCCGCTTGGCAAACAAGACGAAACACTGTGGATAAGTCCCGGTCGCTGATCTCCCGGCGCCCAGAGTGACGGCGATTTCAGGATTTCAGGCCGATCTCGCGGAGGCGTTCCTGCAGAAAATCATCGGCGGTTTTGCCGGGTTTGAGGATCACCTCCGGCCTTGGATGGAGGAACATCGGCGAGGAGAACCGCGGTTTCGCGGGTCCCGTCTCCGCAGGGTTCACCACGCGGTGGACCGTGGCCGGGTAGTAGCCGTTCGTCGCCATCTCAAGCATGTCGCCCGCATTGATCACCATCATGCCCGGGTCGCAGGGCACCACATGCCAGTTGCCGGTTGTGTCCTTCGCCTCGAGCCCCGGCTCGCTGCCCGCCAGAAGGCAGGTGATCAGGTTGATGTCGCCATGGGCGGCGGCGCGCACCGCGCCGGGCTCGGGCGGGGTGTCGAGGGCCGGGTAGTGCAGGATGCGCAAGAGGTTCATCGAGGAGCCTTCCAGCATGGCCGGCAGCGGCTCGGAGAGCGCCGCCGTCACCTCCGCCGGGCTCTCGGCCTGCAGCCATTCGAGGAGCCGCTGGCCGGTCGCGACGAGATCGGCATGCATCGCGCGGGTCTCGGCCTCGAGCGCCGCCGGTACGGGCGCGTCCGGGTATACGTGGAAGAACTCCTTGAGGTCCTTGACTGCGCTGTCCTTGGCGTTCTCGGACTGGAAGGGGAAGTAGCCTGCCGCGCCCCCCGGCTTGCGCGTCCAGTCGTGCTTCTCCTCACCAGCGAACCAGCCGCCCCAGGTCTCGTAGAGTGCGGCGATGCGCTCGGGCGGGATCGGGTGGTCGCGGAGGACGGCGAACCCCGTCTCGTGCAGCGAGCGGGCGAAGGCCGCGGGGGCCGCGGGGTCGGTGTAGGAGATGGTCGCGATGCTGAACATGGGCTCTTCCGGCGTGCGCTGCGGGTGGCGGGACTCGACCACGCGGCGCACGGCACGGCAAGTCCTGTTCGGCTCTTGTGGCGCGGGCTGACTGGGCGCCCCGACTTCGGCCGCTCCGCGACCTCAGCGGCCCACCCGCCAGCCTCGCGCCAGCCTGTGGGTTCGCGGCCTAGGGCAGGGTGCCGTTCGCGAGACTGGCGAGGAGGTGGCGGCGGATGGCGGGCGCGTTCGCGGCAATGGCGACATCGATGCTGGGGCCGGTCCCGGTTTCCTGCACGCGGCCCTCGGCCTCGCCCTCTAGCGTGACGGTGAGCTGCATCGGGCGGGTCTCGAGGGCCGTCGGGTCCGCTGCCACCGCTGTCGCCGTCGGGTCGTGGAGGTAGCAGCCGTGGAAGGCGTTGGCTTCGCGGTGAAACTCCGCGTAGTGCTCAGCCGCGGTCGCGATGAACGCCGTGCATCGGCCTGGCGGCAGGGCGGCGAGGTCGTCCGGGTAGACGCGGGCGCATTCGGTGACGTCGAGGCCGACAAGCGTCACCGCCCAGGGCGCCGCAAGAACGCGGGCGGCCGCATGCGGGTCCTGCCAGAAATTCGCCTCGGCGAAGGGGTTCATGTTGCCCGGATGGCGCACGGCGCCGCCCATGACGACGACGCGCGCGACGTCCTCCACAATGCCAGGATGCTCGGCGAGCGCGGTGGCGAGGTTTGTCAGGGGACCGACGGCGACAATGGTTAGGGGGCGACCGGTGCTGCGCGCGCGACGAGCCTCTTCGGCGAGGAAGCCTGACGCGGCGCGCTGATCGGGTGCGCGGGCAGGTGGCGGCAGCCGCGCCTCGCCGAAACCTTCAAGCCCATGCACGAAGTCCGGATGCGGTGCCGGTGCGCGCTCGAGCGGTCGTGCCGCGCCCGCAGCGACCGGCAGCGGCCGCTCGGCGAGGTCGAGGAGCTGCAGCGCATTTCGCGTCGCCCGCTCTACCGAGACATTGCCGAAGACGGTCGTGAGGCCAAGCACCTCGAGTGCCGGATCGGCAAGGGCTGCGAGGATCGCCATCGCATCGTCGATCCCGGGATCGGTGTCGATGATGATCGGTGTCGGGGTGGTGTTCATGGCCTCCTCGGGCTCAGGCTTCGGCCGCTGCGAGGAAGGCGTCGACCTCGCTCGCCTCGGGGATCGCGTCGCCTGCCCCCGGCCTCGTGACGGCGATGGCGGCGGCAGCGGCGGCCCGGCGCATCGCAGCGGCTGCATCCAGGCCAGCGGCAAGACCTGCGACGGTGTAGCCGAGGAAGCAGTCCCCGGCGCCCGTGGTGTCGACGGCTCTGACCTTGAAGGCGGGCACCGCCGTCTCCCGCCAGCCGCCATCCGGGGTTCTCGCCCGCCAGACCGCGCCCCCGCTGCCGCGGGTCACGAGCATCGCCTTGACAGGGGGCATGCCGCCGAGATGCTGGCTGAGGGCTGCGGCCTCCCCCTCGTTCACCGCCAGCACATCCGTATGGGGCAGGACGGCCGCGGCGTCCTCAGCCACGAAGGGCGCTGCGGCGTGCACGGTGCGCAGACCGCGCGCACGCGCGGCGGCCAGGCTCTCGGCGACCCGGTCGGTCTCGTTCTGCGTGACCCACCAGTCGCCGGGCTCGGTGGCTTCAAGGGCAGCGTGCAGGACCGCGTCGGGCATCGCGCGATTGGCGCCGCCATGGATGACGATGCGGTTCTCGCCATCGGGCTCCACCAGGATGACGGCGTGCCCCGTGGCGGCATCGATGGTCGCGACCCCGGCGGTGTCGACCTCGGCAGCGGCGAGGCGGTTGAGCGTCCAGGCACCCTCCGCCCCGATCGCGCCCGCAAGGCGGACCGAAGCGCCCGCCCTCGCCGCCGCCAGCGCCTGGTTCGCTCCCTTGCCCCCCAGATGAACGGCCCGGCCGAGATCCGAGATCGTCTCGCCCGCCGCCGGTGCATGGGGCACGCGGTGCACGTAGTCGATATTGATCGAGCCGAAGACGTGGACCCGCCCGCTCACGCCGTCACCTCCGGTGCGCGCGCCGCCGAGACAAAGGCCGAAAGCAGGTCCGCATCGAGCCGCCCCTGCGGACGCAGGCCGCTGCAGATATCGAGGCCCGCCGGGCGCACGGTTGCCAGAGCCTCCGCAGCGTTGTCCGGGGTCAGACCGCCGGCGAGGAAGACGGGCAGGGGGCTCCGCGCCACGAAGGTGCTGCTGACGGACCAGTCATGCCGCTCCCCGGTGCCGCCCAGCCGGCCCGCGCCCGGTTTGCCGCTGTCGAGCAGGAACGCGTTGGCATGTGGCGCGTAGGTGCCGATGAGATCGAGCGCGCCGGCGTCCTCCACATGCACCACCTGAACGTAGTGGAGCGGCCCCGCCGCAAGCGCCGCCGCCTCCCGCCCGGCGATATGACGGACGACCTGCACGGCGCCGACGCCGACCATGGCTGCGTCCTCGCCGATCGAATCGGCCGTCTCGCTGGCGGTCAGGAGGATCGGACTGGCCTCCCCTCGCACCGCCGCCGCGATCCCGCGAGCCTCGGCCAGCGTGAGGACTCCAGGGCCGGTGGGCATCGGGCCGACGAGCCCGAGCCACTGCGCTCCGGCCTCGGCCGCCAGCCGCGCTTCGGCCGCGTCGGCGATGCAACAAATCTTGATCTCGATACCTGCCATTGTCCCGTTGCCGCATGCCCTGGACGCCCCTGCTTCGCGCGGACGCAGCCCTGCTGCAAGGGGTGCGCTTGCGCCCGGCCCCCCCTTCCGCCTTTATCCGCGCTCGGCCGGATCGGATGGGCGATCGGACGGGCAGGGGTGGAGACGTGCATGGGCGACGGGCATGGAGCGGCGGTCGGGACGGCGGATGCCGCCACCGCCGATCTGCGCCGCGCCGGCCTCTGGGGCCATGCGGCGATGCTCCTTTTTGCGCTGACGATCTCCGTCAGCTTCACGCTCGGCAAGCGCGCCGTCGGGCATCTCTCGCCCGAGGCGATCACGGCCGCACGCTTCCTGATCGGCTGCGCCGTGCTCGGGGTGTTGGCCGCGACCTCGATGCGGCGCCTGCACTTCGCCGGGCTCTGGCGATATGGCGTCATTGGCGGGCTCTTCGCCGCCTATTTCGTGCTGATGTTCGAGGCGCTGGCGCTGACGGACCCGGTGTCCATCGCCGCGATCTTCACGTTGACCCCCGCCATGTCCGCGGGCTTTGGACGGCTGCTCCTTGGACAGCGGGCGAGCGTCGCGATGCTCGGTGCCCTCGCCCTCGGGGCCGTCGGCGCGCTTTGGGTGGTCTTCCGCGGCGACATCGCCGCACTCTCGGCCTTCGATCTCGGCCCCGGTGAGCGGCTCTTCCTCATCGGCTGCGTCGCCCATGCGGTCTACACGCCGCTGACGAAGAAGCTCTCGCGCGGGGAGCCCGGGACCGTCTTCGCCTTCGGCGCGCTGGCCGCAGGGCTCCTCGTCACGCTGGCCTGGGGCAGTGGGCGGGTCGTGGCGACGGACTGGGCCGCCTTGCCCCCGGTCGCCATCGTCGCCGTCCTCTATCTCGGCCTAGCGGCCACCGCCTGCACCTTCGTCCTGACGCGGTTCGCGGCGGCGCGGCTCCCTTCCGGCAAGGTCATGGCCTACGGCTATCTCGTGCCGGTCTTCGTCATCCTGTGGGAGGGATTGCTGACCGGCGACTGGGTCGCTCCGCCGGTCTGGCTCGGCGTCCTCGCGACCGTCACCGCGCTTGCCGTCCTCCTTGCGGAGCACGACCGCTAGGCGTCGTCAGGGCCGGTCCGCGGGCAATGGCGTCAGCCCGCGCAGGAAGAGCCCCGCCAGCATGCGCCCGCCATCCTCGAACCGCTGCTCCGCCCCCTCGGGACCCAGGATTGCCTGCACCTGCGCGTCGAAATCGGCATAGTGCTGCGTCGTCGCCCAGATCGCGAAGATCAGATGCTGCGGCGCCTCGCAGGCGATCTTGCCCTCCGCCGCCCAGGCCGCGATCACGGCGGACTTCTCGTCGACGAGCGTCCGCAACGGCCCCGCCAGCATCTCGCCAAGGATCGGGGCGCCGCGAATGATCTCCGTCGCAAAGACCCGCGAGGCCTCGGGTGCGGCGGCCGTCAGCGCAAGCTTGCGCGCCACATACCGCCCGATCTCCTCCAGCGGGTCGCCCGCGGGATTGATCGCTTCGAGCGGCTCGAGCCAGTTCTCGAGTAGGCTGTCGAGCGCGGCGCGATAGAGCGCTTCCTTCGAGGCGTAGTAGTAGAGGAGGTTGGGCTTCGACATGCCCGCGGCCTCCGCCAGCTCGTCGACCGTCGCGCCCTCATAGCCTGCGCGGGAGAACACCTTCAGCGCCGCCGCGATCAGCCGGGCGCGGTTCTCCGTCTGGATACGAGTCTGGCTGCCCCCGTTGGCTGGACCCGTCGCCCCCATCCTTTCCCTCCATCGAGCGGTCTTTGTCCTTGACCGCCCCTCTCTGGCCGGTAGCGTCGCTTTGACTGCCCGGTCAAGCGGAAACCGGCTCCCGCCCGCTTGCACCCCCGCCCAGCACGGAGCCGAAAGCCAGGTTGGAGGTACCGATGCCCGAGGACATGCGCAGCGGCAGCAATCTCAGGATCGACGGCGCACGCCTCTGGGACAGCCTGATGGAGATGGCGAAGATCGGCCCGGGTGTTGCAGGCGGCAACAACCGCCAGACCCTGACACCCGAGGATGCCGAGGGCCGCGCCCTCTTCCAGCGCTGGTGCGAGGCCGAGGGGATGAGCATGGGCACCGACGAGATGGGCACCATGTTCGCCCGGCGCGAGGGGACAGACCCGGACGCGCTCCCCGTCTATGTCGGCAGCCATCTCGACACCCAGCCGACAGGTGGGAAATACGACGGCGTGCTCGGCGTCCTTGGCGCGCTCGAGATGGTGCGCACGCTGAACGAGCTCGGCGTGAAGACCCGCCGGCCCATCGTGGTCGTCAACTGGACGAACGAGGAGGGGACGCGCTTCGCCCCACCCATGATGGCCTCGGGCGTCTTCGCCGGCATCCACACGCTCGATTGGGCCTATGGGCGCACGGACGCGAAGGGCGTGAGCTTCGGCGAGGCCATCGAGGCGGTGGGCTGGAAGGGCGAGGAGAAGGTCGGCGCCCGTGAGATGCACGCCTTCTTCGAGCTCCATATCGAGCAGGGCCCGATCCTCGAGGCGGAGGGCGTCGAGATCGGCGTCGTCACCCACGGCCAGGGCCTGCGCTGGATCCAGTGCACCGTGACCGGCAAGGAGAGCCATACGGGCTCGACGCCCATGCGCATGCGCCGCAATGCCGGACGCGGCCTCGCGCAGCTCACCGAGCTTGTGCACGAGATCGCCATGGCCGAGCAGCCGGACGCCGTCGGCGCCATCGGCCATATCGACGTCTTTCCCAACAGCCGCAACATCATTCCCGGCCAGGTCGTCTTCACGGTCGACTTCCGCTCGCATCATCTCGAGGTGCTGGAGCGCATGGTCGCGAAATACCTCGAAGCAGCTCCCGGCATCTGCGAGGCGCTTGGCTGCAGCTTCGAGCACGAGACTGCCGGCAGCTTCGATCCCCCCGCCTTCGACGAGGGCTGCGTGACGGCCATCCGCGATGCCGCCGAGCATTTCGGCTACAGCCACATGAACATCGTCTCGGGCGCAGGCCACGACGCCTGCTGGATCAACCGCGTCGCCCCCACCGCCATGGTCATGTGTCCCTGCGTCGACGGCCTAAGCCACAACGAAGCCGAAGAAATCACCCCCGACTGGGCCGAAAAGGGCACGAACGTCCTCCTGAAGGCCGTGCTCGAGACGGCTGAAGTCGTGGGATGACAGCGCGTCCGGGCGCAATCTGTCCCGGGCTCGACCCGGGACCTCCTGCGAGGTGCTGGCAATGAGTGCCTTCGTCTACATCCTTTGCTCGCGCTCCGGAAACGCGCTCTATGTCGGCACCGCGCGCGATCTGCGCCAGCGCGTCGAGCAGCATCGCTCCGGTCGCGGGGGTGCGCACACGGCTCGCTACCGGATCACGCGTCTCGTCTATTTCGAAGCCCATGAAGCGATGGGGGACGCTCTTCTGCGTGAGCGCCGCATCAAGCGCTGGCGCCGGACCTGGAAAGAAGAACTGATCGCGTCGCAAAACCCGACCTGGCGGGATCTGTCGGCCGACATTCCATACTGATCGCGGGCTTACAGGAGGCCCCGGGTCAAGCCCGGGGCACCGGCCGCAAGCGCCGCGCGCAACTCGGAGGACGATGACATGAGCAAGGTGATCAAGGGCGGGACGGTCGTGACCGCCGACCGGGCCTGGGTGGCGGATGTGCTGGTGGAGGGGGAGACGGTCGCGGCTGTCGGTGAGAACCTCTCGGGCGATGAGGTCATCGACGCGACGGGTGCCTATGTGATCCCCGGCGGTATCGACCCGCACACCCATTTCGAGATGCCCTTCATGGGCACGAACGCGGCCGAGACCTTCGAGAGCGGGACCTTCGCCGCCGCCGCGGGCGGCACCACCATGCTCGTCGACTTCGTCCTGCCCGGGCCCGACGGCAGCCTCGTCAACGCCGTCAACGACTGGCACCGCAAGTCAGGCCCGCAGATCAGCGTCGATCTCGGCTACCACATGGCAATCACCGGATGGTCCGAGACGATCTTCGACGAGATGGCAAAGGTCGTGGAGATGGGGGTCAACACCTTCAAGCACTTCATGGCCTACAAAGGCGCGCTGATGATCGAGGACGACGAGATGTTCGCCTCCTTCCAGCGCTGCGCCGAGCTTGGTGCCCTGCCGCTCGTCCACGCGGAGAACGGCGACGTCGTCGCGGCCCTCCAGGCCAAGTACATGTCCGAGGGCCTGACGGGGCCCGAGGGTCATGCCTATAGCCGCCCGCCGGAGGTTGAGGGCGAGGCCGCAAATCGCGCCATCATGATCGCCGATGCAGCGGGCGTGCCGCTCTACATCGTGCATGTGTCCTGCGAGCAGGCGCATGAGGCTATCCGCCGGGCGCGCCAGAAGGGCATGCGGGTCTATGGCGAGCCGCTGATCCAGCATCTCACGCTTGATGAGACCGAGTACTTCAACAGGGACTGGAAATATGCCGCGCGCCGCGTGATGTCCCCGCCCTTCCGCTCGAAGGAGCATCAGGACGGGCTCTGGGCCGGCCTCGCCGCCGGCTCGCTGCAGGTCGTCGCCACCGACCACGCCGCTTTCACCACCGAGCAGAAGCGCATGGGCGTGGGCGATTTCACCAAGATCCCGAACGGCACCGGCGGCACCGAGGAGCGGCTCGCCGTGCTCTGGACCAAGGGCGTCGAGACGGGCCGGATCACGCCGGAGGAGTTCGTGGCCGTCACCTCCACGAACATCGCCAAGATCCTGAACATCTATCCCAAGAAGGGCGCGATCACCGTCGGCGGGGACGCGGATATCGTCGTCTGGGACCCGACGATCTCGAAGACGATCAGCCCCGCCAACCAGAAATCGATCATCGATTACAACGTGTTCGAAGGGATCGAGGTCACGGCACAGGCCCGCTACACCCTCTCCCGCGGCGAGGTGATCTGGGCCTGGGGCCGCAACAGCCAGCCGCAACCCGGCCGCGGCCGCTTCATCCCGCGCCCCGCCTTCCCCTCGGCGCACAAGGCCCTCAGCACCTGGAAGGCCCTGACCGCACCCAAGGGCATCGAGCGCGACCCGCAGAACATCCCCTCGGGCGTCTGACGGAAGAGCCGCCGGCCCGAACGGCCGGCGTGCGGAGAGCGTCAGCCGAACATCAGCAGGTCTTCCGCAGGCGTGGCTAGGTCGAGGAAGAACGCCTCGAAGTCGGGCGGCACGACGGATGTGCCGTCCGGCGCACCCTGTCCCACGGTCAGGGGTTCGAAGATCGCGGAGCCAAGCGGATCGAAGGCCACATCGATGCCGGGCTCGTCGGTGAACTCGAACCGGTCCAGCACTGCGTCGCGGAGCGCACCGGCAAGATCATCGCCCGGAGGGACAGCGAATGAGTCGACGGCGAATGGGGCGACCGCGAACGTCTCCCCGCCGCCCTGCTCCGCCGGATCGCCGAGCACAAGCGACACCTGCGCGACAGGCGGGTCGAAATCGAAGGTGACGAACGCGCTGCCGTCGAGATCGCTGATCGACATGTCGTCCTCACCGCCCTTGGACTTGGTGATCCGGAAGTCGACACGGATGACGTTGTCGGGCAGCGGCTCCTCCGACAGCACCGCCCGCGTCATTTCGGCCACGGGCGCATCCGGCGGCGACGCCGTTGCCGCCGGAACGGCCGCGAGGCTTACGACGGTCTCGACCGCCCGTTCCAACGCCGCCTCCGCAGGCCCGAGATCGGCCGCGCCCGCCGCATGCCCGGCCGCAGCGGCGTCAGGCTCGGGAACCTCGTAGGCGGCAACTTCATCCTCCGCTCCCGGCTCGATTGCAGGCGCGACCGGTTCCCGCGGCTTACCCTCTGGCGGCGTCACGGCCGCAATTGCGCCTGCCAGCCCGGCCGCGCTTGCCGCTCCGGCGCCATCGCTCTCGGCCCTCTCGGCCGGCACATCGTCTTCGCCCCGATCGGAGGCATCGGCGTGACCAGCGTCGATACCGAGGCCAGCCTGCGTCGTCTCCGCAATCGCTGGCCCGGCGCCCTCCTCAAAGCCGGTTGCAGGCGCACCCTCGAGACTTGGAGCCGCCAGCGGGCCCTGTGCCATCCGCATCGGCCGGCTCATCTCCGCGCTGCCGAGGCTCGGTCGCCAGTGCTGGAGGCAGGTCTCGATCACCGAGCGCAGGCTATGCCCGCTCGCCACGGTCGTCAGCGTCTCGTCGACCGCGGCGTAGCTCCGGCCGATCCGGGCGATGTGGAGGACAACCTCGTCGGTCCGCGGATCGCTCGCCACGATCCAGGGATCGCCGGCATCCGTTGCACCCCCCTCCCACTCAATCCTCGGCGCGAGCTGGGAGAGTTCCTTCTGCAGGGCCACGAGCTCGGTCTGCTCGCGCGGCGTCCACTGCGCGACCGGCACCTGCCAGGCGACATCGATGCCTATCACGTTGCGTTCGCGCGTCTCACTCACGTCTGGCGCTCCGGCGTCTTCTGATCCGTTCGCTCACCCGCCCTGCCGGCACGGGTCTTCAGGCACGTTTCTTCGGCTGGGTGAGCGTCGGCGCGTCCGCGTCGAGCATGCCGTAAAGGCCGGGTTCGAGATGGGCGAGGACCGTCCAGGCGAAGATGCGAGGATCGATGTCGAGCGCCGCTGCCCACGGCGCATACAGGTCCTGCGGGATCCTTCCAAGACCGTTCTCGACCTGGGAAATGAAGGAGTAGTAGCGTAGGCCTAGCCGCTCGGCGAGATCGGCCTGTGTCAGACCACGCTCCTCGCGGTGCTCCTTCAGCCAACGCCCAAGCTTGCGACGCAATTCCTTGGTCGCGTCGTCCGAGGTTTTCGCCGGGGCCTTCCGCGCGCGCTCCGCACACATTTGTTCGCCTCCGCAATCGCCTCCCGTTGCTCTCCGAAGCCCGGGATCGTGTCAAGCAAAGAATGAATAGCAGATTCTGCTTCACAAATCGTGCTATCCTTCCTAGATAGGCTTCGGCGCCGCGGGAGAGCGGCGCGAAAGCAAAGCGATATCAAGGACACGCTATGAAACAGCGCATCGCTGAAACGCCGCTCGAACCGGTGGAGACGTCAGACCGAGAGGACGCCACCTTCGATCCGGACGGCGGTCCGGGCGGCGTCTCCGCCGACGCCATGCTCTATACGAGCTGGGTCGTCGACCGCCCGGTGGAGGATGAGCAGGAGACATACGGCGAGATGACCGTCGATATTCATCTGCCTGCCTTCGATCCCGCCGAGAGGCCGGAGGGGGACGCGTCAGAGGACGCCTTCATGACGACGAACACGGATGATCAGGACGGCGGGGGCGGTGACTTCGCCCATCTTCCCGCCTTCGACCCCATTGTCGACGAGCTCTACAAGGTGATCTTCGGCCGGCTCTCGGATGATGGCGGGCGCGACTTCTGGTCCTTCAAGACCTTCGGCAGCACGACGGTCGAGGAGGTGGCGGACATCTTCCTCGACAGCGCCGAGTTCACCGACCGTTGGGGCGACGATCTGAGCGACGAGGAGTTCGTAGAGGGCACCTATCTGCGCACCCTGGGCCGGGACGCGGATGAGGGGGGCAAGGCCTTCTGGGTCGACCGTCTGGCAGACGAGGACTTCGGCCGCGGAGATCTCGCCGTCGCCTTCGCCCGCTTTTCCCTCGACACGGGCGAGACGGAGGGCGGCCTCTAGCCCGCCGTTCCCTCGCCCTCCCTGATCCCGGCGCGGCCTCGCTGTCCCCTTGGAGGCCAATGCCGGGTGGCCCCGACCAGGCGCGCACGTTCCCAGCCGGACGTGTGGTCGGGGCCAACTTTCCCAGATCCGAATGCGCCAGCCCGCCGAACCCAGCCCGCCGAAACCCGCGCGTCGCACCTCATAGCGGCACGAACTGCTCCAGGTCCGGGCGCAGCTCGACGCTCTCCTGCTCGTTCGGATCGGTGCGCGCGATCACCGCCTTGGCCTCGCGGTCGGAGAGGTTGGCAGGCAGATGCGGCATGCCTGCTGGGATGTAGACGAGATCGCCCGCCTTCGTGTCCATCCGATGCTCGAGCTCCTGCCCCCACCACATCACGACCTCGCCCTCCAGCGTATAGATCGCCGTCTCATGGGCCGCATGGAGATGCGCCTTGGCGCGCGCGCCGGCCGGGATGGTCAGAAGGTGCATGCAGATCCCCTTCGAGCCCACCGTCTCCGCCGCGATCCCCTCGAAATAGTCGAAGCCCTGCTTGCCGCTATAGGTGCCGCCGGGCCTCACGCAGGCACAGGCGCTGCCATCCGGTCTCGGGCTCGATCCTTCATCCTTCATGCTCTCTCTCCTCCGGTGGGCAAGGTCTGGGCCTTATGCATCGCTTGCCCTAGCGCCCCTCGACATGCCCGCCTAAAACGTGGTGCCGGCGGCAGAGGGCGACAACCGGGGGCCACGCCATGTTCAATGCGACGTCATTCTTCGCGCGGGAATTCAAGCACATGCTCCCGCCGACAATCTTTTTCATCATCAGTTTCAACCTGCTCGTCCTGACGACGGAAATGCTCAACGAAGGTGCTGCGGCAAGCCTCGCTGCGCATCTTGCCGCGACCTTCGCGGCGATGGTGTGCGGTAAGGCGGTGCTGGTCGCGGACAAGCTTCCCTTCTTCAACCGCTATCCCGAACATCCGCTGATCTGGAACACGCTCTGGAAGACCGCGCTCTATGTCGCGGTCACGTTCGCCTTCCGGCTCGCCGAGAAGCTGGTCTCGGCTGCCACGGGTGACTACGGCTTTGCGGCTGGCCTGGCGGAGGAGGCATCGCATTTCGAGTGGTCGAGGTTCATCGCCATCCAGCTATGGCTCGTGATCCTGTTCTTCGCCTACTCAGCGTTCGGGGAGCTTACGAACCAGATCGGGCGGGAACGGATCTTGCAGATGTTCCTGGGCCCCCTCGGACAGGGTGAGCGAGAGGAGACCGGATGAGCGTTGCCGAAGACACCGGCGCCACCACGCACCCCGCGCCCGCCGTGGCCGAGGGGACGCCGGCCATCGAGGCGCGCGGCCTCGATCTCGTGTTTCAGACCCGGGACGGGCCGGTCCATGCGCTCTCCGGCGTCGACCTCGCGATCCAGCCGGGCGATTTCGTGAGCTTCATCGGCCCCTCGGGCTGCGGCAAGACCACCTTCCTGCGCGTCGTCGCCGCGCTGGAGCAGCCCACGGGCGGCAGCATCACCGTCAACGGCATGAGCCCCGAGGACGCGCGCCAGGCCCGTGCCTACGGCTATGTCTTTCAGGCCGCTGCCCTTTTCCCCTGGCGCACCGTCGGCGGGAACATCCGCCTGCCCCTCGAGATCATGGGCGTGCCGAAGGCCGAGCAGGCCGAGCGTGTCGCCCGTGTCCTCGGCCTCGTCGGCCTCGACGGCTTCGAGCGCAAGTTTCCCTGGCAGCTCTCTGGCGGCATGCAGCAGCGCGCCTCCATCGCCCGTGCGCTCTCCTTCGATGCGGACATCCTGCTGATGGACGAGCCTTTCGGCGCGCTCGACGAGATCGTGCGCGACCGGCTCAACGAAGAGCTGCTGGCACTTTGGGCACGCACTGCCAAGACCGTGGGCTTCGTTACCCATTCGATCCCCGAGGCGGTCTATCTCTCGACCCGCATAGTGGTCATGAGCCCGCGGCCCGGGCGTATCGTAGACGTGATCGAGAGCCCCTTGCCGCGCGAACGCCCGCTTGAGATTCGGGAGACGCCGGAATTTCTCGAGGTCGCCCGCCGGGTGCGCGAGGGCCTGCGGGCAGGGCATGCCGACGGACACGGCGACGGGAATGGCGACGGAGGACAGGATGTCTGAACCCGCACACCCCAATGCGACCCAGCGCTTCCTGATCCGCTGCGAGGGCACCCTGCGGGTCTGGCTCTGGCTGCTCGGCGGTGGCGTGGTCATGGCGCTCCTCGGCATCGCCCCGTCGCTCATCGTGATCCTGGCCCTCCTCGGCGTCGTCTGGGTGCCGATCCTCGTGCTGGTCTTCTGGGGTCGGCTGCTCGACGACATGGTGCCCCATCGCCGGCGCGACGGGGACCGCGACGGATGAGAGCGGTCCTCCCCGTCCTCACGGTCGTCGCCGCCATCGTCGTGCTCTGGTACGGTGCGGCGGCCATCATGAACCTCGCCTGGGAGCGGGATCAGGCCGCGCGGGCCGAGACGAACCCGCCGCTCACCGAGATGCTCGCCAACACCATGGCGCAGGAGCGGCCGGTCCTCCCCGCGCCGCACCAGGTGGCGGTGGAGCTCTGGGAGACGACGGTCGAGAAGCGCATCACCTCCAAGCGCAGCCTGATCTATCACGGCTGGATCACGCTCTCCGCCACCCTCCTCGGCTTCGCCATGGGCACCGTGCTCGGCATCCTGCTCGCCGTCGGCATCGTGCATGTGCGCGCGATGGAGCTTTCCGTCATGCCCTGGGTGATCGCGTCGCAGACGATCCCCATCCTCGCCATCGCGCCGATGATCGTGGTGGTCCTCAACGCCGTCGGGCTCTCGGGCCTCCTGCCCAAGGCGCTGATCTCCACCTACCTCTCCTTCTTCCCCGTCGTCGTCGGCATGACCAAGGGGCTGCGCTCGCCCGACGCGATGCAGCGCGACCTCATGACCACCTACAACGCAAGCCGTGCGCAGGTGTTCTGGAAGCTGCGCCTGCCGGCCTCGCTCCCCTATCTCTTCGCATCGCTGAAGGTCGCCGTCGCCATCAGCCTCGTCGGCGCCATCGTCGGTGAGCTGCCGACCGGCGCGGTCGAGGGACTTGGCGCCCGCCTCCTCGCCGGCAGCTATTACGGCCAGACGATCCAGATCTGGTCCGCCCTCTTCGCTGCCGCGATCCTCGCCGCCTGCCTTGTCGCCATCATCGGCCTTGCCGGCCGGTGGGTGACGAGCCGGATGGGCGGGCAGGGAGCGACGGCATGACCGCGGCGGCTGCGCCGGCGCCCCCGAAGGCAGAGCCGATCCTCCGCCCCCTGACCCGCGGCGCGCGGCTGCCGAGCTGGCAGGCGATGGCGGCGATGACGCTCGTGATCGCGGGGCTCGCGGCCACCGCGGGGGCTCAGGCGATCGCAGAAGGGAGCGTCCTGCTTGGCTTCTGGGCGGTCGTGCAGGGCCTCGTCGCCTGCGGTGTGGCCGGAGCGGGCGTTTGCACCGTTCTGTACCCCGACCGCGCCGCGCGCTGGCTCCGCCTCCGCCCGTTTCTCGAGGCGACGGTCATCGCCGTCCTCGTCTTCTATGCGCTCGAGATGCTGAGCCCCGCCGGCGATCCGACCTGGAGCCGCCCGTCCCCCGGCGGCACCGGCTTCTGGCTCTTCCTCAGCGCCTTCTGGATCGCCGCCTGGGGTGCCGTCCGCCTGATGGCCGCTGCCAGCCCGCGAAACCTGTTCCTCCGCCGTGCGTTCGCGCTCGCGGCACCTGTGCTCTTCGGTGCGACGCTCGTGGTGCTCTGGGAGAAGATCGTGCTCGGCGCCTCGATCTCCCCCGTCCTCCTGCCCGCGCCCTCGGCCATCGCCGCGCGCATCGTCGCGTCGCCCGACATGCTCTGGGGCGACTTCGTGCAGACTTTCGTCCTCGGTGCGCTCACCGGCTACGTCATGGGCTGCGGCGCCGCCGTCCTCACAGGGCTGGCGATCGACCGCTCGCCCTTCCTCAAGCGCGGGCTCCTTCCCGTGGGCAACTTCGTCGCGGCTCTCCCCATCATCGGCATCGCACCCATCATGGTCATGTGGTTCGGCTTCGACTGGCAGTCCAAGGCCGCGGTCGTCGTCGTCATGGTGTTCTTCCCCGTGCTCGTGAACACGGTTGCGGGTCTCGATGCGGCGGACCGGATGCATCGCGAGCTTCTGCGCACCTATGCCGCCAGCTACTGGCAGACCATGTGGACGCTGCGCCTGCCAGCCGCCGCTCCCTTCATCTTCAACGGCCTCAAGATCGCCTCGACGCTGGCGCTCATCGGCGCCATCGTGGCGGAGTTCTTCGGCACGCCGACGCTCGGTATGGGCTTTCGTATATCGACGGAGGTCGGCCGCATGAACCTCGACATGGTCTGGGCGACCATCGCCGTCGCGGCCCTTGCCGGCTCCGCCTTCTACGGCGCTGTCACGCTCGCGGAGAAGCAGGCCACCTTCTGGCACCCGTCTCAGAGGGGCTGAGGCACCGAAGGTCCTTTCGGCAGCGCAACAAGCCGGTTGCATGCCGGCGCCACTGCTGGAATCGTTCCGACAGCACTGCCGGCCCGGGCCGGCACGGCCAAGACAGGGAGAAAATACGTGAAGAAGGTGTTCGTAGCGGCCGGCATGGCCGCCTTCATGAGCGCAGGCGCCGCCCAGGCGGCGGACGAGGTGACGCTGCAGCTGAAATGGGTCACCCAGGCGCAGTTCGCGGGCTACTACGTCGCGCTCGACAAGGGATTCTACGAGGAGGAGGACCTCGACGTCACGATCAAGCCCGGCGGGCCCGACATCGCGCCCGCACAGGTGCTGGCCGGCGGTGGCGCCGATGTGATCCTCGACTGGATGCCCTCCGCGCTCGCCACGCGGGAGAAGGGGCTGCCCGTCGTCAACATCGCCCAGCCCTTCAAGTCCTCGGGCATGATGCTCACGTGCCTCAAGGAGACCGGGATCGAGAAGCCCGAGGATCTCGCGGGCAACACCCTCGGCGTCTGGTTCTTCGGCAACGAGTACCCCTTCCTCAGCTGGATGAGCCAGCTCGGCATCGCCACGGATGGTTCCGAGGGCGGCGTCACGGTGCTGAAGCAGGGCTTCAACGTCGACCCGCTCCTGCAGAAGCAGGCGGCCTGCATCTCGACGATGACCTATAACGAGTATTGGCAGGTCATCGATGCGGGGATCAGCGAGGACGAGCTTGTCACCTTCAAATACGAGGATCAGGGCGTGGCGACGCTCGAGGACGGCATCTACGTGCTCGAAGACGCGCTCGAGGACCCGGCCTTCGCCGACAAGATGGTCCGCTTCGTGCGCGCCTCGATGAAGGGCTGGAAATACGCTGAGGAGAACCCGGACGAGGCCGCGGAGATCGTGCTCGACAACGATGCGACCGGTGCTCAGACGGAGAAGCACCAGAAGCGCATGATGGGCGAGATCGCGAAGCTCACGGCCGGCTCCGACGGTGCGCTCGACCCCGCGGATTTCGACCGCACCGTCGAGACCCTGCTGGCCGGCGGCTCGGACCCGGTGATCACCAAGAAGCCCGAGGGCGCCTGGACGCACGCCATCACAGACAAGGCCCTCTGAGCCTCCGTCCCGAACCAAGCCCCGGGCGCGCAAGGCTTTTGCAAAAGCCTTGCAAATTCCTTTGAAGTAATTTGCCCGCGCCCGGCGGCTCGCCCGATCTCAGGCGGCGACGATGTTGTGGGCGGGACCGTAGGGAAAACCCGTGATGTTCTCGGCCCCGTTCTCGCCGACCACCAGGATATCGTGCTCACGATACCCGCCGGCGCCCGGCTGTGTCTCCGGGATCATCAGCATCGGCTCCATACTGACCACATGTCCCGGCGCGAGCACGGTCTCGATATCCTCGCGCAGCTCGAGCCCCGCCTCCCGCCCGTAGTAGTGCGAGAGCACGCCGAAGCTGTGCCCGTACCCGAAGCTGCGATGCTGCAAGAGCCCCTTCTCGGCGAAGAACGCGTTCAGTTCGCCACAGATGTCCTTGCACTTCGCCCCGGGCTTGATGAGCGACAGCCCGAGCTCATGCGCTGCCACATTCGCCTCCCAGACCTCGAGCGACCGCGCATCCGGCTCGCCCAGAAAAAGCGTGCGTTCAAGCGCCGTGTAATAGCCCGAGATCATCGGAAAGGCGTTGAGGCTCAGGATGTCGCCGCGCTCGAGCCTGCGCCCAGTTACCGGGTTGTGCGCACCGTCGGTGTTGATGCCGGACTGAAACCACACCCAGGTGTCGCGGTACTCGGCCTCCGGATAGGCCTCGGCGATCGCAAGCTCCATAGCGTCCCGCCCCGCCATGGCGACATCGATCTCCCGCACCCCGGGCGCGATGGCGTCCCGCACCGCATGCCCGCCGATATCGGCGATGTGTGCGCCTTCGCGGATAAGGGCGATCTCGGCCGGGCTCTTGACCATCCGCTGGCTCATGGTGGCCAGCGCGATGTCCGCAGCCTCCGGTGCGCCCAGGAACTCCGCCAGCTTCTCCGCCTGCGCGAGGCTCAGATGGTCGCCCTCGAGCCCCACGCGCCGCGGGCTGCCCGCCACGCTCGCCACCGCGCGCCAAAAGTTGTCCCGCCGCCAATCCGTATAGGTCAGCGTCTCGCAGGCGGCCCGCCTGTCCGGCTGACCCGCATCGATCAGGGCCGCGATCACCACCGCCCGATCTTCTGTCACCACCATCCCGTAGGGCCGGCCGAAGGCGCAGTAGAGAAAGCCCGAGTAGTAGGCGATGTTGTGCATCGAGCTCAGCACCACCGTGTCGCATTTCGCCCGCGCCATGATCGCCCGCAGGCCGGCGAGGCGCGCCGCATATTCGTCCAGGCTGAAGGGCAGGGTGGCTGCCGCGCCGTTCCGCAATGCCATCATGTCCGGCATCGCCCCTGTCGTGATCGTCATCCCACCCTCCGTCGCTGCATTTTTCCGCGCTCCCCGTAGCCGCTGGGGCAACCGCTGCCAAGGCAGCGCGTTTGGTGGAAAACACGGAATGGTTGCACAGGATTTCTTTGCGCTTTGCCCGGCATGGTGCAGCCTGTGTGGCGTCTAGGGAGAGTCGCGTGATGGACAGCCTGATACCTGACGAGATGAACCGGGTAGGCGCGCGGGAAGGCGTGTCGGATCCGTGGCTTGCGATAGATCCGCGGGCGCCGCTGACCGCCGTGTCGGGGGCGAAACGCTACGGCGTCCTGCGAATCGCCGAGCGCGAGGTGGTGGTCGAGAGCGCCGGCCGCCCCCCGATGCGCGGCACGGTCGACCTCTTCGCCGGGGCGGAGCGAGTGGCCCGCCTCCTCGTGCAGTTCGCGTGGGAGCGGGACGGCCGCGCGGCCTACGAGATCAAGCGCCGGGCCGTCGTCGCGCTTGCCGCCGCCGTCCCTCATGGCGCCCGCGGGAAGGGCGGCGCGGCGGAGGGGCAGGGCGCCTGATCAGCCCACGTCGTCCCAGCCGACCTCCGCCGTCATCGCGAGACGTTCGTTAGCGACACCCGCCGACACCCAAAGATCCAATCCGCCTTCGCGCCGCGTGGCACGGGTCGTGAAGGGCTCCCCGGCGATCACGGGTGAGGCTGCGCGGAATGCGAAGCGTCCCCGAAAGAACGGCGCGAACCGGTCGGGCGCCGCCGCCGCCGCAAGCTCCAGTAGCAGCGTCGCGAGCAACGGGCCGTGCACGACGAGCCCTGCATAGCCCTCGACCTTGCGCGCATAGGTTGCGTCATAATGTATGCGGTGGCCGTTGAAGGTGAGGGCCGAGTACCGAAAGAGCACGGTCTCATCCAACTGCCAGTGCTGCGACCAGCCCGCGGCTGGCGTGGGCGCGGGCGGGGCCGCGGGTGCGTCAGGGGCTCGCGCCGCCCGGTCGTGTTCCTGCCGGTAGACGATGTCCTGCTCTTCGGTCACCGCGGGCCCGGCGGCGCCCGCGATATCGCGGCGCATGGTGACGAAGGCGAGCGGGCCGCTGCGCCCCTCCTTGCGCTTGAGGCTGCCGAGCTCTGTCACACGCTCCGCCGGCGCGCCGAGCGGCAGAGGCGCGCGGAAGACGAGGCGCCCCCCGGCCCACATGCGCCGCGGCAACCCCGTCGCCGGCAGGGACCAACCCGGCGCGGGATGACCGTCGCGACCGAGCGACGCTCGCGGCGCCGCCTCCGGAAAGTAGAGCCAGTGCCAGAAGGGCGGCAGCGCATCCCCCGGCCGGAACGGCGCGCGCTCGAGGTTGAGCGTTGCGCTGAGCGCGTTCGCAGCGAAGGGCTCCATGGCGTCGCTGCTACGGTCGAGGCGCCCACGCCACGCCTGCGGTATCTCCTCCGACGCCTGCATCCGCTTGTCCTCCCGCTCCGGCTCTGGCACGCATCTCTCATGGCGGAGACGGTGATCAAGGGCCTCGACCATTTCGTGTTGTACGTGGCCGATGCGGAGGTGACGGCTGCCTTCTACGCGCTGCATCTGGGCATGGCGGTGCAGCGCTTCGGACCGGAGGGTCGCCTAGCGCTCAACTTCGGCGCGCAGAAGATCAATCTCCACACGGTCACCGCCCCCTTCCTGCCGCATGCGGACAGGCCCGCTGCCGGGGCCGGCGATTTCTGCCTCCTGACGGACGAACCCGTGGAGGAGGTGAAGGCGCGGCTCGAGATGGAGGGGTTGGCGGTCGAGAGCGGGCCGGTCGCGCGCACCGGTGCGACGGGCCCCCTGCGCTCGATCTATCTCCGCGACCCCGATGGAAACCTCGTCGAGATCTCCAACCGCGCCTGAGCCTCCGCGCAGCCTGCGAAAGGCCGCGTGTCCGGTGCCGCGCGTCCCGGGCTTGCCCCGGGACCTCCTGGCGGCCCTCGGTGAGGTCCCGGGTCAGGCCCGGGACGCCGCAGCGCAGGGCGGCGGGCTCGTGCTTAGCCGCTGTTCGTCAGCCAGAGGACGAGGTTCACGAGGCTGAAGGTGCCCGCCGCGATGGTGCTGGCGAACTGCGCGCCGGTGAAGATCCATTGCGCCATCTGTCCGAGCCGCGGCAGCCCCGCCCGCGCCGCATCGCGGATCAGCACGACATTGATGGCGAGGATGCCGGCGGCGACAGCGACGCTGAGACCAACGGCGGCGAAGACCTGCCCGTTCGTCGCCATCGCCGCCATGCCCATCGATGTCAGCCGCCCGGCAATGGGCACCGCGATCGCATTGAAGACGACGAAGAGCCCGATCGCCGCACTCCAGCGCGGCATCCCAGTGCCGGCACTCCCGCCGCCCGTACCCCCGCCCGTCTTCATTGCAGGGTGTAGACCACGGTCACGTTCGCCCGGATCGTCTGCTCGCCGGGAGAGACGGGCACGGCCATCGCCGCCTCTGCCCGCATCGCGACCCCTGCCTGGAAGGGCACCGGCCGCGCGGCGCCCGCCTCGTTGATGCTGAGCACGGGGCCGAGGGTCGCCCCTGCCGCCTCGGCGTAGAGCGTCGCGCGCCGGCGGGCATCCGCCATCGCATCGCGCCGCGCCTCGTCCAGCGCCGCCGTCGGGTCGGCGAGTCCGAAGGCGATGCCATGCATATCCGTCGCCCCCGCCTCGGCCACCGCATCGAGCGTGGTGCCGAGCGTCTCGAGATCGCGCACACGGATGCGCACCTGGTTCGTCGCCTGATAGCCCCGGATCGCACGGCGCCCCTGCGCGTCCGGCCGCTGATCGTAGAGCGGGTTAAGGTTGACGGAGGTCGTCGCGATATCCCGCTCCGCGATCCCGGCTGCCTGCAGCGCCTCGATGACCCCGGCCATCGCACGGCTGTTCTCGTCGAGGGCACGGCCCGCCGTCCGCCCCTCCGTCGTCACACCAAGGGTGATGCTCGCCATGTCGGGCACCGCCGCACTCTCGCCGCTGCCTTGCACGCTCACCGTGCGCCTCGGCTCAGTGCTCTCCTGCGCCAGCGCGGGCAGAGGGGCGACAGCCAGGGCTGCGAGAAGCACGAGATGGCGGGGCAGGGATGTCGGCGTCATGGGTCGATCCTGTGGTTCCTCGGGCGCCTGAACATGATCACCGGGCTCGCCGCCCGCAAGCGGAAGGCCGCCGCAGGACGCGCAGATTTTGCGCAGGACTTGCGGCGATCCCGGCCCCGCTCCCGACTCCGGTCTTGGTCCCGCCCCCCGCTTCGCTCTCACCCCATCGGCCGTCCGTCACGTGACAGGATCACGGCGATCGGCCGCGTCCGCTTGTCCTGTGCCAGCACGATGGCCGCGATAGTCAGGGCCGGGACGGAGATGAGCGCGCCCACGATCCCCCAGACCGCACCGCCGGCGAAGATCGAGATCAGGATGGCAAGCGGGCTCAGATTGAGCGAGCTTCCCGTCAGGCGCGGCTCCAGCCAGTTCGAGGCGAGCACCTGCACCGGCGCGAGGCAGGCGAGCGTGATGAGGAAGTTCACCGGGCTGTCGAACTGAATGAGGGCCAGGAGCGAGGGCAGCGCGATCCCGATCAGCGACCCGATGGTCGGGATGAAGCTCAGCGCGAAGATGAAGACCGCCCAGATGATCGGCCCGTCCACGCCCACCAGCGCGAGGATCACATAGGTCGGCACTGCCTGGACGACACCGATCAGGCATTTGACGCCGAGATAAGTCTCGATCTTGCGCCCGATCTCGCTGAAGACCGCATCCGCCTCGCGATGCCGGTCCCCGTTGCCGACGATGACGCGCAGCTTCGTCTCGAAGACCCTTGCCTCGGCAAAGACGAAGACGACGATGCAGGCGATCAGGATGAACTGCCCGAGCTGCCCTGCGGCCGAGCCCAGAAGCCCGAGCAGGACGTTGGTGAGGTCCATGTCCTGCGTCAGCTGCTCCATCCGCGGCAGTCGGCTGAGGCCCACGGCCTCGGCCATCGGGCGCAGCATGTTCGCCATGTTCTCGCGATAGGAGGGCACGTTCTCGCGCAGATTGGCGACGCCGTTCCAAAAGAGGATGACGACCACGACCACCGTCGCGGCGAGGGCGAGGCCGCTGAGAAGGTAGGAGAACCCGCCCGGCTGCGCGCCCGGTCCGCGTCCGATGCGGGCGAACTGCCGCGCGACCGCGCCCATCAGGAACCAGACGAAGACCGCGAGCACCACGGGCTGCAGTACGACGCGCAGCTCCTGCAGGAGCCAGAGCGTCGCAGCCGCGCCGACAGCGAAGGCCGTATAGCGCGGAATGGCGCGAACACTGAACCGCCCGCTGCCGCTGGCCTCGCGCGGCTCCCCGTCCATCGGCTCAGGCGCTCATGGTCTCGGACAAGGTGTCGGGCAAGGCATCGGGCAGCCGGCCGTTCAGGGTGTAGTCCAGGATCGCGACCACCTGCTCGGGCGTCTCGGCCACCGCGTCGGCCGCGGCATCCACTTCCTTCAGCGCATGCGCATGGTCGGGCTGGTGCAGGATGATCAGCGACTTGCCCAGCGCCGAGGCATAACCCGCGTCGAAGGCCGCGTTCCACTGGCGGTACTTCTCCCCGAAGCGGACGACGACGACATCGGCGGCTTTGATCAGGGTGCGGGTCCGGATCGCGTTGACACCCGCCCCCTTGCGATCGTGCCAGAACTTGTCCGGCTCGGCCCCCAGGATCGCGACGCCGCAATCGTCCGACGCGGCGTGGTCCGTCACCGGTGCACTGAAGCTGACATCCAGCCCGCGCGCCTTGGCACCGGCCACGATGCGCTCGCGCCAGTCGGTGTGGATCTCGCCGGAGAGATAAACGGTCAGGCTCATATCGGCCTCCTTTGTCTGCGGTCGTCCGCAAGCTAGCGACATGGCGCGGAAAGGCCACGGCTAGAACGCCCAAACGCCGCAGGATGTTCACTTGCAAAGCCATCCCGTCGCGGCAAGCATCGATACCTAGATTGCCAGACAGGAGCATTCGCGATGGCCCCTTGCTTCGAGCCTTACCCTCCCGAGATCTCCAATCCTTACCCTCATGCATATGATCCCGCCCGTGGCGAGTTCGGCGCTATCGCTATGCCCGATCACCTCCATCTTGTGCGGCTCAAGGAACGGCGCACTTGCGCGGGGGGCACCTTCGATGCGGACTACATTGTCTCGCAGGCCTACACGGTCACCTTCACGCTCGGGGGCGAGGCGAGGGAGATCACGGTGCCGGAGGGCATGGTCACCGATCTTGCGAGCGTGCCGTGGTGGGCACGTTGGTTCGCGGGGCAGGTCGGCCCGCATCTCGAGGCCGCGATCGTGCACGACCATCTCTACATCGCCTGGATCGATGTCGAGCGCGGTGTTCGGGCAGAGGACCGTCGTTTTGCCGACGATCTGATGTTCGCGATCATGCGTGGCTCGGGCATGCCGGTCTGGGCGGCCTGGGTGATCTGGGCTGCGGTTCGGATCGGCGGGGCTGCACCCTACAGTGATAAGGGCGGTGAGATCCGGTATCTGCGCCCTCTCGGGGAGACGCTGGAGGTCGCGGCCTGAGGCGTCACGCTACTCGCCCTTCTCCAGCCGCTCGATCCGTTTCTCGATGCGGTCGAGGGCTGCCATCACGCTGGCGCGGTAGTCGTCCGTGGCGGCGTTCGCTTCCTCGGCATGGGCGTCCTGCATCGAGTTCACGATGAGGCCGACCAGCAGGTTCACCACCGCGAAGGTCGTGATCATGATGAAGGGCACGAAGAAGGCCCAGGCATAGGGGTGGACCTCCATCACCGGGCGCACGATCCCCATCGACCAGCTCTCGAGCGTCATGATCTGGAAGAGCGAATAGGCCGACTTCCCGATGGTGCCGAACCACTCAGCATGCGTCGCACCGAAGAGCTGCGTGGCCATGACGCTCGCGATGTAGAAGATGATCGCCATCAGCAGGAACACGCTGCCCATGCCCGGCAGCGCCGTGACGAAGCCCTCGACCACCCGGCGCAGGCGTGGCGCCACGGTGATGAGGCGGAGCACCCGCAGGATGCGGAGTGCCCGCAGCACGCTGAGCCCCGCCCCCGATGGCACGAGGCTCAAGCCCACGATCACGAAGTCGAAGAGGTTCCAGCCGCGCGTAAAGAACCGCCAGCCGTGCGCGACCAGCTTGAGCGCGATCTCGACGACGAAGATGGCGAGGCAGAGCGTGTCGATCCCGACGAGCAGCCCGCCCGCAACCGCCATCGCATTGCCCGAGGTCTCGAGGCCCAGCACCACGGCATTCAGCAGAATGACGCCGATGATGAAGTTCTGGAACCGGACATCCTCGGTGAGCGTCGTGGCCTTCTGGCGCGCCCGTGCCAGCGGCGAGCCGTCAGGCGTCGGCCCGCTTTCTTTTCCCGCACCGGTCTCCGCCATGCCCGTCCCGCCTCACCATCCGCTCGCCCAGCGCTTCTGCGGCGACCAAATGGCGCAGGCGGGCACAGGGATCAACCGCGGCGAGGCGGGCCGGGCCCGTCAGTCCTCGAAGAAGTCTTCGGGCGGTGCTGCGAGATGGTCGCTGAAATCGTTGAGGAGAAGGTCGGGTCCCTGCACGGCGAAAGCCTCCGGCACCCGCGTGCTCTGCTCCGCATCCAGCGGATAGTGCTCGATCATCTTAACCGCCGAGCGCCATTCCGCAGCGGCGATGAGGGTGAGGGCATGCACCTGCGGCCGGTCCGCGAGGTAGGGCGAGAGTGCTGGGCGCAACCGCTCCGCCAGCTCCTCGGCCTGACCCTCCTGCAACTGACCGCTCATCGGGATCTCGACCTCACAGCGCGTCGGGCAGAGCTGCGTGACCGCGCTATGGGTCGCGCAGCAGCGGCCGATCCTTGCATCCAGCGCATCGAGCAGGCGACCATAGACGGGGCAGGGCTCTGTCGGCACGAGCATCAGCGCACCGCGCCGTCCGGCAAGCTGAAGCGGCGGCAGCTCGAACGCATCGATCTTGCTCGCGACCTCGGCCACGGCCTGGTCGAGATGGCCGAGCCCGCAGCTGTCCGCCGGCAGCCGCAGCGCCGTGACAGGCATGACGAAGGCAGGCCGCGCCTCGGCCGGCACTACGCTCCGCGGCAGGATCCCGGGCTCAACGGGTTCCGCCGCCATCGGATGTGTCCCTGGGGAATCCCGCCCCGTCCAACGGCGGCCCAAAGCCGCCAGTGCGGAATGCGGCGCAGGCATCCACGCCACAGCATAGCGCTCGTCAATACGGCCCATAGCAATTCCCCCAAACACACCAGCAATACGACGGTTCACGAACGAGCGATCATTGATATGTGACGATCGTCACACTCATTTTGTTTTGTGAACAGCGCCAAACCACGCTGGACTCATCGAGGCTCTGCGACGTGACGACCCTGGGGCCTCGCCTTCGCGACTGGGCTGTGCGACAGATTCATGCGGCACGATGAGGCAACGGATGGCGAAATGAACAAAATCGACCGGTCGGAGAGCGGCAACGGCACTTCGAAAAAGGCACCTGCCCGCACGACCTGCTACATGTGCGCCTGCCGCTGCGGGATCGACGTGCATGTGCGGGAGACGGCGGAGGGGGTGCCGCTGATCCGGTTGATCGAGGGGAACCGCAGCCATCCCAAGAATCACGGCGTGCTCTGCGCCAAGGGTGCGTCCGGCGTGATGCAGCACTATTCCCCCGCCCGCCTGATGAAGCCGCTACGGCGCGTGGGCGAGCGGGGCGAGGGCAGGTTCGAGGAGATCAGCTGGGACGAGGCGCTGTCGCTCGCCGCCGAATGGCTCGCCCCGATCCGCAAGAAGGACCCCAAGCGCCTCGCCTTCTTCACCGGGCGCGACCAGTCCCAGTCCCTCACCTCCTGGTGGGCGCAGCAGTTCGGCACCCCGAACTATGCGGCCCATGGCGGCTTCTGCTCGGTCAACATGGCGGCAGGCGGGATCTACACCCTCGGCGGCGCGTTCTGGGAGTTCGGCCGCCCGGATTGGGAGCGGACAAAGCTCTTCCTCCTCTTCGGCGTGGCGGAGGACCATGACAGCAACCCGATGAAGCGCGGCCTCGGCGCGCTCAAGTCCAGCGGCGGGCGCGTCGTCTCGATCAACCCCGTACGCACCGGCTACTCCGCCATTGCGGACGAATGGGTCGGCATCACGCCGGGCACGGACGGGCTCTTCGTGCTCTCAATGGTGCATGTGCTGCTGCGCGAGGGGCTGGTCGATCTCGGCTATCTCATGCGCTGGACCAACGCGCCTTATCTTGTAAGCCGCGAGCCCGGGCCGGGCTTCGGCCTCTTCGTGCGGGACCAGGACGGCAAGCCAATGGTCTGGGACCGGGCGACGGACCGCGCGATACCGTTCGATGCCCCCGGCCTCAAGCCCGCCCTCAAGGGCGACTATCCCGGCAGCGATGGCGGGCGCGCCACACCCGTCTTCGAGCTTCTGGCGCGCAAATACGCCGAGCCCGAATTCGCACCCGAAAGCGTCGCCCCCCGCTGCGGCGTACCGGCGGAGACGATCTACCGGCTCGCCCATGAGCTTGCGACGACGGCCTTCTCCGAGCCCGAGGACCTCGCCATGGAGTGGGAGGATTTCCGGGGCGAGAAGCAGACCGGCGTGCCCCGCCGCCCGGTCTCGATGCATGCGATGCGCGGCGTCTCGGCCCATTCCAACGGGTTCCAGACCGCGCGCGCCATCCACCTCCTCCAGCTCCTGCTGGGCGCGGTGGAGACGGCCGGCTCCTTCCGCTTCGCCGCCCCTTACCCGAAGCCTGTTGAGGCGCATCCGACCCCGCATTGCCACAGCCAGCCGGATTGTCCGCTGCCGGGCCCCCATCTCGGCATGCCGCGCGGTCCGCAGGATCTGGCCTTTGCCGATGACGGCACACCCGCCCGCATCGACAAGGCCTTCTCCTGGGAAGCACCCCTCGCCGTCCACGGCATGATGCACATGGTCATCGCCAACGCGGTGGCGGAGGATCCCTACGGCATCGACGCGCTCTTTCTCTACATGGCCAACATGGCCTGGAACTCCTCGATGAACTCCGATGCGGTCGGCGAGATGCTGACGGCGAAGCGGGAGGACGGGGAGTACAAGATCCCGAAGCTCATCGTCGCCGATGCCTACAGCTCCGAGACGGTGGCCTATGCCGATCTCGTGCTGCCGGACACGACCTATCTCGAGCGGCACGACTGCATCTCGCTCCTCGATCGCCCCATAGCCGAGCCGGACCTTGCCGCCGACGCTATCCGCTGGCCCGTGGTCGATCCGGTGACCCAGGGCTTCCAGCCCGGCACCGCGGGCGGTGGGCGGCGCGAGCGGGACGTGCGCTGCTTCCAATCCGCGCTGATCCAACTCGGCGGAAAGCTCGGCCTGCCCGGCTTCACCGATGAGGACGGCGCCCCGAAATACGCCGACTATGCCGACTACATCACGAACCATCAGCGCCGCCCCGGCGTCGGCCCCCTCGCCGGCTGGCGCGGCTCGAACGGCGGCAGCGAGGGGCGGGGCGATCCCAACCCCAACCAGATCGACCGCTACATCGAGAACGGCGGCTTCTGGACCTCCGAAGTGCCGGAGAATGCGCGCTTCATGAAGCCCTTCAACAAGGAGTATCAGGAATGGGCGGTCAGGCTCAGCTTCTACGACAAGCCGCAGCCTTACGTCTTCCAGCTCTATGCCGAGCCGCTCCGGCGCTTCCAACTGGCGGCAGAGGGGCACGGCGAGCGTCAACCCCCCGATCATCTGCGCGAGCGTCTCAAGAGCGCGATGGACCCGCTGCCCACATGGTGGCCGCCTTTCGAGGGGGAGGGGGCGCAAGCGGACGGCGAGGGCCACCTGCCGCTCCACGCCATCACCCAGCGTCCGGCCGCCATGTACCACGCCTGGGGCAGCCAGAACGCCTGGCTCCGCCAGATCCACGGTGCTGTGCCGCTCTACGTGCCGCGTCCGGTGATGCACGAGGCGGGGCTCTCCGACGGCGACTGGGCCTGGGTGATCTCCCACCACGCCCGCATCATGGTGCCGGTCAGGGGCATGGAGGCGGTCAATGACCGCACGGTCTGGACCTGGAACGCCATCGGCAAGCGGCGCGGCGCCTGGGCGCTGGACAAGGGCGCGCCGGAGGCGACGAAGGGGTTCCTCCTCAACCCGCTCATCAACGAGCTCCTGCCGCCCCGCGGCGACGGCCTCCGCTGGTCCAACTCCGACCCCGTGACCGGACAGGCCGCGTGGTTCGACCTCCGCGTGCGGATCGAGAAGGCAGCGCCTGAGGATATCGACGGGCTCTCCAAGCCCTCGGCGACGCCCCAGGCATCCCCGGTGGCGCCCGCACCCGTGGCCGTCGCATTCGGACAGCGCGATGCGTAAGGCGGCTCTACGCCGCGCAGCGGGACGCTCTGAGGGACGCGCTGAGGGAGCCACTGCGGGCCGCTATGGGCGCCGCTGGCTGGTCGCAGCCCTCCTCCTCGGCGCCCTCGCCCCATCGCCCGCCGCGGCCGATGTCACCGGCATCTGGTTCACCGAAAAGCGCGACAACGGCGCCTTCATCAGCGTGCGCATCTCCCCCTGCCGGTTCGACCGCGAGAAGCGCTGCGGCACCGTTGCGGGCGCCCATGGCGGCGCGCGGCCGGACATCGTGGGTGAGCCGATCCTGCGCAACATGGAGCGGCGCGACGACGGACGCTGGGCGGGCGGCGAGATCCTGCGCCCCGGCAAGGACGAGGCCTACAGCTCCGAGATCCGGATCGTCGATGGCGGGCTCGAGGTGAAGGGCTGCGTCGCCGCCGGTCTCATCTGCCAGAGTCAGCTCTGGACGCGCAGCCGGTGACGGATCTTAGGGAGCCCGGAGCATCATGACCCTCGAGACGTACCTCGCCTATCTCGCCACGGTCTTCGTCTTCTTCGCGCGCCCGCCGGGGCCGAGCCAGCTTCTCTTCATGGCCCATGCGCTGCGCCGCGGAAATCCCGGTGCTATGCCGGTGCTCGCCGGCGATCTCTCGGCGAACGCACTGCAGATGCTGGCGGCCGGGCTCGGCCTCGCCGGCGCGGTCGTGGCCTCGGCCAACCTCTTCCTCACCATCAAATGGGCCGGCGTCGCCTTTCTTGTGTGGACCGGCATCCGGCTCTGGCGCGCGGCGGGCAGGGCAGGGGGCAGGGCAGAGCGCGGGGCGCTCGAGCCCGGACGCGGGCCGCTCTTCCGCCAGGGCTTCGTGACCTCCGCCGCGAACCCGTACGCCATCCTCTTCTTCGCCGCCCTCTTCCCGCAGTTCATTGACCCCTCCGAGCCGCTGGCGCTCCAGCTCGCGGTCCTCGGCGGTACCTATCTCGCGGTCGACGGCGCACTGCTCCTCGCCTGGGGTGGGGCGGTGCGCGCGCTCGGGCAGCGCCTCGGCCCGCGGGTCGAGCGGGCGATGGGTCGCATCTCGGGCGCGCTCATGATCGGCGCCGCCTGCCTCCTCGCCCTCCGCGATCTCGGACCCGGCGCCAGCCCGGCCCCGGCCCGCTGATGGCAGCCTCCGGCATCCGCCTCTCCGAGATCGACGGTGCCCCCGGCATCCGGCTCGCGCTTCGCGAGGCCGGGCCCGCCGACGCGCCGCCCATCCTGCTGCTCCACGGCTGGTCTCAGTCCGGGCTCTCCTGGCGCCGGCAGCTCGAGGGTCCGCTCAGCACCCGTTTCCGCCTCATCGCCCCAGACCTCCGCGGCCATGGCGCGTCCTCGAAGCCGGAGGATGCGGCCGCCTATGCGACCGGCGCAGGCTGGGCCGAGGATATCGCAGCACTAGTCGCCCATACCGCTCCGACCCGCCCGGTCGTCGTCGGCTGGTCGATGGGCGGCTGGGTGCTCGCCGACTACCTCCGCGCCAACGGCGACAGCGCCCTTGCCGGCATCGTCACCGTGGGCAGCGTGCCCCGCATCGGTGCTGCCGGCGATCCCGCGATGATCGCCAAGCGCAAGGCGGATGTGCGCGCCGAGGGCATGATGAGCCCGGACCATCTAGTCCAGCTCGACGCCGCCATCGCCTTTGCGCGCGCCATGACGGCGGCCCCCCTCTCGAAGCGCGACCTCGCCTTCCATGTCGGTCTCATGATGGCCTGCCCGCCCGCGATCCGCCGCGCGGCCCGCATGCGCGATGAGGACTGGCGCGACGCTTGGGCGTGCGTGACGCGCCCTTCGCTCATCATTCAGGGCGGGGCGGAGCGCGTCTGTTTCCTGCCGCAGGCGCAGGAGCTTGCCGACACCATCCCCGGCGCCGCTCTCACGGTGATGCCCGGCTGCGGGCACATGGCGTTCTGGGAACAGCCCGGGGCCTTCGACGCCCATCTCGAAGCCTTTGCGGATCGTGCCGTCATGATGGCATGAATACAAAAAACACATAAACGGAGGGAGCCGCGTGACCAGCCTGCCGGAAAAGCCAGCCAAACGCCTCGGCCTCGTCATCGATCTCGATATCTGCGTCGGCTGCCATGCCTGCGCGGTGGCCTGCAAGGCCTGGAACACTCAGTCGAGCGGTGGCACCGGGCTCGAGGATATTGCGAGCGTGCCGCTGTCGGACCAGGACCCGTACGGTGCCGCCCCGGCCGGCACCTGGCTCAACCGCATCCATTCCTACGAGGTGAGCCCCGGTGCTGGCGCGCCCGCGCAGCTCGTGCATTTCCCGAAGAGCTGCCTGCATTGCGACAACGCGCCCTGCGTCACCGTCTGCCCGACCGGCGCCAGCTACAAGCGCGTCGAGGACGGCATCGTGCTGGTGAACGAGGATGCCTGCATGGGCTGCGGCCTCTGCGCCTGGGCCTGCCCCTATGGCGCGCGGGAGCTCGACCGGGCCGCCGGCGTGATGAAGAAATGCACGCTCTGTGTCGACCGCATCTATGCTGAGGAGCTGGCCGAGGAAGATCGCGTGCCGTCCTGCGTGCGCGCCTGCCCGGCCGGGGCCCGTGCCTTCGGCGACCTCTCCGACCCACAGAGCGATGCGAGCCGCCTCTCCGCAGCGCGGGGCGGCATGGACCTTATGCCGGAACAGGGCACGAAACCCGTCAACCGCTACCTGCCGCCCCGCCCGCGGGATGCCGCCGCGATGCCGCAGGAGATGCCGGACCTAGCGACGCTCTGCGGACCGGGCAGCGCGGGGGAGGAAGCGTCCAATGAGCTCGGTGCCGCGGGTTTCCTCGGTTGGGTCGACCGGGCGCTTGCCCGGCTCGAAGGGGCGCGCTGATGCATCCCGCGCCCTCGCTCATCGTCTTCACCGTGCTCTCGGGCCTCAGCCTCGGCATGCTCTTCTGCATCGGCCTCGGCTTCGGGCAAGGGACGCTTTTCGGCTGGATCGCCGTGCCGCTCGCGCTCGCGATCACGGGGCTCGGGGGCGCTGCATCCACGCTCCACCTCGCCCGTCCCTCCCGCGCCTGGCGCGCCTTCTCGCAGTGGCGGAGCTCCTGGCTCAGCCGGGAGGCCTGCCTGATGGTGGCGACCGTCGCGGTCTTCGTCGTCTACGCGGCACTCTGGCTCCTTGTGGGTTACAGGGTTGCGGCGCTCGGCTGGCTCGGGTCCCTGCTTGCGGCCGGCACGGTCTACGCGACCGCGATGATCTACGCGCAGCTCGCGACCGTGCCGCGCTGGTCCATGGCGCCGACCCGGAGACTGTTCCTGGCAGCAGCCCTCCTCGGCGGGCTCATCGCGACCGAGTTCGCAGCACGCCTCGCCGGAGAGAGCGCCGTACCGACCTTGTGGCTCCTCGCTGTCCTCGTGGTGACGGCCATCGTCTTCGTGGCGTGGCAGACGGCGGCCGCAGGCGCAAACCGCCGGGCGGCGGGCTCGGATATGGGCACGGCAACGGGGCTTGGCCGCCTTGGCAGGATCAGCGTCTTCGAGACGCCCCACACCGGCAGCAACTATCTGCTCGACGAGATGGCGTTTCGCGTCGGGCGAAAGCGCGCCTGGCAGCTCCGCAGCCTCGGCGCAGGTCTCGGCTTCGGACTGCCGCTCCTGCTGACGGTGCTCGCCGCGGTCATGCCCGTTGGCACCGGCTTGCTCCTGCTCCTGGCACTCCTCGCCCATGCCGCGGGCATGATGGCCCTCCGCTGGCTCTTCTTCGCCGAAGCAGAACACGTGCAGGCCCTCTACTACGGCCTGCGCTAGCGTCCGCGAGATCTCCCGGGCCCGGCCCCCGCCCCGCGCTAGCGTAGATCGCGCAGCATGAACAAAAAAAGAACATATTGGTTCGAGTGGCGGACAACCACCCTACGATCCCGGCTCACTTCATCGGATCATCCGTCGTGGAGCGTATGGTTATCCCTCGACCGTAATGGAGGATCTTCTGCCCCCCATGCGGATTGGCCTCGCCCCACTTCCTGCGGGCGAAACCACGGCCCCTACAGTTGGAGAGGTCGAGGCCAAAACGAGTGGTGCCAGTTTAGGCCGTGAACATCGACCGAGCGAAGTACCATCCCACTAGCCTCTCCCGACCGAAACGATGCCTGGAACCCGCCAACGAAGGCGTCGAGCCTCCGGCCGTCGTCGACCTTCCAAACGCAGGGCTACATATCGAATGACTGGGAAATTCTGGGTCCGCTCAGCACCCCTCTCGCCAGCGTCCCATCCAGATACGTTCTTGGCGCGGACCAGCACTGAACCCCAAAGACCGCACCGACGCCGATGGAGCAGTGACCACTTACAAGTATCCCGGCGACCAGCCGGGATGCCGCATGGTTGGAGAGCTCAGGGCCCGCGCTGGCGCGGGTGGGCGCGGCGGCGGGCGCTGGGCTGACCGCGCCGGGGCGTCGCCGCGCTTTCCAGCGTGTCCTGCGCACGGCGCACGCCGGTCTGGATGGCATCGGGCGCCACGCCGTCGATGCTGGCCAGAAGGTGCGCCTCTTCCGTCAGCAGTGTCTCCTCCGCCCCGCCGCCGCGGATCGGCACGCGCCCCATCTCGAGCATCAGGGGGGCCGCGAGCGGCGTGCAGCGGCGGGCGTCGACATGGTCGATGCGCGCTCCGTCGGGTCCCCCGATCCGGTCGAGCAGCGCCTCGATCCGGCCGAAGTCCACGAGCCCCCGCATCGCTTCGCGCCGGGTGATCTCGAGCATCAGGTGCCCGGGGTCGTACTTCATCAGCGTGTCGTAGAGGATGTCCGAGGAGAAAGTCGCCTGCTTGCCCGTCTTGCGGCGTCCCGGCGTCGTGCGCTCGATGAGGCCTGCGACCACGGCCACTTGCCGAAACGTCCTTTTCATGACCGCATTGCCCGCGAGCCAGGCCTCGGCACCGGTCAGAAGCGCCTCGCGCTCCAAAAGTGCGGCTGGGTCGTCGATGGGCTTCAGGCCCCAGAGCATCACGGCGTAATCATTGGCAACGAAGCCGAGGGGGTCGAGCCCCGCCTCCTCCATCCGTTTGGACAGCAGGAGCCCGAGCGTCTGGTCCGCGTTCTGCCCGGCAAAGGCATAGACGACCAGGAAATGCCGCCCCCCGCGCGGGAAGGTCTCGATCAGGAGACTGTCGGGTGCCGGCAGGCGAGAATGCCGCTCCTGCAGCCTCAGCCAGGCTGCAACCGGCTCCGGCAGCTCGGCCCAGCGGGAAGGCTCCGAGAGCCGTTGCATGACGCGCTCCGAGAGACCGATGGTGGTCGCAAGCTTTACGCCGTAGAAGACGGCGATCTTGGGCTCGTCCGTGGCGTTGGGGCTCACCTGCACGGTCATCTCGTGCAGCCCCTCGTAGCGCACGACGCGCCCGCCGATCAGGAAGCTGTCGCCGGGTGTGAGGCTCGCGGCGAACATCTCCTCGACCTCGCCGATCTTGGCACCGCCCCCTCCTCGCCCCCGCTGCCGGCCCATGCGCACGCCAAGGGTCTCGGGCGCTACGATGGTGCCGACATTCATGCGCAGGCGCTGGGCCGAGCGGGGGTCGCGGAGCTGCCAGCGGCCGCCCTTCTCGACAAGGCGGCGCCACTGGTCATAGGCGCGGAGCGCATAGCCGCCCGTCGCACAGAACTCGAGGCACCGGTGGAACTCGGCACGGGTGAGACCGGCATAAGGCCCCGCCCGGCGCACCTCCTCGAAGAACGCTTCCGCCTCGAACGGACCGGACGCGGCGGTGAGGAGGAGATGCTGGCAGAGAACGTCGAGCCCGCCGGGGCGGAGATGATCCGCGTCGTAGTCCCCGTCCGCCACCGCATCGAGGGCGGCATGGCACTCCACCACCTCCATGCGGTTGGCGGGCACCAGCAGCGCCTTCGAGGGCGCGTCGTAGCGGTGGTTCGCACGGCCGATGCGCTGGACGAGCTTCTTGACCTGCTTTGGTGCGCCGACCTGGATGACGAGGTCCACATCGCCCCAGTCGAGGCCGAGATCGAGCGAAGCGGTGGCGACCACGGCGCGCAGGCTGCCCTCGGCCATGGCGGCCTCGACCTTCTGGCGCGCCTCCCGCCCCAGCGAGCCGTGATGGAGCGCGATCGGCAGCCCGTCCGCGTTGGCGGCCCAGAGCGCCTGGAAGAAGAGCTCGGCCTGCGCGCGGGTGTTGATGAAGACGATGGTGGTCCGATGCTTCGCGATCTCGGCCATGATCGCCGCGGCCGCGTAGCGCCCGCCCATGCCTGCCCAGGGCGGGTCGCCCGCATCGCGGAGGAGCCGGATATCCGCAGGCGGTCCGGGATCGGCATGGATGATCTCGGCCGTGCCGGGTGCGAGCCAGTCCGCGATCTCCTGCGGCCGGTCCACGGTGGCCGACAGGGCGGCGAGGCGGAGGTCCGGGGCGAGCGTCCTCAGCCGCGCAAGGCCGAGGGCGAGCTGGTCGCCGCGCTTGGTGCCGGCAAGCGCATGGATCTCGTCGACGACCACGCGGGTGAGGCCGGCGAACATTCCCTCCGGCCGCTCCCAGGAGAGCATGAGGGCAAGGCTTTCGGGTGTGGTCAGCAGGATGTCGGGTGGGTCGCGCCGCTGGCGCTGGCGCACGGATTGCGAGGTGTCGCCGGTGCGGTCCTCGACGCTTACCGGCAACGCCATCTCGGCCACGGGGCGGCGGAGGTTGCGCCCGATATCCGCGGCCAGCGCCTTGAGCGGCGAGACATAGAGGGTATGGAGGCCCCGTCCCGCTGCCCCGGCCGAGAGGTCGAGAAGCGAGGGCAGGAAGCCGGCAAGCGTCTTGCCGGCACCTGTCGGCGCGATGAGGAGGCTCGCAGGGGCCCTGCTCTTCAGCATCGCAAGCTGATGGGGGTGGGGCGCCCAGCCACGTGTCGCGAACCAGCCGGCGAAGGGCTCCGGCAGCGCGGCATCGGTCCCGGGCGTTGCCTGCTGTGCCGCACCCACCCGATCCGCCGCCCGATCCCCCGCTTGATCCCGCGCCCGGTTTGCGTCCGACCCCGTCATGCTCTGCGGCTCTCCTTGGTGCGACACATCCCATCGCGCGGGGTGCGGCCGCGCCCGCCCACGTCAGCGTAACCGCGAGATAGTGAACATATTGCGAACATCCATAGGGCTCCGTGCCCGGCTCGCTGGGCTGCGGCTATGATCGGGCATCGGGCGGCCGTGAAAAAGGGGCATGCGACGCTGCGGCGCGACGATGGCACCCCGTCTTGGCATGCTTGCAGGCACTGTCTCCGGCGACCCGGTCGCCTCGGCGGAATGGCCATCCCGTCACGGAGGTGCCGTGCGCACCTCGCTGCTGCCCGCCACGCGGCGACCGATACGGGCGCGCCGGTCGCCCGCCCCACCCCTCGCACGGGCGCGTCAAAGCTTGATTTGGCGGCGTGGCCCTGCGTTTATGCAGCACCGGCCGTTGGGAGCGGAGCAGGGCCAGTGCTGCAGCAGACGCAGGGACAAAGGGCGGCGGGAGCGCCGACAGGCAGAGCACCGCCGTTGCTCTCGGTCGACGGTCTCTCCGTCGCGTTCGGCTACGGGCGCGCGGCGCGCGAGGTCGTGCACGGCGTCAGCTTCGAGCTCGAACGGGGCGAGACGCTCGCGCTCGTCGGCGAATCCGGCAGCGGCAAGACGCTGACGGGCAAGGCGGTGATGCGCCTCCTGCCGAACGGCGCGGCTGTCACCGGCGGCAGCGTCACGCTCAACACCGGCGGCAAGCAGACCGACGTGCTAAAGGCCAGCGTTAGCAAGCTCCGCAAGCTCCGCGGCACGGAGATCGCGATGATCTTCCAGGAGCCGCTCTCCTCCTTCTCGCCCCTCCACCGCACGGGCGCGCAGATCGCCGAGGTGCTCGAGATCCACGGCGTCGGCGCGCGCAAAGCCAAGGAACGCACGCTGAAGACGCTGGCGGAGGTGGGCTGTCCCGACCCCGAGCGCGTCTGGCGGGCCTATCCCTTCGAGCTCTCCGGCGGGCTTCGTCAGCGCGCGATGATCGCAATGGCGATGGTGGGCGAGCCCGAGCTCGTGATCGCGGACGAGCCGACGACCGCCCTCGACGTCACGACCCAGGCCGTGGTGCTCGATCTGCTGAAGAGCCTTGCGGAAAGCCGCGGACTTGCGACCATCCTCATCACCCACGACCTCGGCGTCGTCGCCAACATGGCCGACAGCGTCGTGGTGATGCGCCAGGGCGAGGTGGTGGAGAGCGGGCCCGCTGCCGCGGTGCTCGAAAACCCGGGCCACGCCTACACCAGGCGCCTCATCGCGGCCGCCCCGCGCCTGCCCGAGCACTGTGCCGAGCACGGCGCGCCGGGGGACGATTTCATCCTGCGCATCGAGGCGCTCTCCAAGACCTACCCCGGCAAGCGTCGGAGCTTCGGGCGGGACGACCCGCCGGTGCGCGCCCTCTCGGACTTCTCGCTCAGCCTCGAGCGGGGGGAGACCGTCGCGGTCGTTGGTGAGTCTGGCTCGGGCAAATCGACGGTTGCAAACCTCCTTCTCCGCGCGACCGAGCCCGATCCCGGCGCGCGCATCCGCTTCCGCGCGCGCGGCAGCGAGGAGGTCGATGTCATGACCCTCGGCGCGGGCGGCCTCAAGGCCTACCGGCGCCAGGCGCAGATGGTCTTCCAGGATCCCTACGGCGCCCTCAGCCCGCGCATGAGCGTGCAGGACATCCTGACCGAGCCCATGGCGATCCACGAGCTTGGCACGGTGCGCGAGCGCCGCGCGGAGGCTGCCCGGATCATGGAGCGCGTCGGCCTTTCGGCGGACCATCTCGGCCGCTTCCCCCACGCCTTCTCCGGCGGACAACGCCAGCGCATCGCCATCGCGCGGGCGCTCATCCTCGAGCCCGAGCTCCTGATCTGCGACGAGCCGACCTCCGCGCTCGACGTCTCGGTGCAGGCGGAGGTGCTGGAGCTGCTCGACGAGCTCAAGACCGATTTCGGCCTCTCCTATCTCTTCATCAGCCACGACCTTGCCGTCGTCGCCCGTCTGGCTGACCGCGTGATGGTCATGCGGCGGGGCCGCGTCGTCGAGCAGGGGCCGGCCGAAGCCATCTTCCGCGACCCGCGCCACCCCTATACCCGCGCGCTCATGGCCGCCTCGCCCGAGCCGGATGTGGACGCGAAACTCGATCTGAAGCTCGTCGCCGCCGGGGCGGGTGAGCCCGAGGAGTGGCCCGAACCTTTCCGCTACGAAGGGGACGACGCGCCGGGCCTTGTCACCGTTGGACCCGGCCATGAAGTGAGATCTGCCGCATGACCGCCTTTGCCCGCCCTCTCGCCAGCGTCCTCGCCTTCCTCCCAGCCCTCGCCATGGCCCAAGGGCTGAACAATGGGCTCGACCAGCGCATCGGCGTGCCCCCGGTCGAGACGCCGATACTGATCGACCGCGTCGCGGCGGGCGAGCTGCCGGCCATCGCCGAGCGTCTGCCACTGGAGCCGATGGTCGTGGATCTCGAGGCCAAGGGGCGCGCGGCGGGCGAGCATGGCGGGCGCATCACCACCTTCGTCAGCCGGGCCAAAGATGTCCGCTACATGGCCGCCTGGGGCTATGCGCGGCTCGTCGGCTACGACGAGAACTACGAGCTCACGCCCGATATCCTCGAGGATGTCGAGGTCAGCGCCGACGGCACCACCTACACGCTCCACCTCCGCGAAGGCCATCGCTGGTCCGACGGGCACCCCTTCACCACCGAGGATTTCCGCTTCTGGTGGGAGGACGCGGCCAACAACCCCGAGATCTCGCCCAAGGGCCCGCCGGTGGAGCTGATGGTCGATGGCCAGTCCCCGAAGGTCACGGTGATCGACGAGACGACCATCGAGTATCGCTGGCAGAAGCCCAATCCCCGCTTCCTGCCGGCACTCGCTCAAGCAAGGCCGATCTACATCTACCTGCCCGCCCACTACATGAAGATGTACCACGCGGATTTCGCGCCCATGGAGGAGCTGAAGCCGCTGATGGAGAAGAAGAAGGCGCAGAACTGGGCCGCGCTCTTCAACCGCTACGACAACCAGTACAAGTTCGATAACCCCAAGCTGCCGGTGCTGCAGCCCTGGGTGAACACCTCCAAGAAGAACAGCCAGCGCTACACCCTCGTGCGCAACCCCTTCTATCACCGCGTCGACACCAACGGCCGGCAGCTCCCTTACGTCGACAGCGTTGAGATGGAGATCGCCGCCTCCGGCCTCGTTGCCGCCAAGGCGACGCGCGGGGAGGCGGATCTGCAGAGCCGCGGCCTCAGCTTCGCCGACGCCCCGGTACTGAAGCGCGGGGCAGGGGACAACGGTTTCGACGTCTCGCTCTGGCGCTCGGGGGCGGCCAGCGAGATCGCGATCTACCCGAACCTCAACTACAATGACGAGGTCTGGCGCGATGTCATGCAGGACGTCCGCTTCCGCCGCGCCCTCAGCCTCGCCATCAGCCGCAAGGCCATCAACAAGGTCCTCTATTTCGGCCTCGCCTCAGAACGCGCCGTGGCCGCGCTCGAGGAAAGCCCCTTCTTCAGCGAGGATACCTCCAGCGCCTGGGCGACCTTCGATCTCGACGCCGCGAACGCGCTCCTCGACGAGATGGGCCTCACCGAGCGCAACGGCGCCGGCACCCGCCTCCTGCCGGACGGGCGTCCCATGGACATCGTAATCGAGACGGCGGGCGAGCGGCGCGAGGAGGAGGATGCGCTCCAGATCGTCGCCGCCACCTGGGAGCGCATCGGCCTCCGCCTGCTCGTCAAGCCGCTCGACCGGGACATCCTGCGCACCCGCGCCTATGCCGGCCGCTCGATGATGGTGAGCTGGTGGGGCTGGAACAACGGCGTGCCGACCGCCGACAGCGCACCGGACGAGATCGCACCGGTCATGCAGGCGAGCTTCTGCTGGCCGAAATGGGGTCAGCACTACCAGACCAAGGGCGCCGCCGGCGAAGCGCCGAACCTGCCGGAAGCGCAGCGCCTGCTCGAGCTTTACGAGACCTGGTCCACGGCGGCAGACAAGGCCACCCGGGCCGATGCCTGGGCCGAGATGCTCTCGATCCATGCTGACCAAGTCTACGCCATCGGCACTGTCGCGCGCGCGCCCATGCCGATCGTCTCGGGCAGCATGCTTCGGAACGTGCCCGACCAGGGCCTCTACACCTGGGACCCGGGCGCCCAGCTCGGCGTCCACCGGATAGACGAGTTCTGGTTCGCGAGCCCCGAGCGGCGCGAGGCCGCCATGGACACGGACCTCGCCGAGATCACGATCCCTATGGACAGCCTTCCGGGCGCAGCCATGGCCACAGCCACAGCCACAGCGGAGACCGGGACGACCCAATGATCCGCTACCTCGCCCGCCGCCTCGGCACCATGCTGGTCACGCTGGTGGCCATCTCGGCGCTGGTCTTCGTCATCATCAACCTGCCGCCCGGCAACTACATGACGAACGCCATCGCCGAGATGCGGGCGACGGGCGAGGCGGCGGGCGTCCAGAAGGCGCAGGCCCTCATGGAGGAGTACGCGCTCGACCGCCCGATCTGGGAGCAGTACCTCATCTGGATCGGCGCCTGGCCCGGCCCCAACGGCTTCTCAGGGCTCATTCAGGGCAATCTCGGCTGGTCCTTCGAGCTCAACCGCCCCGTGGGCGAAGTGGTGGGCGAGCTTGCCTGGCTCACCGTCGCGGTGAACCTCGCAGCCCTCCTCTTCGTCTATCTCGTGGCCCTCCCCCTCGGCACCATCGCCGCCGTGAAGGCCAATACCTGGATCGACTACATCGCGAGCTTCCTCGGTTATATCGGCCTCGCCACACCGAATTTCCTGCTCGCCCTCATAATGCTCTTCTACGGCGCGCAGTATTTCGACATCCCCATCGGCGGGCTGATGAGCCGGGAGTTCGAGGGCGAACCGATGTCCTGGGCCAAGGCCGCCGATATCGGCCTCCACCTGATCGTGCCCACCATCGTGATCGGCACATCGGCCGCCGCCGCCGTCATGCGCCGCCTCCGCGCGAACCTGATGGATGAGCTCAACAAGCCCTATGTCACCACCGCCCGCGCCAAGGGCTGCTCGGCCACCCGCCGGATCACGCGCTACCCGCTCCGCATGGCGCTGAACCCGTTTGTGGCCGATATCGGCAACCTCGCGCCGCAGCTCGTCTCGGGCAGCGTGATGATCTCGGTCGTCATGTCCCTGCCGACCCTCGGGCCCATCCTGCTCCAGAGCCTGCGCAGCCAGGACATCTTCATGTCCGGCTTCATCCTGCTCTTCGTCTCGGGCCTCACCCTCATCGGCATGCTGATCTCGGACATCCTGCTCGCGGTGCTCGATCCTCGCATCCGGCTAGGCAAGCGGGGCTGAGATGACCGTCACGCGAGAGCATTTCGTCGCCCCGGACACGCGCCACGACGCGGCCGCCGCGCTGCAGGAGATCGACCGCACCGATCTCGACGCGCCCACCCGCGTCCTCGTCTGGCGCCGCTTCCGCCGTCACCGCCTCGGCGTCGTCTGCTTCCTGATCCTGGCCATCGGCTACGCGGTCCTGCCCTTTGTCGAGATCCTGGCACCCTACGGCCCCAACACCTTCAACGAGGATGCGATCTACGCCCCGCCCCAGGGCCTCCATCTCTACCATGACGGGGAGTTCATCGGCCTCCACACCTATCCGACCGCCACGGTCTACGACCTCAAGACCGGCCTCGTAAGGCGCGAGACGGACCTCACACAGCCCATGCCCGTGCCGATTCTCCAGAGCTGCGGGCAGAACTACCGCCTCTTCGGGCTGATCGAGGGGAACTGGCGCGTGATCTGCCCGCCCGAGGGGGGCGAGCTCTTCCTCGCAGGCTCCGACCGCCTCGGCCGCGATCTCCTCAGCCGCATGATCTACGGCGCCCGCCTCTCCATGACCATCGGCCTCATCGGCGTCGCCGTGAGCTTCGCCATCGGCCTCATCCTCGGCGGCATGGCCGGCTATTTCGGCGGCTGGATCGATGCCGCCGTCTCCCGCGCCATCGAGATCTTCCGCTCGCTCCCGGAGCTGCCCATGTGGCTTGCTCTCTCCGCCGCCGTGCCCGTCTCCTGGTCGCCCGTCGCCGTCTTCTTCATCATCTCGATCATCCTAGGCCTGCTCGACTGGCCCGGCCTCGCCCGCGCCGTCCGATCGAAATTCCTCGCCCTCCGAGAAGAAGACTATGTGCGCGCGGCCGAGCTCATGGGCGCCTCGCCCCGCCGCATCATCTGGCGGCACATGACGCCCAATTTCATGAGCCACCTGATCGCGTCCGCCTCGCTCTCGATCCCGGCCATGATCCTGGGCGAGACGGCGCTCTCCTTCCTCGGCCTCGGCCTTCGCCCACCCGCGGTCTCCTGGGGCATGATGCTGAACGATGCGCTCAACCTCTCGGCGGTCGAGCTCTACCCCTGGCTCCTCCTGCCCATGGCGCCCGTCATCATTGCGGTCCTGGCCTTCAGCTTTGTCGGAGACGCCCTCCGCGACGCTCTCGACCCCTATTCCTGACTGGCACTCAGGCGCCCGCCTCCGCCAGCAGCCAAGCCTTGAACGCCGCCGCCGGACGGGGCAGGCGAGCCGTCGCCGCGTGCACCAGGAAGTATCGGTCAGCACCCGTCACAGGCGCGATCTCCTCACAGGCGACGAGCCCATATCGCGATAGCAGCACATCCGTCACGGGCGCCCGGGAAAGGGCGAGGCCCAGGCCCGCCGCCGCCATGGCGAACGCCGTCACCGTGTTATCGACATAGAGAAGCCGCGGCGCCGGTGCGTCGGGCGGCAGGAAGTCGTGCCAGCCGCTGCGGTTCGAGGCGATCTCGATCAGCGTCTCCCCCGCCAGATCCTCGGGCCCCGCCACACGCCCCGCGATGGCCGCAAGCCCCACAGGGCGCAGAACCTCCCCTATCAGCGGCACCCCGTCCTCCCCCGGCCCCGGCGGGCTTGCGAAGGTCACCTGCAGCTCTGCCCCACGGCGCAGGAAATCGTCGGGATGCACCCCGCTCGTCACCTGCAGCGCAATCTCTTGATGGACCTCGGCAAAGCCCGGCAGCCGGGGCGCCAGCCAACCGGCCCCGAACGCCAGAGAGACCTGCAGCGACAGCCGCTCCCCCCGCCGCCCGCCGAAGAGCCCGTCGACGCTCCCCTCCAGCGCCCGCAACCCATGCGCCGCCTTCGGCAGGAAAGCCTGACCCGCCGGCGTCAGCGTCACGCTCCGCGGCCCCCGGTCGAACAGCGTCTCGCCGAGATGCGTCTCCAGCGCCTTGATCTGCTGGCTGACGGCGGGGCCGGAGATGCCGAGCTCCTCTCCGGCCCGCACGAAGCTGCCTGTCCGTCCCACGGCCTCGAAAAGACGGATCCAGTTCAGGGGCGGCAGCCGGCGCATGCACCTAGCATAAGTCCAGCTTTTGCTCAGGGGCAAGAACGCCGACTGGCGCCCGCGCCCCCGCCCTGCTTCCCTCCGATGACCACCGCAGTCGAGGAGCGACCCATGACTGGCACCCTCAGCAATGGCAGCCTTTCCGAGGACGACCGCGCCGCCTACGCCCGCGACGGCTATCTCTGCCCCGTCGATGTCATGAGCCCGGCCGAGGCCGCGACGCACCGCGCGATGCTCGAGCGCTACGAGGCCCGGCACGCCAGCGGCGAGTTCACCTTGCCGATGGAGACCTTCAAGCGCGTCAACAGCCACATCGTGATGCGCGAGGCCGCCGAGATCGCGCTCGACCCGCGCATCCTCGACCGGGTCGAGAGCATCCTCGGCCCCGACATCCTGCTCTGGTCCTGCGAGTTCATCGTGAAGGAGGCGCGCACGGACAAGGTCATCGCCTGGCACCAGGACCTCACCTATTGGGGCATGGACGGCTCGGACCACGAGGTCACCGCCTGGGTCGCCCTCTCCGATGCCTCTGCGGCGGCCGGCTGTATGCGCTTCGTCCCCGGCAGCCACCGGAACGCGATCGTCGCGCATGAGGACCGGGACGACCCCGCCAACCTCCTCAGCCGCGGGCAGGAACTCGCCGTCGAGGTCGATGAGGCCGACTCCGTCACCGCCGCGCTCCGCCCCGGCCAGATGTCCCTCCATCACGGCCGCATCTTTCACGCGAGCGGCCCGAACGTCACCGACGACCGGCGCATCGGCTTCGTCATCCGCTACATCACGCCGGAGACGCCGAGCACAGGCCAGGGCCGCGACTACGCCATGCTCGCCCGCGGCGTGGACCGCTACGCCCGCCGCAGCCTCATGACCCCGCCGGCCGAGAGCTTCTCCGCCCCCGCCCTCGCGCTCTACGAGGAAGTCCGCAGCGCCCAGGCCGCGACGCTGGCCGACGGGGCCGAGGACGTGGCACTCTACGCCTGAGCCCGGCGGAGGAGGGAGCGATGAAGGACAACCAGCAGCGCACGGTCGGCTTCACCGCCATGAAGGACGGCACGGCGGAGGACTATGCGCTCCTCGAGGAGATGGAGAAGCCCTACCTCGCCGGCACCGCGGACCGGCTCCTCGCCGAGCTCGAGCGTCAGGCCGACGAGACGCTCTCGGGCTATCAGATCACCCGGCTCGAACACGGGCTCCAGGCCGCAACCCGCGCCCGCCGTGACGGCGCGGACCGGGACTGGGTGGTGGCCACACTCCTCCACGACATCGGCGACGGCCTCGCGCCCCAGAACCACGACCGCTTCGCCGCCGAGATCATGCGCCCCTTCATGCGTGAGGAAGTCACCTGGGTTGTCGAGCACCACGGCATCTTCCAGATGTATTACTATGCCCACCACTACGGCTGGGATCGGGAGCTGCGCCAGAAATACAGCGACAGCCCCTATTACCAGTCCTGCGTCGATTTCTGCGAGCGCTGGGACCAGTCGAGCTTCGATCCCGACTACCCCATGGACCCGCTCGAAAGCTTCGCCGACGACGTGCGTGCCGTCTTCGCCCGCAAGGCCTACGACCCGGCGGTGACGCAGCCCGGCGTCGTTATCGGGCTGCCGCCTTCTTCCTAGGCGCAGCCTTCGCCTTGGCCGCCGCTTTCGGCGCGGCCTTGGAGCGCGACGCCTTGCGCGCCGGGACCGCCTCCTCCTTCGGCGCGGGCGGCGTGCTGCCCCAGCGGATCTGGCAGATCTCCGCGCTCCGCCCGTCGAAGTCCCAGACCCGGCCACGGTCCCGCACCCGGCCCTGGTTCGCCGTCGCGATGATCACGTCCGGCCCCATCCAGTAGCCGGTGTTGCTCACCACCACATCCGTCTCCGGGTCCTTGCCTTCAATGGGAGTGACGGCGCCCTTGATCTTCTTGCCGACGATGAGCCGCCGGGTCTTGCCCTCGGTCTCGAAGCTGATCGGCTGACGCTCGGCGCCCAGGAACTCGCCCACCAGCATGGTGAAGAGCCCCGTCGTCCCCCGCGCCTGGCCCGAGAAGATCTGCACCAGCGCGTCATAGGCCGCGTCCGATGCCCGGTCGTCGATATAGGCGGCGGCCTTCCAGTTGCCGCGCGCCATCTCGCCCGGAATGTCGATCATCATGCCGACATTGAGCCCCGAGAGGTCCTCCCCCTCGAACTCGCCCGTATCGATCCGCACGCCCATCCAGGCCTGGCAGTAGCCCTCGGTCGGCGGGTGCTTGCCGAGGCTCACCACGCAGGGGCAGAAGACCGTGCAGTTGCAGTTGAGGATGAGCTCGCCCTCCAGCGACCAGTTCACCATCCCGTCCTCCCTTGATCCTTCGTTTCTCGCGGCATGCCGGGCTCAGACCCCGAACACCGCATGTGTCGCCGTCCAGCCTGCCGCCGCGATCAGCGCAAAGCCCAGCGGCCGCGTGATCGGCCCGCCGATGGCCGGCAGTTTCTCGAGCATCATCAGCACCGTCGCACCGGCCATGAAGAGAAGGTTGCTGGTGCCCCCGACGAGCGCGAGCAGCATCAGCGCCCAGCAGCAGCCGACGCAGTCCGCGCCCATCCGCACCCCGATCCCGACGGCCGGGCGCGCGCCCGGTCCCCAGTGCTTGAGAAAGACCCGCATGGGCGAGCGGCAGCGGCTGAGGCAGGCATCCTTGAGCGCGCTCAGCTGCCAGATCCCGGCGAGGAGCAGGAGGCCCGCCGCCACCGCCTCCGAGCCCACGGCCTCGCCGCCCGGCAGCATCAGCCCAGCACCCACCAGCATCGCCTGCAGCGCCGCAGCCCCCAGCGCAAAGACCGACCAGACCGCGACGAACCCTGCGGCCAATGCCGGGACTGCGAAGGCCGCCCCAAAGGCAGCATCCGCACCTGGCCGACAGGCGATGGTCTCGTTCAGCATCGCGAAGCTGCGGATCGCGGGCAGGGCGGTCGGCAGCATCATCGCAGCCCCCATCACCGCCCACATCGCCCAGAGACCGGGCAGGGACGCATCGGCCGCCGCCGCCCGGCAGAGCGCGCGCAGCGTCTCGAGCCCCAGTCCAGAAAGCTCCGGCGGCAATGCGCGCTGCCCGTCCATGGCCCAGACCCCGGCCCAGGCCAGCGCGAGAAAGCCGTAGAGCACGAGCCAGGGCAGCGAGATGCCGGCGGCGCTGCCGCCCTCCGCCGCCCGACCCGATCCCATGGATGTCATAAACCCGCGCATGAGCTGTACATTGGGAGGAGCATGCGCGCGCCGTCAATGGAGCGCGCGTATCGTTGGCATCGCCGCGATGCGCCGCGACGCCGCATGGGCGCTTTCAGAGCACGGTCCTCACCCTCCGCGCCCCGCTTCCTCACGCGGCAGCGGCCAGCAGCAGGCCCACGGATTTGGGCGATACATCCTCCTCGCAGACCTCTTGGCCAACCGCGCATGCAGGACCTTCGACTGGCAAGGGCATGACCAGCGCGATAACCGCCAGCAGCGCCATGATCGTCATGACCAGCGCAAAGGACCAGTGCAGGATCGACGGCACCGGCGGGTCGCCCTGGGCCGGCCGCCCATCCGTGCAGACCTGCCGATAGGGCCACGGCTCCTCCATGGGATCTCCGCTCAAGAACACCATCACTCACTCTCCGAAGGATTGCTGCAGTGCCGCAGACCGCGACGTGCCGACCTTGGTGCGTCGCCCCTCCGAAACGGTTCAAATTGCATTTCATTGCACAACGATTGGTCGAGCGTGGGGGGCATCGTGGCTCATGTCGCAATGTCGCGCTCCAGACCCCGTTAACCATCGCATCCGGTGGCGCTGACGGAACGCCACGGTGGGCTCCCGGTGACTAGATGTCGCCCGGCCGGCGCGCCTCGGCAAAGAAGCCGGAGGCCTGGATCGTGTTCCGCCAGTCGCTCGCCCGCGCGTCCAGAAGCCGGTTGAGCCGCCCTCCGAAGCGCCGCTCGACCGTCGGCTTCCACCATTTCAAGAGATTGGCGATCGCGCTGTACTTGCCCCGCAGCGGGTAGAGCGTGACGTCCTCGAAATCGCGCAGCAGATAGGCCATCCCATCCCGGCTAAGCCGCTGATAGTCCTGAAAAACCAGGCTTCGGGGCGCGTGGTATCGCCAGATCCACGGCACATAGAGAAAGAGCTGCCCCCCCGGCCGAAGTGCCCTGCGGAAATTGGCGACTGCCGCGGGCGGATCATAGACATGCTCAAAGATCGCAAGCGCGATCACGGCATCATACCGCCCCTCCATCCAGTCCGGGAAAGGGGAGCAGACATCCCCCAGGATATCCGGCCGAAAAAGGTTATGATTATCCTCCAAGTCATTGATATCGAGCGTTTCTACCTCTGCCTCGATCCCTCTGAGAGACCCCCGCATCCCCGCACCGATATCGAGAATGCGGCTCTCTTCCGACACCGCCGCCCGGATATGCGCCCGGCTCCGATCATCATGCAGATAGCGCAGATCGATCCGCGCCCGCTCCGTGATCGCCTTCAGCCGAGCACCCAGTGCCTCGGTGTCATGGATGCGACGCGGCGCCGTCATGCCCCAGCCTGCACCTGCTTCGCCATCTCAAGGATGAGCGCGGCCGAACGCTCAGCACCGTCGAGGCTCAGCGGCAGAGGCGGCCGACGGGGCCCCTCCGCCAGCCGCTCGACCCGCGCCACGAGCCCCTCGGGCGAGAGCTCCTGAAGCCCACAAACCTCAACGCCAGCAAAGCCTTTCAGCGCATCGGCCCGTATCGCCTGCTCCCGCTCCCCGCCGATCTCATCGGGCACAAACAGGGCCGGCGTGCTGAGCGGCGCGAGGTCCGTGACGGTGTTGTAACCCGCAAGGCTGACGCTCACGGCCGCCCGCGCAAGCCGCTCCCGATAGTCTGCCGCCGCAGGCTCCACCGTGAGGTTCGCCGAGCGATACCGGCCCGCCAACGCCGCGGCCTCCGCCGCAGCCTCGGGCCCGCCCACCCGCAGCCGCCAGGGCCTGCGGCTATACGACGATGCCGCCGCTGCCATCTCCAGCAGACGCGGCCCCAGATCCCCGCCCCCAACCGCCACAAGCACTTCGCCCGTTGGGTCACCCGCCGCATCGGCATCAGCCGGTTGCGCAACATATCCAGTGTGGTGCAGCGGAGGCCCCTCGGGCGGTAGCGGCCAGATGGCCTCAAGCGAAAAGAGTGAACGATCCCCGTGACATAGCACACCATCAAACATCGAAAGATGCGCCATGGCTTCCGCCAACCGCGCAGGCTTCGATGGCGGCTCTGGGATATCGCGGACCGAAGCGAGGAGCCGAAGACCGGGTCGGGCCGCACGCGCCGCAGCGATGCCCGCCGCGAACTCCGCCGCCAGCCGTCGACGCCCCAGCGGCCAAGTCTCGGTCACCAGCACATCGGGCGCAAAAGTCTCGAGCGCCGCGACCAGCGCATCCCCGCGCGCCGTCATCAGCGCCGCATCGGCAGGCCGCCCGGCCCCATCCAGGGGGCGCGAAAAATCCCGCCCGGCCACGAGAAGCGGCGGCAGCTGCACGACAGGAACGCTCCCCGTTGCAATGTGCTCAAGCGGCCGACCGCCGGAGATCACCAGCACACGTGCACCCGCCGCGGCCGTCGCCTCGGCAATTGTGAGAGTACGTACAAGATGCCCGCTACCACTCAAAGATGTAACGATAAATGCCGCATGCGGCATCGCTTCCGCAGGCTGAGTTTTGCGCAGGGAGGACGCCTCAGCAGCGATCATGAGGCGGCGGCGAGCGGGCGCGGAACGAGCTGCACGGGCTCACCCGGGGCGGACGGGCGCCCGGCTGCATCGAGGAGGAGCGGATAGAGGCGGGCACGGCGGATATCGACCGATCCCCGATCCGGTCCCTTCCAGCCCCAGGCCTGACCGAGTATCACGCGCATCAGCGCCTTGTGCGTGACCAGGACCGCAGGTTCTCCGCCCTCGGCGATGCGGCGGAGGGCGGCTGAGGCGCGCGCCCAGGCATCGGCCGCGCTCTCGCCCCCAGGCGGCCGGCCGCGCCAGCCGAGCTTGTCTGCAGGGCGAAGGCCCTCCGCATCGCGGCCAAGCTCGTCCGCCTGCATCCCCTCCCACGCGCCCCAGGAGATCTCGACGAGCCGTGGCTCGAGGCGAAAGCGGGTGGTGGGCGCGAGGAGGGCTGCCGTCTCCGCCGCCCGGCTGAGCGGGCTCGAGACGAGCAGCGCGCGGTCCCAGGGCGGGGGCAGGGCGAGCCCACGCAGACGCTCCCGCGCCTCGTCGGTCAGCGGCCGGTCGGTCTGTCCCTGCAGCCGCCGCTCCCCGTTCCAGTCGGTCGGAAAGTGGCGAAGCAGCGCGATGGGCACGCCGCTCTTCATCGCAGCAACGCCGCGAGGCTCTGCCCCAGCGTCTCGCTCATGGCCTTGGGGGTGTGGTGCGCGAGGATTCTCGTGCGCGCGGAATGGGATAGCGCCGGACGATCTGCTGCAGCCGATTGGATCGACCGGGCGAAGGCGGCAGGGTCGTCAGCTGGCGCTAGGGGGCCCGCGCCGAGCACATCGCGCGCTGCCGCGCCGTCCTCGGCGACCGCCGGTAGTCCGGCCGCCGCCGCCTCGAGCCATACCATGCCGACGCCCTCTCCCACGCCGGGCCAGACGAGGAGGTCCGCGGCTTCCATGGCCGTCCTCACCGCCGATCCTTCGAGCGCACCGCGGAAGCGGACCGAGATATTGCCTCCCACATGGTCGGCGACAGGTGCGAAGAGGGCCTCCACCTCCGGCCGTGCGGGGCCGTCCCCGGCGATCTCGAGCTGCCACAGGCCTGGCAGGTGCGGGAGGGCCCGGGCGAGGCGGCGGTAGCTCTCCACCTTGTCGCCCGGCCGCATCATGCCGACCGCGAGTAACCGTAGCGGTGTACCCGCAGGCTGACCCAGCCGCGTGGGCTGCGGTCCGGGCTCCACGGCGGGAGGGAGGTGCTGCAGGCGCTCGCTGAGACCCGCCGCTTCGAGCCCCGGGCGGTCCCGCGTCGTCGTCCAGTAGAGCCTATCGGCTGCCGCAATCGCCGCCTCGGACGCCGCCGCGAACCGCGCCCAGGGTCCGTGCCGCCGCTTCGGCGAGATCGAGGGCTCCACGATCGCGTAGGGCAGGCCGAGAGCGCGGCAGACGGCCGGACCGACCAGATCGGGCGCCTTGTAGTGGCAGTGATAGGTGAGCCAGAGACGCGCGCCCCCGGCGCCGGTCGCCACGAGACGCGCCACTTCTGCCTCGGCGAGCGCAGAGAGGTGCGCCTGTTCCTCGGCGTCTCCCTCCAGATCGAGGATGCGGAGCTCGGACGCCAATGTCGGCCTCGCACCCGCCGCGCTCAGGGCGGTGAGGAGATGCCGTGCGATCTCCCGGTCGCCGGAGGGCGTCGGATGATCCGGCGATTTCATCGGCGCATAGAAGGCGACGGGCACAGGCACGCCGTCGGGCGCGAGCGGGGCGTTGTTGAGTGGTTCCAGACCTTTGGCCGCAGCACCCATCACGCGCGTCCTTCGGCCGTCGATGCGGCGTCGGGTTCAGCCGCTTTGCCTGCAGACGCGCGTCGGGCCTCGGCGAGGGCCGCTTCAAGGCGGCCGGCAACGATGTCCATGCCGGCGTCCATGCCGAAGGCGTCGCGCAGGCGGGTGTAGGCTGCCGCACCGAGCTCGGAGGCAAGCGCCTCGTCTACGGCGATGCGTGAGATGGCATCGGCGAGGGCGTCGGCGTCCCCTGGCGGTACGAGCAGGCCTTCGCGGCCGTCGCGGATGAACTCGGGGATGGCGGAGACGGCGGTCGAGACGATGGGCAGGCGCTGGCTCGCAGCCTCCATCAAGACGTTGGGCAACCCGTCCCGGTCGCCATCCCCCGCGATGCGGGAGGGCAGAAGGAAGAGATCGGCCCGGCGGAGGGCCGCGATAACATCGCGCTGATCCCGTTTGCCGAGCCAGTGGATGCGGTCTGAGAGGCCACGGCGCTCGGCCTCCGCTGCGAGGTCATCCGCGAGCTTTCCGCCGCCGATATGCTCGAAGCGCCAGTCGAGATCGCGGGGCAGGCTGGAGAGGGCGGCGAGCAGCACATTGTAGCCCTTCTTCTCCACCAGCCGTCCGACGGAGAGCAGGCGGAGCGGTCCCTCGCGGTCGCGGCGTTCGGGCGGGGCCGGAAATCGCGAGAGATCGAGACCGTGATAGGCGAGGGAGATGCGCGCGGGCCCGGCCTCCTGCGGGGCGAGGGCGGCGAGGTGGGCCGCGCCGCTTGCGGTGCAGGTGAGGCCGAACCGCGCCTCGGCGATCTTCTCACGCTTCTCCCAGTCGGGGATCGTCCAGATATCCTTCGCATGGGCGGAGAAGCCCCAGTCGAGCCCGCGCATGAGCGCTGTGTAACGCGCGACGGAGGCGGGGGTGTGGAGGAAGTGGACGTAGAGAAAGCGCGTCTCCGCCGGCAGCTCCACCGCGAGCACCGCTGCCTGACCGAAGCGGCGGACACGGTTTGCCGTGCGGTCGCGGGCGAAGTCGCGCAGGAACGCCGCCAGCGCGCGCGCAAACCCTGGGCGAATGCAGGCCCAGAGCAGGCCACGCAGCACGCGCAGGGGCGCGCGATTGAGGTACTCCGGCAGGTATCGGGGCCGCGCATGGATCTCGTCATGGATCGGGTGCGTGCGGTCATCATAGGGCGCGCGGAGTGACCAGATATCGAAGCGGAAGCTGCGATCCTCGAGCGCCTTAAGCTCCTGCGCGATGAAGGTCTCTGAGAGCCTCGGATAGCCCTTCACGACGACCGCCAGGGCCGGGGCCGCATTGTCGCCAGCCATCTTGCGGGTCACTCGCCTGCTGCGGCGTAGGGCCTGCCGCGGCGCTGCTGGCAGCCGAAGAGGGTGCGTTGGGTGATGGCGTCGAGCCCGCTCAGCAGGCCGGGCATGGCGGCGGCGGAGGGGCGGGGCTGGCTCGCGAGCGCGCGGATCGCGGCCGCCATCGCCTCGGGCGTCTCGCCATCGCGCTCGGGCGTCAGCATGCGCAGAAGGCCGAGCCGCTCCGCCGCCTCCGCCCGGATCAGCTGCTCGCGGCGGGGCCGCGTGCGAGGCGCGATGATCGCCGGGCGGTCCGCCGAGAGGATCTCGCAGAAGGTGTTGTAGCCGCCCATGGCGACGACGCCCGCGGCCTCCGCCACCAGCCGCTCGAGCCGAGGGTGGAAGCCGATGGCGGCGATCCGGCCGTCGAGGCGCGCGATGCGAGCGTCGAATGCCGCGCGCTCAGTGGCTCCCATGAAGGGGCCGTAGACGATGAAGGCCGGGGGTGCGAGCGCACGGTCAGCCTCGTAGGCGCGGATGACCCAGTCGACGAGCGCTTCGCCGTCGCCGCCGCCGCCGGTGGTGACGAGGATGTAGGGCTCCTCCGGTGCCTCCCCCTCGGGCTCGGCGGGCCAGTCGGGCATGCTGCGCCGCAGATACCCTGTGTAGTGGATGCGCGCCTCCATCCGGGGCGAGAGGCCGAGGCCTGCGAGCGGGCGGCAGATCTCGGGCACGCCATAGACCCAGATCTCGTCGTAGTAGCGCTCGATGGCCTCGATCGCGCCCTTTCGCTCCCACTCACGGGCGAGCGCGTCCTCGTCATCCAGCACATCGCGCAGGCCGAGGACGAGCCGCGCGCCCTGCGCGCGAAGCTGCGCCAAAGCGTCGGCGAGCTCGCCGCGGAAGCCCCAGGGTTCCTTGTCGACGATTACGAGGTCGGGGCGGAACTCCTGTGCCGCAGCGCTGATCACCGCACCGCGCAGGCCGGCCATCTCGTCGATGTCGAGGGCGAGGTTCGAGGCGGAGTAGCTGCCATCCGCGTTCTTCACCACGCCCGGCAGCCGCACATGGTCCACGCGCGGGGGAAAGTCGAAGCGGCCAGCGATGGGCGAGCCCGTGACGATCAGGGCCGAGGTGCCGGCCATGCGCTCGACGAGCGTGGTCGCAATCGTCCGCGAGCGGCGGATATGCCCGAGGCCGAAGGTGTCGTGGCTGTAGAGCAGTGCCCGGGTCCCGGGCTCCTCCGCGCTCATCTGCATGGGCCTCTCCCGGGGCCGCCAATCACATGCTTGGGTGCTGCCCCGCCCGGAGATGCCCCACGCCGCGATAACTACTTGGTAACCACTGCTACATCCAGACTGTCACAACAAGTCCTGCTTCGGTGCCTCATCGGCGCTGACGCCGTTTGACGTGACATCGCAACAGGAACCGTCGCTGCATCCTCACGCCGCCTTACGTAGGCGTGAGCCCTCTCTCGCCCTGCGCCGCGCGGGGTGTATGCTTTACGCCTGTCGGCTATGGTGCCGTCGCAACGCGTCGCGGGGACGTGGAGGATGCGAGCGTGAATCGAGTCGTGCGACAGCGCGGGTGGTCCTTGCCAGGCGTCTGGCTCGTTCTGCTGCTGGCGCTCTCCGCAACCCTTCTCGGCGCCGTGACGGAGCGTGCATCCGCGCAAGCCCCTGTTTTGCAACAGCTTCTTGGCTCGTCCTCCGGGGGCGACGAGCCCGAGGGCGCCAGCGCTGCCCAAAGCTCACCGGCCCAGAGCTTCCGCTCGAGCGAAGGGCCGACCGTGCAGGACTATGCGCGCCTCAACGAGCAGCAGCGCGAGGCGCGGCCGATGTCGGCCTCGATCGATGCGGCGGGCGACTATCTGGGCGTGTTTCGTGCGCGGCTGAGCGCGACGCTCAACCGCGTGCCCGATGCGCTGGACGAACTGAGTGTGACGATGAGCGCCGCGAGCCCGACGGGGCGACCCATCCATTTCGTCGGCATTGCGGTCTTCGCGCTCCTCCTGATCCTGGTCGGACGGGCGGTAGCGGAGCTTTACCTCTCCTTTGTTGCGCGCCCGATCTTCGTCGGCATGCAGCGGCGGGCGCCGCGCGGCTATACCGAGAAGCTGCCGGTCATTTTGGCGCGTGTGGTCCTCGCGGTCTTCTCCGTGATTATCACGCTCTCCGTCGCCGTGGCCACGGGGCTCTTTTTCTATGACGACCATCCGGAGACCCTGCTGACGGCGGTGTCGATCTTCGGCTCCTACGCGGCGATCATGATCGTGCATACGATCTGGCGCATCGCGCTCGCACCCTTCCTGCCGCAATACCGGATCCCCTATATCGACGATGCGCCGGCTCGCTCGCTCTACCGGTGGGTCGTCCTGACGAGCGTCATCGCGATCATCGGCGCGGCCTTCGCCTATTGGGTGGAGGGGATCGGCCTGCCGCGGGAGATCCTGGTGATTGTCACGGCGGCGGTCACGCTCTTCACGCTCTTCCTGTTGCTCGCCACCGTCCGGGTGAACCACAGCGCGATCACGGGCATCATGATCGGCGACCGGCAGGGGCGGCCGAGGACATGGCTGCAGCGAGGTGTTGCCGCTGCATGGGGGCCTGCCGCCGGCATCTACCTGATCGTGAGTTGGGGCGACCTTGTCTTCCGGCTCGTCATGGGTGCGGATGCGGGGCCCGAGCGATTGATGGTGCCCTTCCTGGTCATCATCGCGGGCGCCTTGGTCTATGCGATCGTGATCTATGCGGTCGAGCGGATCTTCGACCGTCAGCGCCGTATCCGTGAGGTGAACGCGCGCGCCAATGCTCGGGCGGAGGCCGCACAGGCCGAGGCGCGCGAGCGCGAGGCGATCGCCAGCGAGGCCTGGCGGTCGGACGGCGTCGATCTCGACGATGACGGGGACGACGAAGGCGGCGGGCGGCAGATCGGGGCGGCGGCACCCGTGCCCGAGCCTGAAACTGAGCCCGAGCGGGCCGCGGATGGTCTGCAGCAACCCCTCCCCGGCGCCGGCATGCGCAGCTTCGAGGATCTGGCCCGGCGCGTTGCCTCGCTGCTGGCGCTCGGTGTCGGGGCCTGGCTCTTCGTCTGGTACTGGGGCGGGCGGCAGATGTTCGCCGAAAGCGCCATCTTCGGCGTCGTTGAGGACGTCGTCGATATCCTCTTCATCGGCTACATCGCCTTTCACGCCGCCCGCATCTGGCTCGATCAGAAGATCCGCGAGGAAGGCGGCGACGAGGATCAGGCCGGCGCGATGCTGGACGGCGAAGGCGGCGGGGCGGGGGCCACCCGGGTAGCGACGCTCCTGCCGCTCATCCGCAACTTCATCCTGACGATCATCGGGATCACGGTTGTCCTCCTCGTGGCAATCGAGATGGGCGTGAATGTCGCCCCGCTCTTCGCCGGTGCGGGCGTTGTCGGCCTCGCTATCGGCTTCGGGGCGCAGACGCTGGTGCGCGACATCATCTCGGGCGCGTTCTTCTTGCTCGACGACGCGTTCCGCAAGGGCGAGTACATCGATGTCGGCAGCGTGAAGGGCACGGTGGAGAAGATCTCGATCCGGTCCTTCCAGCTCCGTCACCACCTCGGCATGCTGCACACCATCCCCTTTGGCGAGGTGCAGTTCCTCACGAATTTCTCGCGCGACTGGGTGATGATGAAGCTGCCCCTCCGGCTGACCTATGACACGGATGTCGAGCGGGTGAGGAAGCTCGTGAAGAAGCTTGGCCAGCAGCTTCTCGAAGACCCGACGGTCGGCCACCTCTTCCTCCAGCCGCTAAAGTCCCAGGGCGTGATCCAGATGGAAGACAGCGCCATGATCGTGCGGGTGAAGTTCATGACCAAGCCGGGCGATCAGTGGGTCGTGCGAAAGCGCGTCTATATGGAGATCCGCAACCTCTTCGACCGCGAGGGCATCACCTTCGCCCACCGCGAGGTGACGGTCCGCATTCCCGATCTCGACGGCAAGAAGCCCGACGAGCTGACGCCCGAGGATCGCCAGGCCATCGGTGCGGCGACCCGCGCCAATCTAGACGTGATCGAGGCCGAGCAGCTCCGCGCGACCGGCACCCACGGCCCCGTCGACGACCGCTAGAGTCTTCATTCGACCATCCGGCTTATTGATCGCTGGAGCAGGCATGCGCGGCACCGAGGATTTCGAGGATCAGAAAGGACCGCTCCTCCCGTGGGGATCGCGAAGGCGAGCGCGATGGGGGTGGCTGCGCAGGGTGTCCATCGCGGCTGCGGTGCTCACCATGCTCTACGGTGCGCTAAAGGCCTCGATTTATCTGGCGCAGGGTGGGGATGGCGTGCGTCTCAGCGTCGTTGACCGGGATGTCCTGCCGCTCGCCTTCTTCCCCGGGCCGTCACAGGACGATGTGCGTGCACTGGGCGGGATCGGCATCTGCCGCACACGGCTCATGGTCGAGAACCGTACGGGCCTGCCGATCAGGAGCTTGGATTTCCTGGCGACGCTCGATCGGCAGATGTGGCACCCGGGCCGCGGCCCCACCAAGGAGCAGAATGCGCGCATCCAGGGCATCGGCGCCGGCGGGGCCGTCTATGTCGATCTCTTCTCCATCGACGGCCCGCCCGCCACCGGGCCCTGCTCGAAGACGACGGTGAGCATCCCGCGGGTCATCTTCTGCACCACGGCCCTCAATCCGCTGCCCTGCAGGGTCAGGCTCGAGGATGGCTAGAGCGTCCGCTCTCCGCACGTGCTCACGTCACACTCTGACATGATCCGAGCATCCACGGCCCCTGGCATTGGATTGCCGGCTCAAGCCGGACAGGGACGCGACAACACGGAGTACGTCCGGCTCGATGGTGGTTAGCACGATGATTCTGAAGCTCTGCCGCCTGTTGGTCGTGGTCGCGACACCCTTCGTCGCCCTCCTCCCAGTTTCGATGGACGATGGGGAGCGCTGGCTGTTCCTCGTAGTGCGGGAGCACTGGGGCAAACCGGTGGAGCGGTTCAGCCGGTTCGACAAGGCCCGGGCGCCGGACGCCTTCGACGTCGCCGGGGAGTGCACTTTCCTCACGGCCTTTCTGAACCGAACCGGCCGGTCGCTGGGCTTCAAGGAGGGCCTCATCGTCGAAAGCACGATCCCGCTGCTCGTCGATTTGAAGAAGGTCGAGATGACGCGCCGTGTCTTCGTGAGTGCTCTGCCGCACGGCGGTTGGGAGCCGGAGGTCCTGCACGGCTATGTCGCGAAGCCCGCGCCGCGTCGCTGCGGTGGCATGGCGCTCACCCGGCTCACGCCGCTGGAGTGCGAGGCGCCCGAGGCCGACTGCCCGCCGATCTTCATCGTTCCGCGCTCCGCCGTGCGCGCCTCCGGCGGATGGCCCTGATGGCGGCGAGCGTCTCCGCGCCTTTTTGGGCGCAATGCACACCGACACGCTCTCAGGCTGCGTTGAGCGCCCCCGCCTTACGCGTAAGTTTCCCGCTTTACGGTGAGTTCCCCGTGACGTGCCGGCAAACCAGCTAGACGGCGCGCGCGGCGCCGCAGGACAGTGTCCATACGACCTCGATCCTGCGCCAGTGGTTTGGCCGGGAAGCTCGCGTCCGTCATTGCCGGACTTGATCCGGCAATCCAGATCACTGCCGGGCTACTGAAAGCGAGAGGCCTCCTGGATCCCCGGGTCATGCCCGGGGATGAAATGAGGGGTCCGTTGCGTCTCGGTCGTAGCGGTGGGGCACGCCCGTCGCTTCCCCGCCGGTCCTAGGCAGTGGGGTGAGCGGCGTATTGCAGCGTCAGGCGCCCTCGAACGCCTGCTTCAGCGTATCGAGGAGGGCGAGGCGACGGCGCTTCAGCTCGTGAAGGTGGTCGTCGGAGCATGGCTCGATATCCGTCTCCGCGCGGTGAATCGCGCGGTTCAGCCGGTGATACTCGTCGGCCTCTTTCGCGAAATGCGCGTCCTCGGCGATCTTCGCGCTGATCGCCGCCGGCTCGGCGCCGAGCATCTCCGGCAGTTCGTGGGGCACATGGCTCATCGCTTCCTCCTGCATGCTGCGGAGGTCATTTGGCTTGGCCCTGCCTCAGCCCGCCTTGCGACGGATCAAACCCGTCGGTCGATCAGGCGAGATCCCATTCGCCCGGGAAGAGCTCGGCCGGCGTGCCGTCGAAGGGCGCGCTGTCAGCGAATTCCGCGCTGAAGGCGAAGCGCACTAGCAGGTCCGCGCGGTCGAAACCCGGGTCGGAGAGGCGGCCCGTCCAGAAGTCGACGCCGGACTGCTCGCCTTCGCGGTCGAGGACGTTCCGGTAGAACTGCTGCACAAGCTCACGGTCGCCGAGCTCGTCGACAGGCCCGAAGGCCGCCTCGAACTCGTTGCTCTCGAGGAAGCGCTGCGCGATGGCGTCGAAGGGCCGGCCATCCTCGAAGCGGTCGATCCAGAAGTTGTAGCCCTCGAAGTCCAAGACGCCGTCGCGGTCGAGCCCGACCTCGTAGAGGAGGGCTACGGCGAGCGCTTCTTCTTCCGTGGCTCCGCGGCCGAGTGCGTCGATAGCAACATCGACATCGCGCATCACCACCGGGTCCGAGGTCACGAGCCCGTTCGGGCCGGTGCCGGGCGCGAAGTCGTCGACCAGCTCGATCCCATCGACCACCACGCCGACGATGGTGAAGCCGAGATCCAGACCGGGTTGGCGGGTATAGGTGATGAAGAACTGGCTGTTGGCGCTGTCGAGATCGTTGCCCGCGCGCGCCATGCCCACGACGCCGCGGTCGAAGGCGAAGGGCGTCGCCTCGAGCGGCAGGTCCGGGAGGTCCGAATCTCCGGTGCCCACGCGGGAGGTGTCATAGCCGACGGCCACGTCGCCGAATTCCACATCGCCGGTCTGCGCGACGAAGCCCTCGACGACGCGGTGGAAGGCGACGTTGTCGTACTCCCCGGCGCGCGCGAGATCGACCAGCCGGGCGGCGTTCAGCGGTGCGAGATCCGGGCGCAGCTCGATCACGAGCCGTCCGGTGTCGAGTTCGATGAGCAGCGTGTTCTCAAGATCGACGTCGAGGGGTTCCAAGGCTGAAGTCTCCGGCGTGGTGCGATGGGTGGCGGCGGGTCGCGTCCGCCGCGGTCTGGTGGTTCAGAAAACCTGCGGTCAATCGAGGCCGAGCTTGGCCTTCACGATGCCCTGCACGGCCTGCGGGTTCGCCTTGCCGCCGGTGGCCTTCATCACCTGGCCGACGAACCAGCCGGCCATGCTCGGCTTGGCCTTGGCCTGCTCGGCCTTGTCGGGGTTGGCGGCGATCACGTCCTCGACGGCCTTCTCTATGGCGCCGGTGTCCGTGACCTGCTTCATGCCGCGAGCCTCGACGATCTCCGCCGGGTCGCCCCCTTCGGTGTAGACGATCTCGAAGAGGTCCTTGGCGATCTTGCCCGAGATATCGCCCTTCTTGATGAGGCCGATGATGCCGCCGAGCTGGGCCGCGCTGACCGGGCTCTCGGCGATGCCGATGCCTTCCTTGTTGAGCCGGCCGAAGAGTTCGTTGATCACCCAGTTGGCGGCCTGCTTGCCCTCGCCATGGGCCGCGACCTCCTCGAAGAAATCCGCGTTGGCGCGTTCGGCGACAAGGACGGAGGCGTCGTACTCGGTGATCCCGTACTGATGCACGAGCCGCGCCTTCTTCGCGTCCGGCAGCTCCGGCAGGGTGGCCGCGACGGCCTCGATCTCCGCGGCCTCCAACTCCAGCGGCAGGAGGTCCGGGTCGGGGAAGTAGCGGTAGTCATGCGCCTCCTCCTTCGAGCGCATGGACCGGGTCTCGCTCTTGCCCGGATCATAGAGGCGGGTCTCCTGATCGACCGTGCCGCCATCTTCCACCAGGTCGATCTGGCGGCGCGCCTCATAGTCGATGGCGGCCACGATGAAGCGCATCGAGTTCATGTTCTTGATCTCGCAGCGCGTGCCGAGATGGCCGAAATCGCCGCTCTCCCTGTACTTCTCGTAGGCGTCCGGCCGACAGACGCTGACATTCACGTCGGCGCGCAGCGAGCCCTCCTGCATGTTCCCGTCGCAGGTGCCGAGATAGCGCATGATCTGGCGGAGCTTGCGGACGTATTCCGCCGCCTCCTCCGGCCCGCGGATGTCCGGGCGGCTGACGATCTCCATCAGCGCCGTGCCGGTGCGGTTGAGGTCGACGAAGCTGAGCGAGGGGTCGAGGTCATGCACGGATTTGCCCGCGTCCTGCTCGAGATGGATGCGTTCGATCCGCACGCGCCTCGCGATGCCGGGCTCGATATCGACCAGCACCTCGCCCTCGCCGACGATCGGGTGCTTGTACTGGCTGATCTGATAGCCCTGTGGCAGGTCGGGGTAGAAGTACTGCTTGCGGTCGAAGATCGAGCGGAGGTTGATCTCCGCCTTCAGGCCGAGGCCGGTGCGCACCGCCTGCTCGACGCAGAAGGCGTTGATGACGGGCAGCATCCCGGGCATGGCGGCATCGACGAGGCTGACATTCGTATTGGGCTCCGCACCGAAAGCGGTCGAGGCGCCGGAGAAGAGCTTCGAGGCGCTCGCGACCTGGGCATGCACCTCCATGCCGATCACGACCTCCCACTCCCCCGTCGCCCCCTGATACCGCTTTGGCTTGGGCTCTTCGAAGGCGAGTTCGGCGGTTTTCTCGAGCGTGTCGGTCATGGCGGTCCCCGTCCGTGGTCGGCCCTCCTCTAATCCGCCGGACGCCCCGCCCGCAAGGCGCAGGAAACGGGCTGCGCCTCGGACGCGGACGGGATAGGCCGGATGCAGGCCGTTGGCGCTGAGCTGCCCCGGGCTCGACCCGGGGCCTCTCGGAGCGGCTCAGAGGTCCCGGGTCAGGCCCGGGACAGCGCAATGCCCGGCGGCAAGCGACGGGATGGGGAGAGCGAGATGCAGATCACGAATGCCGCTTGGGTGATGCTTCTCGTGCTCTCCGTGCTCTGGGGTGGAACGTTCTTTTTTGTCGAGGTGGCGGTCGCCGCGCTACCGCCCTTCGTCGTGGTTTGGCTGCGGGTCGCGCTGGCGGCCCTCGCGCTCTTCGCCTTCTGCTGGGCGACCGGGCGGCGCATGCCCGCGACGCGGGAGGCCTGGATTGCGGTCGCGGTCATGGGGCTCCTCAACAACGTGATCCCCTTCAGCCTCATCACCTGGGGACAGACGGAGATCGAGAGCGGGCTCGCCTCGATTATCAACGCGATGACACCGGTCTCCGCCGTCCTGCTGGCGCATTTCTTCACGGAGGACGAGAAGCTGACCGGGCCGCGGGCGCTGGGCGTGGGCCTCGGCATCCTCGGCGTCATCGTGCTGATCGGCTGGGACGCGCTCGCGGGTCTCGGCGGTGCGGTCCTGGGCCAGCTCGCGGTGCTGGCGGCGACGGTCTCCTACGGGTTCTCGAGCCTATGGGGCCGGCGGTTCCGTGTCATGGGGCTCGACCCGGTGGTCACGGCGACGGGGCAGGTGACCTGCTCGACCGTGATCCTTCTCCCGGCACTCCTCCTCATGCAGCCCTGGGGGCTGCCCGTCCCGGGGTGGGAGGTCGTCGGCAGCCTCGTGGGTCTCGCCGTCTTCGGCACGGCGGTCGCCTACATCCTGTTCTTTCGCATCCTCGCCATCGCGGGCGCGGGCAACGCGATGCTCGTGACGCTCCTGATCCCGCCCTCCGCCATCCTTCTCGGCTGGGCGGTTCTGGGTGAGCGGCTCGGGCCCCAGCACTTCGCGGGCTTCGCGATCATCGGGCTAGGGCTCCTGTTCCTCGACGGCCGGCTCATCGCGCGCCTCCGCGTCGCGTCATAGCGCGACTACTTAGGACGCCATCCGGTGGCGCGTGCTTCCGCCTCCGAGAAGGGAGCCGCCTCGAAGGCAGGGATTGCTTCAGCTTTCGACCGGAGGTTTTCGAGGCGTGGCAGGGACGATGCGTCGTAGAGCTGCGGCAGCTTCGCGTTCAGGTATGTCAGGCCGACGCCGAGCGCGAGATCGGCTCGGCCGAACTCGGGGCCAGCGGCCCACGGCAACGCGATCTCTGATTCCAGCCAACGGAGCGCCGAGGCGATCTGCCGCTCGGCCCGCGCCATCATCGCCGTGTCCCGTCGGTCGGGGTCGCGCCGGCTCACCTCGATGCCCCGCTCATAGCCCTTCTCGGCCAGACCGATTGCCACCGCCTCGATCCTGAGGGTCGCCTTCAGCAGCTCCGGTTCCGTGGGTGTCAGCTGGCGCTGGGGCGGCTGCGATGCCTCGATCCACTCCTGGATCGCGCGGCTCTCGAAGAGCCAGGTGCCGTCGTCGAGCCGCAGCGCCGGGACCTTGCCGAGCGGATGGCGGCTGAGCACCGCCTCGAAGTCGGCAAAGACCGACAGCACCTCCCGCTCCAAGGCTATGCCGTGGTGATGCAGGAGGACGGCGATCCGCCGGACGAAGGGCGAGTCGTACTGTCCGAGCAGGATCATTCAGCCGGTATCGACGGCGCCTTCGCCATGGTGGCCGATTGCTCGCGCTGGCGCATCGCCTCGAGCTTCCGCTTGTAGCCCGATTGCAGGATGTCGACTGCCACGAGGACCGCGATGGAGAAGTAGAAGGTTGTCTTCGACATCGGCTCGACCGCGTATCCGAAGAGATGGAGATGCGGCTCGGCTGCGTGCCCGCTCTCTCCGAGCAGCACGACACCGACGATCAGCAGGATGAAGAGGCCCAGCACCTCGTATTTCCGGTTCTTCGCGATGAAGTCCGACACGGTATCCGCCAGCAGATACATGCCTGCCCCAGAGATCACGATGGCGGCGGCGAGGATCAGGAAGACGTCGGTGATGGCCAGCGCGGAGAGGATCGAGTCGAAGGAGAAGATCAGGTTCATGAAGACGATGAGCGCGATCACCTGTGTCGCCGATTTCGCAGACTTCTCATGCGCGTGCTCGGGATCCTCCAGCTTCAGCAGGTGGTTGATCTCCTTCACCGCCGTGTACATCAGGAAGCAGCCGCCGAAGATGAAGATGATGGTCGAGAAGTTCACCCCGCCCTCGACGATCCCGGGTACGTTGAGCACGAAGAACGGCTCCGACAGTGCGTCGATCAGCGTGATCATCAAGAAGAGCAGGACGACGCGAAGGCAGATGGCGATGATGATGCCCAGCTGGCGCACGCGCTGCTGGTCTTCCTTGGGTGCACGCTGGCTCTCGATCGAGATGTAGAGCAGGTTGTCGAAGCCTAGGACGGCCTGCAGGAACAGCAGCACGCCGAGATTGAAGAGGCTCTCGAGGGTGAAGGCATCGGCCATGGCGGGCTCCTCCGGTCGCAGCAGGTCGCTCGGCATCGCGGGATGCCGCCCGACGGCCCCGCCTGCAGCATGACCCTAACGTCGGCTTCGCAGGCTGCAACGATGGGGAAGGGACTGTCGGGCGCGCGGGCGCGGGACGTTGCCGCGATGCCCCGGCATCGTTATCAGGGCCGCGCCGACGCTGCGCCGGCCCCGTAGCTCAACTGGATAGAGCAGGCGACTTCTAATCGCCAGGTTGTGGGTTCGAGTCCTACCGGGGTCGCCAATCGGCCGGGCGGGCGCTGGGCACTGGCTGGGCGTCGGCCGAGCGGATCAGCCGTTGAGCCCCATCTCCCAGAAATCGGCCTCGAGCCTGCAGGCGCCGCGGAAAAGGCGGCGGAGGTCCTCCCAGCGGGGCGATGCGGCGGGATCGGGGCCGAGTGTCCGCGCGGCCACGCTGTCGATCAGGCCTTCGACGCTCCGGCAGACGGCCTGATTGTCGTCGCCTGCATAGGTGCCGATCCACTCGGCGTAAGTATGGCCGGGCGGCGGCCCGCCGCTCTCGGCCGCAAGGCGGAGGCCGATCTCGCCATAGCCGAGCACGCAGGGTGCGAGAGCCACGAGCAGGTCGAGGAGATCGCCCTTCAAACCCGCATCCATCACGAAGCGCGTGTAGGCGAAGGTCGCGGGCAGCTCCTCCGTCGCGGCGAGTTCCTCTCCCGGGATGCCCTCGCGCGCGCAGGTGGCGATGTGGAGCTCGATCTCCTCGCCGATAAGCGCGTTCACGGTGGCACTCATCGCCCGCATCTCCTCGATCCGCTCCGATTTCGCGACTGCCAGCGCCCATGCGCGCGTGAAGTGGATGAGGAAGACGTAGTCCTGACGGAGGTAGCGCAGATAGCTCTCCCGCGGCAGGCTCCCGTCGCCGAGCCCTTGCGTGAATGGATGGCGCACATAGGCCTCCCAGCTCTCGTTCTCGGCATCACGGAGGGTGTGGAAGAGCGAGGGTTGAGCGGTCACAGCGGGCTCCAGAGCTTGTGGAAATGGTGCACGGGCCCATGCCCAGTGCCGACATCGAGCATGTCGGCGCGGCTGATGGCGCCCGCGATGTAGAGCTTCGCCGCCTCCGCCGCGGCCTTCAGGCTTCGCCCATGGCCGAGATAGGTGGCGAGGCTCGCGGCAAGGCTGCAGCCTGTGCCATGGGTGTTGCGGGTAACGACGCGCCCCCCCTCGTACCAGAGGAGACAGCTTTCGGTGAGGAGGAGGTCCGGGCTCTCGGAGGCCGTGAGATGACCGCCCTTGGCGAAGACCGCCCGGGCTCCGGCGTCGCGCAGGGCGGCGGCGCCCGCCTCCATCTCGTCGCGGGTGGTCGCCTTCGCCAGCCCAGTGAGCACCGCAAGCTCCGCGAGGTTGGGCGTGACGACGGCCGCGTGCGGCATGAGGCGCTTGACGATCACCTCAGCCGCCGCTTCGTCGAGGAGCCGCGCCCCGCTGGAGGCGACCATCACCGGGTCGAGCACCACGGGGGGGATGCGGCCGCGCGCTGCCTCCGCCTCCAGCGCATCGGCGACGGCGCCTGCAATCTCTGCATTCGCCAGCATGCCGAGCTTCACCGCATCGACCCGCACATCGTCGAAGACGGTCGCGATCTGCTGGCGCACGAAGTCCGGCGGGACGAGGTGGACGCCGCGCACCTCGCGCGTGTTCTGCGCCGTAAGCGCGGTTAGGGCCGCCATGCCGTGGGCGCCGTTCGCGGCGAAGGCCTTGAGATCAGCCTGGATGCCGGCGCCGCCCGACGGGTCGGACCCGGCAATGCTGAGGATGTTTGGGATCATGGTCGTGCGTCTCTTATCGTTCGCAAAAGTGTGCGTGCAGCCGCCTCGGGATCGGGCGCGGCACAAATGGCAGAAACGACTGCTATCCCGTCAACCCCGCATTTCATGATACTTGCAGCGTTCGCCGATCCGACGCCCCCGATCGCCACGGCCGGGACGGGGCAGGCCGCATAGGCCGCGGCAAGTCCGTCGAGGCCGAGCGGCGTGCGGTGGTCGGGTTTGGTGTCTGTTGCCTGCACGGGACCGATCCCCGCGTAGTCGACGAGCTCGGGATCGACCGCGGCGGCGAGGGCAGGCGTCTCGACCGAGAGGCCTAGGAGACGGTCGGGTCCGATCATCCGGCGCGCCTCCGCGGGCGCCGTGTCCTCCTGGCCGATATGGACGCCGTCCGCGCCCGCAGGATCGACGAGGTGCGGCCGGTCGTTCAGCAGGAAGGGGACGCCTGCTGCGCGGGCCATCGGCGCAAGGGTCCGGGCCATGGCGAGGAAGTCCTCGTCGCTCGCCTCCTTGTCGCGAAGCTGCAGCATGGTGATGCCGCCCTTGAGCGCGGCCCTGACCACGGCGGGCAGGCCGCGATCGCCGGGCATCGCGGGGTCGGTGACGAAATAGAGGCCGAGGGCAAGCCGGCGTCGTCTGGTCTCGGGCTCGGTCATGCGCTCGAGAGCTCCGCCTCTTCGGCCAGTTCCTCGGGTGCGATCAGATGGAGCTGGTCGAGGAAGGACATCTGGAAGCTGCCGGGGCCGGCCGCGGCGCGCCCCGCCCGGCTGCCCGCGACGGCGTAGAGGGCACAGGCCGCGGCGACCGCGTCGAACGGGTCCTCCGTCGTGGCGAGAAAGGCGCCGCAGAGGCCGGTAAGGCTGCAGCCCATGGCGGTGATCTTGGGCATGATCGGGTCGCCGCCGCGGATCAGCACGGCGCGCGCCCCGTCGGTCACGAAATCCTCGACGCCAGTGACGGCGACGACGGCGCCCGAGCGGCGGGCGAGGTCGCGGGCGGCGTCCTCCGCCGCCGCGACGCTGTCGGTGGCGTCTGCTCCGCGGCCTGAGCCTCCGCCGGAACGTTGACCGATGCTGGCGAGCGCGATGATCTCGGAGGCGTTGGCGCGGATGGCGCGCGGACGGCGGGCGAGGAGCACGCCGCCTGCCTGGCGTCTGTACTGCGTCGCACCGACGGCGACCGGGTCCAGGACCCATGGACGGCCCGCATCGCGCGCGGCCTCCGCCGACCAGAGCATGGCGTCGAGCCAGGCGGGCTCGATGGTGCCGATATTGATGGTGAGCGCGGAGGCGATGGCGGCGAACTCCGCTGCCTCCTCCCGGGCGTGGATCATGGCGGGCGAGGCGCCGGCGGCCAGCAGGACGTTCGCCTGAAAGTTCATCGCGACGAAGTTGGTGATGTTGTGGACGAGCGGGGTGGCGGCGCGCATCGTGGCCAGCGCGGCTGCGAGGCGCCGGGGCGAGTTGCCGTCTCCCGGCGTCGTGGTCACGAGGTCATTCACCGTTGCCTCCCCATCCCCGAGCCGATGCCGGGGTCGTTCGCTGGGCGGCGAGGCGACGGGCGGGCCGTGCGCGACTCCCTCCGCCGGCATCACCCGGATCAGGTTCCAAGGGTGCGTCTCGGCCCGTGCCGCTGCCCGGGCGCCCCTGTCGCGGCACCCCTGTAGCGGGTGGTCGAGAAACTGTCATCCCCCCCACGCCGAAGGTGATGGCAGTGGTGGTGGCGGGTGGTTGCGAGAAGGATCAGGGAATGGCGTCGTAGTGCTCGATCCGGCGCGTGTCGGCCAACGCCTCCGCCCGCCAGCGCGTGACGGCCTGGTGGGCGGCGAGGCGCTCGCAATAGCGCCGGGAGCGATCCGTGACGAGCGCGTAGCCCGTGAGCCGGAAGACGACCGGGGCGAAGAAGGCATCCGCCGCGCTGAAGGCGGGGCCCGCGAGCCACGGGCCGCCGGAGGTTTCTAACGCCCAGCTCCAGAGCGCCTCGAGCTTCGCGACATCGGGCGCCAGGCTTTCGGGCGGGTTCTGGAGCGGCCGGCCCTCGCGGTGCAGGTTCATCGGTGCCGCCCCGCGCAGCGCTCCGAAGCCTGAATGCATCTGGGCCGCGAGCATTCGGGCGAGGCGGCGGTTGGTGGCATCCTGCGGCCAGATCCCGGCCTCCGGGTGGCGTTCGGCCAGCGTCTCGGCGATGGCCATGCTGTCCCAGATGCGGTGGGTCTGCCCCGCCTCGGTCCAGGAAAGCTGCGGGACGGAGGTCATGGGCGCGCGGGCCGCCTGCATCGCGTCGAAGGCGTCCGAGTACATCGGAATCGCCTCCTCCTCGAACGCGAGGCCAAAGCCCGCGAGCAGGAGCCAGCCACGCATCGACCAGCTGGAATAGGCCTTGTCTCCGATGGTGATGATGTACATCGCACCCTCCGTTGATTCCCTCCAGAAGCTGCGACGGCAGAGGCGCGAGCGCAAACCATCGAATGAGCGGTTGGTCATCACGCGTGATGATCGAAGGAAGCGGTATCGCGGCGGTGCCGCGATGCTTCTTGCGCCCGGCCAGCGCCATCCGGCGCCGGCCGGGCCGCGGGTGGCAGGCCTGATGACCGGCAGGTCGCGCCATAGTACGCGGCAAGCTTCAGCAGGTTGGCTGGGGAGGAGCCACGCGGGCTCCTCCTCGAGCGTTTCTCGAGGCGCGGGCCGCGTGGACGACGGGCCGGCTCCGCCGGTCGCTCCGTGATCGTTGACCCGGCTCCGCCTCGAAGCCTGCGAGGCTTTGGGCTAGTCGAGGAGGCTTGGGAGGTAGAGGACGATGCCGGGGAAGGCGATCAGGACGGCGACGGTGGCGACATCGGCGATGAAGAAGGGCGAGGCCCCGCGGAAGACGTCCTGCACCGTGATGCCGTGACGCTCCCGCGCGACGCCGGCGACCACGAAGCAGTTGAGGCCTATGGGGGGCGTGATGAGGCAGAGTTCCGCCATCTTGACCACGATAATGCCGAACCAGATCGCGACCTGATCGGCGGTCATGCCAAGGGCGCTTTCGGCTGCGGTGACGTTTGGGCCACCGTTGAGGGCGATGACGGCCGGAAAGGTGATCGGCAGCGTCAGGATCAGCATGCCGATGGCGTCCATGAACATGCCGAGGATCACATAGGCGCCGAGGATCATCAGGAGCGTGACGATGGGCGGCTGCTCGAGCCCGCCGATGAAGTCTGCGAAGGCGCCGGGAAGGTCCGCAAAACCGAGATAGCGGACATAGATCAGCACGCCCCAGATCATCGTGAGTATCATGGCGGAGAGCTTTGCGCTCTCAAGGAGCGCGCCGGAGAGGTTCTTCCAGCTCATGCCGCGGGCGAGCGCCATGATCAGCACGACGAAGGCACCGAGGGCCCCTGCCTCCGTCGGCGTGCCGACGCCGCCATAGATGCAGACCATGATGATGACGACGACGAAGACGATGGGAAGCGCACCCGGCAGGCTCTCGAACCGCTCCTTCCAGGTGAAGCCCGAGACGGGCGGGCCGAGATCGGGGCGCATCTTCGCAAGCCCGATGACGAGCCCGGCATAGATGATCGCTGAGACGAAGCCCGGCAGAAAGCCCGCGAGAAGGAGCTGGCCGACGGAGCTTTCGGTGATGATCGCGTAGATCACCAGGATGGCGGATGGCGGGATCAGCGAGGCGAGCGTGCCGCCTGCGGCCACGACGCCGGCTGCGAAGCGCTTGTCATAGCCGAGCTTCAGCATCTCGGGGATGGCGATGCGCGCGAAGACGGCGGAGGTCGCGACGGAGGCGCCGGAAACGGCCGCGAAGCCGGCGGTGGCGAAGACCGTCGAGACGCCGAGCCCGCCCGGGAGCCATCCCACCCAACGCTTCGCGGCCTCGAAGAGCGCCATGGTCAGGCCCGCATAGTAGGCGAGATAGCCGATCAGGATGAAGGTGGGGATGAGTGCGAGGACGTAGATGCTCATCTTCGAATGCGGCACCTGTCCCGCGATCTGCAGCGTCACGAGGAGCGCGCGATCAAAGCTCTGCCCCCGGTCGAGGAAGATCAGCAGGATCCCGAGAAAGCCGATGAAGCCGGTGGCGAAGGCGACGCGGACGCCGATGACCACCAGGAAGATCAGGACGCCCGCGAGGACGATGGAGACGTCGATCGGCGTCATCCGCGCGTCTCCTTCGGCCAGTCCTCATCGTCCTCAGCGCCGGAGACGGTCTCGGCCTCGGCTTCGGCCTGTTCGGCGGCACTCTCGATCTTGGGCACGGCAACGGCGAATTCGGGGTTCTCGCGGATCGCCTTGGTGTAGGCCCAGAGCTGGAGGACGAGGCGGAGGGCGAAGAGCGCGAGCATCAAGGGCACGACCAGTTTGATCGGCCAGATGGGCAGGCCGATATCGATCGTGCTGTCCCGGCTCCAGTTGGGGCTACCCCAGTCGAAGCTGCGTCCGAAATGCAGCCAGGCACCCCATATGAGGAAAACCGTCAGAAAGAGGATGAAGAAGGTGCCGAGCCACTCGGCGAGGTAGAGCGCGCGGCCGCGGAGCTGGCCGACCAGCAGGTCCATCCGGATATGGCCGCCGAGGCGCTGGCAATAGGCGAGGGCGAAGAAGGCGATGATCGGCACCGCCTGCTCCATCCAGTCCACGAAGCCCGGCACCGGCAACTCGAAGAGCCAGCGGCCGAGGATGTTCGCGACCGAGACCAGCATGACGGCAAGGATCGTGAGCCCGGCGAGGAGACCGAGGGCGCTTTCGACGCGATAGAGCGCCCGGTCCGCACGGCTCACGGCGCTGTCGTCTTCGGGGACAGAGGCTTCGGCGGCCATGGGCGCCTCCTGCCATGGAGAGGTAGGGTTGGGTGAGGTGTGCGGTGGGGTCGAACCTCACCCTACCGTCGGGCGGCGAACGCTGCGTGAGCGTTGCGGGATGAGGTGCCGGTAGGGTGGGGTTCACCCCACCGGCGGACGCGTCTTAGTTGGTCTGGCCCTTGCGGACCTCCGCCAGCGTGTCCTGGACGAGCTGGTAGAGCTCTTCACCCGGGATACCCTGCGCGTTCATGTCGGCGATCCACTTCTCGCGGATCGGCGTCGCGGCCTTCGCCTCGAAGGCTGCGACCTCGTCCTCGGGCAGCGCGACCTTCGTCACGCCTTCCTTCTCAAGCACCTCCTCGAACTTGCCGAAGACGGTGGCGTAGTTGGCGAGGTAGTGGGCGATCGCCTCGTCCACGCTCTCGTCGAGGGCCTGCTTGAACTCGGGGCTCAGGCTCTCATAGGCGTCCGTGTTCACCACCACCGGGCAGTTTACGGTGCCCGGGTTGAGGTTGGTCGTCCACCAGTCGGCGAGATCGACCGTGCGGAACGCGAGGTGCGCATGCTGCGCGAAGGCCACGCCATCGACAACGCCGGACTCCATCGCGTTGTATGCCTCCGACGACGTCACCGAGGTCGGGGTCGAGCCCACCGTCCGGAACGCCTCGCCGAGACCGCCGGTCGCGCGAATGCGCATGCCATCGAAGCTCGAGAGGCCCGTCGGCACATCGCCCTTGCCAGCCACGTTGTACTGCGGCATCGGCGAGGTCATCAGCAGTCTGGCGTTCCAGCGGCCGAGGTCCGCGACAGTCGCCGGGTGACCGTAGATCGCGTGCGAGACGGCGACCTCCTCCTCGAGCGTCGAGACGCCGAGGAACGGCAGCTCGAGCACCGTGATGGTCGGGTTCTTGTCCGGGTGGTAGCCCGCACAGAATTGCGCCATCTCGATCGCACCGAAGGAGATGTTGTCGAGGTTCTCCTTGTTGTTGGAGAGACCGCCGTAGCTGATGTTGAAGGTGAACTCGCCGCCGGTCTTGTCGGCCACGAGATCGCCGAGCTTGTGGATGTGCTCGGTAAAGGCGCGCCGCTTGCCCCAGACACTGACGTTCCAGGTAAGGGCCGATGCCGCCTCGACAGCACCGAAGGCCATGGCCGTACCGGCCAACAGCGCAAGCTTCATGTTGCGAAAGCGCATGGTGATTGCTCCCTGTAAATCGTGCCGCCGCTCCTTGTCGGCGACTTGCGCCCACGTTTAGGCGGATGGGAGGGATGCGGCAAGGCAACGGTTGGTAACTTCCGCAGCGCGGAGGGGCGGTTCATCAAGGCCCGGCCTTGCGCGCTGCCCGTACCCAGAGGGTGGGCTCCCGTAATGGTGATCGCCGACGCGGTGCGCGGCGCATCGCTGCTCAATCCACCGGACAGCATTGCCGGAGGTGCAATCCACGCATAGCGTAAGGTGCTGCTGAGAACGTTGTGGGTGGGCGATGCTTAGCAAGACCGTGGACCGCGTTGTGGCACTGGCAGCATTGATTGCCGTAGCGGCCTACTTCAAGCACATCTCCGACTTCTACATGCCGACGCGCTGGGCTGCCGATCTGCAATACTGGTGGGTGGCCGGGCAGCTCTGGTGGTCCGGGCTGACGCCCTATGACGACGCCTACTGGTTGCTCGGCCGGGAGCAGTTCCCGAATTCGTTCGAGCATCCGTTCTTCTATCCGCCGAGCACGGTGCCGTTTCTGGGTGTCTTCGCGCTTGCCGAGCCGGCGATGGCATCCCGGCTGCTGCTCATCTTCAACCTCTGCATGGTTCTTGGTGCGGCGATCTTCCTCGCACTCGGTGCACCGCGTCCGATGCATCTGAGAACGCCGCCGCGTTTCGCGCTTCTGGCTGTCCTTCTGGGCGTCGGCTTCTTTCCGACGCTCGTTGCCACGGCGTTCGGTGGCTTTCAGTTCGTTCTTCTCGCTGGCCTCCTCCTCTGGATTGCCGGGGCGCGGGGCGGGCTGGCGGTCCTTCAGGCGGTGGGGCTGATCCTGCTGATGATGAAGCCGCAGTTCGGCGCGCCGCTCGCGCTCTACTGCCTGATCGTGCCGCAATTCCGGCTGGGCGCCGTGCTCGCGGGGGCTGGCGTCGGCGCTCTCTTCTTGATCGGCGGCAATGGGACGGGGCTGGTCGATCTCGTCTCAGCCTGGCTCTCGAACGTCGCCGATTACGCAGGATACGATGTCAACCGTTCCGAGCGTGGGGCAGGCCTCGGCTGGATACTCGGAACGCTTGGCTTCGAGCCCGGTGTGGTCGGCACCGCGGCACCGCTCTTGCTGGCATCGGCCGCGATTGCGGTCTTCTCGCCGCTCCGCGAGCCGATGACGGTCTCGATCCTGATCATGCTTCTGGCCTGCTTCTTCTGGGCAGGCCATCAGTCGGACTTCGTCGTCTTCGCGCCGCTCTTCGCAGTTCTTTTCTGGCGCGGCGACCTCAAGGCCCGCCTGGTGCTGGCGCTGGCCTTGGTGCCGCTCTCGAGAGGGTATGAGATCACCGCCATGATGGGCGGTGATGCGGCGGAAGGCGCGCTGGAAACGCTCGCAGGTCTGCAGACGCTGGGGCTTCTTCTGGCCTTCGCGGTCGTCCTCTGGCTGTCGTTCCGGGTGCGCCGCGTTGACGAAGAGCCGCTGAGCGGGCGGCTTCTCAAACGCCCCCAAGCAGCCGCCTGAAGAGGGTCGCCGCCCCTCCCCTCAGACCACGCGGTTCGGTGGTTCCTGACCGGCGAAGAACGCCTCGAGGTTTCTCAGCACGGTGAAGCCCATGGCCTCCCGCGTCTCGATGGTCGCAGAGCCGAGATGGGGCAGGAGGCAGACATTCTGCATGGTCGTCAGCGCCTGCGTGATCGTGGGCTCGCGCTCGAAGACATCGAGGCCGGCGCCGCGGATATGGCCGGATGCGAGGGCGTCCACGAGGGCCGCCTCGTCGATGATATCGCCACGCGCGGAGTTCACCAGAATTGCGCCCTCCTTCATCGTCGCGAGGCGGGCTGCATTGATCAGATGGATGTTCTCGCCGCCGCCGGGGCAGTGCAGCGAGACGATGTCGGACGCGGCCAGGACCTCCTCGACCGTGCCGAGCTGCTCGGCTGGTACGCCCGGATCGGCGACGGGGAAGGCGTCGTAGAACACGACTTTCATGTCGAGGGCGTGGAAGCAGCGCTTGGCCATGGCTTTGCCGATCCGGCCCATACCGATAATGCCGAGCGTCTTGCCCTGCGGGCTCACGCCCATGAGCTGCGTCGGCCGCCAGCCCGTCCAGTCTCCGCCACGCAGCATCGCCTCGCCCTCGAAGGTGCGGCGGCAGACATTGAGAAGGAGGGTGAGCGCGATATCGGCGGTGGCATCGGTCAGCACGCCCGGGGTGTTGGTTACCGTGAGCCCTGCGGTCTTGGCGGCGTCGAGGTCGATATTGTTGAAGCCGACGCCGAACTGGCCCAGTACCTTCGCGCGGCCGGGGCTTGCGAGAATGTCGGCCGTGACCTTGTCCGTAACGGTGGTGCAGACCGCATCGTAGTCGTTCAGTGCGGTCTTGAGCGCATCGGCGCTCATCGCTTCGTCCGGGCCATTCAGCGTGCAGTCGAAGGCCTCGCTCATGGCGGCCTCCACGCGCTCGGGCCACTTCCGGGTGCAGATCACGCGGGGCTTCGACATCGTTCTTCTCCCTCATTCCGCGGCGCTTGGGGCGCCTGCCTTGAGGCGCCTGCGTCGTTGTCCGCGCCAGACGTAGAGCGATTTCGCCGCACCGGGAATGCTTAGGCGCTGTCGATCCGCCTGCCGGAAAGCCGAGGAGGGGCTGCCGGGCGCCAAAAGCGTTGCAACGCTTTTGCAAATTCCTTGCAAGGAATTTGCGCGGCGCCGGGCGCCGGGGTCAGGGCTTGAGTGTGCCCTCGTATTGGGTATCAGCATCCGGGCGCAGGCCGGGCCCGGTATTCGCAGCAGTACTCGTCGTGGCGGCGACGCTGCGGCGGGTCTCGGAGGGGCGGATGCCGTGCTGGCGATAGTAGGCCATGGCGAAATGCGAGGACGAGGAGAAGCCCGTCAGCATCGCGGCCTCGAGCGCAGAGAGGTTCGTGTGCATCAGGAGTTCGCGGGCCCGTTCGAGCCGGATCGCGCGATAGAACTGCGCAGGGCTCTTGCCGAGATTGCTCTGGAAGAGCCGTTCCATGCGCCTGAGATTGAGCCCCGCCGTCTCCGCCAGCGTGCTCATGCGGAGTGGCGCTTCGATGTTCGCGCGCATCAACGTGATCACCTTCTGGAGCGGCGCAGGCAGTGTCTCCAGTCGCTCGAGCGCGCCGGGTCGTTGCTCGATCGCGGCGTTGCGGATCCGGTCGACCTGGAAATTGTTGCCAACTTCCCGGGCGATGCGGGTGCCGTGGTCGATGCCGATCATGTGGAGCATCATGTCCATCGAGGAAATGCCGCCCGAGCCCGTCCACCGGTTCCGGTCAATGACATAAAGCCCCGAGGTGCATTCGATATCGGGGAACGCCTCCTCGAAGGCCGGCTGATACTCCCAATGGAGCGTGCAGCGAAAGCCGTCGAGGAGGCCGGCCCGGGCCAGGACGAAAGCCCCGGCCGAGAGCGAGCCGATCACCATGCCGGCGCGCGCGGCACGGCGGAGGACACCGTGCAATCGCGGCTCGTTCTCCGCACCGGCATAGAGACCCGTCACGACGAAGAGCGCATCGAAGCGGACAGCACCATCCCTCGACGCACCGGGCGCGAACCCATCGGCCAGCATGTCGAGCGAAAGATCGGTGGCGAGCGTGAGGTTCGAGGAGGCACGCACCGAGCCGCCCCCCTCGCTGATCAGGCTCCAGCTATAGGCGTCGCGGTCGAGGAGACGGTTCGCGGAGCGCAGCGGCTCTATCGCCGCCGTCAGTGAGATCATGGAGAACTTGTCGACCAGAATGAAACCGAGGCTCCGACGCTCCGCCGGCGCCGGGGTGTCCGGTGCCAGTCCGCCACTGCTCTCCGGCATTCCGTCCATGCTGCGCGCCCTTCCCACCGCTCGCCCGCAAAATGCTGCAGGCTGGCGCTGCAGCATGATCGCGAAAGGACCCGCTTGTCACGGGGTCTCGTCGCAGGCGGCAAGACTGGCATCGGTCGCGGGAAGGAACGTGGAGCCTTGGGGGTCAGTCTTCGTGGGTCGGCGCCTTGGCGGCCTGCGCTTCCCAGGGCCGGGTGAGATCGCCGAGCGTGACCTCCAGCATCTCGACATCCGCCGCAAAGGTCACTTCCTCGGCGCAGGCGACGAGCACGCGCCCGGCTGCATCCCCGCTCGCCTCGAAGGCGAGGGAGAGGAGGGCTACGACCTGCTCCTTTTCGCCTTCTTTTCCGGGCGCGAGGCCGCGGGCTCGCACGCCCGTCACCCCCTCGATGCTGAGCGCGCTTCGCACACGCTCGAAGGGGCGACCCTCCCGCTCCGCCGCTTCGGCGTCTTCCCAGCGAAAGCGGTTGATCAGGAGCACGAGGCGGCGCTTGCGGCGCATCCAGGCCACGTCCGAGGCCCGCCCCACCGCGTCCTGCACGAGGCTCGAGATGATCTGCAGGTCCTCCGCGCTTTCGGCGCGCAAGCGGAGCGGCCGGTCCGTGACCGGTGCCTCCTCGAAACGGGCGTCCTCGCTCATGCCTCCTCCTCCCGGATGCGCTCGATCGCGGCCCCGCAAGCGCCGAGCTTCTCCTCGACCCGCTCATAGCCGCGGTCGAGATGATAGACCCGGCTGAGCGTCGTGGTCCCCTCCGCCGCGAGGCCCGCGAGGATCAGGCTCACGGAAGCGCGAAGATCGGTCGCCATCACCGGCGCGCCCTTCAGCCGCTCCACCCCTCGGATGCGGGCGGTGCCACCCGAGATGTCGATATCGGCCCCCATGCGTGCAAGCTCCGGCACATGCATGAAGCGGTTCTCGAAGATGTGTTCCTCGATGACGCTCTCACCATCCGCCGTTACCAGCATCGCCATGACCTGTGCCTGCAGATCGGTGGGGAAGCCGGGGAAGGGCTCGGTCACTATGTGAAGTGGCCTGACCGGTCCGTTCTCGCGAGCGACTTCGAGCCCGCCGGGGACGTCCCGCACCGTGATCCCGGCCTTCTCGAGCAGATCGGCGAGCGCCGAGACGAGTCCGCGCTCCGCCCCGAGAAGACGCAGGCGCCCACCGGCAATGGCCGGTGCGATCATATAGGTGCCGAGCTCCACCCGGTCCGGCAGGACGCGATGCGTGGCGCCGCCGAGGCTCTCGACCCCCTCGACTGTGATGGTGTCGCTGCCCGCCCCATTGATGCGCGCACCCATGGCGGTGAGGCAGGCGGCGAGGTCCATGATCTCCGGCTCCCGCGCCGCGTTGCGGATCACGGTCGTCCCGCGTGCGAGGGTCGCTGCCATCAGCGCGTTCTCTGTTGCGCCGACCGAGATCTTCGGGAAGACGACCTCGGCCCCGGTGAGCCCCTTTGGCGCCGCCGCCCTGACATAGCCGCCCTCAAGCGTGATCTCGGCCCCCAGCGCCTCCATAGCGGCAAGGTGCAGATCGACGGGCCGCGCGCCGATGGCGCAGCCGCCGGGCAGGGAGACCGAGGCGCGACCGAGCCGCGCCAGCAGCGGACCCAGCACCAGGATGGAGGCGCGCATCTTGCGCACGATCTCGTAATCCGCATGCGGCTCGCCCAAGGCGTCGGCCGAGATCGCCAGCACACGCCCGCCCTGCAACGCTGCCACCTCAGCACCGAGGGACGTCAGGAGCGCCGTCATTGTCCGGATATCGGAGAGCCGGGGCGCATTCGTGAGCGTGAGCGGCGCGTCGGTCAGCAGAGCCGCCGGCATCAGTGTCAGGCAGGCATTCTTGGCACCCGAGATCGTGATCTCGCCGTCGAGCGGTCGGCCGCCTTTGATCCTGATCTTGTCCATGCCGCTCCCCGGTGCCGTCTGGGGCCCCTCGACCCGTTCGGTGCCTGCACCTGCGGGCGCGAGACCGTCCTGCGGCCCTACGCCACCATCAGCCATGCTCACTGTCCTTCGTGTCATTCCCGGTCGCATCGGTGCGGCGTTCGCGCGCCTGCGCCTTGCGCTTGGAGAGATTGGCCCGCAAGGCCGCCCGGAGCCGCGCCTTGCGCGCGTCCTCCTTCGCAGCGCCGCGATCCCGCGCCTTCCCAGCGCCAACGTCGACGTCCGGTCTGTCCTCGTTCGTGTTCTCGTTCATTACCTGCGAAGTACCCGGCGGACGGGCCGCGGTCCAGCCGTCTCCCGCTGGAGAGGTCGCGCAGTTATCGTGCAGGCGCCACGCTGGCGGTGCCGGTGCCCCGCATTGCCCCTTGCATTCCGGCAGAGTGCTTGCATAGAAGGCGGCGCGGCGCCGGTGTAGCACAGGGGTAGTTGCACTCCCTTGGTAAGGGAGAGGCCGTGAGTTCGAATCTCACCACCGGCACCACGCCCCCGATCTGAGCCAGACAGTTTGAGGGGCGTGGAACGGATCGCCGCGCGCCAGCACTCACTCATACCCGTCCTTCTTCACGCATCGGAGCGGCGTGTCGCAGAGACAGCCCGCCCTCTGGTTCTTGGTCACCAAACAACTGATGTCTGAATGGGTGTGATGGTCCGGTCGCGTGGAGTTTAGGGTGAGGCGGCGGAGGCGGATCGGGTGCCGTTTGCCGCCCTCTCTTGCTCGAGCGCGTCGAGTATTCGGTCGAGTTCTGTGCGGTCCGTCACCCCTTCGAAGCGCTCCGCCGTGCCCATGCAGGCTGCGAAATGTACGAAGCGTTCGCGCGCGACGGCGAGCAGGCGCTCGAGTTCGGCGAGCGGGTCCGCATGGTCGTCCACCCGCAGATCGAGCATTGGATAGGGCTGCCCGCGATGGATGACGATGGCGGCGGCTTGTCGGCCTCGTTTGTCGCCTCCCGCGGCCTCGCCGGCCCGAAGCGCTGCGAGCAGGCGATCCGGCATCTCGAGTTCCGGGTTGTCGAGCCAGCATGCCAGCGTCTTCTCGATGACGGCCGGGCCCGCTAGCATGTTACCGGCGACGGACACGTTCTCGGCACTCGCATGACCGGCCCAGTCGACGCAATTTGCCCCAGTATGCGCGGCGGTCCCACCGCCCGCATCCACTAGATGGCACTGCCGCTGTGGGGCACCGGCGTCGCGCTCGACGAGGTTCGCGACAATCTCCGCCGCGGCGGCGCCCTTCGCTAGCATCGCGGTGCCTTCGACACCCCACATAGGGTTGATGAAGGCCTGTGTCGCAACGGCGCCCTTGGCGGCGAAATGCGGCACGAGTGCGCCCACGGCGAAGAAGCGGCTGGCCACCGCGACGCCGAACGCGCCCGTCGCCTCGTCGCGGGCGACGATCGAGAAGGTCATGTTTCTGCTCCGCGCCGTTTCGGACCGCCGCCTGCTGCATCGAATGCATCCTCGCCGACGGCCGCGAGCAGGGACGGCGCCCAGCGGTGGAGCAACGTGGCGACATGCTCGGCCATCGCGCGCGCGGCGCCATCCGGCCCGGCGGCGAGCACCGTGTTCAGCAGCGCCCGGTGCTCGTGACCGACACCTGCTTCTTCGCGAAACGCGCGGGGCACTTCGACACCGCCCAGTGTGAAGCGATGCATGTGGAGTGCCGCGCGCCCAAGCACGGGGCAGAGCAGCGGCAGGCCTGCTGCCCGGCAGAGCGCCACATGGAAGGCGCGGTCGAGATCGCTGCAGCGGCTGAGATCGCCGGCATTATGTGCTGTGTCCATGCCAGCAAGCAGCGCATTGACCGCCTCGCACGCATCGCCGAGGCCCGAGTGCGAGAGCCGGCGCGCCACTTCCGCCTCGATGGCGAGGCGCATGCGCACGAGTGCTGCCGCTTCGGCCAGCGTCGTCTCCGTCACGACGGTGCCGCGATAGCTCCGACGCTCGACCAGCCCTTCCTCGGCCAGCCGAAGCAGTGCCTCGCGCACCGTGCCCTGGCTGCAGCCGAGCCTCGCTGCCAAGGCCTGCTCGGTGAGTTGTGTGCCGGGCGGGAGCCTGCGGAAGAGAACGTCGTCGCGCAGCATCTCTACCGCCCGGTCGACCTTCAGACCCCCGAGGCTATCTCGCGCAACTGTAGGTTGCTGCATAGCGTGTGTTGACAATTCTCGTCTCCGGCCCAGAAAATCAATATCGATAATGATGATCGCGGTTCGGGCGAGGAATGCAAGGGCGATCGCGGATGCTGGCGCGCCGCCGGCGTCCTGCGGCTCGGCCAGCCCGTCAGCCATCGCAACGAGACGGCCGCTGCGACAGACAGGAGAGAAGTATGACCATGACGGACGACCGCCTAAAGGCAGCCATGCAATCCGCCTGGCACGACGCACACGACTTCGACCCGCGTGACCCGCTCTTCGGTCTTTCGCGCCACGAGCTTTCCGGCCCCCGCCTTTCCCGCCGTGCTACGCTGCGCCTGCTCGCCGCTGGCGGTGCGCTTACCGCTGCGCACCTCATGCCGGGCGGGCTCGGTCGCGCGATTGCCGCTGGCAAAAAGGGTGGGACGCTCACGGCCGGTTGGGCCGGTGTCTCGGAGATCGTGACGCTCGACCCGGCGCAAATGGGCCAGGTGTTGCAGTTCCAGATCACCTCGAACGTCCTGTCGGGCCTCACTCATATTAACGGCGATCTCATCGCGGAGGCGGATATCGCGGAGGGCTGGGAGGTGTCGGCCGACGGGCTGACCTATACCTTCAAGCTCCGCGAGGGGCTGACCTTCCACAATGGCGACACGTTCGACGCCGAAGATGTGCTCTTCACCTACAACCGCTCGAAGGACCCAGAGAAGTCGATCCATTCGGGCAACCTCGCCAATGTGGCTAGCGTCGAGAAACTCAACGATTTCGAGGTGAAGTTCACGCTGAAGGCCCCTCAGGCCAGCTTCCTCACGAAGACGACGGAGCGGGCGTCGGGCCGTGCTCTCACCATCGTCTCGCGCGGCGCGCTCGAGAGCATGGGGACGGCGCAATACGGGCTTACGCCGGTCGGCACCGGACCCTTCCGCATCACGGAGCATCAGCTCGGTCAGGGCGTCGTGCTGGAGCGGTTTGACGGCTTCTACGATCCTGAGCGCCCACATCTCGACAAGGTTGTCATCAAGCCCATCGATGGCGCCGAACCGCTGGCCGCGGCCGTGGAAGCGGGCGATATCCAGTTTGTCGGCGGCAACCCCGTGGCAGCACAGCTTATCGACCGGTTCAAGTCGAACCCGGACCTCGTCGTCGACATCAAGCCTGGCCCGGGCTTTCAGTCCCTCTGGCTCAACCCGCATCGCGAGCCGATGAAGGTGGAGAGCTTCGAGAAGCCCGTGGATGAACTCAAGAAGGAGAAGGGTTTCATGGTCCGCCTCGCCATCGCGAAGGCGCTCAACCGCGACCTCTATGTGCAACAGGCGCGCTTTGGCTACGCGTTCCCGGCCTACGGCACGATCAATCCGGCCATGGGCTACTACTACGATGAGGGCATCGCCGAGACATCCGAGCAGGCCTACGACGCCGAGGGCGCGAAGCAGCTTCTCGCCGACGCCGGGTACCCCGGCGGTGACGGTTTCCCGGAGCTCGAGCTGATCGTCCGCCCCTCCGAGCGGCGGGACGGGCTGGTGATTGCCAACATCCTCAAGCAGGAGCTCGGCATCACGGTCAACGTGGCCACGCAGGAGTTCTCGGTCATGATCGAGAACTTCCTGGCTATGGAGTTCGACATGCGCCTCGGCGGCTCGGGCGGCGACTACGATCCGGACGACGGCATCGTCGATTGGATGATGTCCGGCTCGAAGTTCAACGGGCGCACGCGAGACAAGGAGAAGTATCCCTTCGGCTACTTCGCCGACAGCGAGGCGGATGCGCTGATCGAGAAGCAGTCGATCACGCCGAAGCCCGAAGATCGCCGCGCGCTGGTGCAGGAAGCGAACAAGATCACGTCCGATAAGGTGGCGAGCGGCTTCCTCTACCACCCCGTCGATGTGCTGATCCACTCGAAGGATGTGATCTATCCCGCCGTGAGCCGGATCCCCGGCCTCACCGACCTCGATCGCGTCTCCTTCGCCTGACGCTGCAGCAGTGGGGTGGGGTCTTGCCCCACCTCACGGGCCATCCTCGGGAGCGCTGGATCGATGACCGCTTATCTCGCCCGCCGGTTCGTGGGCGCCCTCCTCGTGATGTGGGCGGTCGCGACGCTTGTGTTCTTCATGCTGCGCTTCGTGCCGGGGGACCCGATCGCTGCGATGCTGGCCGATGCCGGTAGCGAGGAGGCGGCGGCTGCCCTCCGGGCCAAGCTTGGCCTCGATCAGCCGCTGATCGTGCAGTATTTCTACTGGTTCGCGAACGTCCTGCAGGGCGACTTCGGCAACTCGATCTACGGCAACAACCAACCCGTGGCGACGATCATCGCCGAGGCGCTTCCGCGCACGCTCTCGCTGGCCCTCATCTCGTTTGTGATCGCCATCGCCATCGCGGTGCCGGCCGGCGTCATTTCGGCCACGCGACGCAACACGATGACCGACAACGCGGTCTCGTTCGTCGCGTTCCTGGGCCTTTCGATGCCGGATTTCTGGCTGGCGATCCTGCTGATCATCGTCTTCGCGGCCAATCTGCAATGGCTGCCCGCGATCGGGTATGTGCCGCTCGAGGAAGGCTTCTGGCCCTGGCTCGAGCACCTCCTGCTGCCAGCCATCGCCACGGGCACGGCCTTCGCCGCGATCATCGCGCGGATGATCCGATCCTCACTCCTCGAGGTGATGAACCGCGACTTTATCCGGACGGCGCGGGCCAAAGGGCTGCCAGCGCAGAAGGTGATTTGGCGCCATGCCCTGCCGAATGCGATGATCCCGGTCATCACCGTCGTCGGTATCGCCTTTGCATTGCTGATCTCCGGCGCGGTCGTCGTCGAGAATGTCTTCGCCATCAAGGGTCTCGGCCGGGTGCTGATCGACGGCATCCTGAACCGCGACTATCCGGTGGTGCAGGGGGCGGTGCTGATCGTCTCGGCTTTCTTCGTCTTCTCCAACCTCGCGGTCGACCTCCTCTACGGCGTGATCGATCCGCGCATCCGGTACTCCTGATGACGGATATCATCTCGTCTGCACCCGAGACGGCCGAGGCGCCCCGACGCTCCCGCCTGCGCGCGAGCCTCGCGAAGGACCGCAAGGCCCAGGTCGGCCTGGTCGTTCTCGCGGTCTTCTTCCTCGGCATGCTGTTGGCGCCGGTGCTGGCGCCTTACGATCCGAACGAGATGACGCTCGACATGATGCAGGGCCTCTCCTGGTCGCATCCGCTCGGGACCGATGACCTCGGGCGCGATCTCCTGAGCCGTATCCTCTACGGCACGCAGATCTCGCTCTTCGTCGGCGTCGTGACCGTCGCCGCCGCGCTGATCATCGGCGTCGTGCTGGGCGTGATCGCGGGCTACTATGGCGGTTGGATCGACCTCGTGATCATGCGCTACATCGATCTGCAGTGGGCGTTCCCGAACTTCATCATCGCGGTCTATCTCGTCGCCGTCTTTGGCACGGGGCTTGTGAACGTGATCGTCGCGATCTCGCTTGCCTTCATCGACGACTTCGCCCGCGTCGCCCGTTCGATGACGCTGAGCCTGCGGGAGGAGCAGTTCGTGCTGGCCGCCCGCAGCATGGGCGTCTCGGACGGTCGCATCATCATGCGCCATATCCTGCCCTCGGCCATGGCGCCGATCATCGTGCAGGCGACTGTCTCGGTCTCCTACGCGATCCTCGGCGAGGCGACGCTCTCCTTCCTCGGGCTCGGGGTCGAAGCAACGACGCCCACCTGGGGGCTGATCCTGGCCGAGGGGCGGGGCTTCATCAGCCAGGCCTGGTGGCTCGGCGTCTTCCCCGGGCTTGCCATCATGCTGGTCGTGCTCTCGATCAATTTCGTCGGTGACTGGTTGCGCGACGTGCTCGACGTGCGCGAGACCGTCTGACCCTTCGACGTCTTACTTCGGAAAGAACGCTCATGCAGTTCCCCCCAGCCAATCCGTACCCGTCGCGTCGCTCGGCGGTGATGGCGGACAGTGTTGTTGCCACCTCGCACCCGCTCGCCGCAGAGGCCGGGCTTTCGATGATCAGGCGGGGGGGCAATGCGGCGGACGCAGCGCTTGCGACGGCGGTTACGCTGACGCTTGTCGAGCCCACCGGGAACGGCATTGGATCAGACGCCTTCGCGATCATCTGGGACGGCTCGGCGCTCCACGGGCTGAACGCTTCCGGCCACTCCCCTGCAGGCTGGACGCCCGAGCGCTTTCCCGGGGCGGAGATGCCGGAGCGAGGCTGGGACAGCGTGACGGTGCCGGGCTGCGTGGGCGCCTGGGTCGCGGTCTCGGAGCGTTTCGGCAAGCTGCCCTTCGAGGCCCTCTTCGAGCCGGCCATCCGGCTGGCGGAGCAAGGCTTCATCGTCAGCCCCGTGATCGGCTCACTGTGGGCGCGCGGCGCAGCGGTGCTTGAGGGTCAGCCGGGATATGCGGAGCATTTCATGCCGGGCGGCCGCGTCCCCGTCGCCGGCGAGCGTTTTGCCAGCCCCGAGGTTGCAGCGACCCTCACCGCGATCGCAGAGACGAAGGGTGAAGCCTTCTATCGCGGCGCGATTGCCGAGAAGATCGCGGCGGCATCAGCAGCGAATGGCGGCGCGCTGACCGTAGACGACCTGGCGGCGGAGGCGCCGGACTGGTGTGGCACGATCTCGGGCGGCTTCGACGGCGTGACGCTGCACGAGATCCCGCCGAATGGGCAGGGCATCGCCGCCTGCATGGCGCTCGGCATGCTCGAGCACACCGCGGTCCGCGACGCAGGCCCGGATGATCCGCGGAGCGTGCATCTGATGATCGAGGCCGTGAAGCTCGCGCTCCGCGATGTCGAGGCGCATGTGGGCGATCCGACCGCCATGGCATTCGGGCCCGACGCCCTCCTCGACCCGGGCTACCTCGCCGAGCGGGCGCGCCTGATCGATCCCGAGCGGGCGCAGGACTTCGGTGCGGGCGCGCCTAAAGCGGGCGGCACGGTCTATCTCTCCGCGGCAGATGCCTCCGGCATGATGGTGTCCTTCATCCAGTCGAACTATGCGGGCTTCGGCTCGGGCTGCGTCGTGCCAGGCACCGGCATCAGCCTGCAGAACCGGGGCGCGGGCTTTGTGACGACCCCCGGCCATCCGAACCGGGTAGGCCCCCGGAAGCGGCCCTTCCACACCATCATCCCCGGGTTCCTGATGAAGGACGGCGCGCCGCTCATGTCCTTCGGCGTCATGGGCGGGCCGATCCAGGCCCAGGGCCATGTGCAGATGGTGCTGCGCACGCAGCTTTGGGGGCAGGACGTGCAGGCCGCGGTGGACGCGCCCCGCTGGCGGGTGACCCAGGGCCTCGGCCTCGCAGTGGAGACGGCGATGGACCCCGCGCTCCGCGAGGCGCTGGCGGCGATGGGCCATGCGCTGGACATGGAGCCGCCGGACGCCGCCTTCGGCTTCGGCGGCGCCCAACTCGTCCATCGCCTGCCGGCGGGCGGCTATGCCGCGGGCTCCGATCCCCGGAAGGACGGCGCGGCCATCGGCTTCTAGCGGGTGGCCGCCACCGTCAGCGCATGATGAACGGATTGGCCGGGTAGTCGTCGGAGGTGTTGATCCAGACGGATTTCGTCTCGAGGAACTCGTGGATCGCCTCCATCCCGTTCTCCCGCCCGGTGCCGGAGCGCTTCATGCCGCCAAAGGGCATCATGTAGCTCACCGCCCGATATGTATTGACCCACACGGTGCCGGCACGGAGCGCCTTAGACATGCGGACGGCCCGGCCGATATCCTTCGTCCAGACGCCCGCCGCGAGGCCGTAGACCACGTCGTTGCCGACGCGCACGGCCTCCTCTTCATCCTCGAAGCCGAGGATCGAGAGCACCGGGCCGAACACCTCCTCCTGCGCTATGCGCATGTCGTTGGTCACATCGACGAAGATGGTCGGCTCGATGAATTGCGCGCCCCTGACGCCGTCGCCCACCGCCGGCTTGCCGCCGTGGACGAGCTTGGCCCCGCCCATCTTCGCGATGTCGATATAGTCGAGCACCTTTTGATACTGGGGCGGGGTGGTGACGGGGCCGATATTCGTATCCGGCGCCATCGGGTCGCCGATCTTGGCCGATTTCGCGAGCGCCAGAAGCTTCTCCACAAACTGGGCGCGCACGGAGTTCTGCACGAGGAGCCGGGAGCCTGCGATGCAGGTCTGCCCGGTCGCAGCGAAGATGCCGGAGACGGCGCCGGAGGCTGCGGCGTCGAGATCCGCATCGTCGAACACGATATTGGGGGATTTGCCGCCAAGCTCCATGGCGACGCGCTTCATCTGCTTCGCGGCCGTGGCGTAGATCCGGGCGCCCGTCGCGTCGGAGCCCGTGAAGCTGACCTTGGAGACGTCCGGATGCTCGACGAGCGCGGCCCCTGCCTCCTGCCCGTAGCCCGCGACGACGTTGAAGACGCCCGGCGGGAACCCGGCTTCGACGGTGAGCTCGGCGAACTCGAGCGCCGAAGCGGAGGTGAATTCGGAGGGTTTGATCACGACCGAGCAGCCCGCGGCGATGGCCGGCGCCGCCTTCCAGGCGACGAACATCAGCGGGGAGTTCCAGGCGGTCAGGGCTGCGACGACGCCCACGGGCTCATGCGTCGTGAAGGTCAGGTGGTCGGGCTTGTCGACAGGGATGACGCTGCCCTCGATCTTGTCGGCTAGGCCCGCGTAATACCACCACCACTCGGGATTGTACTTCAGCTGTGCGGCCATCTCGGCGATCAGCTTGCCGTTGTCGCGCACCTCGATCTCCGCAAGGCGTGGCCCATGCTCGACGACGATATCGCCGAGGCGGCGAAGAAGCTTGCCACGCGCTGTCGGTGTCATCGAGGCGAAGGGCCCGGTGGTCATCGCGGCCTTTGCAGCCTTGACGGCCCGGTCCACATCCGCGGCCGTGCCGCGCGGGATCTCGGCCCAGGCCTCGCCGGTGTAGGGGTTCTGGCTCTCGAACCACTCACCGCCCGCGGGATCGACGAAGGCGCCATCGATAAAGTGCTGGTAACGCTTCATTTCCTGGTCTCCATCATCCGTGTCGCATGGTGGCTTGCGTCCCGTTCCCCAAGTGCATGTTCGGGAACGGCGGCGTGGCGTTCATCTGGGTCGTGCCGAGCTGATCGGCCCGGTTCGAGTGTTAGTGCATGGCGGGCTTCCGGTCGACGACGATCGACGCGTCGCATGGCAGTTCAAACGCCCGGTCGGGTCAGTCTTTGAAATGGGCGTGTGTGAGGGGCCGGGTTACTGCCAGCGGCTCCCCACCCCGCTCTCCTCAGAGCCTCATCACGGGGCAGATCCGGCGAGGCGGCCGAGGACGATGGCGGAAAGGAGACCGTTGCCCGAGAGATAGCCGCTGTCGCTCGCACCGGAGACGCCGCAGGCCGCGCCGCCCGCAGCGAAGAGGTTCGGGAAAGCCCTGCCTTCCTGATCGATCACGCGGGCGGCCTCATCGGTCTCGAGGCCGCCTTGCGTGTGGAAGAGCGCGCCCGTCACCCGCACGCCGAGATAAGGGGCCTCGAGTGGGCGCGCGGGAAAACGGCGGCCAAAGACATCCACGCCGCCGGCAGGGATGGCGGAGAGCGTCTCACCAAGCACCGCCGCTGGCACGTCGAGCGCTTCGGCGAGCGCTTCCGGTGTCTGACCCCGGCGGATTGCCCCTTGAGCCTCGGCCGTGCGGAAATCGGCGAACTGGCGGGCAATAGCGGCGATGCGCTCGTCGAAGATCGTGAAAGCGGCGCCGCCGGGCTGGGCCAGGACGGCGCGGGCGGCTTCGGAGTAGCCTTGGGACTCGTCCCAGAAGCGGCGACCCTCCCGGTTCACCTGCACACCCCCCTCGGTGATCGTGGCCCAGGTGATGAGGATGCCATGAGGATGCGCGACGTTGCCGTGACCCTGATAGGCGCCGAGATGGCGGGTGGCGGCGCCAATCGCCCGGCCCCAGTCGACCGCCTCGCCCCGGTTGCCGTCATGGCCGAACCAGAGCGCGCCGGCGATGTCGGGCATCTCCTCGGCCACCATGGCGCGATTGCCGCCGAAGCCGTTGCACGCCAGCACGAGGCGCGCGCCGCCGATCCGCTCCTCCGTCCCATCGGGACGCTTGAGTGCGACGCCCACGATCCGGCGACCCTCGGCGAAGAGCGTCCTCACCGTCGCGTCGCAAAGGATATCCGCCCCCGCCTCCTCCGCTGCCGCGCGCAGCCGGTCGACAAGTTCCGCGCCGGCGCGGGTGGGCAGACCGTGCATCCGGCGGCGGGAGTGTCCGGGATAGTCGAAGTCGTGGACGAGGCTGAAGGGCAGGCCATGGCGTTCCATCAGCCACCCGATAGCGGGCGCGGCGCCGCGGGCGAGACGTTCGACAAGGGCCATGTCGTTCTCGCCCTTCGCCTTCGCCTGGATGTCCGAGGCGAAGCGTTCCCAGTCGTCCTCAATCCCCGCATCGGACTGGAGCGCGGTGCCCGCGGCGGGCACGAGACCGGCGGAGAGCGCAGTAGAGCCTGCCGGCACCGGGTCGCGCTCTAGCACGAGCACTTCGCGCCCCCTGTCCCGTGCGGCGAGCGCGGCGGTGAGCCCGGCGGCGCCCGCCCCGATGATCAGCGTCTCGACCGTGAGCGGGAAGCCCTCGGCCGGGGGAGGGCGGATATCGGCCATCAGCGCCCGCCGCCGCCGTCGTAGCGCTCGCCAAGGGCGAGCATGTCCCCGGTCCCGATCACCTCGTTAAGGCCGCTGAAATCGAACATCCGGTCGGCGAAGGGACGGTTGGAGCCGTGCTCGGCGAGGCTCCGGTAATAGTCGCGCGCCGCGTGGGCGAGCGCACGAACGATGCCGCCCGGGAAGATGGCGATGGAGAAGCCGAGCGCCTCTAGATCCGCCGCGGCACGGATGGGTGTTGCGCCGCCCTCCACCATGTTGGCGAGGAGAGGTACTTTGCCCCCGAAGGTCCCGGCCACCCGGGAAAGCTCGTCGGCATCGCGCGGTGCCTCGATGAAAAGCACGTCCGCACCTGCCTCGAGATAGGCACCGGCACGCTCGACCGCCGCGTCGAAGCCGTCCACGGCGATTGCATCGGTGCGCGCGATGATCAGTGTCTCTACGCTCGTCCGCGCATCGGCCATGGCGTGGATCTTTCCGACCATCTCCGCCGCCGGGATCAGCGACTTGTCCGACAGGTGCCCGCAGCGCTTGGGGTAGGTCTGGTCCTCGATCTGGAGGGCGCTTGCCCCCGCCCGCTCATAGGCGCGCATGGTGCGCTGCGCGTTGAGCGCGTTGCCGAACCCGGTGTCCGCGTCGATGATCACCGGCAGTGCGACCCTATCCCGGATCAGCGCCATGGTGTCCGCCATCTCGGTCATCGCGGTGAGGCCGATATCGGGACGGCCGAGGCGGGTATAGGCGACGGCGGCGCCCGAGAGGTAGAGCGCTTCGAACCCGGCCTCGGCAGCAAGGGCGGCCGTCAACCCGTCATAGATCCCTGGGGCGACGAGGATGTTGTCCTGCCTGAGCCGGGCCTTGAGGGTCATTAGGCGTCCTCCAGCATGGCAGTCGCGTCCCTGCAGGTCATCGCGCGTGTGACGGTGGCGAGCGAGGTCAGGGTGGCGTTGTGGACTGCCGGGTCGAAGGCCGCGCTGCCATCGGAGAGGAGCACGGTAGGGATGTCACGCAGATGCGCGTCGCGGAGCGTGCTGGCCACGCCGCCATTGGTGACGATGCCGCCGACGATCAGCGCGCGGATGCCGAGAGCACGCAGGATGTATTCGAGGCGGGTCTGGTAGAAGGCGGAGTAGGCGACCTTCTCGACCGTGTAATCCGCGGGCGCGAGCGCATCGACGAGGGCATGACCGAACGCTCCCGGTGCGAAGTCGCCGCGGCCGAGAAAAGGCCTGAGCTTCTTCAGATGCGGTGCGATGAGCGGCTCGCCGCCGGGGCCAGGCACCAGCGTGAACTGAGCCGAGATGTAGACGCCGCCCTTGGCACGAAGGGTGTCGCGCAGCGGCGCGATGCGCGCGGGCAGCGCGGCGATGGCGGCCGAACCCTGGCCCGCGCGACCATAGGCACCGTCGGCGTGCAGGAAGTCGTTCTGCAGGTCGATGGTGAGGAGCGCCGTTTGGCGCGGCTCGATCCTGTCGCTCATGCCTCCCCCTCCCGGGCGATGATCACGTTGCCGAAGCGATCGACCACGCCCGCGAGCCCCGGTTCGATCAGGATCGTGGTGTCGGGCTGGACCAGGATGGCGGGGCCGGCGATGCGAGCGCCGACGGGTAGCGCCAGCCGGTGATAGAGCGCCGTCTCCACCCACGCATCGCCGAAATGGACCGGGCGGCTCCCTGCATGAGCCGCTTCGATGCTGCCGCCCTCCGCAGGGGCCAGTGTTGCGAGATCGAATTTCGGGCGCCGGCCGATAACGGCGCTTCGGAGGTTGAGGATCCGCCGTGTGCCACCCGTCAGGAGCCGGCCGTATTGCGCTTCGTAAGCCGCATCGAAGGCCTCCGCGATGGCGGCCTCGGTAGGTGGCGTGACCTGGCCGCCCTCAACCGTGACCCCTAGCGGCACGGACAGCGTATGGGTCTGGCCGACATAGGCCATGTCGAGTGCGAACTCGGCGTCGCGGCGCTTGAAGCGCGTGCGGGCAGCGTCGAGCAGGCGGTGCCCCTCGTCGTGATGGCGCTGCATGGGCGCGCCGAGGGCTCCTGTGTCCACCGCCTCCGCAAGCTCGTTGACCGTTTGCACGAAGTCCTGACGCATATCGGCAATGACGCAGCCCATGGCGGAGGTGACGCCCGGGTAGCGGGGCACGATGGCACGGGCGAGGCCGACCTCCGCAAGCATCGCGCCTGCATGAAGCGCCCCGCCGCCGCCGAAGGGCATGAAGGCGAAGCGCTTCGGGTCGAAGCCTCGCTCGATGCTGACCAACCGGATCGCCCCTGCCATAGCGGAGTTCGCAACGCGGAGGATCGCCTCTGCCGCCGCTTCTGTGCCGAGATTGAGTGGGTAGCCCACATGCGTGTCGACGGCAGCGCGGGCGGCGTTGGTATCGAGCCGGGCGATGCCGCCGATGGGGCTTTCCGGATCGATGCGGCCGAGCACGATGTTGGCGTCCGTCACCGTCGGCCGGTCGTTCCCGCGGCCGTAGGCAACGGGGCCCGGGTCGGAGCCAGCGCTTTCGGGGCCGATGGTCAGCATCCCACCCTTGTCCACACCTGCGATGGAGCCGCCGCCCGCGCCGATGGTGGCGATCTCGATCATCGGTGAGCGGATCACCATGCCGAAATCGATACTGGTCTGCGGGCTCAGCACTGAGGCGCCGTCGGCGATCAGGGCCACGTCGAAGCTGGTGCCGCCCATATCGCCGGTTATGACGTTGGAGAAGCCTGCGCATTCGGCGATGTATCCGGCGGCAATCACGCCCGCGGCGGGGCCGGACAGCGCGGTGCGCACGGGGCGCGCGCAGGCGGTGGCGGCGGACATGACGCCACCATTGGACTGCACGATCAGAAACTCGCCGGAGAAACCGCCAGCCTTCAGCGCGCGCTCCAGGCGGTCGAGATACCCTGCGACCTCCGGCTGGAGATAGGCGTTGAGAGCGGCGGTGGAAAAGCGCTCGAACTCCCGGATCTCCGGCAGGATCTCGGCGGAGGCGGTGACGTGCGGGTTGGGCCAGAGGGCGCGCACGGCTTCCGCCGCCGCCGCCTCGTTCGCTGGGTTGGCGTAGGCATTGGCAAAGAGGATGGCGACGGCTTCGCAGCCCATCTCAAGAAGCTGACGAGCCGCCGCGCGCACGGCGTCGATGTCCACCGGCTCGCGCACAGTGCCGTCCGGCAGCACGCGTTCGGGCACCTCGAGGCGCCGGTCGCGGGGCACGACCGGCGTGAAATCCCCGCGGAGGCCCCAGGTGCGCGGCCGATCCCGCCGCCGCATCTCCAGCACGTCGCGGAGGCCCGCGGTGGTGATAACACCCGTCTTCGCGCCCTTCCTCTCAAGGAGCGCGTTTGTGCCGGCCGTGGTGCCGTGGACGACGACGGAGAGGGCGCTGAGGTCCGTTACCTCCTGCCCGATGCCGGCCAGGAACCCGCCGGACTGATCGGGTCGCGTCGTCGGCACCTTCGCGACGCGAGCGGAGCCGGCGGTCTCGTCGAGCACGAAGACATCCGTGAAGGTGCCGCCGACATCGACGCCCACCATGCGCGCGCCGCTCATGCCCCCGCCTCTCTCCAGCCGGGCCCGTAGTCGCGATCTGCGGCGTCCGCGCTCACATAGCCGAGGGCCACGTCGCGGGCGACGGTAGCAGGGTCCCGCTGGTCGGCGGGGCCGTAACCCCCGCCCCCTGGGGTCTCGAGCCGCACACGCTGGCCGCGCGCGAGCCTCATCCCGCGGGCCTTGGACGTAAGGGCAGGGCGCTGCCACCCCGCGTCCTGCTCATAGGCGAAAGCGTTTTCAGCCGCCGGCCCGCCGCCTGCGATACCGGCCGGCGCAAAGCGGCCACGCTCGCCGAAGAGGAAGGCTTCCGCCTGCTCCTCCAGGAGTTCGATCTCGTAGATGGCACCCAGCCCGCCGCGGTGCTGGCCCGCACCGGCGCTGTCGGGCCGCAGTGCCCATTGGCGGAACATCACCGGATAGGCGGCCTCCAGGATTTCCATCGGCGGGATCGTGGCGGTGGAGATGGGCGCGTTGCCGTGGTTGAGCCCGTCGCCTCCCACGCTCGCGCCGTGCCCGCCGCCGAAGAAGCTGAACATCACCCATGGCTTGGCACTTCCGCTGCGGCGGCCCGAGAGGGAGAGCGCGTTGATCGTGCCGTAGGCGTTGGCAACCGTCCGCTCCGGCGCGGCCTTCGCCATGGCGGCGAAGATCACGTCGATCATGCGCAGGATGGTCTCGGTGTAGCCGCCGACGGGCGCCGGGAACTCGGCTGCGAGGAGCGAGCCCTCGGGCACCCGCACCTCGACCGGCCGCATCAGCCCGGCATTCGCAGGCAGGCTCGGGAAGATGTGCTTGAGCGCGACATAGGCGGTGGCGACTGCCGTAGGGCGTGCGATGTTCACCGGCCCCGCCGTGGCCGGCGCCGTCCCTGCGAAATCAAGGCTCAGACGGTCCCCCTCGATCTCGAGTGCTACGCGAACGGGGATAGGGGTATCCGTGATCCCGTCGTTGTCGAGGAAGTCCTCGGCCTCCCAGCGGCCGTCCGGCAGCTCGCTGAGCTCTGCCCGCATCAGCGTCTCCGCCCGGTCGCCGAGCGCGCCGAGCGCGGCCTTCACCGTGCCGGCCCCATATTCGTCGATCAGCGCGTCGAGCCGCTTCACGCCAAGATCTAGCGCACCGAGTTGGCCGTTGAGGTCGCCCATGGTCGACTGCGGCAGGCGGGTGTTGCGCATCAGGATGTCGACAATGTCTTGCTGCAACTCCCCCTCGCGGACGAGACGGACCGGTGGCAGTACGAAAGCCTCCTGAAAGGCATCGGTCGCAGCAGGGTTGTAGTTGCCCGGCACAGCGCCGCCGACATCGTGCCAGTGCCCGACGGAGGCGAGATAGCAGAAGAGCCCGCCGTCGCGGAAGTAAGGGCGCACAAGACGCATGTCCGAGAGATGTGTGCCGCCGAGATGCGCGTCGTTGAAAATCCAGACATCCCCGTCGCGCGCGCCGCCCGCCGCCGCCGCTTTCTCGATCACCGCTTGCACAGCAAACGCCATCACCCCGACGAAGATGGGCAAGCCGTTCTTGCCCTGCACGAGCGTCGCCCCCGTCTCGGCGTCATAGAGCCCGTGGCCCGCGTCATGCGCCTCGGCGATGATGGGGTTAAAGGCAGCGCGGAAGAGCGTGGCGTCCATCTCGTCCGCGATCTGCTCCATGCGCCCGGCGAGAACCGCGAGGGTGACGGGGTCGATCTCGGTCATGGGGCCGCTCCAGCCGCGCGGGCCTCGCCGATATCGTTCCACACGTCCTGCCGTGCGATCAGCCCGTCCTCGAGCAGGAAGCGGTCGACGAAGCGGATGCCTTCAAAGGGAGAGCCGTCCGGCCATTCGCCAGCGAGGGTGCCGTGAACCCAGACGGTGGTGGCGCCGCTGGCCGAAGCGATCTCGGTCCCTTCGATGGTCTTTCGCACGGAGCGATACCGCGGCGCGGCCCACTCGATCAGCTCCTCGAGGCGGCGCATCGGGCCCTTGCCGGGAAAGCGCATCTCGAAGTCGGGCGACAGCCGGTGCTGCGCGGCGTCGAGGTCGCGTGCCTTCATCGCCGCGAGGAAACCGAGGACAACAGCTTCCGGATCGGGGAGCGCTGGCGCAGGGGTTCGCCGCTCTCCGCCGCGCATCCAGCCGTCGCTGCTGTGTTCGGTCATCATCACGGTGATCGCCTCCGGCGCTGCGGGCACTACCTGCCTCACCGCATCGGTCAGCGCGCGGCCGAGCCGCGCCTTCGCGTCGTCATCATAGCCCTCGATGAGGTGAAGCTCGATGACCGGCATCCGGCGCCTCCCGTCGATCTGTCCTACGTTTAGAACAGATATCTGGGCAAAGAAAATACCAATCAAACGATTTTCCGGTTCGATTTCTCTTGCGCGGCGTCTTCGGCCCGCTACGCTTATGTGCCGAAGGAGGACCGGATGGGCGGTCGGGATACCGAGTTTCTGCCGGCGGGCGGCAAGGCGCGGCGCGTCTACCTGCAGCTTCGCGATGATATTGCGGGTGGGCGGGCGCTGCCGGGATCGACACTGCCTGGCGAGCAGCGGCTGGCGGCGATCCACGGGGTCAGCCGTGTCACCGTGCGCCGTGCCTTGGAGGCGCTGGCCAGCGACGGGCTGATCGAGAAGCGGCCGGGCGCAGGCTCCATCGTGCGGGCCGGCGAGGCGGGAGCGGCACCTGGGCCGATGGCGGCCGACATGACGACGCTTCTTCCCCAGATCGTGGAGATGGGCCGGCGCACGACGGCTCGCCTGCTCACCTTCGCCTATGTCCCGGCACCCGAGCCGGTAGCCACGACGCTCGGCCTGGCGCCGGGAGCCGGGGTCCAGTCGGCGGTGCGGCTGCGCCTTCTAGGAGAGACGCCCTTCTCGCACCTCACGACCCATGTGCCCGAGGAGATCGCTCGCAGCTATTCTGAGGCCGATCTGGCGACGACGCCTCTCTTCCGCCTCCTCGAGCGTAGCGGTGTGCGGGTGGGCGACGCGGAGCAGTCCGTTACCGCGACGCTGGCCACGCCGGCGGTTGCCGAGGTGCTGGGCATCGCGCCCGGCGCACCGCTCCTCGCGCTCACGCGCGTGGTGCGCGATGCGGAGGGTCGCGGCGTTGAGCATCTCTCAGCGCTCTACCGGCCCGACCTTTTCCGCCTCGAGATGCGGCTCCACCGCGTCGGTGTCGGCGATGCGCGGCACTGGGAGCCTGTGATTGGCGGTGCCAGCGGCGAGGAGCCCTGCGCATGACCGCGCCGCGCACGCTCTTCGCCAAACTCTGGGAGGCGCATGAGGTGCTGCGCCGCGAGGACGGCGCCTCGCTCCTCTGGGTCGACCGGCATCTCGTCCACGAGGGATCGCATCACGCCTTCGCGAAGCTCGATGAGCGGGGGCTTGAGGTCGCGAATCCGGAGCTCACCTTCGGCGTTGCCGACCATTATGCGCCGACGCGGGGTGGGCTGACGGAGGCCGATCCAAAGGTCGCGCGCATGATCGAGACGCTGGTCGCGAACACCAAGCGCCACGGCGTGCGATGCTTCGGGCTCGGCGATCCGCGCCGTGGGATCGTGCATGTGATGGGGCCGGAGCAGGGGCTGACGCTACCAGGGCTCCTGATCGTTTGCGGTGACAGCCACACATCGACCCATGGTGCGTTCGGCGCCATCGCCTTCGGCATCGGCGCCACGGAGGTCGCGCATGTCCTCGCAACCCAGACGATCTGGCAGAAGCGGCCGAAGGCGATGCGGATCACTGTCGAGGGCCGCCTCGGCCCCGGCGTCAGCGCAAAGGACATCGCGCTTGGCTGGATCGCCCGGCTGGGGTCGGACGGCGCGCGGGGACACGCCATCGAGTATGCCGGGCCGGTCGTCCGAGGGCTCTCGATGGAAGGGCGCCTCACGCTCTGCAACCTCTCCATCGAGGGCGGTGCGCGCTTTGGGATGGTGGCGCCCGACGCGGTGACGCTCGAGTATCTGCGAACCCGACCCTTTGCGCCCGAGGGAGTGGCGCTGGAGCGGGCGGCGGCCGATTGGGCGACGCTCGCTACCGACCCGGGCGCGGCCTTCGACTGCGAAGAGACGATCGATGCGCGCACGATCGCACCGATCGTGACCTGGGGCACGAGCCCTGAGGATGCGCTGCCCATCACCGGGACCGTTCCGGATCCGGCGCGCGCATCGGCGGAGAGGGCGGCGCATATCCGCGCGGCCCTCGACTATATGGATCTCGCACCCGGCCGGTCGCTCGAGGGCACCCCCATCGATGAGGTCTTCATCGGCTCCTGCACGAACGCCCGCATCGAGGACCTGCGCCTCGCCGCCGCGGTGCTGGCCGGCCGGCGGGCCAAGGTGCCCGGCATCGTCTCCCCGGGCTCCGCGTTCGTGAAGGTGCAGGCGGAGGCCGAGGGGCTCGACCGGGTCTTCATCGCAGCAGGGCTCGACTGGGTCGACTCGGGCTGCTCCATGTGCGTTGCGATGAATGGGGACAGGGTTGCCCCCGGCCGGCGCTGCGCCTCGACCACCAACCGGAACTTCCGGGGTCGCCAGGGTCCCGGCGCGCGCACCCATCTGATGAGCCCCGCCATGGTGGCGGCCGCCGCGGTCGCCGGGGGGCTCGCCGATGTGCGCCCGATGCTCGAGGGGAGGGCGGTCGCATGACCGGCTGGACCCGCGTCGAGGGGCGCGCAGTGGCGCTGCCATACGAGAACATCGATACGGATCAGCTGATCCCCGCGCGCTTCATGTCGACGCCGCGGGCCGAAGGCTATGGGCGGTTCCTGCTCCACGATCTGCGGGAGAAGGGTGAGTTGCCACCGCTCGAAGGCGCGGAGATCCTGATCGCAGGACGCAATTTCGGCTGTGGCTCCTCGCGCGAGGCGGCGGTCTACGCGCTTGTCGACCATGGCATCCGAGCGGTTCTGGCGGCGTCCTTCGGAGACATCTTCGCCTCGAACGCCGTCAACAACGGGCTCCTGCCGGCTCAGATCTCGGACGATCTCTCGGCCCGCCTTCTCGCGCGCTGCCCCGCCCAGATCTCCATCGACCTCGCTGCTGGAACCGTCGTCGTCGAGGATGAGACCCATCCCTTCGCGCTCGACGAGACCTGGCGCCTCAAGCTGAGAAACGGCTGGGACGACATCGATCTGACGACCCAGCATGGCGCGGCCATCCGAGCCTTCGCGAAGGCGCGGCAGGAGACCCGACCCTGGGCCTGGCCCGCGCCCGAGAACACCGACAACGAAACGACAAGGAGAGGGGCGTCGGCATGACGTCCCCAAGAACGACAAGGAGAAACCCAATGCGCATGAGACTGCTAAGCGCCCTCGCCGCCTCCGCAACACTTATCGGCAGCAACGCCTTGGCCGAGGACGTGCTGAGCGCCGTCCACGCCTTCCCGACAACGCTGATCTATACCAAGAGCTTCCTGGAGTTCGTCGACAAAGTGAATGAGCGGGGCGAGGGCGTCGTGCGCATCGATGTGCGCGGCGGGCCGGAGGCGATCGGCATGTTTCAGCAGCCCGATGCCGTGCGGAACGGCGTCGTGGACATGGTCTACACGCCGGGCAGCTTCTACGCCGGAGCCCTGCCCGAGAAGGATGCGATGGTTGCTTCCAACCTCACTGGGCCGGAGACGCGGGAGAACGGCGGCATCGCGCTTCTCGACGAGATCCATCAGGAGAAGATGGGCGTCAAATACCTGGGCTGGTTCGACTCCAATGTCTGCTACAACCTCTGGACCGTGAACGAGCCGGAGTTCGATGCGGACGGCAACCTCGCGGTCGATGGCATCAAGCTACGCGGAAACGCGGTCTACAACGCCTTCTTCACCGAATACCTCGGCGCGCAGGTGATCGACCTGCCAACGACGGACGTCTATTCGGGCCTCGAGCGCGGGGTGGTGGACGCGACGGGCTGGACGCAGATCGGGCTTGCGGACCTCAAATGGGACGAGTTCGTGCGCTACCGGATTGAGCCCTGCTTCTTCTCCACGGATCTCGGTGTGATCGTGAACCTCGAGAAGTGGAACGGCCTCTCCGACGAGGCGAAGAGCATCGTGCAGGAGGTCGCCATCGAGCATGAGGCCGCGAGCGCGGCGAAGCTCGGCGCGCTCGCCTCGGAGCAGCTTGCGGCCCTCGAAGCGGCGGGCATGACGACGGTGACGCTCGAGGGCGAGGCCGCTGCGAACTATCTGGCGGCCGCGCGCGAGAAGACGTGGGAGCGCATGCGCGGCCTCATGGAGGAGCAGCCGGGCGGCACGGCGAATTACGACCGGCTGATCGAGCTCTTCTACGACCCCGCCAAAGACTGAGCTTCCGCGGCGGCGCGTCCTGGACGCCGCCGCGCCCCACCCCAGCACGACCGGAGTGACCATGCAGGCCGCCGCACGCGCCTATCTCGTCGTGCTGAACGGCATGGCCGTCATCGCTGCGGCCGTGCTGGTCTGGTTGATGGTGGCCATCGTCGTCTCCGTCACGATGCGCAATCTCGGCGTCCAACCCTTCGCCTGGCTCTTCACCTCGACCGAATACGGGCTCCTCTACATGACGATGCTGGGCGCGCCCTGGCTCGTGCGGGAAAAGGGCCATGTGCATATCGAGCTCGCGACCGCGGCTCTGCCACGGCCGGCCGCACGCTTCGTAAGCCGGCTTGTCGCGGCTCTCTGCGTCGCCGTCTCGCTGGTGCTGGCGTGGAAGGGCGTCGAGCTCTGCCTCCAGAACGTCGAGCGCGGGGACTATGACGTGCGCGCCTATTTCTTCCCGCGCTGGCTCCTGACCATCGCCTTCCCGATCTCCTTCGGCCTCATGGCCGTAGAGTTCGCCCGCTTCGTGATCGGCCCCGATCTCCTGCATTCGGGCGAGGCGGGGATCCACGAGTGATGCCGTGGTTCGAGGCGCTTGCCCTCCTCCTCGGCACGATCATGGCGCTCATGGCCATCGGCATGCCGGTGGCGCTCGCGTTTCTTGCGGCAAACATCCTAGGCGCCTGGATCTTCATGGGAGGCGGCGCAGGGATTCTCCAGCTTCTCAACAACGGGCTTGGAGCGCTCACCACCTTCGCGCTTGTGCCGATCCCGCTGTTCCTGCTGATGGGGGAGATCTTCTTTCAGACCGGGCTCGGCGGGCGGATGTTCACCGCCATCGACGCGCTCCTCGGCCGCGTGCCCGGTCGGCTCTCCTATGTCACCGTGCTGGGCGGGACCGGGTTCTCGACGCTGTCGGGATCTTCGATGGGGTCGACGGCGCTTCTCGGCTCCCTGATGGTGCCGGAGATGACGAAGCGGGGCTACAAGAAGTCCCTTTCCATCGGTCCGATCCTTGGCACGGGCGGCCTTGCGATCATAATCCCGCCCTCAGCGCTCGCAGTGCTCTTGGCCACACTCGCGCGCATCGATGTGGGCGCGCTGCTGATCGCCGGCGTGATCCCGGGGTTGATCCTCGCGGGCCTCTACTTGCTGGCCATCTGGACCATGACGCGGCTCGACCCCGACGCCGCCCCCGCCTACGAGGTCGCGCCGCTGCCGGTGGCGCAGAAGCTCCTGCTCCTGATGCGCGACGTGGTGCCGATGGTCGGCCTCATGGTCGTGATCGTGATGATGATGATCGGCGGCATCGTCACACCCTCCGAAGCTGCCGCCTTCGGCGCGCTCGGCGTCATCGTGCTTGCGGCCGCATTCCGTTGCCTGACCCTCGAGGCGATGAAGCGCTCGATCATGGGTGCGCTGCGGGTGACGCTGATGGCGTATCTGATAGTCTTCGGCTCGGCGACCTTCAGCCAGCTCCTCGCCTTCTCCGGCGCCTCCTCGGGCCTCATCGCCTGGGCGACCGGGTTCGAGCTCGCGCCGGTCACGATGCTTGCGGTCATGTTCCTGGTGCTGCTGGTGCTGGGGATGTTCATGGAGCAGATCTCGATCATGCTCCTCACCGTTCCGATCTTCTTTCCGCTCGCGCTAAGCCTCGGCTTCGACCCGATCTGGTTCGGCATCGTCATGCTTCTCGCGCTGGAGATCAGCTTTACGACACCGCCATTTGGCCTTCTGCTCTTCGTCATGAAGGGCGTGGCGCCGCCGGAGACCACGATGCGCGACATCTACACGGCCGCACTGCCCTTCATCGGCTGCTCGCTCCTGCTTGTCCTGATGCTCGTGGCCGTTCCCGGACTTGCAACCTGGCTGCCCGGACTGGGGTGATCCGCTACATCATCACGACCGGAGCCGGTCCAACCTGTCCGGCCTACCCATGATAGCTCAGCCTGGTGGGTCGGCCTGACTGGCCGTTCCAGCACGAGCACGTCGTTCAAGGGTCGCCGGGCACGCCGTAGCCTGGCGCCTCCGCTGGATCGAGCGCCCGGGTCACATAGGCCTCGAGCTGTGGCTTGTAGATCTCCCAAAGCGCCGCAAGCGCTTCGACGGGGCACTCCTCGGTCCAGTCAACGCGCAGATCGGCGACGGGCCAGGAGACCTCGCGCACGAGCTTCATGCCCGCTGAGTGGATGGGCCCTGCCTCGCCCCCCGCCGCCACCGCCGCGCGCATCACGCCTATCAGCCGGTCGCCGAGAGGACCGCCGGAGGCGGCAAAGGCCTCGACCATGGCCTGGGGCACGCGCGCATCGGCGAGGAGGTTGCCGCCGCAAGCGACGTTTTCCGCCGCGGCCTCTGCCCAGACCCCGAGCGCGTTCGGGCCCGAGTGGATTGCCGTTCGCCCGGCGGCGTCCACCGCCGTGACCTGGCGATAGGCCATATGGGGGCCTGTGGCCTTGAGGACGGCGATGGCTTCAGGAGCGCTCGCGCCAAGCGCCATGAGGTCAAGACAGCGCGATCCCAGCCGTGGATCGGTCACGTTCTGGCTCGCCACCGCCCCCACCCCGGCGCGGGCATAGGCGCAACGCGCGGCGACGGCCGGTGAGGAGGACGCCACGGCGACACCGAACATGCCCGTGGAGGCGCAGCGGGCGACGACGGAGAAGGTCACGTCACTCCTCGTCCGGAATGACGGCCGTCGCGTCGATCTCGACCAGCCATTCCGGCCGCGCGAGCGCCTGGACGACGAGGCCGGTGGAGACGGGATGCACACCCCGTATGTATTCTCCCATGGTGCGATAGACGGCTTCGCGATGGCGCACATCGGTGATGTAGACCACGACCTTCACCAGATGCTCCATGCGCCCGCCGGCCTCCTCGATAAGCTGGCGGATGTTCTGCATGACCTTGTGGGTCTGCTCGGCGGGGTCGTGGCTGTCGATGTTGCGGGCGGTGTCGAGGTCCTGAGGGCACTGGCCGCGCAGCCAGACGGTCCGACCGCCACGCGTGACCACCGCCTGGGCTAGGTCGTTGTCCAGGCTCTGCTCAGGATAGGTGTCGGCGGTGTTGAAGGGGCGGATCCGTTGATGGGCCATGGCGCGATGGGTCCTTGTCAGGCCGGCGCGCAGTCTGCCTCGCCGGAGGGCTCGTAGGCGAGATAGTGCCGCTGGATGGCGATCTGGTCAGCCAGGAACTTCGCATCGTGCCAGACGCCCCAGATGAAGGACGACCCGCGGCGGGAAAGCCAGGGCAGGCCGAGGAAGTAGATGCCGGGTTCGGCCGCGACCCCGCGCTCATGCCTCGGCCGGCCGTCCGGGTCGAACGTGTCCACCTTTAGCCACCCGAAGTCGAGCGCAAAGCCGGTTGCCCAGATGATCGTGGTGACGCCTGCCTCAGCGAGGTCGAGTGCGAGGGTCGGATGGCGCACGCAGTCCGGATCCGCCGGGATGAGGCGGGCCTCGGGCTCCTCGGGCATGGCAAGGCCGTTCCGGGCGACATAGGCATCGGCCTCGTCGAGGAGCGACAGATAGTCGGCATCGCCGCGCGCGAGGTTTTCGGCGAGATCGGATGCGATGGTGAGGACGCCATCCTCGTACCCCAGGGTCGAGCCCAGGAGCGCCATGCCGCGCTCGGCGAAACGCCGGAAGTCGACGGTCTGGCCGCCATGGGCGCCGCTCACCGCGATCGTGACGTGCTCGAGTCCCGGCTCGAGCGCCGCCGCCTCCCATTTCCCGAGCACACCCAGCCACCAGACATTGTCCCGCCCGCGATAGCGCCGGGGCGGGCGATTATGCGGGCCGATGGAGAGATAGACATCGCGCCCGGCACCGAGGAGCTCATCCGCGATCTGGGAGCCTGACGATCCGGCACCGATGACAAGGACGCCACCCTCCGGCAGCTGGCCCGGGTTGCGGTAGGCGGCGGAGTGGATCTGCATCACCCGCGCGTCGTCGGGCACGATCGGCGGAATGAGGGGGCGCTGGAACGGACCGGTTGCGGCCACGACGCGCAAGACCTCGAATTCGCCTGCCGAGGTCTCAACGCGAAATCCCGCCCGGTCCGCCAGACGCTCGACGCTCGTGACCTCGACGCCGCAGCGGATGGGCGCCGAGATCTTCGCTGCATAGGCCTCGAAATAGTCCACCACACGGTCTTTGGACGGAAAGGCGTCAGGATCGATGCCGGCAAAGGTCATGCCCGGGAAGCGATCGTGCCAGGCCGGCCCGTTGGCGACGAGGCTGTCCCATCTGCCCGTGCGCCAGCGCTCCGCGATGCGGTCGCGCTCGAGCACGAGGTGCGGGACATGGGCGGTGCTCAGATGCTCGCTCATCGCGAGCCCCGCCTGACCCGCACCGACCACCAGCGTGTCGATCCGTTCCATCGCTCCCCGCCGCGTTACTCGGCGGCCTGGGCGTGGCAGCTCGCATTGTTCTTGCTCCAGGGCAGATCGCGCAGGTTCGAGTCGTCGAAGAAGCCGACGGGCATGAGCGAGAAGCCGCAGGTGATGCAGGGCTGGACGGGATAGTCCTCGGGACGTGGCACGTGGTGGAGCCCGAAGACATGCCAGGCGACGATGTCGGTCTCGGCAATCGGCCGGTCGTCGGCGACGAAGGCGGGCAGGCCGTCGGAGCCGTCGCTGGCATTCACGAACTCGCCGGCGGGATAACGCTCGTCCGGGTCGAAGGCCGTCACCCACAGGTCGTTGAAGGTGTAGCCTGCACGCAGGCCTGACGGTCCATCGGGCAAGATGAAGGGCGTGACGGTCGAGGTCGGGATCAGCTTGTAGGCCGTGGGCTTGCCGACATGGTTCGTCCGATCCGCGCTTGCAAACTTCCAGTAGCGATGGCTTGCAAGATCCGCCTTGCGGGCGCCGCCACGCTCCGTCTCCAGCCGCGTCTCGTGCAGCCGGTATGCATTGCCGTAGGGGTTTTCGGGACCCGCCGGGTCCGCCTTGGTGTTGCACTCGATGGCGGAGTTCAGATCGCCATCCACCGCCATGTCGAGCCGCGCGCAGAAAGTGTGCTGGTGGATCTGGCCCAGCACGCCCGGGGCGACCTCGACGCCGTAGGCCCCGGGTGATCCTGGCAGGCAGGCGGTCGTGTTAATGATGCCGGTCGCCTTGATCTCGAACTCGATGGTCCCGTCCATCATCAGGTACCAGTAGTAGCCGTATTCGTAGTTCCCGACCGTCGCGATGGTGGAGATCACGAGCTTGCGGGCGCGCCGGGTCTCGGTCCGATCCAGCCGGAAGTCGTAGTGCTTCCAGGCGACGCCCATATCCTCCTCATGGATGCAGATCGCGTTCTTGATGGTCTCGACCTCGCCGTCGCGACCGTTGAGCGTCGCGTTGAGATACTGGATCGCGCCGAGGCAGTCGCAGCCGAGCTCCAGCGAGTTCACGAGCCGGCCGATCCCGTACTCACCCACATCGAAGACGTTCTTGCGGGGATGCGCGCCATGCGGTGAGCCGTAGGGCACCATCATCTCCGCTATGGAGGCGCGCCAGATCACCGGGCGCCCGGCGATGGAGAGATCGTGGAGCGTGAGCCCCTCGCGGGCGTTGAAGCCGATGCGGACCGACCAGTCGTGCCAGGTGAGATGGTTGCCATCCAGCCGGAAGCTTACGCCGTCGGGCTGGACCACGTTGATCGGCCTCAGATCCTCGCGCACGACCTCCTGGAAGGTGTGGTCGTAGTTCGCCTCGCCGCGCGGAATGGGCACATCGCCCTTGTCGACGACCGAGAGGACCTCGCCCGTGTTGATGTCGACCGAGGCGTTCAGCCCCTCGACCGGGTGGGCATACTGGTTGTCCATCTCCGAGTTGCGGACCCAGACGAAGACATGGCTGATCCGCCGGCCCTTCTCCTCCTCGATCCCGAAATTGCCGGCGGACCATGGATCGCAGCAGACGAGGTCCATGTCCTCGATCCCGCGGCGCCTGCAGGCCTCCTGGAACCGAGGATCGGCCTTGACCGCGTTCTCGACCTCCAGGAACTCGACGGGCGCGATCATCGGGATCGCCTCCGGCAGATAGGTGTCGGAGACGATCTTCTGCTCGGTCAGCGAGACGAGACAGCGCGTCACGCCGGGCCGGTCAATGAAGTACGCGTTGGCCCAGGCCCGGCGTTCGCAGGCGGCACCCGGGATATGGGCGCGCACTGCGGATTTCGGCGGTTCGGCCAGCTCGATCATCTCGAACCTGGCTTCCTCGCCTCGCTCGATGCCGGCGCGGACCAGCGCGACCGTCTCGGTGATCTCATCCGCCGTCAGCGGGGTAAGCGGGTGCAGCTCTGCAATGTTCGCTGTGCCATCCATGGCTTCACTCCTCCTATCGCCTTTCCCGGCCCGCGGCGCAGGTGATGCGCCGGGCCTGCTGCCGTTACTTCTTCAGCCGCGTCCAGATCGCATCGTAGAAGGCCTGGGTCTCGGCATCGCAGACCTTCACGAAAGTGCCCGGTGGCGCGGAGGCCGGGGGGTTCTGCTCGGGCGAGGTCTTCAAGTCATCCGTCAGGAGCGGCGTGACGCCCTTCACCCCGGCCGTGTACTGCGCGAAATTGGAGACGGCCGCGATGTTTTCGGGCTCCAGCAGGAAGTCCATGAACTTGATCGCCGAGTCGCGGTTCGGCGCGTCCTTCAGGAGCACGACGTTGTCCATCCAGACGATGTAGCCCTGTTCCGGATAGGCGTATTCGACCGGTGCGCCCTCGGCCCGTGCCTTTGCGCCGAACCCGTTCCAGATCATGCCGACCGCCGCATCGCCCGAGACGAGCACATCCTTCGCGCCGTCCGAGTTGAATGAGGCCCAGTAGGGCTTGGCGGCCTCCACGGTGGCGCTCAACTGCTTGAGCTGCTCGCGGTCGGTCGAGCACTGGGGAATGCCGAGATGGATCGAGGCCAGCGCCAGCAGCTCGCCCTGGGTGTCGAGGACGTTGATCTTGCCCTGCAGCTCCTCGGGCGGGTTGAAGATGATGTCGGTGGTGTTGATCTCGCCGTCATAGACCTCGCGGTTGACCATGAAGCTGGTGGAGCCCCACTGATAGGGGATCGAGTGCATCCGGCCCGGGTCGAAATCGACGTTCAGCCACTGCTCCTCGATGTTGGCTTTGTTCTCGAGCTCACCCTCGGCAATCGTGTCGAGCATGCCCTCGTCCCGCATGATCTGGACCATGTAGTCGCCCGGCACCGCCACGTCGTAGGAGCCGAGGGTGCCGCCCTTGAGCGAGGCGAGCATGGCCTCGTTCGAGTCGTAGGTGTCCATCGTCACCTCGATCCCGGTCTCCTCGGTGAACTTCACCAGAAGCTCCTGGGGGATGTACTCGAACCAGTGAAAGATCGAGAGCTTGCCCTCGGCCGAGGCGGCGCCGCCGAAGCCAAGTGCCAGGACGGTGGCCAGTGCGGTGGTCGTTTTCATGCTTCTTGCCTTTCTTTGCTGACGTCCCCGAGCTTGCTCACGAGGTAGGATAACGTAACGACGAGGATCGAGACCCCGAGCATCAGCGTGCTGATCGCCATGATGTCGGGTTTGATGCCTTGCTTGACCGCGCCGAAGATCGCGGTGGGCAGCGTCTCGACGCCCGCGCCCTTCACGAAGTTCGTGATGATGAAGTCATCGAGCGAGATGATGAAGGCGAGCAGAAAGCCCGCGACGATGCCGGGCATCATCAGGGGCATCAGCACCAGCCGGAAAGCCTGCCAGCGATTGGCGTAGAGATCGAGCGCAGCCTGCTCGTAGGACGCCTCGATCCCCTGGAGCCGGGCCGCGATCGGCAGATACGCGAAGGGGATGCAGAAGACGATATGCGCGAGCAGGATCGACAGCACCCCGCGCTCGAACCCGATGGCGGAGAAGAAGATCAGCGTGGCAACGGCCGTAACGATCTCCGGCACCATCAGCGGCAGGTTGATGAGCGCGAAGCTCGCTGATTTGCCGCGGAACGCGCCGCCCCGGATCATCGCGACAGCCGCGGCCGTGGCGATCACCGTCGCCGTGGTTGAAGCCGAGATCGCGATCACCAACGTGTTCCACGCCGCCTGCTGAAACTTCGCCGCCTCGAGGCCGAAGAACACCTCGCGATACCAGACCAGCGAGAAGCCTCCCCAACGCGTGATCGAGGTGCTCTCGTTGAAGGAATAGATCATCACGATGATCAGCGGCGCATAGAGCAGCGTCAGGCAGACAATGGTCGCGGCGAGGAAGCCCGGATAGCGGCGAAGATCCATCAGTGCGCCCCCGCCCTTGCCTGGCTCCGGGCGTAGAACCCAAGCACGATCAGCACCATCGAGAGCAGGATCATCGCGGCGGCTGCGCCGAACGGCCAGTTGCCCGCCGCACCCTTGAACTGGTCCTCGATGAGCGAGCCGATCATGAAGTTCTTGGCGCCGCCCAGCAGATCCGGCGCAAGGAAGGCCCCGAGCGAGGGGACGAAGACGAGGATGCAGCCAGCGATGATCCCGGGCTTCACGGCGGGGATGACCACCAGCCAGAGCGCCTGCCAGCGCGAGGCGTAGAGATCCGACGCTGCCTCGCTGAGCGCGAAGCTGTAGCGCTCGACGGACGCATAGATCGGCAGCACCATGAAGGGCAGGTAGCTGTAGAAGAGGCCGAGCTGCACTGCAAAATCGGTGTTGATCATCGTGATCGGCGTCTCGAGCACACCGAACGCCATCAGCCACTCGTTGATCGGCCCGGTGTCGCGGATCAGGAACTTCATCGACACGGTGCGGATGAGCAGGTTCACCCAGTAGGGGACCGTGATGAGGAAGAGCCAAAGCCCCCGCCAGCGTGGCGACCGGGTGGCGATGAACCAGGCGGTGGGAAAGCCGATAAGCAGGCAGAGGAGCGTGGCGAGGCCCGCCTGCCAGATCGAGCGCCAATAGATCGTGACATAGGCCCATTGGATCGTCGGCGGCTCGTCGCCGAAAAGCCCGCGGTCGAGGAAGAAGCGGTCATACGAGGCGAGCGAGAACTCCCAGATCACGCCGCCCCGGAACTCCTTGGTGAGGAACGAGTAGACCAGCATCAGGGCGACGGGCAGGACCAGGAAGAAGCCGATCATGGCCCAGGACGGCAGCATCAGCCAGCCGCGAACCCGCGCGAAAGTGCTCGCGCCCGAGCCTGCGGTCTGGGCAAGGCCCGCCATCAGTCAGCCAGCACGCGGGCAGCGCCCGGATCGATGCTCAGGGCCGCCTGATCGCCCGGGCGGAACGGCACGAAGTGGTCATGGGCATTCTGTGTCCGCACCACGAGCTCGGAGCCGTCGGCGAGGCGCACGACGAACTGCGTATCGGTACCGAGATAGATCGTCCGCTCGACCGTGCAGGCCACGGGTCCTTCGGGGCCGAGCGACAGCCGCTCGGGCCGGATCGAGATATGCGCGCGGCCCTCGGCCGGGCCCCTGCCGCGCGCCTCGATCTCGCTGCCGCCCGGGAGGCGGACGCGGGTGGCCGCGCCATTGACCGAGACGATCTCGCTGTCGATGAAGTTCGTCTCGCCGATGAAGTCCGCCACGAACCGGTTGGCCGGCGCCTCGTAGATCTCCTTGGCTTGCCCGACCTGTTGCAGCCTACCCGCCGACATCACCGCGATCCGGTCGGACATGGTCAAGGCCTCTTCCTGATCATGCGTCACGAAGACGAAGGTGATCCCGGTCTCCTGCTGGATCTGCTTCAGCTCGACGCGCATCTGCTGGCGGAGTTTGAGGTCGAGGGCCGATAGCGGCTCGTCGAGGAGCAGCACCTTGGGCGCGGGCGCGAGCGCACGGGCAAGCGCCACCCGCTGCTGCTGCCCGCCCGAGAGCTGGTTCGGCCGGCGCCCGGCCATCGCACTCAGTTGGACGAGTGCCAGCATCTCCGAGACGCGCGCGGCGATCTCCGCCTTGGAGCGCCCCAGCATGCGCAGGCCGAAGCCCACATTCTCCGCCACGGTCAGATGCGGGAAGAGGGCGTAGTGCTGGAAGACCGTGTTGATGGGCCGTTTGTTGGGCGGCAGATCGGCGATCCGCTGGCCGTAGAGATAGATCTCGCCGCCCGAGGTCTCCTCGAAGCCTGCGATCAGGCGGAGCAGGGTGGTCTTGCCGCAGCCCGAGGGTCCGAGAAGCGTGAAGAACTCGTTATCCCGGATCTCAAAGCCCACATTGTCGAGCGCTTTGGAGGCGCCGGGGCCGGTGCCGAAGACCTTGTCGACCCCGATGATCTCCACGGCTGCCTGCGACGACGACACAAGTCTTCCCCTTGAAGCCCGGCTATTGTGCATCGACCCTTACATGCACATGCCAAAGGCACAAGCCTGCAGCAGCGGAGCTGTGACCGGTTGCCCCAAGCACGCCGTGCCTGCGTGCTTTCACTCCGCATCGGCAGCGCACCAGACGACCGAGAGACGCCGTCATCCTGAGGGCTCGAAGCCGTTGAGCGGCAACTCCCCGGCACGCCGGAGAGCGCCGCTGCGCCAGCGAGATAGGTCTCGCGGCTCGGTCCTTAACTCAGCTGGTCGCCGCAGGATGCCGGCCTTTGATGCCGCCTGATCGTCGGTGCACCGCGCTGGTGTTCAAGCACGCACAAGTCCGCTCTTCTCGGCGAAGGGGTCCCAGTCCGGATCTCTATGCCATTCATACTCGGAGCCCTCTGCCATGCGCTCAGCCGCATCCTGACCGAAGAGATGCGCTGCCGCGGCCAGGGCCATATCCATGCCGGCAGAGACGCCTGAAGACGTGAAGAACTTCCCGTCCTGCACCCAGCGCGCCCGTTCGACCCAGGTCACATTGGGGCCGTGGTGAACGGTCCCCCGGAAATCCTGTTTGTTGGTGGTGGCTCTCAACCCGTCCAGCTTGCCGGACATGGCGAGGAGGATGCTGCCGGTGCAGACCGTCATCACGAGGTCGGCGCGCTCGACGGTCTCGCGGATCCAGGTCATGGCCTCGGCGCTCTTGGCGACATCGATCGCGCTGTCGCCGCCCGGGATCAGCAGGAGATCGTAGTTCGATCCTTCCTGGATGCTCTTGTCGGGGAGGATGCGCTGACCGTGGCGCGTTGCGACCGGCGCCTCGGTCTCCGCAACCAGCGTGAGTGCGAGCCGATCATCGAACCCGCCCAGCAGCTCGATGGGCCCGAACAGATCCAGCGTCTGCACGCCCGGAAAGACAAACACGGCCAGCGACTTCATCCTTGGTCCCTCCCAAAATCGGTCGCGCCGGGATGGCGCGCCCGAGCCGTAGACTAGGCGACCGGGCGATGGCAGGAATGCCAAGATGCACTCAAATTCTGCCAAAGCGGTCGACCGACCCCTTCGACTTGTCTTCGTTGTCTATCCCGAGATCGCTCTCCTCGATCTCGCAGGGCCGCTGCAGGTCTTCGCCTGGGCGCAGAGACCCGGTGCAGATGCACGCGGCTACAGCATCGCCATCGTCTCGCGGAGCGGCGGTCGGGTGCAGACGGACAGCTTGGTCTCGATAGATACCGATCCGATCGAGAGCCTGCGCGATGAGCGGATCGACACCCTCATGGTCGTCGGGGGAGACGGTGTCTACAAAGCCGCGGAGGATGGCTGGTTCGTCGACTGTATCGCCGGGCTCGCCGCGATCTCGGAACGTGTGTCATCTGTCTGCTCGGGGGCCTATCTGCTGGCTGTCGCCGGGCTTCTCGACGAGCGTCGGGCTGTCACGCATTGGCAGGATGCGGAGATCCTCTCGTCTCGCTTTCCGCGCGTCCGGCTCGAAGTCGATCCGATCTTCGTCCGGGACGGGCACATCTGGACCTCGGCGGGCGTGACGGCCGGGACCGATATGGCGCTCGCGATCGTGGCGGAGGATCTTGGCCACGAGGCCGCACTCGACCGCGCGCAGGCGCTTGTGACCTATATGGTCCGGCCGGGAGGGCAGTCTCAGTTCAGCCCGGCACTGGAGCGCCAGAGAGCTGACCGGTCGGGGCGGTTCGAGAGGCTTCACGCCTGGATTGCGGAGAACCTTGCCAGAGAGCTTCGCGTGGAGGACCTGGCGAGCCGCGAGAATATGAGCCTTCGGAGCTTCCACAGGCTCTATCTCGGCACCATGGGCATGACGCCGGCGCGCGCGGTGGAGGCGATCCGGCTCGAGGCCGCGCGGGACGCGCTGGAGTGCACGGGCGCGAGCCTCAAGACCATCGCAGTTCGGTGCGGCTTCGGGGACGAGGGGCGCATGCGGCGGACATTCACCCGAACCCTCGGGATCTCACCGAGCGCATACCGCGAGAGGTTTCAGCTCCTACCGGACCGCTGATTGACAAGGCTGGACGCTTCAAGCGGCTCGACGACGCCGCCGCGCTAGCGGAGCCTTGCCCAGCATGGACGTCTTGTCGTTTCGGCTGGACCTTGTCGAGGCAAGCGCTCCCCTGTCCGACGATGTGGCCTTCTGATCGCCGGCCGGCGTCTCCCGTCACCGTTGCGTTTCTCGGCGGCCCTGTCTGTTCGCCTGGGGTAGGGACCGCTACGGTGGTGCCATATGGGCGTCAGCCGTGTTGTGGAGCCACAGCCTCCAGTGTCTCGACCGAAGCAGTCGGAGTGGAAGATGCGAGCCCTCTCGTCCTTGCTGCAAAACCGTTGGCGCAGTGGCGCAGCGCCGGTCCGGAAGTTCCGGCTGGGGTTGATGCCGGCGCTGCTGCTCATGTTCGCGCTCGCGTGTGAGAGCCGCGCAGCCGAGGTCGTCGAGATCGAGCATGAGGGCATCACGCGGCTGATGCGCGTCGCGAACGCGGGCGATGGGCTGCGACCCGCGATCATCCTGCTCCATGGCTACAGGCGGCCGGAGGTTTGGGCCAAGAGGGGCGACGATCTCTCGGGCCTTGCGTGGCGCGGGCTCGAGGCGCTGGGGGCGGCCGAGGGGTTCGTCGTCGCGCACCCCGCGTCGCTCGCCGGGCGATGGGGCATCATCGATGTGGAGGCGAACCGGCATCCCGAGACCGGCGAGACGGTCGATGATGTGGGCTTCGTGCTTGCCGCGACCGAGCGGCTGGTGGCGGACGGCCTCGCCGATCCCGAGAGGCTGTACCTCGCCGGCATCTCCGACGGCGGGATCCTGAGCCTCAAGCTCCTGTGCCAGGCAGAGCACGGGTTCGCCGGCGCCGCGCCGCTCATCCCGATGCTTTATGAGAAATGGTACGACACCTGCGAGCCGCAGCCGGTGCGCATGATCCTGATCGCGGGCACCAACGACCGCATCCTCTTCTACGATGGCTGGCTGTCGCAGGAGAACACGGCCGTTGCCGTGCCGCAGATCACCCGCCGCTTCGCGCAGGTCTTCGGCTGCGACCGTCAGAAGACCGAGCCTCTGCCCGATCCCGTCGCCGAGGATCGCAGCAGCATCAAGCTGACCTGGTACCGCCAATGCGACGATTGCCCGCCGCTCGAAGGGCCGGCCGAGGCTTCACCCGTCTGGCTGATGCGGGTCGAGGGCGGCGGGCACACACTGCCCCATCCCGATCCGGTCGATCCTGACTGGGAAGAGCGCGCGGGGGGCCACAACCGCGACATCGATACGGCCGAAGAAGTCTGGCGCTTCTTTTCCGACCCCCGCATGCCCACTGAATGAGGAGGGCACCTGCGCCCGTCCCCCGGCGCGCGGGCGCGCAGGGGGACGGGCGCGGTGTCAGTTCTTCGACTTGTCGACCATCTTGCCGGCTTCGATCCACGGCATCATGCCGCGGAGCTTCGCGCCGACTTCCTCGATTTGGTGGGCGTCGTTGTTGCGGCGTGTTGCCTTGAAGCTCGGCTGCCCTGCTTTGCACTCGGCCATCCAGTCGCGAACGAAACGGCCGTACTGAATGTCGTGCAGAACTTCCTTCATGCGAGCCTTGGTCTCGTCATAGGGCAGGATGCGCGGGCCGGACACGTACTCGCCAAACTCCGCGGTGTTGGAGATCGAGTAGTTCATGTTGGCGATGCCGCCCTCGTATATCAGGTCGACGATCAGCTTCACTTCGTGGAGGCACTCGAAATACGCCATCTCGGGCGCGTAGCCGGCCTCGACCAGTGTCTCGAAGCCCATCCGGATGAGCTCCACGAGACCGCCGCAGAGCACCGCCTGCTCGCCGAAGAGGTCGGTCTCGCACTCCTCCTTGAAGGTCGTCTCGATGATGCCCGAGCGGCCGCCGCCGATGGCGGAGCAGTAGGAGAGGCCGATCTCCAACGCCTTTCCCGACGCGTCATGGTCGACGGCCACGAGGCAGGGGACGCCGCCGCCCTTGACGAACTCGCCGCGCACCGTGTGACCCGGACCCTTGGGCGCCATCATCAGCACGTCGACGCCGGCCTTGGGCTCGATCAGCTTGAAGTGGATGTTGAGGCCGTGGGCGAAGGCGATGGCCGCACCGTCGCGGATATTGTCGTGGATATGCGCATAGTAGGTCTCGGCCTGCAGCTCGTCGGGCATGCACATCATGATGAGATCGGCCCAGCCCGCCGCCTCCGCGATGCCCATGACCTTGAGGCCCGCGGCCTCAGCCTTGGCGGCGGAGGAGGAGCCGGGGCGGAGCGCCACCGCCACATTGCCCACGCCCGAGTCGTTCAGGTTCTGGGCATGGGCGTGGCCCTGGGAGCCGTAGCCCACGATTGCGACCTTGCGGTCCTTGATCAGGCTGATGTCGCAGTCGCGATCGTAATAGACGCGCATGTCCCGTTGTTCCTTTCTTGTGGCAAAGGCGCCGCCTGCGTGTCGTTCGTTGCGGGGCGCCGGGTGCGGATGCTGGTGGCGAATGCTGGCGCGCGCCCTATTGCGGGCGGTGCTGCGTGTCCAGAGGAGGGCGGATGAAGCGGCGTCAGCCGCTGGCGCCGCTCGACTGCTGCTGGGCCTGCTGGAGCCAAACCTCCCAGAACTTCCGGGTGCAGATGTTCTGGGCGACCGTGCCCTCCGCATCCGCGGCGAGACCCGCGGCGACGAGCGCCTGGGTTGCCTGGAAGGCGAGATAGCGCGGCATCTCGGCGAGCAGGATGCCCTGGTTCGCCTGGACGTGGCTGAAGACGGGATTGCCTGGCGGGAAGCGGAAGCCCTGCAGGTTCTCGATGCCGCAGCTCCCTTCGCGATCGCCCGTGGGCTCGGGGCGGATGCGCACGGCCTGGTCGTTGCCCGGATTGCCGTCGAGCGCGCCGTCGATGGCGAAGATCACCGCGTCAGGCCCCGAGCCTCCGTCCTGTACCGTGAGATAGATCGCGGGCACGTCGCCCGGCTGGTATTGCGGCCCCGTGTAGCCGCGGGCGCCGGGTGCGGTCGCATCGGCACCGGGCAGGCTGAGCGACGGCGTGCCAGGTTCCGCCGCTTCGGCAGCGGCCGGGGCTTCTGCCGTGCTGCCGGTCGCGGGTCCATCGCCGGTCGCACCCTCATCGGCGCAGGCTGCGAGGAGCAGGAGCAGCGCAGGGGCGGCCGCGAGCCGTGCGAGCCGGGTCATGCCAGCCCCTCCGGCCCGCGCATCAGGGCCGCAACGCCGGTGCGTGCGACCTCCACGAGACCGAGCGGCCGCATGAGTTCGACGAAGGCGTCGATCTGATCCGTGGTGTTTGCCACTTCGAAGACGCAGCTTTGCAGCGTCACGTCCACGACGCGCGCATTCATGATATCCGCCATTCTCAGGGCCTCCACACGCTTCTCCCCCTCGCTCACGACCTTGACGAGCGCGAGCTCCCGCTCGAGATGCGAGCCCAGCACCGTGAGGTCCGAGACCCCGTGCACCGGCACCATGCGCTCGAGCTGCGCCTTGATCTGCTCGATCACCGCCGGCGTTCCCGTGGTGACGATGGTGATACGCGAGAGATGCCCGGCATGGTCGGTCTCCGCAACCGTGAGGCTCTCGATATTGTATCCGCGTCCCGAGAAGAGGCCGATCACACGTGCGAGAACCCCGGGCTCGTTGTCCACCAGCACCGAGAGCGTGTGCCGCTCATGGTCCTGCGGCAGCGACGAGCGCAGGTTGTAGGCACTCATCGCCGAGGTGCCGGGCTTCAGGGTCATCGGGCTCATTCGGGGTCTCACATTCATTCGGAGTGCGCTCGATAGCCGAAACGGGCGGCCCCGTGAATACCGGCGCGCAGCCCGGGTGCTATATGTCCCGGGCTCCACCCGGGACCTCCTTCTTCGGCGCGCCTGGCCAGGAGGTCCCGGGTCAGGCCCGGGACGCATCTCGCTTGCTGCTGGGTCAGACGAGGACGGCGCCGCCGCTCTCGATGGCGCCCTGCGTCTCGGCCTCGCCGAGCAGCATCTCGTTATGGGCCTTGCCCGACGGGATCATCGGGAAGCAGTTCTCGTGCCGCGTCACGAGGCAGTCGAGAATGACTGGGCCGTCGTAGTCGAGCATCTCCTGGATCGCGGCGTCGAGGTCGGCAGGGTCCTCCACCTTGATGCCCTTGCAGCCGAAGGCCTCCGCCAGCTTCACGAAGTCCGGCAGCGCCTCGGAATAGCTGTGGCTGTAGCGCTCGCCATGCAGCAGTTCCTGCCACTGGCGCACCATGCCGAGGCGTTCGTTGTTGAGGATGAACTGCTTCACCGGCGCGCGGTACTGCACGGCGGTCGACATCTCCTGCATGACCATCATCCAGGACGCCTCGCCCGCCACGTTGATCACGAGCGCGTCCGGATGGGCGATCTGCACGCCGATGCTGGCGGGCAGGCCGTAGCCCATGGTGCCGAGACCGCCGGATGTCATCCAGCGCTTTGGTCCCTCGAAGCCCATGAACTGAGCCGCCCACATCTGGTGCTGGCCGACCTCGGTCGTGACATAGCGGTCGTGGTCCTTGGTCAGCGCCTCCAGCCGCTCCAGCGCGTGCTGCGGTTTGATCTCGGTCTCGGAGCGGCGGTAGGCGAGGCAGTTGACGCCCTTCCATCCCGCGATCGTGGCCCACCAGGCCGCGATGTCGCGCTTGCGGCTGCCGCGGGCGCGCCAGATCTCCAGCATCTCCGCCAGCACCTCGGTCACGTCGCCGATGATCGGCACCTCGACATGGATGTTCTTGTTGATGCTCGAGGGGTCGATATCGATATGCACTTTCGCCGAGCCGGGGCTGAAGGCGTCGAGCTTGCCGGTGATCCGGTCGTCGAAGCGCGCGCCGATGCAGAACATCGCGTCCGAGCCGTGCATCGCCATGTTGGCTTCATAGGTGCCGTGCATGCCCAGCATGCCGAGCCACTGCGACCCGCTCGCTGGGTAGCAGCCGAGGCCCATGAGTGTGGAGGTCACCGGGAAGCCGGTCTCTGCCGCCAGTTCGCGCAGGAGCTCAGTCGCCCGGTCGCCCGAGTTGATGACACCGCCACCCGTATAGAGGATCGGGCGCTCGGCGCGTTCGAGGAGGTCCACCGCCGCCTCGATCATCGCCCGGTCGCCGCGCCGCTTCGGCGCATAGCTCTCGGTCTTGGCGTCCGCCTTCTCGGTGTAGCGGCCGGAGGCGAACTGCACGTCCTTCGGGATGTCGACCAGCACCGGGCCGGGGCGGCCATTGGTGGCGACGTGGAAGGCGCGGTGGATGGTCTCCGACAGCTCGTCCGTGTCCTTCACCAGCCAGTTATGCTTGGTGCAGGGCCGGGTGATGCCGACGGTATCCGCTTCCTGAAAGGCGTCGTTGCCGATCATGAAGGTCGGCACCTGACCCGTCAGTACGATCATCGGGATCGAGTCCATCAGCGCGTCCGTCATGCCGGTGACCGCGTTGGTCGCGCCAGGGCCGGAAGTGACGAGCACGACGCCGGGCTTGCCGGTGGAGCGGGCATAGCCCTCCGCCATATGCGTCGCCCCCTGTTCGTGGCGGACGAGGACGTGACGAAGCTCCGGCCGCTTGAAGATCTCGTCATAGATCGGAAGGACCGCGCCGCCCGGATAGCCGAATACCACTTCGACGCCCTGCTGAATAAGGGCCTCGACCACCATCTCCGCCCCGGTCATCTCGCGCCGGGTGTCGATGGGTTCGGCCGCTCCCTCAGCGGGCAGCGTGGTCAGCGTATCGGTCGACATCGTCCTACTCCTTGCGTGTGTCGCGCCGTCTGGGCTGGGGCGTCTGACACTCATCGGGCACAAAAAAAGCCCCGGTCGGGGCTCATGAGGCGCATGGTCGGTTCGGGTCTCTCAGCCCGTCCGGTCCCCATGCGCTAGCGCTACGATAAGAAGTGCCATTCGCCCCGTTCCTTTCGTGGCGCTGTTGTGAGGTGCTTCGTTCGAGAGGTCAAGCGCCGATACGTGCAGGATCGACCGATTTTGGGGTTCTGTGCAGCACTTTCTGTCGCAGTGGGCGTCGTGAGCAGAACTTTCGCGAAATCAGGCCTGATCGGCGGCGCGAACGGTGGCTACCGCGCGGTCGAGCGGGCGGTCCTCGGCGAGCAGGCGGACCCATCCCGGCATCTGGTTGCGGAACCAGGTACGCTGACGCTTGGCATAGCGGCGGGTGGCGAGCGTGCCCGCCGCGACCGTCTCGTCGCGCGTCGCCGTGCCATCGAGGAAGCTGCTGATCTCGGCCACCCCGATGGCCTTCATGCCCGGCAGCGTAGGATCGGCGCCGGAGGCACGGGCCGCACGCACCTCCTCGACCGCGCCGCCAGCCATCATGCCGGCGAAGCGGTCGGCGATTCGGGCGTCGAGCCAGGCGGCCGGCGCTTCGATCACGAGGCAGATGGCGTCGCCGGCGGGCAGAAGGGGCGGCGGGGTCGAGGCTTGCCAGTCGGCAAGGCCGCGGCCCGTTGCCTCCACCACTTCGAGCGCGCGCAGGACCCGGGCCGGATTGGCGCGATCGATCTCCGCCGCAGTATCGGGGTCCCGCTCGGCGAGTTCCGCCGAGACCGCCGCGAGGCCTTCGTTCTCGAACCGCGCGGCGAGGGTGTTTCGGATCTCTGCCGGGATATCCGGGATCTCGCTCAATCCCTCCGTCAGGGCACGGAAGTAGAGGCCCGTGCCGCCCGTGATGATCGGGCGCTTATCGTTAGGCGCTGCTTCTTTGAGGACGGGCGTGAGCGCGCGGAGCCAATCGCCGGCGGAGTGTCGGGCGTCGAGCGGCAGGTGTCCGTAGAGCCGATGCGGGGCGCGCGCCTCTGCCGCCGCATCCGGCCGCGCGCTGAGGATGCGCCATGCGGCGTAGACCTGCTGGCTGTCGGCATTGATCACGCACCCGCCTAGCGTTTCCGCCAGGGCGAGCGCCAGCTCCGATTTCCCGGCGGCCGTGGGGCCGGCGAGCAGGATCGGCTTCATTCCGATGCGATGCCCCGTTTCGCATCGCGCAGGACGTTGAGGAGGAGGAGCGTTGCGAGGGGGGCGGTGACGAAGGGCAGAGGCACGACCTGACCGAGGGGGGCGAGATAGCCCGGCAGTGCCCAGATGAGGATCAGATGCAGCCGCCGCAGCGCCGTGCGGTCGTATCGAGCGGCGGCCAGGAAGACGGCGGCGGTTGAGAAGGCGAGTGCCTCATAGTACCAGGCGCTGGGTGCGGCGAGCGGTACGGCCACGAGAAGACCGGCCAGACGCAGGAAGACGGGGATGTGCGGTCTCCACCACAGCCAGGCGATGGCGGCTGCGATGACGACCGCCACGCCGCCCTGCAGCGCCAGTGCCAGACCGTGCCCGATCCCGGCGACGCGCAAAGCCGCGTACCAGGGGAGCATCGCGCCCCAGGCGTTCTCGGCGACCGCGATCCGGCTGGCCATGTCGCCGACGGCGCCGAACCAGTCCACCCAGTACGACGCTCCGGTATGGAGGAGCGGCAGCAGGCAGACGGCGGCGTAGGAGACGAATGCAGCCGGAATGGTGAGCCGCAACGCCGGTCGAGGCAGGGCGTAGGCGACGACCGCGATGGCGACCAGCGGCGCGAGCTGCGGCTTCATGGCGACGAGCCCGCACAGGAGCCCGGCCAGGATGGGCCGACCGGCGAAGAGGGCCGTCGTGATCGCGAGGACGAGTGCCAGCCAGAGAAGCGGTGTCTGCCCTTCGACGAAGCTGAACAGCATCACCGGCGCTGCGATGGCCGCGAGTGTCAGGGAGGCGCGCGCGCTTGGCACCGACGAGAGTGCGGCCCACAGCGATGCCGCGAAGGCCGTGAGGCCCACCACGACGAAGAGCGGCCAGGCGGCAGCGTAGGGCAGCGCACCGAGCGGCAGCATCATCATGAGCCAGGCGGGCGGGTAGGCGAAGGGGAAATAGGTTGCTGCCCCAGTATGCGTCGCAGTGCCCGACCCAGTATTGGTTCCGGTACCGGGCCAGTTCTGCACGGCTGCAAGCTTCGCCGGGTCGAGCACGGCAAGAGGCTCCGAAAGGCCGAGCCGCCCCGCCGCCCAGAACGCCGAGAAATCGTTGGCCGCGACCGAGCCAGGCTCGCCTATCGGCGCCAGACCTGCGAGTTGGCCCCAGATGACGGAGATGGCCGAGAAAATGACCAGCCCCACGAGCCCTACGAGGATCTTGAGCGCCGTCGCGCTCTCAAATCGGTCGACCATTCGCCCTTCGGCGAACAGCCCTTTCTGATGATCATACGCCATACCAACTCTCCAACACCCACAGGAACAATTCGGTGAGTCTGTGTGCGGTGCAAGGACGGATTTTCCCGCATTCCGTGTGCCCGCTCGCAGAGATCGCCTGTCGTGATGACTTGCCAACGCGACCGTTTCCGGCTAACGCGCCCGCCACAACACAGGCAGGGGCCGGGCCGGTCGGGGGAGACATCCCCGTCGGTCCACCGGTTGGAGCACACGCTTCTGATCCCCTGCCGAGGCCAAAACCGGAAAGGAAACGGACTTATGGCGCTGCCTGACTTCAGCCTGCGTCAGCTCCTTGAAGCTGGCGTTCACTTCGGCCACCAGACGCACCGGTGGAACCCGCGCATGGCCCCCTTCATCTACGGGGACCGCAACGGCATCCACATCCTCGACCTCACCCAGACCGTCCCGATGCTCGATGCAGCGCTGCAGGCGATGCGCGACACGGTGGCCAAGGGCGGACGCATCCTCTTTGTCGGCACCAAGCGCGCGGCGCAGCAGCCGCTGGCAGACGCGGCCCAGCGCTCGGCGCAGTACTTCATGAACCACCGCTGGCTCGGCGGCACGCTCACCAACTGGAAGACCGTGTCGAACTCGATCAACCGGCTGCGCGATCTCGACGAGCAGCTCGACGGCGGAGCCTCGGGCTTCACCAAGCGCGAGCGTCTCGGCCTCGAGCGGGAGCGGAACAAGCTGACGCTCAGCCTCGGCGGCATCCGCGAGCTTGGCGGTCTGCCGGACATGCTCTTCGTGATCGACACTAACAAGGAAGCGCTGGCGATTGCCGAGGCGAAGAAGCTCGGCATCCCCGTCGTCGCGATCCTGGATACGAACTGCGACCCGGACGGTGTGACATACCCGATCCCCGGGAACGACGATGCGAGCCGCGCGATCTCGCTCTATTGCGACCTCGCCGCCCGGTCGGTGATCGACGGCATGGCGAGCCAGATGGGCGATGCCGGCTTCGATATCGGCGCGATGGAGGATCTGCCGGTGGAGGAGCTGCCCGCCGAGGAGCCGGCTGCTGCCGAGGCTGCGCCGGTCGAGCCTGCGGCGGAAGAGCAGCAGAAGGCGGCCGAGGCGTAATCTAGGCGCCTGACGGAAATGCAGAAGGGCCGCGGTGTCGAAGCCGCGGCCCTTCTCGATTCTGCGAGGCTTCTCAGAGAGTTGCCGTCCGTTCGCGCCGGCGCAGCATGGCAAAGCCCGCGAGGCCCGATCCGAGAAGCAACAAGGAAAGCGGCAGCGGTATCTCAAGGAGATCGACGCTCAGCGTCTCGATCCGGACGCCGAGATCCGCGTTCGGGTCGTTCGCGGCTGCCCCGATGATCTGCAGGCTCGGCGTCACGGCGGTGAGCGACACGAACGGCGTTGCGTCGAACTCGACCGGCGTGTTGTCCGGCGTGACCGAGCCATCGATCGACTGCTGGTTCGCCGGCACCGACGCATCGTTGAAGAAGAAGTTCTCGACCTCGTCATCATCCTCGGTGATGCCGACGCGAACGGCGGTAATCACGAAGCCGGATACGGGCGAGAACAGAAAGGAGATGCTCTCATCGAGCCCGATATTGCCGGACTCAGGGTTGCCCTGCACGCCAAGCCCGCCGGTATTCGCGATGTTGATGTTGGTCGGCGTGCCAGCCTCATCGCCCTCGATGACGAAGTTCAGCAGCGGACTTGTCACGGCAATCGACGTGACGCCCGAGTTGTTGGACGTGCCCAGCGTGTCGATGCTCGGCGTCGTGTTGCCCGCACCCGACGAGAAGAACGCGTCATTGAACACGAAATCCAACGTCACGGCGCTAGCGGGCGCGGTGAAGCCGGAAAGCAACATAGCCACCATGACAAGCTTGCGAGGTGCCATCTGAGATCCTTTCCGTTGCGCTGCAACCATAGCGCGAGTTGGCTCCCGCTGAAAGCGATGTTTTCGTTGCAAATGCCTGTCTTTTCTCGAAATTCGCAGAGAGATGCCGGTTAGCGGCCGTTCTTTGACGAGGCTCTCCGAGCGTTCTGCGCGGCGTTCATGGTGCAGCGTAGCAAGCGTGGCCGGCGGGTAGCGCTTGTCCGCATTGTGCGCGCGGGCGAGCATATCGGTTGACGGACGGCGGGGTGCCGGGTTGCCTTGCCCGCATGAATTTCTAAGCCGGATGATTTCTGAGAGGGGTAATGTCGGACACGGTTGCGGAATTTGTCGCGCAGAACGGATACGGCCCGTTCGCGCTCCTCGCCCTGCCGATGATCGCGATCCTGGTGCGGAGCCAGGCGGGAGAGGACGGCGCGAAGGTCATGGCGCTGGTGCTTTTCGGCGTGATGGGCCTGACGGGCATCCTGCTGAAGGACTTCTATCTCGGGTTTCTCAATCAGGCTCTGATGGATCAAGACTATCGCCCGTCGGGGCGGAACTTCCTACCGGGCTCAAACCTTGTTGGCGAACGCAAGGAGCCGTGGTTTCCATGGCAAGTTGCGGCGCCCTTGGCGCTTGCGATCACCTTCGCGGTGCTCCTGCCAGCGCGCTCGCGGATCCTGCCGATGGTCTATTGCTTCGGGCTCGTGATCTACGGCCAGACCGATCGGGAATCGCGCGAGGTCGTGGGCGAGGGGACGCTGAGTTATATCCGCGCCGAGGCGCATGATGCCGCTGCTCAGGCACAGGCCTTCTTCGACTGGGCGAGGGATAAGGTCGAGGGCGAGCCCGACGGTTGAGAGCGCCTGCGGGCGTCCGCCGGGCGACACCATTGCTTTGTGCGCCGCGAGCGGTTAGGGCCGCGCACGAAACTCGAGGACGCAACACCTCTGCGCCCTCCGTTATGCTCATGGAGAGGACGATGGCGATCACCGCGAGCCTGGTGAAGGAACTGCGTGACCAGACGGGCGCCGGCATGATGGATGCCAAGAAGGCGCTGACCGAAACCGATGGCGATATGGAGGCGGCGGTGGACTGGCTGCGCACGAAGGGTCTGGCGAAGGCTGCGAAGAAGTCGGGCCGCACGGCAGCCGAGGGCGTCGTCTCGGTCGCGGTCGAGGGCTCGAAGGGCGTGGCCATAGAGGTCAATGCCGAGACCGACTTCGTGGCGCGCAATGCCGAGTTCCAGGCAATGGTGGCCGAGATCACCAAGATCGCGCTCACCGTCTCGGACGTCGAAGCGCTGAAGGCGGCGCCGATGGGCGGCAAGACCGTGGCCGAGGTCATCACCGACAAGGTGGCGACCATCGGGGAGAACATGACGCTTCGGCGCATGTCGGTCGTGGAGGCGCCCACGGTGGCGGCCTACACGCACAACGCGGTCACGGACGGCATGGGCAAGATCGGCGTGCTGGTGGGCCTTAGCGAGGCCGGCCAGGAGGGCATCGGCCGCCAGGTCGCGATGCATGTGGCGGCGACGAACCCCGCGTCGCTCGATGTCGACGACCTCGATCCCGCGCTCGTCGAGCGTGAGAAGGAGGTCCTGACCGAGCAGGCGAAGCAGTCCGGCAAGCCCGACAACGTCATCGAGAAGATGATCGTCGGCCGGATGAACAAGTTCTACCAGGAGGTCTGCCTCGTGAAGCAGGCCTTCGTGATCAACTCCGACCTCTCGGTCGAGAAGGCCGTGACGGAGGCCGGGGGCGGCAAGGTTGCGGCCTTCGCGCGCCTCGAGGTGGGCGAGGGGATCGAGAAGGAAGAAGAGGATTTCGCGGCCGAGGTTGCGAAGACCCTCGGCGGCTGACGCCCCCCGCGACGCTTTGTTGCTTTGAATGCGCCCCACACCGTGGGGCGCGTTTTTCTTTTTGCATCAGGTCTTTGGCGATGGCCCTTCAGAGGGCCGCCGAGACGGGGCCATGACGCTTTTGTTGCGCCCGCCTGACTGTTCGTTACTCTGCGCGCATGATCGGAACCGGGAGGCGGCCATGAACGCGGCGCGGCGCGAGCAGCTCGAGCGCGAAGAGTTCGACAGGGCGGAGAGGGCGCGTGCCTGGGCCGTGCACGCATTCACTGCGTCAGGCGCGGTGCTTGGATTTCTGGCTTTGGTGGCCTTGATCGAGGGCGATCTGCAGATTGCCTTTCTCTGGCTCGGCCTTGCCCTGGCGGTCGATGGTATCGACGGCACGCTGGCCCGTAAGGCACGGGTTCGGGAGGTCATTCCGCAAGTCGATGGCGACACCCTCGACAATGTCATCGACTATTTCACCTATGTCGTCATCCCGGCGATGGCGATCTACTGGTATGGCTTCGTGCCCGAGGGCTGGGCGATGATAACGGCAGCGCTGGTTTGCGGTGTCAGTTGTTATACCTTCGCCAATTCAGGCATGAAGAGCCAAGATTACTACTTCGTCGGGTTTCCGGCGTTGTGGAATCTCGTTGTGCTCGTGTTCTTCATTATCGGCAGTGACCCGTGGGTGAACCTTGCGGTGATTGGGACTTGCGCTGTTCTGACCTTTGTTCCGCTGAAATACGTGCATCCGATCAGAGTTAAGTATTTTCGACGCTTCAGCATCCCGGTGACGGCCCTTTGGGCGGCGACGACCTTGGGGCTTGTCCTTGTGGGCAAGGACGGTGCCGTGCCGCGGGATGAGGCGCCTGGGACGTTCTGGGTCTGGGCGGCGGCGTCGCTGTATTTCGTGGCCCTCTCGCTCTGGCGCTCCGTCGTGGGGCCCGTCGAGGACGACTGACCGCTGCCTGAGCGGCTGGAGGCCGGAGCGGCTTAGCCACGGTGGCGCTTTGCCGGTGCCACCGGTTGCGATGGTTAACGGGTTTGTGCGCGCGACATTGCGACTTTCGCTCGGCCGGCTGTGCGGCGCCATCACGACCATTGGACAGCCGCCCGTCTCAACGGTTGATCGGAACGCGCAATCGCGATGAAAATCGTGCTGGTGAGCTACCAATGGGCTCACGGCGGATGGGACGAGAACAGATGGGCGAGGCGGATGTGTCGAAGGCGGACCCGTCGGTGACTGACTGGTCGGCGGCGCATAAAGAGCTCTACGCGCGCGTGGCGGCCGGGTATGACCGGCAGCGGTCGCGCGCGTTCTTCGAGAAGCCGTGGCTCGACCGGCTGCTGGCGCAGGTCCCCGCAGGTGGCGAGGTGCTGGAGCTCGGCTGCGGAGCGGGCGAGCCTGTGACGCGCTACCTTGCCGAGGCGGGCTGCAAGGTCACAGCACTCGACTTCGCGGCCCCGATGCTGGCGATCGCGCGGGAGCGGCTGCCGGGCGTCGAGTTCGTCGAGGCGGATATGCGCGAGCTCGATCTCGGGAAGCGCTTTCATGGCATCGTCGGGTGGGACAGCTTCTTTCACCTGACCGAGGACGAGCAGCGGGCGCTGCTGCCACGGCTGGCCGCGCATCTCGCGCCGGGGGGCGGGCTGCTCCTGACAGTGGGAGACAAGGCCGGCCGGGTGACCGGCACGGTCGAGGGCGAGACGGTGCATCATGCGAGCCTCGCCTTTTCGGACTATGCCCGCCTGCTGGACGCGGAGGGCTGCGAGGTGGTGGCGATCGTGGCGCGGGACGCGCGCTGCGATTTCCACTCGATCCTTCTGGCCGCCAAACGCTGAGCGGCCGGAGGGCCGGTCCCTCGTTTCTCCCGGGCATGGCATGGGCTCGGCAAGTCGGTGGAGGCGGTCATGGACGGTGCAGCGGTCGATTGGTCCAAGGGGGCGGCCTGGCAGCGCGGGCGGATCGTCCCCGTCGGCGAGGCTTCCATCGGCGTGACGGATTGGGGGCTCACGCATTCGGATGTCACCTATGACGTGGTGATGGTGATCGAGGGCGCGTTCTTCCGGCTCGAGGAGCATCTCGACCGGTTCGAGGCGTCGATGCGCGCGCTGCATTTGAAGCCCGCGGAGGGGCGGGCGGAGATCCGGGCGGCGCTGCATGCGGTTGTCGCGGCGAGCGGGCTTCGATGGTCCTATGTCTCGATGGTGTGCTCGCGCGGCGCGCCGACGGTGCCGGGGGCGCGGGATCCGCGGCTTTGCGCGAACCACTTCTTTGCCTGGTGCGTGCCCTATGTGCACGTGATCCCCAAGGACGTCGCGGCGCGGGGGGCGCATCTGCATGTGGCGGAGAGGGTGCGACGGATCGGGGAGGAGGCGGTCGACCCGCGGGTGAAGAACTATCACTGGGGCGATTTCACCGCCGGGCTCTTCGAGGCCTATGAGCATGGCGCGGACACGGTGCTTCTGACCGCCCCCGACGGGACGGTCGCGGAGGGGCCGGGCTTCAACGTCTTCGCGGTCAAGGACGGGTGCGTGCTGACGCCGGCGCGCCATTGCCTGGAGGGGGTCACGCGGCTGACGGTGCTGGAGGCCGCGGCGGAGGCGGGGGTTGCGACGGCGGTGCGGGACATCCCGCTCGACGAGTTCCTTGAGGCCGACGAGATCTTCACCGCGACCTCCGGCGGGGGGCCGGTGGCGGCGGTGCGTGTCGGCGACCGGGTCTATGGCAACGGCGCGGAGGGGCCGGTGACGGCGCGGCTGCGCGAGGCCTATTGGGCGATGACGCGGCGCGACGCCCTCCGGACGCCCGTCGATTATGGCTGAGGGGGTGGGTGGAAGGCGTCCTCGCCCATCCTGCCTGCGGTGCGTTGCTGCACTGCACTTGTGGGGCGGAGAGGATTCGCCCATGGTCCGCCCAGCCCGAAGCAAATCTGGAGCACGCCCATGTCCGACGCGCAGGCGATGGTAGAGGCGGCACCCGTTTTCCGACGCGTCCTCCTGAAGCTCTCGGGCGAGGCGCTGATGGGGCCGCAGGGCTTCGGCCTCCACCCACCCACGGTCAAGCGTATCGCGACGGAGGTGAAGCGCGCCCATGATGCGGGCGTCGAGGTCTGCCTGGTGATCGGGGGCGGCAACATCTTCCGCGGGCTCTCGGGCGCGGCGCAGGGCATGGACCGCGCGCAGGCCGATTACATGGGCATGATGGCGACCGTGATGAACGCGCTCGGCATGCAGTCCTCGCTCGAGAACCTGGGCGTGCACACCCGCGTGCTCTCCGCCATCCCGATGGATACGGTCTGCGAGCCCTACATCCGCCGCCGGGCGATCCGGCACCTGGAGAAGGGGCGCGTGGTGATCTTTGCGGCGGGCACGGGCAACCCGTATTTTACGACCGACACGGCGGCGACGCTGCGCGCGATGGAGATGCATTGCGACGCGATCTTCAAGGGCACGAGCGTCGATGGCGTCTATGACAGCGATCCGAAGACGCACCCGGATGCCGTGCGCTACGAGGCCGTGAGCTACGATGATGTGCTGGGCAAGAACCTGCGCGTGATGGACGCGTCGGCCATTGCGCTGGCGCGGGACAACGCGCTGCCGATCGTGGTCTTCAGCCTGGTCGAGGACGGGGCGATGACCGAGGTGCTGAGCGGGCGGGGCCGGTTCACCACCGTGGGGCCGGTCGAGACGTCCTGAAGCGCGATTTCATGCGCCGGAAGCGGAACGATCCCGTTTGCGGAAAGTTGCGTCTGAGCGTATGACGCTTGCCAGCCGAACGGCCAGGCATTGCCGTGGCCGGATATCCTGACGAGACCCGACGCCATGGCCGAAGAAGACCTAGACATCGATACCGATGCCCTGAACCGTCGTATGGATGGTGCCTTTAACTCGCTGAAAGGAGATTTTGCCACCCTGCGCACGGGGCGGGCCTCCGCCAGTATGCTCGATGCGATCGAGGTCGAGGCCTATGGGCAGATGACGCCGCTCAACCAGGTGGGCACGATCAACGTGCCGGAGCCGCGGATGGTGACGCTCAATGTCTGGGACAAGCAGATGGTGGGCAAGGTGGACAAGGCGATCCGGACCTCGGGCATCGGGATCAACCCCGTGGTGGACGGTACGATACTTCGCCTGCCGATCCCCGAACTAAATGAGGAAAGGCGCCGCGAGTTGTCCAAGCTGGCGGGGCAGTATGCGGAGCAGGCGAGGGTGGCGATCCGCAATGTGCGCCGTGACGGAATGGACCAGGTGAAGAAGGCTAAGGCAGCCGGGATGTCGGATGACGAGCAGAAGCTCTTCCAGGACGAGATCCAGGCGCTGACGGATACGGCGATCAAGCGCGTCGACGACGCGCTGGAGACCAAGCAGGCAGAGATCATGCAGGTCTGAGGCGAAGGCCGACGTCGCTTGGGGGAATGCACAGGGGAGGATCGTGCCCGCAAGGGTGGATCAACCGGGCCGAGGCCGCAGGAGCGGCACGAGGCGCAGCATAGACGAGGCTCGATGACCGGGACGAATGACGCGCGCAACGGGGCTCTGGACGGGGTACTCGATGGGGGCACGGCCGAGGAGATCGAGCGGCGCGTGTCGGGCATCGACTTTGCCGACCCGTCGGATCGGCCGGCGGATCAGCCCGTGCGGGTGCCCGCGCATATCGCCTTCATCATGGACGGCAACGGCCGCTGGGCCGAGCGGCGGGGGCTGAAGCGCACCGACGGGCATCTCGAGGGGATGGAGCGTCTGCGCGAGGTCGCCAAGGCCAGCTACGAGTGGGGCGTGGAGACGATCACCGTCTTCGCCTTCTCGACCGAGAACTGGAGCCGGCCGAGCTACGAGATCGCGATGCTGATGCAGCTCTTCCGCCGCTACATGGCGCGGATGGAAGAGGAGATGGACGACAAGGGCGTGCGCCTGCGTTTCCTCGGACAGATCGACCGGCTGCCGGCGGACATCCAGCGGCGCGCGCGCAAGATCGAGGCGCGGACGGCGAAGAACGACCGCATGACCGTGCAGATCGCCGTGAGCTATGGCGCGCGGGCCGAGATCGCGGAGACGGCGCGGCGGCTGGCGGCGGCGGCGGCCCGGGGCGAGATCGATCCCGAGGCGATCGACGAGACGATGTTCGGTGCCGCGCTCTGGACGGGCGGCCAGCGCGAGCCCGATCTGGTCGTGCGCACCTCAGGCGAGCGGCGCATCTCGAACTTCCTGCTCTGGCAGGCGGCCTATGCCGAATATGCCTTCGTCGACGAGTGCTGGCCGGAGTTCACGCGCGCGGTCTATGCCCGCGTGCTTGCTGACTATGCCCGGCGGGAGCGGCGCTTCGGCGGCGTCGTCGCCGTGCAGGACGCCCCGCGCGCGGCCGGCGGCCGCCGCTAGGCCGCAGAGCGCTGGATCGGAGGCTTGCGGGGGGCGTTGCAGGGTGGTGAGGGAGCGGTGCGAAGGTCCGGGCGTTTCGAGGATCTCCTCCCCCGTCTCCTGACCGCGCTCGTCGTCGCCCCGATTGCGATCTCGCTTCTCGTCGCGGGCGGCTGGGGCACCGTGGTGCTCGTGGCGCTGCTCGGTGCGCTTCTCGCCCTCGAATGGCGGAGCGTGACCGCGCATGCGGGCGGGAGCGTGACGACGGCGGATGCGCCCTATGCCGCTGCAGCCGTCGCCGCCGTCGCGGTCTCGCCCGTGCTGGGCTTCGAGGCAGGGTTTGCTGCCCTGGCGCTGGGCCTCGGTCTCGGCGCGGTGCTGGATGTCGGGCGCGGGCGTGGGCGGCAGGCGCGCTGGGCTCTGGGGGGCATCGCCTTCATCGGCACCGCGGTGATCGCCTTTCTCTGGTTGCGGCTGACCGATCCCTACGGCGTTCTTGCCATCGTCTGGGTCGTGCTGGTGGTGATCGCGACGGATGTCGGCGGCTATTTCGCCGGGCGCCTGGTCGGGGGGCCGAAGCTCTGGCCCGCCGTCAGCCCGAAGAAGACATGGTCGGGGCTCTGCGGGGCGGTGGCGCTTGCGGCGCTCACGGGGCTGATCTTCTCCTGGCTCACCACCGGCACGTTCTTCGAGGAGGTGGTGACCGTCTCTGCCGCTGCGGCGCTCTGTGCGCAGGCGGGTGACATGGCGGAGAGTGCTGTGAAGCGGCGCTTTGGGGTAAAGGACTCGAGCGGTCTCCTGCCGGGGCATGGCGGGGCGCTCGACCGCTTCGACGGGCTGATGGCGGCGACGCTTGTTGTGGCCCTCGTGACGCTCTGGCGCGGGCAGACGGTGTTCATCTGGTCCTGAGGGTTTCGCGCAGGGGCGGGCCGGGGCATGAGGGGGCGATGGAGAGACGCAGGATCAGCATTCTGGGCGTGACGGGCTCGATCGGGCAGTCGACGCTGTCGGTGCTCGACAATCTCGGGCCGGAGCGGTTCGAGACCGTGGCGGTGACCGGGAACGGCAACATCGAGGGCATTGCCGAGGCGGCGAAGCGGCTGCGGGCCGAGGTGGCGGTGACGGCGGATGCCGCACGGCTCGAGGATCTGCGCGCGGCCCTCGGCAATTCCGGGATCGAGGCGGCGGCGGGGGCCGAGGCGCTGGTCGAGGCGGCGAGCCGGCCGGTGGACCTTCTGATGTCGGCCATCGTGGGGGCGGCGGGGCTGCGCCCGACGCTGGCCGCGGTGCGGCAGGGTGCGACCATTGCGCTCGCCAACAAGGAGTGCCTGGTGGCGGCCGGCGGCGTGTTCCTGGCCGAGATCGCACGGTCGGGCGCCACGCTTCTGCCCGTTGACAGCGAGCACAACGCGATCTTCCAGCTTGTGGCGGCCGAGCGGGGGTGCCCGCTCGAGCGGCTGATCCTGACCGCCTCGGGCGGACCCTTCCGCACGCTGGCGATGGAGGAGATGCAGGCCGTCACGGTCGAGCAGGCGGTGGCGCATCCGAACTGGGCGATGGGCGCGCGCATCTCCATCGACAGCGCGTCGATGTTCAACAAGGCGCTCGAGATGATCGAGGCCCGGTATCTCTTTGGCGTCGCACCGGCGGAGATCGAGGTAATCGTGCACCCGCAATCCATCATCCACTCGATGATCGGGTTTCGCGACGGCTCGATCCTGGCGCATCTGGGCCCGCCGGATATGCGGGTGGCGATCGCGCATGCGATGGCCCACCCTGAGCGGGCGACGCTGCCGGTGGAGCGGCTGGATTTTGCCAAGCTCGCGCGGCTCGACTTCGAAGCGCCGGACCCCGCGCGCTTCCCCGCGCTCCGGCTTGCGCGCGAGGCGATGGAGGCGGGCGGGCAGGCGGCATGCGTCATGAACGGCGCGCGGGAGGTGGCGCTCGATGCCTTTATCGCGCGGCGGATCGGGTTCCTCGCGATGGCCGATCTGACCGCCGAGGCGATGCGCGCGCTTGACGACATGCCTGCGGCGAACGATCTCGATGACGTATTCGCGGCGGATGCGGAGGCGCGGCGCGTCGGTGCCGAACTTCTGCCCCGGTTTGCGGCCTAGATATCCGACTGCGGAGGTCCGCAGCGTGAGCGACCGCGCCCAGGGGTGGCGCGACCGGAGGCTAAATGGAATTTCTGTCCGCCATTCCGATCATCGGTGAGCCGCTGGCGATCCTCATCCCGTTCATCATCGTGCTGGGCGTCGTCGTCTTCGTGCACGAATACGGCCACTACATCGTCGGGCGATGGTGCGGGATCCGGGCGGAGGTGTTCTCCGTCGGCTTCGGTCCGAAGCTCTTCGGCTGGCGCGACAAGCGCGGGACGGACTGGCAGGTCGCGGCCCTGCCGCTCGGCGGCTATGTGCGCTTCGTGGGCGATATGGACCCGGCGAGCGCTGGGCGGATCGAGGACAGCCATCTCTCGGTCGCGGATCAGCGGCAGGCCTTTCACAACGCCCCGCTCTGGGCGCGGACGGCGACGGTCGCGGCGGGGCCGTTCTTCAATTTCGCGCTTTCTTTCATCCTCTTCGCGGCGCTTGCTCTCAATGTAGGAAAGGAGAGCGGAGAGCCGGTGATCGGCGGGATCGCCGAGGATGCGCCGGCCAGCGTCGAGTTCGAGGTGGGCGACCGGGTGCTCGAGATGGACGGCGTGCCGGTCGAGACCTTCAACGAGGTGCGCCGCGCCGTGCAGGTCTCGAACGGTGCGCCCATCGAAGCTTTGGTCGAGCGCGACGGTACGGAGCGCACGGTAAGCGTCGCCTACCGGCTTAGCGCCGAGATCGAGATGGTGGTGCCGGGCCGGCCGGCCTTCAACGCGGGCATGATGCCGGGCGACCGTATCCTGAGCATCAATGGCGAGCCCATCGGGTCCTTCCGCGACATCCAGGTCTATACGGCCGAGCTGCCGATCGATGCGCCGATGACGATCCTGATCGACCGGGAAGGCGAGGAGATCGCCTATGAGATCGATCCCGACTCGGTGACGCGGCCACATCCGGTGACGGGCGAGAACCTGCCGCTGCCGACAATCGGCATCTCGGCGAGCGATGCGGGCGGGATCATGCCGACATCCGTGCCGCTCTCTGCCAGCGAGACAGTGGTGGCGGGCTATGCCAACGTGCAGCGGATCATCACCAACACCGTCACCTTCATCGGCGATCTGGTCTCGGCCAAGGCGGACCCTGCGCATCTGGGCGGGCCGATCCGCATTGCGCAGGTCTCGGGCGAGCAGGCGGAGCGGGGCTTTCCGGAGTTCATCCACCTCATCGCTTTCCTCTCGACCTCGATCGGGCTCCTGAACCTCTTCCCGATCCCGGTACTGGATGGCGGGCATCTGATGTTCTATGCGGCCGAGGCGGTGCGCGGCCGGCCCGTCGGTGCCACGGTGATCAAATACGGATCTTTGATTGGCCTCAGCCTCGTGTTGATGCTGATGGTGTTCGCGACCTATAACGACATCTTAAGATTGTAGAGGGGCAGGCGCAGCCGACCGTGTCCGAGCCCCCGCCAAGCAAAACGCGGCAAAGCCGCGAGGGGCAGAGGACAGCAGGATGCGCGAGGCGGACCGGCCGGAGCGATCGAGATGGATCGCATGCGTGCTCACCGGGGCCTGGGCCCGAACCCTTCTCATCGCAGCGATTGCGACAGCCGGGCCCGTCCTGACACCACCCCCGGTCGCGGAGGCGCAGGTCGAGGCACCCCAGCGCGGGATCGTCGTCCGGGGCAACCGGCGGATCGAGGTCGACACGATCCTCGCCTATATGCGCCTCGAACAGGGGGAGACGGTCACGATCGAGGAGCTGAACCTCTCGGTCCGGCGCCTCTTCGACACCGGCCTCTTCCGCGATGTCGCCATCACGCAGGAGGGCGAGAGCCTGGTGGTGACGGTGGCGGAGAACCCGTCGATCAACGTCATCGCCTTCGAGGGCAACAGCGCGCTCGACGACGATGCGCTGCAGGAGATCATCTCGCTCCGCCCGCGGTTCCCCTTCACGCCGAGCCGGGCCGAGGCGGATGCGCAGACGATCATCGAGGTCTACCGCCGCACGGGCCGCTACGGCGCCGAGGTGGAGCCGGTGGTCATCGAGCGCACGGAGAACCGCGTCGATCTGGTCTTCGAGATCGAGGAAGGCGAGCTTACGGGCGTGAGCTCCATCGACTTCGTCGGCAACGAGGCGTTCTCGGACCGGCGGCTGCGGACGGAGATCGAGACGAGCGAGACGGGTCTTCTTTCAGGCTTCATCTCGACGGATGTCTACGATCCCGATCGGCTCGAGCTCGACAAGGAGCTCCTGCGCCAGTTTTATCTCAGCCGCGGGCATGCGGATTTCACGGTGCTCTCGGCCACGGCGGAGCTCAATCCGGAGCGGGACGGCTTCTTCATCACCTTCACGGTCGAAGAGGGGCCGATCTACAGCTTCGGCGAGCTCGATGTCCTGGTGAATGCGCGGGGCCTCGATCCGGCGGAGTTCGAGGCGCTGCTGCCGGACGATCTGGCCGGGGACACTTATGACGCCCGCGAGGTCGAGGACATCGCCAACGAGCTGACGGATCTGGCCGGTCAGCGGGGGTTCGCCTTCGTGCAGGTGCGGCCGCAGCCGCGCAAGGACACCGAGAACCTGGCGATCGACGTGACCTTCGAGATCAACGAGGGCAACCGGATCTTCATCGAGCGGATCGATATCGAGGGCAACACCGCGACGCTCGACCGGGTGATCCGGCGCGAGATCGATATCGTGGAGGGCGACGCCTTCGATGCGCGGCGCATCCGCGAGGCGCAGGCCGCGATCCGCGGGCTCGGCTATTTCGACAGCGTCGATATCGATGCGGAGGAGGGCTCGGCGGACGACCGGGCGGTGCTGAAGGTCAAGGTCGTCGAGCGCTCGACCGGCTCGCTCTCGCTCGGTCTCGGCTTCTCGACCTCGGCCGGTCCCATCGGCTCGCTCGCGGTGTCGGAGCGGAACTTCCTCGGCCGTGGGCAGATCGTCTCGGCCACGGTGACGGCGGCGGGCGATACGCAGGTCTACGACTTCTCCTTCACCGAGCCGAAGGTGCTGGACCGGGATCTGGCCGTCGGGCTCCGGGGCTTCTTCATCGATGACGACCGGTCGGACGAGTCGTCCTTCGAGCAGGTGCGGGGCGGTATCACGCCGACGGTGGGCTTCCCGCTGCGGCCGAACCTGGATCTCACGCTGCGCTACAGCTTCCTCTTCGACGACATCTCGGTGGATGACGAGGCGTCGCCGGCGATCTTCGAGGATAGCGGTCAGGCGATCACCTCCTCGGTCGGCTACACGCTGCTCTACGATCAGCGGAACGACCCGATTGAGCCTACGACGGGCTATCTCGTGACCTGGCAGCAGGACATCGCGGGTCTCGGCGGCGATCAGCGCTTCGTGAAGAGCCGGGCGGCGGTGAAGGGGTGGCAGGGGTTTCTGGACGACAGCATCGTCGCAAGCCTGGAGCTCGAGGGCGGGGCGCTCTTCTCCTTCGGCGACTCCGAGAGCCGGATCACGGAGCGGTTCTTCCTTGGCTCCGACAGTCTGCGCGGCTTCGCGGTCGACGGGATCGGCCCGCGCGATCTCGACACCGACGACGCGCTCGGCGGCAACCTGTTCCTAGCGGCGCGTTTCCAGGTGTCGTTCCCGATCGGGCTGCCGGAGGAGCTGGGGATCTTCGGCGGTGCCTTCATCGATGCCGGTACGCTCTGGGATCTCGACCAGACGACCTTCGGGACTACGGTGATCGATGACAGCGCGTCGCTGCGGGTGGCCATCGGCGGGCTGCTCTTCGTGGACAGCCCCTTCGGCCCGATCGAGCTTTCGGCCGGTATCCCGGTGATCGATGAGGACTTCGACGAGTCGGAGATCTTCCGTGTCGGTATCGGCACCCGGTTCTGATCCGGTGCCCTGCCGGGTCGTGCCCTGGGGAGGGGTGGCGGGACGCGTAGTCCGCGGACGCCTGCCCTGGAGGTGCGCGTCCAAGGGGCATCCTTTCTCCAAGCGCCCCCACCCACGACATTTTTGACCGGGTCCCATGAACGAAGGGCTAAACTGCCGATCCAACTCAAATCCCGCAGGCAATGTCGGGTTGGGTCGGTCCATGGGGCGTCCACCTGCCGTATTGGCGGTGGCGTTGTGCGGTGCTGCCGGGCGAATGGCGGCCACTGCGCGCATCGGCGCTGGGCCGCATGCTGTGGTGAGGCGGGAGGGCGCCTGCTTGCCCGGTCTGTCGGGGTTCGGGTCTCTGGTGCTGCTGCTGCTCGCAGCGATGGTGGCTGCGGCCTGTCCCTGGACGCTTGCGGCGCAGGAGACAGGCACCGACCGGCCCCCGATGATCCTGATCGTGAACCGGGCGCAGGTGCTGGCGGAGAGTGCGGCTGCCCGGGCGCTCGCCACCTCGGAGCGGGAGCTCGGTGCGACCCTGCAGGCCGAGGTCGACCGCGTGCAGGCGGAGCTGGCGCTCGAGGAGGAGGAGCTCGCCCGTGTGAGGGGCAGCATGCCGCGCGAGGCCTTCGAGGCCCGGGCGGGCGCCTTCCGGGCGCGGGTGCAGCGCGAGCGTCGTGCCGCGCAGGCGCAGGCGGCGGCCATCGACAAGGTGTTCCGCGAGGCCCGGCGCGAGCTGGTGAACCGTCTGCAGCCGATCCTGGAGGAGGTGCGCCGGCGCAAGGGTGCGGATGTGATCATCAATGCCGAGAGCGTGCTGGCCGCGCGGCCGGAGGCGGATGTGACCGGCGAGGTGCTGCTGGTCTTCGATGCGCGCGTGCCGCCGCCGGAGATCACGATCCCCGAGCCGCAGGCGCCGCCGACCGTGGAAGAGGAGGCACCCGACGAAGCGCCCGAGTGAACGGATTTCCTCGGGATCTCAGGCGGGATCTCGCAAAACGAGAGGTCCCCTTTCGCAGGGCGCCGGGCGCGCCTTGACCATTCAGTGCCCGCTTGCGATCAGAAAGGCGACTCCACAGACGACCGGCGCGGAGGCGCGCAATGACCGAACATACTGAAGCCCCGGTGGCGGGGACAGGCACTGGCGGTGAGACGGCGCTCGCGGATGAGGGGGCGCCCCGGACGGCGGACCTCACGCGGGTGAAGCGCTGCATCCCGCATCGCTATCCCTTCCTGCTAATCGACCGGGTCGAGACGATCGTGCCCTACAAGCACGCCTGCGGCATCAAGATGATCACGATCAACGAGCCGCATTTCCAGGGGCATTTCCCGAGCGAGCCGATCATGCCGGGCGTGCTGATCGTCGAGGCGATGGCGCAGACGGCGGGCGTCTTGGTCGTGGAGAGCCTTGGCAAGGTTGACGAGGACCTGCTCGTCTACTTCATGACGCTCGACAAGACGCGGTTCCGCCGCAAGGTTGTACCGGGAGACAAGCTGGAACTGCATGTCGAGATCCTGAGGGGGCGCGGCAAGATCTGGAAGTTCACCGGCGTCGCCAAGGTGGGCGATGAAGTTGCGGCCGAGGCCGAGTTCTCCGCCATGATCATCGACGAGAACGACAGCCGGCGCGGCAACCGGCAGGCGGGCTGAGCGCCGCGGTCAACTGGGGGTAGCGGCGTGAGCATTCACCCGACGGCGATCGTCGAGGACGGCGCGACCCTTGGCGAGGGGGTGAGCGTCGGGCCGTATGCACATATCGGGCCGCAGGTGACCCTTGCCGACGGTGTGGAGGTCTTCTCGCATGTCGTCGTGGCGGGGCGCACGCAAGTCGGCCCGCGCACGCGCATCTGGCCCTTTGCGAGCGTCGGCCATCAGCCCCAGGACCTGAAATATGCCGGGGAGCCGAGCAGGCTCGAGATCGGGGCCGACTGCATGATCCGGGAGCATGCGACGCTGAACCCCGGCACCACCGGCGGAGGCATGGTCACGCGCATGGGCGACCGCTGCCTCATGATGATGGGCAGCCATGTTGGTCATGACTGTCAGGTCGGCTCGGGCGTGATCATGGCGAACAATGCGACGCTGGCCGGTCATGTGAGGGTCGGTGATTTCGCGGTGCTGGGCGGGCTTTGCGCCGTGCATCAGCATGTGCGGATCGGCGCCCAGGCGATGGTGGGCGGCATGACGGGTGTCGAGCGGGACGTGATCCCCTTCGGCTCGGTGCTGGGGGACCGGGCGCGGCTCGGCGGGCTCAATCTGATCGGCCTCAAGCGCCGCGGTTTCGACCGGGAGACGATCCAGGGCATCCGCCGCGCCTATGACACGCTCTTTGCCGAGGGGGCGGAGGGCGCGCTGGAGGTGCGGGCGGCGGCGCTGGCCGAGGCGTATCCCGGCAATGATGCGGTTGCCGAGATCGCGGCCTTCATCGCCGAGGGCAGCCAGCGGCGCTACTGCCTCCCGCGAGAGGCGCGCGCCGGGTGAGCACCGAGCCGCGGGCGCCAAGGCAAGGCGGAGGCGCGCCAGCGCCGGGGGGCGATAGCGGCGCGCGGGCGCCGGGGGAAGGCGGGCCGTCGGGCATGCTTGCCATCGTGGCCGGGCGCGGGGCGTTGCCGGAGCGGCTGGCGGCGGTGCGGCGGGCGGCTGACCTGCCTTATGTGCTGATCGTCTTCGAGGGGTGCTTCGAGCCCTGGATGGCGGCGCATCCGCATCAGGCCCATGCCTTCGAAAAGGTCGGCCGGCTCTTTGCCGGGCTTGGCGAGGCGGGGGCGGAGGCCATCGTCTTTGCCGGGGCGATGAACCGCCCGCACCTGCGTCCCTGGCGCGGGGATCTCGCGGCGCTGCGGCTCCTGCCCCGGGCGCTGGCGCTGCTCGCGCGCGGGGACGACGCGATGTTGCGGGGCTTTGCTGCAATCTTCGAGGAGCGAGGCATCCGGTTGGTCGGCCCCGGCGAGATCCTGGGGGAGGGCGCGATGCTGGGCGAGGGACCCATCGGCGCGCGCCGCGCGGGTGGGGCCGCGCTGGCCGATGCGCGGCGGGCGGCGGCCATCGTCGCAGCCCTCGGCCCGCATGACGTGGGGCAGGGCGCGGTGGTGGCGCGGGGGCTCTGCCTCGCCGTCGAGGCCATCGAGGGGACGGATCTGATGCTGGCGCGCGTCGCCGCCCTGCCGGCGGAGCGGCGGCGGACGGCGCCACCCCCTTCCGGCGTACTCCTCAAGATGCCGAAGCCGGGGCAGGATCGCCGGTTCGACGTGCCGACCATCGGGCCGGATACCGTCAGGGCGGCCCATGCCGCGGGGCTAGAGGGTGTCGTCGGCCTTGCGGGCGAGACGCAGCTTGTGGACGGGCGGGAGACGGCGGCGCTGGCGGATGCCAAGGGGCTCTTCGTCGAAGGGCTGTCGCGGAAGGCGCTGGGTCTTGGGGACCCGTCTTGAGCGGGCCGCGGCTGTTCCTCATCGCGGGCGAGCCTTCGGGCGACCGGCTGGGCGGCGCGCTCATCACCGCCGTGAGGGAGCTTGCACCGGGGCTCGAGATCGCGGGCGTCGGCGGGCAGGCGATGCGAGCAGCCGGGCTCCAGCCGATCTTCGGGATCGAGGCGCTGAGCGTCATGGGGATAACCGAGGTCGTGCCGAAGCTGCCCACTATCCTCAGGCTGATGCGGGAGGCGCGGGAGGCCTGCCTCGCCTTCGAGCCGGATGCGCTCATCACCATCGACGCGCCGTCCTTCGGGCTGCGCGTGGCGAAGGGGGTGCGGCAGGCAGCGCCGGGGATCCGCACGGTGCACTACGTGGCGCCGTCGGTCTGGGCCTGGCGACCGGGGCGGGCGCGGCGGATGGCGGCCTTCGTCGATCAGGTGCTGGCGATCCTGCCCTTTGAGCCGCCTTACATGGAGGCGGAGGGGATGCGCTGCGATTTCGTGGGCCATCCCATCGCCGGCGAGCCGCTGGCGAGCGAGGCGGAGGTCGCGGCCTTTCGCGCGGTGCACGGGGTGGAGGGGCCGCTGCTGCTGGTCGCCCCGGGCAGCCGGGCGGGGGAGGTGGGGCGGATGGGCCCTGTCTTCACCGAAACGCTCGCCCGGCTGCGTGCGGCGAGCCGGGATCTGCGCGTCGTCGTCCCGGTGGCGGAGACGGTGAGCGATGCGGTGGCCGCTCTCTTTCCGGGCGAGATCCTCCTCGGCTCGGAGGCGGATGCGGCCATGCGGCGGGCGGCGATGCGGGCGGCGGATGCGGCGCTGGTGAAATCCGGGACCGTGACGCTGGAGATGGCGGCGGCGGGGACGCCTCAGGTTGCGGCCTACCGGACAAGCTGGCTGACGGCGGCGATTGCCCGGCGGCTATTGCGCATCGACACGGCCAACCTCGTAAACTTGGCGGTCGGGTGGGAGAGCGGCGCGCGCCCCGTGCCGGAGTTCTACCAGGAGGCCTGCACGCCGGAGGCGCTGAGCGCGGCGGTGGCGCCGCTTCTCGTCTCTGGTCCTGCAAGATCGGCGCAGCAGGACGCGGCGGCGGAGGCGCTGCGTGTCCTGGGGCGCGGAGCCGAGCCGCCCGGCAGGCGTGCCGCGCGCGCGGTACTGGACGGCTTGGGGCCGGGTTGACCCGTGGCCCGGCAGGGACCGCTGCGTGCTCCGGGGTACGTTCGTTGCGCACATGCTCACGTCATGCCCGGGCCTGAGCCGAGCATCCACGGCCGGTGGCGGTGGGTTGCCGGGTCGAGCCCGGCAATGACGCAGTTGCAGTGAGCGCGTCAGGCCTGTTGGCGTTCCAGCCCGGCGGTGGCAACAGTGGTGCACGCAGGTCGGATGCCGCTCTAGCCGTTCGGGGCGAGATCCGGTGCGTCGGCCAGCTGCGCGGGCATCGTCGGTGCCGTGCCGCCGATGCGCAGCGGCGAGAGCCCGCCGGTTGTGCGGAGGAACCTGACGCCGTGACGCTCCCGCGCCCGGAGGCTTTCGCTGCTGCGACGGGTTGCGGAGAGCGGCGTGACGGGCGCGCGCGGCACGGTCGTCGCCGACGCTATGGTGCCCGGCGATGCCGCGAGGCTTGCGGGTGGCTGCAGGGACTGGGGCCGCGAGGCGGGCGCCCCCGGCACGACGAGGGCTGCTCCTCCGGGTGCTTCCGCAACATAGGCCCGGGAAAGGAGGCCCGGGAAATGCGATGTCTCGGGCAGGCCCGCCGCGTGGCCGTCGAGATCCGCGCTGCCGCTCGAGGCGAAGGCGATGATCACCGGGCGCCACGCCGTCCCTTCGAGACGCCCCGTCTCGTTGCTCGCGCGCGGTGTCCGGTCGCCTGGCATGTAATGGGCGTCGTCGAAGGTGTCGTCGTAACGGCGGGGTGGCATCGGTGCTGCTTGCACCGACGGCTCGGGGCCGGGTTCCACATCGCCCGCCACCACGAGGCCGAAGAGCATGACGGCCTTGTGCCCGAGGCCGAGGGGGACGCCGGGCGCCGAGACCGTGTCGGCCGTGGTGTTGAGCGCGATGAGCGTCGGCGGCGGCGCTTCGGGAGCCTTTGCCGGCTCCTCAAGGAATGTCGAATGCGCGAAGGCGACCGAGGGAAAGCTGTCGCTATCGACCCAGTCCGCACCGAAGAGCATGGCGTAGGCGCCCGCGTGCACCAGACCGGCCACAGCGAGGCCGAGCGCGATGCCGACGGGCGCGGTGCGACCTGTTTCGCCGCGGATGCTCCGACGACTGGCGCCGAGCACGGCCCCGGTATCGGGTTGAGTTCTGCCGTGCGGCATCTCGAACCACGTCATCTGGCCCTCCGCTGCGGTGATACATACGCAAGTGATTCAACTTAAGCGCGTGTTTGCGCTGCACCACAACTAGCACATGATCGGCGGCGACGAAGGGAAAACTGCCGCATCACAAGGGGCAAGAGCGGACAAGTCGCAAAAAAGGGGCCCGAACAGCGGGTGTCCGGGCCCCTGATGGTGGCTTGAGATGGTCGCTACGTCAGCGGCTCTCGATGCCTGCATAGTCGCGGCGGGCCGCGCCCTTGTAGAGCTGGCGGGGCCGGCCGATCTTCTGGGTCGGGTCCTCGATCATCTCCTTCCACTGCGCGATCCAGCCGACGGTGCGGCTGAGCGCGAAGATCGGCGTGAACATCGAGGTCGGGAAGCCCATCGCTTCGAGGATGATGCCCGAGTAGAAATCGACATTCGGGTAGAGCTTCTTCTCGATGAAGTACTCGTCCTCGAGCGCGTGCTTCTCCAAGAGCTTGGCGGTCTGGAGTGTGGGGTTATCCTTGACGCCGAGGAGGTCGAGCACCTCGGCCGCCGTGGCCTGCATCACCTTCGCGCGCGGGTCGTAGTTCTTGTAGACGCGGTGGCCGAAGCCCATGAGGCGGAAGGGGTCGTCCCGGTCCTTCGCGCGCTTGACGTATTCATCGACCCGGTCGGGCGAGCCGATCTCGCGCAGCATCTCGAGGCAGGCCTGGTTCGCGCCGCCATGGGCCGGGCCCCAGAGGCAGGCGACGCCGGCGGCGATGCAGGCGAAGGGGTTTGCGGCGGACGAGCCGGCGAGGCGCACGGTCGAGGTCGAGGCGTTCTGCTCATGGTCGGCATGCAGCGTCATGATCCGGTCCATGGCGCGGGCCAGGATCGGGTCGACGACATACTCCTCGCAGGGAACGGCGAAGCACATGTGCAGGAAATTGCTCGCGTAATCGAGATCGTTGCGCGGGTAGATGAAGGGCTGGCCAAGCGAGTATTTGTAGGCCCAGGCCGCGATTGTCGGCATCTTGGCGATGAGGCGGATCGAGGCGACCTCGCGCTGCCAGGCATCCGTGATGTCGGTCGAGTCGTGGTAGAAGGCCGACATGGCGCCGACGACGCCGCACATGATGGCCATCGGGTGAGCATCGCGCCGGAAGCCGCGGAAGAAGTTCACCATTTGCTCGTGGAGCATGGTGTGCTTGGTGACCCGCTTCTCGAAATCCTCCATCTGCGTGGCGGTCGGCAGCTCGCCATAGAGGAGGAGGTAGCAGACCTCGAGGAAGTGGCTCTGCTCGGCGAGCTGGTCGATGGGATAGCCGCGATAGAGCAGCTCGCCCTTGTCCCCGTCGATATAGGTGATCGTGCTCTCGCAGGAGGCGGTCGAGGTGAAGCCCGGATCGTAGGTGAAGACGTCGAGATCCGCGTAGAGGCGGCGGATGTCGATCACCGAGGGCCCGTGGACGGCGTCGTAGACGGGCACGTCCATGGTCTTGCCGTCGAAGGTGACGGTGGCTGTTCGGGTGGCTGTATCCGGCATGGTTCTCCCCTTGTCGGTGCGCGCCCGGGCCCTGGGACGGACGGGTCGCCGTGCCGCCCGGGCCGTCAATGGGCCGAGGCGGGAAATCCCAATGCGCTGGTGTCCGGGCTCAGCCGGTGACGTCGGCGATCCGGGCCAGCGTCTCGTCGCGCCCGAGGGTGTCCATGACGTCAAAGACCCCGGGGCTCACCGCGCGAGCCGTCAGCGCAGCACGGAGCGGTTGTGCGACTTTTCCGAGTTTGAGCCCTTCGTCTTCCGCGAAAGTGCGTACCACTTCTTCTAGTGGACCCGGTTTCCACGGAGTAGCAGCACGCAGGTGCGGCGTCAAACGAGCGAGGAGCGCCGGGGCCTCTCCCGACAGGGCTTTTGCCGCCTTCTCATCCGGCTCCAGCGGGCGATGGGCGATGATATAGTGCGACATATCAATGAGTTCCGTGAGCGTCTTGGCGCGCTCTTTCAATCCGGGCAGCGCAGCGGTCAACATCTCGCGATGTTCCGGCGTGAGATTGATGTCCCGCAGTGCACAATAATTGAGCACGAGCTCGGCGAGCCGGGCGTCGTCCATCGCGCGGATATGCTGGCCATTGATGTTGGCGAGCTTCGCGAAATCGAAGCGGGCGGCACCCTTGCCGATGCTGGCGAGGTTGAACCAGTCGACGAGCTGTTCGGTGGAGAAGAACTCGTCGTCGCCATGGGACCAGCCGAGGCGGGCGAGATAGTTGCGCATCCCATCGGGCGTATAGCCCATCTCGCGATAGGCCTCGACACCGAGGGCGCCGTGGCGTTTCGAGAGCTTGGCGCCGTCGGGCCCGTGGATGAGCGGGATATGGGCGAAGACCGGCACGTCCCAGCCCATGGCGCGGTAGATGAGGGACTGCCGGGCGGCGTTGGTGAGGTGGTCGTCCCCGCGGATGACATGCGTGACGCCCATGTCGTGGTCGTCCACGACGACGGCGAGCATGTAGACGGGCGTGCCGTCGGAGCGCAGCAGGATGAGGTCGTCGAGCTGGGCCGCCTCCCATGTCACCGTGCCCTGGACGGCGTCCTCGACCGTCACCTGGCCCTCGCGGGGCGCCTTCAGGCGGATGACGAAGGGCTCGCCAGCCGCTTCCTGCGCAGCGATCGCAGAGGGGTCCGCGTCGCGCCAGGGGGACAGAAATAGGGGTGGGCGCTTCTCGGCCTTCGCGGCCTCGCGGAAGGCGTCGATCTCTTCCTTCGTGGCCCAGCATTTGTAGGCGGCGCCGTTGGCGAGCATGGCTTCGGCGACTTCCGCGTGGCGTGCCTCGCGCGAGGCCTGGGAGATGGCGTCGCCGTCCCAGTCGAGGCCGAGCCAGCGGAGCCCGTCATAGATCGCCGCCGTCGCCTCGGGTGTCGAACGCTCCCGGTCCGTATCCTCGATGCGGAGGAGGAACTTGCCGCCATGATGCCGCGCGAAGGCCCAGTTGAAGAGCGCCGTGCGCCCGCCGCCGATATGGAGGAACCCGGTGGGCGAGGGGGCGAAGCGGGTCACGACGGACGGATCGCGGCCGCTCTCGGTCATCGCTGCACTCATCGGGTGGCTCCTTGGCTGGCAGTGGCGTCGGGCAGCCCCCATGCCCCATCGCGCCCCGCGCTTCAACCTGGTCCGCGGTCGCGTTGCTATCGTTAATCGGCGCTTAAGCTCGCGCGGGTTGGATGTGAGGCGATGGGCGGTCGGGGGCCGTCGGGATAGTGGCCCGGTGTGGAGTGCGAGTGGCCGATGGGGACTGCGTTCGTAGTACCTGGAGTGATCGCGGCCCGAGGTTCCGGGGGGCGGGGTGCCGTGCTCTGGCAGCGCGTGCTCGCGCTCGAGTTCCGGCGGGCGGCGCTTTGGCTGCCGGTGGGACTGGCGCTGGGCGTCTGGCTCTATTTCGCGCTGCCCCAAGAGCCTCCGGGATGGACCTTGTGGCTGCCGGCGCTGCCTGCGGCATTGATCGTGATGCCTGTCGTGCGCCGCGCGATGCTTGGGCGCGTGGTGGTGCTCGCTGCGTTTTCCTTGTCGCTGGGCTTTGCGCTGGCGCTTGGGGCTGCGATGCGGGCCGAGGGACCCAGGCTGCAGGTGCCGGTGACCGGGACGGTCGAGGGGCGCGTGATCGCGGTCGACCGGGCGGGGTCGGGCGCGCCGCGAGTGTTGCTCGAACGCGCGAGCCTCTTCGGCTACCGCGCCTCACGGGTGCCGCGTCGGACCCGGATCGCGCTCCTCGGCACGGAGCCGGGGGATGCGCCGCGGCCCGGGGACTGGGTGCATGTCTACGCCACCCTCTTTCCGCCCTCGGCCCCGGTCGAGCCGGGGGCGTTCGACTTTGCGCGCCGGGCCTACTTCAAGGGTCTGGGCGCAACGGGGTTTGCGCGAAGCCCGGCCATGGCCGTGCCGGTGGGCGAGATCGCGGGGCTGCGCGCGGAGCCTGAGCCGGGGCTTGCCGACCGGCTCCGCCTTAGCCTCGCGCGTTGGCGCAACCGGCTCTCCGACGGGATCAGGGCGGCGCTGCCGGGGGCGTCGGGTGCCTTTGCGGCGGCGATCATCACGGGCGACCGGTCGGGCATCCGGGAGGAGGATGCGGAGGCGCTGCGCATCTCCTCGCTCGCGCACCTGCTGGCGATCTCGGGGCTGCATATGGGCATGCTCACGGGGCTCGTCTTCACCGTTCTGCGGGCGGGTATGGCGCTGCTGCCGATGGCGCTCCGCTGGCCGGTGAAGAAGATCGCGGCGGGAGCGGCGCTTGCCGTGGGCCTCGGCTATCTGGCGCTTTCGGGTGGGACGGTGGCGACACAGCGTGCCTTCGTGATGGTCGCGGTGGCGCTTGTCGCGGTGATGCTGGACCGGCCGGCGATCACGCTCCGCGCGCTGGCGCTGGCGGCGGTGATCGTGCTGGCGCTCGATCCCGCGGCGCTCTTCGATGCGGGCTTTCAGATGAGCTTCGCGGCGACGACGGCGCTGGTGGCGGCCTATGAGACGCTACGTCGGCGGCGTCTTGCGCGGCGGTTGGCCGAGGGTGCGGAGGGTGCCGGAGGTGAAGAGGTAAAGCAGCAGGGGAGTGGTCCGGTCTTCCGCCTTTTTCGCAGTCTCGGCGGCGGGTTGTGGACGGGGCTCTTCGCGCTGGTGCTGACCAGCGTGGTGGCGGGAGCTGCCACGGCCCCCTTCTCGGGCGTTCACTTCAATCGGGTCGCACCCTGGGGCCTGATCGCGAACCTCGCCGCCGTGCCGGTTATGGGCGCGTGGATCGCGCCGATGGCTGTGCTGGCGGGACTTGCAGCCCCCTTTGGGTTGGCCGCACCCGTGCTGGGTCTCATGGGCCTTGGCATCGACTGGGTGCTGATGGTGGCGCATTGGGTCGCGGCCCTTCCCGGCGCGGATGCCGGCGTCCCGGCCGCCCCCGGCTGGCTGCTGGGTGCGGTCGCGCTCGGCGGCGTGTGGGCGGCGGTGTGGCGTGGACCCTGGCGCGCATTCGGCCTCGCGCTCGCAGTCTTTGCGCTGATGGTGGCACGCGCGGACGTGCCGCCGCGGCCTGCCCTGATCCTGGCGGAGGGCGGGCGGCTGGTGGGCGTGCTGGGCCCGCAGGGTCGTGCGCTCAGTCGCGGCGTTGGGCAGGGCTTCGCCGCTGAGACCTGGCTGCGTCGCGACGGGGAACGTGTGGCGCAGGAGATTGCCGCTGCGCGACCCGGTTTCGCAGAACGCGGCGCTGGAGCTGCGCTGTCGGCGTCGCTCGGCGATGGCTGGGAGGCGGTCTTCCTGCGCGGCCGTTGGGCGACGGTGGCGCGCCTTGCCGAGGCTTGTCGGCAAGCCACGCTGGTGGTTGCGCCGACGGTGGAGGCCCCCCCGGAAGGAGATTGCGCCTTCATCGGTGCGCGGAGGCTTTCGCATGGCGCAGTCGCTGTCTGGGTCGAGGAGGGAGATCTGCGGATCGAGACCAGCGCGCCGACGGGGCGGCGGCGCTGGCATGGCGGGTGGCGCGGCGGCTGAGGCGGGCGCGTGGACTGAGCCCGCACCGTCAGTCCGGCATGTCAGCGCGGCGGGGCCGCGCCGACCTTCTCCGGTTCAGCGATAGGTGCGGATGAGGCCGACCATCTTGCCCTGGATCTTCACCTTGCCGGCACGATAGAGGCGGGTCTCATAGGCCGGGTTCGCGGCCTCGAGCGCGATCGACTCGCCCTTTCGGCGGAGGCGCTTGAGCGTGGCTTCATGATCCTCGATGAGTGCCACCACGATGTCGCCGTTGTTCGCGGTCTGCTGGCGCTTCACGACCACGACGTCGCCGTCATGGATGCCGGCCTCGATCATCGAGTCGCCCTTCACTTCGAGCGCGTAGTGGTCCGCCCCGCTCTCGATCATCGCGCTCGGCACGCCGAGACGCTGTGCCCCGTTCTCGATCGCCTCGATCGGGCTGCCCGCCGCGATGCGGCCGACGAGCGGCACCATCGCCGCATCCTCGCCGCGCTGCACGGGCGCGGCCCCGAGGCGGCTGAGTGCGTCGATCTCGGGCGAGGCGGTGCTGCCGGCAGGTGCGCTTGAGCGGTCGCCGTCGATCACCTCGGGCCGGAAACCCTGGCGCGGCACCTCGCCGCCCACATTCTCCGGCAGGCGCAGGATTTCGATGGCGCGGGCGCGGTGGGCGAGGCGCCGGATGAAGCCCCGTTCCTCGAGCGCCGTGATCAGCCGGTGGATGCCCGACTTCGAGCGCAGGTCGAGCGCTTCCTTCATCTCGTCGAAGGACGGCGAGACGCCATCCCGTTGCACCCGTTTATGGATGAACATGAGCAGGTCGTGCTGCTTGCGCGTCAGCATCAGGATACCCCTCTTCGTCGTGATTAGGCCACCGAGGACCGGTGATCGCAGGCTTTTATTGAGAACGTTCTAAAATTGTTCGCCTTTTGTGTCAACCGTTCGTGCCCCGGTCGCAGGACGAGAACGGAATGCGATTGAGTCTTTTCGGCAACGCCGCGCTCAGTCGAGCGGCAAGTACTCAACGCGTGTTCCGGCGGCTGCGGCAGGGGCGCCGGGCATGCGGCGGACGAGGGCGGAAGCGTCGGCGAGGACGCTGAGGAGGCTCGAGTCCTGTCGCTTGGCGACGGTCAGATGGGCCTGCCCCTCGGCCGTGTGGGCGAGGGTCGCGCGCATGTAGTGCTCCCGGTCGCCATTCGCCTCGAGGTCGTGGGCGAGGAGGCCGGTGCGGAACTGGGGGGCGAGGGTTTCGGCCGGCCAGCCGAGGCAGCGGTCGATGGCGGGCACGAGGAAGAGCTCGGCGCAGACCATGGCGGAGACCGGGTTGCCGGGCAGGCCGAGCATTGCCATGCCGTCATGGAGCCGGCCGGCCATGAGCGGTTTCCCGGGCCGCATCCGGATCTTGTAGAAGTCGAGCGCGAGGCCCGCGCCGCCCAGCACCTCCGCCACGAGATCGTGGTCGCCGACCGACGCGCCGCCGAGCGTGACGAGGATGTCGGCGCCGCGCGCGACCTCGAGGGCTGCGAGCAGGCTCTCCCGCGCGTCGCGCGCGATGGGGCAGAGGCGCGGGATGGCGCCCGCGGCAGCCACGCGGGCGGCGAGCGCCGGGGCGCTGGAGGCGATGATTTGGTCCGGCCCCGGGGTCTCGCCCGGCCAGACGAGTTCGTCGCCCGTCGCCATGAGGGCCACGACCGGGCGGCGCGCGACGACGGGCTCGGCCACGTTCATGGCGGCCAGCAGCCCGATCTCCCGCGGGCCGAGCCGGCTGGGGGCGGCAAGGATGCTGCCTGCGGCGAAATCCCCGCCGGCCGGGCGGATATAGACGCCGGGAGCCGGTGCCTCCGCGACCGTTATGGTGTCGCCATCCCGTGCCGCGTTCTCCTGGATCAGGATGCTGTTCGCGCCCTCCGGCAGGGGCGCGCCGGTGAAGATGCGGATGGCGGCGGCCTGGGGGAGCGCGCAGGCGGCACGGTGGCCCGCTGCCGCTTCGCCCGCCACGGTGAGCCGTGCGCCGGGGACCGCCTCCGCCGCCCGCACGGCGTATCCGTCCATGGCGGAGGCCGCAAAGGGCGGCTGCGCGCGGGCAGCCGCCGCGTCTTCGGCGAGCGTGCGCCCGGATGCGTCGGCGAGCGCCACGCGTTCGGCGCCGAGCGGTGCCACGAGGGCGAGCACACGGGCGCGGGCTTCCTCGACGCTCAGCATGGGGTCTCCTCCGCGCATCGCTGATGGCCGGCCGGGACGGGCGGCTCAGCCCGCCTGCCAGTCGCCCGACTTGCCGCCGGATTTGCGGGTGAGGCGGATGTCCTCGATGACCATGCCGCGATCGACGGCCTTGACCATGTCGTAGACGGTGAGGGCGGCAGTGCTGACGGCGGTGAGTGCCTCCATCTCGACGCCGGTCTGACCTGAAACTTCACAGGTCGCCTCGATCTCCACCCGGTCGGGCGGGGCGGGGCGGAGATCGACGCTGACCTTCGAGAGCATGAGCGGGTGGCAAAGGGGGATGAGGTCCGGTGTTCGCTTGGCCGCCATGATGCCGGCGAGGCGCGCGACGGCGAGGACATCGCCCTTCTTCGCGCGCCCCTCCACGATCATCCGTAGCGTCGCGGGGTCCATGCGCACGGTGCCCTCGGCGGTGGCGCTGCGCTTCGTGACGGGCTTGTCGCCCACATCGACCATTTGGGCGCGACCCTCGGCGTCGAAATGGGTGAGGGTCTTCGGCGTCTCGCCGGTCATGCGGCGCCCCGGGTGGCGGGGAGGGGGTCGGCGAGGATCGTGCGGGTGGCGGCGGCGACGTCCTCCGCGCGCATCAGGCTCTCCCCGATCAGGAACCGGCGCACGCCGATGCGCGCGAGGCGGGCGAGGTCAGCAGGCGTGAAGAGACCGCTCTCGCCCACCACCTCCCGGTCCGCCGGCACGCGGGGGGCGAGGCGCTCCGTCGTCTCTAGCGTCGTCTCGAAGGTGTGGAGGTTGCGGTTGTTGATGCCGATGAGGGGCGCGTCTAGGGCGAGGGCGCGGTCGAGCTCCGCCTCGTCATGCACCTCCACGAGCGTGTCCATGCCCCAGTGCTTGGCGGCTGCGTGGAGCTCGGCCCCGAGCGCGTCTTCGACGCTCGCCATGATGATGAGGATGCAGTCCGCGCCCCAGGCCCGCGCCTCCGCGACCTGGTACGGATCGTAGAGGAAATCCTTGCGGAGGACTGGGAGGGGGCAGGCCGCGCGCGCCTCGGCGAGATATGCCGGGTCGCCCTGGAAGCTCGGCCCGTCGGTCAACACGCTGAGGCAGGCCGCACCGCCCGTCGCGTAGGCGTCGGCGAGGGCTGCAGGGTCGAAATCGGCGCGGATCAGGCCCTTCGACGGGGAGGCGCGCTTGATCTCGGCGATCAGCCCGTAGCCCGTATCCGCCGCTGCGCTGAGGGCGGCGCGGAAGGGGCGGATGGGGTCGGCGGCGCGGGCGTCGGCCTCGATGCCCGCGATCGGTCGCGCGGCCTTGGCGGCGGCGATCTCCTCGAGCTTGTAGGCCTTGATGCGGTCGAGAATGGTGCTCATGGCTGTCTCCTAACGGCTTTCGGGGCCCGACGGAACAGCCGGTGGGCGAGGGCAACGGGCCGCGGCGCCGAACATGCCGGTTGCCGGGATCGTGGGCAGATCGCGGCAGGACGACACCCGGCCTTCCGAACGCATGCCAGGTCCTCATGGAATGAGCGAGACGGCAGAGACCGTTGTCGTGATTTTGCCGAGACGGGAGGGAGGGTTTGCAGTCGTCCCGGGGCTTGGCCCGAGGATCCGGAAAACCTATCGGTTCCAGTCGTATGACGAGGATCCGGAATGCCGGAACAGTTCCCGCGATGACGATTTCCAACGTCTCGGCCGAGCCGCGAGGGCGGGTCCATGCAGGATGTTGGCGCCGTGAAAGCGCTCGATACCGGGCTCGGACCCGCCGGAGGCAGGAGCTCGAAAATGCGCTCCGATGCCACCCCACGGCCTCGCGGATCCGGTTCGAAGACGGTGTTGCGCGACAGGCGGGCGCTGCGTTCGCCGAATCTCAATACCTCGCAGCCTACGCTGACGCGGGAGGGAGCGGGAGCTTGCGCAACGGTGCAACCGCGTCGCCTGCCGGCGCGTCTTAGCCGTGTGTGTCGGCGGCAGTGGTTATCGTGGCAAGCTCGGCGACCTTTTGCTTCGCAGCGCCGCTGTCGAGGCTTTCGGCCGCGATGCCTCGGCCTTCGTCGAGGCTGCGGGCTTGGCCCGAGACCACGAGTGCCGCTGCCGAGTTCAGGAGCACGGCGTCGCGATAGGCGCCGGGCTCGCCGTCGAGGAGGCTGCGTAGCGCCGCGCCGTTCTCCTCCGGTGTACCGCCCAGGATAGCCTCGAAGGGATGGCTCGGCAGGCCCGCATCGGCAGGCGTCACCTCGAACTCGCGGATCTCTCCGTTCTCGAGCGCGACCACCTTGCTCGGCCCGGCAATCGAGATCTCGTCCGTCCCGTCCGAGCCGTGCACGAGCCAGGCGGCTTCCGAGCCGAGCGTGCGCAGCGTCTCGGCCATGGGTCGCAGGAGGTAGGGCGCGAAGGCGCCTGTCAGTTGCCGCCGTGCGCCGGCGGGGTTCGTCAGGGGGCCAAGGATGTTGAAGACCGTGCGCACGCCGAGTTCCAGGCGCACGGGTTGCACATGGCGCATCGCCGAATGGTGCATCGGCGCCATCATGAAGCAGAGGCCGCAGGCTGCGAGCGCGGGCACGGCCCCCCGCCCCGGGAACAAAACCACCACCCCCAACAGGCCCACCGCGGGCCCCCCGCCCGCGCGC
>JBCBYV010000020.1:0-97156 GCA_039815685.1 Pseudomonadota bacterium | reverse complement strand
TTGGGGCTCTTGTATTTGTCCTTTTTTTGTTTTTTATTCGCACGTTTGGATGTTATCTTTCGGGTTTTATTTAAAAACTATTTTTGTAGAGTTTCAAACCTGGGGTTTGGGGTTTGGGGTTTGGGGTTTGGGTCCATGGCCCGTGCAAGCACCGGGTCGACCACGTATTCCTCGCAGGGAACGGCGAAGCACATGTGCAGGAAATTGCTCGCGTAATCGAGGTCGTTGCGCGGGTAGATGAAGGGCTGGCCGAGGGAGTACTTGTAGGCCCAGGCCGCGATCGTCGGCATCTTGGCGATGAGGCGGATCGAGGCGACCTCGCGCTGCCAGGGATCCGTGATGTCCGTGCTGTCATGGTAGAAGGCGGACATCGCGCCGACCACGCCGCACATGACCGCCATCGGGTGAGCGTCGCGCCGAAAGCCGCGGAAGAAGTTCACCATCTGCTCGTGCAGCATGGTGTGGTTGGTCACGCGCTTCTCGAAATCCTCCATCTGCGTGGCCGAGGGCAGCTCGCCATAGAGGAGGAGGTAGCAGACCTCGAGGAAGTGCGACTGCTCGGCAAGCTGGTCGATGGGATAGCCGCGGTAGAGGAGCTCGCCCTTGTCACCGTCGATATAGGTGATCGTGCTCTCGCAGGAGGCGGTCGAGGTAAAGCCCGGGTCGTAGGTGAAGACGTCCATGTCCGCGTAGAGGCGGCGGATGTCGAGGACGGACGGCCCGTGCACGGCGTCGTACACCGGCAGGTCCATGGTCTTGCCGTCGAAGGTGACGGTCGCGGTGCGGGTGGCTGTGTCCGGCATGGTTCTCCCCTTGTCCGAGCGGGCCCCGGCGCCCTGGGGCGGGCAGCGGGGACGGATGGTCGCCCGCATCGCCCCGAGGCGCTGGCGGGCGCGGCCTGATCCCTGTCGTCCGGCGACGGGTCGGCAAGCGACCCGTCAGCCTGTGACGTCGGCGATCCGGGCCAGCGTCTCGTCGCGCCCGAGGGTGACCATGACGTCGAAGACCCCGGGGCTGACCGCGCGGGCCGTCAATGCGGCCCTGAGCGGCTGTGCAACCTTCCCGAGCTTGAGCCCTTCGTCTTCCGCGAAAGTGCGCACCACGTCTTCGAGTGGGCCCGGTTTCCACGCACTAGCAGCACGCAGATGCGGCGTCAAACGAGCGAGGAGCTCCGGCGCCTCTCCGCCGAGCGCCTTCGCGGCCTTCTCATCCGGGTCGAGTGGGCGGGTCGCCAGGATATAGTGCGCGATATCAAGAAGTTCCGCGAGCGTCTTGGCGCGCTCTTTGAGGCCGGGCAGCGCCTCGGTCAACATGTCGCGATGTTCTGCCTCCAGATCGAGCTCCCGCAGCGCACAATAGTCGAGCACGAGGGCGGCGAGGCGGTCATCGTCCATCGCGCGGATGTGCTGGCCGTTGATGTTCGCGAGCTTGGCGAAGTCGAACCGGGCGGCGCCCTTGCCGATGCTCTCGAGATTGAACCAGTCAATGAGTTCTTCGGTCGAGAAGAACTCGTCATCGCCGTGGGACCAGCCGAGACGGGCGAGGTAGTTGCGCATCCCCTCGGGCACGTAGCCCATCTCGCGATACGCCTCGACACCGAGCGCGCCGTGGCGCTTGGAGAGCTTGGCGCCGTCCGGCCCGTGGATGAGCGGGATGTGCGCGAAGACGGGGACGGGCCAGTCCATGGCCCTGTAGATGAGGCTCTGCCGCGCGGCGTTCGTGAGGTGGTCGTCCCCGCGGATCACATGCGTGACGCCCATGTCATGGTCGTCCACCACGACGGCGAGCATGTAGACGGGCGTGCCGTCCGAGCGGAGGAGGATCAGGTCGTCGAGCTGAGAGGCCTCCCAGGTGACGCTGCCCTGCACGGCGTCCTCCACCATGACCTTGCCGTCGCGCGGCGCCTTGAGGCGGATCACATAGGGTTCGTCGGCGGCCTCCTTCGCGGCGATCTCGGCCGCGTCCGCGTCCCGCCAGGGGGACCGGAAGAGGGGCGGGCGCTTCTCGGCCTTGGCCTTCTCGCGGAAGGCTTCGATCTCCTCCCTGGTGGCCCAGCACTTGTAGGCGGTGCCGTTGGCCAGCATCGACCCGGCCACCGCCGCATGGCGCCCGTGCCGCTCGGCCTGGGAGACCGCGTCGCCGTCCCAGTCGAGCCCGAGCCAGCGCAGCCCCTCGAAGATCGCGGCCGTTGCCTCGGGTGTCGAGCGCGCGCGGTCCGTATCCTCGATGCGCAGCAGGAACTTGCCGCCGTGATGCCGCGCGAAGGCCCAGTTGAAGAGCGCGGTGCGCCCGCCGCCGATATGCAGGAAGCCCGTGGGCGAGGGGGCAAAGCGGGTGACGACGGACGGGTCGCGCGCAGGCTCGCTCATGGGTCTCTCCGTTATTCGGTGCTGTGGGCGGACGCGGATGCCGGTAGGTTCGCGCCTGCCCATGCCCCATTGCGCGCGCGGCTTCAACCGCCTGCCCGCGGTACCGCTGCCGCGGGGCGGCGCGGGGCTTGGTGGCGGCATCGTCGTTAATCAGGGGTTAAGCCCGGCAGGCTCTGATGAGGTGCCGCGGCCGATAGGCCCCGTCGCGGCGATGGTCCGGGGCGGTGTGGAGCGTGGTGGTGCTAGGCGTGTCGAGGCGCGCGGGCAGAGGCCCGCTGGTATCGGCGGTGCGTCGCCCGGGCCGCGCGGCCGCGTTTCTCGAGACGGTCCTGCGGCTCGAGCTTCGGCGCGCGGTGCTGTGGCTGCCGGTGGGCCTCGGCATCGGCATCTGGGTCTATTTCGAACTGCCCGAGGAGCCGGCGGACTGGTGCCTCGGCCTGCCGCTTCTGCCCGCTGTCATTCTGCTCGCGCCGGTCGTGCGCCGGTCGATGGCGGGGCGTGTGCTCGGCCTGGGCGCCCTGGCGCTGACCCTCGGCTTCGCGCTCGCGCTGGGCGCGGCGATGCGGGCGGAGGGGCCGCGCTTCGCCCGGGCGCTGACCGCATCGGTGGAGGGACGGGTCGTCGCGCTCGACAAGGCGGCGTCCGGCGCGCCCCGGATCCTGCTCGAGCGCGTGAGCCTTTTCGGCTACGGGCCCCGGCGCGTGCCTGAACGCGTGCGTCTCGCGCTGCTCGATACCGACCCTCAGGCAGCGCCGCGGCCGGGCGACTGGGTGCATGTGCATGCCACGCTCTTCCCGCCCGGCGCGCCGGTCGAGCCCGGCGCCTTCGAGTCTGCCCGTCGGGCCTCTGGCGTGGGGGTGGGTGCCACGGGCCCCGCCCCCCCCCCGGCGATGCGCCTGCCGGCGGCGGAGGCGGTGGGCACGCGCGCGGAGGCGGTGCCGGCGCTGCCGGACCGCCTGCGCCTCCGGCTTGCGCGGGCGCGGCAGGCGATGGCGGACGGGATCCGCGCCGCCCTGCCGGGTGCCAGCGGGGCCTTCGCCGCCGCGATCATCGTCGGCGACCGGGCGGGCATCGAGGAGGCGGATGCGGAGGCGCTGCGCATCTCCTCGCTCGCGCATCTGCTGGCCATCTCAGGGCTGCACATGGGCATGCTGACAGGCCTCGTCTTCACAGCGCTGAGGGCGGGGATGGCGCTGGCGGGGCCGGTGGCGCTCCGTCTGCCCGCAAAGAAGCTGGCGGCGGGAGCGGCGCTCCTCGCCGGGCTTGGCTATCTCGCGCTCTCGGGCGGAACGGTGGCGACGCAGCGCGCCTTCGTCATGGTCGCAGTGGCGCTGGTGGCCGTGATGCTGGACCGGCCGGCGATCACGCTCCGCGCGCTGGCGCTCGCCGCGGCGATTGTGCTGACGCTCAACCCCGCGGCGCTCTTCGATGCGGGCTTTCAGATGAGCTTTGCGGCGACGACGGCGCTGGTCGCCGCCTACGAGGCGCTCCGCCGCCGTCGTGCGGCGCGCGCCGCCGCGGCGCGGGAGGCGGCATCCGAGGGCGACGGCGGCCGGCCGAGCCCTTCGGGCGATCCGCCGCCGGCCCATGCGGTGCCGGACGGTTTGCGTGGATCGGGGGCGTGGCGCCTGCTTCCCGCCGCCGTCGCGAACGGGCTCGTCGTTGCAGCGGCAGGGCGTCTCTGGGCGCTTTTCTGGGCCGGGCTCGGGGCGCTGTTGCTGACGAGCGTCGTGGCCGGGGCGGCGACGGCACCCTTCGCGGGCGTGCATTTCAACCGGGCCACGCCCTGGGGCCTGCTCGCCAATCTGGGCGCGGTGCCGGTCATGGGGCTCTGGATCGCGCCATCGGCGATCCTCGCGGGACTGCTCGCACCCTTCGGATTTGCGGAGCCGGCGCTGGCGCTCATGGGGCTCGGGATCGACTGGGTGCTTGGCGTCGCGCACCGGGTCGCGGCGCTGCCGGGGGCGGATACGGGCGTGCCCGCGGCGCCCGTCTGGCTCCTCGGCACGCTCGCGCTCGGCGGGCTCTGGGCCGCGGTCTGGCGGGGGCCTTGGCGGGTGGCCGGGCTTGCCGCCGCCTTCGCGGCAGTCCTCGCCGCCCACTGGCATGCGCCCGTGCGCCCCGCGCTCGTCATCGCGCCGGAGGGTCGGCTCTTCGGCGTCCTTGGGCCGGAGGGCCGGGCGCTGGACCGGGCGACGGGGCAGGGGCATGCCGCCGAGACCTGGCTTCGGCGCGACGGCGAACGGCCGCCGCAGGCCGTGGCCGCCGCTCGCCCGGGCTTCGCCGCGGGCGCAGCGCGGCGGGACCTGACCGCGCCCCTGCCGGAGGGGTGGCGCCTTGTCCTGAGGCGCGGTCGGGGTGCCACCGCGGCGGAAAGCATGGCGCAGGCCTGCGTCGCGCATACGGTGCTGGTGGTTCCGCGCGCCAAGGCGCGGCCCGCAGGCGCTTGCGTCTTCATCGGCGCCGGGCGCCTCGGCCGGGGCGCCGTGGCGATCTGGATCGAGAACGGAGAGGTCCGGACGAAAAGCAGCGCCGCCTCGGGGAAGCGGCGCTGGCATCCGGGATGGCGAGCGGGGCGCGTCTCTCAGCGATAGGTGCGGATGAGGCCGACCATCTTGCCCTGGATCTTGACGCGGCCCGCCCGGTAGAGCCGGGTCTCGTAGGCCGGGTTGGCGGCCTCGAGTGCGATGGCGTCGCCCTTGCGGCGCAGGCGCTTCAGCGTCGCCTCATGGTCCTCGATCAGCGCCACGACGATATCGCCGTTGTTCGCGGTCTGCTGGCGGCGGACGACCACGACATCGCCGTCATGGATCCCGGCGTCGATCATCGAGTCGCCCTTGACCTCGAGCGCGTAGTGCTCGCCCGCGCCGTCGATCATGCCGCTCGGCACGCCGAGGCGATGGGCGCCGTTCTCGATGGCCTCGATGGGGCTGCCGGCCGCGATGCGACCGACGAGCGGCACCATTGCCGCCTCCTCCCCGCGCTGGACGGGGGCGGCGCCGAGGCGGCTGAGGGCATCGATCTCGGGCGTGGAGGGGCTGCTGCTGCTGCTGGGCGGCGGGCCGCTGCGATCCCCGTCGATCACCTCGGGGCGGAAGCCTGCACGCGGCATCTCCGCCGCCACGTTCTCCGGCAGACGCAGGATCTCGATGGCGCGGGCCCGGTGCGCGAGGCGGCGGATGAAGCCCCGCTCCTCAAGCGCGGTGATCAGGCGATGGATGCCCGACTTGGAGCGCAGATCGAGCGCCTCCTTCATCTCGTCGAAGGAGGGCGAGACGCCGTCCCGCTGAACCCGCTTGTGGATGAACATGAGCAGGTCGTGCTGCTTACGCGTGAGCATCGCGATACCCCTCTTCGTCTTTGACTGGACCTGTGGAGACCAGTGATCGCGTGTCTTTAATTGAGAACGTTCTAAAATTGTTCGCCTTTTGTGTCAAGCGTTCTTGGTCCGGTTGTGGAAGGGGAACACCGCCCGAATGAGTCCTTTGGGCAACGGTTCCAGGGTCAGCCGAGGGGCAGGTAATCGACCGCGCTGCCGGCGGGGAGCGGGCCCGCGCCCGGCATGCGGCGGACGAGCGCCGAGGCGTCGGCGAGGACGCTCTGCAGGCTCGAGTCCTGCCGCCCGGCGACCGTGAGGCGCGCCCGGCCGTCGGCGTCCCAGGCGAGCGTGGCGCGCATGTAGTGCTCCCGGTCCCCGTTCGCCCCGAGATCGTGAGCGAGGATGCCGGTCAGGAGGCGCGGGGCGAGCGCGTCGGCCGGCCAGCCGAGGCAGCGGGCGATGGCGGGGACGAGGAAGAGCTCGGCGCAGACCATGGCCGAAACCGGGTTGCCGGGCAGGCCGAGCATGGCGGGGCCGTCTGCGATCCGGCCGGCCATCAGCGGTTTTCCGGGACGCATGCGGATCTTGTAGAAGTCGAGCGAGAGGCCGGCATCGCCGAGAACCTCCGCCACGAGATCGTGGTCGCCCACCGAAGCGCCGCCGAGGGTGACGAGGATGTCCGCGCCCCGGGCGGCATCGAGCGCGGCGAGGAGGCTTTCCCGCGTGTCGCGCGCGATGGGGCAGAGGCGGGGGACGGCGCCTGCGGCGGCGACGCGGGCGGCCAGCGCAGGGGCGCTCGAGGCGATGATCTGGTCGGGGCCGGGATGCTCCCCGGGCCAGACGAGCTCGTCGCCCGTGGGCACGATGGCGACGGTAGGACGGCGGGAGACGGCCGGCTCGGCCACGTTCATCGCGGCGAGAAGCCCGATCTCCCGCGGGCCGAGATGGCGGGGAGCGGTCAGACGATATCCTTCGGCGAAATCGGCGCCAGCGGGGCGCAGATGGGCGCCGGGTGCCGGAGCCTCGCGGACCGTGATCCGGTCGCCGTCGCGCTCCGCATCCTCCTGGATCAGGATGCTGTCCGCGCCCTCAGGCATCGGCGCGCCGGTGAAGATGCGGATGGCCGCCCCTGGGGGCAGGGCCATGGGTGCGCGATGGCCGGCCGCCGACTCTCCGGCGACGGCGAGCGTGGCGCCCGCCGCAGCCTCGGCCGCGCGGACCGCGTAGCCGTCCATCGCCGAGGCGGCGAACGGTGGCTGGGCGCGGATCGCGATGGCATCCTCGGCCAGCATGCGCCCGGCCGCCTCCGTCAGGGCCACCCGTTCGGTGCCGAAGGGTGCCACGAGGGAGAGGACGCGGGCGCGGGCTTCGTCGACGCTCAGCATGGGGTTTCCGCGCTCAATCCGCCTGCCAGTCGCCCGACTTGCCGCCGGATTTCCGGGTGAGGCGGATCTCCTCGACGACCATGCCGCGGTCGACGGCCTTGACCATGTCGTAGACGGTGAGCGCTGCGATGCTGGCGGCGGTGAGCGCCTCCATCTCGACGCCCGTCTGCCCCGCGAGCTCGCAGGTCGCCTCGATCTCGATGCGGTCCGGCGGGGCGGGGCGGAGATCGACGCTGACCTTCGAGAGCATCAGCGGGTGGCAAAGGGGGATAAGATCGGGCGTGCGCTTGGCTGCCATGATGCCGGCGAGGCGCGCGACGGCGAGAACGTCGCCCTTCTTCGCGCGGCCCTCGACGATCATCCTCAGTGTCTCGGGGGCCATGCGCACCGCGCCGCGGGCGGTGGCCTGGCGGCGGGTGACGGGCTTGTCGCCCACATCCACCATCTGCGCGCGGCCCTCCGCGTCGAAATGGGTGAAGGTCTTTCCGGCGCCGCCGCTCATGCGGCGCCTCGCTTGGTGGCGGGAAGGGGATCGGCGAGAATGGCGCGGGTGGCGGCGGCCACGTCCTCCTGGCGCATCAGGCTCTCCCCGATCAGGAAGCGGCGCGTGCCGATCCCAGCGAGGCGCGCGAGATCGGCCGGGGTGAAGAGCCCGCTCTCTCCCACCACCTCGCGGTCAGCGGGCACGCGGGGGGCGAGGCGCTCGGTGGTCTCGAGCGTTGTCTCGAAAGTATGGAGGTTGCGGTTGTTGATGCCGATGAGGGGGGCATCGAGCGCGAGGGCGCGGTCGAGCTCGGCCTCGTCATGCACCTCGACAAGCGTGTCCATGCCCCAATGGAGGGCGGCGGCGTGGAGTTCGGCCGCCAGCGCGTCCTCCACGCTCGCCATGATTACGAGGATGCAGTCGGCGCCCCAGGCGCGGGCCTCGGCCACCTGGTAGGGGTCGTACATGAAGTCCTTGCGAAGGGCGGGTAGCGGACAGGCGCTGCGGGCGGCGGCCATGTAGGTCGGATCGCCCTGGAAGCTCGGCGCGTCCGTCAGCACGCTGAGGCAGGCGGCTCCGCCGGCGGCGTAGGCCGCGGCGAGGGCCGCGGGGTCGAAATCGGCGCGGATGAGCCCCTTCGACGGCGAGGCGCGCTTGATCTCCGCGATGAGGCCGTATCCCTCGGTCGAGGCCGCAGAGAGCGCTGCACGGAAGGGGCGGACGGGCCCGGCGGCGCGCGCGGCGCCCTCGATATCGGCGAGCGGGCGCGCGGCCTTGGCGGCGGCGACCTCGTCGAGCTTGTAGGCCTTGATGCGGTCGAGAATGGTGCTCATGCGCGCGTCCTAGACGCTTTTTTCGTCGGAGTGAACCGGGGGCGCGCCAGGCTATGCGGTCGTGCCGCGCCGCGGGGGGAATGTGGGGCAAGGGCCGGCCCGGCGCGCCGGGAGGCTATTCTGCAGCGGCGGCGGTGGTGATGGCTGCAAGTTCGGCGATCTTCGCCCGCGCCGCGCCGCTGTCGATGCTCTCCGCCGCGATCCGGGCGCCGTCGGCGAGATCGGCGGCACGTCCGGCGACCACGAGGGCGGCCGCGGCGTTGAGAAGAACCGCATCGCGGTAGGCGCCCGGCTCACCCTCGAGGAGGCGCTTGAGGGCCCTGCCGTTCTCCTCCGGCGTGCCCCCGAGGATCGCCTCGAAGGGGTGCGTCGGCAGGCCGGCATCCTCGGGCGCGATTTCGAACTCCCGGATCTCGCCGTTCTCGAGCGCCACGACCTTGGTGGGGCCCGAGATGGCGATCTCGTCCGTTCCGTCAGAGCCGTGGACGAGCCAGGCCGCCTCGGATCCGAGCGCGCGGAGCGTCTCAGCCATGGGACGGAGGAGATAGGGGGCGAAGGCGCCGGTAAGCTGGCGCCGGACGCCCGCGGGGTTGGTCAGCGGGCCGAGGATGTTGAAGACGGTGCGCACGCCGAGCTCCATGCGCACGGGCTGGACATGGCGCATCGCCGAGTGGTGCATCGGCGCCATCATGAAGCAGAGTCCGCATGTCGCCAGCGCCTTCTCGGCGACGGATGCGGGCACCATCACCTCGACGCCGAGCTGGCCGAGCGCGTCGGCGGCGCCCGCGCGGGAGGAGAGCGCCTTGTTGCCGTGCTTGGCCACGGGCACGCCCGCGCCCGCCACCACGATGGCCGCGGCCGTCGAGATGTTGAGCGTGCCCTTGCCGTCGCCGCCCGTGCCCACGATGTCGATGGCGCCCATCGGGGCCGAGACCCGCGTCGCGCGGGCGCGCATGACGCTGGCTGCCCCGGCGATTTCGTCGACGCTCTCGCCGCGCATCGCGAGCGCCATGAGAAAGCCCGCGACCTGCGCGGGCGTGGCCTGGCCGGCCATGATGATGTCGAAGGCCTGCTCCGCCTCGCCCCGGCTGAGCGGGCCGGCGGCAGCGCGGCCGATCAGCGGCCTGAGATCCCCCGCGGCCTCCGCGCTCATGCCCCCGTCTCCGTACCGACCCTCTCTGTCGGTTCCATACCTGCGATGCGCAGGAAGTTGGCGAGGATCGCGTGGCCGTGTTCGCTGGCGATGGATTCGGGATGGAACTGCACGCCGTGCACGGGCCGCATGCGATGCGAGAGCCCCATGACGACGCCCGATTGCGAGCGCGCGGTGATCTCGAGCGTGTCGGGCACGCTCTCGGGCGCGACGGTGAGCGAATGGTAGCGGGTGGCGAGAAAGCCCTGGGGCAGCCCCTCGAAGAGCCCCGTGCCGCTATGGCTGACGGTCGAGAGCTTGCCGTGAAGAACCTCGTGGCAGCGCTCCACGGTCGCGCAGTAGACCTGCCCGATGGCCTGATGGCCGAGGCAGACGCCGAGGATCGGCAGGCTCTCGGGTGCCTCGGCGATGAGATCGAGGCAGATCCCCGCCTGATCCGGCGTGCCGGGTCCGGGCGAGAGCACCACCGCCTGGGGGCCGAGGGCGACCGCCTGCCGGGCAGTCAGCGCGTCGTTCCGCTCGACCCGGACTTCCGCCCCCAAAACGCCAAGATAATGAACGAGGTTGAAGGTGAAGCTGTCATAGTTGTCGATGAGCAGAATCATGCGGCGGCTCGCTTCGGCGCTTCCGGTTGGGCGCCAAGCGGGGCGCCATAGGTCCGATGCCCCGGCGTGTCGAGGTGCATCGGCGCGCCCCGGTGATGGCGCGGCGCGGGCGGCTGCGTCAAGCGCCGCGCCCGCCATGCGGTGGTCGCTGCGAGCGGTGCCGCGGGTCTGGCGGCCCGTCATCTGGCGCGCCGTGTGGCCCATTTGGGTGCTGCATGCTGCGGTTCGGCCCGGATCGCGGCGCGTCGGGCGCACTTGTGCGCGGGCGAAGGGCGGGTCAGGTTGGCATCGTCGGCGCGACGGGGGGCGCTGCGACGGGCCTTTGGGGGAGTTGGCGAGGCGATGAGCTGGAAGACGCGACACCGCAACCAGCTGTCAGAGGGCAGCTGGGCCGGCGGGTTTATCAAGGGGCTCCTGAGTGGGACGTTTCTCACCGGGCTGGCGGTGATCGGCGGGGCCTATCTCCTGCCCTCGCCCGAGCCCGAGGAGGCGGCGGAGACCGTAGCGACCGAGGGCGGCGGTGCGGTGCCGGCCGAGGGTCGCGGCGACGGGCCCGAGACGGCCGCGGTCCGGGAGGAGCGGGGGCGGAGCGGGCCGACCTCCGAAGGGAATTTCGCCGAGGCCACCGCGATGCCCGGCGAGCCGGCAGGTGCGCCGACGCGGGCGCCGAGCGTTGCGGTGCCCGGCGGCGGGGCTGCCCCCATCGTGGCGCCGAGCCAGCCCGGCGGGGATACGAGCGCGCTCGCGGGGCTCGACCCGGCGGCACTCGGCGGCGGCAGCGGCGACGGCCCGTCACGCCCCGGCGCGATCGTGGCACCGGGTGTCGGCGGTCTGACCGCCCCGCCCGCCCCGGGCGCGCTGATCGGGTCGGGTGCGCCGAGCCCGGCGGCGGGCGGGGCGTTCGGCGGATCCGCGTCCGCGGGACAGGGCATCGGCACGGGAGGAGCGCTGCCTCTGCCCCAGATCGTCACCCGGCCTTCGACGGCGGGCGGGGATCAGTCGCGCTCGCTGCTGCTCGATAGCGGCACCGCTGCCGAGGCGCCTGCAGTTCCGGGTGCCGGCGATGCGACCGCGGGAGCGGGCGGGGGAGCGGGCGGCGTCTTGCCCGCCGATCCCGAGGCGATGAGCGCGGAAGAGGCACGCCGTGCGCTTGCGGCGCTGGAAGCCGAACGCGCCGCTACGCTCGCGGCCGAGGAGACGGCAGGCGGCGGTGCGGGCGACCCGGACATTCTGGCCACGCTGCCGGACCCTGAGAATATCGGCGAGATGTCGCCCGAAGACGCCCTGCGCGCGCTGGAGGCGCTGGGCGCTGCTCCGGCGGGGGGCAGCAGCAGCGCTGTGGAGGCGCCTGTCGAGGCTCCTTCCGGCGCGGATGCCCCCAGCGCCGTGACGGCGCCTGCGGAGGACGCGTCGAGCGCCCCGCTCGCCAGTGCCGACGCGGCCGAGGGCGCCGACACCGCGGAACCGGCCTCCGGGGCGGAGAGCGCGGAGGCGCCTCCGTTGGAGATCGCAGCACTCGCGCCGGCGGTCGAAAGCCCGCCTTCCACCCCTGCGGATGACCCTGCCCCGGCCGCGCCCGAGGCGGAGACGGTCCCGCTCGGCGGCGTCATAGCGCCCGGTGTGACGGTTGAGGATGCGGCGACGGGAATCGTGCCTCTGCCGAGTGCGAAGCCCGATCCCAATGGGCTGCGCATCGTCGTGCTGGGCAATGCGCAGGACGTGCGCGAGAGCGATGCGGCGAGCGGTGACGCTGCCGAGAGTGCAGCGCTGGCGCCCGCGGCAAGTTCCGATGACGGTCCCGATGACGGTCCCGATGACGGGCCGGCCGCCGCGGACGACGCTAGCCGCGGAGCGACGGAGGCGGCGGGCGACGGGCGGCTGGCCCTCGCCGGCCCCGCCCTTCGCGTCAATGCGCGGGACTTCTCGTTGCCGGGCGGAGCCCGGGCCATCGCCCTCGTGCTGCTCGAGCCGCCAGCCGGTGGCGGGGCGACGAGCGAGATGATCGCGGGGCTCACCTTCCCCGTCACCGTCGGTGTCGAGGCGGCGGCCGACAGCGCGCGCGCGACGGCGGAGCGGCTGCGCGAGGCCGGTCACGAGGTCATCGCCGAGTTGCCGGCGGACCTCGGCGCGGAGGCGGTCGAAGCGGCGCTCGCGGCCATGCCGCTCGGCATCGCCGCGGCGTTGACCGAGGACGGCGTGAGCGGCGGGCGCCCGTCCGCCCCGGTGCTGGCGGCGCTTGCCGAGCACGGCTTCGCCTATTTCGACAGCCGCAGCATTGGTGGTGGCGCTGCCCTTCGGGCGGCGCGCACGGCGGGCCTTGCCGCCATCTCGCCCGACCGCGGCGTCGCCGCCTCCACGACCGAGGGGCAGGTCTACCAGACGCTGACCATCGCCGCGCTCGTCGCCAAGCGGCAGGGTACGGCGGTCGTGGTGGCACCGGCCACGGAGGCGGCGCTGAGGGGCGCGTTGCGCTTCGCGCTGGAAGGAGCGGGCGGCGTGACGATGGCCCCGCTTTCCGTCGTTATCGAACGCCGCAGCGGCGGCTGAGCCCGCCGGCTCGACCGCCCGGGCGGCGCGGTGCCCGGATGGCCGTGCCGGCGTCCGCGGCGGCCACGGCCCCGCGCATCTGCCCGGCGGGACCGGGCTGCGTCGCTGCACATCCAGGTGGCGGCAGCGTCAGGGTGGCGCCGGTATCGGCGCGGCCCCCGGGGCGCCATCGGCCGACACGAGGTCCGGATGCCAACGCCTCCGATCGTGAGCAGGGGGCCGTCCGAGACAGCGGCCATCGATAGTGCTGCTGCGAGGCGCGTGGTGCGCAGTAGCGGACCGTCGCGCGGGCCGGCTATCGCGCGTGCTGCGGTAGCGCCCCCGAGATCGGGCCGCCCGGGCATGTTCCGACCCGACGGGCCGCGCCACTGTCATCGCCGGGCAGGAGCTGGCCGTCCATCTCGGCAGGGTTGTGACGGCGGTGTCGGGAGTCCCCCGGGTAAAGCGACGCCTGACGACGTTCCGCCACGTCGGAAAGCGCTTTGACGAAACGCCTGCCAGAAATCGATGACGGCTCTCCCCTGCAAACGCCGTCGCCCCAAGGCTGCTGGCGTACACATCGCCCCGCATCGATGCTCTCACCTCCGCACGCCGAGCGGTCGAGAGGCCTGCCGCAGCGTCACGGAATGCCTCCGTGACCCCCGGCCGCGGTCGGCGCCGAGGAGGCGCCGATCGGCGGTCCGCAATGACGCCAGCATCGCAAGCGTTCATCTTATGTTCGTGACCTCGATGGTACCGTGACGTGGGCGGGCGCGGGCGCTGCATACCCTTGGGAGGCTTGCACTGCGGCGATGGCGCGCCCTCGTTGTCGGCGCCCCTCATCGGCGTTCTGGCTCTCGCCCGGTCGGTTTCCGCCGACTGCGCGACGGGCCGATCCGGTCGGCGGCGGTCGTGCCGGCGCTTCGGCTGCCGGAGGCTGAAGCATCGCAGGAGCGCTCGTCTCGCGATGCGCTCGCCGGGCTGGCCCTCGATCCCGGGCCTCGCGACGATCGGGGCGCGGGGCGAGCGGTCGTATCGGCGGCGCGATCTCCGTTCGGCAGGCATCTATCCCTCGCGCCGTCGGTGTCGCGGGCGGTGGGTGGGCGCGAGGGCGGCACGCGGAAAGGCGGCGCGGCGCGTCTTCAGTTGCTGGCGCGTGCGAATCCCCGGGCGACGGCGGCGGCGTGGAGGAGGGCACGGCTCTTGGAGACGGTTTCCTGGAACTCGGCCTCAGGGTCGCTGTCCCAGACCACGCCGCCACCGGCCTGCACGTGGAGATTGCCGCCCTGGACGACGCCGGTGCGCAGCGCGATGCAGGTATCCATCTCCCCGCCGGCGCCGAAATAGCCGACCCCGCCTGCATAGACGCCGCGCTTCTCGCACTCCAGTTCGTCGATGATCTCCATCGCCCGGATCTTCGGCGCCCCGCTCACCGTGCCCGCGGGCAGCCCCGCGAGCAGTGCCGAAAGCGCATCGTGATCCGGGCTGAGCGCGCCGTCGACATTCGAGACGATATGCATCACGTGGCTGTAGCGCTCGACGGTGAACTGCTCATTCGGATCGACCGTGCCGATCTTCGCCACGCGGCCCACATCGTTTCGTCCGAGATCGAGGAGCATGAGATGCTCGGCCCGCTCCTTCGGGTCGGCCAGCAGCTCCTCCTCGAGCCGCTTGTCCTCCTCGGGCGTGGCGCCGCGCGGCCGCGTGCCGGCGATGGGGCGGATGGTGATCGTGCCGCCCTTCACGCGCACCAGGATCTCGGGGCTCGCGCCGACGATATGGAAGCCGCCGAGGTTGAAGTAGAACATGTAGGGGCTGGGGTTCGTCCGGCGGAGCGCGCGGTAGAGGGCGAAGGGTTCCGCCTCCAGCGGAAGCGTCCAGCGCTGCGAGGGCACGACCTGGAAGATGTCGCCCGCGCGGATATACGCCTTCGCCTTCTCGACCATCTCGAGATAGCGCGCGTGGGAGGTGTTCGAGACCGGCGCGGCACCCAGCGCCTCCACTGGGTCGCGGGGCTGCGCGGCGCCGAGGGGCGTCACCGGCGCGGGCAGCGCCTCACGGTCGAGCGTGGCGATGGCATCCTCGATCCGCGCGCGGGCCGCGGCATGGGCCTCCGCCGCCGTCAGGCCGTCGGCCGCCCAGGCGGGCGCGACCAGCGTCACCTGGTCCTTCACATTGTCGACGATGGCGACGAGGGAGGGGCGGAGCCACATCGCATCCGGCAGGCCGAGCGGATCCTCGTTCGGCTCGGGCAGGCGCTCGACAAGCCGGATCATGTCGTAGCCGAGATAGCCGAAGAGCCCGGCAGCCATGGGGGGCAGCCCCTCGGGCAGGTCGATGCGGCTCTCGGCGATCAGGCGGCGAAGCGAGGCGAGCGCGCCGCCTGCCTCGGGCGTGAAGGCATCACCCGCGGCCGGGCTGCGGTTGATCTCGGCGGCGTCGCCCCGGCAGCGCCACACAAGGTCCGGCGCGTGGCCGATCACGGAGTAGCGCCCCCGGATCTCGCCCCCCGTGACGCTCTCGAGCATGAAGGACAGCGGCGCGGCGCCCGTCAGCTTGAGCATCAGCGAGACGGCCGTGTCCTGGTCGGCGACGAGCTCGGTCCAGACCACCTGGTTCCGTCCGGCGGCATGCGCCTCGGCAAAGCGCTCGGGCGTCGGGTGGATGAGGGGCTGCATGATCCTCAGTAGCCGCCGCCATGGCCGCTGGTCTGCGCGGCGCCCATGCGGTCGAAGGTCTGGGCGATGGCGGCCTCGTCGACGCCCGTGCCATGCGCGGCCTCGGCGGCGCGGGAGAAGTATTCCGCAACGTCGCGCCCGAGCGAGGTGCGGAAGGCGGTCTCGAGCTCCTCGCTGGCCGCCGCGAGCGCCTCGGGCGCGGGGCGCTCCACGGCCTCGAGCGCGACGACGTAGACGCTTTCGCCATCGCTGCCGCGGGTGATCAGGGCGCCGTTCTCGTCGAGCCGGAAGGCGCGGGTCACGGCCTCGCCGGGCAGGCCCTCGATGCGGCCGCTGCGGGGAAGAGGCCCGATCTCCTCGGCGGCACGGCCCATCCCGGCCGCCATGGAGCCGAGGGTCGCGCCCGTGCCGCGGCCGAGGGCGGTCACGATGCGCTCGGCCTGTTCTTCGAGGTCGCCAAGACGCTGCTCGGTCACCCAGGCTTCGGCGACGCGGTTGCGGATATCTTCGAGCGCCGGGAGAAAGGCGGGCTCGATCCGGTCGATGCGCGCCAAGAACATGCTGCCGTCCGGCAGGTCCACGAGGTCGCGCTCCTCGAGATCGAGCGCGGTCAGAAGCTCCGTGCGCACGGGCTGGGCGGCGAAGAAGACCGGTGCCTCGCCTTCGGCGACCGTGCCGTCGGCGGCCCAGCCCGCGATCTCGCCGGTCTCCACGCCCTCGAGTGCCTCGGCGATCTCGGCGAAGGTGCTGCCCCCGGCGCGCATCTCCTCGATGGAGCCCGCAAGCTCGGGCGCGCGGCCATAGGCGGCTTCGTAGGAAAGCTGCTCGGCAAGCTGGTCGCGCACGTCCTCGAAGGGTGTCCGCTGTTCGGGACGCACGGCGATGACGTTGAGGAGGGCCGCGCCGAGCGGCGTCTCGACAGGGCCTGCGATGCCGGCCTCCTCACGGTCGAAGACCGCCTCCGACAGCGCCGGCGGCAGGTCGCCGGGGCCGACGGTGCCGAGGGCTATGTCGTCGATCCCGAGCCCGCGCTCTGCCGCGAGCGCGCCGAAATCGGCGGCGCTCGTCACGGTGGCGGCGGCGGTCTCAGCCTCCGCGAGCGAGGGGAAATTGATCTGCTCGATGACGGCTTCCGCGGGGCTGACAAAGCGGTCCGCCTCGACCTCGTACTGGGCGCGCAGGTCCGCCTCGCTCGGCGTCTCCGCCGCCGCGATGGCCGCGATGTCGATATGGAGATACCGGCCGAACTTGCGCTCGGGCTCGCGGAAACGGTCCTCGTTGGCCTGAAGGAAGGCGGCGAGGGTCGCGTCGTCGGGCTCGCCCGGCGCCTCGGCCATGTCATAGCTGAGCCGCAGGGTGGAGAAGCTGCGCTGCTCGCCCTCGAAGGAGGCGATGCGGGCGGTTACGCCGGGCGCCGGCAGGGCGCTGCCCGCGACCGTGCCGAGGAGGAGCTGCTGCTCCATCACCGTGCGGCGTAGCTGCTCGAACTCGGGTACGGTAAAGTTCTGCTGGCCGAGGAAGGCGCGGTAGGCCGTGGGCGAGAACGTGCCATCGGGTCCCTGGAAGGCCGCCGTCTCGCGGATGGACACGCCCACGGCCGCATCGGGCACCCGGATGCCGAGCGTGTCCGCCTCCGCCGCCAGCGTCGCGTCGCGCAGAAGCGACTGCAGGATGCGCGCGCCGAAGCCACGGTCCCGCATCTCCGCCAGCGTGACGAGCCGGCCGGCATCCTGGCTGATCCGCGCCTGGTTGCGGCTGAGCGCATCGGCGAACTGATCCGCGCTGACCTCCTGCTCGCCCACCTTGCCGACGGCGGTGGTGCCGGAGAAGGTGAAGATGTCCCCGATCCCCCAGACCGCGAAGCTGAGGACGAGGACGCCCAGCAGGATCTTGGCGACGATGGACTTCACGCCGCGGCGGATGAACTCGAGCATCGGTGCACGCTCCGGATTGCGATTTCGGACCCGACTTAGCGGCGCGCCGCGGGTGGCACAAGCTAGCCGGTTCGCATGCCCCGCGGGCTGACTATGGCGTGAAGGCAGCGAGGCGGCGGACCATCTCCACAAGGCCCGCCGCATCCGCGTTGGCGAAGGCGATGCGGAGCGCGCGCTCGGCCCCCCATTCCGTCGCGCCGCCGCCGCCGCGGGCCGGTGGCGCGAACATGGTGCCGGGCAGGAGCAGCATGGACTGCTCGGCGACGAGGCGGCGGGCAAGCTCGTTCGAGGGGACGTCGAATGGCGGCTCGACCCAGGCGAAATAGGCCCCGGCCGAACGGACGCGCCAATCCGGCAGGTGGCTCGCGAACTCGTCCTCCAGCACGCGGCGCCGCGCGATGACCTCCGTCCGTTCCTTCGCCACCCAAGGGCCGAGATGCGTGAGCCCGTAGAGCGCGCCAAACTGGCCGGTGCGGGAGGGGCAGATCGTCACGGTGTCGAGGAACTTCTCCGCCTCGGCCAGCCGGGAGGCGCCGGCGACCATGGCGCCCACGCGATGGCCGGTGAGCCGGTAGACTTTGGAGAAGCTGTAGAGGTGGATGAAATGCGCCCGCCAATCCGGATCGGCGAAGAGGTCGTGCGGCGCGCCCTCACGGCTCAGGAAATCGCGGTAGGTCTCGTCGAGGATCAGCGTGATCCCGGTCTCGCGCGCCAGTTCGAAGAAAGCGCGGACAAGGGCCGGGGGATACTCGACGCCCGTGGGGTTGTTGGGCGAGATCAGCAGAAGCGCGCGCGTGTTGGGGCGGATTGCGGCGCGCGCGGCCTCGAGGCACGGCAGCATGGCGTCGTCGCAGCCGAAGACCTGCGCCTCCACCCCGGCCATGTCGAGCCACATCTTGTGATTGAAGTACCAGGGTACCGCCATCAGCACCCCGTCTCCGGGCGCGCAGAGCGTGGTGACGGCGGCGCAGAACGCCTGGTTGCAGCCCGAGGTCACCGCCACGTCGAAGGGTTCGACATGCCCACCATAGAGCGCGGACCAGCGGGTGGCGATGGTCTCGCGCAGATCCGTGTCGCCCAGGACGGGGCCGTAGAAATGCGTCTCGGGCAGCTCGACGATCGCCTCCGCCAGCGCGCGACGCAGCTCCACGGGCGGGGGCAGCGACGGGGCGGCCTGGCTGAGATTCAGGAGCGGGCGATCCGGCGGGAACTCGACACCCTCTACCCAGCGCCGCGCCTCCATCACCGGCGGCGCGAGGGCGTGGACGAGGTTGGGATTGAGGGTGATGCTCATGCGCGGCCCCGGACTGCTGGACCTGCGCACCCTAGCCGCGCGCGCGCCCCGCACAAGGGGCGCGGTGGGCTTCGGGCGCCGTGCGGCAGGCCCGCGGCTTGACAGCCGCGCGGTGGCGGGCGACCTCCCCGGCCATGGCAGAACCACCGCTTCTCACGCTTTCCGGCATCACCCTCGGCTTCGGCGGCCGCCCGCTCTTCGAGGGCGTCGAACTGGCGCTCGGGCCAGGGGAGCGGCTGGCCGTGGTGGGGCGCAACGGCTCCGGCAAGTCCACGCTCCTGAAGGTGATGGCGGGGCTCACGGAGCCCGATGCGGGGCAGCGCTTCGTCCGCCCCGGCACGACCGTCAGCTATCTGCCCCAGGACCCCGACCTTTCGGGCCATGCGAGCCTCGGCGACTATGCGGCCGCCGAGCTCGAGCCGGCCGAGCGCTGGCGGGCGGAGGCGGCGATGGACGGGCTCAAGGTAGCCGCGGAGCAGACGCCCGGGGCGGCCTCGGGCGGGGAGCGGCGGCGCGCGGCGCTGGCCCGGCTCATCGCGGGCGAGCCGGACCTCATGCTGCTGGACGAGCCCACGAACCATCTCGACATCCAGGCGATCGAGTGGCTCGAGGGCTGGCTCGGCTCGACGCGCGCCGCCTTCGCCCTTATCAGCCACGACCGGACGTTCCTCGAGAGGCTGACGCGCGGCACGCTCTGGATCGACCGGGGGGAGGTGCGCCGCTCCCCCGTAGGCTTCGGCGGCTTCGAGGCGTGGCGCGAGAAGGTCTGGGAGGAGGAGGACGCCGCCCGCCACAAGCTCGACCGGCTGATCAAGGAGGAGGCGCGCTGGGCCGTGGAGGGCATCTCCGCCCGGCGTACGCGCAACCAGGGCCGGCTGCGGCGCCTCGCGGCACTGCGTGAGGAGCGCGCCGCGCAGATCAGGCGCAAGGGCCCGGCGGCCATGGCGCTCGAGACAGAGGGGCAGACGGGCAAGCGGGTGATCGAGGCGCGCGGGATCTCGAAGCGCTTCGGCGAGCGCGTTATGCTAAAGCCCTTCGATCTGCGCGTCTCGCGCGGCGAATGCATCGCCATCGTCGGCCCGAACGGTGCGGGCAAGACGACGCTGGTGAACCTCCTCACCGGTGCGATGGCGCCCGACGAGGGCAGCGTGAAGCTGGGTACCGGCGTCGAGATGGCGGTCTTCGACCAGCAGCGCGCGCAGCTCGATCCCGCAAAGAGCCTCTGGGCCACGGTGACCGGCGCGGACGAGGCCGGCGGCTCGGACGACCGGATCAGCGTGCGCGGGCAGGCCAGGCACCCGGTCGCCTATCTGAAGGAGTTCCTCTTCGACGAGCGACAGGCGCGGGGGCCGGTGGCGGCGCTCTCGGGCGGGGAGAAGGCGCGGCTCCTGCTCGCCGTCATCATGATGCGGCCCGCGAACCTCCTGGCGCTGGACGAGCCGACCAACGATCTCGATATCGAGACGCTGGACCTTCTGCAGGAGCTGATCGCCGATTTCGACGGCACGACGATCCTGGTGAGCCATGACCGCGACTTCATCGACCGGGTGGCGACAACGACCATCGCGATGGAGGGCGACGGGCGCGCGGTGGTCTATGCGGGCGGCTGGTCCGACTACCGCGCCCAGGCCGGCCGCAGCTTCGCCGATCTGGCGACCGGCACGAAACCGGGCAGGGCCGAGAAGAAGGCCGCACCGAAGCAGGCGATGGATGTGCAGTCTCCCTCGCGCGGCGCCCGCCAGAAGCTGAGCTTCAAGCAGGAACATCGCCTCAAGCAGCTTCCCGCCGAAATCGACCGCCTCACGGCCGAGATCGCCAAGCTCGAAGACCTGCTTGCCGACCCCGACCTCTTCACCCGCGAGCCGGTGAAGTTTCAGAAGGCCACCATCATGCTCGAGGAGCGCCGCATCCGCCTCGACGCCGCCGAGGAAGAGTGGCTGGAGCTCGAAGAGTTGCGCGAAAGCCTCGCCGGCTGAACGATCGCGGGAGCGTCGCGTCCGCTGCGGAGCCCGATCTGCTCATGCGCCACCTTGCGGCGAATAGCGGCCTGGAGCCTGTCCGAGAACGTGAAGGTTGCTCGGCAAAGTGACGGTTCTCCATTGCGGGCCGCGGTCGCGCCCGGCGCGACCCGCTCGCCGCAGGCCGTATCTGAAAACCGTCACCCGGCCCGATATCCGAACGTCAGGGTCGGGTGACCAGCGGTCTTCGCAACTCAGCCCTTGGCGAGCGCTTCCAGGAGGTGGGCGACCGCTTCGGCGCCGGGGTCGTTGTGGCCGGTGAGGCTGGCTTCGGAGAGGTAGCTGGCGCGGCCGGCGCGGGCGCGGGTGATCTGGGCGGTGGCATCGGCGCCCTCGCGGGCAGCCTTCGCGGCGGCGGGAAGGCCATGGGGCAGGGCGTCGAGGGCGGGAGCGAGGGCGTCGATCATCGTGCGGTCGCCTTGCGCAGCTCCGCCCACCTCGGAGATGCGGTCGAGGCCTGCCTTCAGGGCCTCGCCCGTGTCCTTTCCGCTTGCCGAGGCATCCCCTGCGGCGGCGAAGAAGATGGCGAGCAGCACGCCGGAGGAGCCGCCCATGGTCTGGCTGAGTTCGAGGCCGATGGCGCGGTAGAGCTGGGTATGGTCCGCCAGCGGCAACCGGTCGAGCGCGTCGATCAAGGCCCGCGCGGCCGTCGCGAGAGTGCTGCCCGTATCCCCGTCGCCCGACTTCTGGTCGAGGGCGTTGAGATCCGCTTCCGCGCCGATCAGGATCGTGCAGCAGCGCTCGATGAAGGCCCGCATCGCCGGATCGTCCGAGGGGATCGGCTGGATGGGCGAGAGCCCGTCGGGCAGGGGCAGCACCTCGACCTCGCCCACCCCAAGGCAGCCGGGCCAGGCGGCGGGGGCGACGGAGGCGGTAAGCCCCGCCTCGTCCGCCTTGGTCGGCGCATAGAGCGAGACGGAGAAGCCCTGCATGTCGAGCGAGGTCATGAGCGGGGCGGGGCCGACCACCCAGCGAACCTGCCCGCCGATCCGCGAGCGCACGAGCTCCTCGGCCAGCACCGCCATCTCGAGCGGCGTCGTGGAGCCCAGATTGTTGAGAAGCGCCACATGCGGGCCCGCGCCGAGGCGGGGGGCGAGACGCTCGACGACCATCTCCATCGCATCCCGCGCGCCTGCGAAGTCCACCTGTTCGATGCCGGGCTCGCCATGGATGCCGAGGCCGAGCTCCGCCTTGCCCGCGCCGATCCGCGCCTCCTTTTCCGCACCGGGTACGGTGCAGGTGTCGAGCGACATGCCGATGGAGACGACGCCGTCGACCACGCGCTGGGCAGCCTCCGTCACCGCCTCGAGATCCGCGCCCTGCTCGGCGAGAGCCCCCGCGATCTTGTGCACGAAGAGCGTGCCGGCGACGCCGCGCGCCTGCGGCAGGTCCGGCAGGGCCACATCATCGTCCACGATCACCATGGAGACCTTGAAGCCCTGGGCCCGCGCCCGCTCGGCCGCCAGTCCGAAATTCAGCCGGTCGCCAGTGTAGTTCTTGACGATGAGGAGGCAGCCCGCCTTGCCCGTCACCGCCAGGATGCCCGCCAGCACCGCATCGACCGAGGGCGAGGCGAAGACCTCGCCGCAGACCGCCGCCGTCAGCATGCCCTGGCCGACGAAGCCCGCATGGCTCGGCTCGTGGCCCGAGCCGCCGCCGGAGACCAGCGCAACCTTCGAGCGGTCCCAGTCCGTTCGCACGACCACCTTGATATGCGGATAGCCGTTGAGCCGCGCGAGCCGCCCCCCGCCCGTGCGCAGCAGCCCGTCGATCGCCTCGGTGACGAGCGTCTCCTTGCTGTTGATGAACTGGGCCATGCGGTCCTCCTTCTCAGATGCGGGCGGCTTGGATGCGTGTTCCGGCGGCGTCGAAATAGAGCGGGTTGCGCGGTGCGATGGCGACCGTGTCGCCGGGCGCGAGCGTGGTGTGCACATCCGTGAGCGTCACGATGTCATGGCCCTCCAGCTCGAGATGGAGCCGCGTCTGGTCGCCGAGATGCTCCACGCGGACCACGCGGGATGACTGGCCCTCCCCATGGCCGATATGCTCGGGGCGCAGTCCGATGGTCGCGGCGCCTGAGGGGGCGCCGGGGAAAAGGCCCGCGGGCAGCGCGTTGATCCGCGGCAGGCCGAGGCGGCCCGCGACATAGAGGCTGACGGGGTTCTCGTAGATCTCCCGAGGGCTGCCGGTCTGCACGAGGCGCCCCTCATCGAGCACGCCGACCTCGGTCGCCATCGTCATCGCCTCGATCTGGTCGTGCGTCACGTAAAGCATCGTGGCGCCGAGGCTCGCCTGAATACGCTTGAGTTCGACCCTGAGGTCGGAACGCAGCTTGGCGTCGAGCGAGCTGAGGGGCTCGTCCATGAGATAGATCGCGGGGTTCCGCACGAGCGCCCGGCCGATGGAGACGCGCTGCATCTCGCCCCCGGAAAGCGCGGTGGCCTTGTTGTCGAGCTTGTGGGCGATGCGAAGGACCTCGGCCACCTCGCCCACCTTCCGGGCGATCTCGGGCGCCGGCGTGCGCAGCATGGGCGAGCGGAGGGGGAAGGAGAGGTTCTCGCGCACGGTCATATGCGGGTAGAGCGAGTATTGCTGGAAGACCATCGCGACGTTGCGTTCGGCCGGCGTCTCGCCCGTCACGCTGCGTCCGGCGATGCGGATATCCCCGCCATCGGGCTGCTCGAGCCCGGCGATGAGCCGCAGCGTCGTCGTCTTGCCCGCGCCCGTCGGCCCCAGCAGCACCGTGAAGGCGCCGTCGGCGATCGTCATGCTCATGTCATCGACCGCGGTGGTCGCGCCGAAGCGCTTGGTCACGCCGCTGAGGATGACCTCAGCCATTGGCCAGCACCCCCTCATTCAGCGCGGTGGGCAGGGCGCGGCCGCTCGCGGCATCGAAGAGCGTGACGGTCTGGCCGTTGAAGCTGAGCCCCACCGTCTCGCCGACGCGCGCCGGCTGATCGGATGCGACGCGCGCCTTCAGCTCGCCATGGCCGGTGGCAAGCGTCACGATCTGGGTGGTGCCGAGATACTCGGTCGCGACGATCTCACCGCGATAGTCCGCGCCGTCCACCAGCCGCACATGCTCCGGCCGGACGCCGAAGACGAGATCGCCGCTCGCGCCCTGCCGCACCATCGGAACCTCGAGGCTTGATCCGCCGAGATCCACCCGGCTAGCGCCCGTCTCGACCGTGCCCCCGAAACGCAGGAAGTTCATGGGCGGCGAGCCAATGAACTCGGCGACGAACATGCTGGCGGGCCAGTCGTATATGTCCTGCGGCGCGCCGAACTGCTCCACGACGCCGTGGTTCATCACCACGATCTTGTCGCCCATCTGCATGGCTTCGAGCTGATCGTGCGTGACGTAGACGGTCGTTGCGCCCATTCGGTCGTGGAGCGCGCGCAGCTCCTCCGCCATGCGCTCCCGAAACTCGGCATCGAGTGCGCCCAGCGGCTCGTCCATCAGAAAGCATTTCGGCTCCCGCACGATGGCCCGCCCCAGCGCCACGCGCTGACGGTCCCCGCCGGAGAGCCCGCTCACCGGCCGGTCGAGGATACCCTCGATGCCGAGAATACGGGCCACCTCGGCCACCTTCTCGCGCCGCTGCGCCTTCGGCATCCCCTGGCTTGCAAGCGGGTAGCTGATGTTTCTTCGCACATTCATGTGCGGGTAGAGGGCGAACATCTGGAAGACGAAGGCGATGTCGCGCTTCGAGGCCGGCATCTGCCCAACCTCCTCCCCGCCGATATAGATCTCGCCCGAGGTCGGCAGCTCCAGCCCCGCGATCATGCGAAGCGTGGTCGTCTTGCCGCAGCCGGAGGGGCCGAGAAGCATGAAGAACTCCCCATCCTCGATCGTGAAGCTCGAGGACTGCACGGCAGTAAAGTTGCCGAACTCCTTGCGCAGGTTCCTGATGACGATCTCAGCCATCGCCGATCACCTGTCCGATACGCAGGAGATTGCCGTCGGGGTCCCAGAGCGCGGCCTCGCGCATCCCCCATGACTTGTCCTCAACGGGGGCGTATTTCGGGAAGGCGCCGTCGCGCGGCAGGCCGAGGCGCTCGAGCTCGGCCGAGAGCGTGTCCACATCGGCGGGGCGGATATAGGCGCCGTGGTCAGAGGTCTCCGCCCGGTGATCGGGGCTCGCGAAGAAATGCAGCTCTACCCTGTCCCGGTTCATGAGAAGATAGCCTCCGTCGCGATACCAGGTCCGAAAGCCGAGCGCGCCATAGAACGCCTCGGTCGCGTCGAAATCGCGCGACGGCAGGATCGGGCATGCCTGTTCCCACATCGCGCTCACTCCCGGAAATGGCTGACGACGATGAACATCACCGTGCCGACGAGAGTGACGAGGAAGGACCAAGTGTAGGCCCAGAGGACGAAGGGCTGCATCAGCATGAAGACGCCGAGCGCGATCAGCACCGTCGCCACCATCTCCCACGGCCCGCGGCGAAGGCGCAGGAGACCTTGCACGAACCCGCTCATTTCCGCACCGCGCCGAAGGTGATGCCGCGAAGGAGATGCTTTCGCAGCAGGATCGTGAAGACCATCACGGGTAGCAGGAAGAGCGTGGCTCCCGCCGCCACCGCCGGCCAGTCCTGCCCGCCGACACCGATGATCGTGGGGATGAAGGGCGGCGCGGTCTGCGCCGTGCCGGAGGTCAGCAGCACCGCGAAGGCGTATTCGTTCCAGGCGAAGATCAGGCAGAAGATGGCGGTCGCCGCGATCCCTGTTGCGGCCTGCGGCAGCACCACCTTGGTGAAGGCCTGAAACCGTGTGTAGCCGTCGATCAGCGCCGCTTCCTCGTACTCCCGCGGGATCTCGTCCATGAACCCCTTCAGCAGCCAGACCGAGAGCGAGAGGTTCACGGCCGTGTAGAGTAGGATCATGCCGAGATGCGTGTCCGAAAGGCCCAGCGAGCGGAACCTGAGGAAAATCGGGATCGCCACGGCGATGGGCGGCATCATCCGCGTGGAGAGGATGAAGAACAGCAGATCGTCCTTCAGCGGGATGCGGTAGCGCGAGAACGCATAGGCCGCGAGCGTGCCGAGAAAGACCGACAGGAAGGTCGAGCCGAAGCCGATGATCACCGAGTTCATGAACCGCTCGCCAAACCGGCTCGGCCCCGCGATCACCATGCCCTTCTCGTGCACGATCTCCTCGTACCAGGTCTCGGGCGGGTTGGCGGCGAGGAACGCCTCGGTCTGCCGCGTCTGCGTGGTGAAGAGGTTGACGTAGCCCTCCAGCGACGGCTCGAAGGCCAGTTTCGGCGGGTAGGCGATGGCATCCGAGGACGTCTTGAAGCCCGTGGAGATGATCCAGAGCAGCGGCAGCATCGTGATGAGCGCGTAGCCGACAACCAGTATCCCGGCGATCCATTTCTGCGCCCGCGTGGGCTCGGCAACGGATGCGCCGCTCATTTCACCGTCTCCAGGTCGAACATCGAGCGGACCTCGAAGATCGTGAGATCCGGCATCTCCCGATGGATCACCTCCGAAAGCCCGGAGCCCGAGGCGGTCGCGGCCGCTCCGCTCAGGATCGGGGCGCAGGGGGTGTCATCGGTGTAGCGTACCCATTGCATGAGCCGTGTCCGGTCGAGGTCGAGCGCGTCCCGGAAGAGCAGCCGGTCGTCGCCGGGCAGGGTCGAGCCGACATAGGCACAGCGGACCGAGGTCCACTTCGGATGCCGGACGATGCTTATGGCGAGGACCGCATCCTCGCGAACGAAGGTCGAAGCTTGGTCTCCTGCGCCCTCGAAGCGCCTCAGCATCGACCCGGGCGTCGAGGCGTTCCGGTCCCGGGTGAGCGTGCGAAGCCGCTCGGGTTCGTCATGCTGCGGCAGATCGCTCAGCAGGATATTCCAGACGGCGGCGAGGTTTTCTGGCGTCAGCTCTGGCCGAGGGTCGAGAACGGTGATCGGGCCGTCTAGCGTCGTCTCGCGCCAGCCCTCCGTGAGGAGACCCGCGACGAAGGCGTCCTCCGCGGCTTCTGGGGTGACGCACCGATCGAAGAGCTCGCTCGCGTTCCCGTCGGCCGCGCCAGCCGGTCCGGCAGCGGCGAGGCTCAACGCCGCGACGGCGAGGGCTTTCGCTGCTCTCATCGTTCTTTAACCTTGTTCAGCGCTTTCACGTAGATGGAGGCGAGGCCGAAGACGGTGACGAAGAGGATGATGGCGTAGGCCGACGAGTAGCCCGTGCGCCATTTCTCGAAGGCTTCGCGCTTCAAGTCGATCGAGGTCAGCGTCGTCGTGTTGCCCGGCCCGCCGCCGGTGAGCTGCACCACCAGGTCGAACATCTTGAAGTTCTCGATGCCGCGGAAGAGCACTGCCAGCATCAGGAAGGGCAGGACCATCGGGACGGTGATCGTCCAGAACTGCCGCCATTTCGACGCGCGGTCACACTCCGCCGCCTCGTAGATGGTCTCGGGGATCGAGCGAAGGCCCGCGAGACAGATCAGCATGACGAAGGGTGTCCACATCCAGGTATCGACGATGATGATCGACCAGGGTGCGAGACCGACATCCCCGATCATGCTGAAGCTGGTCGGGTCCGCGCCGGTCAGGAACGCGATGGCATAGTTAAAGAGCCCGATCTGCGGCTGATAGAGGAATGTCCAGAAGTTCCCCACCACCGCCGGCGAGAGCATCATCGGCAGCACGATCACGGTGGTCCAGAGATTGGAGCCGCGGAACTTCTGGTTGATGAGCCAGGCGAGCGCGAAGCCGATCAGCACCTGGAGAAGCAGTGTCCAGAACAGGAAATGCGCGGTCGCCTGCATGGTCAGCCAGATGTCGCTGTCCGTCAGGATGCGCTCGTAATTTCGCAGGCCGAACCACTTCACCTCCGCATTCGGCCGATTGGCGCGGAAATTCGTGAAGCTGAGCCGGATCGTCCAAATGAGCGGGAAGATGTTGACCGCGAGCAGCAGGAAGATCGTCGGCGCGACGAACACCCAGGCGATAGCGCGGTCCGAGAGGCCTCTGATCCGGTGTGCCACTGGCTCCGGCGTGGCGCGCGCGGCCCGCTCGACGGGGCTGTCGGTCATGGCGACGGCTCCGGTATCGCGGGTGCGGCCCGCGCGACGCGGGCGACCGCGTCGCGCGCGATGAGAATGTGGAACGGCATGATTGCCGCAAGGTATCCGCGTCCTGCCAGGTTGTGCGGGCGGACCCATGTGGCGAGGGACACGGCGCCGTCCCGGCTCATGACCGAGACCCGGAAATCGAGATGGCGGTCGTCAAACCCCGCGATGACTTCGTCTTCGGTCTCGACCTCGACAGGGAAGGGGCCGAGCTTGTCCGCCGCTTCCGGACCGTCGTTGGACAGACCGAAGGGGGCGGTCAGCACGCGGCGCAGCCTGAGCAGCAGCTGGGCCCATGCCGGAAAGGCAACCACGATCTCGGCTGCGCGGCGCGGTCCGATCGAGGCGGGCGCCGCGTAGCAGTCGACGAAATCGCCGCGCTCCAGATAGGCGGTAAGCTGGCTTGCCTGCGGCAGCGGAACCGCCCGGACGTGGATGTGCTGCTTCGACATGATGACCGTGCTCCGGGCAGAATTCGACAATGCCCCCGCGCGGGGAGACTTGCGCTGTCTGCGGGACCTTCGCCGCTCCGGCAAGAAGACCGGAGCGGCGACGGCGGATCAGAGCTTGCCTTCGTCCTCGAAGACCTCGACCCAGTCCTCGACGAGACCGTCTAGCGCTTCCTCGGCCGTACCCTCGCCCGCGATGACGTATTTGTGGACGCGGTCCTGCATGGACAGGAGTAGGGAGGCGTAGGCAGGTTCGGCCCAGAAGTCCTTCACGATCGCCATGCTATCGAGGAAGGTCTGGGCGTATGGTTGGGAGGTAGCAAAGCCGGGGTCCTCGACCACCGCCTTGAGCGCCGAGTAGCCGCCGAGCTCCCACCACTTCTTCTGGATCTCGGGCTGGGCGAACCACTGGATGTATTCGAGCGCCGCGTCCTGGCTGTCGGAATAGGACACTACCGAGATGCCCTGCCCGCCGAGCTGCGCGAAATGCCCGCCCGGGCCCGCCGGATTGGGGAAGTAGCCGGACCTCTCGCCGCCCACATTCGGATCCGCGTGCACGCCGGGCCAGATGAACGCGAAATTCATCTGCAGCGCGACCTGGCCGGATTTGTAGGCGTCGATGTTCTCGGACATGTACCAGTCCGACGAGCCCGGCGGCGTACAGCAGTCGTAGAGCTCCTTGTAGAATTCGAGCCCCGCCACGGCCTCGGGCGAATTGACGAACCCGTCCATGCTGTAGGGGTTGTCCGGGTCCTCGTATTTGAAGCCGTAGTTGTAGAGCGCGTTGGTCACGCCCATGGTGATGCCTTCCGAGCCGCGCTCGGTGTAGATCGCGGCGCCATAGACGGTGGTGCCGTCGATCTCGCGGCCCTGGAAGAACGCGGCGATGTCCTTGAGCTCCGCGAGGCTCGACGGGACGTTGAGGTCGCGCCCGTATTCCTCCTTGAACGCGGCCTGCAGCTCCGGCCGCTCGAACAGTCCTTCCGGTAGGTCCAGCCCACCACGTCGCCGAATGCCGGCAGGGCCCAGTAGTTCGGCGTGCCCTTCGGCCACTCGGAATAGCCCGTCACCGTGGCAGGGATGAAATCGTCCATCGTGATGCCGTTGGCATCGAAGAAGTCGTTCAGCTTGACGTAGTGGCCCGCCTCGGCGCCAAGACCGATCCACTGGCTGTCGCCGATCATCAGGTCGCAGAGCTGACCGCCGGAGTTGAGCTCGTTCAGCATGCGGTCGGCGAAGTTCGGCCAGGGCACGAACTCGAAACTCATGGAATGGCCGGACTGCGCCTCGAAGTCCTTCGATAGCTCGATCAGGGCATTCGCCGGGTCCCAGGCCGCCCAGCAGAGCGTCAGGTCATCAGCCCGCGCGCCATCGGCGCTGATGGTTGCAAGCGCGGCAACCGCGGTCGCCGTCAAAAGAGTGTTCTTCTTCATAGGCTTCTCCTCCCGTCTACTGAAACGCGTTCGTTGCGCGCTTCGACACCAGCATTTCTCACCAGTTGCAGCAGCCATAGACCAGCAAGGCGCCCCATGTCCACTGATTTTCTGAGGTGCGTACCTCAGTTCTGATGAGCTGAACTCACTGCGGGCTGCAGAGGCCGGTGGCTCAGGGAAGGTTTTCGCGCACCACGATTTCGATGCGCACGCGCTCCTGCGCCTCGAAGATCGGCATGCGGTCGGAGAGGGTCCGGAGCACGCGCAGTGCGCTTCGGACGAGGTGGCCGACGTTTTGCGCGATGACTGCTGCGACCTCGCCATTCCTGAGCGCCCGTGCCGTCGTCGGTGTGAGCTCATGGGCGAGGACGTCGAGGCGCCGCCCGGCGCCGTTGGAGCGGAGCGCCTCCAGCACCTGCGTGATGCCCGAGCCCATTGAGTAGACGCCCGTCAGGTCCGGCCGCCGCTCGACAATGCTGCGGATCACGGCCTCCATGCGCGCCGGGTCGTCATGGGACTCGATCGTTGGCAGAACCTCGATCTGCCGGAACTGCTCGGCCATGACGGCATCGAAGCCGAGACGGCGCTCGAGGCTGTCGCGCGAGCGGAGGGAGTTCGTGACGACAAGAATCTGTCCTTGACCGCCAGAAAAGCGGCCCATCAGGAACGCTGCAGTCCGCCCAGCCGCAATACTGTTGATACCGACGAAATAGTCGCGCCTGGAGTTGGGGAGATCGGAGGCCAAGGTGACGACGGCAAGGCCGGCCTCCTTCAGCCGGTCCACGGCGTCGCGGACCTGCGGTGTCTCCGGCGCCATGATCGCCACACCGTCCAGACGCTCGGCATTCAGCGATCTGAGCCGGCGGACGATTGTGTGCGGATCATGCGTCGGCACGGTCACGACCTGGACCAGCACTCTGTCAGCGATCAGGCGCGAAGAGGCCTCCTTCAGCGCGGCGCGCAAGGTATCGACGAACTGGCTCGGCCCCGCCGGCAGCACGAAGACGAAGCGGTACTGCCGCTGCCGCGCGAGGTTCGCCGCGGAGGTGTCGCGCACATAGCCGAGGCGGTCCACCGCAGCCTGAACCCGCGCGATCGTGTTCTCCCGCACCCCCGGGCGCGCGTTCAGAACGCGATCGACGGTGGCAAGACTGACGCCCGCTTCCTTCGCGATGTCATGAACGGTCGGCTTGTTCACGGTCCCTCCAGAGCGGCAGAGGTAGCGGTGATACTGAGGTACGTCAATCAGATCTGCTCAGAGCTGGACGCCCGATCCCGGGTGCGATGGTAGCCCTGAAGTTAAGGTTGGCCGTCGCCAGGCGCGCCCCGCTGGTCCAAGGTGCAACGCGGCTGGCGCGGGTTGTGCCGGCCCCGATGCCCGGATCGGCAGCCGTCCGGTGCAGGGGCGGCAATCGCAGTGCTATCGGGACGTGAGCCATGGGAGACGGCAGCATGCGCCATCCTCGTTCGATCGCAGCGCTCCTTGGCTTGGCAGCGCTCTGTGGCTTCGCACACAATTCAGCGCAGGCCAGCCAGATCGAGGGCTGCGCGCCTCCCTCCGCCAGCTCTTCCGCTGCCGAAGAACGGGAACTGGTGATCGGGACGCCGGACGGGCTGATAAGGGGGACGCTTGCGGGGCCTGCCGATGCGCCGCCGAAAACCCTTGCCATCATGCTCCACGGCTATACGGGCTCGCGCAACGAGATCCCGGTCGCTCGGGGCGAGGGCATGTTCGCGCGCACGGCCCGTGCCTTTGCGGAACTGGGGATCGCGACGCTCCGCATCGATTTCATCGGCTCGGGCCGCAGCGACGGCGCTTGGGCAGACACCCGCTTCTCGACACAGGCGCGGGATGCGCTGCGAGCGGCGGCGGCGCTCCGGTCGGAACTCGGCAATGAGGACAGCCGCGTCAGCGTGCTCGGCTACAGCCAGGGCGGACTCGTTGCGCTTCGCGCCGCAGCCACGGAGGACGCGTTCGAGAGGATCGCGCTCTGGAACCCGGTGATGGATCCGATGGCGACCTACAGCGTGATCTTCGGCCGCGAAACGATTCTGGCTGCGGCGCAATCACCCTCCAGCGGGGCGCCTGCCCCCGTATTCGAAGATACGCGGCTGCGCCCCGGCTTCTTTGCGGAATTGGTGGAGGCCGATCCGATTGGCGATGCGGCGGAGAGCGACGCATCGATCCTGATCGTCACCGGTCAGCGCGACCCGCTGGTCAAGGAGGGTGCGGCCCTCGGTGAGCAGATCCGCCGCTCACGCGACGCCGAGACCGCCATCATCGACCTCGACGCAGGTCACGATTTGGGGGCGATCAACGACCCCGCGCTCCTGGACGCAGTGATCGAGTGCACCGCAGGCTTCCTCCTGGAAGGGGGGTGACGGCATCTGGGCCAGGAGCAACGTGCGAAGCAATGTCTTCTGGCGTTGCAAGTACCACGCTCCGCGCACCGCTGGTCGAAGTGGTCTGACCTGTACAGAGCGAACCCGTTTGAAGCGTCCACGGGACTCCAGAAAAGATCGGCAGTTCAATCGTCTGAAGGTGGACTGGATTGCCGGCGCGAGGCCGGCAATGACGGTGGTGAAAGCCTTGGCTGAACCGCTAGGGCTGCGAGCGCGTCGGGTCAGTGCCGGCCGCGAAGAAGCGGTGGCGAGCGTAGATGGCGCCTGCGATCAGGGCGCCGAGGAGATCCGTCCGCCAATCGCCCGCGATCATGCAGACGGCACCGATGAGGAGGGCAATCCTCGCGACCGCCCCGATGGCGCCGGCGAACCAGCCCTGCACGGCGCTGGCCAGGAGGGCGACCCCGACGAGGCCCGTGATCGCGTTCCGCAGCACCTCGTGCCACGGCCCCTCCAGCAGCAGCCCGGGGCTGTAGAAGAACATGAAGGGCACGATGAAAGCTGCGAGGCCGACGCGGAAGCTCGCGATCGAGGTGCGCATGGGCTCCGAGCCTGCGATGGCCGCGCCCGCATAGGCGGCGAGCGCGACGGGTGGGGTGATCGCAGAGACGACCGCGAAGTAGAAGACGAAGAAATGTGCGACGAGCGGCTGGATCCCGATCTCGATCAGGCCGGGTGCGACGACTGACGCGGCCACCGCATAGGCGGCCGTGGTCGGCATGCCCATGCCTAGGATGACGGCGATCAGCATGGCGAAGATCAGTGCTAGAAGCGTGCTGGCCTCCGCAAGCTCAAAGAGAAGCGCCGAGAAGCGCGCACCGACGCCGGTGAGCGCGATAACGCCGACGATCAACCCGGCGCAGGCGCAGACCGTGATGATCTGGATCGACATGCGCGCGCCTTCGCCCAGCGCCTCGATGATGCGGCGGGGGCCCATGGCGTGCGGCGTCAACCAGCTCACAACAGCGGCGGCGACGATGGCGAGGGTTCCGGCCCGGATGACGGAGTAGCCGACGAAGAGGGCGCCGATCAGGATGATGATCGGGATGAAGAGATAGACCCTTCGGATGAGATCGCCGACCTTCGGCAGCTCGCTCGCCGCCACGCCGCCGAGACCGGTCCGGCGCGCCTCGAAATCCACCATGAAGTAGATCGAGGCGAAGTAGAGGAGCGCGGGGATCAGCGCTGCGATCACAAGCTCGGTGTAGGGAATGCCGGTGATCTCGGCCATGATGAAGGCGCCGGCCCCCATGATGGGCGGCATGATCTGCCCGCCGGTGGAGGCGGCGGCTTCGATGGCGCCGGCCGATTGGGGCTTATAGCCGACGCGCTTCATGAGCGGGATCGTGAGCGCCCCGGTCGAGACGACGTTGCCTGCGGACGTGCCGTTGATCATGCCCATGAGGCCAGAGGCGAAGACCGAAACCTTCGCCGGCCCGCCTGGCAGCTTGCCCGCCGCGGCGAAGGCGCAGTCGACGAAGTAGTCCCCGACCTTCGAGCTCTGCAGGAACGCCGCAAAGATGATGAAGAGGATGATGTAGGTCGAGGAGACGGCCGTCGTCGGCCCGAGCACGCCATTATCCGTGTAGACGTAGGAGAAGAAGCGCGCCGCCGTGTAGCCGCGATGCTCGAGAAAGCCCGGCAGGTACGGCCCGGCGAAGGCGTAGGCGATGAAGACCGCCGAGATGATGACGAGGGCGAGGCCCGCGACGCGACGCGTCAGCTCCAGGATGAGCACCACCAGCACAAAGGCTGCGTAGGCGTTATTCGGGTCGGCGAAGGGCGTGCCCGCCCGCAGGCGCAGGCTGAAGGCTTCGAGGCTGAGGATGATGAAGCCGGTCGAGACGAGCGTGGCCGCGCCCAGGACCCAGTCATGCGCCGCGATCCGCCCGCCCTGCCCCGGCGCGATCCATCCAGCCAGGATCGCGACGACTGTGCCGCCGGCGAGCGTGATACCGAACCAGTTCACCGCCCAATCGGGACCCGGCGGCTCCTCCGCCATCGCAAACGCGCCGAGCGCCGCCGCGGCGATAGCGACACCGATGGCGCCGACAATGGCGAGCAGCATCGCCCCCCTCGCGAGGGCCTGATTACGTTCTTCTTTCTCGGAGACCGCGGGCGCAAGCACCGCCGTCATCGCAAAGCCTAGGATCAGGGTGCCCGCGACATGGAGGATGCGGAACGTCCAGGTCTCGAGCGGTGCGATATTGAGCACATAGAGGTGCCAGGCCGCATAAAGCACGCAGAGCACGCCGAAGGCGCGCGCCGTCCACCCATCGGGTAGCCCAGTTCCAGCATCGGCAGCCGCGGCCGCCGACGTCTCCGCCTTCACCTCGCTCACGCCCTGTCCTCTCTCTCTGCAGAAGGGTCCGCCGTCTCCGGCGGGTCCGAGAGCACTAGGGCGCGGGAGCAACTGCCCCCGCGCCCAGCGTCACCCTATCAGCCCTGCAGATCGTCGGGAATGTCGAAGCCGTTCTCTTCGAACCAGCGCACGGCACCGGGGTGCCACGGGATGATGTTGTTCTTGTCGAAGTTCTCCGGCAGCGTCTCGACCGCCGCCTTGTGGATCTCGACCATCTTGGCGTTCTGGCTCATGACGGTATCGACCACGGCGTAGACGAAGCTCTCCGGCAGGTCGGCATGACCGACCGCGAAGTTCCACATCGAGACGCTCATCTGGTCCTCACCCATGCTGGGATAGGTGCCAGCGGGGATGGTGAAGGGCGAGACCGGCTGGGTGTCGACGACTTTGGCCTGCTGATCCTCGGTCATGCCGAAGAAGGTCACGTCCGCCTGCGCCTCGACCTGGCTGAAGGCCGGGAAGGGGATGCCCGCAGCCCAGGTGTAGACGTCGATCAGCCCGTCCTGAAGCTGACCGGCGAGATCGGCCGCGCCGCCATGGCGTACCTCCACGTCCTTGCCGAGCTCCGAGAGGATCCGCGGCCAATAGGTGCCGGGCGTGCCGCCCTCGGGGCCGACGCCAACGCGCGCACCGGCCGGGATCTCGTCAAGGCTGGTGATGCCCGAGCTCTTGAGCGTCATGACATGGAACGCGGTCTTGTACATGGGGAAGAGCGCGCGGAGCTGGTCATGCTTGAGGCCCGGCGCGAGTGCGCTCTTGCCGTTGATGGCGTCGCTGGCGGGACCCATCGTGACCATGGCCATATCGAGATCGCCGGTCTGCACCAGTGCCGCGTTCTGAACAGGGCCGCCGGTCACCTCTGAGCCGCCGGGGATGCCCAGCGCTTCGGAGACGAGATTGGTCCAGCCGGAGCCATACACGAAATAGGTGCCGCCCTGGCTTGCCGTGCCGACGGAGAAGCTCTCCGGCCAGCCCTCGCGATCCTCCGCGACCGCAAAGCCAGACGCCATGAACCCGAGTGCGAACGCACCTGCGAGCGCCTTGCGTGCACGATTGTGGATCATTGTTAACCTCCCTGGATTGTCGAACGTGAGACACCTGACGTGGCGCTTCATTCCATGCCACTCAAAAAAACGTGCCGCGCCCTGCATGGTTGCGGCGCTATCTGGAAGTAGTCGCATCAATCTTCAGGAACAGTGCGACCGCCCCATCAATCGGCCGTCGCGCGTTGCACCGTGAGCTTGTGATCAGGATCGAGCGAGGGGATCGCGGAGAGGAGGCGGCGCGTGTAGTCCTCCTGCGGATTGGCGAAGAGCGTCCGCGTCGGCGCATGCTCCTTGATCACCCCGTGATACATCACCGCCACTTCGTCGCAGACATGAGCGACGACCGAAAGATCGTGGCTGATGAAGAGGATGGTGAGGTCGAGCTCGCTCTTGAGGCTCTTCAGGAGGTTCAGGATATCCGCCTGGATGGAGACGTCGAGCGCCGCCACCGCCTCGTCCGCAACGACGAATTTCGGCCGGCAGACGAGCGCGCGGGCGATGGAGATGCGCTGGCGCTGACCGCCGGAGAAGGCGTGGGGGAAGCGCCGGAGATGCTCGAGGTTGAGACGGCACTTGGCCGCGATCTCCCGCACGCGCTCATCGGTCTCCGCCCGGGAGGTCGTGATCTTCATGAGCTCCAAGGGCTCGGCGATGATGTCCCGCACGGTCATGCGAGGCGAGAGGGCGGCGTAGGGGTCCTGGAAGATCAGCTGCGCCCGGCTGCGGTAGTCGCGGAGCTCCGCCTTTCCCAGGCTGCCGACATCGTAATCGACCTCGCCATCGTTGAACCGGATCCTGCCGCTGGTGATTGGGGCGGCCCGCAGCATCGCCCGGCCGAGCGTCGTCTTGCCCGAGCCGCTCTCACCGACAAGGCCGAAGAACCCACCCTTGGGGATCGACAGGCTGACATCGTCCACGGCCTTCAGCACGGAGGGTTGCCCAAAGAGCCGGCGGCCGAGGGGATAGTGGATCGAGAGGTTCTCGACCTTGATCAGCGGCGCGCTCATGCCCGGCCCGGGAGGTCTTCGGGGAAGAGGGCGGCGAAATGGCCGGGGGAGACTTCGGAGAGCGGCGGCACCTCCCGCTCATAGCGCGAGCCCGGCAGAAGCTCCGGGTTGCGGGTGTGGAAGACGCATCCCGCAGGCCGCTCCAGCGGGCTCGGGATATCGCCCGGGATGGGGGCGAGGGGCGCGTCGAGATCGTCGAGCTTCGGCAGCGCGTTGATTAGCCCGCGCGTGTAGGCGTGGGCAGGCGTGCGGATCACCTCGCGCACCGGTCCCTTCTCCATGATCCGGCCGAGATACATGACCGCCACCTCGTCCGCCGTCTGAGCGATCACGCCGAGGTCGTGGGTGATGAAGAGGATGCCCATGCCGAACTCGTCGACGAGGCCCTTCATGAGCTCGATCACCTGCGCCTGGATCGTGACGTCGAGCGCCGTGGTCGGCTCGTCCGCGATCAGGAGTGCGGGGTTCGTCGAGAGCGCCATCGCGATCATCGCGCGCTGGCGCATGCCGCCCGAAAGCTCGAAAGCATACTGGTCGATGCGCTTGTCCGGCTCCTTGATCCCGACGCGGTCTAGCATTTCGATGGAGTGCTTGCGCGCGACCGATTTGGACATGTCGGTGTGGATCAGGAGTTGCTCGACCATCTGTGCGCCGATGGTGAGGGCCGGGGCAAAGCTCGCCATGGGCTCCTGAAAGATCATGCTCACCGCACCGCCGCGCACGACCGAGAGATCCTTGGGCGTCTTCAGCGAGAGTACGTCGATGGCGCCGTCACCGGTGTGGAGCGTGATCCTGGATTGCGGGTCATAGACGACATTGCCGGCGTTGAGATGCATCAGCGCCTTCGCGGTCACCGATTTGCCCGACCCGCTTTCGCCGACGAGGCCCAGCACCTCCCCTTTGCGCAGCGAGAAGGACACGTTCTCGACGACGGTGATCAGCCCCTCATCGGTGCGGAAACGGATCGTCAGGTTCTCTACATCGACGAGCGCGGTCACTTCTTCTGCTCCGCATAAGGATCGGCCGCGTCGCGCAGACCGTCGCCGACGAAGACGAAGGCCATGACGAGGACGATGAAGAAGACGACCGGGATGAAATACCACTGATAGTTCAGCATCACATCGGCGCTGGTTGCCTTTTGCAGCATGACGCCGAGCGACGAGACCGGGTCCTTCAGCCCCAGCCCGATGAAGGAGAGCGCCGTCTCGGAGAGCACCATGTAGGGGAACGAGATCACCAGATCGACGATGATGTAGGAGGTGAAGGACGGCAGCAGATGCCTTCGGATCACATGGCCGGAGGAGGCGCCGCAAAGCTCCGCCGCCAGCACGTATTCCTGGTTCCGCTCAGTCAACAGATGCGTGCGCACGCGCCGCGCGAGCGTCGGCCAGCCGATGAGGCCGAGGATCAGCGAGATATAGAAGAACCGCGCCTCGGCGGACGTCTCCGGCGGCATGAAGGCGGCGACGGCCATGAAGAGCGGGATCGCTGGCACGGTTCGGACCGCGTCGGTGATCATCTGTATGACCCCGTCGATCCAGCCGCCGTAATACCCGCTGATCCCGCCGATGATCAGCGCGAGGACGAAGGCGATGAAGACCCCGATGGTCCCGACCTGCAGCGAGGTCCAGATGGCGTGGAGGGTTCGGGAGAAGATGTCCTGCCCATCCTCATCGGTGCCGAAGAGGTGGATCCTGCCGTCCTCCACCCCGAAGAGGTGGACGTCGCTCGGGAGGAAGCCGAAGAGCTCATAGCTGTCGCCCCGCGGGAGGAGCACGAGGTAGTTCCGCTTGTCCTCGTTGATCTTCGTCACCCAGCGAAAGTTGGTGGCGATCGACCGCTCGCGTTCGAGGGCGTGGATGAAGGGCGTCCAGGAGCAGCCGTTCTTGTCGCAGAACTGCGGGATCTGCGGGGCACCGTTCGTGTAGTCCTTGTTCCGCCCCGCGATGGTCGGATCGTAGGGCGAGAGGAACGGCGCGAAGATGCCCGAGACGATCAGCGTCAGTAGGACCACCGCCGCCACCATCGCCGAGCGCTGTTTCTTGAACCGGGCCCAGATGAGCTGGCTTTGCGAGGCGGTGAAGTATGCCTCCTTGGCCCGCTGGTCCGTGGCGACTGTCGCGGTCAGGTCTTTCATCGGAGGATGCTCTTGCGCACGCGGGGATCGATGACCGCCAGCAGCACGTCGGTCAGGAAGTTGAGCGTCACGATGGACGCGGTCAGCAGGAAGATGATCGCGCCCGCCAACTGCTGATCGTTCGACCGTGCAAGAGCCTCGATCAGGAGTGCCCCCGCATCAGTCATCACCAGGATGAGGGCGACGATGGGCAGCTCGTTGAAGATGCGGTTGAGGTCGAACCCGAGCGAGTTGACGATGGGCCCCAGCGCATGGCGCGCAGGGTAGCGCCAGAGGAGCTTGCCGCCATGCACCCCGCGGGCGGAGGCGGCGGTGACGTAGAGCTTCCCGATCTCGTCCGACATGAGCGCGCGCACGGTCTGGAGCGCGAAGGCGGTGGCGGACCAGCCGAGGATGAAGACCGGCAGCCAGGCGTGACTGAGCAAATCGAGGAGCTTTGCGAGCGACCACGGCGCATCCCGGTACTCGCTCGAGAAGAGCCCCGTCAGCGTGTCGTTGAAGTAGACGGTCGAGAACAGCATGATCATCAGCGCCAGCAGGAAGTTCGGCATGGCGAGGCCGAAATAGCTGATGAATTTCAGCGAGTTGTTCAGGAAGGCGTTGTTCGAGGCCGCGGCGATGATACCGACCGGCACGGCAATCAGATAGGCCAGCACCAGCGAGGCGAGACAGATCCCCAGCGACAGCAGGAACTTGTCGCCCAGAAGCTGCGCGATGTTCACGCGCAGGATGCAGCTATCGCCGAACTCCCCCTGGAACGCATTGACGATCCAGGTGCCCCAGCGCTGCAGGAAAGGCTTGTCGAGGCCGAGGCGCCTGCGCTCGTTCTCGATATCCTCGACCGAGATGCCGGAGCCCTGGGTATTCTTGAAGGCGAGATAGCGCTCGGCGCAGTCGCCCGGCACCAGCTCCATCAGCGAGAAGACGACCAGCGAGACGATGATCAGCGTGATCATGGCCATCACGGCGCGGGTCGCAACGAACCGGGCGAAATTCAGCATCAGCGTCTACCAGTCCCTCTCCAGCGCCGGTTTCCGGCTTGTCTCTGGTTCGGGCGCCCCTCCCACTGACCGGGGGCGGCGTGCTGCCGCCCCCGACAGATTTAAGCAGAGCAGACCGGCCCTTACTCGTCCAGCCACCACTGCGTCGCGCGGTAGGGATAGGTCCGGTAGTACTCGTAGGACCACGTCTTGAACTCGGGGACGTTGTTGAGCCGGTTGTTGACGTAGATCGGCTCGGGCGCCTGCACGGTGCCGATCATGGGCAGATTGGTAACGAAGCCCTCCACCAGCCGGGCACCGATCTCCGCCGCCTCGTCCGAGCCGGGCGTGGCCGACTGGAACGCGTCGATATCGGCGGCCAGCGTCTTGACCCATTCCGGAGGCTCGACGCCCTTCTCACCGCCCGAGTCCAGCCACTCGGCCCAGAGCATGCCGGTCCGGTGCTCGAAATAGGTGCCGAAGGGTGCGCGGAAGAAGGTGTTGAGGCCCATATGGATCGCCACCGGCGCGCCAAACTGCCAGAGCCCGACATCGAGCTTGTTCGAGGACTGAGCGGAACGGTACTCGTCCGGCGTCACTTCCTTGACCACCGACTGGATGCCGACATCCGTCCAGTACTGGCTGATCAGCTCGACCACCGTGCCCGCGATGCCCTGTGTCGAAAAGTTCATGGCAAGCGTCAGCTTCTCGCCGTTCGGCAGTTCCCGGAACCCGTCGCCGTCGGTGTCGGCGAGCCCGATCTTGTCGAGCATGGCCTTGGCGGTCTCGGGGTCGTACTCGGCAGCGAAGCTCGCCCATTTCGGATCGACCCATTCCGGGGCCGGGTTGAACGGCAGGATCTGGCTGGGCGAGCCCTGCCCGAAATACGCGGTCTCGTTCAGCTCGTCCCGATTGATCGCGTGCGACATGGCCACGCGGAAATCGACGTTCTGGAAGACTTCCCGCTTGGCCTCATCCTCATGCGTGAAGTTGAACGACACCGCCGGCATCGCGACGGTCGGCTTGAGCTGGATCTCATAGCCGCCCTTCTCGCGGTTCTCGAGGAGCAGCGGGGCCTGATCGAGCCGGACGGACTGGGACTTGTAGTCGACGCTGCCGTTCACGAGCTTGAGGATCCGGACCTCGTTGTCGTTGATATAGACCTCGTCCTGCTCGGAGATATAGGGCAGCTGCTGCCCGGTCGGATCGACCTGGTGGAAGTAAGGGTTGGCGACGAGGTGCCGGCCCTCGGTCGTGTCGCGGATGTAGATGTGGCTCTCGAGCGTGGGCACGGTGTGCTTCTCGAGCGCGTCCACGATCTCGGGCCGCGACAGCATCGGCGTCGGCGTATCGGTCCAGTCCGAGTTACCGTAATAGGCCTTGATCGCGTAATAGCCATTCTCGAAGCCCAGCGCCTGTGCTGCGCTGTCGGCATCGGCATTCAGCTCCGGGTGGAACTTGCCGAGGAAGTGCTTGGGCTGGAAGCCCTGCGCGTAGGAGGTGGCGAAGTGGGCCAGGAGCCCAGGCTTCGGCGCGGGAAGGTTGAAGACGACGGTCACGTCATCGGGCGTGTCCACCGTCATCTGCTCGCCGCCCACCAGCACGTAGTCGCGCGGCGTCTCGAAGATGTTCGTGTCCAGCATCAGGTTGTCGTGCCAGAACTTCACATCGGCGCTGGTGAAGGGTGCGCCGTCCGACCATTTGTGCCCCTCGCGAAGAGTGAAGGTGAGCTGGGTGAAATCGTCGTTCCAAGTCCAGGACTTGGCGATGTTCGGCACGATCGTCTGCAGGTCGTCAGCGTAGCGCACGAGGTTCACATGGCGCACGGATAGGAAGTCCGAGGTGCCGGCTTCCGTCGCGTTCGAGAGCACGTCGAGCTGACCGCCATACTGGCCGACGCTCTCGTAGGGCACGACCACGAGCGGCTCGGTGGGAAGACGCTCGGCTAGCGGCGGAAGCTCCGGGTTGCCCGCGATCTGAGCGTTCAGCGCAGCGATGTCCGGGTTCGTGCTGAACGCCATCGTGCAGCCGGCTGCAGCCTCGAACTCCGCCAGCTCGAACTGCTGCGGATAGGCGCCGGGTGCCACGTCGCCCATATCCCCGACCGTGATGGCTGGGCATGCGGCGAACGCCATGCCCGGCAGCAGCACGAGTGCTGTGCTCGCGAGTATTCTGTTTCTCATTGGTGGTTCCTTCTCCGTCCCGGTCTGCCTTGGCGGCTTTTGATGCTGTCGCGCGAGAAGCATCGGCGAGGCGGCACTCGGAGCCGGAACCCTGCACGGCAAACTTCGCGCATACATGGCGTACTCAGCCTCTGCGACAGTTCCGTGACAGGCGATGCAAAGCTTTGCCGATGTCGCCAGTCAGTAGCGAATGCGGGAATATTGCAGCAAGCAGATGGGCGCGCGGAGGCGCGTTTTGCGGCAACTGATGAAATTCGGCGCAATAGATACGATCTCCGCTCAGGTTGGGTGTACGTGGAGATCCCGCCTTGCTGCCGGAGCGGTCGCGCTCTAGGCCGGCGTCATGGGCGCCGATGGCGAAATCCGCCGCGACACGGATCCGGCATTGATGGCGACGGGTGAGACACCGGTGGCCGTCATCGACATCGGTTCGAACTCTGTCCGCCTCGTCGTCTATGACGCGCTCAGCCGCGCGCCCTTTCCCCGCTTCAACGAAAAGTCCCTGTGCCGCCTCGGCGCTGATCGCGGACCAGACAGCAGCCTGCGACCCGAGGCCATCGCACATACCCTCCGCAGCGTTCGACGCTTCCACGCGATTTCCGAGGCGATGGGGGCGGGCCGGATCGACGTGCTGGCGACGGAAGCAGTGCGCGGCGCCCCGAACGGCGACGAGCTGGTCGCCGGGATCGAGAAGCGCACGGGGCTCCGCACCAAGCTCCTCGCCGGCCACGAAGAGGCGCGTCTCGCGGCCCTCGGCGTGATCGCAGGCTTTCACCGGCCGCACGGACTGGTCGGCGATATCGGCGGCGGCAGCCTGGAGATCGCGGAGGTGCTGCCGGACCGCGTCGGCGACCGGTTCGTGAGCCTCCCCCTCGGCGCGCTGCCGGTCTCGGCCATGATGGCCGAGGGGCCCGACAGCGCGAAGGCTCAGATCGACGAAGCACTCGCGGGCGTGCTTCCTACACTCACAACAGCTCCTGTCTTTCACCTCGTCGGCGGCGGCTGGCGGGCCCTGGCCCGGATTGAGCTTGCGCGGCGCAAATCGCTCTGCCGCGTCCCCCACGGCTTCGAGCTGACGCTGAAGGAGGCACGCTCGCTCGCTAAGGAGATCGCGGCGGCGAGCCCCGAGGATGTGGCGCGCCTGCCCAACCTCCCCTCCCGCCGTGCCGCCACACTCCCCGCCGCCGCGCTGGTTCTGGACCGTGTGCTGAAGCTCACGCAGCCCGAGCGGGTTGTCGTCTCGGCTCTCGGCGTGCGCGAGGGCTGGCTCTACAGCCTCCTGCCGCCCGGGGAACGGACCCTCGACCCGCTGATCGAGGGTGCGCGGGTCTTTGGCGAGCGTCGGGCCCGTGTGCCCGCCTTCGCCGCGGCACTCGTGCGCTGGACCGACGCTCTCTTCCCGGAAGAGACGCTAGAGGAGCGGCGGCTCCGCGAAGCGGCCTGCGCGCTCTCGGACATCGCCTGGCGCGATCATGCGAACAACCGGGCCGGCGTCGCCTTCTCCCGCGTCCTCGAGCTTCCCTTCGTGGGCGTCAGCCATGCGGAGCGGGTGTTTCTCGCCGTCACGCTGATGGCACGCCACGGGGATCGGCCCGGAGAGCGGCAGAGCAAGCAGATCGCCGCCCATCTGCCGGAAGCTGACGTGAAACGCGCCCAGATCCTGGGCCGTGCACTCCAGCTCGGCTATCGCCTTTCGGGCAGCGTGCCAGCGATCCTCGACCGGGCCGAACTCGAGATCAGCGAGAACGCAGTGCGTGTCCGGATTGTCGGCGAGGACGCAGTGCCGGACAGCGACGCCGTGCAGACCCGCCTTGCGGCGCTGGCCAAGGTGGCCGGGGTGGCAAACACGCATCTCGTGGTCGACTGAGGCTCGCAGACCTCGGGCAGTTGCGAACACGTCGCGCCGCCTCATCTCCCCGCAAGCGGCGCCCTCCCCCACCGATGCCCCTCAAGGAAAAGCCCCATGACCGTCAGAACCGTTCCGACGACACCGATCGATGGGCAGAAGCCCGGCACATCAGGCCTGCGCGCCAAGACCCGACGGTTCATGGAGACCGGCTTTCTCGAGAATTTCGTGCAGTCGATCTTCGATGCCGTCGGGCCTGTAGCGGGGAAGACCATGGTCCTCGGCGGCGACGGGCGCTTCTTCAATGATCGCGCGATCCAGACGATCCTGAAGATGGCGGCCGCGAACGGGCTTTCGCGCATGGTCGTGGGGCGCGACGGGCTCCTCTCTACCCCCGCAGCCTCTGCCGTGATCCGACATCTCAAGACCGATGGCGGCCTGATCCTCTCCGCCAGCCACAACCCGGGCGGGGCGGGCGGCGATTTCGGCCTGAAGTACAACATCCCGGCCGGCGGGCCCGCGCCCGAAGGCGTGACGGACGCGATCCACGAGCGAACGGCCGAGATCGATGCCTATCGCATCCTGGAAGCTGACGACGTCGACGTGTCGACCATTGCCGAAGGACGGCTCGGGGAGATGGCCGTGTCGGTGATCGACCCGGCTGCGATCTACGCCGAGCTGATGGAGAGCCTCTTCGACTTCGAGGCCATCCATGCCCTCTTCGCCGGGGATTTCCGGATGCGCTTTGACGCGATGCACGCGGTGACGGGGCCCTATGCGACGGCGATCCTGGAAGACCGGCTCGGCGCGCCCGCTGGCACGGTGATCAACGCCGCTCCCCTGCCCGACTTCGGCGGTGGCCATCCGGACCCGAACCCGGTCTATGCCAAGGCACTGATGGACGAGCTGATGGGGCCGGATGCGCCGGATTTCGGCGCTGCCTCGGACGGGGATGGGGACCGCAACATGATCCTCGGCCGAGGCATCTACGTGACGCCGTCGGACAGCCTCGCGGTCCTCGCCGCCAACATCCACCTCGCGCCGGGCTACAGGGACGGTATCACGGGGATCGCGCGCTCGATGCCAACCTCGCGCGCGGCGGACCGGGTGGCCGCCCATCTGGGTGTCGAGGCCTTCGCGACGCCCACGGGATGGAAGTTCTTCGGCACGCTGCTCGACGCCGGGCGGGCCACGATCTGCGGGGAGGAGAGCGCGGGCACGGGCTCGAACCATGTGCGGGAGAAGGACGGGCTCTGGGCTGTGCTTCTCTGGCTCAACATCCTGGCTGCGCGCCGGCAATCCGTCTCCGCGATCCTGACCGAGCACTGGGCGACGCATGGTCGCGACTACTACTCCCGCCACGACTATGAGGGCGTGGACAAGGCGGCGGCGGAGACGCTGATGGAAGCCCTGCGCGCGAGCTTGTCCGATCTGCCGGGGCGCGAGGTCGCGGGGCTGACGGTCAGCGAGGCGGACGACTTCGCCTATACTGACCCCATCGACGGCTCGACCGCGACGAAGCAGGGTGTGCGCATCGTCTTCGGCGAGGCGGCCCGCGCGGTCTTTCGCCTCTCCGGCACCGGGACGGAAGGTGCGACACTTCGCGTATATCTCGAACGCTTCGAACCCGATCCCGAAAAGCAGGGAGAGGAGCCACAGGCGGCGCTTGCACCGGTTATCGAGGCTGCAAACGCGCTTGCCGGCATTGAGGAGCGGCTGGGTCGTGCGCGGCCGGACGTGATGACCTGATGCTCATTCCCTTGACGAAACCTCGCCGCGACGGCTTATCGGGGGGATGGCTGCCACGGAGGGCCTGACGATGACCGACGCTGTCCCGATCGCATCACTGAACTGGCGCTGTCGGCACACTTGGAAGCGTGCCTCGGTCAACACGGGCTGGTGCCTGCTCGGCTGCTCCATTGGCGATTTCGGCACGATCCTGTTCTTCCAGCTGACCGGCATCCCCTGGCCCGTGCTCGCTATCATGACGCTGGCCATCGTGAACGGCATCCTGACCTCGATCGCGCTCGAGACCTTCATCCTGTCGCGCCAGATGGAGCTCCGCGATGCGTTCCGGACCGCCATCGGCATGTCGCTGATCTCGATGGTCTCGATGGAGGCCGCGATGAACCTCACCGACTATCTCCTCACCGGCGGCGCGAGGCTGACCTGGTGGGTGGTGCCGATCATGCTGCTGGTGGGGTTCCTGACGCCGCTTCCCTATAACTACTGGCGCCTCAAGGCCCTCGGCAAAGCCTGCCATTGAACCTGAGCCGAGCACGCGGCCTGGTTCGCCGTCGGACCCGTGCACCATGGGGCGTCAGCGGGTCCTGGGTTTCACGCCGGTCACATAGATCTCCCGCCAGATGGCGTAGAGCCCGGCGCCGATGATCATGCCCATGCCGAGGATGGTGAGGGCATCCACGTGTTCGCCGAAAATGAACCAGCCGACGATCGTGCCGAAGACCATCTGGAGATAGACGAAGGGCTGGACGCGCACGGCCTCGGTTGCGTCAAGCGCCCGGATGAGAAGGTAGTGCCCGACCATGCCGGAGATACAGAGGACCAGAAGCCAGCCATAGTCGATGGCCGCCATCGGCACCCAGTGACCCATGCCCGCCACGGTCGCCGCAGCGGCACCCGCGACGCCCGTGTAGAAGAAAGCCGGGTTGGCCGAGCCGTCCGCCCGGCTCGTAAGCCGCGTGAGCACGGTGTAGGTCGCAAACATGAAGGCCGAGAGAACGGCGATCAGCACGGTCGGGTCGAAGACGCCGAGGCCCGGGCGCATGATCACGAGCACGCCGAGAAAGCCCGTGCCCACGGCCGCAAGACGCCTCCAGCCCACAACCTCGCCCAACACCGGCACCGCGAGAAGGGTGGCGAGGAGCGGGTGGAGCGCGAAGATCGCATGCGTGGTGCTGAGCCCGATCAGGTCGAAACTCGTCACGATAACAAGGATTTGCAGGACGAGAAGGACGCCGCGCACCATGTTGAGGAACGGCATCCGGCTCCTCGCAGCCACGCGAATGCCACCGGGTGCCCGCGCCGCCAGCGCCAGCACGAAGGCGAGGAAGAACCAGTACCGGATCATCACGAAGAACGGCACCGGATAGCTTTCGGCCAGATGCTTCGAGACCCCGTCCTGGATCGCAAAGACGGTCGTGGCGAGGATCGCGAAGCGGATGCCGCGTGCAGCACCGGTGCTGCCCAAGGCGCTGGATGAGTGCATGTTCGTCATTGAGCACGCGATCGGCAGGGCTGTCGATGCGCGGTCGGCCATGAGATACTCGGCATGCGGACAAGGCCGAGTACAAAAAGCCAACGCGGCGTCTCGATTGACTTAAGCGTCAAGATGCTTTTCGGCTCGAGAAAACAAAGGGAGAGGATAATATGAACAACCGCTTCTTGCATGCAGTACTGCGCTCACGGCTTTTCGCACTGACGTCGGCGGTGGTGATGACGCTGATGGCCTCGGGCGCTCTGGCCGATGGCGCGCTCGGCACCTGGAAGACCGAAGCGAAGGATGACGGGCGGTACCTGCATGTCACTGTGGCGCCTTGCGAAAACGGTGCAGACACCCTGTGTGGCACGATCGCGGGCGCCTTCGGCGGCGCGGATGAGGGCAACATCGGTCGCCGAATCCTGTGGGATATGGAGCCCGATGGGGAGAATGCGTGGGACGGCGGAAAGGTCTGGGCGCCGGACGACGACAAGACCTATTCGGGCAAGATGGAGCTTAAGAGCGCGGATACGCTCGAGCTCTCGGGCTGTGTCCTGGGCGGTCTGATCTGCCGCGGGCAGGACTGGGCGCGCGTCGAATAGCCCTTCGATATCAGCGCTTTATGTAGCGCTTGCGGAAGACGATGTAGCGGTTGCCGATGAAGTTGAAGAACATCCCCGCAGCGATACCGCAGACCGCGGAGAGCTGCAGGCCGAAGGGTTGATCCGCCAGAAGGGTCGCGTTGAGCCACGCTGCGACCGTGAAGTTGACGAACATGCCGACGGCCGATGCGGTGACGAAACCGGTGAACTGTTTCCACGGGTTGCGGTTGCGGGCGTAGGAAAAGGTGAAGCGGCGGTTCAGCAGGAAGTTGGTCACGAGGCTGACGCCGATACCGCCGGCAAGGGCGACCTGTTCCGCCGAGCCTGCATATTGCAGCAAGGAGAGCACGGCGAGGTTCACGATCGTGCCCGAGGCGCCGACTACCAGGAACTGTAGAAAATCCATCGCCGTGCCAAAGCGATAAATGTAGAGGCGGCGAAGGTGGCGTATGTATTTGAGCTGCTCTTTGAGTGTTAGCTTGCTCTCACCATGGACACGGTCGGTGAAGTGGATAGGGACTTCGCCAACATTGCCGAAGCGGCATTTGACAATGAGCTCGAGCCCGATCTTGTAGCCCACCGGGTTGAGCTCGTCCGCGCGCTGGAAGTCCGTGCGGCGCAACGCGAAGAAACCCGACATAGGATCCTTCACCGATGTGAGCGGCCGCGCCAGCAGCGTGGCCACCAGGCTGTTGAGATAGCGAAAGAGGCCCCAATCGTCATCCGTGGACCCGCCCGGCACATAGCGGGAGCCTATGACCATCTGCTGACCCGACGAGAGCGCCAGCATCATGTGCGGAATGGCCTCCGGCGGGTGGCTCATGTCGCAGTCCATGACGACGACGACCGGGTGGCGCGCCGTCTCGAGACCGTCGATCACCGCCGGGCTGAGCCCCCTATTCTCGGTCCGCACGACGACCCGGGCCCAGTCATGGCCCTTCGACGCGACCGCTTCGACGATACCGTCCCGGCTGTCATCATCCATGAACAGCACTTCGAGATCGAGGTCGTGGTCGTCGCGGAATGCCGCCAGCCGGTCGAGGAGCAGGGGCGCGTTCTCGACCTCGCGAAAGGTCGGGACCACGATGCTGATCGGCGTGCTCACCTGGATGGCTGCAAACGGCATTGCAGCCTCGGTCACAGCAGGCGAGAGATCACCGCGACCCGTGTCGTCCATATGCGGCAGCCCCCGGATTGCCCGCCTTGCGCATCTCACATTCCGCCGCAGCCGTGCAAGGCCGTTCGGTTTCGCGCCTCGCCTTCATGCGCTGAGGATCGGCGCGACTGGCTCAGCCACCGTCACCTGTACCCGGGAGACGGATAACATCCGCTTTCAGCGTCCGCTCTCGGAGATCGAGCCGCGCCGGCACCGGATCGTCATGCACCACGAGCCAGGCGTCGGGGCCGGCTTCCCTCCAGCGGGCCAGCCCCTCGGCCTTGTCGCCATCAGCCTGCATGGGCAGGTCGATCAGGTGCTCGATGGCGTCCTCGCCGACGACGCCCGAGCCTTCGGCCGTGAGCGCGCCCCGCCAGCGGCAGACATGCGCGGGGCCTGCGGCGTCGAGGGTGGGGCCGGTGAGGCAGAGGATATCGTCACCAATTCGGCGGAGGTCGCGAAGGCCGGGGCCCCGGAGCGGCAGGAGATGCTTGGCGTAGCCGCGCCCTTCCTCGACCTCGCCAAACAGCAAGGTGCCGTCCGGTCCGGGATCGAGGACGAGCTCGATGACGACGGCATGCCCGAGGATGACGGGGCCGCGGAGGCCGAGCCAGACGCGGGTCCCGGTCGCCGCCAGCCCCTCGATATCGAAGCCGTTCTCCTTGGCGGGCAGTTCCATGAAGGGGCCGAGGAGCGGGTCGCCGGCCAGCATCTCCACCAGCACGCTCTGATCCTCGTCGAGCGGCAGGCTGGCCGCGCGGCGGGCGCCGTCCTCGGCGACGGGGGTGAGGCCGCCATCGGTGTCGCGCCTGAGCGGCAGGCGGCCGAGGAAGAAGCGGTTGGGATCGCGCTTGAGCTTGCCCATGCGGCGGAGGGCCTTGTCGGCGTCATGCTCCTCGCGCTTCGGCTTGCGGCGCTTGAGGGCGTGGGAGCCGGCAACCCAGAGCCAGGGGCCGTCCGGCCCGTCGGCGGTTTCGAGCCCCTCGATATCCATCTCCCCGCCCGGCCCCTCGGGTAGGTCGAAGAACTCGCCGAAATTGATGTGGGTATGAGCGCCCCAGCGCCCTTCCCCCACTGGTCGCAGCCGCTCGACCCCCGCGGTCTCATCGCAGCTGAGAAAGAGCGTGTCGCCCGCCCGCGCCGCCGCCGAGATATCCCGCTCGGTCGGATCGTTGACATGTTCGAGGAGATCCGGGTCCTCGAACACCAGGGTCACATTGCCGATGACCGATCCGGTCATTGCCGGGCGTCGGCCTTCAGAAGAAGGCCTGCAGGCCGGTTTGGGCGCGGCCGAGGATGAGGGCGTGGATGTCGTGCGTGCCCTCGTAGGTGTTCACGGTCTCGAGGTTCACCATGTGGCGCATCACCTGGTACTCGCCCGCGATGCCATTGCCGCCGTGCATGTCGCGCGCCATGCGGGCGACGTCGAGCGCCTTGCCGCAATTGTTGCGCTTCACGATGGAGATCATCTCGGGCGCCATGCGGCCCTCGTCCATCAGCCGGCCGACGCGAAGCGCGCCCTGGAGGCCGAGGGCGATCTCGGTCTGCATGTCCGCGAGCTTCTTCTGGAAGAGCTGGGTCTGGGCGATGGGCTTGCCGAATTGCGTGCGGTCGATGCCATATTGCCGGGCGGCGTGCCAGCAGAACTCGGCCGCGCCCATCGTGCCCCAGGCGATGCCGTAGCGCGCACGGTTGAGGCAGCCGAAGGGGCCCTTGAGGCCTTCGACATTGGGGAGAAGCGCGTCCTCGCCGACCTCGACCCCGTCCATCACGATCTCACCGGTGACGGAGGCGCGGAGGCTGAGCTTGCCCTCGATCTTGGGCGCGGAGAGGCCCTTCATGCCCTTCTCGAGCACGAAGCCCTTGATGGCGCCGCCATGCGCCTCGGACTTGGCCCAGATCACGAAGACGTCCGCGATGGGGCTGTTGGAGATCCACATCTTGGCGCCGGTGAGCCGGTAGCCGCCCTCGGTCTTGACCGCGCGGGTCTTCATGCCGGCGGGGTCGGAGCCTGCATCGGGCTCTGTCAGGCCGAAACAGCCGATCCACTCGCCGGTGGCGAGTTTGGGGAGGAACTTCTGGCGCTGCTCTTCCGTGCCGTAGGCGTGGATGGGGTACATCACGAGCGAGGACTGGACGGAGAGCATGGAGCGGTAGCCGCTGTCGATGCGCTCGATCTCGCGCGCGACGAGGCCGTAGGAGACGTAACCCGCGCCGACGCCGCCGTATTCCTCGGGGATCGTCACGCCGAGGAGGCCGAGTTCGCCCATCTCGCGGAAGATCCCGGGCTCGACCGTCTCGTCGGCGAAGGCGCCGATGGCGCGGGGCGCGAGCTTCTCGGCGGCATAGGCGGCGGCGGTGTCGCGCACCATGCGCTCGTCCTCGGCGAGCTGGTCCTCGATCAGGAACGGATCGTCCCACTGGAACCGCGGCTTCTCGGACGGCACGGCCTTGGCGCTAGAATCAGCCGGTCGGAGTGGCGCTTGTTCGTTCATCCGGGCATCCTCCTTGGCATTGGTTGGCGTCTATGTACGCCGAGCCACCCGTGATGCCAACGGCGACCGCGGGTCGCGCATTCCCACGCGACGGCACGAGCTGGCCCATAGCGGCACATAATCACCTGTAGATTGTTAACGCATCGACCCGCGATATCATAAGGCGACGAAGAGGCGTGGGGACCGGGGCGGCGTTGTGGGTGTCGATGCGAACGGCATGAGTGGCGAAGGGGGGTCTCCTGGGCAAGGTCCCGGGCAGGATCCGGGGCGTTGGCCCTGGCTTCGCATCGCCATTGGCGTGATCCTGGCGCCTGTCATCCTGACAGTTCTGGCAGGCGGCATTGCCTTCGTCATCGGCGGGTTTACGGAGGCGACGCGCATCGGGGTCTTCGCCGTGGCAGAAAACGCCATGGCGGTCTTCGGTCTCTATGCCGCGAGCCTGATGCCCTCAGCGGTCGTGCCCGGTGTGATCCTGCTCAGCCTGCTGCGCCAGCGGGGCATGGCCACCTGGCTGTTGACGGGGGCAGTGCTCTGTGCCGCCGCCTCGGCCGCGCTGGCGGGGCTGGGCGGTGGCGGCGTGGGGCTCGCGATCGGGCTCGGCGCGCTTTTCGGCGTGATCGCCTTTGCCATCATCCGCTTCGTCGCACGGCTCTGAGGAACGGTCGGCTCAGGTCTAGTCGCCGAGGGCCGCCTGCCAGAGGGTGATGGCGGCGACGGCGGCGGTGTCGGCGCGGAGGATGCGGGGGCCGAGGCTTACGGCAAGCGCGCCGGGGTGGCGGGCGAGGCGGTCCGCCTCCTCCTCCGAAAACCCGCCTTCCGGGCCGATGACGATGGCCCAGGGGCCGGGGTCGACGGTCGTTAGCGCCGAGGCGGCCGATGCGCCGCCACGCTCATTGCAGAAGAGGAGGCGGCGGTCTGCGGGCCAGCTGTCGAGACGGGTGGCGAGGCGTTCGGGCTCCTCCACCTCCGGCACCCAGACGAGCCCGCATTGCTCCGCCGCCTCGATCATATGTGCGCGGAGGCGGTCGGTCCGCACCCGTTCGGCATTGGTGTAGGCGGTGAGGGTGGGGAGGACGCGCCGGCAGCCGAGCTCGCAGGCCTTCTCCACGATGAAGTCGGTGCGTGCCTTCTTGACCGGGGCGAAGAGGAGCCAGAGGTCGGGCGGCGGCGCGGGCGGGCGCGTGCGCTCGAGCAGCCGGAGGGTGCCGGTGCGCTTGGTAAGGGCCGTGGCCTCGGCAACCCACTCACCATCCCGGCCGTTGAAGACGAGGAGCCGGGCGCCCGTGGGAAGCCGCATGACGGCGCCGAGATAGTTGGCCTGATCGCGCGAGAGGGTCACATCCGTGCCTGGGGCGAGCGGCGCGTCGAGATGGAGCCTGATTTTCGGCCGGTCCTGTGGCATGCACCCCTCCATGACCGACAGCACGCCGCAGAACCAGCCCGAAACCGACGCCCCGGCGATGCCGCCGGAGAAGGCAGCCAAGCCGTCCAGCCGCAAGAGTGCGCGGCGGAGCCGAGACGACCGGCGCGCCCGGATCGCGGATGCGGTGGCCGATAGCTGGGTCGATGCCTACGCGCCCTATGACGCCCAGCCCTATCTGCGCCTGAGCCGAGCGGACCGGCCGATCGGGACCTGGCTCTTATGGCTGCCCTGCCTCTGGGCGATCTTCCTGGCGGCCGGGGCCACGGGCTGGCAGCTCATGGATCTGTGGCTGATCCTGGGCTCGGGCATCGGCGCGTTCCTGATGCGCGGGGCGGGCTGTACCTGGAACGATCTGCAGGATCGCAAGATCGATGGCAGCGTGGAGCGCACGGCGAACCGGCCGCTGCCCGCGGGCGATGTCACGCCGAGAGGGGCGTTGATCTGGCTGGTGGCGCAGGCGCTGATGGCCTTCCTGATCCTGCTGACCTTCAACACGACCGCCATCTGGCTCGGTGTGCTGTCGCTGCTGCCGGTGGCGGTCTATCCCTTCGCCAAGCGCTTCACCTGGTGGCCGCAGGTCTTCCTCGGCATCGCGTTCAACTGGGGGGCGCTGCTGCTCTGGGCCGCGCATACCGGCAGCGTCGCGCTGGCACCCCTGCTGCTCTACGCCGCCGGGATCGCCTGGACGCTGCACTATGACACGATCTACGCGCATCAGGACCGGGAGGACGATGCGCTGATCGGCGTGAAGTCCACCGCGCGGCTCTTCGGCGAGCGGACGGCCGACTGGCTCTGGGGCTTCACGCTGGCGACGGGCATGCTTGCGGCGGGCGCGGTCTGGGCCGCAGGAGGCGGCCTTGTCGGCTATGTCGGGGCCTTCGGGCTGACGCTCCACATGGCCTCCCAGATCCGCCGGCTCGACATCGCCGACCCTGCCCGCTGCCTCCTCCTGTTCCGGGAGACGCGCTTCGGCGGCATGGCGCTGGCCGGGGCGCTCTTTTTTGATTCGCTATTGTGATCATTACGTTTTTTCGCCCAACCACCGTCACATGGCAGCCAATCGACGAACCCGCTTTGGCCATCTTTCGCCACGGGCTCGCCACCGCTTTGTTTCGTTTTCGCACAGCTGCTGCTTCACGGCTGCACAAATGCTCAGAGAACCGCCCGACAGCCCAGCTCGCGCTTGCGTCGGACCGGGTGTTTCTGATGGATGGCCCGGGGAAATGAGGAGTGGGGCCTAATGAAGCGTATGGTGATGACGGCCGCTTTGGTTGCGGCGATGATGCTTCCCGGAAGCGCGTCAGCGCTGACGATGCTCGGGTTTTTCGCGAGCGATACCGAGACGATTGCCTTCCCGCAGACCTTCGGAAGCGGCACCGGAGAGCTTACGTCGACCGCGCCGAACGAGAGTTTCGGGACCGATGCTGCGCCCACGGTCGGCACGCTGACGGCAACGACGAACCTGATCATCGAATGGGATGCGGCGGTCACGGCGAATAACAACGCCGACGATCCGCTGGCACTTTCGTTCAGCGTCAACGATGCGGATGCGAGCAATGCCACATCGATCTTCGTGCCGAGCTCGGGCACGGTGAGCGTGCCGCGCCTGGTGCTCTTCTCGGGCGATGTGTTGCGGTTCTTCGTGACCGGGACGGGGTCACCGGCGCTGGTGACCAATCTCGACATCACGGGCGCGACGTCCGAGATCCCGCTGCCGCCGGCCGCGCTGCTGATGCTCGCGGGGCTCGGTGGTCTTGTTCTGGTGCGCAAGCGCGCTGCCTGAACGGATCTAGATCTGGGGGGATGAATGAGGGGCCTGCGGGCCCCTTTTTCGTCTGCGCTCAGGTCACTGACGAGGTCGGCGAAGCCTGTACCGCCTTCACTCCTTCTGCGTCACCCGCCGGCGGATGCGGCTGACGAAGGACCAGACGCAGAGCACGACAACGGGCACGGTCATCGCAACCAGAAGGTCCTTCTCGACCCCGAAATGGTCGGCGAGCGGCTTCAGCGCATACCCCGCGAGGCTGACGGCGTAGTAGCTGATCGCGACCACCGAGAACCCCTCGACCGTCTCCTGCAGGCGGAGCTGGAGCGCGGCGCGGCGGTCCATCGAGGTCAGGAGGTCCTGGTTCTGCGCCTGGAGGGCCACGTCGACCCGGGTGCGGAGGAGGTCCGCCGTCCGGCTGGCTCGTGTCGCAAGCCCCTCCAGCCGGCTCTCGACGGCACGCACGGTACGCATGGCGGGGTCGAAGCGGCGCAGCATGAACTCCGAGAAGAGCTGCCGGCCGATCAGCCGCTGCTCCCGCATCATGTCGATGCGCTCCTGCACGATGGCCTGATAGGCGCGGGCGGCGGCGAAGCGGAACGCGGTGGATGCGGAGAGCGTCTCGATCTCCGCCGAGAGGGCGGTAAGCTCGTCGAGGATCGCCTGTTCGGTCACCGGATCCTCCCGGTCGGCCACGCGGGCGAGGAGGGCGGTCAGCTCGTGGTCGATCTGGTTGAGCCGGCCTGAGAGGCTGCGCGCGATAGGCAGGGCGAGCATCGCGAGCATGCGGTAATTCTCGATCTCCACGAGCCGCTGCACCGCGCGGCCGATGCGCCGGGCCCCCACATCCTGATGCACCACCAGCGCGAAGCGGCTGAGATCGCCCTCATGGATGCGGAAGTCGCCGATGGCGAGGGCGGCCCCGTCGATCACCTGTGCCACGGCCAGGCTTTCGCGGCTGAACTCGCGGCCGAGGGGGCCGGTCGTGATCATGGTACGGGCAGCCTCGGCATCGGGCGCCTGGACGATCTCGATCTCGACGGCGGCGACGACCTTGCCCGGTGCCTCGGCCAGCCATTCCTCGGGGAAGTGCTCGGCGAGCGTGCCCTCGAAGAAGCCGCTGCTCGCGCCTTCCTCCACCAGGAGGTAGCTCACGAACTCGGTGTGCCGCTCCCATTTCAGGATGAAGCGGTCGAAATCGCCGATGTGGTGGCTGGCGCCCGGTGCGGGATGGGGACCGCCATGGCGTTCGATGAAGCTCAGGAGATGCGCGCGGTCCGCCTCCTCGTCCCGGTCCTGCGCGTGGCGCTCCTCCTTGAAGGCGACGAGGAGCGCGCGGCCGGGGACGGCAATGGGCATGAACGGGCGGGCATGGAGCTCCTTGGTGAGCTCATAGCGGCGCGGGTGATTGTCTAGCTTTCGTGCTGGCATCGCCCCCCCCTTCCAAGCGGCCCCATGATCTTCTCGAGAGCGGGAGCATAGTGCGCGCGGACCATGCTGCGACGCAACATGACGCGAAGATGCCGGATCGCAACGAAGGAGGGCTCAGCCGCAATGGCGCGCGACGATCAGATGTCCGGTCACGGGCGCGCCGGTCTCGTAGCGCACGGTCACGGGATCGGCAGCGAGGAGGGTCAGGCCGCGCTCGGCCAGGGCGCGCTCCAGCATGACAGGGTCATGCGCATAGCGCTGTCGCGGCCCGACCCGCCAGCCCGGGGTACCCTCGAAGGCCTCTGCCGGCAGGGTTTCGGTCGAGAAGGCGGTGACGCCGCCAGGTGCCAGCGCGCGGGCGATCCCGTCGAGTAGCCCGTCCACCGCACCGAGATAGGGCAGGACGTCCGCGGCGACGATCAGATCGTAGCCGCCGGGTGCTGCGCCATCGAGAAAGGCCGTGCAATCCCCGGCATAGAGCCCGTCATAGACCTCCTTCTCGGCCGCGATCTCCAGCATCCCCTCCGAGAGATCGACACCGTCCATGGAGGAGACGACCTCCTCCAGCGCCTCCCCCGCAAGCCCCGTGCCACAGCCGAGATCGAGGCCCCGCCCAAAAGGACCGAGGCCGAGACGCTGCAGGGTCTCCGCCACCTGCTCAGGGATCGAATAGCCGAGGGAGAGGACGAGCGTCGCCTCGAAGCTGTCCGCATGCTGATCGAAGAGCGTGGCGACGTAGGCGGGCGGCGCACGGTCTGGCGAGGGCCCCTGCCCAAGGGCCGCGAGGCGGACCGCCGCCCCGCCCCGGTCCTCCGGATCGAGCGCGAGGCAGTCGCGCCAGGCATGGGCCGCCGCATCGACCTCACCTGCGCGCTCCGCTGCGAGCCCGCGTTCATAGGCCTCCTCCAGCGCGTCGAGATCGACGCCGCTCACGGGCCGAGACCCGCAATACCGCCTCGGACGGCGGATGGCTGGCGGGGGGGCGGAGCGACGGGCGCTCCGAAGGAGCGGCCGAGCGAACGGGCCGCCGTCAGCCCGCCGTCTCCCGCACCCACGCTGTCATGCCTCACATATTCGGATAGTTCGGGCCATCACCGCCTTGCGGGACGGTCCAGACGATATTCTGGCTCGGATCCTTGATGTCGCAGGTCTTGCAGTGCACGCAGTTCTGGAAGTTGATCCGGAACTCGGGTCCGCTGTTCTCCTCCACAACCTCGTAGACGCCGGCGGGGCAATAGCGCTGCGCGGGCTCGGCATAGCGGGTGAGGTTGACCTCGATGGGCGTCGTCGGATCGACGAGCTTCAGATGCGCCGGCTGGTCGTGATCGTGATTGGTGAAGCTGTAGGCCACATTGGTGAGGCGGTCGAAGCTCAGCACGCCATCGGGCTTGGGATACTCGATCGTCTCGAAGCGCTTCGCCCGGCCCGTCGCCTCCGCATCCGACTTCCCGTGGCGCATCGTGCCCATGGGGTTCCAGCCGATGAGGTTCGAGATCCACATATCGAGCCCGCCGAGGCCGAGGGAGGCCCATAGGCCATAGGACGACCAGAGCGGCTTCACGTTGCGCACGGGTTTGAGGTCACGCGCGATGGGACCGGTGCGCACGGCAGCCGAGTAGCCCTCGAGCGTATCGGAGGCACGGCCGGCGGCGATGGCCTCCTGTGCCGCCTCCGCCGCCGCGATGCCCGAATGCATGGCGTTATGGTTGCCCTTGATGCGCGGCACGTTGACCATGCCCGCCGAGCAGCCGAGGAGCGCGCCGCCAGGGAAGGCGAGCTCGGGCATGGACTGCCAGCCACCCTCGACGATCGCGCGCGCGCCATAAGAGACGCGCTTGCCGCCCTCCAGCACCTCGGCGATCAGCGGGTGATGCTTGAAGCGCTGGAATTCCATGTACGGGAACACATGCGGGTTCTCGTAATTGAGATGCACCACGAAGCCCACATAGACCTGATTGTTCTCGAGGTGGTACATAAAGGAGCCGCCGCCGGCATTACCGCCGAGGGGCCAGCCCATGGTGTGGGTGACCTGGCCCGGCTTGTGCTTGGCCGGGTCGATCTCCCAGAGCTCCTTCATGCCGAGGCCGTATTTCTGCGGCTCGCGGCCTTCGTCGAGCTCGAAATGGGCGATGAGCTGCTTGGCGAGGCTGCCGCGCACGCCCTCGGCGATCATCACGTATTTGCCGCGGAGCTCCATGCCGGGCTCGTAGTTCGGGCCGGGATTGCCGTCCTTGTCAAAGCCGAACTCACCCGCGACGACGCCCTTCAACACGCCGTCCTCGATGATCGGCTGGCTCGCGGCCATGCCGGGGAAGATCTCGACGCCCATCTCCTCCGCCTGCTCGGCAAGCCAGCGGCAGACATTGCCCATGCTGACGATATAGGTGCCGTGGTTGGACATGAGCGGGGGCATCAGCATCGTCGGGATGCGCAGCTGCCCCGCCGGGCCGAGCATGTAGAAGCGGTCTTCGGTGACGGGCGTGTGGATGGGTGCGCCCTTCTCCGCCCAATCGGGGATCAGCCGGTCGAGACCCGACGTATCGAGCACGGCGCCTGAGAGGATATGCGCCCCGACCTCGGAGCCCTTTTCCAGCACCACGACCTCGAGATCCGCGTCGAGCTGCTTCAGCCGGATGGCGGCCGACAGCCCCGCGGGGCCCGCTCCCACGATAACAACGTCGTATTCGACGGCGTCTCTCTCGATCTCGCTCATTGTCGCTCCTTGGCTATCGTAGCTTACGTATGCGTCACGTTGGCTCTTGGCAATCGGATGATGACAGGTTCTTGAAGGCGCTTGAGCCCGTATAAATGACGGCGTTGACGAAGCCTGCCAAGCAACCGAAGTGTCGCGACCATGTCGGATATCCCGGACGATGCGCATGAGCGCGCCTTTTTGGCCGCAGCACTCGCCTTCCAGCACGAGGCGGGCGCGGACGAGGTTATCGGCGCGACATCCCTGGACCGCTTTGCGGCCTTTGCGGCGGAAAAGGCGGCGAGGGAGGCTGCGCGGGCGGGCTCGGGCGACGCGCGCCGAAGCCCCGGCGCGCCCGGGCCGTCATCGCGCGACGGCGCAGCGCGGGGACCTTCAGAGCCCTCCGGGGGTTTCAGAGCGGGCGCTGATGCGCCCGTAGCGGCGAGCAGTGCCGCCGCGATACCCGGAATGGCCGGTGAAGGCGCGGGAAGGGCCGCCGGTGGCCGGGCGCGCGGTGCAGGCGGGAGCGGAGGAGGAGGGCAGGCTTCGATGGCAGATGGCGCAGCATTGGCGGCGGCCGCAGAGGACCTCGCAGCCCTGGCCGCGGCGGCGGAGGGCTTCGCGTCGCCCGAGGCATTGGCGCTCAAGGAGGGGGCGACGCGATTCGTCTTCGCCGATGGCCGGCCCGGGGCGCGATTGATGATCGTGGGCGAGGCCCCGGGGCAGGAGGAGGATCGGCTCGGCAAGCCCTTCGTCGGCCTCGCGGGGCAGCTTCTGGATCGGATGCTGGCCGCCATCGGCCTCGACCGCGCGGCGGAGGATCCGCGCCACGCAGTCTACATCGCCAACATCCTGCCCTGGCGCCCGCCCGGCAACCGGACGCCGACGGAGGCGGAGGCGGCGGCCTTCCTGCCCTTTATCGAGCGGCATATCGCGCTGGCAGCGCCGGAGGTTCTGCTGCTGCTCGGCAACACACCGCTCCGGGCGCTGACGGGGCAGACGGGCGGGATCACGCGAGCGCGGGGACAGTGGCGAACCCATGCAGCGACGGGCGTGGAGACGATCGCGAGCTTCCATCCCGCCTATCTGTTGCGCACGAGCGCGAAGAAGCGGGAAGCGTGGGCCGATCTGCTGGAGATCGCGAACCGGCTCGATCTCTGAGATGCGGGCAGGATGCTGGGCGCCCGTTCGCGCGTCACGGGGCTGCCGCCCCGCGCCTTGCTCCGCCCGCCCACCATCCTTGCGCCCGCCGATGGACTGTGGCGACCGCGCAGCGTTGCTGACCGCTGGTCGCGCCAGGCGGAGGCCGTTATGTGGATGTTAGCGAAGCGACCGGAGAGCCCCATGTCCCGCATCGACGAGAGCCGCGAGTTCATCCCCCTCAACATCGCCGTCCTCACCGTGTCGGACACGCGGACGCCCGATGACGACCGCTCGGGCGACACGCTGGCGGCGCGCATCGAGGCGGCGGGGCACAAGGTGGCGGCGCGCGCCATCGAACGGGACGACCGCGGTGCTATCGAAGCGCGGCTGCGCGGCTGGGTGGCGGATGAGGGCGTGGATGTCGTGCTCTCGACGGGCGGCACCGGGCTCACCGGCCGGGACGTGACCGTGGAGGCGCATCGCGCGGTCTACGAGAAGGAGATCGACGCCTTCTCGACCGTCTTCACCCAGGTCTCGATGGCTAAGATCGGGACCTCTGCCGTGCAGAGCCGGGCCTGCGCGGGCGTGGCCGGCGGCACCTATCTCTTCGCGCTGCCGGGCTCGCCATCGGCCTGCCGGGATGCCTGGGACGAGATCCTGGTGCTGCAGCTCGACTACCGCCACCGGCCCTGCAATTTCGTCGAGATCATGCCGCGGCTGGAGGAGCATCGGCGGCGGAAATGACCGGGACGGGGTCGGGCAAGTGCGCCACGACGTGACGGGCGACACAGGACTCAACCCTTTCTTCAGCATACCGCTGTAGGGCTGCGTGAAAGGCGGCGGGAGCGGGTATGAAGTGGTTTGGTAAGATGGCGGGCAAGAAGGCGGCGCTGCTCGATGAGGGCTATCTCGCACGCCTGCGTCAGCATCTGGGTGAGGACATGGTCTCGGAGCTTCTGGCCGATGGGGAGCTCGAACTTACGGACCGGACGGCCCAGCTGCGCAGGCTGGCCGAGGCGGGAGATGTGGACGGGGTGCGCCGCATCAGCCACGACCTCATCGCGGTTGCCGGGCATCTGGGGCTGAGCGCGCTGTCGGTGGCCTCCGTCGATCTTAACCGGCGCCTGAGGGGCGCACAGGCCGAGGATCTCGGGCGTCATGTGGAGCGGATGATGCCGCTGGCAGATCGATCAGTCGCGGCCGTGGCTGCCTGGCGAAGTGCCGCAGCGCAGAACGAGGCCGGGGGGTGATTGGGGCCTTCCTTTACTGCCGAGGGTGGTTGGCGATGCGGTGATGTGCGGGCGCCGCCAGCCCGCAGAGTGGGCCCTTTAGGAGGATGGGACAGCCGGCATAGGCTGGCCGGTATCGATCGGTCGCTGAGTGCTGGCCGGCGGCGGGTTGGGGCGCGTATGAAGGGGGTGTAACGGTGCTCCTGCGCCTCTTCGGTCGAGCGCCAAGGCGACGCGCTCCTTTGGGACGGGAGCCGACAGAGACCACACCGGACGAGAGACCGGGGACTACATCAGGGACGAGACGATGAGCGAAACCGACGATGCGCCAGAAGGGCCGCCCGTCGATATCCACCTGATCCCGAGCGAGGCGGCCGAGGAGCGGATCGCGTCGCTGCCGGCGCCAGGGGCTGCGTGGGCGAAGGCGCAGGGCTTTCGCGGCAAGCTCGGTCAGACGGTGATCCTGCCGACGCCGGAGGGGGCGATCGGCAGTGTGCTGGTGGGCTGGGGCAGTGCTGCCGAACGGCGGCGCGTGCGGTTCGCCCTCGGCCGCTTCGCCGCCGAGGCGCCGCCCGGAACCTATCGTCTCGCAACATCCCTGCCACCGGCGGAAGCAGAGGAAGCCGCTCTCGCCTGGCTGCTCGCGCGCTACCGGTTCGAGCGTTACCGGAAGGGGTCGGCAACGCGCGAGGCCGATCTGCTGGTGCCGGACGGCGTGGATGGCGAGCGGCTCGGCGTGATCGCGGAAGGCGTCTTCTTCGTACGCGATCTGATCAACACGCCGGCCAACGATCTGGGGCCCGAGGGCCTCGAGGCCGCGGCCCGCAGGCTGGCCGAAAGAGACGGGGCCGAGATCGAGGTCACGACGGGAGAGGCGCTGCTCGAGGCGAACCTGCCGCTCATCCATACGGTCGGGCGCGCAGCGGCGGAGGCGCCGAGGCTGCTCGACATCACCTGGGGCGATCCGGGCAACCCGAAGGTCACGCTGGTTGGCAAGGGCGTGTGCTTCGATACGGGTGGGCTCAATCTCAAACCCGGCGGCTCAATGTCGCTGATGAAGAAGGATATGGGCGGGGCGGCCAATGCCCTTGGCCTCGCGCATATGATCATGTCGCTGGCGCTGCCGGTGCGGTTGCGGGTGCTGATCCCGGCGGTGGAGAACGCCGTCTCGGGGGGAAGCTTCCGGCCGGGGGACATCCTGACCTCGCGCGCGAGCCTGACGGTCGAAATCAACAACACGGATGCCGAGGGGCGGCTGGTTCTGGCCGACGCGCTGACGGTGGCGGCGGAGGATGAGCCCGCTCTGATCGCGGACTTTGCGACGCTGACCGGGGCTGCGCGGGTGGCGTTGGGGCCCGAGGTGGTGCCGTTCTTCACCGACAGCGAGGCGTTGAGCGGGGAATTGGTCGAGGCTGCCGGTAGGACCGCCGACCCCGTCTGGCCCCTCCCTCTCTGGCCGGGATACGAGGCGGATATCGAGCCCGGGATCGCGGATCTGGACAACGCGCCCTCGGGCGGCATGGCCGGGGCGATCACGGCAGCGCTCTTCCTCAAGCGCTTCGCGGGTGGGAATGCCGAGTGGGTCCATTTCGATCTCTATGGCTGGACGCCGAAGCCGAAACCCGGACGGCCAAAGGGCGGGGAGGCGCAGGCGATCCGGGCGCTGCTGGCTGTGCTGGAGGGTCGTTATGGCAGCGGCGGTTAGCGGCGAGATGCATCCGGCTGCAGTGGCGCCCCGTTGGCGGCTGCCGGAGGGCTGCGACCGGAGACTCACCCCGGCGCGCGAGGATCTGGCGGACGCAGCGCTCGAAGCACGTATTCCCGCCGAACGTTATGTGAGACCGCGCGCAGGGCTCATCACCGAGCCGCTCGTGGATCTGCGGCCCTCGCCGGACCCCATGGCGCGGATCGATACCCAGCTTCCCTTCGGCGAGCCCATCGAGATCTACGACGAGGCGGACGGTTGGATCTGGCTCCGTTCCCGCATCGACGGCTATGTAGGGTATGCCTTGGCCGAGAGCGCAGCATCCGCGGGGCATGGACCGACGCACCGCGTGGCGACGCGTGCAGCGCTGGTCTTCGAAGCGCCCGACATCAAAGCAGCGGCTCTGCGCCTCCCCTGGGCGTCCGCGGTGTGTGTGGCGGAGGCCGTGGAGGGCGCCGGCACGAACGGGCTTCTGGGCCGGCTCGCATCGGGCGGCTACGTGCCGATGGCGCAACTCCGCCCGCTGACGGATCGCGCGACCGATTGGGTCGCGGAGGCGGAGGCGCTGGTCGGTCAGCCCTATCTCTGGGGCGGGCGAAGCGGGGATGGTGTGGATTGCTCGTCACTCATCCAGTTGGCGCTTGCGACTGCCGGCTGCGCCTTTCCCAGGGACAGCGACATGCAGGCGGCCGCCGAGCTGCCCGGTATCAGCCGGCTCGACCGCGCGGAGCGGGGCACCCTTCGCCGCGGCGATCTCGTCTTCTGGGCCGGGCATGTGGGCGTGATGCAGGACAAGCGCCGGCTGCTGCACGCCAACGCGCATCACATGGCCGTGGCGAGCGAACCACTCTCCGATACGACCGCCCGTATCGCGGCGAAGGAGGGAAAGGACATCACCTCGATCTTGCGTCTCGACACGGAGGCCATGCTAGATGTGTTACCACTGGACCCGCCGCTGGCGGTGCCGGGAAAGGCCGAACAAGCTTCGTGAGGACCGCCGCGTGCCGAAAAATCCCCTTGCCGCAGCCATCCTTCTCACTGTCGCAGGTCTCTCGACCGGTTGCACGGCCGTCACACCCGAACCGCAGCCCCAAGCTGGCGCACCGGCCGAGGTGCCGAAGGCGGAGCCCGCGGCGTTGACGGCGGGCAAGTTCGCGACCTTCGAGGCGTGGCAGGACGCGTTCCGCCGCCGCGCGCAGGCCGAGGGGATCGGGGCGCAGACGCTGGACGCGAGCTTTGCGGGCCTCCGCGCCAATCCGACGGTGCTCGAACGCGACGCCTTCCAGCCGGAGTTCTCGCGCGCGATCTGGCAGTATCTCGACAGCGCGGTGTCCGACACGCGGATCGCGAACGGCCGGGCGGCGATGCGCAGCCGCGGGACGCTGCTCGCCGAGATCGAGGCGCGCTACGGGGTCGACCGTCATGTGGTCGTAGCGATCTGGGGGCTCGAGAGCGCGTATGGCGCGAACTACGGCGACATGTCGGTGGTGCGCTCGCTCGCGACGCTGGCCTGGGACGGGCGGCGGCGGCGCTTTGCCGAGGAGCAGCTGATCGCAGCGCTCAGGATCATCGAGGCGGGGGATATCGCGCCCTCGGCCATGGTGGGCTCCTGGGCGGGGGCGATGGGGCACACGCAGTTCATCCCCACGAGCTTCCTGGCCTATGCAGTCGATTTCACGGGCGACGGACGGCGGGATATCTGGGACCCATCGGCCGCGGACGCACTGGCCTCGACCGCGAACTATCTCGCGAAGTTTGGGTGGGAGACCGGTGAGCCCGCGGTTGTGGAGATCACGCTGCCCGCGAATTTTGACTACCTGTTGGCAGACGGATCCACGCGGCGCACGGCGGCGGAGTGGGAGGCGCTCGGCATCCGGCCCGCGCAGGGCGGCACGCTGCCGGCAGCGGAGGGGGTCGAGATCCTGCTGCCCGCGGGCGCAGACGGCCCGGCCTTTGCCGCCTACAAGAACTTCCGGGTGATCAAGCGCTACAACAACGCGACCTCCTATGCGCTGGCGGTGGCGCATCTGGCCGAAAGGCTCGAAGGCGGGCCGCCCTTCGCGGCCGCCTGGCCGCGCGGGGACCGGGCGCTCAGCCGGGGAGAAACCGAGGAGCTGCAACGGCTTCTGACGGCCGACGGCTTCGACACCAAGGGCGTGGACGGGATCGCCGGGCCGAACACCCGCGGGGCCGTGCGCGCCTGGCAGGCGGCGAACGGGCGGGTGCCGGATGGCTACATCTCCGGACGGCTCTTGGAGCGTGTGCGCGCGTCCCGCGGCTGACGCGAGCGTCAGGTTTCTGGGAACCACTGGCAGGCGACGCCCGTTCTGAGGGGCGTCAGCTCGCTTCGGCGGGCACCAGCCAAGGAGGTTTCGTCATGAAACGCACCCTGATCGGTTCGGCCCTCGCCATCCTGCTCGGCGGCAGCGCCGCGCTCGCCACGAACACGGTGACCATTCACGACACGAGCCGCGCGGATTTCGACGTGAAGCGCGGGATCGTCGAGACCGTGGAGCGCCTTTACGGCCGCGCCGCGGTATTCTCCGACCCCAACCCGCTGCCCGCCGGCGTCGAGGAGGCGCTGGTCGAAGGCGAGCGCATGCCCGCCGCAGCCCCCATCGACGCCGTTCCCGAGAAGCTGATGGACGAGCTGCCGGTCATCGAGAACGCCCGCTGGGTGCGGGTCGGCGACCACATCGTGGCGGTCGACGATCTCGATATCGTGCGGATGGCCGTCTACGACGTCCTGGCCTGAACGGACCTGCGCGCGAAGAAGAAGGAAGGGGGGTGCCTGCGTCCCACGGGCACACCCCTTTCGCATCAGCGGGCGGCGAAGGCGCCCGCGTGCTGCTCGGCCAGGGCATCGAGGGCCGGGCCCATTCCAGCGCCAAGACTCACCTGGGGTTGGGAGGGCTTCTTGCCCTCGGCCTCCTCCCACTCCGTCACGAGATCGCGCGCCCGGTCGAACGCGCTACGCCAGTCGCCCGTCTCGGTTAGCGCTCGGGCGAAGAGCGCCTCGCCGAAATAGGTCCATTCGCGGTCATCGCTGCAGCCAAATGACGTCCGGTCCGCGGCGGAGGCGGTGATGATCAGCCGGTCCGGCGCTTCGAGACCCGCAACGAAGGACCCCGAATAGCAGGAGGAGACGACCACGACGCTGGCACCCGCGCCGGTGGTCTCCAGGACCTCCGCGACATCCGACACGTAGATCTCGTCCATAGGGAACGTGTAGCCCGTGGAGATGACGCCCGGCGAGCCGTGCGAGGTGAGGAAGACGAGCAGAACGTCCTCCGGATTCATGGCCGCCCCGATGCGCTCGGCAGCGCTGCGCATATTGCGGAGGTTGGCAAGCGGGTGGCGCTCAGGCTCAGCCTTCGAGTTCAGCAGACGAACGACGCGACCTTCCGCGCCAAAACGTTCGGCCACGATGTCGCCGACGGCCTCGACCTCCCGCATGAAGACCCGTTCCTCAGGGTATAGGCCGGCGACGATGGCGAAGAGCTCGACCTCCCCCGGCACACCCGGCCTGATTCCGGAAAGCTCGGTCTCGAGGAGCGCGGGCTGGGCGTAGTAGGTGCCCTCAATATCCGGCGCCATCTCGGGGGTCAGCGAGCCGCCATCGGCAAGCCCCTCCTGCGCCTCCTCGAACGCTGACATGTCCCTCTCGAAGAGCAGGCCGTCCATCAGCATGGTATCCGCGGCGTAGCTTGCCGCAGTGAAGACCGTCGCTGCTGCGAGCCCGCGGCGGACGCTGCCGCCTGGCAGACGGCGGACGCTCCGCAGGATTGCAGGTGCCGGTAGGAGGAGAGCACCGACCCAGACCGTGTAGTAGGCGGTCAGGGCCCAGTCCTCCCATGTCTGGTAGATCCAGGGCAGTATGAGAAAGGAGGAATAAGCGAAGGCTGTAGCGAGCAGCAGTGAGGGCAGCACCCGCACCTCGAAAGCCGCAAGCTGGTCGCGAAGTCCTACCGCCAGCGCCGTCAGGCGGAGCGCCAAGATCGCCACGAAGAAGTCGGCGATGTTAACTGTGAGCCCGTAAGTAGATATGCCCGCCACCGGCCGCGTGATCAGGTACTCGCAGACAACTAACATTATCGCGAGGGCGCACCAGAGGAAGAGGACGGCGCGACCGCGGGCGTCGAAGGCGTCATCGTCGACCGGCAGGAAGAGAGCGAGCCGCAGTCCGGCGAAGAGGTTGCCCCAGAGGCCCATGACCTCCTCGCCCCCGCTTGTGGTGGCATGTTTCGGCCGCTGCCAAGGGCCGCCGCCACCCCCGTCATCCGAATGTCGATTTTGGTGGAGGTAAGGTCGCATGATCAATCGCCTTCGCGTCTTCAATGCCTCAGCTTGCGCGTGCACGGTGGTTCCGCACCGTGGCACAATTTGGGCGGTCGGAGGGACGTCATGCGCAAGCAGGCACGGGCGGTTGTGGTTGGTGGGGGCGCCGTCGGGTGCTCGATCGCCTATCACCTGGCGAAGGCGGGCTGGACCGATACGCTGCTGCTGGAGCGCGACGAGCTGACGGCGGGCAGCACCTGGCATGCCGCGGGCCTGCTGCCGTATTTCAACATGAGCTACGCGACGAGCCACATCCACGACTACTCCATAAAGTTCTACAAGACCCTGGAGGAGGAGACGGGGCTGAACGCCGGCTTCTCGGTCGTCGGCAATCTGCGCATGGCGCAGAGCCGGGAGCGGCTGGACGAATACATGCTCTATGCCACGACGGCGGAGAGCATCGGAATCCCCTATGAGTGGCTGACGCCCGACGAGATCAAGGACCGCTATCCCTTGGTGCGGACCGAGGATCTGGTCGGTGCGATCTACCACCCGACGGACGGCTACATTAACCCCGCAGACGTCACGCAGGCGATGGCCAAGGGCGCGCGCCAACGGGGCGTCGAGATCGTGCGCAAGGCTCAGGTCAACGGCTTCCGACGCCAGAACGGGCACTGGATCGTCGAAGGCCACACCATGATGGAAAAGGGCGGCAACCTCGTCATGAACGGGGAGGCCTTCGAGATCGAGGCGGAGGTGGTGATCACCGCAACCGGGAACCACGCCCAGCGGACGGCCGCGATGGTCGGCTGCTACATCCCCGCGATCCCGGTCGAGCACCAGTACATCGTGACCGAGCCCGACCCGGCGCTGGTGCAGTGGCGCTCGACGAATGGCGAGCACCCGGTGCTGCGCGACGCGGACGCCAAGTGGTATGTGCGCGAGGAGCGGGGCGGATGGATCCTCGGGCCCTACGAGCGGAACGCCCCCGCCTGGGCAGTGCATGGCGTGCCGGAGACGTTCCGCGCCGATCTCCTGCCGCTAGATCTCGAGCGGATCGAGGAGGAGTACACGTCCTTCATCCATCGCATCCCGTCATCGGAGGAGGTGGGGCTGAAGGACGATTACAACGGCCCGATCTGCTACACGCCGGACGGCAACCCGCTGGTCGGACCTGCGCCGGGGGTGGAGAACTTCTACTTCGCCGAAGGGTTCTCGTTCGGGATCACAGCGGCGGGCGGCACGGGACATTACCTCGCCCAGATGATCACGGAGGGCGAGGCCGAGATCGACATGTTCTCGCTCGACCCGCGCCGCTTCGGGCGCTGGATGAACCGCGAATACGCGGCCCGGAAGAACGAGGAGGCGTATGAGCATGTCTACGTCCTCCACCATCCGGACGAGGAGCGCCCCGCCTGCCGGCCGCTGCGCACCGCCCCAAGCTATGATCGGATGAAGGCTGCTGGCGCGCAGTTCGGCCAGGTGAACGGCTGGGAGCGGCCGGTCTATTTCGGGCCGAAGGACGCGCCGGAGGGTTTTGACCATGACAGCCGCTCCTTCCGCCGCGGCGCCTGGTGGCAGTATGCGGAGGCGGAAGCGCGGGCCGTGCGCGAGGGCGTCGGCCTCTTCGATGCGACCGCCTTCACCAAGCACCGCGTCACGGGCCCGGGGGCGACGGCTTTCCTCGACTGGCTGACCTGCAACAAGCTGCCCAAGGTCGATCGGATCAACCTGACCTACGCGCTGACCGAGGCGGGGACGGTGCGCACGGAGTTTACCATCGTGCGCATGGGCGAGGACAGCTACTATCTGGTCTCGGCCGGGGCCGCCCAGCTCTACGACAGCGACTACCTCGCGAAGATGGCAGAGAAGAAGCGGGGCGAGTTCGGCTGGATCGAGGTGCAGGACGTGACCTCCTCGATCGGCGTCTTCGCCATCGCCGGCCCGAAGAGCCGCGAGCTTCTGCGCCCGCTCGTGATGGATGCGGACCCCGGCACGGCACTTTCGAACAAGCGCTTCCCCTGGCTCTCGATGCGCAAGCTCGACCTCGGCATGGTCACGACCATGGCCATCCGCGTGGCCTATACGGGCGAGCTCGGCTGGGAGATCCACCACCCTATCGAGATGCAGAACCACCTCTTCGACCGGCTGATGGCCGAGGGCGAGAAGGTCGACCTCACGCTCTGCGGGGCACGCGCGCAGAACTGGCTCCGCCAGGAGAAGTCATACCGCGCCTTCGGCTCGGATCTCGGCCGCGACGCCACGCCGCTCGAGGCGGATCTCACCCGCTTCATCGACCAGTCGAAGGCGTTCAAGGGCAAGGCCGCGATGAACGAGACCGGCATTCGCGCAAAATGCGTGACCGTGCTGATCGACGGGCCGGCGGATGCGGACCCCTGGGGGCGCGAGGCGCTCTTCGCGGAGGGGCGCAAGGTTGGGCGGCTCACCTCCGGCGGCTGGTCCGTGGCGGCGGGCAAGCAGATCGGCATCGGCTATGTGGAGCCCGGGCTGGCCGAGCCCGGCCAGAAGCTCGACTGCCTGATGTTCCGCGAGCGCTATGCAGCCGAGGTGGTGGCCGAGAGCCCCTATGACCCGACGAACGCCCGGATCCGCGTCGACGGCTGAGGCACCTTGCAGCGCCTTTGTGCGGTGGGGTGGAACTCCATCCTACCGCCCGTGCCCCTTGCACCTCGCGCCTTTCGGTGGCCCTCTCCATGGCGTCCCGCCGCCGGAGATCCGCCGATGCGCCTGCTCGTTCTCGTCCTCGTCCTCTTCTGCAGCCCGGCTGCCGCCCAGTTCGCCATCGTCGAGGGTACGGTCGACTGGCCCGAGGAGACCCGCATCACGCGCGATACACTGGTCGAGGTCAGCATCGCCGATATCGGCCGTGGCCCCCTCGGCGCGCGGGAGCTTGCGCGCCAGATTCTGTCGCCCGCGACCCGCCCCCTGCCCTTCCGCCTCGCCGTCGATCCGGCCCTCGCACCACGGGGCGGGCAGTATCGCGTCACCGCCCGGCTCCTCTCCGGCCGCAACACGCTCTATGAGGACGCCCACGACCTCCGCCTCGACCCGGTGCTCGATTTCGGGGAGACGGCGATCTTTCTCGAGAACCCGGTGCTGCAGGATCGGCGCGAGGCTTCTCCGCTCAACCGGAAATGGCGGCTCGAGAGCTTCGCACAGGCTGACCTGCCCCGCGTGGCGGTGGTGCAGATCGAGATCGACGATGATGGCCGGGTCAAGGGCGACACGGGCTGCAATCTGTTCTCGAGCCGCGCCACACTGACGGCCGAGACCCTGAGCTTCGCGCCGGCGGAGTTCACCCGGCGCGGCTGCACCCCGGCACTTGCGGAGACCGAGCAGCGCTTCCTCCGCCTTCTGCGCGACACCCGCAGCTGGCAGATCCGCGAGCGAAGCCTCACCTTCTTCAACGGCTCGGGCCTCGCCCTCGGCACCTTCCGCGACGAATTCTGACCCCTCCCAACCGTCGAAGACGGGGCCGGGTCATGGATGGCGCAGCCACCGCCGGAGGCGGCGCCCGAACGGGGGCGTCCTTGACGCGGCCCCGTCTTCGACAGGACGCTAGACAGGGAGCCCCCGAGGCTCCTCCCCAGCCCACCCCTCCGATGCTGAAACCCGGCCCGACCCGAGCCGAAGGTCACAGGTTCCCAATGCAGCAGCAACCACAAACAAGCATCGCGCCGACAAGACGCGATTCCGCTTGGCTGAAGGGCACAAACGAAGACGCCCCGGCGCGATGGCCGGGGCGTCGAGAACCAGCTCTCGAAGGTGGGGAGGTCAGCCCTCCGCCTTTTCCTTCTCGATCTCCTTGCCCGTCTCCTGATCGACCACCTTCATCGAGAGGCGCGTCTTGCCGCGGTCGTCAAAGCCCATGAGCTTGACCTTCACCTCCTGGCCCTCCTTAACGAGGTCCTTGGGGTTGGCGCCCCGCTCCCAGGTCATCTGGGAAATGTGCACCAGGCCGTCGCGGGCGCCGAAATAGTTCACGAAGGCGCCGAAATCCATGATCTTCACCACCTTGCCGGTGTAGATGGCACCCACCTCCGGCTCGGCGACGATGCCGTTGATCATGGCCTTGGCCTTCTCGATGCAGGCAGCATCGGGCGAGGCGATCTTGATGATCCCGTCGTCGTTGATGTCGACCTTGGCACCCGACTCCTCGACGATGCCGCGGATCACCTTGCCGCCCGAGCCGATCACTTCGCGGATCTTGTCGGTGTTGATCTGCATGGTCTCGATGCGCGGTGCATGGACGGAGAACTCGGTCCGCCCCTCGGTCAGGGCCTTCGCCATCTCGCCGAGGATGTGCATCCGCCCATCCTTCGCCTGGGCGAGCGCCTGCTTCATGATCGCGGGCGTGATGCCGGCAACCTTGATGTCCATCTGGAGCGAGGTGATGCCAGCCTCGGTGCCCGCGACCTTGAAATCCATGTCGCCGAGATGATCCTCGTCGCCAAGGATATCCGTCAGCACCGCGAACTGGCCATCGTCTTCCAGGATCAGCCCCATCGCGACACCTGCCACCGGCGCCTTCAGCGGCACGCCCGCATCCATCATCGAGAGCGAGCCGCCGCAGACCGTCGCCATCGAGGACGAGCCGTTCGACTCCGTGATCTCCGAGACGAGACGGATCGTGTAGGGGAAGTCCGTCGCCGCCGGCAGCACTGCCTGCAGCGCGCGCCAGGCAAGCTTGCCGTGGCCGACCTCGCGCCGTCCCGGCGGGCCCATGCGCCCGGCCTCGCCCACCGAGTAGGGTGGGAAGTTGTAGTGCAGCAGGAACCGCTCGCGCCAATCGCCCTCGAGGCTGTCGATGATCTGCTCATCGTCGCCGGTGCCGAGGGTCGTCACGATCAGCCCCTGGGTCTCGCCGCGCGTGAAGAGCGCCGAGCCATGCGTCCGGGGCAGCACCCCCACTTCGCTCACGATCGGCCGGACAGTCGTAAGGTCCCGCCCATCGATGCGCTTGCCGGTCTTGATCACGTCGCCGCGGAGGACGGCGCTCTCGAGCTTCTTGAAACAGGTCTTGAGGCCCTTGTCCTCGAGCTCCTCCTCCGAAAGCCCCGCCGTGACCGCGTCGCGCGCGCCCCCTATGGCCTCCTGGCGCTCGAGCTTGTCGGTGATGGCGAAGGCTGCGCGCATCTTCTCTTCGCCGAGCTCCTTCACCCGGGCATAGAGCGCCGAGTTGTCGTCGGGCTGGAAGTCCATCGGCTCTTTCGCCGCTTCCTCCGCAAGGCCGATGATCGCGTCGATCACGGGCTGCATCGCCTCATGGCCGAAGGTAACCGCGCCCAGCATCTCCTCCTCGGAAAGCTCATAGGCTTCCGACTCGACCATCATCACGGCGTCCTTCGTGCCGGCGACGACTAGGTTGAGGCGCTGATCGGGGTTCTCGTTCAGCTTCTGCATGTCGTCGACGGCCGGGTTCAGCACATAGCTGCCGTCAACAAAGCCGACCCGGGCCGCCCCGATGGGGCCGAGGAACGGCGCGCCCGAAAGCGTCAGCGAGGCCGAGGCCGCGATCATGCCGAGGATGTCCGGATCGTTCTCGAGGTCGTGGGAGAGCACGGTCACGATGACCTGCGTCTCATGCTTGAAGCCTTGCACGAAGAGCGGCCGGATCGGCCGGTCGATGAGGCGCGAGGTCAGCACCTCCTTCTCCGTCGGCTTGGCTTCGCGCTTGAAAAAGCCGCCGGGGATCTTGCCGGCGGCATAATAGCGCTCTTGGTAGTGGACAGTGAGGGGGAAGAAATCGAGGCCTTCCTTCGGCTTCTTCTCATAGACCGTGGTGGCCAGCACCGTGGTCTCCCCGATGGTGGCGAAGACCGCGCCATCGGCCTGGCGCGCGATGCGCCCCGTCTCGAGCGTGAGCGTCTGGCCGCCCCACTCGATTTCCTTTTTCACGATATCGAACATGGTCGTTCCTTCATGTGGCCTTTCCTCCCCCTGGAGGCGGCCTCTGCGTCGACGGCCGGCCCTGCCGGTCGCGGCCCCCCGGTTTCAGCCTGCCGGCGGGCGGCCGGGGGGCCGGGCCGGGCGGGACGCGGGCGGGGCTCACGCGCCACCGCCGGTCGTCAGCATGAACGAGAAGCGGCGCGGAGGCCATCGCCCCCGCGCCGCATCGATCTTCCTAAATCGCGCTCAACGGCGGATGCCGAGGCGCTTGATGAGGGACTGGTAGCGCTCCACGTCCTTGGCCTTCACATAGTCGAGCAGCTTGCGGCGCTGGCTGACCATCTTGAGGAGCCCCCGGCGGGAGTGGTTATCCTTCTTGTGGGTCTTGAAATGCTCGGTGAGCGTGGTGATGCGGTTCGTCAGGATCGCGACCTGCACTTCAGGAGAGCCGGTATCGCCGTCCTTCGTGCCGTATTCCTTGATGAGCGCTTCCTTGCGCTCGGGCGTGATCGACATCGGGTGTCCTTTCGGTCCGGGGCCGCGCTGGCGGTTGTCCCTGTCAGAGGTTGAAGACCCGGGTCGGTCGGAAGAAGTGCCCAGCGCGGGCGCCGATCGCTACCGGGACACGCTCGTCCCCTCGCTCCTCGGCCGCCCAGCCGGTCGCCCCCTCGGCCCAGTCCGGCGGAAACCCCGCCGACGCATGGGCCATGCCGCGCCGTATCCGGTCCGCGTCCTCGCCCGAGACGGCCAGGGCCGGGATGTCGTCCAGCCCGGTCGCCACCGGTCGCAGATGCGCGGAAGCGGCCTCATGCCCGATTTTCTCACCCGGCGCAAACGAAATCGCGCCATCGAGCGTGAGCGCCCCGCTGGAAAGGCGCCGGAGCGCCGAGACATGGGCGTGGCAGCCGAGCGCCCGGCCGAGATCCCGGGCGATGGACCGCACATAGCCGCCCTTGCCGCAGGTCATCTCCAGCACTGCGTGGTCCGCATCGGGCCGGTCCACGAGCGCGAGCGCATGAACGGTCAGCGGCCGGGGGGCGAGTTCCGGCATCGCGCCCGGATCCTCCGCCGCAGCGCGGGCAAGGTCATAGGCCCGCCGGCCCGAGACCTTCACGGCGGAGAAGACGGGCGGTACTTGCATAATCGCGCCGGTAAAGGGCGCAAGCGCCGCTCTGATCTCATCGTCCGAGGGGCGCGACGCACTCTCCGCGATCACCTCGCCCTCGCCATCGTCGGTCGAGGTCGCCTGGCCCAGCCGGGCGGTGAAGCGATAGGCCTTGGCGCCATCCTGGACAAGCGGCACGGTCTTCGTCGCCTCCCCGAAGGCCACCGCCAGAAGGCCCGAGGCCAGCGGATCCAATGTCCCCGCATGCCCCGCCTTCCGCGCATCGAGCGCCCGGCGGCACATGGTGACCACGTCCGAGGAGGTCGGCCCCACCGGCTTGTCCACGATCAACCAGCCATGCACGTCCCGCCCGCGCTTCCGCCGCGCCATCGCCCCCTCCAACACCGAGAGCCGCCGCCTAGCCCCGCGGGTCGGGGCGGGTCAAGGATGGCAGGGCCACCGGCGGAGCCGGCACCGAAGGCGTCCTTGACGCGCTCCGACCCGCAACCATGCTGGCATCGGCGCCCTTGCGGCGCCTCCCCAGCCCGACCAAACGGCACCACCCCATCATGCCTCGGAATGCTTGGCATCGGGCCGCGGATTTCGGCTGAGACACCGCCGGAGGGCGGTGGCGAAGCGCGAAAAGCGTCGCGTCAGCGACACCGCCAGGCTCGATCCTCAGCGGCCCTCGCGGCGCCAGGCGGCGAGGAACAGGAGACCGGTAGCGAGCGCGGCAAGCCAGGCGGGCAGGAGCGGGGTCAGCCGGATGCCCGTGACGCGGTAGGCCTCGCGCTCGACGAAGCCGAGCCAGGAGCGGCCATGCGCCCGCCGTCCCTCCGCCACCAGCCTCAGATCCGGCACGCCTGTCTCCGCAAGCCAGGTCGTACGCCCGCCTGTCGCCTCGACGAGCGGGGCCAGGGCCTCGCCGCTCGCGATGGGCTCGGTGTACTCGCGCGGGCTTGCCGGCCCGACGGCGGCGACAGCGTCGAGACCGTCGGCATTGAAGCGCCATAGCCCCTCGGCGGCGTTCTCGATCCGCGCGCCCCAGCGCCCGGGTCCCTCGGCCGCGAGGCTGACCTCGAGCGTCTCGCCTTCCGGCGTGGTCGCGACCACGACCTCGCCCGGGTTCTCCTCGAGGCTGCGGCGCTCGACCACCACAGCACCGGGCTCTGCCCGGGCCAGCAGCGCCTCCTCCTCGAGCTCCGGCTCCTTCATCAGCCAGTGCGCGGTCCGGCGCAGCAGGTCCGCCTGCGGCCCGCCGCCCTCATAGCCCCGGGACCAGAGCCAGGCATGGTCCGAGGCCAGGAGCGCGACCCGCCCCTCCCCGACCCGGTCGAGGATGAGGAGCGGTCGGTCGCCGTCACCCGTCATCACCACATGGCCGCTCCGCTGCGCCACGTCGATCTGTCGGAGCCACCGGCCCCAGGCGGGCGCCTGCTCGCCATCCGGCCCTTCGATCATGCCGGCTGCGGCTTCGAGCCCGCTGGTCACCGGATGGCGCTCCCCGACGCGGGAGACGCGCGGCAGGAAGGGCCGCTCGATCGCTTCGACCGTCGGCTCCGCCGGCAACACGCGGGAGAGGGGCGTGCGCGCGAGGCTCTGCGCCCCGGCGAAGGCCGGGCCCGAGGCCACGAAGACGGCGCCGCCCTCCTCCACATAACGCACGATATTCGCGAGATAGGCCGTCGCCAGCACGCCCCGCCAGCGGTAGCGGTCGAAGACAATCAGGTCGAACCCGTCAATCTTGTCGAGGAAGAGCTCGCGGGTCGGAAAGGCGATGAGCGACAACTCCGAGACCGGCGTGCCGTCCTGCTTCGCGGGTGGGCGAAGAATGGTGAAGTGGATGAGATCCACCATCGGGTCGGATTTCAGAAGATCCCGCCAGGTGCGCCCGCCCGGATGCGGCTCGCCCGAGACGAGAAGCACGCGAAGCCTGTCGCGCACGCCCGAGACGGTCGAGATGATGCGGTTGTTCCGGGTCGCAAGCTCACCCTCGACTTCCGCGATGCGGATATCGACCACTGTCGGGCCGCCATGGGTCAGCGGCACCTCAAGCTCGAACTCCTCGCCCACGCGCATGGCAAGCTGCTGAGGTGGCGCGCCGTCGATGGAGACCTCCGCAATCACATCCGAGCCGACGCGGCCCGCCGCCTCCCCCAGCACCTCGGCGGCAATGCGGAAGGTGACACTCTCACCAACGATGCCGAAGGCGGGAGCGTTGAGGAGCGCAAGGCGCAGGTCGAAAGCCTCCGGGTCGCCCGCGAGCACCTGGTGCACGGGCGCGGGGAAGCGCTCGAGCAGGCCCGCATCATGCACCCGGCCGTCGGTCAGCAGCACAGCGCCCGCGATCTGATCGGGTGCGACGCGCGCGGCGGCTGCATCGAGGGCAGAGAGAAGGCGCGTGCCGCGGTTCCGGCCGTCGTCCTCGGGGTCGAGCTCGATTACGCGGAGCTCCAGAGGTCGGGCCGGGGTGGACAGCCGGTCAGCCTCCTCCATGAGCTGTGCGCGCGCATCGGCAATGGCGGCAGCACGGTCCTCGAGCGTGGTGCTGGCGCTCAGATCGACGACGACGAAACCGATATTCGCGAGGCCCTCGCGCTCCTCACGCTTTAGCTGAGGGCCGGAGAGGGCGAGGACCAGGACACCGAGCCCCAGCGCCCGGAGCCACCAGCCGTTGAGCCCGCGCGCCCAGGCGAAGACCACGGCCGCGATGCCGATGAGGGCGGCGGCGATGATGCCGGCCCAGGGCAGGAGCGGGTCGAAGACAAGGCTCGTCTGCATCGCATCCTCCGCGGCGCGCAGGCCGCTGCTGGTTCCGCCGGCCTACTGGCCGAGCCGCTCGAGCACCGCCGGGGCGTGTACCTGATCGGATTTGTAATTGCCGGTGAGGGCGTAGAGCACGAGGTTGATCCCGAAGCGCAGCGCCATCTCCCGCTGCCGGTCGCCGGGGCGGCCGACCTGGAACATCGGGCGGCCCCGCTCGTCGAGCGCCCAGGCCGAGGCCCAGTCTGCCGAGCCCACGATCACGGGGCTGACATTGTCGTCCACCCGGTCGAACTGCGGCAGGCCGGTTTCCTCGCCCGTCCCCTCACGCCCCTCGGGCGCCGCTTCGGCCCAGACGCGCCCACCGCGCCAGCGGCCAGGGAAGCTCGAGAGGAGATAGAAGGTGCGGGTCAGGACATGGTCCGCGTCCACGGGGGCGAGGGGCGGCAGGTTGAGCGCGCGCGCGACCTGGCGCATCTCCGCCGCCGCCGCCCCGCCGATGCCGCCCGACCCGCTCTTGGTGTCGATCAGCAGCATGCCGCCGCCGGCGAGGTAGCGCTCCAGCCGCTCGAGCGCGACATCCGTGGGCAGGGTGTCGGCGGTGAGCGGCATGTAGATGACCGAAAGGAGGCTCATCTCGTCCCGTTCGGGATCCACGCCCACGGGCTCGCCGGGCTCGACAGCCGTCCGGGCCGTGAGGGCCGCGCCGAGGCCGATCATCGCGCGCTCGCTGACCCGGTCGATGGAGGGCGCGCCGGTCATCACGTAGCCGAGCGTCGTCTCCGCCGCGGTCGAGACATCCTGCGCGACACTCGGCGAGCGCTCCTGCGCCACGGCCGAGCCGGTGGGGGCAAGGCTGATGGCGAGGCCGGTCAGCGCCATCGCAAGCATGCCTGCCGTGGCCGCAGCGGGCGAGCGGCCGAAGCGCGGCAGGCGCCCGGAGAGCCAGAGCGTCGCCACCGTATCGATGGCCGCAAGGAGAACCGCGATCAGGAGGAGGGGGGCTGCGAGCTTCAATGCCTCCGCCCCACCGAGCCGGTCAATGAGCGCGCCGGAAGGCGGCGGGGGGAAGGGTCTGAGGCTGTCGCCCTCTCCGTAGAGGTTCACGACCAGCGTCTCCGCCGCGCCGGTTGCCCGAGGACCGCCATCGGCGCGGAGGTAGATGCCGGGCATCAGGTCGCCCGCCGGGCCATCTTCGCCGGCGAGCGTCGCCGCCAGGCGCTCGCCGGCTACCGGGTCGCGATTGGCCGGGACAGGCAGCAGCGTGCCGTCGCGCGCGAGCGTCTGGTCGAGGCGCCAGAGGGTGCCCGAAAGCTCCTCCTCTGTCGGCGGGTTGCCGCCGCTGCCCGGGGCCAGGGCGATCAGCTCGCGCAGCATATCGACAAAGAGGCCCGAGAGCGGGAGGGACGACCACTCCGCATCCGCCGAGACGTGGAAAAGGACGACACGGCCATCGCCCCGGTCGGCGGCGGTCACGAGCGGCGTGCCATCATCGAGGCTCGCCCAGACGCGGCCAGCGAGATCGGGGGTCGGTTGGGCGAGCACCTGGGTGCGGACCTCGACCTCGTCGGGACGCTCGAGCCGGCGGAAGGGACCCTCCGCGGCGAAGGGCCCGAGGCTGCGCGGATCGCCCCAGGCGAGCGCGCCGCCGAGTGTGCGGCCGCCGCGCCGGAGGCGGACGGGCAGAAGATCGCCGAGGCCGGCACCCGGCGCTGCTGCGGCCCCGGGCGCCATCGCGGCAGCGGCCACCGCACCCGCGAGGCGCGGGCCGGCGAAACGCACGAGGAGGCCGCCCTCATCGACCCAGGCCGCGAGCGCCTCCTCGACCTCCTCCCCCATCTCCCCCTGATCGGCGAGGAAGATGGCGGCGGGGGCCAGATCGACCGCTTCGGCGAGGGTGACGGCGTGCACCTCCGCATGCGGCACGAGGGCCTTGGTGAGATAGTGCTGGGCCGAGGTGAGGCGGATCACCTCCCCCTCGCTCGCCGGATCGACCACGGCGACGCGGACACGCCGCACGGCACCGTCGGCAAGGCTTGTCCCGCCCGGCGTCGGATCGTCGGCGAGGGTGATGCGCGCGATCGATCCGATGAGTTCGGAGGGCAGATCGAAGACCGCTTCGGTCGCCGTCTCTCCCGGCTCGAACGCTGCCTCCGCCACGGCGATGCGACGCTCGCCCGCCGCCGCGCCATCATCGGCGGTGACCGTGGCGATGGCGACCAGCGTCTCGCTGGCCGGGCCCGCATCGCCCGGACCGCCCGCGCGGAGGGCGCTCGAGATGAGCTTGCCTTCCTCGAGGCGCGGCGGGAGCACGGCGCGCGCGCTGCCCGCGGGGCCGATGACATGGAGCGGGCCGAAATCGAGCAGCCGTTCGGCCAGCGCCTCCGTCGCTTCGGCGTCGTGGCCGAGGCCGTCATGGAGCCACACCGTCTCCCCCGGCTGCACGGCGGCGGGGTCGTCGAGGAGCGTCAGGACCGAAAGCCGGTCCGGCCGAAGCGGCAACGGCTCGGACCCGTCGAGTGCCGCGCGGGCGGCGACGGCGGGCATCTGGGGCGGGGGTACGACCCGGCGTTCCGCCGCGCGCCAGAGGATAACGCTCCGCCCGTCCGCCGCCGCCTCGTCGATGGCAGCACCTGCGGCGGTCAGGCGATCCGCCCAGTCGGGACCGCTGGCCCAACCGGCATCCATCAGCAGCAGCACCGGCCCATCGCCGCCGGCTGAGAGCCGCTCGGACGGGTTGAGGATGGGCTGCGCAAAACCGAGGATTACGGCGGCGACTGCGGCGATACGGAGGGCAAGGAGCCACCAGGGCGTCCGCTCCGCCTCGCGCTCCGGATCCTCGAGCCCGAGGAGCAGACGGACGCCGGGAAAAAGCGCCGTGCGGGGCGCGGGCGGGATCGCCCGCAGCAGCCACCAAAGGATGGGCAGCGCTATCAGCCCGGCGAGGACCGCGGGCGCGAGGAAGCCTAGACCCATCATGCCGCAGCACCTCCCGGCATGCTCTGCCGCTTGCCTCTAGTCTCGATCACCGCGCACCCCCGAGCCAGCCATGGAGCTGGAGGAGCGCCTTGCGCGGACTCTCGTCCGTGCGGTGCAGGAGAAGCTGCCAGCCTGCGCGGCGAGCCGCGCGTGCCAGATCGTCGCGCCGCTCCGCGAGGCGCATGAGATAGCGCTCCTTGAGCGCGCGCGCCTCGTCGGTCTCGTGCCGAATGGCGTGGCCAACGCTCTCGAACCGGGTGCGACCCTGAAACGGGAAGGCTTCCTCGACCGGGTCGAGCACCTGGACATAGACGCCGCCGATCCCGCGGCCAGCGGCCTTGTCGAGCGCGGGCAGCACCTGATCGCGCGGGCCCATGAAGTCCGAGAGGAAGACGACACGGCCGGCACGGGGGAGCTCGAAATCCGCGGGCGCGCCGAAATCCGGGCCCTCGGCCGGATGGTCGGCGGAAAGGAGCGCGCCGAAGCGCTCGAGCTGGCGTTCCCCGGTGCGCGGGCGCTCGGCATCGGTGCCGATGAGGCCGAACCGCTCCCCGCCGCGATTGAGGAGAACGGCGAGGGAAAGGGCGAGGAGGGCTGCGCGGTCCGCCTTGGTCACCCGGCCTTGCCGCGCCTCGCGCGCAAGTTCGGAGGCGAATTGCATGGATTTGGCATGATCGACCCAGAAGAGGACCGTCTCGGCCGCCTCCCACTCCATCTCCCGAATGAATAGACGGTCGGAGCGGGCGGAGCGGCGCCAGTCGATCTGGCTGAGGCTGTCCCCGGGCTGGGCGGCGCGGTACTGCCAGAAGTTCTCGCCCGGGCCCGAGCGCCTGCGCCCGTGCACGCCGTGGAAGGTGGAGGCGACGAGCCGCTCCGCCTCGACCAGCAGAGGCGGCAGCGAGCCGGAGATCCGCTCGCTATCCCGCCTCAGCCAGGCAGCCCGCTCCGGCGAAAGCCCCGTGACGCTCATCGCTCCACCTCACCACACGGGCCACAACCAGCCTCCAGATACCATCGGTAGGCAGAACCTTCTCTGATATAAGCGATCTCGAGATCACTGCGGCCCTCGTCTCCGGTCGCCAGAAGCCTGCCTCTCTCGAGGTAGCGTCGGTCATGAGAGACATCGACATTCTCAGCGTGCGCTGCATACGCATCGGTGAGATAACTCAGCACCTCCGCGACTGTGGGCTCGCTGCCTGCATCCGTCTCGCCCACTACTCTGCATTCCCGCATAACCCGGTCGAGGCCGTAGTGTGCCTCCCACGCCAAACCACCAAGCAGTGGACCAGCTCCGATACGGTTGAATAAAACCGCTTCGTCGACGGTATCAACCGCACTCAGCACATCGGCAAGCCGAGCATCTGCCGATGTAGCGACGTTGAGCCCCATCTCGTGCGCTTGCTCTCTCACAGCGTCCAGTTCCAGGCTTGGGGTCAAACAAAGCGTCGACATCGCTTCGATGCTGCTTCCGGACCACTGAGGCTCGCCCGGCGCCGCGGCTGGTGGCACCGCGAGGAAGAGCCAGGCCGCGAGGCAGGAGGCATTCGCTGAGCTGGGAAGCTTCATCGCCTACCGCCGAGGTGAATCAGGGTGTGGAGGTGGGCGCCGCTGCCTTCGGGGCGGTAGCTGAGTTCGAACCAGCAGCACTGGGCTGCGGCGCGGGATCGTTCCTGATCGCAGCCACGGGGGTTCACGGGGCCACCCCAGCCGCGGAGGATGCGCAGCGGTGGGCCCGCATCGCCGCCGAAGCAGGTGGAGCGCGTACCCTTCTTCTGCAGCACCTGGTCGCCTAGGCGGCTCACGCTGGAGAGGTTGCGCGGTGCCTGGTCCACCTGCGCGGTGAAGAGGCAGGTCGCAGCGCGCTTGTCGAGCGTGATCGCAAGCGTCGCTCGGGCAGGCGAAATCGTGCCCGACGGCGAATAAAGCGCGAAGTAGCCTTCGGCGAGGCTGAGGTTCTCCTCAGGGATCTTCAGCGTCTCGCCAGGCGACCGCGCACCGGCTGCCCGTGCATAGGACGCATGATCCTGGATCTGCTCGAAGCCCATGCCGCGCGCGAGGTTGATCGCCTGCGAGGGCTTGCCCCGGAAAGCGATGCAAAGATCGAAGGCGAGATCGAGCGCGCTGCCCACGGTGCCGAGACGATCAATGGCTTTCGTGCCGCCGCCGGGCTGTTCGCCGGTCGCTGCGATGACCGGCACGCCAAGGCTGAGGCACGCCAGCACGCCAGCGAGCGCCGCGATCCTTCGCTTCAATGTGCGAAAGGGCGTTCTCAAGCCGCCGCCTCGAGCGCCGCCGCGCCGAGCAGTCCCTCGATGACATCGCCGAGGCTCGCCCCCTCCGCCCGAGCGGCGAAGGTGAGCGCCATGCGGTGCGTGAGCGCCGGAGACGCAAGCGCGCGCACGTCCGAGAGATCCGGGGCGAGCCGGCCCTGCAGGAGCGCGCGGGCGCGGACGGCGAGCATCAGCGACTGGGCCGCACGGGGGCCCGGACCGAAGGCCAGCCGCTCGGTCGCGCCCGGTGCCGCATCCGCCTCCCCGGGCCGGGCGGAGCGGACGAGACTGATGATCGCCTCCATCACCGCCTCCCCCACCGGCATGGCACGCACGAGGCGCTGCAGCGCGATCAGCTCTTCCGCGTTCAGCACGGGCTCGGACACGGCATCCTCGACGCCCGTCGTCGCGAGCATGATATCCCGCTCCTCATCCCGCGTCGGGTAGCCCATGTCGATCTGAAGGAGGAACCGGTCAAGCTGCGCTTCAGGCAACGGATAAGTGCCCTCCTGCTCGATCGGGTTCTGCGTGGCGAGCACGTGGAAGGGTTTGGCGAGCTTGCGCGTCTCGCCCGCGACCGTCACCTCCTTCTCCTGCATCGCCTGCAGGAGGGCGGATTGGGTTCTGGGCGAGGCGCGGTTGATCTCGTCGGCCAGCAGAAGCTGGGTGAAGATCGGGCCCTGGATGAACTTGAACATACGCGCGCCGTCCTGCCCCTCCTCAAGCACCTCGGAGCCGAGGATGTCCGCAGGCATGAGGTCAGGCGTGAACTGGATGCGGCTTGCATCGAGACCGAGCACGGTGCCGAGCGTCTCGACGAGGCGGGTCTTGGCGAGCCCCGGCACACCGACGAGGAGGGCATGGCCGCCCGACAGGATGGCGGTCAGCGCAAGTTCGACCACAGCCTCCTGCCCGACAATGCGCTTGGCGATCTCGCTCCGCGCGCGGCCGAGCGTGCGGCCGGCCTCCTCAATATCGTGCACCGGGTCGGACATTCGGCTGGCTCCCTTTCAGAGACCGGGCAGCAGACCCCCCGCCCGCGCCCCTGGCATTCCTCTCGAGGTCGGAATCAGCGCTTGCTGATCTCTCGACCCAACTACCTTAAAGTATAGGCATGAGCGGAAAGGCAAAGGCTTGACCCGATGGTTTCATCTGCAAAGAGCGCTCCCTCGGCCGACGGCGACGCGGTGTCCACCGATCCCGGACGCGCGGACAGCCTGGCCAAGGCGGTCTCGGCCGCGACGAAGAAGGCCAAGGGTCCGCCGCCCGTTCACCTTTGGAACCCGCCCTATTGCGGCGATCTCGACATCCGGATCGCGCGGAACGGGCAGTGGTGGTATCTCGGCACGCCGATTGGGCGGGAGGCTCTGGTGAAGCTTTTCGCCAGCGTCCTGAAGCTCGAGAACGGCAAACACTTCCTTGTGACCCCGGTCGAGAAGATCGGGATCACTGTCGATGACGCACCATTCGTCGCGGTCGACTTCCGTGCCGACGAGGGGCCGGTGGGTCAGGTGCTGACCTTCATCACCAATGTGGGCGACGAGACGGTTGCGGGGCCGGAGAACCCGATCCGCGTCGTGCGCGATGCGGAGACCGGCGAGCCGTCGCCTTATGTCCATGTCAGGCGCGGGCTCGAAGCGCTGATCGACCGCAAGAGCTTCTATCGCCTGGTCGAGATCGGCGAGGTAGCGGCGCATGACGGCGAGGACTGGTTCGGCCTGCGGAGCGAGGGCGTGTTCTTCCCGGTTATCCCGGCGGCCGAATTGCCGGACTGACCAATGACCACGTAAGGGCGGAGTCGTCGCTGTGAGACCGCGAGGTCGTGGCCGGGCCGCGCAGGCGCTATTTTCGGGGATCTGACGGCGGGGCGTCTTCCGCACCCTCCTTGCGCTGACGGTCGAGTTCCTCCTCCACTATAAGCGCCACGCGCTCCGCGATCGGGCCGGAGATGCGGTCGGCGATCGCGCGGGAGGTCTCGCCCTTGCGCCGCGCGGCCATCATCGCACTGGCGATGAGGGCGGTGGGGACGGAAATGATCCCGATACCGATCAGCATGACGAACCCGGTGAAGATGCGCCCGCCTGTCGTCACCGGCACGACGTCGCCGTAGCCCACGGTCGTGAGCGTTGCGATCGCCCACCACATGGCCGCCGGGATGGAGCTGAACGCCTCGGGCTGCACGCGGTGCTCGAAGAAGTAGATGCCGGCCGACGCCAGATAGAGCGTGATCATCGCGGCCACGAGGACCGCGACAAGCTCGTCCCGCACATGCGCGAGAGTCTTCCAGAGGCGCATGATCTCCGCCTCCCGCCTCACGAGCTTCAGGAGCCGGAGGAGGCGCAGGAGGCGCAGGGCGCGGAGGCCGAGGAGATCGAAGCCGAGCGCGAAGAGCGTGGGCAGGAAGGAGAGGAGATCGACGATCCCCCAGAAGCTGAGCGCGTATCGCATCGGTCGTTCCGCCGCGATCAGGCGGAGGACGTATTCCGTCAGGAAGACCGCGACCGCGATGACCTCGAAGACGCCAAGGATGACGAGCAGGCTTCTTGGCAGACCCTGCACCGTCTCGAGCGCCACCGCGCCCGCCGTCAGCAGGATGAAGCCTGCAATCAGGCGCGGGATCGCCGCACCGAGCACGGGGTCGCGGCCGGCGAGCGCCTCGGCCAGGGCGCTACGCCAGGGAGCGATGGGGGGTGTGCTCTGCGTGGCGCGAGCGTTTTCGTCGCTGCTGCGGTCCGTCGTCTGCTGCACGCGGCCCCTCCTCGGCAGCCTGCTCCACGAAGGCGAGCCTTGCACCCGCCCGCCCGGCGGGTCACATGACCCGCATGGTCCTCCGCCTCAGCGATATCGAAGAAGCGCTCGCCCTGCCACCGCTGGGGGCGCGATCCGATTTCGATCTGGCGCCAGAGTTCCGGCCGGCTGCCGGCTCGGTGCGGGAGCGCCCGGCGGCGGTGCTCTGCCCGCTGGTCGCGCGGCGGGATGGCCTGCGCGTCATCCTCACCGTGCGCTCGCGCCACCTCAAGCACCATGCGGGGCAGATCAGTTTTCCGGGCGGCAAGGTAGATGACGGGGACGCGACGCCGCTCGATGCTGCGCTGCGCGAGGCTGAGGAGGAGATCGCGCTCGGCCGCGGCGCCGTGCGCCTTCTTGGGGAGCTTGACCCCTATCTCACCTCCACCGCGTTCCGGGTCTCGCCCTTCGTCGGGCTTGTCGCACCGGACTGGCGCGGTGTGCCGGAGCCGGGTGAGGTCGACGAGATCTTCGAGTGCCCGCTCGACTTTCTGATGAACCCCGCCAACCGGGTGCAGCATCACCGGGAGTGGCAGGGCAGGCGGCGCTTCTTCTACGCCATGCCGTGGGGCGAGTATTACATCTGGGGCGCGACTGCCGGTATGCTGAAGGGGCTCTCGGACCGGCTGGAGAGGCTCGGTCGGCTGCCCGGGTCGACGGAGGAGATGAGCCAGGGCGCGACAAGCACGGGCGGCGTATGAGCGGCGGGGTGATCGAGCCCGGCTGGCTCACCGACCGGCGCCTGCCCGCCGATGTGCTGGAGACGCCGGGACTGCGCGCCGTATTGGAGGCGCTTGGCAGTGGAGAGGCCGCCTTCCTCGTCGGCGGCGCCGTACGGAACGCGCTGCTCGACACCCCGCCCGGCGATATCGACCTCGCCACCCCTCTCCTGCCGGAGGAGGTACAGGCACGCGTCATCGCAGTTGGTCTGAAATGCGTGCCGACTGGGCTCGATCACGGGACGATCACCGTGGTGTCGGAAGGGACGGGTTTCGAGGTCACGACCTTCCGCGCGGATCTCGAGACCGATGGCCGGCGGGCGACGGTCGCCCTCGGCCAGGGGCTCGCCGCCGATGCCGCCCGCCGCGACTTCACGATGAACGCGCTCTATGCGGATGCGGCCGGCCAGGTGATCGACCCGCTCGGGGGCCTGCCGGACCTCGACGCCCGGCGGCTCCGTTTCATCGGGGACGCGGCAGAGCGCATCCGGGAAGACTATCTGCGGATCCTCCGCTTCTTCCGCTTCCACGCCTGGTATGCGGATCCCGAAGGTGGGATGGATGCGGACGGGATCGCCGCCTGCGCGGCCGAGGCGGAGGGTATGGCGACGCTTGCGCGGGAGCGCGTGGGCCACGAGTTCCGTCGTCTCCTCGCGGCAGCCGACCCGGCGCCGGCGATGGCCGCGATGGAGGCCGCCGGCATTCTGGCCCGATGCCTGCCGGGGGCGAGTGCTGTGCCGCTCGCGCCGCTTGTGCATCTCGAGCGGCTGGCGGGCCGTCCGGCCGACTGGCGCACTCGGCTCGCCGCTGTCATGCCGGTCGCCGGGCCGGGGGATGCGTCCGTTGCAGATACCGTCGAGGTGCTGCGTCTCTCGAAGGCCGAAGGACGCGCGCTGGGGGCGATCGCCGCTGCCCGTGACACGCTTGCGGCAGGCGAGGATGCGGGTGCCGCCGCCTATCGCCATGGGGCGGCGGCGGCCTGGGCCGCGATGCTGATCGGCGAGGCGCATGCGGGCTGGCGCGCCGATCCGCCAGCCTTGGCGGTCGGTCCTGGCAGTGTCGCTGCCGCCATCGAGCGGGGCGCCTCGGCTCGGCTTTCTCTGCGCGCCGCGGATCTCACTGCTGCTGGCCTCTCTCCTGGGCCCGATATCGGGGAGGCGCTGGCGGCTGCTGAGGAAGCCTTCATCGCGAGCGGCTTCACGCTGGACAAGGCCGCCCTCCTCTCGCATGGTCTCGCCAAGGTTGGTCATAAAGGCTGACTATTTTCGGAGCGTCGCCGAGATGTCCTTCATGACCGTTGACCATCTCCTTGCGCTCGCCGGCTTCGCTTTCGCGGCCACTTGGACGCCCGGGCCGAACAACGTGATGCTGGCCGCGTCCGGGGCGACGCATGGCTGGCGGCGGACCTTGCCGCACGCGATGGGCGTGGCCCTCGGCTTTCCGGTTATGGTGTTCGCGGTCGCCCTCGGCCTCGGCGAGGTGTTCGAGGCCGCGCCCGCCTTTCGCCTCGGCCTCGCCTGGCTCGGCGCGGGCGTAATGCTCTGGCTGGCCTGGCGGATCGGCACCGCGGCCGCACCCGCGCCGGCCCAGGGTGGTGACACAGAGCGGCGGGGTCGTCCGCTCAACTTCATCGAAGCCGCGGCATTTCAATGGGTGAACCCCAAGGCCTGGGTGATGTCGATCGGCGTGGCCGCGACCTACGTTTCCGGCATCGCGCCGGTGCGCGAGGCCCTGATCGTCGCCGTGATCTTCATGGCGGCGGGGCTGAGTTCGAGCCAGGCCTGGACCGCTTCCGGCGCCGCCATCGGCAGGGTTCTCGGCACAGGCCTCCGCCTCCGCCTCTTCAACGCGGCGATGGGGCTCCTCGTCGCGCTCTCCGCGCTCTGGCTCGTGTTCGACGCCTGATGGGCGACGGATCCTCCCATCGGCCGTGGCAGCCTTACGCCTCGGGCGGGAGGGCTGCAGCAGCGGCTCGCCACCACGATTGACGCGCGAGGTGCCGCCGGAGCGGCGTGTCGGTCGCCCGGGGCGCCTCCTCGATATAGCGCACCGCCTCCACATGGCTGGCGCCACTGAGACCCGCGAGATGGCGCTCTGCTGCGGGGATCGAGAAGGGCTCGCCCTTCTCGTCGGCGAAATTGGCGTCGAGATCCGTCCAGACGGCACCGTCCCAACCGCCGATCCGGCACCAGCCCGCGACCGCCTCCGCAATTCCAGGCAACCGACTGCGGAGAGCACCGTCATCCGCCATGGCCACACCGATGCGCTCCGGAGCCGTGCGCTCCCGCGTCGCAAGGTCATCGATCACGGCATCAATAGCGCCGCGCACCGAGGTGATCGCATGGGTCGGGCAACGCGCGCCGTGATCGGGATCGATGCAGACCGCGAGGCCGCCGAGCCGCTTGGCGCTGACGCGCGAAAACTCGAGCGGCAGGACGGGGCCCGCGCCCATCCGCCAGGCGCCGTCGACATGCCGGTCGAGCCCATCCATGTCCCAGATCAGCGATCCCCAGCCGATGATCGCAAAGCGCGCCATTACAGTCTCCGACAGCCAAGTCCCACGCCAGCGTTCGCGATCACGCGGCGGTCACGCGGTCCGACGACTGCGCACTAACCCGTGAGACCGCTGACATCGACCCTAGCGGAACGCGCCGCGACATATCACCGTCTCCCATCACTGCCCGCCTGAACGCCCTGGAAGGAGACCCAATGACCGACCTCGTCCTCAGCCGCCGCCGCACCCTCGGCCTACTCGCGCTCGGCGCCACCGCACCGCTCGCCGCCTGCGCTGGCGGGGGCGGCAGCCAACAGGCCGCGGCGCCTGCCGCCGAGCCGCAGATCGCCTCCGATGCCCGGGTGACCGCCCGCGGCACCTTCGAGGGACGCTCGAAGCACGTCACGACCGGCCACGCCAGCATCGTGTTCTCGAACGGCAACGTGATCATCCAGCTCGAGGATGACTTCACCTTCGATGGCGCACCCGACCCCAAAGTCGCCCTCGGCAATGGCGGGTTCGATGAGTCGACGATCCACGCAGCCCTCAGATCCAATACCGGAGCGCAGGCCTACACGCTGAAGCCCGGCCTCGATATCGGCGATTACACCGAGGTCTGGATCTGGTGCGAGCAATTCTCCGTCCCCCTAGGCGTCGCAAAGCTGCAGCTCACCTGAGCTCACGGACTGCACCGGGCCGCACCGGGGCGGGATGGCGGGTGGGCGCAGGGCCGCGAGCGACGGCGACGCGGCCCGTTGCGGGCACCCGTCATCCCGCCCCGGCCCACCATCGCTCAGGCCTCGACAGGTACCGCATCCGCAGGCGCCTCGGCCCGGTCATCGAGCCCGTAGTCGCGGATGACATGCGCCACCCTCAGACGATAGCCCGCCATCATCCCCGTCCGCCCGGTCATCTGGGCCGAGCGATGGCGCGGCCGGTTCCGCCATGCCTCGAGCGCCGCCTCATCCCGCCAGAAGCTGAGTGAGACGAGCTTGCCCGGGTTCGTCATGCTCTCGAAGCGCTCGACCGATATGAAGCCGTCGATCGCTTCCACCTCGGCCTTCAGCCCTGCAGCGAGCGCCATATAGCCGTCGAGCGCTCCCTCCGCCGGTTCGACCTCGAAAATCACCGCGATCATTGCACGCCTCTCCTTCGTCTTCCGCCCGCAAGAGATAGGGCGGCCGGAGAGCGATACAGCATCGATCAGTGAGGTGTTACCGGGTCGAACGAAACGCCGCCGAAGCTCTGCTCGAGGGGCTGGAGCTCTATCAGCGAGACATTGACCCGCCGGGGCGCCGTCAGCGCATAGACCACCGCCTCCGCGATATCCTCAGGGCGCAACTCCTCGATGCCCGTCTGTTTCAGGGCCGCCCGCCTGTCCGGATCGGGGACGGACGCATCGTAGAACTCCGTCGCAACCCGGCCCGGGCAGATCTCCGTCACCCGCACGCCCGTCCCGCGCAGCTCGTTCCGGAGGTTCATGCTCATGAACCGAACCGCCCCCTTCGACGCACCATAGATCGCCGAGCGATTGGGGTAGAGCCCAGCGACCGAGCCGAGGTTCACGACATGACCCTCCCCCCGCCGGATCATCGCCGGCAGCGCGAGGTGGGTGAGCTGCAGGACAGCCGTGACATTGGTGTCGATGGTCTGCGCCACCGCCCCCGGTGCCGCGCTCACCAGCCCCTCGATCCCCGCGCCGAGCCCTGCATTGTTGACGAGCGCGTCTGCCCCGATCTCCGGGATCAGCGCCTCCAGCGCCGCGATGTCGCGCACATCGACCGCGTGGGGCGTGCACCCCGTCTCCTCCGCCAGCGCCGCCAGCCGCTCCGCCCGCCGCGCCAGGGCATGCACCTGCCAGCCCGCATCGGCCATGCGCCTGACAATCGCCGTCCCGATACCAGAGGAGGCACCCGTGACAACGATAGACGGCACCGCTCCGATCAGGGCCAGGTTGCGACGGGCGGCAGACTCATGAGCACGGCCTCCGGGTTGTGCCCGGTCTCGAGCCCGAACTTCGTGCCGCGGTCATAGACGAGATTGAACTCGGCATAGCGCCCGCGGCGGAAGAGCTGATGCGCCCGATCCGCGTCTCCCCAGGCCTCGTCCCGCCGCTTCTCGACGATGGGCACGAAGGCGTCGAGAAAGGCTCGGCCGACATCCTGGGTGAACGCGAAATCCGCTGCCCAGTCGCCGGTGCAGTGGTCGTCGTAAAAGATACCACCTACACCGCGTGCTTCGTTCCAATGACGGATCATGAAATAGTCGTCCGCCCAGGCCTTGTAGCGGCCGTAATAGTCGGACCCATGAGGGGTGCACGCCCGCTCCAGCACATCGTGGAAGAACGCCGTATCCTCGTCCACTGGCATCATCGGGTTGAGATCGGTGCCCCCGCCGAACCACCAGCAGGACGGCGTCCAGAACATCCGCGTGTTCATGTGCACCGCCGGCACCTTCGGGCTGTTCATATGTGCCACGAGGCTTATGCCCGAGGCCCAGAAGCGTGGATCGTCCGCCAGCCCCGGCAGCTCCTTGCGCGCCGAAAGGCTCCGCTGCGCCTGAGCGCCGAGCGTGCCGAAGACCTCGGATACATTGACGCCGACCTTCTCGAAGACCCGGCCGCCGCGCATCACGCTCATGACGCCGCCGCCTTGATCCCCTTCGCCCTCGCCGGCCCGCCGCGTCTCCTTGCGCTCGAAGCGCCCCGCCGGCAGGCCTGCATGAAGGCCGGAGGTCTGCTTGTCCTCGAGCCGCTCGAAGGCCGCGCAGATCATGTCGCGCAACTCGGTGAACCATGCCGCCGCGCGGGCGCGCTCCGTGGCCATCTCGCCGCCGTCCGATGCTCCGTCCATCACGCGCCTCCCAGCTTGTTTCGGAAAGTCCTACCGCTGCGCGGCAACTGGGGCAACGCCACGATGAGGGCGCAGGCGCTTCTGGGAGCGGGATGGCGGGTGGGCGCAGGACCGCGAGCGAAGGCGACGCGGCCCGTTGCGGGCACCCGTCAGCCCGCTGCCGGCAGATCGAAAGGCCCGGCAAGCCCTAAAATGCGCAACCGCGCCCGATGGGCAGCCGGCGGCGTGCGATGCCACGGCGTTGCCTGAGACACGACAAACTCTGACGCAGAGCCCGTCGGCGTTGACTGACGCGGTCGAACGCCCATCTGGATAAAACGCCGCAGGGTCTTCGGCATTCGACCCTCCGACGGCCCGATCCGAGGAAGTCCGATGTTTGCCCGCCATGTCACCGCCGCGCTCGGTCGCGTCGAACGCCTGATCGATCCCTATCAGGCCTATGACGAACGGGCGGACTTTCCGAACCGGCTCATGCCCTTCATCTTATATTTCCTCTGGCCCGCGCGCTGGGTGATCGCGGGCGGCATGGCGTTCGGCTTCGTGACGGCTTTGTCCGAGGCCGCCCTCGTCGGGCTCGCCGCGCACCTCATCGACATCTTGGCCACCGCCGATCCGGCTACGTTCTGGGACGATCACTGGCAGATGCTGATGCTCATGATCGTGGTCGGCGTGATCGTGCCGCCCGCCGCGATGATCGGCTGGGCGGTGATCACCGGTCAGGGCTTCTTCCCCGCCATGGGCGCGCTCATTCGCTGGCGCACCCACCGCAAGATGCTGCGCCAGTCCATGGGCTTCTTCGCCGACGACTTCGCGGGTCGCATCGCCAACAAGCAGATCCAGCTCGCGCCCGCGATCAACGACGCCGTGTTCCAGGTGACCGATGCCATGTGGTACGCGATCATCTTCACCATCGGCTCGGCAATGGTGCTGGGCGGGGCGGACTGGCGGCTGCTGATCCCCCTCGGCCTCTGGTTCTTCAGCTTCATCGCGCTCGCCGCCTGGTTCGTGCCCCGGATCACCGAGGCCGGGCAGAACGTGGCCGAGGCGCGCTCGCTCCTCGCCGGTCGTATCGTGGACGCCTACACCAACATCCAGACCGTGAAGCTCTTCGCCCATGCCGAGCGGGAGGACGACTATGCGCGCGAGGCGATGGAGGATTTCCGCTGGTGCTTCGCGCGCCAGACACGCCTCTACACCTATCTGCAGGCCGGGATGGCGGCCCTTCATCTCCTGCTCTACGGCGGCGTCGTCGGCTACGCCGTCTACCTCTGGACCCTCGGCGCCACGACGCCCGGCACCGTCGCAGCAGCGGTTGCCATCGCGCTCCGCATGTCGGGCCTTGTCGACTGGATCATGCAGACCGTCTCGACGCTCTTCCAGAACGTCGGCACGGTGCAGGAGGGGATGGAGACGATCTCGAAGCCCCTGCGCATGCCCGACGCCGAGGCGGCGAAGCCGCTGAAGCTCACCGAGCGCGCCATCGCCTTCGAGAACGTGCACCACCACTACGGCCGTGGCTCGGGCGGCGTGCGCGGCATCGATCTTGCGATCAAGGGCGGCGAGCGCGTGGGTCTCGTCGGCCGGTCGGGTGCGGGCAAGTCGACGCTGGTGAACCTCGCCCTCCGCTTCTTCGACCCCGAGGAGGGGCGCGTGCTGATCGATGGGCAGGACCTCCGCGATCTGAAGCAGGAAAGCCTCCGCGCAAACATCGCCATGGTCACGCAGGACACCGCACTCCTCCACCGCTCGATCCGGGACAACATCCGCTATGGTCGACCCGAGGCGTCGGATGAGGAGATCATGGCCGCCGTGCGCAAGGTCGCCGCGACCGACTTCATCGGCGATCTCAACGATCAGGACGGCCGCCGCGGGCTGGACGCCCATGTCGGCGAGCGAGGCGTGAAGCTCTCTGGCGGGCAGCGTCAGCGCATCGCGCTGGCCCGCGCCGTGCTAAAGGACGCACCCATCCTGATCCTCGACGAGGCGACATCTGCGCTCGACTCGGAGGTGGAGGCTGCGATCCAGGAAAGCCTCGGCGAGCTCATGCAGGGCCGCACGGTCATCGCCATCGCTCACCGCCTCAGCACCATCCAGGCGATGGATCGGATCGTGGTTCTGGATCAGGGCCGGGTAGTCGAGGACGGCACGCATGACGCACTCCTGGCGGCGGAGGGCCTCTACGCCCGTCTCTGGGCCCGGCAATCCGGCGGCTTCATCGACAGTCGCGCCGAGGCGTTCGCCGCGGGGAGAGCCGAGGCCAGAGCCGGGGCCCAGGAAACGGCAGCAGACACGGCGGCGGAGTAGCTGCACGTCGTCGCACCCACCGCACCGGGCCGTGCATCGACCGCGCGCTATATCTTTGGGTGGCGCTGCCGCCGCCCGGCATCGCACTTCATTCGGACAGTCCCATGACCCGCTTTTTCGAGACGCTATTCGATCCCTTCGCCGAGCCCGACGGCCCACCGCCACAGCGCCCGTGGCCCTTCTACCGCTGGCTGATGAAGGGGTCCGAGCCCGCCGTCTGGCTCTTTGCTATCGTCTCGGTGTCGCTCGGCGCGGTCGAGGCCGTGGGGGCGTTTCTCATCGGCTATTCCATCGACCTTGCCCGCCAGGCGGAGGCGGCCGGTAATGCGGGCGGGTTCTTCGCCGAGAACTGGCTGGCGCTGACGCTCATCGGCGCCTTCATGGTGTTCCTGCGTCCTGGCCTCATGTCCATCAACTCGGCAGTGTCCTCGATCTCCGTCTCGCCAGGCCTCGCCCATCTCTCGATCTGGCGGCTGCACCAGCACACGCTCGGCCAGGCGGTCAGCTACTTCCAGGACGATTTCGCGGGGCGGATCAGCCAGAAGGAGCTGCAGACCTCGAACGCCGTGGCGCAGGGCACGAACGAGTTCCTTAACGCCATCGCCTACGGTCTCGCCGCCATCGCCGGTGCGATCATCGTGCTGGGTGCCGCTTCCGGCTGGCTCGCGGCCGTGCTGATCGTCTGGTTCGCCGCCTATGTCATGCTGGTCCGCCAATACCTGCCCGAGATCCGGGCGGGGAGCCGGGCGCGGGCGGATGCGCGCTCGGGCCTCTCCGGCACGCTCGTCGACCAGATCAGCCATATCGAAACCGTGAAGCTCTTCGCCCATACGGGGCGGGAGGAAGCGCGGGCGCAGGAGGCAATCGCGCATTATCGACGCGCGAGCCTCGCCTTCGGCAATATGATCTGGCGGTTTCGAAGCATTCTCGCCTTCCTTTCCGGCGTCCTGCCGGCCGCGCTGATGGGGGCCGGGTTCTGGCTCTGGACCACGGGGGGCGCGACGATTGGGGACGTGGCGGCGGCGGGGCTCCTGGCGATGCGCCTCTCGCACATGTCCGGCTGGATCAGTTTCGTCGCGATGACGATCTTCACCGAGATCGGCGTGCTGGAGGACGGGATGCGCACGCTCTCCCCGCATCACACGCTGACCGATGCGCCCGAGGCGGCAGCACCGGCGGGACGGGCCGATGGCGCCATCGCCTATGAGGGAGCGGCTTTCCGCTATGGTCGGCGAAAGGGCGGCGGGCTGAACGGTATCGATCTTGCGATTGAGCCGGGGGAGAAGGTCGCACTCGTCGGCCCTTCCGGCGCGGGCAAGTCCACGGCCGTCGCGGCCCTGCTGCGCCTCCACGATCTCGAAGAGGGGCGCATCACGCTCGACGGGCAGGACCTCCGCGACGTGCCGCAGGACTGGCTGCGCCGGCAGGTCGCGACGGTCACGCAGGAGCCTGCCCTCTTCAACCGCTCGGCACGCGACAACATACTCTACGGCAACCCGGATGCCGGCGAGGCTGCGATGATCGAGGCGGCACGACGAGCGGAGGCGCATGACTTCATCCAGGACATTCGTGATCCGCGTGGGCGCGAGGGGTATGACGCCCATCTCGGCGAGAACGGCGTGAAGCTCTCGGGCGGCCAGCGTCAGCGCATCGCCATCGCACGTGCGATCCTGAAGGACGCGCCGGTTCTGGTGCTGGATGAAGCGACCTCGGCGCTCGACTCTGAGGTCGAGGCGGAGATCCAGTCAGCCCTCCAGGATGTGATGCAGGGCCGGACGGTGCTCGCCATCGCCCACCGCCTCAGCACCGTGCAGGCGATGGACCGGATCGTCGTTCTGGATCATGGCCGCATCCGGGAGCAGGGCACGCATGCCGACCTGCTGGAGCGGGATGGTCTTTATGCGCGCCTCTGGACCCGGCAGTCGGGCGGGTTCCTGGCAAAGGCGGCGGAGTAACGCCCGGGCCGGCGCTGACCGGCCCGGTCAATCCCACTACGCAGCGCCGCGGCGCGAACGGGCACCACCAGGCTCGCGACAGACACGCGGCAACGGAACATCGTCCGGCTTCCCGCGCAGACGACGCATCTGCTCGAGATTGTAGATGGCATGCGCCAGCCCACCGCCGAGCGATATAAGCATCAGGAGAAATACAAAGTCGACCGTCATCGTAGTGTCCTTTCGTGTAGGTCTTGCGATGACGGGAAAATTGGCGCGTTAATCAAATTTTCACTGCGGCAGAGCGCCACTGCAACAAGTCGTACGCGCGCGACCTCCAATCTTTACTTATCTATTCTATCTAGAATTGGAACCCGTCTCTACGACGTGGAAGCTACCGCGCCATCTGATCGGGCAGCCAGGTGGCGATGCCCGGAAAGGCCATGATCAGGACAACCCCGAGGACGAGGAGCAGGAAGAAGGGTGCCGCATGTCCCGCGATACGCAGGATGTTCTCACCGGTCATGCCCTGCAGCACGAAGAGGTTGAAGCCGACAGGCGGCGTGATCTGGCTCATCTCAACGACCAGCACGAGGAAGATGCCGAACCAGATCCGGTCGATGCCCACCGCTTCGACCATCGGGACGATCACGGCGGTGGTGAGCACAACGACCGAGATGCCGTCGAGAAAGCAGCCGAGCACGATGAAGAAGAGCGTGAGGGCGATGAGGAGCCCTGTCGAGGAAAGCCCCATCTCCCCGATCCATTCCGCCAGCACGCGCGGGATGCCGGTGAAGCCCATGGCGACAGTGAGGAACGCCGCGCCCGCGAGGATCAGCGCGATCATGCAGGAGGTGCGGGTCGCGGCCATCAGGCTGTCCCCGAAGACCTTCCAACTGAGCTCCCCGTTCCACCAGACGAGGACGAAGGAGAGAAGGACGCCGACCGCCGCCGCATCGGTGGGCGAGGCTAGGCCGGCATAGATCGAGCCGATCACCCCTGCGATCAGGAGGACGACAGGGATGAGCGTCTTCGAGCGTTCGAGCTTCTCGAGGAATGGCAGCTCCTTCTCCTGCATCGCCGGCATGCGGCTGCGGTTGAGGAGCGCCCAGATCATCACGTAGCTCATAAAGAGCGCGAGCATCATGATCCCCGGACCAACACCGGCGAGGAAGAGGCGCGCGATCGATTCTTCGATGGCGACGCCGTAGACGATCAGGATGATCGAGGGCGGTATGAGGAGCCCGAGAGTGCCCGATCCCGCGAGTGTCCCGATGACCAGCGGGCGGTCGTAGCCACGCCGCTCGAGCTCGGGCATCGACATCTTGCCGACTGTCGCGCAGGTGGCGGCGGAGGAGCCCGAGACGGCCGCGAAGATCCCGCAGCCGAGGATGTTCACGTGCAGAAGCGAGCCCGGCAGCCGGCCAAGCCAGGGGGCGAGGCCCGTGAAGAGATCCGAGGATAGCCGTGAGCGAAAAAGGATCTCCCCCATCCAGATGAAGAGCGGCAGCGCCGCGAGCGCCCATGAGTTGGACGCCCCCCAAACGGTGGAGGCCAGCGTCTGCCCGATGGTCCCGAAGCCCGTGAAGAGCGCCTTGTCCGTGAAGAGCAGGAAGGCCGTCGCTCCGGCGGCAAAGAGCGAGAGTGCCACCCAGACCCCGGTGCCGAGAAACAGGAAGAGGGCGACGACGAGGACGATCCCAGCGAGGACTTCCATCGCTCAGAACTCCCCCGGCTCGTCGGGCTCGGCGATATAGCGCCCTTTCACTGCCGAGGCGCAGGCGTCGACGAGGGCAACGGTGAAGATCGTGAGGCCCGCCGCCATGCCCGCCTGCGGGATCCAGATCGGCACGGGAATGAGACCGGGCGAGACATCGTTGAAGCGCAGGCTCTCCTCGACCAAGAGCCACATCCACAGGGTGAAGTAGACGGAGAGGATCGCCCCAACGCCCGTCGACCAGACCTCTGCCACCTGACGCGCCTTCGGTCCCAGCCGCTGTAGGATCAGCCCGACGCGGATATGCGCACCCCGTCGCAGGGTGTGTGCGGCGGCAAGGAATGAGCTTGTCGCGAGGAAGTAGCCGGTGAACTCGGCATAGGACGGCAGCACGAGGCCGACCGCATCGCCCGTCAGCGTAAGCGAGACGCTGTCGATGATGTTGAACGTCACCTGCACGAGCACGGTGAACGCAATGAGCGCGAGGAACGCAGCAGCCCCGATGCCGGACCAATCGTAAAGGCGGTCGAGGGCCTGTCGCATCGAATGCGCTCCACTGATCGAGCTCGGGACTCCAGAAGTGGGTCACGGATCGCCTCATCACTCGACTCGTGGACTCGTTGCAAATTCACATCCGAGAGGTTCACGTTCGTTACGAGGT
>JBCBYV010000031.1:0-44590 GCA_039815685.1 Pseudomonadota bacterium | reverse complement strand
TGCTCCGCAAGGCCGCAAGCCGTACCCGCGATACGCTCTGGGATGCCGTCGGCGTCGCGCTCAACGCCTTCACCACCCACGAATGCCGAAACTACTTCACAGCCGCAGGTTATGAGCCCGAGTGATCAGAATCTGCTCTAGAGCGCAGACCGATCTGACTGCTCACTATCGTCGTGTCACTGCCGGGCTCGACATGGCAATGGGGCGCCACCAGCCAGGGATGCTCGGGTGAAGCTCGAGCGCCGCGCATGCGCCGGAGATCCGATATGGTGCGGAGATCGCGGCTCCCGCCGGCAGCTTGACGTCAACCGACCGCTCCCCCTGTGCTCGTGCGGCGTCGGGATTTATGGACCGGTGCTATCCGATCAGTTGACTAAATGCATATGCACATATATCTGATGCACCATGTCGGATGCCCTCAAATACACGGACTTCGAACAGGCCTGCATCGCGCAGGCGCTGCGCCGCGTGGCCCGCAAGGTGACCCGCCGCTACGAGGCGGCGCTGCGTCCCGTGGGGCTTACGATGGGACAGTTCACGACGCTGGCTGCCCTGGCTCGCCCCGAAGCCGTCCCGCTTACTGTTCTGGCCGAGCAGCTTGGCATGGATCGCACGACGCTGACGCGCGATCTTGCCCCGCTTGAACGACGGGGGCTTGTCGCCTCTACCCCGTCGCCAGACGACGGCCGCGTGCGCGCCATCGCGTTGACCGATGCCGGTAAGGAGCTGCTGAGCCTGGCCGTACCGCTCTGGTACGAAGCACAGGCCGAGTCCGCCCGCCTCCTCGATGGAGCGGACTGGGCGCCCATCAGGGAACAGCTCGACCGGCTCTCCGCGTAACGCGGCCGCCGCAAGGAAGCCCCGCAGCAAAGGAGCACGGCGACGTCGAACCGACACTATTAATCATATACGTGCATATACACTCTCAGGAGATCACCATGTCCAATACCGCATCGCCTCACACCCTAAAGATCGGGACGATCGTCCTTGGCGTCACCGCCCTCTGGGCAGTTGTTGTCGCCGGCCTGAGCGCTGGCGGCGTCTTCGCGGCCCTACCGCCACAGCTCTTCGCGGGCCTCGTCGCAGCGCTCCTCCTTGGCGCGACGTCCGTCTACGTCTTCAACCCTGTCCTGCGCGGGGGCGTCGAACGCTTCGGCCTGCGGCGGCTGAGTGCGCTCCATGTCTGGCGCATCCCGGCCGCCCTCGCGTTCTTCCACTACGGCGCGCAAGATCTGCTGCCCCCGGTCTTCGTCGCGCTCGCAGGATGGGGTGACATGCTGGCGGGTGTCGTGGCGCTGGGGGTCGTACTGTTCTGGCCCCGCAGCCGCCGTGCCTACTGGGCCTTCCACATCGTCGGCATGGCGGACTTTGTCCTGGCCGTCGGGACCGGGCTGACGCTCATGCTCCTCGCCGACCCGCGCATGGAGACGATCACGCTCTTCCCCATGGCGCTCATCCCGCTCTTTGGCGTTTCCCTGTCCGGTGCGACGCATATCGCGGCGTTCGACATGCTCCGCCGCGGGAAGGGCATGGACGAGAACGCTGGGGCGTATGATCTGCTAGGGTCTGATGATTGACATTCGAGGAACCGACGATGAGCGCTGAGATCTCGAGCCTGCTTCTGGCCCTTGGCATCTTCTCCGTGGGCTTCGTCAGCATCGGCCCGAACATCCTCGCGATCATCGGAACGTCGATGGAGCGCGGGCGAGACGCAGGCGTAAGACTTGCACTCGGGGTCGGCACTGGCTCGGCAGTCTGGGCGACGCTGACCGTCACCGGGCTCACCGCGCTGATCACCGCCTATGCCGGTGTCGTCACGGTGCTCAAGGTGTTCGGCGCCGCCTACCTGCTGTGGCTGGCATACAGGGCATTCAGGTCAGCGGCGACCCCATCGCATCTGCAATGGCCGAGATCTGCGCGAGGCAAGAACCTCTATCTGCAAGGCATCGCCATTCAGCTGACCAACCCGAAGGCCGCTTTGCAATGGATTGCGATCGTCGGCATCGGTCTCGGCCAAGACGCGCCGTTATGGGTTGGCCTCGCGCTCATCGTTATCGCGACGACGTTGTCGCTGGCTGTTCATGTTCTCTACGCGGTCACGTTTTCGACCGCGCCAGTGGTGGCGGCGTATCAGAAGTGTCGTCGCTGGATCGATGGGGCGCTTGGCCTGTTCTTCAGCTTTGCCGCATTCAAGATCGCGACCTACCGGCAATGATGGAGAGCGAAGCCCGATCCTCACGTCACATTTCCCTGCAATGCAAGTAACTTGGACGTGTTGGCGTACCACTCAGCCCGATACGCGTCTGCCGTCTCGTCAGAGCGAGAGTCCGTCCTGCTTGATCTTCACGCTGCCATGTCCTGCTCGGCAAAGCAGGCGCGGAGATGGGCGGCGGCGGCGTGGGCGGCCTCGGGCAGGTCCTCGGCGGTGACGAGCGCGAGTTCGTAGGTGCTGAGGCGCGGCAGTCCGGCGTCCTGGGAAACTTCGACTATGCAGCCCCCGAGCGCACTGCGTGGGATCGGGGCGACCGCGAGGTCGGCATGCACTGCCGCCTTCTGCCCGCTCACGTGACCGGACTCGAGCACGATGCGGTAGTCTCTTCCCTGCGCCTCGAGGCCTTCGAGCCCTGCCTTCCGCCAGGCGCAGGTCCTGTCCCAGACCGTCACGGGGATGGGGTCCATTTCGTGCGCAATTCCTCCCCGGCAGCCGGCCCAGACGAGCTCCTCGCGCAAGAGCGGCTCGCCAAGACGATACTTCGCCTGAGACGGCAACCGCGAGATGATGGCGAGGTCGAGCCGGCGCTCCGCGATCTTCTGCATCATCGGCCCCGTGTTGGACACCACCGCGTTCACGATCACGCTGGGATGCGTGCGGGAGAAGCGGCGGAGCAGGTCGGGCAGGAAGCGCTCCGCCACATCGTCATGTACGCCGAGCCGGACCTCACCGGTCATCGTTGCCGGGCGGAACCCGGCAACAAGTTCCTGATCGAGCGCGAGCATGCGGCGTGCGTGTGTCAGCACCCGCTCGCCATCCTCGGTCAGCGTGACGGATCGGCTGTCCCTCAGGAATAGTGTCCGCCCGAGGGTCTCCTCCATCTTCTTGACCTGCATCGACACTGCCGAGGGCGTTCGGAAGACGGCCTTGGCCGCGGAGGAGAAGTTCCCGGTCTCTCCGATGGCAACGAGGGTGCGCAGGAGGTCGAGATCGAGACTGTGCATGACGTGACCTATCAGCGTGGCTGAACCATAAGCTAAGGTCTTTTCGTTTTCCTGACAACTGGACCCTCCCTACCTTTCTGATGGCAAGCGAAAGGAAGGCCCATGACCGATAGCTCGATCACCCATTCCTCCGTAAAGGCCGGACCGCGCACGCGGTTTAAGAGGCTCTTCGAAACCCTGCGCAATCACCTGCTTGAGGCGAAGGTCAGGGGCGTCATTCGCAATCTGCCTGATCGTCTCCTTCGCGACGCCGGCTTGACGCGGCGCAAGGGCTGGTTGCTTGGTGATCACGACAGTCGGGACGTTGCCACGCGCCTCGAGATCGAGCACCTCCAGCGCCGCCTGTTCTGATCCGCGCGCAGCAGGCAGTCGGAGAAGTGCCACAGAGCTTCCGCCGCCTTCTCGGTGACGCAGAGCTTCGTGGGAATGGGCATGGGTTGGAGCCAATTATGACGGTCACGATCACGCGCTTCCGCCCCGAGCATGCAGAGGCGTTTCGCGAGCTCCACCGCGCCTGTCTCGCCCATTACGCGATCCCGCCCGCCACGCGCGCTCAGGAGGATCGCGTTCTCTCCCTGCTGCAGGCTGAGCGTCACATGGCCTGCCACCTTGCCTTCAGCGGAGGGGAGCCGGTTGGCTTTGCAACATGGGGTTTCGCCTTCCCCGCGGGGCCGGGGGTCTCGATGGTGATGAAGGAGCTGTTCGTCGTTGAGCAGGGAAGGCGGATGGGCGTTGGCCGGGCCCTCATGGCGACCCTTGTGGAGATCGCCCAGCAAGAGAGCTGCGAGCGCTTCGACTGGGCAACCGATGGCGACAACACGGCTGCGCGCGCATTCTACGCGTCGATCGGTGCGCCTGAGAAGTCGAAGACGAACTTCAGCCTCCCGCGGCAAGAATTCGATCGCTTTCTGCTGCAAACGAAGGACGCATCACCCTGAGCCCGCGCAGCGATCCTTCCCGAACGCATCATGGCGGGTCCGCGCCAATCTTCCCGATTTGCGGTGCTGTTCCTCCGGTAGCCCCGGACAAAAGATGCCCGCACCCCCCTCGACCAGAGGCCCGCGACGCACCAACCTTGGACGCTGACCACTGGGTTAGGGGCGCTGAGCGAACGGGCATATCTGACGATGGTTCGCGCGATACGGTGGCGCTGTGACAGGTCTTGCTGTCTAATTCCGGGTGAGTTGTCCGTGCCTGATGCGCCAGATTTTTTTCGGAGGTAGTCGTGCGATCCTACGGTGCTTCTGCGATCGGGGCGATGCTCCTTGCGGGCGTTCTAGCAGGCGACGCATCGGCGTTGGTTCTCGACCAGTCGAACATCATCGTGCTCGATCCACAGCTCGAGATCGGCGGACCCTCCATCGACTTCGCACAGAGCGCCGGCCAGACCTTCACCGTCGGTGTCGCAGGCAGGCTCTCGAGTATCGGGCTGCAGATCCAAGTGGAAGAGGACGGCGCGAGCGCCGATGCCCTCCTGTCGATCTTCGAGGTCGATGGAACGACGCTTGGGGACACGGCGCTCGGCTCTGTGACGGTCCCGCTCGCTGATGTCCCAGCCTTCAGTGGTTTTACGAGCGCGCCCTTCGTCCTCTTCGATGTCTCAAGCCTCGGAATAGACGTCAGCGTCGGTCAGATGCTCGCACTTCTCGTGACGTTCTCGGGCCTCGAGGATGACGGAGGGTTCTTCATCTTCGACTCACCGGCACCCTCGGTCCCGTATGAAGGCGGGGTCGAGATCGTGATCGGCGAAGGCGACGGTGCGTTCGTGGTGATCGACGAACGCGACCTGGGCTTTCAGACCTTCGTAGAAGCGACGGCGGCGGTGCCGCTGCCTGCCTCGGGGCTCCTTCTGCTGGGAGCGGTGATGATGACGGCCGGCATGCGGCGCCGGATATCCTCCCGGCGCATCGCTGCCTCCTAGAGCCGCCATCGTAACGTCAGTTGGGCGACCGAACCCTTGCACGCTCCGCGTTTCAGTCAACAAGCACTGTCGAAATCCTGACCGTGGGCCGATCAAGCCGGTGCGTCTGATCCATCGCGTCGACGTCGTCCCGCGACGCGCTGGCTCAGCGGCGTCGGACCCGGCCCTGCTTTTGGGACGGGTTTTATGCAGTCTGTTTGTCTCGTCTCAGTTGGTCGGTGAGCTTTTCCGGGTCAGCTATAGGTCTCGAGCGGTGGGCAGCTGCAAACGAGGTGGCGGTCGCCGAAGGCATTGTCGACGCGGTTGATCGGCGGCCAGTACTTGTCCACTCGGAAGGCCCCGGGTGGGAAGCAGGCCTCTTCGCGTGAATAGGGGTGCTCCCAGTCACCGACGAGGTCTTCGACCGTATGCGGCGCGTGCTTGAGAGGGTTCTCGTCCGGATCGGCCCGCCCCTCCTCGATCGCTCGGATCTCATCGCGGATGGCGATCATCGCCGTGCAGAAACGGTCGAGCTCGGCCTTGGGCTCGCTCTCAGTAGGCTCGATCATCAGCGTGCCCGTGACGGGCCAGCTCATGGTGGGCGCGTGAAAGCCGAAGTCCATCAGCCGCTTCGCGATGTCGTCCACGGTTACGCCGGCCGATTTCTGCATCGGGCGCGTATCGATGATGCACTCATGCGCAACATGGCCGTCGGGCGAGTGATAAAGTATCGGGAAATGATCGCCGAGCCGTGCGGCGATGTAGTTGGCCGAGAGGAGCGCCATGCGCGTCGCTTGCGTGAGGCCGCTGCCGCCCATCAACAGGCAGTAAGCCCAGGAGATGGTCAGGATCGACCCCGAACCGAAGCGCGTGGCCGCCACCGCCCCCGCCTCTCCCGTGGCAGGATCAGAGGGCAGATGCGGCGCCAGATGAGCGCGCACGCCGATCGGTCCCATCCCCGGTCCGCCCCCGCCATGAGGGATGCAGAAGGTCTTGTGCAGGTTGAGGTGGCAGACATCGGCACCGAAGTCGGCCGGTCGTGAGAGCCCGACCAGCGCATTGAGGTTGGCGCCGTCGAGATAGACTTGGCCGCCATGTGCGTGGGTGATCTCGCAAACCCGTCCGATTGTCCGCTCGAAGACGCCATGCGTCGAGGGATAGGTGATCATGCAGGCGGCAAGCCGGTCGGCATGCTCGGCAGCCTTCGCGGCGAAGTCATCGAGATCGATGTCGCCGTTCTCCTGCGCCTTGACGATGACCACCTTCATGCCGGCCATGACCGCCGAGGCTGGGTTGGTGCCGTGGGCAGAGGTCGGGATCAGGCAGATATCGCGCCCTGTCTCACCGCGGGCATGGTGCCAGGCGCGGATCGTCATCAGACCCGCAAACTCTCCCTGCGCGCCCGAATTGGGTTGCATGGAAAAGGCGTCGAAGCCCGTTATGCGGCAGAGCTTCTCCGACAGATCTTCTATCATCAGCCGGTAGCCCTCGGTCTGATCGTCGGGGGCATAGGGGTGGATGTTGGCCCATTCGCGCCAGGTGAGCGGCAGCATCTCGGCGGTTGCGTTGAGCTTCATGGTGCAGGAGCCGAGCGGGATCATCGCCCGGTCGAGTGCGAGGTCACGGTCACCGAGGCGCCGCATGTAGCGCGTCAGCTCGCTCTCGGCGCGGTTCATCTGGAAGATCGGGTGGGCGAGATAGGCGGAGGAACGGATGAGTGCCTCGGGCAGACGGTAGCTCGCCAGTCCACCCTCGTCCGTCATGTCGCCGCCGAAAGCACCCCACACGGCTTCCAGATGTTCGGACCGGATGCACTCATCGACGGAGATCCCGATCCGGTCATCCCCGACGCGACGAAGGTTCACCCCGCGCCGTAGCGCTTCGGCAAGGATGATGCGCTGAAGCGGCCCGACACGGACGGTGACGGTGTCGAAGAAGGTCTTCGGTGTCACCTCGAAGCCCATGCGCTCGAGCCCGCCGACGAGGCGCACGGTCATCCGGTGGACGCCCTGTGCGATCGCCTTGATGCCCTTCGGTCCGTGGAAGACAGCATACATCGACGCCATCACGGCCGGCAGCGCCTGAGCGGTGCACACGTTGGAGGTGGCTTTCTCGCGGCGGATGTGCTGTTCGCGGGTTTGGAGCGCGAGACGGAGTGCCCGGTTGCCGCGGGCGTCTCGCGAGACACCGACGATGCGGCCGGGCAGCGAGCGCTTATGGGCATCGCGCGTGGCGATGTAGGCGGCATGGGGGCCGCCATAACCCATCGGCACCCCAAAGCGTTGGGTTGAACCGATGGCAATATCGGCGCCCATCTCGCCCGGTGGCCTCAGCAGAGCGAGCGCCAGCAAGTCCGCCGCCATGCAGGCAATCGCGCCCGCATCGTGCAGCGCGGCTATGGGCTTCGTGAAGTCGTGCAGGTCGCCATAGGTCCCGGGATACTGGAAGAGCGCGCCGAAGACGGCAGCGTGATCGAGATCGGCGAAGGGATCACCGACACGCACCTCGATGCCAAGGGGTGCGGCCCGGGTCCGGATCACCGCGATGGTCTGCGGATGGCAGTGATGATCAACGAAGAAGACCTCGGCCTTCGACTTCGAGACCCGGTGGGCCATGGTCATCGCCTCGGCGGCCGCCGTCGCCTCGTCCAGCAGCGAGGCATTCGCGACATCCATCGCCGTGAGGTCGATCACCATGGTCTGGAAGTTGAGCAGCGCCTCCAGCCGACCCTGGCTGATCTCGGGCTGATAGGGTGTGTAAGCCGTGTACCAGCCGGGACTCTCGAGAATGTTGCGCCGGATCGCCGGTGGCGTGATCGTGCCGTAGTAGCCTTGGCCGATCATCGAGGTCGGGACTGCGTTCTTCTCCGCGGTCTTTCGCATGCGGTGGAGCATCGCGCCCTCGTTCAGCGGCTCCCCCCAGGCCAGGGGCTCCTTGGCGCGGATCTCGCGGGGCACGATCCGGTCGATCAGCGCATCCAGGCTGGGAGCACCCACGACTGAGAGCATCTCGGCCATCTCTTCGGGTGAGGGGCCGATGTGGCGGCGATTGGCAAAGTCGTAGGGCAGATAGTCCGTCGGCTCGAAGGTCATGGCGTCACCCCGTCATGGCGTCATAGGCGGCTTGGTCCATGAAGCCGTCGAGATTGGTGCCGTCATCGGGGCGGATGCGGAAGAACCAGCCTTCGCCAAGCGGATCGGAGTTAACGAGCGAGGGCTCCTCCACGATCCGCTCATTGATCTCCACGATCCCGCCGTCGATGGGCGCGGCGATGTCGGATGCCGCCTTAACACTCTCGATCGTGACGACCTCCTTACCCTTTTCTACCGTCGTCCCGACCTCGGGCAGCTCGACGAAGACGATGTCGCCCAACTGTTCGCTCGCAAAGGCGGTGATGCCCACGGTCACCAGGTCACCGTCCTGTCGCAGCCACTCATGCTCCTCGGTGAATTTCAGCATGATCATCCTCCCCTAGTTTCTTTTTTGGCGTGCTTTGACGAAGGGCAGCGCCGCTACGGTGACTGCATGCTCGCGACCCCGTTGTTCGGCCTTCAGGCGCGTGCCCAGCCCCGCATGGGTGCTGGCGACATATCCCATGGCGATGGGCTGGCCGAGGCTTGGGCCGAAGCCGCCGGAGGTGATCTCGCCCACGCGGTCACCGTCGAGCTCGATCGCAGCGCCCGCCCGGATGGGTGCTCGCCCGTCGACCTCCAGCCCCACACGGCGTCGAACGGGACCATCTCCAAGTTCGGCAAGGACCCGCGCCGCGCCGGGGAAGCCGCCCGCGCGCGCGCCGCCAGTGCGCCGCGCCTTGCCGATGCTCCACTCAAGCGCTGCTTCCACCGGGCTGGTGGTGGCGTCCAGATCGCTCCCCATAAGGCAGAGCCCGGCCTCGAGCCGCAGGGTGTCGCGCGCACCGAGCCCGACGGGGCGAACGCGCGCGTCCTCGAGCAGGCGGTCGAAGAGCGCGCCCGCATGTGCCGTCTCGACAGAGAGCTCGAAGCCGTCCTCGCCCGTGTAGCCGGATCGCGTCGCAGTAACCGGGATCCCTCCAAGATCGAGCTCGCGGACATCCATGAAGCGCATGGCGACGGATGCCGGCGCCAGATCGGCGAGCACGGCGCCTGCCTCGGGGCCCTGGAGGGCCAGGAGCGCCCGATCATCGCGCATCTCAACCTGGCAGTCGGGGAACGCTTCGATGAGATAGGCGAGGTCATCGTCCTTGCAGGCCGCGTTGACGACGAGCAGCAGATGGTCCTCGAGCCGCGCGACCATCAGATCGTCGCGGATCCCGCCGTTGTCGTTGGTGAGCAAGGCATAGCGCTGCCGATGGGGTGGCAGATCCACAATGTCCGCCGGGACAAGCCGTTCGAGTGCCTCGGCCGCGTCGGACACGCCGCCCGGGGCGCGGATCTCGACCTGACCCATGTGAGAGACGTCGAAGAGACCGGCCGCCGCTCGACAATGCTTATGTTCAGCGACGATACCCTCGGCATAGTTGAGCGGCATCTCGTAGCCGGCGAACGGAACCATGCGCCCGCCGAGTGCGCGATGACGGTCGGCAAGCGGCGTCTGCCGCAGCGTCGTTTGCTCAGCCATGCCTTCGCCCCGCATCGTCGCCCTCAGCGTGCGACTCGCAAGTCAGCAGTCGCACCGACAGGTGGAAATCCGTTTCAGCTTAAGATGAACGGCGAAGGCGCCGCATGCAACTGTCCCGGTCTGGTCTCCCCACACCAAGGTCGGCCAACACAGGAAGAGCCCGCGCTGTTCCCAAGCAGACCATCATGGACCTGAAACTGACGGGCGCTCGGCGCTCACTGCCGAAGATCAGGTGGCGTCGAGTGATGCTCCGACAGCCCGAACGCAGCAGGGCATTAGGTGGCCGTCCATCTATTGATCAGACTTCGCGATAAGACCGAGAGAGATGCTTTTCTGAACGGCGCCAGATCGTGACGTCGTATCGAGCTTGCCATACGCATTCTTCAAGTGATGGCGCACGGTGTTCTCACTGATATCCAGAATGCAGCTGATCTCCCAATTGGTCTTGCCCCGCGCAACCCATTGCAAGCAATCGGTTTCCCGGGTGCTTAGCCGGACTGGTTCTATCGCGTTTCGCTTCGGGATCGACGGGCTATTGAGCCTGACGAAGGCGTCCATGAACGCGCTCGCAAGGAGGTGGACCGCATGCCGGGTCGCCGTGAAATGCTTCGTTGCAGCCGGGCGATCCCCTTTCAGATAGATCGTGACACCCCGCATCTGCTCGACGGTGTTGAGCGGGACAACCCAAGCATGCGCAACCCCGAAGAGCCGCAGTGTCCGCGCCTGCCAGCGCGCCGCGCTGTTCTGCGGCCCCTCTGCGAGTTGGGTGACATAGTCGAATGGCGCGGCAGTGCGTGCCGCGTGTGCGGTGATCGGGCAGTCGACCGCTAGTCCGGACTTCAGGAAACTCTTCACGAGGTTCGGCGCGTAGTCGGCCGCCCAGAGGTTTTGGTCGCAGATCGGGTCGCCAAGTGTCCCGCGCGCGACCGCCCAGGCGTCGTAGCCGTGATAGCCAAGCCGGCGAACGGAGAGGCTCATCTCTTTCTCAAGGTCGGCCGCTGTGACCGGCGCGTCGGCAAAGGACGAAAGCGCATCGGCTTCCGCGCTCGGGTTCTCGAGCATGCGGGCAGTGTTCATCGGTCAACGCTGCTCGGTGGGGTTTCGATCGAACGCGGGTTGCACGCCACAGGCCGAGAGCATGATCCCCTGTTGCTCGTGATCGAGCAACCATATCGACACCGCATGATGCACCGCAAGCCTCAGCATCACCCGTTCGGGTGAGTTGACCCGTACTTCCCACATCTCCGATCAATCATTTAGCATAATAAGATCAAATATTTAGGCTGTATTCTGCCACGCTCGACGCCGTCCCATGACCATCGAGACTGGAGGGAACCTTTCTCAGCTCCGCCGTCACCAACCCAGCGCATGGCCAGCCTAGGCCAGACGGAACGCTGCGAGGAGACAGAGAATGCCCGTTCAAGTCACGATCAACGAAGACGCCCTCAACGGCTCTATTGATGGACCGATCCGGTTCCCGTTTCAGGCCATTGGCCTTTCTGGTGATCGTCAGCAAGTCGTCGAGGTCACAGTCACATTGAATACAGACTTCACCTTCAGGCCGCGAGAGATCGACGTTGGTGAGGGTGACTTCCGAGAAGACGATGAGGATGGCGAAAAAGATAGAAATGAAGAAGATGACGACTTTCTACCACTCCCAAACCAAAGCGATCCCTTTGCTATTGGCAACAGCCTTGACATCGTATTCACGAATATAATTGATGGATCAATCGTCAATTCGACCTCTGTCACAACTAATAATCCCTTCGGTGAAGTTGAAATTCAATTTTTTTCAGAAATACTAAAAGACGATGCATTTCAGAGTAACACTATTAAGCTCTTTGGTCCGGTTGCTGGCATACAGCACTTACTCTCAGATATTGATACAATCACTTTTGATCCGAAGTCAGTTGCCAGCGGTATCATAACGCTCGAAGTTCTTGTCGAAGACGGTGAAGCCGGTGACGCAACCGAACTCGCTTCAAGCACGGTGTCCTTTGGCGACGGGGTGCTTGAGGACACCGACGACTTCCAGGTTCCCGTCTTCGGCAATGTCCGCCCGGTGGGGGACGGCAAGGCGGAGACAACCGTCTCCAACGAGGAGGCGCCAGCGAGCGAGACCGTATCGCTCGATGGTGTGCAGGCGGATGACCAACTCGTGCTGGTCTTCGATCCCGTGGGCGGGGTCGATGACGTTGTCCCCTTCGTCTTCAACGACATGGTCATCACCCATAACGACGAGCAGATCTTCGCCATCGGCACGCCTCAGCAGATCCAGGAGCTGTTCGACAAAGGGTTCACGGTCGTCACGGATGATGAGGCCGGGCCCGTCGAATTCGCCCAGATCCGGATCGGGCGTCTCGACGAAGAATTCGATCTCGACACCGAGGGCCTGCCGATCAACGGCGACAGGGCACCGGAAGACCGCCTGGAGGACCTCGCGGATATCCTTCTGGAGTTCGATTTCGAGTCAGCGTCCCTGGTGCTCGACGCAGCGATCCTGCTTGCGCAGGTGGTCGGCGAGTCTTCGGCCTTCGCACAGCAGATCGAGATCGTGGCCGATGCCGCGAACAGCGTCGCCCTCGGTGAGGTCCTGGAGAACGTGGAGCAGGACGAGGGCTCGTTCATCGAGGACTTGCGCAACGCGGATGAGCCGGTCGAAATCGCCGTGATCAGCAATGGCGTCGATTTCACGGTCAACGAGCAGGCAGCAGCGGAAGCCGGCGTCGAGACCCGCATCGAGCAGGACGGTGCGACGGAGACCATCGCCTTCACCGGCTCGTTCGGCGACGTGAAGGCGCTGCTCGACCGTGCGGAGGTGCTGAGCGTCGGCGCCAGTGTCGCGGATCTGGCGAACACGGCCATCGTCATCACCGGCAAGCTCGCCTCAGATCAAGGCGAGGCGTCGCTCATTGCCGTCCAGCCGCTCAACGTCATCGACGATCTGCCGAACAACCTGCGCAACATCGAACCGGTTCGGGCAGGCTCGGAGGGTGAGTTCATCCGCGGCAGTGCGCAACCCGATGTCCTGATCGGCGGGATCGGCAATGACACGCTCGACGGTGTCGACAGCAACAACGCGCTCTTCGGCGGTGCCGGCGACGACGTGCTGCAGGCCACCCAGTCCAGCATTTTCGCACCGCAGCCGACCAACAACAGGTTCGATGGCGGAGCCGGTAACGACCAGATCAACGCCCGCGACGGCGACACCGTCATCGGCGGCACCGGTGACGACGAGTTGAACGGCGGCAGCACCTTTGTGTTCCGGAACGGCGACGGAAACGACACGGTGCGCCGCTTCGACGTCGACACCGACGAGCTGGTCTTCGAGGGCGTCGAGATCGACACGATCCGTCTTCGGGACGTCTCACCCTTCAGTCTCGGTCGCGAAGTGATCCTTGAGACATCGGCTGGCGACGAAATCACGTTTCTCGACCAGCCCACCGGCGACGCGGACGTGCTGCGGACTATCGATGGCTTCAAGAGCCAGACGGGTCTCGAGATCGCTGTCGGCCCGGTCTTCGACGAGGTGTCAGCACCCACGGTCAACGGGCTGGGGACAGTGTTCGACGATCTGTTCTTCGGCGGCTTCGGGAACGACCGCTTCTTCGGCGACCTCGGGAACGACAGGATGACCGGAGGTGGCGGGGTCGATACCCTCGAAGGTGGCTTCGGGCAGGATTCGCTGGATGCCACTGGCTCTGATCGTGCTGTGCTTGATGGTGGTCAGGGCGATGACGACATCGTCGGCAGCGCCGGCAATGACACGATTGACGGCGGCCTCACCAGCTTCCGGGACGGTGTGCCCGTGGAGAGCGACGACGACGTCATCATCGCTGGAGACGGCAATGACATCGTTCGAGGCGGGCTCGGGATCGACGAGATCGACGGCGGTGAGGGCAACGACACGCTGTCGAAGCAAGTGTTCAACAATCCGCCCGACGGTTTCGCGTTCGACAATACCCGGTCGAGTATCCTCAAGGGCGGGATTGGTAACGACCGGCTCATCAGCGGCCGCAACACGAGCGAGATCCTGGAGGGCGGTGTCGGCAACGACACGCTGGGGGCCGACGAGGCCGTGTTCAACATCGTCGCCCCCGATGCAGGCGTCACCCCGACGGACCGGCTGATCGGCGGGACCGGGAACGACCTCCTGATCGCCAGCTTCGGTGCGAAAGATGTGATCGTGATCGGCGACAACGAGGGCGTCGACAGGATCCGCGACTTCGAGTTCGGACTGGACGAGATCGAGTTCACTGGCACGCAGGTCTTCGGAACCGCGATCGATGGTGACACCGTGCGCGTCGCACTCGGCGGCACCAATGAGGCGGTGTTCGAGTTTGACCCGGGCACCGACCTGGCTGCAGCCGAGATCGAGGTCGCACAGGCCTTCGGCGTGCCGTTGCGCAACGGTTTGACCCTGATCGGCGACGACACGTCCGAGCGGCTAACCGGTGCTGATGGGGACGACCTCATCATCGGAAATGGCGGCAACGATACACTGGAAGGCGAGGGCGGTGCCGATCAGCTCGAAGGCGGCGCTGGGCGCGACTCTCTGCGCGGTGGCGAGGGCGACGATCTCCTCGAGGGCGGCATCGACAACGACACGCTGCGCGGCGACGCCGATGACGACGTGCTGCGCGGCGGTGAGGGCAACGATCAGCTTTTCGGTGGCGACGGCGAGGACGAGCTCGAAGGTGGCGATGGCCGCGATCTGCTTGAAGGCGGCTTCGATAACGACGTCGTCCGCGGCGATGCCGGCGAAGATCGCATTCGCGGCGGCCAAGGCGACGATACCCTGAGCGGTGGCGACGACGGCGACGACATCCGTGGCGACATCGGCGACGACGTGATCGAAGGCGAGAGAGGCGTCGACCAGCTCTTCGGCGGCCAGGGCAACGACACAATCGTGGGCGGCGACGGTTCCGACAACCTCTTTGGGAACGAGGACGACGACATCCTGTCGGGCGACGGTGGGGCCGATGACATTTTCGGCGGTACGGGCGACGACCAGCTCATTGGCTCCACGGAGAACGACGAGCTATTCGGCGAAGACGGCAACGATGCATTGGAGGGCGGTGCCGACAACGACACGCTCGAAGGCGGCGCCGGCGAAGATACGCTCGATGGCGGCACTGGGGACGACGTCCTCAACGGTGGCGACGACAACGACCGTCTCATCTCGCCCGACGGCAACGACGCGCTTACCGGCGGCGACGGAGCGGACACGTTCCGGATCGAGGCCCCCAGCGATAACTCCAGCGTCGTCACGGTCCTCGACCTGACACTTGGCCTCGACACCCTCGACATCGACCCGGATGCCATCGAGGCCGTACGGGAGGAGGGTCAGAACCTCGTCTTCGAGCTTGTCGGTGGACGGACGCTAGTGCTCGTCGGTATCGGCGGCGTGGAGCTACTCGATGTCCAACCCGAGTTCGAACCGGTGCTTGGCGGACGGAACACGCCGCCGGTGGCCGAAGACGACGTCCTCGCGACCGACGAGGACACCGATCTGGCAGCCAACGCCAATCTGCTGGCCGACAACGGCAACGGGTCTGATCAAGATGCCGACGGCGACCCGCTCAGTGTCGTCGCGTTGCGCGACGCATCTGGCGATACCATCGCTGTCGGCGAGGCGACGAGGCTCGACGAAGGCGGCGTTCTGACTGTCTTCGCAGACGGGCGTGTCGCCTTCGAGCTCGGAGGGGATTTCCAGGAACTGGGAGCGAACGAGACAGCCGAGATCCGCTTCACCTACACCGTCTCCGACGGGCGAGGCGGCACCGACGACGCGGAAGCGCGTATCGTTGTGGAGGGCGTCAACGACGCGCCTGACGCGGCCGACGATGCCGCAGTAACCACCGAAGACGCTGTCCTCGTGACCGGCAACGTCCTCGCCAACGATGTCGATGCGGAAGGCGACGCGCTCAGCGTCCTGCGCTTCGATGCGGTCTCTGCGCTCGGCTCAACGATCACGGACAATGGCGACGGGACCTTCGGCTACGTCTACGGCGGCCCAGACCTGGCGGCTGGCGAGGTGCGCATCGACACCTTCAGCTACACGGTGACCGATGGCGTCCTCGAGGACACCGCCACAGTCTCCGTGACCGTGACCGGCGTCGACGAGGCGCCCGAGGGCCTGGTCATTCGTGGCTCGACGGGGATCGATCTGCTGACCGGCGGCGAGGGTGACGATGTCCTGATTGCCGGGGGTGGATCGCTTGACGTTCTGACCGGCGGTGGTGGGGCCGACACCTTCGTTTTCACCGACCGTGAGGGTGAACGCGACATCGTGCGCATCAACGACATCGCCGCCTCGGAGGGCGACCTGCTCGACCTTGGGGACGCGGCGCTCGAGAGGGCGCTGACGGTTGGCGACAATCAGTTCCTGCTCCTCGAGGGGCCGGACCGCGACCTCGTCATCCTCTCCACCGACGATCCGATCGAAGAGCTGCTCCTCGTTTGAGGAGCAGCCAACTTCCCAATCCAATTCAACAGGAGATACTCAGATGAAACGCCTGTTTGCGCCCGTTGCCTTCGCCGTTGCCGCCGCCCTGGCCGTCCCCACCGACGCTGCGACGCTAGATTTCGACAGCGGTCCCGTGTTCGCCGAAGCCGATGGTGAGGCGTTCAACCTTCCCGGCGTCCTCGACTTCGTTCTCACGGCCGAGAATGGCGTCACCTTCGAAGAGCCCAGCCTCGACGACCTGTCGATCCTACTGACCGCCGAACTTGTGGACGACGAGACCGCTCAGAACGCCGCACTAACGGTGTTCCGCGGCGCGGAGACGGTCGTCTCTTCGGATGATCTCGTCGCCTTTGCCGCGAACATTGGTGGGGCCGACGATACATTTGCCTTCCAGTTCGGTGCGGTCGACGGGGTTGAGGCGGCGCGCTTTGCGAACGGTCTGGTGGCCCGTGTGACAGGTGGCTTCGGCCCCGATCCGTTCGGCGCTGGCTTCGGCGTCATCGAGCTCGTCGATGTGAGCTTTGAGCTTGCGCCGGTGCTTGACGCGGCCGTGCCGCTGCCGCCGACCGTCTGGATGATGCTAGGTAGCATCCTTGGCGTCGGATGGATCGGCCGGACACGCAAAAGGCACGCTGCAAGCCTTGCGCCCGCCGATGGCCCGAGCAGGAGGGCATCGCTTTCCTAGATGCCTCTACTGAACCTCAACGTCTGTGGGCAGTTGCCGGCGCCAAGGCACCCGGCAACTCTGGCGTCCAACCAAGCGGATCCTCGGCCAATTTTTACTGGGGCAGTCGTCAAAGCCGCCCCGGGGAACTGACCGCTCCCCTAGAGCGCGGACCGACCAGACGTGCTCACTGCAATTGCGTCATTGCCGGGCTTGACCCGGCAATCCTGCGCCACCGGTCGTGGATGCTCGGGTCATGCCCGAGCATTACCTGAGCACGTTAGGTAGAAAGGTGCTCTAGAACGCATCTGGATAGGGTCGACTTGCCTCTTGCAGCACGCGACGAGCGCTCGCCCTATTGTCCGTGCACCGCATCATACCGACCACCGGCTTCGATCGCCGATGCCGCGCAGCACCCCCTCGCAACCATCAGCAGCAACTGCACGATTGCTTCAGCCCCGTGCAACGAGCTCGCGGACCGTGATGCCTTCCATCTGTCGCGCGCTCCGTCGACACAGGCTCGCGCTCACCTCACAGGGAAGAGTTTGTTGAATGCCTCCAGTCCCTTCCGGGAGAAGGTCACCACCCGCGTTTTCTGATCCCGCCTGGCCCAGGCGAGCTCCTCGAAGCGGCTTAAAAACGCTCGCCCGAGGCTGCCTGCGAGGTGGGATCTGCGCTCACTCCAGTCGAGGCATTCCCGACACACAGGCGCGCGACCCTTTCGCAGGCGATCGATGTCGATCTCGAAGCCTGTGACGAGCGCAGCACCGGTCTCCGTGAGCTGCAGTTGCTCGCCGTCGAGCAAGAGAGCCCCCTGCGCCATGAGACTGTCGAACATCTGCGTGCCCATGTCCCCGGCCAGATGATTGTAGCAAATACGAGCCCGGCGGAGTTCCGCATCTCTCGGGCCCGTGCGCTTGCGGAGGTATCCAGACCCTGCCGCGAGCCCCATCAGGCCCTCCAGGACATGCGCTACGTCGTCACTGGCGAGCGTGAAGTACTTATGCCGCCCCTGCTTCCGGGGGCGCAGCAAGCCACCGTGATCGAGCTTCGACAGGTGCGAGCTTGCAGTCTGGATCGTCACGCCGGCCTCTTCAGCCAGTTCGCTGACCGTCAGGGCTTTCCCGCTCATCAGTGCGGTCAGCATGTTGGCACGGGCAGGGTCGCCAATCAGAGCGGCGATATGGGCGATGTCGGGGCCGTCTTTCATAGTTCGATCCTAGTCGAAGCATTGGCGGCGCTCAAACGCCTAAGATCGGGAACGAACAATGGAAGGAAGCCGCCATGCTGACCTGCGTTATCCGCTACCAGATCGACCCGACCAAGAAAGCCCAGTTCGAGGAATGTGCCCGCAACTGGGGTCAGGCGATCCCGCGTTGCGGTGCCGACCTGATCGGCTACTACGCGCCGCACGAGGGCTCTTCGACGCTGGCCTATGGCATATACAACGTGGCCAGCCTCGCGGAGTACGAAGCCTATCGCGTCCGCCTGGCAGCAGACCCGCTCGGCCGCGCGAACTACGAGTTTGCCCAGAAAGAGAGGTTGCTGCTCCGCGAAGACCGGACCTTTCTGAAGCTCGCCTCTGCACCGCATGGCCAAGGCACGTGAACTCGGTGGTGTTCGAAGTCTAACCGGCGGAGGGCCGCATGGATGATCGACCCCACATCGCTGACAGGCACCCGCGGGTCCTGATGTTGGGGGCTTCATCTCGGTCGAGCGGTGCCAGGACCGCACGCATCCGCGCAAAGTCCTGTCCATACCGTGCTTCGAGGATGGATGCGCGCTGGCGCGACATTGGCACCCACCGAAGCGCGCAAGCGAAGGGGCGCTACGCAGAGGTCGATGGCAGCCACCTGCGGATCGCCAACGTGAAACAGGGTGACACCATGCTTGACAGGGCGCAGGCGCCGAATGACAGCCGGAAAGCACGGAAGAAATGAGCTCGCCCAGTTTGAGGACAGAGCTGCCTTTGCTCGGGCTGCTCGCGATCCTTTGGGGATCGTCCTACGTCTTCCTCAAGGTTGCCGTGGCCGAGATACCGCCGGTCACGCTGATCGCGCTCCGCGTTCTCGGCGCAACGATCTTTCTGCTGCTGGTGATGGGCGCAAGGTCCGAGAAGCTGCCGCGAGATTTCAGCACATGGCGGATGCTGCTGCTTCAGGCTTTTCTCAACAGCATCGGCGCCTGGACCGTTCTGGCATGGGGACAGCAATACGTCGCGTCGGGCCTTGCCAGCGTTCTGAACTCAACCTCACCAATCTTCGTCTTTTTCATCACGGCACTTGTGACACGCCACGAAGCACTCGACGGGCGCAAGCTGGTCGGGGCGGTGCTCGGCCTGCTGGGGGTGGTGCTGATCGTCGGTGTGGACGCCCTGCGGGGTCTCGGCGATCAGGTCGCCGGGCAGCTCGCATGTCTCTTTAGCGCGGGGCTCTATGCCGGCGCTGCGATCTACAGCAAGCGCTTCGGCCATATCAGCGCGGTCGCTAGCGCCACCGGCACAATGATCTGGGCGTCGATCGTTCTCGTGCCCCTCGCTCTGGTGCTGGATCGGCCGTGGACACTGGCCCCGGGACCAAAGGCTCTGGCGGCGACGGCGGTCCTGTCGATCATGTGCACGGGCGTCGCCCTGCTGATCTACTTCCGCCTGGTCCGAACGCTGGGATCGATGGGTGTCGCGAGCCAGAGCTATCTGCGTGCAGGCATCGGCGTGATCCTGGGCCTCGTGTTCCTGGAAGAGACGTTCACTCTTCCGGTTGGCGCAGGACTTTGTGCGGCCATAGGCGGGGTCGCGCTCATCAACTGGCCCGCCAAACGGAAGACCCTGAGCCCCGACGTTCGGAATTGATCCGTTCTGCATGCCAGCTTGTCGGCAAGGCCCCAAGGATGAGGGGTGCCCAAAGAGTATCGCTAGGGCAGCGTCCGGTCTGACGGGATCAATTGAACGATCCTGCCATGCCCCGGCATGATCTTGGGGCAATATCGTGACTCAGCGCCCGGTACATTGGACCGCCGGGCCTACCCCGGCGGATGATCACGGTGGTGCAAGCTGATCGGATGGCGCTCTAGATCGCTGGGGTGAGAAGCGATGGAAAATCAACCGGTTGCCCGATGACCAGTTCCTGCTGGCATGGCTTGGCCTAGGTTCGCTGGCACTCGCAGCTTGAGGATAGCGCGCCAGCGGTCCGATCGTTGGCATGCCCTACCCGGCCGGCCCAAAGGTCTCGAAATGTATGTGCTGCGCCGGAACGCCCGCCTGCTCCAGACCGGTGCGGATATCGGCGAGGAACCCTGCCGGACCGCAGAGCATGTAATGCGCTTCCGGGCCCGCGTTCATCGCCATCAGGGTCTCCGCCGTCACGCGTCCTGTGCCATGATAGTCGAGGCCAAGCCGGTCCATCTCCCCCGGACGACTGTAGAGCACATGCGCCGATAGGGTCGTCCGGTCCCTCACGAGCGCCTCGACTTCGCCCTTCATCGCATGCTGGCTCCCGTTACGGGCGCCATGCACATACCAGACCCGGCGATTGCCACCCTGAGCTGCGGCAGCGTGGAGGATGGACAGCATCGGTGTGAGACCGACGCCGGCGCTGACGAGCACCAGAGGGCAGTTGCTGCACGGGACGACGAAATCGCCCGACGGTCTCCGCGCGCGGATACGATGCCCGACCCCGACCCTGTCGTGGAGGTAGCGCGATGCCAGACCTTGCGGCTCGCGCTTGATGCTGAGGCGATAGGTATCGGCATCCGACGCGCTCGAGAGCGAGTAGGTGCGGCGGACCATGCCGCGTTGGCCGGGGATCTCCAGCTCGATCGGCAGATGCTGGCCTGCTTCGAACGCCTCCAGCGGCGCGCCGTCGGCATCGGCGAGATGAAAGGACGTGATGTCGTCGGTCTCGATCACCTTCTTCGTCACCACCAGTTCGCGAACATCCGCGTCGTCCTTGAGCCAGCGGAGCGACAGGGCCGAGGGACGGTCCAGCACGGCCTCGATCGTGATCTCGATCATGCGAAGGGCACTCTGATCGAGACTGTCGGCGGCTTCCCAATCGATCGTGGCACGCCCGGTCACATGCAGCAGGCCGCCGGTTTCGAAATCAACAAAGACAACACCTACGCGCGGGTTCTCCAGCAGGTTGCCGATCGTGTTGAAGAAATTGTTCCCGGCATAGTCCGGGATTCGGAGCCGAGTGGCATCTTCCACCACGACGAAGCCGGGCTCGCCACCGCGATGCGATGCGTCGAAGCCGCTTGAGGCATCGTCTGCCCGACCGCGCTGTCCCGTCCCGATGAAGAGCGTGTCAGCCGCGCGAATGCGCGCGATCTGATCGTCGGTCAGGGCATCGGAGTGGCGCGCGACAGGCACGTCACCGCCAGGCGCCCGCCGCCACGCGCGTTCGTGGATGTATTGCGGGCAATTGCCGAAGCTCTGACGGATGTCGATGGCAAAGCCTCGTTCCCGATGGCGAGTCGTGCCGCTGAGGCGGTTGCGCCGACGGGTGGCAAGCTCGATGCCCAGCATCCCGATCTCGGTGCCACGGGTGAGCACGGCGCCAAGCGGATCCTGTGGGTCGGGGTCGGCCTCGACCGTCAAGGTCTTGGCATCGGGGGATCGGACGAAGCCCAGCGGCCCATCGAGGAGCGTCACCCAGTGTCTGCCCTTATCGTCTGCGCCGGCGAGTACCAAGAACGGTAGCTGCGAGAAGAACTCCCGGTGCTGATCGGGCATGAAGGAGCGGATGAACCCGGCCGCCCAGTGGGCAACGTCCTTCGCGCCAGCACGCGCCTGCGCTTTCAACTCGCCTGCGTGGAATGGGTTGGCGGCACGGTTCATCGGAAAACCCTCAGGTCACGGGATGTGGGGGCGTTGCCGCGAGCCTCGCCCGCGGCGACATACGATCATGCAGGGCTGGGAATAGGCGAACGCGCCATGCCAACGAAGTTCGGCTGCGCCTCGATCCGGCTCAGCCAAGCGCGGATGTTCGGATAGGCGTCGAGGCTGACGCCACCCTCGGGCGCGTGCGCGATGTAGCTGTATCCAGCAACATCCGCGACGGTCAGGCGCTCTGCGACAAGGAAGGACCTTCCTGCCAGCGCCTTGTCCATTACGGCGAAAAGGGCATGCGCCGTTGCCTTCGCTGCGTCGTGGTCGAGCGTTGCTCCAAAGACAGTGACGAGCCGCGCGGCCGCGGGACCCGAAGCGATCTCTCCGGCAGCGATCGAGAGCCAGCGCTGGATCTCCGCCTTCTCGGCAGGTGACCGGCCGGTCCAGCCATCGTCGCCATAGCGGCTGGCTAGATAGACCAGGATCGCGTTCGCGTCCGATAGCGTTAGGCCGCCGTCATCTATCGCCGGCACCTGCCCCAGCGGACTGATCTTGAGGTAATCCTCGGCCTTGTGGGCGCCGTTGGCCATATCCAGATCGACCGTCCGATAGTCGAGGCCCAGAAACGACATCATGAGTTCGACGCGGTGGCAGTGTCCCGACTTCGGGTGGCGATAGAGCGTGATGGGCGCAGTCATGGCAGCTTTCCTTTCTCAGAAGCCGAAATCGCTTAGGCCAGGGTGATCGTCCGGGCGCCGCCCGAGGGGCCAGTGGAACTTCCGCTCGTCCTCGGCGATCGGGTGCTCGTTGATGCTCGCGTGGCGGTCCGTCATCAGACCGTTCTCATCGAACTCCCAGTTTTCGTTGCCATAGGCGCGGAACCATGTGCCGCTGTCGTCGCGATACTCATAGGCGTAGCGGACGGCGATGCGGTTTTCATCATGCGCCCACAGTTCCTTGATGAGCCGGTAGTCGAGCTCCCTGGCCCATTTGCGGGTCAGGAACGCCTCGATCTCGACGCGGCCCCGCGGAAACTCGACCCGGTTGCGCCAGCGGCTGTCCGGTGTGTAGGCGAGCGCGACTTTGGCGGGGTTGCGGCTGTTCCAGCCGTCCTCGGCCAGACGCACTTTCTGGATCGCGGTCTCGCGGGTGAAGGGCGGCAACGGATGGCGCGGGGCTTCCGTGGTCATGGTTCGGTCCTCCGGCTGGGGGCGAGCCCGCAGCGTTAACGCCGCGGGTCGACGGATCAGGCGGCGCGCGCCGCTCCGGCGAAGGGAAAGTCCAGATCGGTCTTGAAGACCTCGTTGACGTAGTTCGTGAGGACGTTGAGCGCGACATGGCCGACGATCTCGACAACCTCGGCGTCCGAGTAGCCGGCGTCCCTCACATGGGTCAGATCGTCATCCGACACCCGTCCGCGGTTCGTCGCGACCTTGACCGCGAAGGCGACCGCCGCGTGGGCCTTGGCGTCGGTCGAACTGCCGGCGCGGTTGGCGGCTATCTCGGCATCGTCGAGCTTTGCCAGAGTCTTGGCGAGGAAGGTGTGCGCGCTGTTGCAGTAGTCGCAGCCGTTCGTGTTGGCGACGGCGAGGGCGATGCGCTCACGCGTCGCCGCGCTGATCGTGCCTTTGTTGAGTGCGCTGTTGAGCCCGAGATACCCCTCGAGCATCGCCGCGCTGCTGCCGATCAGGCGGAACATGTTGGGCGTCGAGCCGAGTGCCTTCTCTACGCCTTTCAGAAGTTCCCGGCTGGCTTCGGGGGCGTCGTTGACGGTGGCGGGGGTAGCGATGCGGGACATTGGGATCTCCATTGTTTGGCTGTCTGTTCGGGCCGTCTTACCCGTGCCCCAGGAGTTAGATTGCCCCACAATCCGAATGAATATATCAATTCTGAAACAGTTTATTTTGTACATTAGCTATAATGAGAGCGCCATGGACCGCTTGCAGAGCCTCGAAGTCTTCGTCGCGGTGGCCGAGGCTGAGAGCTTCGCCGCTGGCGCCCGTGCGATGGGGCTGAGCGCCCCGTCGGCGACGAGGGGCGTCAATGCGTTGGAGGAGCGGCTTGGCGCGCGACTGTTCACGCGGACCACGCGGCGCGTTCGGCTGACCGATGTCGGCCGCGCCTATCTCGAGGATGCGCGCCACGTGCTCGCTCAGTTGCAGGCCGCAGATGACGCCGCCGCGGGTGCTGCGCTGAACCCGGTGGGCCTGTTGCGCATCACCTGTTCGAACGAGTTCGGGCGCATCTATGTAATGCCGATCCTGACCGAGTTCCTCGACACCTACCCCGATGTCACCGCCGACGTCGTGATGGTCGACCGTGTGGTGAACATGGTGGAGGAAGGCTTCGACATCGCCGTCCGCATCGGGCCCTTGCCGTCATCGGGACTCGCGGCGGTGCGTGTGGGACAGGTGCGGCGCATCGTCTGTGGTGCCCCCGCTTATTTCGAGCAGCATGGCATTCTCATGTCGCCCTCCGATCTGGCGGAGCACCGGATCATCTCGGCCCTGCCTGTCAGTCCCCTCGCCGATTGGCGCTTTGGCCGAGACCTGCAGGAAGGCGTCCGTGTCAAACCGCGACTGACGGTCAGCAGTATCGCTGCGGCCATCTCGGTGGCGCGTCAGGGTTGGGGGCTTGTGCGCGTCCTGTCCTATCAGGTCGGCCCGGATCTCCTGGCGGGCGACCTGCAATCTGTGCTGGAGGCCCATGAGCCTGAGCCGCTGCCCATCCATCTCGTGCATGTCGAAGGGCGTCGCGCCCCGGTAAAGGTCCGCGCCTTCATCGACTTCGCGAAGGATCGCCTCCGGGCCACTGCCGTGTTGAATTGAGAGCCGTGCCGCGCTGGCGTACCGTGCAGTCGATTGCCTCTCATGCCTTTCACGTATGCTGGGATTGATCAGCTCCACTAGCGACCCCGCTCCACCTGCGGGCGTTCTATCGGTCAACGCGTCGCGTGAATGCCTCCGCGCGCAGCGGGCCGGGTGCAGAGCCTTTGCGGTCGGCGCTAGTCGTCGCGCCCGGGTTCGTTCGGATTGCTGGAGAAGAGCGCGATCTTGTTGCCTTGAGGGTCGCGCAGATAGCCGACATAGAACCGGGGGCCATACGCGTCACGGAACCCTGGCCCGCCCTCATCGACGCCCCCTGCGGCGAGCGCGGCGGCGTGGAGCTCACGGACCTGCATCTGACTGCCAGCTTCAAAGGCCACCATCGAGCCGTTGCCGGCCGAGGCGGGTCGACCGTCGAAGGTCGGCTTGACGTAGAAGTCGGGCGAAGCGGGGGACTGGCCGGGCTCTGCGGGCAGTGCATAACTCAGCCCCTCGGAGCCCTCCTCCAGCCCATAACCAAGGGCCGGCAGGAACGCGGAGTAGAAGCGTTTCGCAAGCGCAATATCATCGGCGCCGACGGTGACATAGGCAATCATCTCGCGCCGCTTCCTCCCAAACGTCGGCTACCCTGACGAGGCTACTGTATCACCGACAACCAACAGACGGTTCGGCTCGCTTGTCACTGCCTCCTCGGTCCGCAGAAGGCTTGGGGCTGCATGACTGCAGAGGCGACGCATCTCTTCAGCTAGCCGACGCCCTAATAGCCGATGCACGACTAGAGGGCGACGCCGCCAAACGCCGTGCCGCCAGATCGCTAGAAACGCTCTGCTCTCAGGACTTCGCAATCGCTTACGGTGACGACGCCAATATGGCGCTCGACAACACCGAATATCCCTTCAAGCAATGCGTCGAGGCGGTCCGGCCGGATGATGCAGACCACCTGCACCATACCGCCCGCGATGCCGACGGCCTCATCCGCGCTCCAGGGGCCCGAGCGACCAGTGCCGCCGATGACGGGGAGGATCGAGTATCCGGTCACGCCCGCCTGATCCAACGCCTCGGTCAGCCTGCGGCGCACAGGCTTCTCGATGATGATCGCGACGCGTTTGGCCTGGTGGGTCTGCATGGCGTCAAGCTCCGGTCATCATTTCGGCGATGGCGAGATAGATCGGCAACCCGAAGGTGAGGTTGAACGGGAAGGTTATCCCGAGCGACAGCGTGAGGTAGATGCCCGGATCCGCTTCGGGTACGGCCACCCGCATCGCCGCAGGGACCGCGATATAGGACGCGGACGCCGCGAGGATCATCAGGAGCATCGTCCCACCGGTCGAGAGCCCGATGACCACAGCCGCCATTGCGCCAAGCAACGCTCCAGCCAAAGGCATCACGACGCCGAAGGCCAGCAGGCCGCCGGTGATCAGCCCCCGGCTGTTGCGCAGCCCCCGACCGGCGACCAGCCCCATATCGAGGAGGAAGAGGCAGAGCGCACCCTTGAACGGCGCGACCATAAGCGCCTCCACCTCCGCAAGACCGTCCTTGCCGGTGAGAAGCCCGATCACAAACGCGCCGACCAGCAGAACGATCGACCCGTTCAGCAGGATCTCGCGCCACAGCGTGCTGTCCATTCGGCTCGCGCCATCGCGCGACAAGAGCCATAGCGCCGAGAGAATCGCGGGCGCCTCCATCGCCGCAGCGACCGCGACCATGTAACCCTCCGCCGCGATGCCCTGGCTCTCGAGCACCGAGGTTCCGGCGACAAAGGTGACGATCGAGATCGAGCCGTAATGGGCGGCGACCGCTGCCGCGTTGGTGGTGTCGAGCCGCGTGATGGCACGCAGGAGCCAGAAGGCGATGAACGGCAGCAATGCCGACAGCATGACCCCCGTCAGAAGCGTGAGCGCGAGCGTGATGTCGGCGCCATGCTCCGTGACGCTGACCCCTCCTTTGAAGCCGATGGCGAACAGGAGGTAGATCGACAGCGCCTTGGCCGCGGCCTCGGGAAAGATCAGATCAGACCGCGCGAGCGCGGCGACTAGGCCCAGTATGAAGGCGAGGATCAGCGGTGAATTGAGGTTGTCGATCGCCAACCCGAAGAGACTGTCCATACTCCACCCACCCTCCGGCAGCTCTCTTCGGCACCCTCACCCCAAAAACGCCCAAGAGCCACTGGTCGCGGCAAGCCTGCAGCAAGGGGCGAGGCAGCCGTGCGGCATTGTCCCGCTTTCGGCCGCTATAACAGATCGGCAGTTGCAGGCCATGCAATAGCATCCGTGGATCGTGAGAGCTGGGTCTTGCTCCGGCTTTCAATGCCGGCGTGGCCATTCGATGGGTCGATGTCGGCCGGACGATGTGCTCCGCACATTGCGACCCCGCCCACCAGCCGGCCTTGGCGATCCATCTGAAAGAAGGGGCAGATCGTCGGTCTGGAGAGGCCACCGCAACCGACGGGCGGAGGGACGGTGTTGGCACACGGTCGATGGCGGTTCCCGAACGTCGGCCGGAACATGACAGACGAGCCTCAGGCTTTCTGTATCCTATCGACCGATCGGCAGGATGGACGCATCGGCCGACATTCGCGGAGCGTGACGTATAGAGTTTACTGGACGCTTCTCAGCCGATTTGCCACGCTCTGAAAGCCACGACGAAGCGACGTGTTTTTTGCGGCCGACCGCTTGAGGAGAACAACAATGAGCCGCCTGGACGGGACGGTGGCCGAGCCGTCCATCGAGTTTGTCGGAGACGGCAACGACTTCCTGTTCAATGGCATAACGCCGTTCAGTGGGACGAAGCTCGGCGGTGCGTTCGGCACCGGTAGCGGTGCTGTCACGTTCAGCATCGCTGACGCTGGGATCGACATTACCGAGTTCGCGAACAACACCCTGTCGCGCGACTTCGCCGAAACCTATCCCTATGATGTCGAACCATGGATCCGGCAGGGGTTCCTCGACTGGTCGCGCGCCGCCAACGTCGATTTCGTGCAGGTTGTCGATGACGGCGTTGCGGGTCGCGAGACGTCCGTCGCCTATGCGCGCTACTTCCATGGCGAACCTCAGAGGGCGGGCAACTACGGCGGCGTCTACTTCCCGAACGAGCGCGCGGTCGGCGGCAACGCAATGATCGCGGACGCTCAGATCACGCGCCCGGAGATCAACTTCCTCGACACGGTGCTGCATCAGATCGGACATATCATCGGTCTCGATCAGGTTGTCGGCCAGGACTCGGTGATGCTGCCCAATGTGTTTGCCGGCGATCCCGGGCTCGGCGCCGGCGACCGGGAGGCGGTGCGCATTCTCTACGGCGAGCAGGACCGGGCGCCCATCGTCTACCAGCTTGCCGATCAGCAGGACGCGGTCGACGCCCTCTGGGCGACTGATCTCTTGATCCTGCGTGGGAACGCGCGCAGCAACGACATTGCTGCGACGCAAGCAGCCGACACCCTGAGCGGCGGGGCGGGCGACGATTACCTGGAAGGCCGCGGGGGCAACGATCGGATCGACGGTGGCGACGGGCTCGATACCGCGGTCTTCAACGGTCAGGCGGCCGCGTATCAAATCGAGAGTGCGTCGGATGGCACCGTGGTGCGGGGCCCGGACGGCGAAGACCGGCTGACGGGCGTCGAACTGCTCGTTTTCGACGACCGCACGATTGAACTCGCCGCGCCGTCGCTCTCCCCGGAACAGGCTCGGACGGTCGCCTATCTCTACGAAGCTGGCCTGAACCGTGACGGTGAGATCGACCTGCCCGGCTTGAACTTCTGGATCGACCGGCGGGAAGCGGGGCTGAGTGAGCAACAGCTCTCGCGCGCCTTTCTCGAGAGCGGGGAGTTCAAGGCCGCCTTCGGCGATGCCTTCGATGCGGACAGCCCCGACTATCTCTCCGATCGGGCACTTGTGGAGCAGTTCTATCGGAATGTTCTCAACCGCGAAGGCGAGACGACCGGGATCGACTTCTTGACCGGGCGGGTGTCGCAACCGGAATTCGGACGGCCCGACCTTCTGCTGGCCTTCGCCAGAAGCTCGGAAAACGTTGCCGGCTCACCGCAAGTCCAAACCCTCTCCGAGGTGGCGCCGGGCGAGTGGGACTTCGTCGCATAGCGGCGCGCGAAGGCGCACGACCCTCACGATGTCGGTGGTGCCGTCGACGTGCTTGAAGCCTAGGACTGCGGCCTCAGCGAACCGAGCGTCTTCACCTGAGCATGATGCGGATGATGGAACCGCAGCTCAGTGTCATGCAGGCCGGGATGCCCGGTGTCGAAGTTCTGCATCCAAGGTAGATGGGATGCGCATGGCGCAAGTAGCGCGTTGCGCGTTGCCGCCAGTCCTGTTCTCCGCCGCCTTCTCGATCACTCGGGAGTAGGCGCCCCCTGCGCATCGGTGGAGACTGCGTTGCCGTTCTCAGGACAATAACATCGCCTATGGCCTTCGCTGGTTCCGGCGCCCGCCAGCGTCAGCCGGGCGCCTCCGGACATTGCACTGAGCTCGCCAGCAGCTATTGTGTACAGATGTATCCCAAGCAAGATCTGCCGATGAGCCCCCTCATCCTCACCCTAGCGATTGCCGCCGCTGGTGCGGGTGTCTTCCAGATCCTTGGGCTTCCACTGCCGCTGCTGCTCGGGCCGATGTTCTTCTGCCTCCTCGCGGCCTTGGCGAAGGCACCGCTCAAGGGCACACCGAGGATCAGCGAGGCGATGCGCACCGTCCTTGGCGTGGCGGTCGGATCCTCGATCACGCCGGAGCTTATGGGCCGCCTCGACGCCATGGCCGCGAGCGTCGCCTTCGTGCCGATCTTCGTCATCGTCATCGGGCTCATCGGCTATCCCTATTTCCGGCGGCTCTGCCGGTTCGATCCGCCCACCGCCTACTACGCCGCGATGCCTGGCGGGTTGCAGGACATGCTGGTCTTCGGCGAGGAGGCAGGCGGCAATCCGCGTATCCTCAGCCTCGTGCATGCGACGCGCGTGCTGGCGATCGTCGCGATCCTGCCGTTCCTGCTGACGGCGATCTGGGGCCTCACCTTCGCATCGATGCCGGGGGAGCGCGTGGCTGAGATCCCGCCCTCGGAGCTCGCCATCATGGCGGCGTCGGCAGTGATCGGCTGGCTGGGCGCCCGTGGGGTCGGCCTCTTTGGCGCGTCGATCATCGGGCCCATGGTGGTCTCGGCCGTGGCGAGCCTCTCGGGCCTGATCGAAAGCCGGCCGCCAGGGGAGGCGATCCTGCTCGCTCAGTTCTTCATCGGGCTTGGCGTCGGCGTGAACTATGTCGGCATTACCCTGCAGGAGGTGCGGACAGTGCTCGCGGCGGCGCTAGGCTTCTGTGTGATCCTCTCCGGCCTTTCGGTGATGTTCGCGGAAGCGGCGCACCATTTCCTCGATGCCCCCATCGTCGAGGCGCTGCTTGCCTTCGCACCGGGCGGGCAAGGCGAGATGGTGGTGTTGGCCTTCGCCGCAGGCGTCGATCTCGCCTTCGTCGTGACCCATCATCTGGTGCGGCTCGTCGTGGTGATCCTCGGCGCGCCGCTCGTTGGCCGATGGCTGCGCTAGTGGTTCGGCCCAGACGGATTGCCCGTGCCAGGCCATCCCCGGGCTAGACCTGAGAACGTCGAAAATCTCTTAATTCCAACCGTCTGGCAACGATTACGGTTGCCGGATCAAGTCCGGTGATGACGGTACCAACTGTCTCGGCCGAACCCTTAGCGCCCGGCCTCGAGCCGCAGGCGCGTCCTGAGCGCGTTCGCGATGTGCTGGCGGGCGGCCGTCTCCGCCCCGTCCTCGTCCCTCGCGGCGATGGCCGTGACGATGGCGGCATGCTCCTCGACCGAGGATGCGCCCCGGCCGGGCGTGCCCAGGGTCGTGCCGCGAATGAGAAGCAGGGAGCGGCGCATCGTCTCCAGCGTCTGGAGAAGGTAGCGGTTGTGCGATGCGCGGTGGAGCTGGTGATGGAACACCCGGTTGCTGCGGGCGAGCGCGTCCGTATCCGTCGGGTTGTTGGCAATCGTTGCCCGGTCCTCCGCCACCAGATCCTCGAGAACCGAGATCTCGGCCGGGGCGGCGTGGCGGGCGGCGAGCCGGGCGGCGAGCCCTTCGGCCCATTCGCGCACGGCGTAGAGTTCGCTCAGCTGATCGTAGTCGAGCGTCGCGACGACGAGCCCGCCCCGTTCGTCGCGGGAGGCAAGGCCGTGTGCCTCGAGCCGGCTCAGCGCCTGGCGCACGGGCGTGCGACTGACGCCGAGACGAGCAGCGAGATCGGTTTCGATGAGCCGCGCCCCGGGCTGGAACTCACCGCTGTCGATTGCGTCGATGAGGCTGGAATATGGGTCAGTCGCGTCGCTCATACGGCTCCGTGGGGCTGTGCTTCGAAGCCGGATCATCGGCGCTGAGACGACGAAACTCAATGCGGATAGCGGTGCTCGACGACTATCAGCGCGTGGCCCTGGGCAAACGACTGCGGCCCTTCGACCTGCTCGATCAGCGACCTGCGAACGGAGATCAGATTCAGGCTGACGGGCTCTGCACAGCCGGCGCCGTGTCAACCTGCGAGCACACCCGCCGGGACCATGACCTCTCCCCGGGCAAGGAGGCGGGCCGTGCGCAGAAGTCCGGCGGAGCGGAGCGCGAAACCACTGTCACCGACGCTGTAGTCCACCGTCACGTCGATCTTCCCGGAGGCATGCTCGATGGTGACGACCGTGGGCTGCCTCGCTTCAACCGGTGCCGGCAAACCCTCAGCCACCGTGCCGGGGGTCAGCGCGCAGGAGGCGATGCACTGCGAGCCCGTGACGGCAATCGAAGGATGCGCGTTCCAGGGCATGAAGTAGCGGGCGGTGATCGTCCCGCCCTCTCTCGGTCTGGCCAGAAGGCTGAACCGTGGCGTGACGGACTTGGTGACATCGCCCATCCCCATGCGCCGCCCCGCCTCGATCCGGATCGGCTCCATGCGCTCATAGAAGGCGCGGTTTGCATCAAGCTCCTCCACGCTCTCATAGCCCGTCAGGCCGAAGTCCTCAGCCCGGGCGATGACCATGGGCACGGCCACATCCATGCAGGTGACCGCGATCCCGTCGATCTCATCACGCGGCTGGCCCGTGGGCAGGAATGCGCCGCAGATGGTGCCAACGACGCCGGTGAAGTTGAGGAGGATCGGGGCGCCAGTGCCGGGTACGCCGTCGATCACGGTATCTCCGTCATAGCGGACCCGGCCGCCTGGCGTCTCGACGATCGCTTCGATGCTGGCACCGGTGTTCACGCTGCGGATGCGGATGGTCGTCTGCTCGCCCTGCGGTGCCATCAGCCCCATCTCGAGCGCGGCCGGCCCGACGCCGGCGAGGATGTTGCCGCAGGTTGGTCTGAAGTCGACGAGCCGGTCCTTCACCGCGACCTGTGCGAAGAAGAAGTCGATGTCTGCATCCGCGCTCTCGGACCGGCTGAGCATCGCCGTCTTGGTCGTGACCGCGACTCCACCGCCGATCCCGTCGATGTTGATCGGGTGACCGGCGCCGAGGATGGCCATCAGCACCTCGGCCAGCGTTTCCCGATCCTCAGGCAGGTCCGCGCGGTTGAAGTATGGGCCGCGTGAGGTGCCGCCACGCATGAAGAGGAAAGGGATGGCAGTCTGCGGCATCGGTCTCGTCTCCTCGGTCGCAGTCCAGTGCAAGGGCCAGGGGCGGTCCGCCATTCTCTGTAGCACGCCCGACGGGAGATTGAGGATGTGGGCGTGCGCGAGCACGGCTAACGATGTCATCGCGAACGCCGCAAGCATGCCGCTGCGCTCCTTTCCGAGCTTTCTCGACCGGGGCCGTTGGGTGGTGCTGGCGACCTCGATCGTTACCCCCTGCGAGCGTTCCGTTGCTTCGGCGGCCTCGAAGCGCGCCGCCCTGTCTGACCATCAGCAGGCGTCTGGTTCGGATTCAGGACAACATGGCCGTGAACTTGGAGGCCGATCCCCTGTCGGCGAATATTGGGTCTTAGGTCGCGGGTCGTTTGTAGGCGCGATCGAGACTGTCGCCTGCTTGCGGCGATGGCGTATGCATCCAAGATGCCGCGAACGGTTCATCAAGAGCCGACAGGTGAGATCGGGAGAGCGAGATGGTCGCCTCGGACGCATCCGATGACATGACGGGCGCCAGGAAGGCCGCACCTGCGGCGTCGAGCAGCGCGGAAGTCGTCGCCGGATGCTTCGAGAACGAGGGTGTGGCGCACATCTTCGGCATATCGGGCAAGGAGAACGACGCGCTGATCGGCGGCCCGATCTCACCGCTGCCAGGAGAGTAGAATGCTGGGCTTCACCTTTCAGACCACACCCTCGGTTCTCTGCGAAGTTGGTGCGACGGCAAAGATCGGCGGGATCATGGCGGGGCTCGGTTGCCGGAAGGTGGCCTTCGTCACGGATGCAACGATCCTGGAGCTCGGTCTTGCCGAGGCAGCGCTGACGGGGCTCCGGGATGCCGGGCTCGACGTCTGGACGTTCTCGGATGTCATGGCGGATCCGCCCGAGGACATGATCCTGCGCTCGGTCGAGGGAGCGCGAGCAGCCGGGGTAGACGGCGTCGTCTCGGTCGGCGGCGGCTCGTCCCTCGATACCGCGAAGCTGATCGCGGTGCTGCTGGCCGGCGATCAGCCCGTCTCGGAGATGTATGGCGTGGGTCTCGTGAAGGGCGGGCGGCTGCCGCTCGTGCTGGCGCCGACGACTGCCGGGACCGGGTCCGAAGTCACGCCGATCTCCATCGTGACCACCGGCACGAACGAGAAAAAGGGCGTCGTCTCGCCGGTCCTTTTGCCCAACTGGGCGATCCTGGATGCGGAGTTGACGGTCGGCCTGCCGGCGGCGGTGACGGCGGCGACGGGGATCGACGCGATGGTGCATGCCATCGAGGCCTACACCTCGAAGCACCGGAAGAACCCGGTCTCGGACTGTCTGGCGCGGGAGGCGCTGCGGCTTCTCGGCGGCGCGATCCGCACGGCCTGCACAGCACCCCAGGATCGGAGGGCGCGGGGCGACATGCTGCTTGGCTCGATGCTGGCCGGCATGGCCTTCGCCAATGCGCCCGTGGCTGCGGTGCATGCGCTCGCCTATCCGCTCGGCGGCCATTTCCATGTGCCGCACGGGCTCTCGAACGCCCTCGTCCTGCCCCATGTCATGGCGTTCAACATGCCTGACGCTGCGGATCTTTATTCGGAGATCGCGGCCATAGTCTTCCCGGAGCTGGAGGGACAGCCGGCGGTAGCGCGGGCGGAAGGTATGGCCGAGAAATTCCTCCGCCTCGGCCCCGAACTCAGCATGGCGCATCGGCTCTCGGATGTCGGCGTCAGTCACAACCATCTGCCGATGCTCGCGGAAGATGCGATGAAACAGACCAGGCTCCTTGTGAACAATCCGCGCGAGATGACCTATGACGCTGCGCTCGAGATCTACCGCAAAGCGCTTTGAGGCTCCGTGGCGCTGCCTCTAGCGGCAGGACCGAGACGGGAAGGACCGTTCGCGGTCATCCCCGAGCTTGGCCCGGAGATCCAGAAAACCACTCAATTTCAACCGTCTGGCAATGCTCTGGATTGCCAGACCAGATCCGGCAATGACGGTGACAGGTGTCTTGGCCGAACCACTAGGCACGAGCATGTTCGCGCAGAGACCACGCATGATAGCGGGTCTCCACCGATGCGTGCTGCGAGGGCTTGTCTGATCATGCGGCCGAGGGGTGACGTGGCACGCAGCGCCTTCGTTTTCTGCCACTCGACGCCCGAGGGCGCACAGTCTTCATCCTCGTCGACCTCGGCGGATTCATGCTCTAACACTGCGGGAAGAGCTGTCGCATGAGGCTATCGACGTGACTTTGAAGGCTTGCGTATCGGTGGCACGAATGCGCTCTCCCTCCTCGCACCAACGGGCACCGGCCGCATGAGCGCGATGGCGGCCTATGTGCGCATCGTCGATGCGCTCAACTACCGGATTGGCCGCGTCGTGATGTGGGGTCTCTTCGCGATGATGGGGATCCTGCTCTGGTCCTCGATCTCGAAGACTTTCTTTCTCCCTTCGCTCTGGACGCTCGAGATGGCGCAGTTCGCAATGGTCGCCTACTACATCATCGGCGGACCTTACGCGTTGCAGATGGGCGCGAATGTGCGCATGGACCTCTTCTACCATCGCTGGAGCGCACGTCGGAAAGCGGCCGTGGATGCGGTCACGGTACTCTTCCTCATCTTCTTTCTCGGCGTGCTGCTCTATGGCGGGATCGGGTCCACGGCCTACTCGCTCGGCTATTGGGGGAAGGAGCCGCTGGCGTTCTTCGGAGGGCTAATCACGGGCTCCGAGGAAGTCGGGCGGCTGGAGCGCTCCTCCACCGCCTGGCGCCCCTTCATCTGGCCGATCAAGGCGATCATGATCCTCGGCTTCTTCCTGATGCTGCTCCAGGCTGTCGCCGAGCTCTGCAAGGACATCGCGCGCCTGCGCGGGCATGAGATCGGGACCATGCGGGCATGAGCCAGGAACAGATCGCCCTCTTCATGTTCGCGTCCATGATGCTGATGCTCTTCACCGGGCAGCGCGTCTTCGGCGCCATCGGGGCCATCGCCGCCATCGCGGCGCTCACGCTCTACGGCACCGGCGGGCAGGACATTCCCTTCGCCGCCGCCATGAAGCTGATGAAATGGTACCCGCTCCTGACGCTGCCGATGTTTATCTTCATGGGCTATGTGCTGTCCGAGAGCCGGCTGGCCGACGATCTCTACCGCATGTTCCATGTCTGGTTCGGCTCGATGCGCGGGGGTCTCGCCATCGGGACCATCGGGCTTATGGTACTGGTCTCCGCCATGAACGGGCTTTCGGTTGCGGGCATGGCCATCGGCGCGACCATCGCGCTGCCGGAGCTTCTGCGCCGCGGCTACGACAAGATCATGGTGACGGGCGTGATCCAGGCGGGCTCGTCGCTCGGGATCCTCGTGCCGCCGTCTGTGGTCTTGGTGCTCTACGCGATGATTGCGCGGCAACCGGTGGGCCAGCTCTGGCTCGCGGGCGTGCTGCCGGGGCTGATGATGGCGGCGATGTTCATCATCTATATCTGGCTCCGCTGCCGCCTCCAGCCGCAGCTCGGCCCGGCGATGGAAGATGCGTCTGATGTGCCGAGGGCCGAGAAGATCCGGCTCCTCGGTGCCGGGCTCCTGCCGCTTGGCATCTTCGCGGCGATGATGGTGCCCTTCGTCAATGGCTGGACCTCGCTCGTGGAAAGCTCCGCCATCGGGGCACTAGCAGCGCTGGCGGCTTCGATCCTCAAGCGGCGCATGACCTGGGCGATCTTCGAGAGCTGCACGCGTCAGACCCTCGGCATCTCCTGCATGTTCATGTGGATCATCCTGGCCGCCCTCGGCTTCGGCGCGGTCTTCGACGGGCTTGGTGCGGTGCGCGCGATCGACACGCTCTTCACCGAGCAGATGGGGCTCAACCCCTGGATGATCCTCATCCTCATGCAGCTCAGCTTCATCCTGATGGGCACGTTCCTGGATGACACGGCGATGCTGGTGATCGTCGCCCCGCTCTACGTGCCGCTGGTAAAGGCGCTGGGCTTTGACCTCGTCTGGTACGGCGTGCTCTACACTATCACGACGCAGATCGCGTATATGACCCCGCCCTTCGGCTACAACCTCTTCCTGATGCGCGCGATGGCCCCGCCCGAGGTGACGCTACGTGACATTTACTGGTCGATCATCCCCTTCGTTGGTGTGATGGTGCTCGCGCTCGCAGTGATCATGGCGTTCCCCGGGATCGCGCTCTGGCTGCCGGGCTATGTGTACGGAAACTAACCCAAAACGCGGCCTGGTCCACAGGTCCGAAACAGCAAGGAGAAGACGATGACATCGAGACGCAAGTTCCTGACGGGTGCCGCCGCCGGTGCGGCCGCCGCGCCGCTCGCCGCCCCCGCCATTGCGCAATCGACCATCACCTGGCGCATGCAGACCTATGCCGGGCCGGCGCTGGCGGAGCATGTGATCGACCCGGCGATCAAGATGTTCAACACCATCGCGGGCGACCGGATGCAGATCGAGCTCTTCTATGCCGATCAGCTGGTGCCCACGGGCGAGCTCTTCCGCGCAATGCAGCAGGGCACAATCGACGCGGTGCAGTCGGATGACGACAGCATGGCCTCGCCGACGGAAGTCACTGTTTTCGGTGGCTATTTCCCGTTTGCCTCGCGCTACTCGCTCGATGTGCCGGTTCTCTTCAACCAATATGGGCTGAACGAGATCTGGGACGCAGAGTACTCGGCAGTGGGCGTCAAGCACATCTCCGCCGGCGCCTGGGACCCCTGCCATTTCGCGACAAAGGACCCGATCCGCTCGCTCGAGGATCTAAAGGGCCTGCGCGTCTTCACCTTCCCCACCGCCGGGCGGTTCCTGGCGCAGTTCGGCGTGGTGCCGGTGACGCTGCCCTGGGAAGACATCGAGGTGGCGGTGCAGACCGGCGAGCTCGATGGCATCGCCTGGTCCGGCATCACCGAGGACTACACGGTCGGCTGGGCGGATGTGACCAACTACTTCCTCACGAACAACATTTCGGGTGCGTGGGCCGGTTCGTTCTTCGCAAATATGGAGCGGTGGAACGCGTTGCCGGAGGATCTGCAGACCCTCTTCCGCGTCTGCTGCGACCAATCCCACTACTACCGGCAGTGGTGGTATTGGGGCGGTGAGGCGTCGCTGCGCGTCAACGGCGACAAGCTGCAGCTTACCTCGATCCCCGATGAGGAATGGGCAAAGGTCGAGGAAGCAGCAGTCGCCTTCTGGGATGAGATCGCGGCAGAGAGCGAGACGAAGGCCAAGGTGGTCGAGATCTTCCGCAAGTATAATGCCGACATGCAGAAGGCCGGCCGGCCCTACCGCTACAGCTGATCGTCTGCGCCCCTGTGAAGACTGCAGCAGGGGCGCATTCCATTCGGGGGAATGACATGCAGGGATTGCTGACGCTCGAGGAACTGCGAACCGCAGTAGACACGGGCGAGATTGATACGGTGATCATGGCGCAGGTCGACATGCAGGGTCGGCTGATGGGCAAACGCTTTCACGCGCAGCATTTTCTCGACTCTGGCGTGCATGAGACCCATTCCTGCAATTACTTGCTGACGGTCGATCAGGACATGGAACCGGTGCCGGGTTTCAAGTCGGCGAGCTGGGCACAGGGTTACGGCGACTACATGATGAAGCCGGACCTTTCGACCCTGCGGCGGGTCCCCTGGGCCGAAGGGGCGGCGCTCGTCCTCTGCGACATCCTCGACCATCACGGGCATCATGAGATCGCGGTCTCCCCCCGCGCGATCCTGAAGGCGCAGATGGCGCGGCTGGCCGGGAAGGGCATGACGGCCATGATGGCCTCAGAACTCGAATTCTATTTGTTTCGAGAGAGTTACGAGGGTGTGAGGGATGCCGGCTATCGCGGCATGACACCCGTGAGCCCCTATAACGAGGACTACCACATCTTCACGACCGCGCGGGCCGAGCCCTTAATGCGCGCGCTGCGCAACGGGCTCTATGGCGCGGGTATACCCGTCGAGAATTCGAAGGGTGAGGCCTGGGCAGGGCAGCACGAGATCAACGTGAAGTACGGCACGGCGCTGGAGGCAGCGGACAACCACGTGCTGATCAAGGAGGCGACCAAGGAAACCGCGCTCGCGCATGGGCATGCGGCGACATTCATGGCGAAATATGCGGATGCGCCCGCGGGCTCGAGCTGCCACATCCATCAGTCGATTTGGTCGATGGAAGGGGCGCCTTTGTTCCTGGACGAGAGCGCACCGCACGGGATGTCGGCGACGATGCGCAGCTATGTCGCAGGGCTCCTGACCTATGCGAGTGACGTGACGCTGTTCCTCGCACCCAATATCAACAGCTACAAACGGTATGTCGCGGCGACCTTCGCGCCGACCAAGGCGGTGTGGAGCCGGGACAACCGGACCGCCGGTTATCGGCTGGTCGGTGAAGGGACCAAGGGTATCCGGATGGAGAACCGGGTCGGCGGCGCAGATCTCAACCCGTATTTGGCCTTCGCAGCACAGATCGCAGCGGGCCTTGCGGGCGTCGAGGAGGGGCTGACGCTGGAGCCCGAGTTCTCGGGCGACGCCTATTCGGACGAGAGCGCGCGGCGCATCCCGGGCACACTGCGCGAGGCGGCGGAGGCGGCGGCGGGCTCGGCCATGCTGCGCGCGGCCTTCAGTGACGATGTGGTCGAGCACTATGTCCACGCCGCCCGCTGGGAGGTCTCCGAGTACGACCGCCGCGTCACCGACTGGGAAGTCGAGCGGGGCTTCGAGCGCTCATGAGCATGCTCCGCTGCATCTCGCCCATCGACGGCTCGGTCTTTGCCGAGCGCGAGACGCTGGGGCCCGAGGCCGCGATGGAGGTGGTCGCGGCGGCGCGGGACGCGCAGGCCGATTGGGCGGTCCGGCCGCTTGCCGAGCGCGTGGCGCTCGTCGAGGCCGGTGTCGCGCGGCTCGGTCAGATGTCGGACGAGGTCGTGCCGGAGCTTGCGCGCATGATGGGCCGCCCTGTCCGCTATGGCGGCGAGTTCGGCGGAGTGGAGGAGCGCGCGAGCTACATGGCCTCCATCGCCGGGCGCGCGCTGGCCGACAGTGAAATCAGCGACGATGCGGGCTTCCGGCGCTTCATCCGCCGCGTGCCGCAGGGGGTCGTGTTTGTCGTCGCCCCCTGGAACTATCCGTATCTCACGGCGATCAACACGGTCGCCCCGGCGCTGATCGCCGGGAATGCGGTCGTGCTGAAGCATGCGACGCAGACGCTGCTGGCTGGCGAGCGGATGGTCCGCGCGTTTGTCGAGGCGGGTGTGCCGGAGGCGGTCTTCGCCAACGTCTTCCTCGACCACGCGACGACGGAGGCGTTGATCGCGGCTCGCGCCTTCGACCTCGTCAATTTCACCGGGTCGGTCGGCGGCGGGCGGGCCATCGAGCGCGCGGCGGCCGGCACCTTCACGGGCCTCGGGTTGGAACTTGGAGGCAAGGACCCCGGCTATGTCATGGAGGACGCGGATCTCGACGCCGCGGCCGAGACGCTGATCGACGGCGCGATGTTCAATTCGGGCCAGTGCTGTTGCGGCATCGAGCGTATCTATGTGCATGAGAGGCTCTTCGATGTGTTCCTCGGCAAGGCAGTCGAGATCGTGCGGGGCTATAACCTCGGCGACCCGCTGGACGAAGCGACGACGCTCGGCCCCATGGCGAATATCCGGTTTGCCGATGAGGTCCGCGCGCAGACCGCCGAGGCGGTGGCCGCCGGCGCGACGGCGCATATCGAGACCTTCGCCGCGGATGGCGGCACCTATCTCACGCCGCAGATCCTGACCGGCGTCAGCCATGAGATGCGCGTGATGCGGGACGAGAGCTTCGGCCCCGTCGTCGGCATCATGGCGGTGCGGGACGATGCGGAAGCGCTGAGCCTGATGAATGACAGCGATTTCGGGCTGACCGCGAGCCTCTGGACCTCGGACCCCGAGCGGGCGGTGCGGATCGGGGACGGGATCGAGACCGGTACGGTCTTCATGAACCGCTGCGACTATCTCGACCCCGCGCTCTGCTGGACCGGCTGCAAGGAGACCGGGCGCGGGGCGGCGCTCTCGGAACTCGGCTATCAGAGCCTGACGCGCCCCAAATCCTTCCATCTCAAGAAAGCAGCGACATGAGCCCGACCGCGAATTTCTCCTACCCCACGGCCATCCGCTTCGGCGCGGGGCGCGTCGCGGAGCTGGCGGAGGCTTGTGCCACGGCGGGGATCACCCGGCCCCTGCTGGTGACCGACCGGGGGCTTGCGGATCTGCCGATCACGGCGCGGGCGCTCGATATCCTGGCCGGCGCCAATCTCGGCCGCGCGCTCTTTGCCGACGTCGACCCCGACCCGGACGAGCGCAACCTTGCGGCCGGGATCGAGGCCTTCAAGGCGGGCGGTCATGACGGGGTGGTGGCCTTTGGCGGAGGCTCGGGCCTCGATCTTGCGAAGATGATCGCCTTCATGGCCGGGCAGACCCGCCCGATCTGGGACTTCGAGGATATCGGGGACTGGTGGACCCGGGCGGATGCGGCCGCGATCTTCCCGAATGTCGCGGTGCCGACGACGGCGGGCACAGGCTCGGAGGTTGGGCGCGCGAGCGTGATCACGAATTCGGAGACCAGGGCGAAGAAGATCATCTTCCACCCCAAGGTCCTGCCCTCCGCCGTGATCTGCGACCCGGAGCTGACGGTCAGCATGCCGCCAGCGATCACTGCGGGCACGGGGCTCGACGCCTTCGCGCATTGCGTCGAGGCGTTCTCGAGCCCGCATTACCACCCGATGAGCCAGGGCATCGCGCTCGAGGGCATGCGGCTCGTGGTCGACAACCTGCCCCGCGCCTATGCGACCCCCGACGATCTTGAGGCGCGGGCGAACATGATGTCGGCGGCGATGATGGGGGCGACGGCATTCCAGAAGGGTCTCGGTGCGATCCACGCCCTCAGCCATCCGGTGGGCGCGCTGCACCACACCCATCACGGCACGACGAATGCGGTGCTGATGCCGGCCGTGCTGCGCCTCAATGCCGATGAGATCCGCGACCGCTTCGACCGGGCCGCGGGGTATCTCGGCATCGAGGGCGGGTTCGAGGGGTTTCGGGCCTTCGTCGACGACTTCAATGCGCGCCTTGGCATTCCCGGCAGCCTCGGCGATCTCGGCGTCGCCGACCCGGACATCGAAGCGCTGATCGAGGGCGCCATCGTCGATCCGAGCTGCGGCGGCAACCCGGTGCCGCTCACGCGCGAGAACCTGCGCGAGACGCTCATCGAGGCGCTCTGAACGCCGCAACGCGTGCACTGACCCGAAAACAGTAGCTGTTTCAGACGGCTCTCAACACTTTACGTTGAGGTGAGGTCTTTGAAACAGGCGGTGCGGTGTCGGGGCCCCCTGACCATGTGGTAGCCATCATCGCGGACGCCCCGGCGGATCGAAGCCCGGACGTCCTCCGAACCGATACGGGAGAGGAGACCAACCATGGCTAGCACCACTGCCCTGCCGATGGAGACGGATGGCGGCATCGGCCGCTTCGCCGTGAAGATGCTTGTCGCCGGGGCCGCCGGTCTCGCGTTCTGGGAGCTCTGGATCCGCTTTGGCGCGCCGCCGATCACGGGCAAGTTTCCGCTGGACGGGCCCATCGGGCTCGCGCAGGCCTCGCTCAACAAGCTTTTCGGGATCAGCGCTTTCAAGGGTGACAATCTGTTCCTCGGCGTCCTCTCGGGGCGCAGCATCGCCGAGATCGCTCATTTCCTCATGGCCTTCGTGGGCTACCCGCTGGCGTTCCTTGTGGTCGGCCGTCCCATCGGGCGCGCCGTGCTTGGCCGCATGGGCGAACTGCGCGCCGATATCGTGACCGGGCTCGTCTTCGGCGCCATCACCTTCGTCTTCGCCGGGTACATCATGGGCCATCTGATCGCCGGGTTCCCACCCTTCTTCGGCTGGAAGTCCGTGACGGTCTGGACCGGTCTGCCGCCGGGCTCGCTCATCGGGCATGTCCTGCTCGGTCTCGGCATCGCCCTCGGCGCCGCCCTCTTCGACCGGACTGCGCGCAGCATGGCAGCCGCCCGCGATTGACCTGACCGAGCCTGCCCCCCAAGCGCCGGCGCAACCCCCGCGGTTGCGCCGGCTTTCGCGCGGGTGTACATCCTCCGCCGCGGCACCCGTAGCTCAGCTGGATAGAGCGCTGCCCTCCGAAGGCAGAGGCCAGAGGTTCGAATCCTCTCGGGTGCGCCATTCTTAAATTTCCGGTCCGGATCTCCCCTAACACCCTGAAAGGTAAGGTGGTTTTCGGGGTTCGAAACCCCTGATTGCGCTGGTACGCCATTGACTCGGAAAACGCCAATCTGAGCACGGTTCTGCGCAGGTCCAAACGGCCTGAACCCCATATTTTCCAAGGCTTTGAGAGAAAGGTCAGAGCGAGTTCGAACAACTCCTCATAGGCATGCCGCGGCTTCTGAATTGACTGAAGTTTCTCGGCCTTAATGGTCTTCTCCCGCTCTAACTTGCCGATCTGCGCCTCATAGGCGGCGATCACAGTAGGGTTCTCTGCGTTCATGATCCGCTCAAGCAGCTGCTCGACCTTCCGCTCACACGCGTCGATTTCCTGGCGTAAGCCAATCGCTGCGGCCCTTGCCTGCTCGCCGAATTGGTCCCAGGCGTCCCGGAACATCGCACTGCAGAGCGAGAAGAGAGCCTCGGTCGGCTGCATTTTCTTGAGCACCCTTTCGAACTCACTCTCGATTTCGTCGCGCCGGACGGACAGAGGTGGCTTGGACAGCCCTTGTTGTGACAGAGGTAGTAGGGATGTCGCTTACCCGTCTTGCTCATTGACCAGCAGGCACTCAGCGGATTGCCGCAGTCGCCGCAGACGACGAACCCCCGTAAGGGGAAGTCGGCGTTCAAATCCTTTCGTGCGGGAGCTTGCGCGCGGCCAGTGAGACGTTCCTGGATGCGCTCATACGTGGTCAGGTCGATCAGCCCTTCATGACGCGCGCTTACCATGCGCACGTCCCACTCTGCGTAGTCGACGTAACCCGCATAGACGATGCGCGTGAGTAGCTCTTTCACGCGCTGATTGCGGACCTCACCGTGGCGGTCGCGTGGGTACTCGGCAAATCGTTCGAGGAAACGCTTCACCTCGGCCTGTGTCTCGAAACGGCCCGAGGCGTAGCCTTCGAGCGCTTCTTGGACGATAGACGCTAACGGCTCATCGCGCACCAGAACCTTGCCGCTGCCAGCAGTCTTTGCATAGCGATAGCCGACCGGCGCGAAGAAGAGCCAAAAACCGCTCTTCAGACGGGCCTGCATGCGGTTGACAGTTTGCTCGGCATTCTTGCGCCGCTGGTGCTGCGAGACCGTAGCCATGATCAGCTCTTGAAGCTCGCTGTCGGCGTCCTCGCCAAACTCCATGCTGGGAGACACGAGCACGCCACTTTATCGACCCATCGGAATCTGCTCAGGTTATGCCGCTAGTTCGAAGGTTGCGGCGGGTGTCTTCATGCCGAGCGCCTGGTGCGGCCGGCGGTGGTTGTAGAAGGCGATCCGATCGCCGATCGCGCGGCTGGCGTGGGCCAGGCTCTCGAAGCGCTGCCGATGGATGCACTGCTCTTTCAGCGATCGGATGAGGCGCTCCATCATGCCATTTTGCTGCGGGCAGTGCGGCGTGATGAATTCCTGCTTCAGTCCGTAGCTCTGCACCATCTTCGTGTAGGCGCGGCTGGTGAAGACCAATCCGTTATCGCTGCGAAGCAGGAACGGCCTCTCGACCCGACCGAGCGTGCCGAAGCGGGCGATGAGCGCCTGCTCGAGGGCGGCCACCGGGGTCGAAGCCTTGCCGCTCTTCGAGAGGTGCCAGCCGAGAAGCTCGCGCGTGTGGCAGTCCATGACGAGCGCGAGCGTCGCCCAACGATCCTTTCCCGCCCAAACGCAGCAGAGATCCGTGGACCACCGCTCGTTTGGCGCCTCGGCGACCGAAGGCAGCGCCTCGATCCTGGGACGCGCCCCAATCGGGCGCTTGCGGACCTGCCAGCCCTTGATCTGAAAGATCCGCTGCACGGTGTTCTTGTTGAACCCCAAAAGCCAGGCAACCGTCCGGTAGCCGAAGGCAGGCTCCTTCTCGATCAGCTCCTTGATCGGCTCAGCAAAGACGGGGTCGACCTTCGGCGGCGCCTTGGTCGGCTTGTAGTAGACCGTGCGCCGCGGCACGCCGAACCAGGCGCAGAGCTTCACAATCGAGACGGTGACACCCTCGTCGAGAAGGCCCTGCTGGATGCTCCGGATCATTTGCCGTCCTCGCTCGCCATCGTCCTCGGACCGATGGCGGACTATGGCTCGCCCAACAGGGCCTGCCATTTTTTCGCGCACGCAGCTCCGACATGGCCTCGCCATAGGCTTCCTGGTGGTCCTTAAGCTGCTTCTCGTACTGCCGGCGAACATCGAGCGGGTTCGCCTTGAGGGCGTTCTCCATGCCCTTCCGCGCGTCCTCGACCCAGCCCGCGATCTCAGAGGGCGCCAAGTCATAGGTCCGGCTCGCCGCCGCCACCGTCGTCTTGCCTTGAATGATCTCGA
>JBCBYV010000056.1:0-7922 GCA_039815685.1 Pseudomonadota bacterium | reverse complement strand
CCAGCTCGAGCGGCTGAGCTCCAAAGACACGAAGACTGCGGCGCACACGGGGTCCTTGCCCGCATGCGCGGCGTTGAGTTCGGCAGTTTGCATAGCAATAGCTCCATCGAGAAAGTCGCCTCCCAGACCCTTGCAGGGCCAAGGGCGCCGGTCTCCTCCTCATGGAATCTTCACGGAAATCGGCGGCATCAAGCGAGCGTCATGGCCGAGCTCGACGAGTGTGCGGCCGACAAAGTGCGCGCTGGCGCAGGCCTCCATGCCAACCAGGCAGCGATCAATGTTGCGGAAGAAGGCGAACAGCTGTCGCCGAGAGCACCGCCTGCGCTTCACGATCTGCCCGTGTCCTTCCATGCAGATCAGATGAAAGACGTTCTTGCCGAGGTCGATCCCGACGACATGGATCTCATTCATGATTGGCCTCCTCCCTTATGGCTCCTGACGGATGCCTCGATCCGAGCCGAGGCGGGAGGGGCGGTCCATCCCATTACTGACCGTGTCGCCGATCATGGCGATCAGGCTGCTGTTGGCGACGGCGAAGCGATGGGTAAGGCGTCGAGATGCTCGCCCTGCGCGGCGCGGGAGGCCGGTCCTTGGCGACGGAGTACCTCACTTCCAGGCCAACCGACGTGACACCGGCGCCTCAGGCGGGCGGCGTCACCTCCAGACTGATCCGCTCGAGCGGGCTCTCGGTTCCGCGGATCACGACCTGGGAGACATGCCTGTAGCGCGCGGTCGTCGACAGGTGGGCATGGCGGGCCAAGGTCTGAGTGACGCGGATATCGACGCCGCCCTCGAGGAGATCGGTGGCGAAGCTGTGTCGCAGCACGTGGACCGTCGCTTCCTTGCCGATCCCCACCGCCGCCCGCGCGGAGCGGCAAGAGGCATGCAGCACGGCCTGCTTGGGCCGCGCCGGGGGAACAGCCAATGGGTCGGACGAGCCAGACGCCAGTAGCACCGGAGGATGTCGAGAAACTGCTTAGAGATCATCACGAAGTGCTCCTTTCCGCCCTTGCCACGTACGATCCGGATCATCATCCGGCCGCTGTCGATGTCATGCACCTGGAGGCCGATGACCTCAGAGACCCGCAGCCCGGTGGCGTGGGCCGTGCTGAGCGCCGCCCGCGACTTCAGAGAAGGCACGGCCTTGAGCAACCGCATGACCTCCTCGGCGCTCAGCACGACCGGCAGGCGCCGTGGCTCGTGCGCTCAGGGAATGCGCTCGGGAACCTCCGCCATGCCGAGCATGACGCCGCAGAAGAACGGGAGCGCCACGACGTTCTGGTTGAGACTCGACCACGCGACGCCCTTCGAGGCGGGATGGATTTGGAAGGCCCGGACATCCGCCGGCGCCGGATGGTCCGGTGAGCGGCCGAACAACTGGCTGAACCTCGAAACCGCGTTGACGTAAGATCGCTGGGTCGCCGGTGAGAGGTTGCGGACAGTCACGTCCTCAACCATGCGTCGGCGCAGAGCGCCGAGATCGGCCATCGGAAAGTGCCTGTCAGGAAGCGGGACGCAGCAACCCCAAGCTTCCAGTCACGAGCCACCATTGCGCAGACAGCCCTCCATCGCGCAACAGTACCGTTCAATCCAATCTTATGCGTCCCGAGCCTAGCCGTGGCGTTCGGGCGCGGGGAGGAGGTTGCGGCTTAGTACGGCATGCGCTCGGCGTCGCGCCAGGCGCGCAGGCGCGGGCGGGCTGAGGGCTGTCCCTCGGCAAAGGCGCGTTCGATCTCCGCACGTGCCGCGTCGAGGTCCACGTTGCGGAGCGCCCGCTTCACGGGCCCGATGGAGGCTGGGCGCATCGACAGCTCGCGAAAGCCGATCGCCGCCAGCGCGATGGCCTCGAGCGGCCGCCCCGCCGCTTCCCCGCAATAGCTGAGCGGCGTGCCGGCCCGGTCGCAGCGCTTGACGATCTCGGCCAGCATGCGGAGCGCCGTCTCGTTGAGGAGGTCATAGCGCCGCCGCACCCGGTCATTCTCCCGATCCGCGGCGAAGAAGAACTGCAGCAGGTCGTTGCCCCCGACGCTCACGAAATCCGCCGTCTCGAAGAGCGACTGGGGCGCGAAGACGAGGCTCGGCGTCTCCAGCATCAGGCCGAGGCGGAGGTTCTCCGGCCGCTCGACGCCGCGCTCTACCAGCCGCTCCACCTCCGCCCTGACCATCCGGCGGGCTTCGAGAAACTCCCAACCCTCGGTGATCATCGGGAACATGAGGCTGAGCGGACGGCCCTTGGCCGCGCGGATGAGCGCCTGAACCTGCATACGGAAGAGGAGCGGGCGGTCGAGTGCGACGCGCATCGCCCGCCAACCAAGCGCCGGGTTCGGCTCCACCTCGCGCTTAAGGTAGGGCAGGATCTTGTCCGAGCCGATGTCGAGGGTGCGGAAGATCACCTCCCGACCCTTCGCCGACGTCAGCACCCGATCGTAGAGCGCTGCCTGGATCTCCCGGCCAGGCAGGGTCCCCCGGATCATGAACTGAAGTTCGGTGCGGAAGAGGCCCACACCCTCCGCACCGGAGACCTCGAGGCTCGGAAGGTCGGCGAGGATCCCCGCATTCATGCGCAGACGGATCACCTGCCCGTCCCGCGTCTCGGCCGGTTTCTTCGCGAGGCTGCGATAGACGGCGCGGTTCTGCTTTTCGAGCCCGATCTTCTCGCGGAAGGCGCTCAGCACCGATGGCTCAGGCCGAAGATGGACCCGCCCCTGATCGCCATCGACCACGATGGCGTCGGCAGGGTTGGCATCACGCGTGATGCGCTCGACACCGATGATCATGGGCACATTGATGGCGCGGGCGACGATGGAGGCATGGCTGCCATGGCTGCCTTCTTCCAGCACCACGGCCCTGATCCGCCCGGCATGGTCGAGCAACTCCGCCGGCCCGATGGAGCGGGCCACCAGGATCGCGCCCTCTGGCAGCTCGTCGATGCCGTCGCCGCCGGAGAGGTAGCGCAGGAGCCTGTTGGCGAGATCGTCGAGATCGTGCAGGCGGTCGCGGAGATAGGGATCGGTCGCCCGCTCCATGCGTGCCCGCACAATGGACTGGACCTTCTCGACCGCGACCTCGGCCGCCAGCCCGCTTTCGACCGCCTCGTCCAGCCGGCGCATCCAGCCCTTGTCCCGGGCGAACATGCGGTAGGCCTCGAAGATGTCCCGGGTCTCGGAGGTTGTGCCCAGTCGCTCTGCCGCGATCATGCGGTCGATATCCTCCCGCATGTTCGAGAGGGCTTCCGCGAGCCGCCGCCGCTCCGTCTCGATATCATCGGCGATGGGGTCGAAGACGACGAGGCGGGGTTCGTGAAGATGCACGACCCCTTCGGCGACCCCGTCGCAGACGGCCGACCCCTCGATCATCAGCGGCCCCGCGCGGCGACCGGCGGCGGCGGAGAGACCGTCGGTGCTGAGGAAGGCGCCCGCTTCTGTCATCTCGGCGATGACCATGGCGACGACTTCCAGCGCCTCGACCTCGTCCTCGGTGTAGCGCCGTGGGGTGCGGTTCTGGACGACGAGCACGCCCATCACCTCGCCGAGCCGCTGCACCGGCACGCCGACGAAGGAGCGGTAGATCTCCTCGTTCGTCTCCGGGAGGTAGCGGAAGCCGGGCGCGTTCTGTGCGTCGTCCGTCGCGAACGGCTCCGCCGCCTGCGCGATACGACCGACGAGGCCCTGTCCCACGCGGAGGCGGGCACGGTGTACCGCCTCGGGGTTAAGACCCTCGGTCGCGCAGAGCTCCAGCGTTCGGCCATCGCGCTTGAGATAGATCGAGCAGACCTCGGCCACCATGTTGGAGGCCACCAGCCGTACCACCTTGTCGAGCCGCGCCTGCCCGTCCCCCTGCCGCGCCATGACGGTGCGGAGGGAGCGCAGGAGCGCGCGAGACCCGCCTTTTTCGGTGGTGCGCATGGCGCGCCGCCTCCCTGCTCGAGCGCCTCTGGACGCGGCGCCTTACTGGCAGCTTTGCAGGCTTCGTGCCAGCCGCTGCGAAGCCTGTCGGCCTTTACAGCCGTGAGATCCCACACCCTGTTTTGAGTGCTTTCGCTCAGGTGAGTGGATCAGTGTTTGTAGGCGTAAAGCGTTAGTGCTGCCCCACCGGTTTCCCATTCAAGCTGGAACGCGCCGGCTGCTGTCATAACGGCGGACACCGCCTCCAAGTCTTGCTGGCGCTCCAGGCCTACGCCCTTATAGGGCCGCCAAAATCGCGGAATGCGTATGCGTTCTATCCAGCGGTACTCCGTTGGCTGGAAGTAGCCGTCTGCGAACCTCTTTTCGAGGACTTCGTGTTCTCGTGGGAAACGCTTGACGCAAGGTGTGGGGCTATTGATCCACCACCACTCGGCGCACTCCAACTCACATCTGGCGGCGATCAGCGCTGCAAATAGTTTGCGCCATTTTGCATCGCTCATGAACGACATCGAGAAGCGCCGCGCCGCCCGAGCGTATGCCCGGTCAGGATGGTTGATCGTAGTGGGCTCGGTCATGCCGCTGCCAGCCCGAAGGCTTCATGCAGGGCCTGGACTGCGAGTTCCATGTATTTCCGGTCGATCAGGACCGACACCTTGATCTCGGAGGTTGTGATGACCTTGATGTTCACGCCCTCATCCGCGAGCGACTTGAACATGCGCTGGGCAACGCCTGCATGGCTCCGCATGCCAATGCCGACGACCGAGACCTTGGCCACCGTCTCGTCCACGACGAGGTCCTGCGCGCGGATGTCGTCCTTCGCCGCATCCAGCGCGGCACGGGCGCGGGCGACATCGGCGAGGCTCGTGGAGAAGGTCATGTCGGTCATGCCGTCCGCGCCGATGTTCTGCACGATCATGTCGACATTGACGCCCGCTTCCGCCAGCGGGCCGAAGATCGAGGCAGCGATGCCCGGCCGGTCCGGCACCTTGAGGAGCGTAAGCTTCGCTTCGTCGCGGCTATAGGCGACGCCCGAGACGACGTTCTGTTCCAAGAGTTCCTCCTCGCGGCAGACCAGCGTGCCGGGATCGTCGGAGAACGACGAGCGCACCATGAGCCGCACATTATATCGCATGGCGAGCTCGACGGACCGTGTCTGGAGCACCTTCGCACCGAGAGAGGCGAGCTCCAGCATCTCCTCATAGCCGATCCGGTCGAGCTTGCGGGCCCGCCGCTCGATGCGTGGGTCAGTGGTGTAGACACCATCGACATCCGTGTAGATGTCGCAGCGTTCGGCGCCGAGAGCGGCCGCCAGCGCCACAGCCGAGGTATCCGACCCACCGCGCCCCAGCGTCGCGACGCGCCCGTCCGGCCCCAGCCCCTGAAAGCCCGAGACGACGGCGTGCAGCCCCTCTTCGAACTTTCGGTCGAGGTTTTCCGTCTCGATTTCCTCGATCCTGGCAGCACCATGCGCCGCCGAGGTCCGGATCGGGATCTGCCAGCCCTGCCACGAGCGCGCGGCGACGCCCAGCGATTGCAGCGTCAGGGCCATGAGGCCAGCGGTCACCTGTTCGCCGGATGCAACGACCGCATCGTATTCGCGGGCATCGTAGAGGCCCGGGTTGTTCGAGCCAGGGGCACTCGCCGCCTCGCCGACGAAACCGACAAGCTTGTTCGTCTCGCCCGCCATTGCCGAGACGACGACTGCGACGTCGTAGCCCGCCTCGACCTCGGCCGCGACGCGCGCAGCGGCCGCCCGGATGCGCTCGAGATCCGCGACCGACGTGCCGCCGAACTTCATCACCAGCCTCGGCGGGCAGCTGGAGCGTTCGGCAGTTTCGGCAGGGGACGTCATGGCGTGGCTCTCGCGCGCGATGGGCAAAAGGGTATGGTTGTGAGACGGCTTTCCGGCGCGGCTCTATAGACCCCGCCCGATCCTGCGACAAGCCGTGCGACCGGAGGGAGGAGGAGCGTTCAGGCGTTCCGTTTCGCCATCCAGGGCAGCGGCATGACGGGGATATCGTCCTCTACGAGCGACTTCGCCTCCCCAATGCTCGCTTCGCCCAGGATCGGCCGCTCGGGCGCGTCGCCGGCATGGATGCGGCGCGCCTCGGCGGCGAAATCCTTGCCGACATTATCGCTCACAGCCTCAATCTTTGCCCGGAGTGCAGCCAGTGCCGCTTCCTTGGGCGATGCGGGCGTCGACAGCTGCGGCGGTGGGTTTGCTGGGGTATCCGGGCTGGTCGCAGCCGGAACGGGGAGGTTTCGTGCAGAGGCGGCTTCGGCCGTGCGTACAGCGGGCGCCATCGGCGCCTTCTCGACCAGCACATCCCCGCACTCGGCACAGGCAATCGCACCGGCCTTCTGCAGCTTCTCGAAGGTGGCGTTGTTCGCAAACCACGCGTCGAACACATGGCCTTTGCTGCAGCGCAGGGCAAACTTGATCATCCTGCGTCTCCGCACCCCAGTTCACTTCGATGCTATATGATCCTTTCGTGACGGGGTTTCCAGCATCCCGCTGATCGCGCCATGGTGGCACGAGTTCTGACCCTTGAGACTGATGTGATCTGGATGCGGGTTTTTGGGTATGATCCTGAGAAGACGGAGTGCCCGTATGCCAAAGAGACGGTTCACGGACGATCGGATTGGGTTTGCCCTCAGGCGGGCCGAGGGCGGAGCGCCGGTTGGCGAGATCTGCCGTAAGATGGGCTTGTCGGACGCTACGTTCTATCGCTGGAAGAAGGTCTGCGCTGGGATGGGCGTGGCCGAGATCCGGCGGCTCAAGCAGCTCGAGGATGAGAACAGCAAGCTCAAGCGGCTGGTCGCCGATCTTAGCCTTTACAAAGAGATGCTGCAGGGTGAGCGCGCGTGCGCCACCGGTCCGAGCGCTGAGCGAACACTGCGAAAAAAGTGGTGAGGCCCTCTGCGTGCTGTGCCGTAGCGAGCTGGTTTCAGGCTGCGTGGCGCGCGTGAGCGAGCGGAGGGCCGTGGAGGCCGGCGGGTTCAATCGTTCGTCGCATCGCTACCGGTCGCGCCGCGATCCGCAGGCGCCGCTGCGGGGGCGGCTGAAGAAGCTGGCAGAGGCGCGCGTCCGCTATGGCTGCCGGCGACTGCACGTGCTGCTGCGCCGGGAAGGTTGGGACATCAACCACAAGCGCATGTATCGGCTTTACGGCGAGGAAGGATTGTCGATCCGCACACGAACCCCCCGTCGCCGGCGTGCCTGCCGATATCGCTCGGGTCGCGCGGAGGCCGGCGGAGCGAACGATGTCTAGGGTGAGCCATCAGGCGCCATTGGTTCAAGCCCAATGGCGAACGGACTTCATGTTTGACCGGCTGCTCGACGAGCGACCCTTCCGCATCCTGGTTCGGCGTAGCACTCGAACTTGGATCTGAAGCTGTTGTCGCGCTGGCGGATCGCGACCTGCCCGGCCATCCAGAGGGCACGGCGAAGGCGTGCATTGCCGAACTTTGAGAGCCTTGTCTGGCCTCGGAGTTGCCCATCGAGGCGGTCGCCATCGGGCGCGCCATCGGTCCGAGCGACGATGGCGACGGTTCGAGCCCGATGGGCGACGCCGGATTGCTGGGTCGAGAGATCGAGGCCGCAGTACCTGAGGAACTGGTGGTGATGGGCGAAGCGCCGCAGATCACCAGCCTCGGCCAGGATGGTGAGCGCGTTGATTGGGCCGATCCCGGGAATGATGCGGAGCAGCCGGTAGTCCCGCTCAGCGGCACCCGTCACGGCGCGGCGCTCGATCTCGGTGCGCTGGCGGATGAGGCGTCGTCATTGTCGCTCGGACCAATGGCGCGGCAATGACGACCCTTCCGCGAGTACCATTCGGAGTGAGGAGGATCAGCGAGTCGTCCGGTGGACGGGTCGCCCGACGAACACGACGGCGTCGGAGGACGGATCGACCGGCAGGCCGATCGAAGCCTGCGCCGTCTCGTAAACATCTGAAAGCAGGCGATGCTTGGATACCTTGCGCCCCACCGCGTCCCAAGCGGTCGCGATGAAGGCCT
>JBCBYV010000003.1:0-240907 GCA_039815685.1 Pseudomonadota bacterium | reverse complement strand
GTTCGTGAAATCGACCGATAGTGCGTTCGAGATTGCCGCTCCCGAACCATTGAAGAGTTCTGTGACGTTGGTCGGCGTCGATGGGTTGTTGAAGAGGAGCGGCACTGGCGCTGCCTGCGCACCAGCGGCCAGCGTCATGGCGGCTGCCGTGCATACGAGACAGGTCGTTTTGACTGCGCCTTCTGGGAGAGGCAGCGTCGGCACATAACGTTTCTTCATATGCTTTCCATCCGTAATGGCATTGCGGGCACGGAATAGCGCCGCACGGCGGACAGTCTTTCTCTAAATTGAGTTAATGAGAGATTAATATATACAATCTGTATAAGTTGTTTTATTTAAATACATACAACCAAAGCGCTAATTGTGAAGACAGTATGGTCAATACTAGGCAGAATGCCGCATTGATTAATGAGTAATACAATCACGAGCCTCTGTGAATATCAGCCTTCATCGTTTAGTTGAGCGACTTAGGTCTCGGAAATGCCGCTCATAACAGCGAAGAAGGTGGCAGATAATCTGAGTCTTTGAGGGTGATTCTGCTAATGGATATCAATGTTTAGCGATGGATCGTCGGACTATATGTGGATTATATTGTAAGGGGAAACCCTTACTGAGTTGCTGTTATCTTTCGGTAAGCGGCAGCCGACCAAGTGCTGCGCCATCAGAAAGGCGCAAACCCCGCTGAAAATGCTGAGCAGCTCGACAGCTGCCTTGATGGGGCTCGATGATGTCCAGGTTCTTAGTCTTCTTCATCTGCCCCGATTGCGCGGCCTCACCCGTTGTCCGTGGTGAGACGGAAGCTGCTGGTATCGCCTGTCCTGTTTGTGCGCGCCACTTCGGCATGGTCAGCGAGATGCGCAAAGTCGGCCTCGTCATCTCTCGCGGCGTCGCAGCTGTGCGCGGGAGCGGGGACGTGCGGCGAGATACGCGCGGCGATGACGGTCGTGCGCCTTGGTGAACCTGCGTCACAGGCTAGGCTAGAGCGAACCAGTAGCGCCAGTTCGCGGCATGGCACGGAGACCGCGGTCAAAGCAGCTCAGCGAGAGGGCCTACGCTTCCTCTGACAGTCCATCGGCCGCACGACCGCATCGGTCTCCAGCGGCGTCGTAGGCTCGGTTCCTGACGTGCAGCAAGCCTGCGCGCAGATCAGGGGATCCGCCGACGCAGCCTTAGCGCAAGGACGCCAGCCCCGAGGAGCAGGAAGGAGGCAGGCAGGGGCACCTCCACCAGATCGCCGCTAAGGACAAGGTTGTCGAACGCGAGGTCCTCGGCGCCCGCGCTGTTCTCGAACTGCACCTCGATAGACACGAAACCGCCGTCGAAGGCGGAAAGGTCCAGCATGACCGCAGCGAAGTCATCGACGAAGGGACCGCTGTCCAAGCCGCTGCCCGAGACGTCGAAGACCGAGGTACCATTCACGAATACCTCGAAACGGTCATCGCCTTCGAACGAAGTGTCGTTCGCCGCCCACTCGAAACCGAGCGAGAGGTTCGAGAAGGCGCTCGCATCCACGTCGTCGAAAAGGAGCTGTAGCGTCCCATCGATATCGTCCGCATGAAACCACTGCCCGGTGTTCCCGGCGTCGGTAAGGTCGTTGTTCGCGGTCACGCTGTTGTCCACGACCCCGATGGTGTCGCTAAGCTCGGTGCCGAAGATCGGACCAGCGTTGCCCGTACTGCGGCTGTCGATGAAACCGAGCGCCCAGCCAAGGCCGGTGCCATCCGCAGTGAGCCCCGTACCCGACGGGAAGCCGACGTTCGACGTGGTAACGCTCGCAAGGCCGTTGTCGTCGAAGTTCTGGGCCGCGATCGTCGCCGCGTTCGCGCTCCATCCAGCGGTCATGGTCAGCATCACCGTCAGTGCCGCTACACGCCTCTGCATCGACATCGCGATCTCCTTCAAAATTTCAAACTGCGATAACTTCTGATCAGCATTCCTAATCGGCGGTCTTGAAGGAAGGGTGTGGGTATCAACAGGTTCGATCAAGCAAAAAGATGTCTATCCGGCGTTATCAGAGCTTAGCTTGGTGACAATCCAGTGATCGAAGGGTGCACCTTGATGGCGTTGCTACTGTCGATCTCAGCGAGCCATCCAGCTGCTTCATCGCCCTCCAGCCCCGCATCCATCACGAAACGCATATCGGCGAACGTCGTGAAATGATGGCAAGAGGGTGCGAAAGGCGGGCCGCCTGCTTCCAAATGGCCCGCGCCTGCTAGCGTTTCAGCAATGCCGTGGCGCTGCAGGTCGTACACTTGACGACATCTGGCGGCAGCGGGCGGTTGCAGACGAGTTTAGAGGTGGAAAGCCGCGCCATGCGGGGAACAGGCCCGACCGCAACAGCACAAAGCCTGCCGGCAACTCTTGCGATTCCGGCAGTGCGGTAGCGTTGACGGTATCACCGTGCCTCAATAACGTCTCACTCGAAGATGCCATGTGAGAAGTGGTCGTACGGGCGTCGGTTGGGGGAGAGAAAATGGTCGGACGTCTCGTCGCATCAAGTGTGCTCGCGCTAACGCTTGGGACAGTCGATGTTAGATCGGAGACGCTGTTTGCCACCGACCAGTTCGGCACCGATTTGTTCACGTTTGACACAGACACAGGCGCAACAGCGTTGGTGGGCGACATCGGCTTTGCAGTTAGCGGACTAGCCGCGTCGCCATCCGGAGAACTGTTCGGAATTACCACGGCAAACCAGCTCATCTCAATCGACCCATCAAGCGGCGCAGGCACGGTTGTTGGCACATCGTCCGTGACAAGCTCGCCAGAGGGACTGGCATTCGCTCCAGATGGAACGCTCTTCGCCAGTGGCGGAAGCTCACTCTTCACCATAGACCCGCTCACCGGGGCATCGACATTGCTGGGCACGATAAGCCTTGCTGACATCGATGGCCTGACAGTCACACAAGGACCCGTCACGACGGCGGCGGGGACATTCGGTGCGGGCACGCTTCTGGCGGCTGACTCCGGCGATCTGTTTGCCATCAATCCTAGCTCTCTTGCAGTGACCGCTATCGGGTCGCCGACCAACTCGGTGCCACAAGAAGCACTCACAATTCTGCCGGACGGAACACTGTTTGCAGCAGATTCAAGCCTCGATGCAGTGTTCCTGGTTGACTTGGTGACACTTGTTTCGACGCAGGTTGGCCCGCCAACAGGGCTTGCTCTTATCGGAGGGCTTACAGGCCCAGTCTCGCCCAGTGCTTCCGATGTTCCGCTTCCAGCCGGCTTGCCACTCGCGCTGGCCGGTCTGCTGTCACTCGCCTGGGTTGGCCGCCGCCGCAGTTGACGAAGTCGTAGATGCCGGCAAACGCCTCCGTCTCGCACAAACGACCTTCGTGCTGCAGGAGGCCTCGGGAAACCCTTCTCCGATATTGTCAGCCACTCACAGCGATTCTGCCTGCGCTTGATTGCACAACTATCGTTGACAGCGGGCTTCCCAGGAATCAGTGACGCTACCCGCCAGCATCAGTAGGCAAACAGTCAGAACGGCGCGCATCAATCATTCCCTTCAATCGGCTCAATCTGCCCTTGAAGGTCGCCCATTGAGTTGGCCGAATGATGGCACTGACTGTGCTTTGGGAGCTGTCCCTTCTCAGCCCTGACCCTTTCCCAGCGCTTCCTCTGACCCTCCCTGATGCGCTCCTTACCTTCTTCGGTCTTCGGCCCGGTGCTGAGCCCGCCATGGTTCGCACAGCGCTTCTTGCCGTAGACGGGCTTTCGCTTGCAGGGCGTGCCCTTTCTCGTCATTGCGCCACAGGGCTCGGCCTCCTCACGCCAACGCCGCTCTGCCCGGCGCTGCTGTCGCGCAGCGCTTAGCTTTGCTTTGGTCTCGCGTATCCGCGTCCGGCCCCGGGCGAGCAGTTCCTCGAACTCCTCGGGCGTTCTCTGACGACGGCCGTTGGGCAGGACAATCAGGTCATTCTCGTCGAGCTTCCAACCGAGCTGAGCCAAGATGGGATTTCGATGCGGCCGGAGCATGTCACTTTCCTCAAGCGTGAACCGTGTTCAAAAGTCCATGATGTGCACGCACGCGCGCGCGGGCTGTCCGAGTAGAGCTCTTCACCCTCTCGGCTCTTCAGTAATCCGCGCCCACGGCTGCACCACCACGGACGATGCTGCCTTGCGCACGGGGCGGTCGTAGTGGGTCGATGCGGCCCGCACGAACACCGGCGGAGAGACGTTGGGCGGCATTGCGTGTGGCGGCGTCGTTGAGGGCTCTTGCGGTAGCACCGGCTGCACCCACGGCGAGGTATGCCGGATCCACCTGTGCGGCGCCGATATTGGCGAAGAGGGGCAGGCGGCCTGCTGAGGGGGAGAGACTGCTCATCATCCTGATGGCACGGGGACCACCGCGGACGACTTCCTCGAGCGCTTGAAGTTCGTCTTTCGTGAAGCCGGAGCGGCGGCGGGGGTTTTCCAGGAGTGTACGGAGCTGGTTGCGCAGGCTGGTTGCTTCCGCAACGCCCTCGCCGCTTTCGGCCCGTCTTCCAGCCTTCTCGATGATCTCGTCCAGGGCCTGTGAGGACTTCACCCGACGCCAAAGCGTACGGGCCTGCCGAAGCTCGGGAACTGGCGCGGTATCTTCCACGAAATTGTCGAGGCCATCGCGGATCATCTTCGTCAGGCGGGCATCGTCCGGGGTCGCGCCCTTGGCCGCCGCCGATGCGATCTTGCGGACGTTCTCCAGCTCCATGAGCCGGGGCGTTCCGTCCACGCCGCGCTTGAGCGTCTCGCGCCGGGCAACCGCTGTTCTCGGGTGTAGCGCCTGGTCGAAACCCTCCGCCTGCATCCTGCGGTTCACGTCCGCTGCGAAACGCGTGTAAGTGGGGAAAGCCGGGTTCTTCTGCCGGGCGATGCCATAGAGGCGCTGTGCTTCCTGCTGAACGGCGGCACGGGTTGGGGCATCCGGCTGCTGCAAGAGCCGCGAGAGGCCGCCAGAGGCCACTGCCAGCGGCCCTCCGAGCAATCCGCCGATGATCGCTCCTTCCTCTGCGCCAGCGGCCACATCCTCGCCGTCAGCCGCTCCTGCGCCGTGCGCAGCCCCGTATGCAGCCGCTTCCGCCACACCGGCGGCCCCCTGACGGGCCAGACTGCCACCACGACCTAGAAGGGTGGCCCCTCGCGCCGCAGCACCGGCGCCACCGGCGACGGCCCCGGCGATGTTCGCAGCCGTGGACGCTATCGGGCGCTCTTCCGAGAACCTGTTGTTCTGCGCCCGCTCCGCAGCAAGCGCCCTGTCGAACCGCTCATTGAAGGGCGCGTCATAGTTAAACCAGTCCCCTTGCGGGGTGCGCCCGAGGATGGCGCTTTCTGCTGCCGTGAGGTTGTCGCCAAACCCGAAGGCCACCCCATCCGTGAAGGCATCGAGCAACCCGCCCGCCGTAGACTGACCCTCGCTCCGGGGCTGCGCGGTGTGCTTCTTGAACGCGGCAAGAGCTGCTTCCTGACTTTCGGCGGTGACCTTGAACTTGCGGCCATCGGGGCCTGTAAGCATGAACTCCCGCATCACCGGATTTCCTCGATTGTCACGCCGTCGATGGTGACGGGCGCGCCGGGTAAGGGGATCTGGTATGTTCCCTGACTGATATCGCGCAGCGTCGTCAGGTGGCCGCTCACCTTGTTGAGCTGCCGAATAAGCTCTTCCTCCCCAGCGCCCGTATCGAGGTTCGCAATCGTCGATTGCAAAAACCCTAGCTCGCGTTCCGTGACCTGGCCTAAAGCCCCACCAGTTGGGGATGCCTCTCGCATGGTCTGAATGGCTTCAAACCCGAGATTGGCCTTCAGGGTGTCCACAAGGTTGCGGAGGCTGCGGGCGTCGCTGGGGATAGGGATGCCCGCCAAGAGCGAGAAAGCGCCCGTGGCATAGCCATCGCGGGCGAGACCGATCGCTCGGTCAATGTCCCCCTGCAACCGTGCAAACTTCTCCGCCCCCACTTGCTGGCCAAGTTGCTCAGTCTCCGCCGTGGCAGACCGCTCCGCATCCACCGGGCCGCCTGGGACAGCCTCGAACCGGTAGCCCGCAGCGTTGGCCGGGTCCTGGACCGCAGAGTATCCCGGGGGGATCGTGCCGAGCCGCTGGCCTTCCGATCCGACATTCACCGTCGTGCCGCTGCGGCTGTCGCGCATGAACTGCTGAAACCCACCTTCATAGCCTTGCGAGCGGGCGAACTCGAAGTTCTTGATAAGGGCCGTGCGCTCATCCGCCGGGGTCCGCAAGGCGAAGGATAGCGCGTCATTCGGGCTGATCGCACCCGCCTCTGCCAGCGCGGCGATATCGTTCATCCCCCTCTTGGATAGAAACTCCATGGTTTTGTTGCGGGCCTTCCCCGCTGCCTCACGCTGGCGCCGGGCTTCGATCTGCCGCTGTATCCCCCGCATATCCGCTGGGCGCCGCTGCGAGATCGCGGAAAGCCCCTCACCAAGAGCCTGCAAGGTGAGCCCGATCTCGGCGCGGCCCCATCCACCGCCACTTTGAGAGGCTGGTGCGAATTGCTGCTTTAGCTGCTGTTGTGGCTGCCGCGAGGGTCCCGGCAATGCCTCGCGCGCCATGCGCACGCCCTCGCCGTTGGGGTTTGCGATAAGCGATAGCATGCTATCCGGTTCCTCTCTTGCTGCCTTGGCTGCCTCCACCAGTTGCGCGTAATCGACCCGGTTCTGACCACCGATGCCGAGCTGTTCCGCCAGCCGTTGGGCCTGCTGAATTTCGACGGTCGGCAGATCGTCCCCAGCTTGAAGCCGAGTATCAAAGTGCAAATTTGCACTTTGGTCGGCACCGTCATCCCCGAGGAAGCCCCGGGCCGTCGCTAGCTGCTCCTCCGTCCACGGATTGCCCTTCTGGTCCGTGTCGGCCTCGAAGCTCAGGATGTAGTTGCGAGTTTCTTCAGGCAGGCTGTCGAGGTCGCCATCCCATTCGTCGGCATTCCCCGGCCCCCAATTGTAAGCCGCCAGCGCACGCCGCTTGTTCCCGTCATAGCGGCTGAGCATCTGGCCGAAATAGTCCCGCCCGAACCGGATGCTTTCCTGCGGATCGAACGGATCGCCGATGGGGGAAACGCCAAATCCCGGCTGACGGCCGGTAGCGGGCATGACCTGCATAAGGCCCTGAGCCCCGGATTTCGCATTGACCGCGCGAGGGTCGCCCCGGCTCTCCAGGAGCAGCAGTCGCCTGAGATCGTCGTTCGTAACCATGCATCATGCCCTATGACGATAAGGCTCTAACTCTCTGAAAAATATGCCATAAAATCCAAGAAAACACAACGAAAACACTGTGGAATAGCCTGTTTTTGGAGCTGGTTTTGCCGCCTGATTTCGAGGTGATTAGCCCTCGTCGCCCTTCCAGATATCGGCAATCTGGCCAGCCGAGGTCGATAGGCTGCTCAGCACGTCGAGAAAGCCGGGGGTCTTTATCTCGGTCTCGTTTTCGGGCAGGCGTGTAGACCCGAGCGCGGCGGCGAGTAGCGCGATGTCTTCCCGGTCCTGATCAACATAACCCGAGAACTGCGCGCGGGCGGCATCGGCGAGAGCCTGCATCAAAGACTGATCCTGCATGCCCAGCTGATTTTGCTGGCCGACAAGGTCCATGGACAGGCCCGCACCATTTACCCCCATGCCGAAAAGCTGGTCCGCGAGCTGGCCCATCTGCGCCGTCTGGCCGAGACCCGTCTGGATATTGAACCGGCTCGCCACGTCCCGGGCATCCGCATTTCGGAGTGCCGTCTGAAGGGCCTGCGTAGACCCGAACTCGCGGGCGCGGTTCACAGCGTTCGCATTGAACAAGGCTTGCTCAAGGGAAGCCCCCGCCCCGAACCGGGATGCGGCGTCGCGGGCGCTCTGGTCTGCGAGAAGCGACTGTACGTAACCGTCATTCCGCTGCCCGGCGAGCTGGCCCCTGATCTGCGCATCCAGGGCTGTCAGGCTGTTCCGCTGGCCCGCATTGAACTCGCGGTTCTGCTGTGTGTTCGCCACGTCCTGAGATGACAGCCCCGCAGCCGTCTCGTACATGCGCCGCTGAAGATTGGCGGCGGTCAGCCCCCGGATTTCGGCAGCACCTTGAGCCGTCGCGTTCGCTGCGACCGCATGACGTCCACCGCCGAACGCGCTCGCATTCGCAGCCTGTGTGCCGTGCTGAGCAAGGGCCTGTTGCCGCTGCTGATCCAACGCCGCCATCGTCGGGTCGATAACCTGCGATGAATACGGGCTGTAATAGGCGCTCATCCCCGCATGGATGGCAGATGGCGCCGCTGCGGTTGCTGCCGGTCCCACCGGGACACTGCCAACCATCTGATTGTGGTTATAGCCCGTCATGGCGCTGTTGTAGCCGTAGGCCCCACTCGCCTGCGCGGCCGAGTAGGATGCGGGCGGCGCAACCGGCGCCGCGTTGTAGCCCATCGGGGTCGCGGCCCTGCCGAAAGCCGCGCCCGTGCCCATCACGCCACCATTGAAGGCGTTGGCGGATGTCTGGTTGATGTTCCCAAAGCCAGTGCTTGCGAACCCGCCAGTCGGCTGTGCCTTGCCTCCGCTCATGTCTAAGTCACCGCTGCCTATCCGCAGAGAAATTTCCTTCAAAACATTGAAATAATATCATAAAATATGATCTGAGCAAAGCAAATGGGGCTACGAATGACAGAAAACACCATCCATTCGGGAGACATGCCAAGTCAGGAAAGTGCTGATAGCTTTGGCGAGAATTGGTTCGCACGACTGGCATTGGCCCTGCATCTGCTCGGGCACGAGAAAGCGCCGATAGACTACCTGGAAGGCCTGTCGCTGGACGATGCAGGAGTGACCGACGCAATCATCGGTGTCTGCGAGCGCTACGGGATTTCGGTGCGTTACGTGTTCGTGGGACCAACAGACGATTTTGAGGGCATCCGCGCGCCGTGGCACGAGCACATGCCGCGGCCGAGATACGTGAATTAGGCGCCTGCACCCAGTTGCGCTTTAGGCTCAAAGAACGAGTGTTGTGTAGACTGCGCCCGCAAACCCTCGGCGTCGCCTGTAGTGCTTTTCCGCCGAGCGCAAAGCACACTCACCAGCACTGAGGCAAGGACCATCTGCATCTCGATGCAGTTGAGATCGACCTTCCTCACCCCAGCCGCGCGGTTCTTGGTGCGGGGGACACGAAGCGTGCGTGGCACGCTTTGCGGCGGTAGGCGCAGGAGGCTGCTTTACCGTGACCGCTTGGGCGCGTAGACTTTCAAGCGCGAGAGGCGCGCATTATGAAGCTCGAAGATGAAATACAGCTAATTCTTGCTGGCGCTAAAGGTCCGCGGGATCTTCCTCTTGAGAGGATGGCGGAGTACATGCGCGAGTTTGCCAGGATGCTTGGCGAACCTGAGCGCGTGTTGTTCTCCGGGGTTAAAGAGGGCTCTGTCTGCATCGCAGCGCGGGCACGTTTGGGTTATGGCCTGGGCCCAGCCGCGAACAGGACGGTCAGCATTGGGCGGGGTGAAGGGTCCGCCGAAAGCCGACGCGCCTACGAGAAGATTTCTGAGATGGCGGCTGCAGATAACCGTCGCGCTCGCGTTCAGCGACGACATGCCGTCCTCCTTCATTTCCCTACCGGAGCGCACGCAAACAAAGATCGTTTACGCGTCCGAAATCGGGGCCATGTCACTGGCCAGCTCAGCGGCCTCCTAGAAGACACTGCGACAAACATCCGCGCGCGGCTCCGGCCATTGGATGGCGGAGCGCTGATATACTGCGAAGCAAGCTACGCCATCGGCGACAAACTGGGCGCTCATTTCCGCAAGGTGGTGCGTATCTTTGGTCCAGGTTGGTGGGAGAGAAAAGCAGATGGGACTTGGGTGTGTAAAAACATCGAAGCAGAGAGCTTTGAGCCTGTTGAGAACATCGAAATCAGGAGTTTAATTGATCGATTGAGAGGCCTTGCCGCTTCACATGAGGAGGATACTCTAGAAGAGCTTTGGACAGAGTCTGGAACAGCGTGATTGCAGCAATAGACAATAGCTTCTTAACTCTGTTTCTGAACCCAGATTCTCCGCCTCGGAGTGATCCTAGTACTGGCGCTCCAACTCCGCACTGCAAGGAAAAAATTGAAGGACTGATAGATACCTTAAGTAAGCAAGGCGATAGACTGCTTATCCCAGCACCATGTCTTGCAGAGGTTTTGTGCAAAAGAAAATCCGTGGAAGAAACGATAAATCTGTTGCAGGCTGTGTCTTGCGTTGAGATTTTTCCGTTCGATACAAAATCAGCGATAGAGCTGAGCGAGATTATAAAGCGTGACAAAGCTAGAATTCGCACAATTCAATTGGATAGCAGTGTTTCTTGGCAAGCCGTAAAAATGGACTTGCAGATCGTTGCTATCGCAAAATCTAACGGTGCATCTCTGATTTATACAGATGATGGGCCGCAGGCGAGATTCGCGACGCTGGCAGGGCTGGAGGTGGCTCATACATGGAACTTACCTCTCACCCCTGAGAGGGCTCAGGCCCCTTTGTGGGAAACAGATGTATAGTCGGACCGTTCGGCGGATGGGAGCGGCCTGAGGACTCAGTTCTGAAATCAGGCTTCTACCTCTGGCGAGAACGCCGCTCCAGATCCTCCAACCGCTCCACGATGTTCGCCCGCGCCCGATCATTCGGACGCCAGCGGAACCACATGATGAGAGCCAGTGTGAGCAACAGCTGCCAGACGGGCACAGGGGCCGTGAGAGCTTCCATCATCACAGCACCTGCGGCAGGCGGCCCTGCGGCTGCATCCGCTGCGGTGACGAGCCACGCACCCGTGCATTCCATGCCCGCAGCACCACCTCCAGCTTCGTCTGGGCCGTGAGCTTGTGCCCCCGCTGCGAGCGCGACCGCATGACCGCATCCAGCAGCCACTCACGAGCCTTCAGCACCGGGTCGTGCGGATCGAGCCGTTCGCCTCTCACTAGGGACCGGATGAAGTGGTCCGCTGCATCCCCTCGCTTCCGCCGTATCATGAAGTGCGCCGTTGCAAGCATCGGCCGTCCGCCGAGTTTCGCTGTTGTGGTCGGGACAATGCCCACGCTGTCCTCGATGTCCCGGTTCTCGCGCCAGAAGGCCAACTGCTCCTGCTTGGTCGGCGCCATGCCCCCACCGCCGATCTCTCCCCGTGAGGCAATCTGGATGAGGTAGTTGCAGACGGTCGCCACAGCCGAGGCGTTCGGCACGCCCTGCATGCTCAGGAAGTTCCCCACATCCCGCTGTGAGCCCATATCGACCGTCAACCGACTGTCGCGGCTCACCCCGAACGAGAAGAGCGTCGGCACGGCCCGCCCCGTCTTCAGCACCGCATGGCACCGATGCTGACCGTCGTTCAGATGACCTTCCGCTGAGACAATGATGGTCTGACCGTTCAAGGCCCAGCGCCCGGACCGAATGTCGTTGCAGAGCCGGTTGAGGTTCGTCTGGCTCAGCGGCCGGTTCTCTTCGTTACGGTCCAGCAGACACCGTGCGAGCGCTGGCGTCAGCTCTCCCTCAACGCCCGTGACGCCGATGCTCTCGGCATGCGTGATGTTCCGTTCAAGCCAGGTCTCAGCCTCGGCATCCGTGTGAGGGGCAGCCATGTGCGCTCCAGAATTTTCAAAATTTTCAGAGAGAGGGTTTGATAGATACACCCCCGGGTGGGTCCCATACCGGGGGTGGGGGGCTCTAAGCCCCCGGGCTGACTGGCCTTAGCCGCCACTCCATCAGCTGCTCCAGCCGCTTCATGCCCTCGTCATCGCCTGCCTTGAGGCGGCGGCTAGAAAGCCGTTTCCAAGAAGCAAGCTCATCCTCGCAGCACACCCCGGCAAGCTGCTGGCAGAACACATCCTTTGCGCAGGCGCCGGGGCCGTCCTGCACTTCGCCTAGTCCAAAGAACCTGCCGCTAAATTCTCCCGCTCCCCTGTCCCACGCTCTCATTAGGATGTGCAGCCGGTCCAACCTGTCGGGCGGCAAGGCGCGAATGGCATCGAACATCTCAGTCAGGTCAGTCCCCGCCTCACTCATGCTTTGCTCTCCCCGTACTCAAGCGTCCGGGTTTCAAGGCGAGCAATCGCGGCGTTCGCATCGGCTTCTGCTTCGTGGTCGCCGCACATCCGCGCGAGCGAACGATAGGCAGTCACAACGGCCCGGGCATTTGTCATTGAGTGCATGCAGCCTGGGGCGAACTGATAGCCGTCAATCTGGCGCGGGTCGCCGTTCCTGCGTCGTCCCCACTCGTTGGCTGAGAGCGCAAGTAACTGCGCCATAACGCCTTTCAGTGAGATCGCGTCCTGCATCACGACATGATGCTCCGCCGCCGTTACGCGCCCTTCCGCCTCATACTGTGCAGTAAAGGCTTCCTCGGCTCCGGGCTCATCCGCATACATCTGAGCGCCCCTGGAAATGGCAGGCTCTTCGCAGATGATGGTCTGCTGCCATTCCTCAAACGCGAGAAGGGCGGGGTCATTCCCATCAGCCCGCTCCCGCTCGCGAAGACTGCGCCCATCGTGGATGAGGGCTTTCACGTCGCCCACAATCAGCCAATCGAGGCACACGCCCCATTTATGCGCGAACGGGATGAGCGTATCCGTATCGTCTATCTCTGCATCGGATAGCGAGAGGATTGCCGCCGCCTCATCTGCGGGCATCGGCTCGGGAAAACCCACCGTCGCTCGGCTGAAGGTCTCAACCACAAGGACGAGGCGCTCGCGGATGGCGTCGTAATCGATGCCGCCCTTAGTGATTGCTGCTGCGTTTGCTGGAACAACGGCGGATGCAGCGATTGCGGCTGGCGCCGTCGCCATGACGGCTCTTCGGGTCATCTGTTGCATGTTCTCTCTCCGGGATTTCGTGAAACAAAAGATTGCCGCTCGCGACATGGTGGGTCGCGGGCGCGATGGCTTCGGAGAGCCGCGCTCAGAGGGCGGAGTGTGGAGGGATGTGTGGAATAAGGATTATGAGCAAAGATAAAATCTTTGTTCATCAGTGGCTTAGGCTGGATTTCTGGCGGAGGGAGCGGGATTCGAACCCGCGATAGAGTTGCCCCTATACACGCTTTCCAGGCGTGCGCCTTCGACCACTCGGCCACCCCTCCGTTGGGCGGAGACCTAACGAATGGCGGTCCCGCTGACAAGCAGGCGACGGGTTGTTCTCGCGTCGCCGCGGGCTTACCCATCGTCCGGGGAAGGAAGGGTCGCCATATGCTCCGAATACTCACGGGCTTCTTCGTGCTGCTGCTGCTCGCCGCGCTTGTACGCGACGGCATCGCTTCGCTCGATGCAGGCGTCTGGACGCCGGTGGCGCTCGGCCAGTGGTGGGCTGAGATCGACCGTTCGAGCCTCCTGCTGTTGCAACCCGCAATCGAGCGGCACTATGACCCTGCGCTCTGGGAGGATGTGATCCAACCCCTCCTCGAGACCCCCGCCTGGCAGATCGCGGGCGTACCCGCCGCCTTCTGCTGGGTGCTGAGCCTCTTTTTCCGCTCAAGGAAGAAGAAGCTCGACCTCAGCCACCGCGCGCGGTTCTGATCCTATTCCGCCGCTCGCCCGCGACGTCGGGAACTCACGCGGCGCGGCGCCCGCCACGGCGGGACGCCCGGTCGCGCAGACGCGGGTCGTGCTCGAAGAGGGCGGCGAGCTGCTCCGTCACCGCGCCCGCCAGCTGCTCCGCATCGGTGATCGTCACGGCGCGGGAGTAGTACCGGGTCACGTCATGGCCGATGCCGATGGCGAGCAGCTCGACCGCCCGCCGCCGCTCGATCATCGCGATCACGTCGCGCAGATGCCGCTCGAGATAGGTCGAGGGGTTCACGCTCAGAGTCGAGTCATCGACCGGCGCACCGTCCGAGATCACCATCAGGATGCGCCGCTGCTCCGGCCGCCCCGTGAGCCGCCGATGCGCCCATTCGAGCGCCTCGCCGTCGATGTTTTCCTTGAGAAGCCCCTCGCGCATCATCAGGCCGAGATTGCGCCGCGACCGCCGCCAGGGCGCGTCCGCAGATTTGTAGATGATATGGCGCAGATCGTTGAGGCGACCCGGCTGCTGCGGGCGGCCTTGTGAGAGCCAGAGCTCCCGGCTCTCGCCCCCCTTCCAGGCGCGGGTGGTGAAGCCCAGGATCTCGACCTTGACCGAGCAGCGTTCGAGCGTGCGTGCCAGAACATCCGCCGTGATCGCCGCGATGCTGATCGGCCGGCCTCGCATCGAGCCAGAATTGTCGATGAGGAGCGAGACGACCGTGTCGCGGAACTCCGTGTCCTTCTCGACCTTGTAGCTGAGCGGCACCGTCGGCTGGGCGACCACGCGGGCGAGGCGGCCGGCGTCCAGGATCCCTTCCTCGCGGTCGAACTCCCAGGACCGGTTCTGCTGTGCCTGGAGCCGCCGTTGCAGACGGTTCGCAAGGCGGCTGACGGCGCCCTTAAGGGGCTCGAGCTGCTTGTCGAGGTAGCCGCGCAGTCGGTCGAGCTCGGGCGGCTCGGCCAACTCCTCCGCCGTCACCACCTCGTCGAACTTGCTGGAGAAGATGCGGTAGAGCGGATCCGCATCGGACGGGGGCTTCGGCGCGCGCTCGTCCGGCGGGGGCATGCCGTCATCGGCTTCGAGCTCGTCGTTCTCGTCGGTGTCGACATCCGCGTCCTCGAGCGAGACATCGACCTGGCGCTGTTGCTGCTGCTGCCCGTCGCTCTCCTCCTCCTGCTCGTCGGCCTCCTCCTGGTTCTCCTCGCTGCCGTCGTCGCCCTGGTCTTCCTCGGGCTCGTTCTCCGGCGCTTCGTTCTCGGCCGCCTCGTCGTCGCTGTCCGCATCCGGGTCGTCGCCGAGCTGGTCGCCGTAGCCGAGATCCTTGATGATCTCCCAGGACTTGCGGGCATAGGCGGCCTGGTCCTCGAGGTTCTGGTCGAGCGCCCCCATGCCATCGTCGCCGAGATGCGTGTCGAAGAAGTCCCGCCAGATCTCGAGCACGTTGTCCGCACCCTTCGGCGCGCTCCGCCCGGTCAGCGCCTCGCGCATGAGATACCCGGCCGCCTCGGGCATCGGCGCCTCGGTCGTGTTGCGCATCGCGCCATAGCCACGCTGTTCGGCCACATGGGCGGTCTTGGCGTCCAGATTATCCGCCACGCCGTCCATGGCGCGCGCACCGATCGCCTCGCAGCGCGCATCCTCGAGCGCATCGAAGATCGCGCGCGCCATCTCGCCCGGCGGGGTGTAGCGTGCATGGCATGCGGGGCTGTGGAACCGCTCGCGGAGCGCCATGGCATCCGCCGTGCCACGCGCCAGCATCACCTCCGCCCGCGTCATCCGGCGCGAGACCTGGGGCAGGCGCATGCCGCTGTTGGTCCGCCCCGGCGGATCGGCGCTGTAGGTCACCTCGATCTCACGCTCGGCGGCGAGAGCGCGCGTCGCTTCCGCCAGCGCCTTCTTGAAGGGCTCGGCCGGGTTGTCGATCTTCCTGCTCATGTCTGGCTGGCTTTCATCCGCCTCAGCATCTCGTCCTCGGGCACGTCTTCGACATATTGCGCGATCCACCAGGCATTGCCGCCCATGTCGCGCACCATCCCGGCGACATCGCCATGCGGTTGCAGGGCAGGGGGCATGAGCGACACGGCCCCCGCCGCCACGGCCTTGGCATGCACCGCGGCCGCATCGTCCACATAGACATGCAGAAACGCCGTCATCGGCGGCGTCCCCTCCGGCGGTTGGCCGAGGAGCACGACGCTGTCCCCGATCGCCAGAGCGACATGGACTAGCCGCCCGTCATCCTCTGTCGGTGGCTGCACCTCGGCCGCGCCGAAGACCTCCTCCGCGAATGCCTTGATCGCCCGCGCATCCGAGCTCACCAGATAGGCGCTGACGCTCCTGTAGCCCTCGCGCACGGACATGGCTCAGATCCTCTCGAGACGCCCGGGCCCCGTGAGCCGGTAGCCCTTCATGCGAAGGACGCGTTCCATCACCCGCGCCTGCCGCTTGTCGGACCTCTTCGTAAGACTGCCGAGCCCGGCTGCCAAGGCTAGCAGCGCCACAGCCGTGCCGGTCAGCAGATTGGCCGGGTTGGTCTCAATCCCCTGCGCGCGATAGATGAAGCGCAGCAGCACGATAAGCACGACACCCGTCCCAACGAGCCACGGGTCGAGCCGCATCCACCAGATGCGCATGCGTGCCCGGGCCAGCGTGACGGCAGCACGCTTAGCCGAAAGGGGAATCGCAGGATCGATCAGCCACGCCATTGCACCGCAGTATGCCGTGCCGGCAGCGTTTCACCAGCGCGACGAAATGCATCGCAGCCTTGCTGAAACGCTGCCCGTCAGGTCGCGCGCCGTCTCGCCGCAAGCCCGAGCGCGCCCATGCCCGCGAGCAGCAGCAGCACCGGTGCCGGCAGCGGCACCGCGGTCACCGTTCCGCTGACCGTGCTGGTAGTTGCAAAACCATCCACACCGTCCAGTTCATCGAATTGAACGAAATCCGGTGCAGCGAAGATATCAAAGATCAAGAGCAGAAAGTCATCCGTACCGCTAGACATCCCAGACGCATCGCCGAGGCCACCGATGACGAGGTTGTCGCCAGCGAAGACGTCGAAGACGACATCCGAGATCGGGCCGAAGTTGAAGCTGCTCGAGAGGACGGCCACGTCTTCCACGTCAACGCCCGGCTCCAGCTCCAGCACCACCGCGCCGGTCGCCGGATTTGTGAAGAGATCCGATCCGGTCGCTTCGAACTCGATCTGCAACACCACGGCCGCCGCCGCGCTTGGCAGAACCGCCACCATCATCGCCGCCAACAAGGCGCGCGCCGCAAGAAACATGATCCTGTCCCCTCACATCCCCGCCGGTTCCACCGGCGACGCGATGTTCTGAGGGTGCTCGCCGCGACGCAATGGGAGGAAAGTCGTTCAAAGTCGCGAAAACCTTCGCAATCCTTCGCGATTCAACCCTTGGCTGAGCGACATACGCGCATGACGATCAAGAGGCGCCTGACTGAAGCACTCCTCGTAAACCCCGGCGGCCAGCCGGCGTTCGCGCGAGCATCACACGTTGAGAAGGGTCAGCCGCGCGGGAAGCCGTCGCCCGGGCACCGACCACATCATCAGCTTCCCGCTCATCGGACGATCCGACAGGCGGATCCTCGAAGATCAGCAGCAGCAATCCGTCCCTACCGCTCAGGGCCCTTCGTGATCAGCCCCAGCCACACACACCGTTCTCAGATCAACCATCCAAGTCGCGCATCCCTCCGATCCAGCACCGCAATCGCGGAGGAAACCTCGTCCGGTGCCGGATCGAGCAACGGACCAAACCGAGCCTCGAACGACTGCTGCACCATGCTTCGAAACCGCTTAAGGGTCCTTGACGGCCCCTTGCCCTCGCTTGCCAGAACAGCCTCGGCAAAGACGTCACTGCGGAGCGGGACGTGCTCCAGTACCCAACGAGGTGTGACGCGCAGAGCGACGATCAACTCGGCGACCTTGCCATGCAGCGCCGGTCGCCGGGAAAGAAATTCCTGCTCCTCATTGCGCGGCAGGCGAGCTTGTCTCCCGCAGAAACCACGCTCGACGCAAAGCTCCCTCAGCAGTAGCTCGATGCTACGCAACAGCTTGGTAGCAGCAAGATCGCCCTCGTACGTCGGAGGGCTTCGCCGCCTCATCCCAACGAGACAGAAGCAGCGCTCTCGGGCAGCTCTTCGCCGAAGCACTTCTGGTAGATTTCGGCGACCAGTTGGCGTTCGAGCTCGTCGCATTTGTTGAGGAACGTCACGCGGAAGGCGAAGCCCAGATCGTCGCCGAAGATCTCGGCGTTCTGCGCCCAGGCGATCACGGTACGCGGGCTCATCACGGTCGAAAGGTCGCCGTTCATGAAGGCCTGCCGCGTGAGGTCCGCCACCGTGACCATCCGGCTCACGGCCTTCTCCTTGCCCGCATAGGCCGGACACTTGGCCTGCACGATCCGGACCTCGTCGTCATGCGGCAGGTAGTTCAGCGTCGTGACGATCGACCAGCGGTCCATCTGACCCTGATTGATCTGCTGCGTGCCGTGGTAGAGACCGGTCGTGTCGCCGAGGCCCACGGTGTTGGCCGTGGCAAAGAGGCGGAAGGACGGGTGCGGGTGGATCACCTCGTTCTGGTCGAGCAGCGTCAGCTTGCCGTCGACCTCCAGCACGCGCTGGATCACGAACATCACATCTGGCCGGCCCGCGTCGTACTCGTCGAAGACGATGGCCGTCGGGCTCCTGAGCGCCCAGGGCAGGATGCCCTCCTGGAACTCCGTGACCTGCACGCCTTCGCGCAGCTTGATAGCGTCCTTGCCGATGAGGTCGATGCGGCTGATATGGCTGTCGAGGTTCACGCGCACGCATTGCCAGTTGAGCCGGGCGGCCACCTGCTCGATATGCGTCGACTTTCCCGTGCCGTGATAGCCCTGGATCATCACCCGGCGGTTGTGCGCGAAGCCCGCCAGGATCGCGAGCGTCGTATCCCGGTCGAAGCGGTAGGTCGGATCGCGCTCCGGCACGCGCTCGGCGGCTTCGGCAAAGCCCTTCACCGTCATCTCGGTGTCGATGCCGAAGGCGTCGCGCACCGAGATCTCAACGCTCGGGATGTCCGAAGCCTTCATCTTGCCGCCGTCTGCCATGCCGCGCTCTCCTGATCTATCGGCAACCCTGTGGAGCATAGAAGCGGCCGGTGCAAGGGCAAGGAAGGCCGCGGGGCCCGTCACTGCGGGCGTGAAGAGGGCAGGGTGCGGGCGCGACCTGAGACTGCCGCGTCGCTGGGCATCCTGTGCCCGCTTGCGCGGCAGGGTTGTAGGCGATCACGCCCGCGCGAGGCGGAGGCGTATGGGCCCCCGCGCCAGCGCCGGATCCACGACGGCACCCTTCTGCGTGACCTCGAGCCGCCCCTCCGCCACCAGCCTTGCTGCAACCGCCCGGACCCGCGCCATTTCATCGCGCCAGTGCACGGGATCGAGCCTGCGCGCCGCTTCCGAGGGGCAGATCGACGCCCCGGGTCTGCGGTTCTCCAGAATGCTCAGAACAGCGTCGCGCGCTGCGCTGTCGTCGCTCACGCAGCCTCGGTATCGCGGAAATTCCGGCTCTTGCGCAGGATGCGCCAGGCCTTGATCACCCGGGCCAGACGCTCAGGCTCGGGGTTTTGCCCGCCATTCATATCCGGGTGCAGCTCCTTCACGAGCTCGGTGTAGCGCGTGCGCACCTCGCGCCGCGTCTCGACCTGATGCGGCAGGCCGAGCGTGTCCATCGCCCGCTGCTCCTCGCGCGTCAGCCGCCGGCGCGGGCGCTCATCGGCGTTCGCCCCGTCCCGGGGTCGCCCCGGGTTGAGCGTCGCGTTCTCGCCCAGCACTTCATGCGGATCCCGGAACCCCCAGCGCGCCCAGGCCTGCCCGTTCGCATGGGGGTGCATACCGACGCGCGAGGACGGCCCCGAACCCAGCCGCCAGGTCGGCCGGTCCCATGTCCGGTCGGCGTTGAACTGCCGGTCGATCTCCGCCTCCGACCAGTCCTGAAAATAATTCCAGGACGCGTTGTACTCGCGCACATGCTCGAGACAGAACCAGCGGAACTCGTCGAGCCGGTCCTTGGAGTACGGCGCACGATAGGCCGCAGGCGCATTGCAGCCCGGCCACTCGCAGCGCGCCTCGCCCGTATCGACGGCTCCCGACATGCCCCGTTGCCGCCCGCGCAGTTGGGCGCGGCGCGCCTTGTCGGCACTCACCGAGATATCGAAGTCCAGGGGCGAGCGGCGGGCCATCGGGGTCGTGCGATCCTTCGGTTTCTGGCGGTGTGGGTCTTGGGGTTAGCCTGGGGCGTGCGCCTTGGGCAGAAGCGCGATAGTAGCGGATAAAGCTCTAAGACCAACTCTTGACAGGAGGTGCGAATGTCGGTCGCGGATCGGATGACGGCGAAACTGAAAGCGAGCTTCGCACCGGAGGCGCTCGAGCTTACGGACGAGAGCGAGAAGCATCGCGGCCATGGCGGCTGGCGAGAGGGGGGCGAGACCCATTTCCACCTGCGCATGACCGCCGGTGCCTTCGCAGGGCAGGGTCGCGTCGCCCGTCAGCGCGCGGTGAATGCGGCGCTGAAAGAAGAGTTCGAGGACCGTGTCCACGCCCTCTCGATGGAGCTGAAGGCCCCCGGCGAATAGAGCGTCTCACGGACTGCCGCGCTAGCGGTCGAGCTTGCGCAACGCCTCCCGGATATCGCTGAGATCGCGCGGGTTACGCTCCTCCTCCGCCGGCTCGTCGGGCGCGGCGGGCGTGATCGGGGGCGGGCGCTGCGGCTCGAAGAGCCGTTGCCGTGCCGGCTCCTCGTCGCGATAGGGGCTGCGGAAGGGCCGCCGAACCTCGTCATCCGGCAACTGTAGCACCGCTTCTGGCTCCCCGGGGGCGGCCGGTGCCGTGCGGAACCCTGGCTCGCGAGCACGCGGGGGCAGGGGCTCCGCCGCAGGAGCGGGGGCGGCGGGCGGCGCAGCCCCCTCGCCGACATAGCTCTCCCGCACGGCAGGGCTCTGCCGCACCTGACGGCGGAAGACGAGGACCGCCCGCATCACGATCCGCCGCGCCCCGAAGAAACCCCGCGGCTCGTTCACGGGCAGCGTGTCCGTGCGCACGAACTCCCAGCCTTCCTGGGCATGCTGGGCCACGATCTCCTGCATCGCGGCCGCGACCCGCTCCGAGCCGGTCTTGGTGCCGCGCCTGCGGGTGCCGCGCTCGGGCGCGCCCACGAGCTTGTATTGGTAATTCATCCCGATCGGCCTCGCGATGGCTTCCGTCCCAAAACTGGAACAGTCGATGCCTGCGGGCAACCCCCTCACCGAAAAGGGTGACAGCACGGAAATGTCACTCCAGCGGATGAAACGTCTGAGCATCCGGCGCGTGATCGCCGCCAAGACCGACAGCCCGCCGCACATCCCGCGGCACCCAGCCCTCGGCCATCAGCGTCTCGAGGCTCTTCGCATCGTCGCGCTTCGCGAGCCGCCGTCCCCGCTCATCGCGCACCAGCCGGTGATGGTGCCAGACCGGCACCGGCAACCCCAGGAGAGCCTGCAGAAGACGATGGAGCGGCGTTGCGGGGAAGAGATCGGCGCCCCGCGTGACATGCGTAACCCCCTGGAACGCATCGTCCACGACCACGGCAAGGTGGTAGGCCGCCGCCCCGTCCCGCCGCGCGAGTACGATATCGCCTATCTCGGCGAGCAGCTTCTCCGGCAGAACGGCATGCTCGCCGGGATGGACCGGCCCCACCTCCGTGAAGGCCAGCGGCTCCTCGAGTACCGCGAAGGCCCGTGCGAGATCGAGGCGCAGGGACGCCCCCGGCGGTGGCGGCACGGGAGCGACGACCGCCTCTGCAGGACGGCAGGTGCCGGGATAGACCATGCCATCGAGCGCCATCGGCGCCCCTTCCTGCGGGGCCGCTGCCGCCTCCCGGATGTCGCGGCGAGAGCAGGTGCAGGGATAGAGGAGCCCGCGCGCCGCCAGCTTGGCCAGCGCTTCCTCATAGGCCGCGCGGCGCGACGACTGCAGCAATACGGGCCCGTCCCAGTCGATCCCGAGCCAATGGAGATCGCTCTCGATCTGGGCCGCATAGCCCGCGGTGCTCCGGCTCTCGTCGAGATCCTCGAGCCGCAGCAGAAAACGCCCGCCCGCCGCCCGCGCCGACCGCCATGCCGTGAGGGCCGAGAAGGCGTGGCCGAGATGCAACGGTCCCGTCGGACTGGGGGCGAATCGTTCCGTATGACGCATGGGCGGCAGATTTACGCGGCTTCGATGTTGCATTGCACAATAAGAACTCATATGCCCTTGAGCGAGGCAAATCTACTGTCATCCAGGTCATGGAGGCACGATGTTTAACGAACAGATCGCGACTGCGACTAAAGCAATGGAAACCTGGCAGAAGCCGGCCAAGGAAGCCTTCGACCTCTGGGTGAGCTTCTTTCCCGTGGCGCCCTTCTTCGGTGTCGAGTGGCGCTTCGCCGACAGCATGCAGGTCCTGAACGCCGCTGCGCCCTTTATGCCGGCTGCGACGCCGAGGGCGAAACCTGCGCCGAAGCCCGCAGCGAAGCCGGCCGCCACGCTCAAGGTCGTCGAGACCAAGCCGGTGAAGGTCGAGGCACCGAAGCCGAAACCTGCGGCCAAGGCCGAGGCGACGCCGAAGGTAGCCGCCCCGAAACAGGCCCCGAAACAGGCACCGAAGCCGGCTGCCAAGGCCGCCGCACCGAAGTCCGAAGCGCCGAAAGCGGCCCCAAAACCCGCTCCGAAGCCTGCCGTGAAGGCCGTAGCGAAGACCGAGGCACCGAAGCCTGCCGTGAAGGCGGAGACGCCCAAGCCGGCGCCCAAGGCCGCGCCGAAGCCGGTGGCCCAGGCAGCGCCGAAGGTGGAGGCATCGGAGCCAGACATCCCGAAGCCAGAGACCCCGAAGGTGGCGGTGGCGAAGCCCGCAGCACCGAAGCGTGCCGCCGATGGCCGCCCGACCTCGCTCTTGGCGTCGGCCCCGGTCAAGGCCGACGATCTCAAGCTCATCAAGGGCATCGGCCCGTCGCTCGAGAAGCAGCTCAACGGCCTCGGCATCTACAAGTTCGAGCAGATCGCAGAGTTCGACGACAAGGCGCTCGCCTGGGTCGACGACAATCTGACGGCCTTCAAGGGCCGCTGCTTCCGCGACGACTGGGTGGGCCAGGCCAGGACCCAACTCGGCTGACCCAGCGCCCAAACGACAAGACAGTGAGTGCAGGCAAGGCCGCGTCGGAGACCCCGGCGCAGCCTTTCCCGTCCGACCTCAGGGGATCGCAGCCTCGATGATCCCCAGGAAGTCGTCGGCCTTCAGGCTCGCGCCGCCGACCAGCCCGCCATCGACGTTCTCGAGCGCGAAGATCTCGGCCGCGTTCGCGGGCTTCACCGAGCCACCGTAAAGAAGGCGCGTCAGGGACGCCTCGGCCTCGTCGATCAACCCCGCGAGCTTCGCCCGCAGATGATCGTGCACCTCCGCGATCTCGGCCGTCGTCGGCGTGCGCCCTGTGCCGATCGCCCAGACGGGCTCATAGGCGACCACCAGCCGCGTCGCCTCCCCGCCATCGGGCAGCGAGCCCTCAAGCTGCGTCGTCACGACCTCGAGCGTGCGGCCCGCATCCCGCTCCGCCTCCGTCTCGCCGATGCACAGGATCGCCAGCAGCCCTGCGCGCCACGCCGCCTCGACCTTCGCGCGCACGGTCGCATCGTCCTCGCCATGATCCGCCCGCCGCTCGGAATGGCCGAGGATCACGGCGACCGCCCCCGCATCCGCCAGCATCTCAGCCGCGATATCGCCCGTATGCGCACCGGATGTGGCTGCATGGCAGTCCTGCCCGCCGATCCGCACCACACTGCCCGCCGCCGCCTCCGCGAACCCCGCGATCAGCGTCGCAGGCGGGCAGAGCAGGACATCGACGCCATCGCCCGTCATCCGCCCCTTCAGCGTCTCGAGCTCCGCCCGGCTCGCGGCCAACCCGTTCATCTTCCAGTTTCCGGCGACGAGCGGTCTGCGGGTCATGGCGTTCTCCTGATTGCAGGGCAGAGGGGCGACGCCAGGGAGGAGACCTGGCAGGGAAAGGGCTTAGCCGAAGAGGAGCGGCAGCACCGTCGCCCCGAAGGCGAAGATCATCACCACCGCACCGAGCGCCGTGAAGAGCCGCTCGGCGGTGAAGTACCAGCCTTCGAGCGTGATCTCCACATCCCGGTCGGGGCGCACATAGATCGAGAAATCCGTCTCGAGCCGTCCCTTGTCGACCGCGTTTGCCGCCTCCAGCCGCTGATGGCGTTCCTTCGAACGCGTGAACCGCCGCGTGCGCACGACGATATCGCCCGAGACGGGTCCGGGCTCCAACGGATCTGCCTGAAAACGGATGGTGCCCTCGGTCATCGAGGAGAAGAGCCAGAGCACCCGGATGACGCGGCCGGCTTCGACCTTCATCATATATTGGCGAACTTGATCGACTCGCCGCAGCCGCAGCTTTCGGTGACATTCGGGTTGTTGAAGACGAAGCCCTGCTCGAGCAGCGAGGTCTTGTAGTCGACCTCCGTGCCGATCAGGAACATCTGCGCCATGGGCGCGATCAGCAGGCGCGCACCGTCCTTCTCCACCACGACGTCATGCTCCCCGATCTCGGTCGCATGCTCCATGGTGTATTCCATGCCAGCGCAGCCGCCCTTCTTGATGCCGATGCGCAGACCCTTGACCGAGCCGTCGCCCATCAGCCGCGCGATCCGCTTGGCCGCAGCGTCCGTCAGGGTCACCGGATCCTTTCCAGGTATCGCGAACATCTCGGCCTCCTTGGCTTGGACCCTTTAAATGAGCGCATATCGCTCAACTCGCAAGACCGTCGAGCACGGCACGCGTCGCGAGACCTGCCGCGATGGCCGATGAGACACTCGCCAGCGTACCGACGATCACATACTCGCTCTCCCGCCGCGCCTCGCTCCCGACGCCGTCACCCGCGCGGAACCGGAGGACGGATTTCGCCGCGATCAGCGCGCCGATGCCGACATATTGGTCGAGGAGGACGAAGGTGAAGACCAGCAGCCGCTCGATCCGTCCGATCCAGAGCCCGCCTTTTGGCAGCGTGTCATCCGTCGATTGCGGCAGGTGCAGCTCCTCGAGCAGCGTCTGCACGAAGAACCGCCCACCGCTGAAGGCCAGCATCGCGCCTGCGCCGACGGCGATTGCAGGCATCAGTTCCATCGCCAGCCCTTGCGGCAGGACGGCGGGCCAGATGCTCTGCGCCCAAAGCGTCGGAAAGGCGGAGGCCACGAGCCAGATGCTGAGGAGATGCGCACCCTGATCGCTAAGGAAGAGATAGAGCCGTGGCTCATCGTCGACGAACCCCCGCGCCTTGATCAGATCGATGGCGAAATGCAGCGCGCCGAGCACAAGGGCAGGCACCACCGCCGGCGCGCCGACGACGAAGAGCGTTAGGCCGACATGGATGCCGACATGCTTCGCGAGCACGTCGAGGCGATGTTTCCGGGTCGCGATGGCGGCGGGTTGAAACGCGAAATCGCCGAGGACATGGGCAAGGACGAGCACGACGAATGTCTCGAACATCAGCGCGTCACCCCCGGCCGGCCGTTCAAAGCACGTTGCAGCCACGGTGTGACAGCCGGCTCCAGCACGCGCAAGTTGTCGCGCCCGATCAGGCGCTGGCGGCTGTTTCGCCACGATCAGCCGCTATCGGTTGTTCTAGCGCCAAGGCGGAGTGGGCGTATTCAGGAAATCAGCCTTAAGAAGCTGATATTGAAGAATCAGTCTTACTGGGCTGATCCGCCTGCAGTCCCGCCCAATGCTCCTCGACCCCCGCGCAGAATGCAGCCACCGGCTCGAAATTGGCGCGCGCAAGATGGTCGCTCACCGTCTGCGGCTCGACCGAGAGCCTCGAGGCGATGTCCTTCTGCAGGGGAGCGGGCAGGGCCAGCGCATGGCGGAGGACCTTGCACTGCGCCTGCGTCCAGCGCCGGCAGAGCGCATCGAGAAGCGCGATGGCGGGGGGGAGGAGGGCCACATCGCCCGGCCCGGCCAGCAGCAGGCGCTCATCGCGCCGCATCTCCTCGAGAGCCCGCCCCGACCGTTGAAAGGCCGCGCCGTCTAGCAACCCCGGATCCCCCGCATCGAAGGCACCCTCACCGATCCCGATGGAGATCCGCGTGTCGAAATCCGTGTTCTCGGCAAGCAGTGTTGCGCGAAGGAAGAGCCCCAGACGCAGCGCTGCCCCAGGCGCATCCGTCACAAGCTGCCAGCCATCGCCCCGATAGCGCGAGAGCTTGCCGATTGGCCCCGCCCAGGACGCCGCATCCCGTCGGCCGCGGTCGAGAGCACCAAACAGCGTGTCGAGGGCCGTGGCAGGCAGCGCCGACGACTTCACCACATCGCCTGTGAGCACCGCGATCCGGTGCGGCGTCGCGTCTGCCGGTGCCGGCCCTGACCCGCCTACGGCCACGCGGCCGGGCTCACATCAGGCCGAGTTCGAGGCGGGCTTCGTCCGAGAGCTTGTCGAGGCCCCAGGGCGGCTCCCAGACAAGCTGCACCTGAACGGATTTCACGCCGGGCAGGGGCTCGATCGCATCGGCCAGCCAGCCGGGCATCTCGCCTGCAACCGGACAGCCCGGCGCCGTCAGAGTCATGTCGACGGAGATGTTGGTCTCCTCGTCAATCCGGATCGAGTAGATCAGGCCCAGGTCGTAGATGTTGACCGGGATCTCCGGATCGAAGACCGAGCGGCAGGCCTCCACCACCTCGTCGAAGAGCGGATGCTCGATGCTCGATGGCGCGATCAGGCTTTCGCCCTCCTCGCTCCCCGTCGCCACATCCGCAGGCGCTTCCGAGCTCGCGTCCATACCGCTCTCCATCAGTTCGCTATGCGGGATATAGGGCTCGCCGGGGGGCATAGGCAACGCCTGGTCACTCGCTGACCCGCCAGCGCCCGGTGTTTCGCCGCCATGTCACGATCAGCGAGATCAGCCCGGCGCCGGTGAGGACGATGCCGGCCAACAGCCCCTTGGCTGCATCGAGCAGCGTCTGCCCGGCCGAGATATCGACCGCGCCGGGCCGCTCGGGCACGACCGTCACCTCCGTCAGCATCCCCTCGCGCAGCGTCTCGAACCGCTCGGCCCCGAGGCCCCGCTCGACCGTCCCGCCAAGGACCGAGATGCGGGCAATATGCCGTTTGCCGACGAGCCAGCTCGCATCCCGATCCTCTACTTTCAGGGACAGAACACGCGCCTGCGCCGGCACGCCCGAGGTCAGCAGCGCCACACCATCGACGAACGGCCCCGACTGATGCGCGACGAGGCCGAGCCCGACGGGCAGGGCGAGGATCGCCAGCCAGCGTCGGATACGCCGCTCGAAGAAAAAGGCGCGCGTCGCCAATCTCTACCCCCCTCCGCAGCACCAGACACTGCAGTCTAGCGCACTCCGTCCCATCCAAGAACCTGTACGGCACTCAAAGGACACGCGCGCCCCGCGGGCTCCTGCGATGTTTGCGCCCGGCGCTCGGGCAGGCTATCGGGCCCTCCGCCACTCCCGGTGCCGGAGGGCAGGAGAGCGCCATGCCAGAGCCGTTTACCTTCGATATCCAGGCGCGCGACGGGCGGGCGCGGACGGGCGTGCTGCACACCGCCCGCGGCCCGATCCGCACGCCCGCCTTCATGCCCGTCGGCACGGCCGCTACGGTCAAGGCGATGCTGCCGGGCAGCGTGGCGGCGACGGGCGCGGACATCCTCCTCGGCAACACCTACCACCTGATGCTGCGCCCGGGCGCGGAACGCATCGCCGCCCTCGGGGGCCTCCACAAGTTCATGAACTGGGGCGGGCCGATCCTGACCGATAGCGGCGGGTTCCAGGTCATGAGCCTCGCGGACCTGCGCAAACTGACCGAGGAAGGCGTCCGCTTCGCCAGTCATATCGACGGCTCGCGCCACATGCTCTCCCCCGAAAGCTCGATGGAGATCCAGCGCAATCTCGGCTCGGACATCGTCATGGCCTTCGATGAGTGCACGCCATGGCCCGCCGACGAGGCGACCGCGAAGACCTCGATGGAGCTCTCGATGCGCTGGGCCGAGCGGAGCCGCACCGCCTTCGGCACCCGCCCGGGCCACGCGCTCTTCGGCATCCAGCAAGGCTCGGTCTACCCCGATCTCCGGGCGCGATCCGCCGAGGCCCTCACCGCCATCGGGTTCGAGGGCTACGCCATCGGCGGCCTCGCGGTCGGGGAGGGACAGGAGCTCATGTTCGACGTCCTCGACTACGCGCCAGGGCAGCTTCCCGACGACAAGCCCCGCTACTTGATGGGCGTCGGCAAGCCCGAGGACATCATCGGCGCGGTCGAGCGCGGGGTCGACATGTTCGACTGCGTGCTCCCCACCCGCTCGGGACGCACGGGCCAGGCCTTCACCCGCCGCGGCGACGTCAACCTCCGCAATGCCCGGCACCGGGACGATCCGCGCCCGCTCGACGAGGAATGCCGCTGCCCCTGCTGCACGGGCTACAGCCGGGCCTATCTGCATCACGTGACGAAGGCCGGCGAGATCATCGCCTCCATGCTCCTCACCTGGCACAATCTGCATTTCTATCAGGAGATGATGGCCGGTCTCCGCCGCGCCATCGCCGAGGGCCGCCTCACCGAGTACGCCGAAGCCTTCCGCGAAGCGCGCCGTCAGGGCGACATCCCCGCCCTCTGACCATTGCAGAAAGCAAGAGGCCCCGGGTCAAGCCCGGGGCCCCTCACGGCAAAGAGCCGATACCGCTCAGAAGCGGACGGTGCCGCCGACGCTGAAGATATGCGCGCCGCCCTCGTACTCGATCCGGCTGCCCGCAGCGGGCCCGGCGCGCACAATGACCTCCGGGTCGTCGAGAGCGAGGAGGTAGCTGTAGGCGAAGTCAAGCTCGGCATCGAAGCCGAAGAGATCCATCCGGTGGCTCGCGCCGACCGAGAACCACAGCCGGTCCGCATCGGGCACCCGCACCGTCCGGCCCAGATCCTCCTCCGCAAGGCTCGTCGTATCGACCGTGGGCGAGTCGTCATAGGCCATGCCGAAGCGCAGCATGGTGGTCTCGGTCAGGTCGTACTCGCCACCGATCGCCACGAAGAACGCGTCCTCGTAGTTCTGCGGATCCGAGAAATCGAAGCCGATATCGGGCACCTCGGTCTGGATATCCTCGAAGTCCGACCAGGTGATGTAGCGGGCCTCGACGCTCGCGCGGATCCTGTCGGTCACCCGCTGGGTCACGCCAAGCTGCACGGTGCCGGGCAGCGACGCGGTGACGACGGAGTTGAAGGTCTGGCCTGCAAACGCATCCAGCGGCGCCGGTGCCGCGTCGGTGAACCGGGCGGTCGAGTCGACCTCGATATCCTTGTGCCGGTGATGATAGGCGAGCCCGATCTGCGTGCCGTCGATCGGCTCCCAGAGCGCGCCGGCCGAGAAGCTCACGCTGGTGTTGGAACCATCGAGCGCCACCGCTGAGCTCGTCAGCCGCGCATCGACGAAGAGCAGGTCGAGCGAGGCGCCGAGGATGAAGTTGTCCGTGACGTTCCAGGCGAGCGCCGGCGAGATGTTGACCGTCAGCAGGTTCGACTGAATGCCGTCCGGCGCACCGATGAAGTCGTCCGGGTTCTCGGTCGAAAGGCCGAAGGGCGCGTTGAAGGTGATGCCGATCGCGATGTCCTCGTCGATCCGATACCCGAAGGCCGAGGCGGGCACAAAACCCGACCGGTCCGCATTGGTATCGAGCGAGACGAGGCCCGGCGGGATCAGGTCGATATCGATCGGATCGCCGTTGAACAGCACTTCCTGCGTCTCGCCGTCGCTGATCGGAAAGACGCCGGAGGCATTACCCGACATCTGAAAGCCTTCGACCTTGCCAAGAGCGGCCGGGTTGAAGCCCGCATAACTGGGGTCTTTCGCTCCTGAAACACTATCGGCAAAAGACATGCCCTGGCTTTTGGCCGAACGTTCGTTGAGCTGGAATGCACCACCCCAAGCGGGCCCGGCCGCAAGCGCGATCGCGACGACTGAACAGCACGATAGGCACCGCAATACTGCAGTTTGCATAGGCGTTCCCTCATTCATTTCAGGCAGTTTGGTGATTCTGCCGTGTTCTTCAGGGACGTTGCTCCGGCATGTGACGCATTTGTGCAAGTAACAATATGGGAGGTCGGGTCAGAAAGTTTACGTGTACGTAAGGTAAGTGTCGCGACTCGGCATCACTGCGCGTCCCTGACGCAACGCCACCCGTCGCAGCGGACCGCGCGCATCGGCTGGACGCTGCGCCGGCCAATCGCCATAGTGCGCCCAACCCGACGCATGGAGGGAGAGGCATGACGCTTCTCGAATGGGCGCGCGAGCTCGTCACCTGGTGGAACGGTCAGACGATCGGCACCCGCCTCTTCACCAACCGCCACGGCAGGCTGGTTGGTGAAGACGAGACCGGCAACAAGTTCTATGAGACCGAGGACGGCAAGCGCCGCTGGGTCATCTATAACGGCGAGGCGGAGGCGAGCCGCGTGTCGCCGGACTGGCACGGCTGGCTGCACCACACCTTCGACAACCCCCCGTCCGAAGAACCGCTCCCCGTGCAGGACTGGGAACGTCCGCATCTGCCCAACCTCACGGGCACGCCGGGCGCCTATCACCCGCCGGGCTCGGTCCTGACCGCGGAGAAACGGGCGCCCACCCGGGGCGACTACGAAGCTTGGCAGCCGGAGTAAGCATCATGTCGGGTAAACTGGCCGAGAGCCTCGTCGGCGCCATCGTCCTTGCCGTCGCAGGCGGCTTCGTCGTCTACGCGGCCAACACCGCCGATCTCGGCTTCGGCCGGGCAGGGGGCACGACCTATGTGGCGGAGTTCCGCAAGGCCGACGGCCTCGCGCCGGGCGGGGACGTGCGCATCGCCGGCGTAAAGGTCGGCAGCATCTCCGGCATGCAGCTCGACCCGCAGACCTTCCGCGCAAAGCTCCAGCTCAGCATCGATACCAATGTTGAGCTGCCGGACGACAGTGCGGCGCGCATCACCTCCGCCAGCCTCCTCGGCGACAGCTACATCGCGATCTCGCCCGGCGCCTCGGAGTTCATGCTCGAGGAGGGTGACGAGATCACCTACACGCAGGACGCGGTGAACCTCCTCGACATGGTCGGCAGCTTCATCCACGGCAGCACGGGCAGCAGCGAGTGAGCACGCCGCAAGAGCGGGGCGACTGGTCGGCGGCGGACTACGATCACAACGCCCGCTTCGTCTCGGATCTCGGTGCGCCCGTGCTGGCGCTCCTCGGTGATGTCGCGGGCAAGGACGTGCTCGACCTCGGCTGCGGCGACGGCGCGCTGACCGAGAAGCTGGTGGCATCCGGCGCGCGCGTCCATGGCGTCGACGCTTCGGCGGACATGCTCGCCGCCGCACGAGCCCGGGGCCTCGATGTCGAGGAGATGGACGCCCATGCGCTCAGCTTCGAGCAGGCCTTCGACGCCGTCTTCTCGAACGCCGCCCTCCACTGGATGACCCGGCCCGACGCGGTGATCGCGGGCGTCGCCCGCGCGCTCCGCCCCGGCGGCCTCTTCGTCGCGGAGTTCGGCGGCATGGGCAATGTCGCGGCGATCCGCACCGCGATCATCGCGGTTCTCGCAGAGGACCACGGGATTGAGACGACGCTCCACGACACCTGGTACTTCCCCACGGTGGAGGAGCACAGCGCCCGGCTCGAAGCAGGCGGGTTCGAGGTCGAGGAGATCGCGCTCATCCCCCGCCCGACGCCGCTGCCGACCGATATGAAAGGCTGGCTCATCACCCTGGCCGCCCCCGCCCTCGGCCTCTTGCCCAAGCCTGCGCGCGGCCCCGCAGCCGACCGGATCGCCGCGCTGGCAGCGCCGGCGCTCCGCGATAGTGGCGGTGGTTGGCGTGCGGACTATGTCCGGTTAAGGTTCAGGGCCCGGCTGGCCTGAGACGACGGGAGGGAGGTGTGCAGCGGGCGATCGGCATCGGCATTGTGTTGCTGACGGCGTGTGTGTTTGCGCTGCCGGCCATGGCACAGGTCGAGACCTCGCCCCTTGCCCCGCCCGCAACCGATGACGGCATCGGTGGCCCACCCGTACCCACCCCCCGCGGTCAGGTGCGCGTGCGCGACGGCTCGGGGCGTGTCCTCGACACACGCCGGGCGCGCCGCGTCGTGACCCCGCCGCCGCCGGAAGACGACATCCTCGTGCCCGGCGTCGGCCCGGTCGACGGGCGGAGCCAGGCCGATATCGAGTCGCGCCTCCCGAACGGCACGGCGCCCAGCATCACGATCGAACCGGGCAGCGCCCTGCCGCGCGACTGGCAGACCGTGCTCGAGGAGGAGCGTCGGCGCGAGGCCGAGGAACGCGAGGCCCGGTTCGAGGACGCGCCCTTCCGCACCGATATCGAGCGCAGCTTCGGCGACATCTCCCGCGCCATCGAGCTTGGGCAGACCGTCTCGGCCGACGGGGCCGAACTCACCGTCCTCGACATGATCACCGGTGCCACCCAGGTCGTCCGCCTCGGCGCCGGGCGGGAGGCGGAAGTCGGCCGGCTCACCCTCCGGCTCCTCGCCTGCGAGATGCCGGGCGGTGCCAGCGATGTGGGCGATGTCGGGCTCGTGCAGATCTGGGATCGCCGCTCTGGCGCCGTGGCCGAGACGGAACCCGCCTTCTCGGGCTGGATGTTCGCCGACAGCCCCGCGCTCTCCGCGCTCGACCACCCGCGCTACGACGTTTGGCTCAGCAGCTGCACGACGGCGGAGGGGTGATCCGGCATCGCCACATCGAACTGCGCATCGAGGCCCAGCGCCTCGTCAAGGAGCGCGCGGTAGGTTCGCCGGCTCACGGTCACGGCGCCGAGGCTCTCGAGATGCTCGGTCGTGAACTGCGTGTCGAGCAGCAGGAAGCCGCCGAGCCTCAGCCGCGCAACGAGATGCACCAGCGCGATCTTCGAGCTGTCCCGCAGATGGCTGAACATGCTCTCCCCGAAGAACGCACCGCCGAGGCACACGCCATAGAGCCCACCCGCAAGCCGACCGCCCATCCAGACCTCGACCGAATGCGCGCGCCCCATCCGATGCAAGGCGCCGTAGAGGCTCGCGATCTGCGGATTGATCCAGGTCTCGCTGCGGTCCGCGCAGGCTTCCAAAACCTCCTCGAACGCCGTGTCGACGCGAACGACATAGTCCTCGCGCTTCAGCCGCTTGCGAAGTGAGCGCGAGAGATGGAAGCCGTCGAGCGGCAGGATCCCGCGTCGCCGCGGCTCGACCCAGAAGATCTCGTCCGAGTCCGCGGCCTCCGCCATCGGAAAGACGCCCGCAGCATAGGCCCGGAGCAATAGCTCCGGCGTCACCTCGAGCTGGACCTCGCCATCCTTCATGGAGCGTTCCGCGCTGCCGCCGTCAACCGGGGCATCGCCCCGATCACCATCCACCCAAACCTCTCACAACCGCTTATTCTGAGAAAGGGTCCACACCGCAAGGGTTTCAGCTTGCACTTAGTGAACGGGCCATCGAGGCACCTTGATAGATCGAAGGCCTTAAGGAGTGGCGAAGCTCCGGTGTCGCCTCAGCGGCTGAACATCACATGCGCCTCGCCCTCGACCGTCGCGACGAAGCCTGCCTCCTCGACCACACGCGTCTGCAGATCGGCGGTCGCGCTGTTACGAAGCAAGATCACATCGGTGATTGGAAACCTCTCAAAGGTCGCCCGCAGCACCTCGCGCGTCTCCGCATCGTCCAGCGCTCCACCGAGAGCGTCGAAGGCGGCGAGGCGCGCCCCAATGTCCTCGGCACTCCGCGTATGGCGATAATGCTGCAGATAGACGTCGCGCACGGCGATCTGCCGTATCGGCCCCTCGAAGGTGGCCAACCACGTCGAGAGCCGCCGGGGAGCGAGTACCACGCTCTCCGCGTCGAGGCGCGCCGCAAACGTCGCCGCATCGCCGTAGACATCGTAATGGACATCCAGCCCTAACGGCTTGAAGAACACCCTGTTGGACGGATGGAAGATCGAGGGCGGGGCCACCGAGGCGAGCATAAGCAAGCCGCACAGCCCGAAAGTCGCAATCATCCGGGAAAGCGACACCCGTTCGAGCGCCGCCGCTGCCATCAGTCCCGCAAGGAGCGGCATCGGCAGGACAAACATCAGCCGCCAGTTGAGGTTGCCCGTCACATACTCCGCAAAGGCGGGCGCGAGGAATGGGTTGAAGACCAGCAACGAGACGACCAGCACGACGCCGAGAAAGAAGCGCCGCGCCAGGCCCTCCAGCAACATCCAACCCGCCAGCACCGTAACCATCAGCACGGCCATCCTGCCGCCGTAGACATTGTCGATGTCCTCGATCGTCGGCACCGGCATCGTGAACTCCGAGGGCAGCGCCCCGACCGTCAGGATCACGCTCAGCGCCGCGACCACGGGCCAGACACAGCTCAGGCCGAGCAGGACATAGGTGCCGAACTTCCGTGGCTCGAAGATCAGGAGCCCGCTTCCCACGACAAAGACGGTGAGCGGCGCGAGATAGAGACCATTGGCAGAAAGCGCGACCGCCGCCGCCTGCGCAAGGAAGAGTATGCCGAAATCGAAGCTCGACCGGCTGTGCCAGAAGCGCAGCGCGAAGACGTAAAGAAGCGGCACGACCCCCAGGAACAGCAGGCTCTTGCCGTGTTGCAGCCGCACGAAGGCGTAGTTGCCGAAGGATCGGTGCGACCAGCCGAGCGCCACGATCACCACCAGCGCCGCGATGAGCGCGATCAGCCAGCCATGCCCCGCCATCGTCCGGCAGAAGAGCGCGAAGATCGCAAACAGCAGAAGGGCCGTGAGAACCGGCAGCACCAGATGCGCCGTCTCGATCACCGAGAGCCCCGTCAGGTCCGACAGAACGGCGACGAGCACATGATAGGTCTCGACCCGATAGGTCGGCAGGCCGATCGGCTGATTGCGGTCCTCGATCATCGTGTCGAAGGTCAGCACCGGACGGGGGTCCGTCATCATGCCCACCGAGAGGTTCAGGAAGTTGCCGTCATCCGGATCGGCGCGGTGGAGCATCAGCGGCAGCAGCGCGATGACGAGCGTCAGACCAAGCATCACCCATCGCTGATAGAGAGCGACCGGCACTGCGCGCTCCGTTAGCGCGATGCCACTCCCACCCACCTTCCGGTCTCGCTCCCGCGTCGTCCACACTCCAACTGCCGCCAGAAGCAGGGCAGTCAGAAAAAACGGCCTCGTATCAGTACTTTCACGCGCGAAGATGAAGCTGGATGCCAGCACCGCCGCGGCGGCGCACAGCATCACGCCCAGGCTCAGGAGCGACGCCCGGCTCACGATCGTCCCGGGCTCGATGAAAAGCGCTGGCTGCCGCGCCGCAAGGCCGGCGTATAAGACCCCGAAAAGGATCGCCCCCCCGAAGAGCGCGATCATCGGCGCGAAACCCGCGCCCAGAAACACAGCGATCTGAGAGACGACTGCCCAGCTTCCCAGGACGCCGATCACACCGGCAACGAAGACGAGCAGCAATCGGTCGAGGGTGATCATCGTCGCTCTGGCCCAGCAGGGGTTTGCCGCGCCTCACCTTACGTTGCCGGGTGCCTGCGACCGCTCCGCCATACGCAGCGCCGACCCATACGGCAACCAGGGAGGCACGGTACGGGACGTTTCAGTCCCGATGGCCCTCCAGCCACTCCTCGAGCCAGTGGATATTGTAGACCCCGGCCTTCACCTGCGGCACCTCCACCAGCTCGCGGAAAAGCGGCGTGGTCGTGTCGATCCCGTCCACCACCAGCTCGTCGAGCGCCCGGCGCAGCCGCCGCAGACAGGCTCCGCGATCCACCCCATGCACGATCAGCTTGGCGATGAGACTGTCGTAATGCGGCGGGATCCGGTAGCCGCCGTAAAGCGCGCTATCCATGCGCACGCCAAGCCCGCCCGGCGCATGAAAGCTCGTGACGGTGCCCGGCGATGGCGAGAAGCTCGGCACCTTCTCCGCATTGATCCGGCATTCGATGGCGTGCCCCCGCGGGCTCACCTCCTCCTGCTTGATCGAGAGCCCTTCGCCCGCCGCGATACGAAGCTGCTCGGCCACAAGGTCCACGCCATAGACCGCCTCCGTCACCGGATGCTCGACCTGGAGACGCGTGTTCATCTCGATGAAATAGAACTCGCCGTTCTCGTAGAGGAACTCGATGGTGCCGACGCCGCGATATCCCATCTCCGCCACGGCTTGCGCACAGGTCTCACCGATCTTCGCGCGCGTCGCGGCATCGATGGCGGGGGAGGGGCATTCCTCCAGCACCTTCTGGTGGCGGCGCTGGAGCGAGCAGTCCCGCTCGCCCAGATGCACGGCCTGACCCTTGCCGTCCCCCACCACCTGGATCTCGATATGGCGCGGCAGCTCGAGATACTTCTCGAGGTAGACCGCATCGAAGCCGAAGGCCGCCTTCGCCTCCGCTCGGGCCTGGGAGAAGGCGGCACCGAGATCGGCCTCGGTCTTCGCGACCTTCATGCCGCGCCCACCGCCGCCGGCCGCGGCCTTCACCAGCACCGGATAGCCGATCTTGTCGGCCGCCGCCCGCGCCTCCTCGAGTGTGTCGACGGCCCCCTCCGATCCCGGCACGCAGGGCACGCCCAGCCGGCGCATCGTCTCCTTCGCGCTGATCTTGTCGCCCATCAGCCGGATATGCGCGGAGCTCGGGCCGATGAAGGTGAGCCCGTGCTCCTCCACCATCTGCGCAAAGCCCGCATTCTCCGAGAGAAATCCATAGCCCGGATGCACCGCTTCCGCGCCCGTGATCTCGCAGGCCGTCAGGATCGCGGGCTGGTTGAGATAGCTCTCGATCGAGGGCGGGGGGCCGACGCAGACGCTCTCATCCGCCATGCGCACATGCATCGCCGAGGCATCCGCCGTCGAGTGGATCGCGACCGTCTGGATACCCATCTCCCGCGCCGCGCGATGGATGCGCAGCGCGATCTCGCCGCGATTGGCGATCAGGATCTTGCGAAACATCACTCGAGGACGACGAGCGGCGCGCCGAACTCCACCGGTTCGGCATTGGCGACGAGGATGGCGGCGACCTTGCCCGCCCGCGGCGCGGGGATCTGGTTCATGGTCTTCATCGCCTCGATGATCAGCAGCGTCTGCCCCTCAGCCACCTGATCGCCCACGCTTACGAAGGGCTCCGCGCCGGGCTCGCCGGAGAGATAGGCGGTGCCGACCATCGGGGAGGTGACGGCGTTCTCGGTGTTCGCGGGGCTCGCTGCCGCGGCTGCGGCCGGCGCCTCCACCGGGCTCGGCGCTGGCGGTGCGGCCTGCGGTGCAGCTAGCACCGGCGCGGGAGCCGCAGCCATCACCGGGGCAGGGCCCGGGCGGCTCAGGCGGACCTTCAGCTCGTCGTCATCCCCCCATTCGCGCGCGACCTCGATCTCTCCAAGGTCGTTCTCCTTCAGGATCTCCGCCAATGCGCGGATGAAGGCGACGTCGGCTTCCGTGTCTCGGCTCATGCGCTCCTCGGGTCGTATCCGGCCGGGCGCGCAGTTTCCGGCGCACCCACAGGGCCAAAGCCCGCCTCAGCTATCCCGCCCGCAGGCATAGGTCAAACGCGCGCACCCGACAGCAGGCTTACCCAGCGTTCCTCAGATGGGGCAGGGCGCCACGAGGGCACCGCCCGAGCGGGCCGGCGGGGGGTCGATCCCCCCGCCGGCCCGGCCTGGGTGCCAGGGTGTCGCGCCGACCAGGGTGATCGGGTCACTCAGTCTCGAGGCTCAGTTCGCGGCCGTTCGCCGCTCCTCCTCGATCTCCGCCAGCATCCGGTCGACGGGCAGGAAGCCACGCACGATCCGGTTGCCGATGATGAAGGTCGGCGTGCCCTGGATGCCCAGGATCTCCGCGAGCTGATAGTTCTTGTCGATCTCGGCCGCGATCTCGTCCGTCGCGGCCAGCTCCTTGAGCGCCGCTATGTCATAGCCCACCTGACCCGCGATCCGGTACGCCATGGTCTCGGTGAGGTCTCCGCGAAACGACATCAGCTCGTCATTGAGCGAGGGATAAAGCGCCGGATCGATCCGGTAAGCCGCCATCGCCATACGCCCCGCCACGACCGACTCAGGCCCGAGGATCGGGAACTCCCGCACGATCAGCCGGACATTCTCGTCCGACTCCAAGACCTCCTTCACCGCCGGATGCGCCCGCTTGCAGAACCCGCAGCGATAATCGAGGAACTCGACCACCGTCACGTCGCCCTCCGGGTTCCCGCCCTCCCAGGAATAGCTCGTGTCGTGGAGCGCGCCGAGATACTGGCTCACCAGCGTCGTCTCCGCCTGCGCCGCCTCCCGCTCGCGCCGGTCCTCCAGTACCTGGATCGCGTCGTAGATCACCTCGGGGTTTTCGAGAAGATAGCCGCGCACCGCCTCACCGAAGGCCGCCTCCTGCTCCGGCGTCATTGCCGAGAAATCGATGGCCTCCTGCGCGGGCGCGTTCCCGGGAGCGATCAGCAGGGCGGCGGCGAACGCTGCGGGAAGACCCAGGCGCAAGGAGCGGCGGAGCGGTGTCATTGGCATGGGCAGTCCCTTTCGTCGTCGCTTCTGCCCGCGCCACCGGCGCATCGGGCACTCGGTCGGCTCTGAGCCTAAAGCTTCATCTGTCTGGCACCTTCATCGCCAGAATGTCCTGGGCGCGCAACCAGCCGGGCGAACCCTGGGGCAGCACCACCTCGGCCCGCCCCGCATGGAGGCGCGCATCGCGCACGCGCCCGTTCAGCGCATAGCGCTCCGCCGTGACCAGCGTCGCCATTCCGCGATCGCCCGCCCGGTCATACGCGATGGCCAGATCGCGCAGCATCGAGTTGTCCGCGGGATCTGTCCGCCGTGCCTGCTCCAGCACCTCCAGCGCCTCGCGCTCGTTCGCCGGTCCACCGACGGCCAGCAGCACGCGACCGAGCCCCGCCAGAAGCAGCGGCTCCCGCGGCTCGAGCTCCGATGCGCGCCGATAGAGCGGCTCGGCCCCTTCGGCGTCGCCGGCCTCATAAAGGATCTGGCCTTTGAGCTCGATGTAGAAGGGATCATCGGGCCGCGCCGCGATCAGCCGGTCCACCGTCTCGACGGCCCGCACCGGGTCCGGTCGGCGATGATGGGCGACGGCGCGAGCATAGAGATTGAGCTCCGTCTCCGGCTCCTCCGAGGTCCTGTCCAGCACGCGTTCCGGGCGGTCCAGGAAGCCCTGCAGCTTCGCGCGCATGCGGGCATGCCAGTAGACGCGGTTCGGATCCTCCGGAAAGCTCTTGCCCGCCGCCTCGTCCGCTGCCCGTTCAATGAGCTGCAACCGGTCGGTCGAGAGCGGATGGGTGAGCGTGTAGGGATCAAGATTGCCGACCGACAGCACCTCCTGGCCCCGGAAGCGCTGCAGCACTTTCCGAAGCCCCTCGGGGCTGATATCGGCCCGGTTGAGATAGGCGAGTGCCGCCTGATCCGCCGCCGCCTCCTCTCCGCGCGAATAGCGGAGCAAGTTACGGAGTGCCACGCTCTGCGAGCCTGCGATCGCCGCAAGCCCCACCTCGGGCGCGCCTGCGGCCGCCGCCGCGATGCCGAGAAGCGTGCCGATGAGCGCGGGTCCCGCCGCGGCGCTGATCTCCTGCTGGCGCCGCGCGGTATGCCCGCCCGCGATATGCCCCGCCTCATGCGCGATGACGCCGATCAGTTCCTCCGGCGTCTCGAGCTCCATCATCAGCCCGGTGTTGAGGAACATGTTCCGCCCGGCCGCCACGAAGGCGTTGATCCGCCGGTCGTTGACGATGAAGATCTTGACGCTCGAGGGCGGCAGGTTCGCCGCCCGGAAGATCGAGCCCGACATGTCCCAGAGCGTGCGCTCGATCTCGGCATCCCGGATGAGGCTCATGCCCCGGCTTTGCGCTGCGGCCGGACCCGTGCCAGAACCCAGCGTGCTCAGCCCCACGACCGTCCATACCCCGGCGCGCATCATCTGCCGCCGGTTCAGAAACGAGCCGCCCGGGGTGCAACAAGCGCAGAACATCGTTCGCTCCTCCCAAAGCCGTCGTTGCAGGATGCGCCTTGCTGCACCCACACGCCAGCCCTACGGATATCGGTACGTGATCCGGCGCTGTCCATGGCAAGGCGTGCTCGATCACAATCACGCGGGATGATCGAGGATGGAGCGACGCGGACCATGAAGCTCTCGACCCGCGGGCAGACCGCGCCTTTCGTCGCCATGGACGTGCTGTCCGAGGCCACGCGGCTCGAGGCTGGCGGCGCGCCTGTCCTCCACATGGAAGTCGGCGAGCCGGCCTTCGGCGCACCGCGCGCGGCGCTAGAGGCGCTGGCGGCAGCCGAGGGCAGGGGGGAGACGCTTGGCTACACCAGCGGCCTCGGCACAGCGCGCCTGCGCGAGGCAATCGCGGCCCTCTATGAACGCCGCCACGGCCTCACGCTCGACCCCGGGCGCGTCGTCGTCACCGCGGGCTCCTCCGGCGCCTTCGTCCTCGCCTTCCTCGCGCTCTTCGAGGCCGGCGACCGCGTGGCCCTCGCCGATCCCGGCTATCCCGCCTACCGCAACACGCTCTCCGCCCTGGGGCTTGAGGCTGTGCGGCTAGAGACCGACCTTGCGACCCGCTACCAGCCGACGCCGATGCATCTTGCGGCGGCACGCGCGGCGCAGCCGGTCCAGGGCCTCCTCGTGGCCTCGCCCGCGAACCCCACCGGCACGATGCTCGACGAACTGGCCCTGAGCGCGCTCATCGCCGATTGCGCCGCCCATCACACCGCGCTCATCGTCGACGAGATCTATCACGGCATCACCTATGGCGATCACGCCGTCTCCGCGCTCGAGATCGCGGAAGAGCTGATCGTCGTGAATTCCTTCTCGAAATACTACGCCATGACCGGCTGGCGCATCGGCTGGATGGTCGTGCCGGAGGGGCTTATCCGCCCGCTCCAGAACCTCGCCCAGAACCTCTACATCTGCGCCTCGCACCCGGCGCAGGCCGCGGCCCTCGGCGCCCTATCGCCGGAGGGGGAGGCCGAGGCGGCCGGCCACATGGCCGACTACCGCCGCAACCGCGAGACGGTCATGACAGCCCTCGCAAGCCTCGGTTTCCGGGACATCGCCCCCGCGGACGGCGCCTTCTACGCCTACGCGACCCTGCCGGCGGGGTGGGAGGACAGCATGGCCTTCTCTCGGCGTCTCCTCGCCGAGCACCACGTCGCCGCCACCCCCGGCCTCGACTTCGACCCCGTCCGCGGCGGGCAGACCATGCGCTTCAGCTACGCCCAATCCCCAGCCGCGATCGAAGAAGCCATGGACCGCCTCTCCAGGATGATCGCGGCGGGCCCCAGAGCCGAGGCGCACGGAACCTGAGCGACGCCTAAGCCCCTAGGATCCAGTCCCCTGCGATCCAACCCCTTGCGGTTCAGCCCTCCGCCATCGACCAGCCGCCGACTTGCGGGGAAGCCAGGTTGACCCGGCCGGGTCGAACGTATCCGTCATTTCCCGGCCCGACCCGGCACTCTTCAGCGCTGAAATATAACCATTTTCCGTCTCCCCGACCAAGTCGGAGGACTAATGATCCGCGTTCCGAGAGCTGGAGTGGCTCCCATGGAATGCGGACCGATCTTACCTGCTCACTGCAATCGCGTCATTGCCCGGCTTGACCCGGCAATCCAGCGCCACTGGGCGTGAATGCTCGGGTCAGGCCCGAGCACTACGTGAGCACGTGGGGCAAGAAGGTGCTTCAGCGCCGCAAGGACCACCATCCACGGCGCTTCGGCTTCGGCGGCTCCTCGGATGCGGGTTCGTCCGAAGCGCCGCCGGCTGCGGCGCGGCCGGCCTCCGCCGCAGCGACCTCAACGGGCACCTCAACCTCAACCTCAACCTCAGCCCCAGCCTCCACGTCGTCCGCCACCTCGCTCTCCGCGGGGGCTGCCGCATCCTCTGCGCCAGGTGCCGCGTCTTCAACGAGGGCAGGGGCGTCGCCGTCGGGCTCGGCTGCCGGCGCATCCGCAGACACCGCCGCCTCGATTGGCGGTGTCGGCTCTTCATCGGCTGTCACGACCTCGGCCTCGGCAACTTCCAGCTCCGACATATCAATGTCGGCCGACCCGTCACCCGGTTCGGACGGCGCCTCTGTCATGGCGTCCTCGGCAGCCTCGCCGGGCGCATCCTCGCGCCGCTCGCGCTCCTCGCCGTTGCCGCGCCGCCGTCGCCCGCCGCGCTTGCCGCGCCGGCGCTTCTTGCCGCCGCCCTCACCGTCGTCGCGGCCGTCATCGGTGCGCGCCTCGGTCCGCCCATCGCCGCGTCCCTCGCTGCGCCCATCACGGGCCTCGCCCCGAGGATCACTTCGGGCCTCACTCCGACTATCGCCCCGACTATCGCCGCGACTGTCATCCCGGCGATCGCCGCGCCGCCGGCCATTGTCCCGCGACCGGCCGCCATCGCCAGCGGGCGCATCCTCGACGATCTCCGCATCGTCGATCAGATCCGCACTCCGCTCGCTGCTGATCGCCGTCGTCTCGCCCCGCTCGGGCTTGCGATCCGCGCCCTTCGCCCGCTCGATGCGGTATTCCGGGCTCACCATCGACGGATCGCCCATCAGCTGCACGCCGATCCCGTAGCGCTCCTCGATCTGCGCCAGATGCCGGCGCTTCGAGTTCACGATGTAATTCGCGATGTCGACGGGCATCGTGGCCATGAGCTCGCTCGCCCGGCCCTTCACGCCCTCCTCCTCGATCTCGCGCAGGATGCCCAGCGCCAGGCTCTCATCCGACCGGATGAACCCTTGTCCATGGCAGTGCGGGCAGGGCTTGGTCGTCGCCTCGAGCATCCCCGGCCGCAACCGCTGTCTGCTCATCTCCATGAGGCCGAAACCCGAGATCCGGCCCACCTGAATGCGCGCCCGGTCGTTCTTCAGCCGGTCCTTCATCCGCTTCTCGACCGCGCGGTTGTTCCGGCTCTCGTCCATGTCGATGAAGTCGATGACGATAAGCCCCGCGAGATCGCGCAGGCGAAGCTGCCGCGCCACTTCGTCCGCCGCCTCGAGATTGGTCTTCGTCGCCGTCTCCTCGATCGAGCCTTCCTTGGTCGAGCGGCCCGAGTTCACATCGATCGCCACCAGCGCCTCGGTCACGCCGATCACGAGGTAGCCGCCGGATTTGAGCTGCACCACCGGCGAGAACATGCCGTTCAGGTAACTCTCGACCTGATAGCGGATGAAGAGCGGGATCTGATCCTGATACTGCTGCACGTTCTTGGCGTGGCTCGGCATCAGCATCTTCATGTAGTCCTTGGCCTCGCGGTAACCCCCTTCGCCTTCGACGAGGACCGCGTCGATCTCCTTGGAATAGATATCCCGGATCGAACGCTTGATCAGGCTGCCTTCCTCATAGATGAGACAGGGCGCCGTGGAGCGCAGCGTGAGCTCCCGGATCTGCTCCCATTGGCGCAGCAGGAACTCATAGTCGCGCTTGATCTCGGCCCGCGTCCGCTCGGCGCCGGCGGTGCGCACGATCAGCCCCATGCCCTGCGGCACCTCGAGCTCGCCCACGATCTCGCGGAGACGCTTGCGGTCCGATGCGTTGGTGATCTTACGGCTGATCCCGCCGCCCCGGGCCGTGTTGGGCATCAGCACGCAGTAGCGCCCGGCGAGCGAGAGATAGGTGGTCAGCGCCGCACCCTTCGTGCCGCGCTCTTCCTTCACGACCTGCACCAGCATGATCTGGCGCGACTTCACCACATCCTGGATCTTGTATCGGCGACGGCGGATGGCCCGGGCCGCCAGATCCTCTTCCTGCAGGTCCTCGGCACCGACGGTGTCGATATCGCCGCCCTCGGTCGCCTCACCGTCGTCGTCGCCGTCGCTCCTGCGGCTCTTCGGCTCTTCTCCGTCCGCCTCTGCCTCTGACGCCGTCTCAACGTCGCCGGGCGCGTCCTCGGCCGCCTTCGCCTCGGATTTCTTCGAGCGCTTGCCGCCGCGGCGGCTGCGCCGGGGCTTCGAAGGAGACTCTTCGCTCGAAGTCTCGCCAGCAGCGGTCGCCTCGGCCGCCGCATCGCCCGCCCCTGTGGCAGCTTCGCCGGCAGCCTCGGAGGAACCCTCGGAAGTGTCCTCAGTAGCGGTCTCCGTAGCAGACTCAGCAGCAGCTTCAGGAGAAGTCCCGGTGGACGCCTCCTCGGAAGCGGCTTCGGCAGCCTCCGGCGCCTCGCTCTCGGCAGAGACGGGTTCCGCACCTTCTTCCCCCGGCGCAACCGCGCTCTCGACGGCAGGTGCGGCCGATCCCGCGCTTTCGGCAACGGCTGCCTCGCTGGACGCGGCTTCAGCAGGGGCTTCCTCTGCCTTCTTGGTCGTCCGACGACGGCGGCGCGGCTTCGGCTTCTCCGCCGCTTCCTCCGCGGGGGCCGCCTCATCGGCATCGCCACCCTCGCTTGATGGGACATCGCCGCGCACGACTTCGTCCTCACCCTCGAGACCCGCACTCTCAGCAATCGTGCGGGGCGGGCCATCGGGCTCCGAGCCGTCCTCGGGCGCCTCGCCCTCATCGGACGGGGCCTCTGCTTCGGCGACCTCCGTCGTCGGCTCCTCCGCCGTTTCGGGAGCGTCGCCGGCATCCTCAGCGGCCGCGACCTCCTCGGGCGCATCATCCGCTGCGGCGGTGGCGATGTCGCTCTCCGCGGCCTGTTCTGAAGCGCCATTGGTGGCTATTTCGGCAACACCACCGTGGTCATCGGTGGCGGTCGCCGCTTGCTCGGCAGCCCCAACCTCAGCCTTCGCCTCAGCCGTCTCCGCCGCCGCAACCTGCTGACCCGCATTGGGCTCGGGCGCCCCGTCGAGACCGCCACCCTCGGGATCGATCACCCCGAACCCGGTGATGCCGTTATCCTCAGCGACCGGCGGAGAAACCTGCTTGCGCCCCCGTCCACGACGGCTGCGCGAAGACCGGGATGGGCGCCCACTCTCCTGCGCGCTATCCTCCTCAGAGCCTTCGGGATCAACCGCATCAGTGTCAGATTTCACTGCGTCGTCAGCGCCTTCGGAACCATTCTTCAAGCGACGGCCGCCACCCCTGCGGCTGCGCCCGCGCCGGCCCTCGTCCTCATTCTCCGCTTCGCGCGCGGCGATGGCGGCTTCCTCCGCGATCAACGCCTCACGGTCCGCGACGGGGATCTGGTAGTAGTCCGGATGGATCTCGGCGAAGGCCAGAAAGCCGTGCCGGTTCCCGCCATAGTCGACAAAGGCCGCCTGCAGCGACGGCTCTACGCGCGTGACTTTCGCGAGGTAGATATTGCCGGCGAGTTGCTTTTTGTTGACCGACTCGAAGTCGAAATCGTCAACCTTGTTCCCGTCCACCACCACAACCCGGGTCTCCTCCGGGTGGGTGGCATCGATGAGCATCTTTTTTGCCATGGATTTCCAAACGCCTGCAGTCCCTTAGCCGGCGCAGCTGCGCTGGGCCGCGGGTCAGGAGGCGTACTTTCTCTCGTGTTGGGCGGGCGAGCGGACCGCTCCTCCCTGCCGCGCGCCGGCCCGGGGCGAACTGCTTGGGGCCTTGCTGCGGGGCTTCGGGGAGTGTCGCGTCTGCGCTCGTCATCGCTTTTCCGGTGCGGCGCCGCTGGGGCGCCATGGGGCGACGTCGCGCGATGGCGCCGTCAAACTTCAAAGGACCGCCCGACCGGCCTACACGGCGTCTCTCATGCGAGCGCGCCTCTACCGGTCGAGGGGTGGGCAGCAGGGAGGGCAAGCACATGCCCATCTGCGGCAACGCGTCCGCCATACCAGTGCGTACAGAAACTGACAAACGGAAATTGCCCTGAAATGACCGACCGCGCCGGATGACGCCGCCGCGTTGTTCGTGCTATGGTCCATGCCAGAGGCTGCGGTACAAGCGGCCCGCGAAAGGCACGAGGCAACGATGAACAGGGTCTTCTCCAGGCGTCCCGGCGAAGGGCGCTACGCAGGCTGGGCCGCGGCCTGTCTGACCGTGTCGCTCGCGGTATGCGCTTCGGCACTGCACGCCGCTGCGGCTGACGAAGACGCAACGCCGCATCTGACGAGCGCAGTGCTCACGGAGGCCGATGGATTCTGGCGCCTAAGCCTCATGATCCAGCCCGACTACCGGGCCGAGGTCGATCTGCTGGCGGAGGAGGGCCGCCTGCTCCTGACCCTCCCGGACGTGAATGCCGACGAGAACACCCTTGTCGGGCAGGACCTTTCGCTCGCGCCGGATGGCCCGGGCGTGCAGCTCGCTGTTGTCGTCCCGGATGCCGGCGAGGCAGCCGATCTCCGGGCGCTGCCGCCGCGTGCGGGCGAAAGCATGGCCTTCGCCATCGGGACGGCGGAGGTCGTGGCCAACCTCCCGACGCTCATGCCGCAGCCATCGCCGAGACCGACGGCTGCTGCGGAAGAGCCTGTGCCGGGGGAAGGGCGCCCCTTCACCGTGGTCATCGATCCGGGGCATGGCGGGCATGACCCGGGCGCGGTCGTCCATGGGGTGATGGAGAAGACGCTGACGCTCGTCTTCGCGCGCCGCCTCGCTCTGCGGCTCGACTCGTTGCCGGAGATGCGCGCGGTGCTGACACGGGAAGGCGACCAGTTCCTCCCCCTCGGCGCCCGCCTGAGGCTGGCTATCGCCGAGGATGCCGATCTCTTCATCTCGCTCCACGCGGACACGGTGACGGAGGGCAATGCCTCCGGCCTCTCGGTCTACACGCTAACGCCGGGCCGCCGCGACGCTGTGGCGGCCGAGATCACGGCGGAGGCGCCGAGGGAGTCGATCATCCGTGGCGTCGATCTGGGCGGGGCAGGGGACGACGTCACCCGCATCCTCGTCGACCTCGCCCAGCGCCGCACGAGCGTGGAGGGCGACCGGGTCGCCGCCGCGATCCTCGAGGGTATGGGTGAGACCGTGCCTTTGCTGACCACGCGCCCCCACCGCAAGGCCAATTTCCGGGTGCTGCGCAGCGTCGATTTTCCGGCGATCCTCGTCGAGCTCGGCTTTCTTTCGAACGAAGGAGACCGCAAGCGCCTCACGGACCGCCGCTGGCAGGCAATGGCCGCGGACAAGATGACCGCCGCCATCGATGGCTGGCGCCGCGGTCTCGCCACAAGATCGGGTCAAGAGTGACGCACGCCACGCCTAGGCCTGCTTGGGAATTGTATAGTGCAACTGGAATCGCCTAAATCGCGTCCTGTTCAATAGGCCATGTGAGTGTGGTCCCGAGAATGGCCCGGCGGTGGGGCGGGGCCTGGACCCAGGCCTAAAACCCAGGCCGAGAACCCAGGGATGGGAGAGTGTTTTGCTGCTTCGTCTGATCGGCACCGTTTTCGCCAGTCTCTCGATTGCCGCCGTGTTCGGCGTGCTCGGCATGGCCGGGCTCGGACAAATCTATGGCGGTGACCTCCCGGACCATGACGAGCTGGTGAACTATCAGCCGAAGCTCCTGAGCCGGGTCTATTCGTCTGACGGGCACCGGATCGCCGAATACGCCACCGAGCAGCGCATCTTCGTGCCCATCGACGAGGTGCCGGACCTTGTGAAGAACGCCTTCATCTCGGCGGAGGACAAGAACTTCTACGAGCACCCGGGCGTCGATGCGGTCGGCATCGCCAAGGCCATGGGCCGCTTCGCGCAGGCGCGGATGCAGGGGCGGGATGCCCGCATCGCCGGCGCCTCGACCATCACGCAGCAGGTGATGAAGAACTTCCTCCTCGACAACGACCGCTCGATCGAGCGGAAGATCAAGGAGGCGATCCTTGCCGTGCGCATCGACGGCGCGCTCTCGAAGGATCAGATCCTGGAGCTCTATCTCAACGAGATCTTCTTCGGCGCCCGTTCCTACGGCATCGTCGCAGCGGCGCAGAGCTATTTCGGCAAGCGGCTCGATCAGCTCACTGCCGAGGAGGTGGCCTATCTCGCCGGTCTGCCGAAGGAGCCCTCCAACCTCCATCCCGTCCGCGACTATGACGACGCCGTGAACCGCCGGAACTACGTGCTGCGGGAGATGCGGGAGAACGGGCACCTCACCTGGGAGGAGGCGAGCGAGGCCAGGGAGCGTCCGCTCGTCACGCTGCTCGGTCAGGCGCCGGATCCCGAGGCGGAGGCCAAGGAGGAGGAGACGCCCGAGCTTGCCGGTCTCGGCTTCTTCACCTCGGAGGTCCGCCGCCAGGTGATATCCGAGTTTGGTCGACCGTCGCTCTATGAGGGCGGCATCACAGTGCGTGCAACCGTCGATCCGCGCCTGCAGATGCTGGCGGGCAAGGCGCTCCGCCGCGGGCTCGAGAGCTATGACCGGCGCCAGGGTCTGTGGCGCGGCCCGGTGGCGCGGGTCGAGATGCCCGAGGGCGACGTGCCCTCATGGGACCCGGTGCTGGAGCAAGTCGAGGCGCCGCGCGACGTCGAGGGATGGCACCTCGCCCTCGTACTCGGCGTGGACGACGATGCCGCGACGATCGCGATCGAGGGGCAGGCGGAGACAGCTCGGCTCGAGCTGAACGGTGAGCGCTGGATCAAGGCGCGGATGATCGACGGTCAGCGGGCGAGCGCGCCCCGCCGGGGCAGCGACCTCTGGGCGCGCGGCGATGTCGTCTATGTCGAGCAGGATGCCGAGGACCCGGCGGACTGGGACATGCGCCAGTTGCCGGAGGTGCAGGGCGCCTTCATGGCGATGGACCCTGAGACTGGACGCGTGCTCGCGCTCTGGGGCGGCTTCTCCTTCGACCAGTCGGTCTTCAACCGGGCGACGCAGGCGTTGCGCCAGCCCGGCTCGTCCTTCAAGCCCTTCGTCTATGCCGCGGCCCTCGATGCGGGCTATACGCCCGCGACCGTCGTCAACGACGCCCCCGTCGCCGTGCGGCTGGCCGGGGAGACCTGGCGGCCGAAGAACTCCGACAATCGCGCCTATGGGCCGATGCCGATGCGCCGCGGTCTCGAGCTCAGCCGCAACCTCATGACGGTCCGCATCGCGCAGCAGGTCGGCATGCGGCGCGTGGCGGACTATGCGGAGCGGTTCGGCGTCTATGAGGACATGCCGCTGCATCTCGCCTTCTCCCTAGGTGCGGGCGAGACGACGCTCTACGACATGGTCGCCGCCTACGGCATGTTCGCGAACGGCGGCAAGCGCGTGCGCCCGACAGTCGTCGACCGGATCCAGGACCGGCGCGGGCGCACGATCTACCGCCACGATCCCCGCTCCTGCCGTGGTTGCACCCAGCCCCAGCTCGCGAGCGCGGCACCGGCGGCGGGCGAGGCGGCGCTGGTCGATGCGGAGCCGGTCTCGGACGTCGCGACGATGCCCGTGCTCTATGACGAGCGGCCGCAGATCATGGACGCCTCCACCGCCCGCCAGATCGTCAGCATGCTCGAGGGCGTGGTGAACCGTGGCACGGCCAGCAAGACGGTCGGCGGTACCGGGCTCCCGCTCGCCGGCAAGACCGGCACCACCAACGATGCGCGCGACGCGTGGTTCGTGGGCTTCTCGCCCAATCTCGTTGCCGGCTGCTTCATCGGCTTCGACCAACCGCGCTCGCTCGGCAAGCGGGCCTATGGCGGCACGCTCTGCGGCCCGGTCTTCAAGGAATTCATGGTCGCCGCCCTTGAGGGCATGGACAATCTCGGCACCTTCGAGATCGAGACCTATGATAGCGAGTTCATCACCGTGAAGATCGACCGCGAGACGGGCGAGCGCTTGCCTGACGACGCCGTGGGGCCGAACGTGGTGACCGAGGTCTATCGCCGTGGCGAGGAGCCGGTGCTCTTTGCCGCCGCGCCGGTCATCCAGAACGACGCCGCACTCTTCGGCTCGGACTTCGTCGGCGGGGCGCTGCCCTACAGCCTAGACGACCCCGACGAGGACACACCAAGCGCAGGCGCGTCGGACGACAATCGTCCCCGCCGCCCCAGCCCGCCCTCGGGCGGCACCATTGGCCTAGGGACCGGCGGCCTCTATTGATCCTGCCGGGGGGCCTGGTCTCTCTCGCCATCACTGGTGGCGGCGCGCATTTGCACCCGACGGACAGCTCTCGACCGACAGGCTCGCCATCGGCGTGGTCTTGTGCATGACCGCCTGCACGGCGGCATACGGCCTACCAGCACTTGGCGGTGCTTTGCTGTTCATCATCTTCGGGCCGATGACCACAATTCTTCTCTTCCTGATCCTGTGCGCGCACTCACGCGTGGACACCGCGAACCTGGAAGAGGGCCGAAAGGACGCACGCGCCGAGAAGGCCATTGCACGAGCGGCAAGGCATCACCGCACGCTGCAGAAGTCCTGATCGCGAGTACGACGCTGTGTGCGCTGGCTGCGGCACCGTATCTTCCGGGTCACTTTGACGAGCGCCCATGCGCTCGCTATCTCACGGCGACCGTCGGATAGGAGCTGAGACGATGCGCGCCGAGACGCAGGCGATTGTGGCCGATATCGAGAAGTCGCTGGGGCTCCTGCGCCAACGCATCGGCTGGGACACGGCCGAGGCGCGGCTCGAGGAATACAACGCCTTCGCCGAGGATCCGAACCTCTGGAACGATCCCACCAAGGCGCAGAAGCTGATGCGGGAGCGTCAGCAACTATCGGACGCCATCGACGGCTATCGCTCCCTCGCCGGCGGGCTCCAGGACAATGTGGACCTGATCGAGCTCGGCGAGATGGAGGAGGACGAGGAGGTCGTCGGCGAGGCTGAGGCCGAACTCGAACGCCTCCGCACCCAGGCCGCCGAGCGGGAGATCGAGGCGCTGCTCTCGGGCGAAATGGACGGCAACGACGCGTTTCTCGAGGTCAACGCAGGTGCCGGCGGGGTGGAGGCCTGCGACTGGGCGCAGATGCTCGTGCGCATGTATCTCCGCTGGGCCGAGGCGCGCGGTTACAAGGTGGAGCTGCAGTCCGAGACCGAGGGCGAGGAGGCCGGTATCCGGTCGGCCACCTACCAGATCAAGGGGACGAGCGCCTATGGCTGGCTGAAGACCGAGAGCGGGGTGCACCGGCTGGTCCGCATCTCGCCCTTCGACAGCCAGGCCCGCCGCCAGACCTCCTTCGCCAGCGTCTGGTGCTACCCGGTGATCGACGACACCATCGAGATCGAGATCCCCAACAAGGACATCAGGATCGACACCTATCGAAGCTCGGGCGCCGGCGGTCAGCACGTCAACACGACCGATTCAGCCGTGCGCATCACCCACCATCCCACGGGCATCGTGGTGACGTCTTCGGAGAAGTCGCAGCACCAGAACCGCGCCATCGCGATGCAGAGCCTGCGCTCAAAGCTCTACGAGCTTGAGATGAAAAAGCGCACGCAGGCGATCCAAGACCAGCACGATGCGAAGGGTGAGATCGGCTGGGGCAACCAGATACGCTCCTATGTCCTGCAGCCCTATCAGATGGTGAAGGACCTGCGGACGCGGGTAGAGACGACGGACACGCAAGGCGTGCTCGATGGCAAGCTCGACGCCTTCATGGCCGCCGCCTTGGCGCAGGACGCGACGGGCAAGAGCCGCGCGGATTTCGAGGACGACGATCTCGACTGAGCCTTGGGTGCCTCGGGCGCAAGTGCCGGACGGCGCAGGGCGGCTGTGCTAGGCTCTCGCGGAGAAGGTTAGCCTCGCGAGGTCCCGATGCGTCTCCTCAGTCTCCTGACCGCAGCTCTCGCCGCGCTGTCGGCGTTCGCTTTCGCAGGCCCGCTGCCGGCGCCGAAGCCTGAGCCGCTGCCCTCCGAGACGAAGGCAATGCTCGAGACGCTGCGGAATGCGATAGCGCGCTACGAGGATTTCGCGGTGGCCGAGGCGGAGGGGTGGCGGCCATTTGGCGATGAAGAGCCGCTGATGGGGCGGCATTATCACCTGCCGGGCGGCGTCGATTACTCAGGTCGTGAGACGGTGCTTGATCCGGCGCGCCCCTCGAACCTCATGTACAGCACGATTGGCGGGGAACAGGTCCTCACCGGCGTCGCCTTCGGCATCCGCATAGCGCCGGGAGAGGATTTGCCGGAGGGGTTCCCGGGCAGCGCCGATGTCTGGCACGTGCACGACATTCCCGAGGTGGTGGATGCAGCCACACAGTCGCGCCCCGTCCTCCGCTTCCTCGCGGGGCTCTGGCTGGAGCACGGCTTCTCGGGGACGGAGGATGGGCGTGACCGGCTCGCCATGGTCCATGTCTGGGCGACGCTCGACAATCCGGACGGCGTCTTCGCCCATCACAACCGGCTGGTGCCGTATCTCAAGCATGGCCTGCCGCCGAGGTTTGCCGACGGCGCCTCGACGGAGGCTGCCCGTGGCCTCGCCATCGCGGCACCTGAGGGTTGCGCCAACAGTTTCAACGGCCGGCTATGGGTCGCGGCGGCCGAGCGCTGGCAGCGCCGCGCGATCCTGGCCGCCTGCGAGACCGAGGCCGAGGCGGTTCGCGCTGCCGTCGCCGCCTGCGGCCCGGACGGTGCCGATTGGCTGAACGCCATCGCGGATGCCGCCTATCGCCGGCTCGACACCACCGTCGCGCAGATCCTGACCGTCGATCAGCGGGCCCGGATCGCGGCGCTCAGCGAGCACACGGCGGCGCACACCCAGAGCACCGGCTCACGCGGCTGGCAACTGCCCGAGGACAGCCCCGCCGCATCCCACGGCCACTAAGGCTCGCGGTGACCTCACCCGGGATTGAGAGGCGCTTGATTGGAAAGAGGCCCGACCGAGCCGACATTCTCCGGACAGGCGGCCGCATTCCGGTCGCCCAGCATGGGAGAGACGACATGCGGAACATCATCCTCGGGGCCCTCGCGCTCACCATCGCCGGCATTGCCGTGGCACCGGATGCAGATGCCAAGCGCAAGCGCGGCGGCCGGGGCGATAACGCCGTGAGCCAGTCGCAGGCGAGCGTGCAGGTCGAATGGGCCCGCGCCCGCGCCGTCGGCGGCTACGGCAATCCGTTCTCGGCGATCGTCGATGCCTTTACCGGCCGCGAGCGACCCGAGCGTCCGGGCCAGGTCCAGCGCGTGATCACCCCGCAGGAAGCGCTGGACATCCAGAAGGGCAGCGTCCTCGAGCTCTTCTAGGCCCCGCTTGACGCCCGCCGCCCGCCGCGCATCTTGGCCTCCGTGAGAGGCGCGGGCAGGGCGGGGAGGCGACCATGGCGGAGAAGGCGACGACTGCGACGGCGCCCAACACCCTGGAGGAGGCGCAGGCCGAGATCGAACGCCTTGCCGCCGAGGTTGCGCGGCATGATGAGGCCTATCACCGCCGCGACGACCCGGAGATCTCGGACGCGGCGTACGATGCGCTGAAGCGTCAGCTCGTCGCGCTCGAAGGGGCCCATCCCGAGCTCGCCCGCGACGACAGCCCGACCCGAACCGTGGGTGCTGCTCCGGTGGAGGGGTTCGCGAAGGTGCGACACCGGATGCCGATGCTCTCGCTCGGCAACGCGTTCAGCGACGAGGATGTGGCGGAGTTCGCTGCCCGCATCCGCCGCTTCCTCAGCCTTGGCGACGAGACAGTGGCCCTGGTCGCAGAGCCAAAGATCGACGGGTTGTCCCTGACGCTCCGGTATGAGCGCGGTCAACTGGTGGAGGCAGCGACGCGCGGTGACGGCGCGGAGGGGGAGAACGTCACCGCCAACGCGCGCACTATCGACGACCTGCCCGACACGCTCACCGGAGAAGCCCCCGAGGTCTTCGAGGTGCGGGGCGAGGTCTACATGACCCATGAGGACTTCGCCGCCCTCAATGCGCGGCAGACGGAGGCCGGCGCCAAGGTCTTCGCGAACCCCCGCAATGCGGCCGCCGGTTCGCTCCGCCAGCTCGACAGCAGCATCACCGCCTCCCGCCCGCTCCGCTTCTTTGCCTATAGCTGGGGGGAGGCGAGCGCCCTGCCGGCGGATACGCAGTGGGGCATGCTCGAGACGCTGCGCGCCTGGGGGTTTTCGGTCAACGAGCATGCGCGACGGTTCGAGAGCGTGGAGGCGATGCTAGCGCATTACCGCGAGATCGAGAGCATCCGCGCCTCGCTCGGCTATGACATCGACGGCGTGGTCTACAAGGTCGACCGGTTGGACTGGCAGCAGCGCCTCGGCGCGCGCTCGAACCAGCCGCGTTGGGCGATCGCGCACAAGTTTCCTGCCGAGCGCGCGCAAACCGTGCTCGAAGGTATCGACATTCAGGTCGGCCGGACGGGCGCACTCAGCCCCGTGGCCCGCCTCCGCCCCGTGACTGTAGGCGGGGTCGTCGTCTCCAACGCGACCCTTCATAACGAGGACTACATCGCGGGGCGCGGCGCCAATGGTGAGCCGATCCGCGACGGCAAGGATCTCCGCGTCGGCGATACCGTCACCGTCTACCGCGCGGGCGACGTCATTCCGAAGGTGATCGACGTGGACATCGCGCGCCGCCCGAATGACGCGGTGGCGTACGTTTTCCCCGAGGTCTGTCCGGCCTGCGGTTCTCCGGCCGTGCGGGAGGCGGGAGAGGCCGTGCGCCGCTGCACCGGCGGCCTCGTCTGCCCCGCGCAGGCCGTCGAGCGCCTCAAGCACTTCGTGTCCCGCGGCGCCATGGACATCGAAGGGCTCGGCACAAAGCAGGTCGAGGCGTTCTGGCAGCTCGAATGGGTCCGCGCACCTGCTGAAATCTTTGAGCTCAAGGCGCGCTTCGGCCCGGAAGGCACCGAGATACAGCGCCTCTCCGCACTCGAAGGCTGGGGCGAGCGGTCCGCCGAGAACCTCTTCGACGCCATCGATGCGCGGCGCGAAGTGCCGCTCCACCGCTTCATCTTCGCCCTCGGCATCCGGCATGTGGGGGAGACGACGGCAAAGCTCTTCGCCCGCAGCTATGGCAGTTGGGCCGCCTTCGCCGACGCGATGCGCGCGGCCCGCGAGGAGACCGAGGCGCGCGACGCGCTGCTGGACATCGATGGCGTCGGTGCGGTTCTCGCCGATGCAGTTGTCGCCTTCTTCAGCGATGAGCAAAATCTCGGCGCGTTGGCGGCGCTTACCGCGCATGTCTCACCTGAAGACGCCGCAGCGCCCTCGGCGACGGACAGCCCCGTGGCCGGCAAGACGGTGGTCTTCACGGGCAAACTCGAACAGATGAGCCGCGACGAAGCGAAGGCCCGGGCTGAAGCGCTGGGTGCCAAGGTTTCCGGCAGCGTGTCAGCAAAGACCGACATCCTGGTGGCGGGTCCCGGCGCGGGTTCCAAGCTCAAGAAGGCGACGGAGTTGGGGCTGCAGACGCTGAGCGAGGAGGAGTGGCTCGCCCTCATCGGCTGAGCCACCGCAGCGATGCTCGACCAGTTTGCCCCCATCGCAACGCTGCCCCCCGCGACCCGTGAGGCGCTGCGGGCGCTCAACAACGCCAATGCGGAGGCGACATCGCATCTCGAGCCGGACGATTGGGAGGGGCTGGTCGCGCAGTCGTTCCTCGCGCTCGCCCCGGCCACGGCCGACGCCTTGCTCATCGCGATGGCGCCGGAGGCGGCCTATCAGAGCCCTAACTTTCATTGGTTTTCACAGCGCTATCAGCGTTTCCTCTACGTAGACCGCGTCGTCGTGGCCGCATCGGCACGTGGTAAGGGATATGCCCGCGCGCTTTACGCCGCGCTGGCAGAGGCCGTGAAGGAGGCAGGCCAGGAGCGGATCGTGTGCGAGGTCAATCGCGTACCGCCCAATCCCGGCTCGGACGCGTTCCACGATCGCCTGGGCTTCATCGAGGTTGGGCGCGCGCACCCCTACGGCGATACGAAACTCGTCCGATATCTCTCGCTTGAGCTCGCCACGCCCGTCACGCCCTCGCGTTGACGCAGCAGGGGTGACGGGCCAAGGAGGGGCATGGCGCGGCCCGAAATCCTCTTCCCCCTCTTCGCGGAACTCGACGGGCTGAAGGGCGTCGGGCCAAAGGCCGGCAAGGCCTTCGAGCGGCTGGGCATCACGCGTCTGCGCGATCTCCTGTTTCATCTCCCCGCGGGCGTCGTGGACCGCCGGCCGGTTGCGACCCTGCAGGGCCAGCGGCCCGGTGCGACGGTCACGCTGACGGTGACGGTACAGCGACACACACCGCCGCGCCGGCGCGGGGTGCCCTATCGCGTGAGCGTGGAGGGGGGTGGCACGCTCTTCGAGCTCGTCTTCTTCCGCGCACAGGGCGACTGGCTCTCGCATCGCCTGCCCATCGGTGCGCGCCGTGTCATCTCCGGGAAGCTCGACCTCTATGACGGTGCCTGGCAGATGGCGCATCCGGACCTCGTGATCACCGAGGAGGAGGCGGAGACCCTCCCGCCCTTCGAGCCTGTCTACGGCGTGGCGGAGGGGCTCACCCAAGGCCTTGTGGCCCGCGCAGTGGCACAGGCGCTTGAGCGCTCGCCCGCTTTGCCGGAGTGGCACGATCCGGCGCTCGTCCGCCGGGAGGGTTGGCCGGACTGGATGACGGCGTTCGCCACAGCGCACCAGCCCGAAGGGAGCCTGTCGGAGGCGGCACAGATTGCTGCGCGCCGGCGCCTCGCCTTCGATGAGCTCCTGTCGCATCAGCTTGCGCTCGCTCTCGGCCGTGCCTCCATGCGGCGCGGTCGGGGACGGCGGACTGTGGAGCCTGAGGGGCAGGGCCGGACCGCCCCGATTGCGGAGGCCTTCGGCTACCCCCCGACGGGCGCACAGAGCCGTGCAGTCGCCGAGATCCGGGCCGACATGGCGCTCGAAGAACGCATGATGCGCCTCCTCCAGGGCGATGTCGGTGCGGGCAAGACCTGGGTGGCCGCCATGGCGTTGGGGATCGCGTCCGCCGCGGGAGGGCAGGGCGCCTTGATGGCCCCCACCGAGATCCTCGCCCGCCAGCACGCGGCCGGGCTTACGCCGATCATGGCGGCTGCCGGGATTGAAACCGTGCTCCTGACGGGGCGCGACCGCGGCACCGCCCGGGCCGAGAAGCTGGCAGCGGTGGCGGAGGGAAGGGCGCAGCTCGTCATCGGCACCCACGCGCTCTTCTCCGGCGATGTCGCATTCTCCGATCTCCGCCTCGCCGTGATCGATGAGCAGCATCGTTTCGGTGTCCGCCAGCGCATGGAGCTCTCCGCGAAGGCCCCGCATGGCTGCGACCTCCTGATCATGACCGCGACGCCGATCCCGCGCACGCTGGCGCTCGCGGGTTATGGCGATCTCGACATCTCGGTGCTCGATGAAAAGCCGCCGGGGCGGACGCCAGTCGACACGCGGCTGATCGCGGCGGAGCGCGTCGATGATGTCGTGACCCGCCTCAAGGCCGCGTTGGCGGATGGGCGACGGGCATACTGGGTCTGCCCTGCTGTCGAAGATCGTCCAGACAGCGATGCGGTTGCCGTCGAGACGCGCGCCCGCATGCTCTCGGCGGCCCTTGGCGCGGACAAGGTCGCCCTCGTACACGGCCAACTCGGCGCGGAGGCGAAGGACATCGCCATGGCGGCGTTTCAATCCGGCGCACGACCGCTCCTCGTCGCGACCACCGTGATCGAGGTTGGCGTCGATGTGCCCGAGGCGACCATCATGGTCATCGAGCAGGCCGATCGCTTCGGCCTCGCCCAGCTGCATCAGCTACGGGGTCGGGTCGGGCGCGGGGCAGGGCGCTCGCATTGCCTTCTCCTCTACGACGCGCCGCTCGCCGAGGCGGCGGCGGCAAGGCTCGCCGTTCTGCGCGAAAGCGAGGACGGTTTTCGGATTGCCGAAGAGGACCTGCGGTTGCGCGGTGCCGGTGACATGATCGGCACCGCACAGTCGGGTTTGCCGCGTTTCAGGCTCGCCGATCTCGAGCGCGATGGCGCTCTCATGGAGATTGCGCGCGACGATGCGCGGCGCATTCTGGCCGTCGATCCATCGCTCAGCACGGCACGTGGGCGAGCCCTCAGGGTGCTTCTCTATCTCATGGAGCGCGACGCATCCGTCCGGTTGCTGTCGAGCGGCTGAGCAGTTCGTTCCATTAATGTTCTTGCGACTCAGATGAAAATATGGTGAACATAGCCGCAACGAAGCGATGACACCGGAGAGATGCCATGACCATGATCCGTGAGGCTCGGAGATTCCTGATCAACTCCCCCGCCGAGGCAGCGGCTGATGTTGCCGGATTGGCTGGCATCTGCGCCGTCGTGTTCTGCGGCTTCGTTCTGCCGGTTCTGCTCTGACGAGCAGTCCGCGTCTCGCCCGCGGCGCTGCTGCGGGTGGCCGTCGCCGTGGTCCTGGATGGCCATGGCGGGGACGGCACCGGTTGCACCCCTGATTCCGATCCGTCCGGCCGCTCTGCCAGGCCGCCACCTCGCCGGCGCCCTTGGGCGTCGGCTCTTTTGGTCGAGCGAACCGTTATCTTCCGGTCTTCGCGTTTGTGTTTGCTCAGCCTCGCAGCCTAAAGGGTCCCGGCAGCTTCGGCCTTTTCGCGCCATTCAAAGAGGTGTTCGCGCCGCTTCTTGCCGGCGCCGAAGTCGTGGCCCCCGGCCTCGGCGGCCTCGGCCCAATCGAGTGCCGTGATCCGCGCATCTTCCGAGATACCGGTGAGACCGTCTCCCAAACCAGCCCTCAGCCGCGCTACGAGTGAGAGCACTGCGTCCAAGCGATGACCCTGCAAAGGACGGTTGGCCAGGGCCCGGTCGAAGGCGTGGATGCGGGTTTCAGCCGCTGTTCGGAAAGCGAGCACCGCATCCTCCTTCGCTTCTGTCATCGCATGACGGGCTGCGGCGAAGTAGGTCCGGGCAGCCGCGTTCTGATCGAGATTGCGCCTCAGCTCGTAGAGCGCGCCCTCAAAGCCGTCATGCTTCCGTCCTGCAGCCGCAGGAACACTGACAGATCCGCGGAAGAGATCGACCGTAATCGGCGAGAAATCTGTTCCTGCCGGTTTGACCATGAGCATGTCGAAATCACCCGAGACCTCTAGAAACTCGAAGGCGCCAAGGGTGCGGCAGAACTCCAGAGCCGCTCCGAAGGCATCGACTTCCGATTTCTCTACTCTGCGCGCAGGGCTCTGATCGTCGAGCGCCTCCATTGCATCCGACGCGCCTTCGATGCCGAGGAAGGTAAGATCTGCAAAGCCGTGTTTGGCCATCGCGCGACGGGCGATCCCGCGCAGCGCATGGGGCACTGTCAGAAAGTGCTGATCCCGACCTTCTGTCCAGATTGCGCCGGCCTTCTTCTCCCGCGCGCGGATCGTGACCGTCACACCGGGAAAGCCGCCATTTCGGACGGCTGCAAGATGCCGCGAGAGCTTGAGGTCGAAGTCCGTGAAGACGTTTCGGGAGACGATGTGGGAGATCACGCAAGGATGGTCGTCGACCACATCCGCGTATTGAACGTCCATGAGCGGAATCCGCTCGACGCTCGGCTGAACCACCGTCTCGAACAGCGTAAAGTCACGCATACCAACACCACGCATCATGACGCACACTGTGATGAGGGTAGGTTACTAAAGGGTGAACGCAAAGCGAGGTTTCGCGCTGTGCGGGAATCCTACACCTCACAAGAGATAGTAAATTACAGAAGCAATATTATGTTTGTTATTGCGCTGCCAGGCTATCCCGATGTGTGACGTTAACATCGTCTGGGAACGCTTTGCGAAACTGGAAGAACTCTCTCTCCGTAATTTCAACGAACAGCCGAACGCCTTCTGGAGCGTCCTCTCGCGTGTGAACATCAGCGTGGCGATAGAGCCATCCGATCGCGGCCCCACTCCTGTGGTGGAGCGTCAGGCCAATGCGAAGGCGTCTTGGAAAGAGACGCTCTTCGACACTTTCAAGGAGCTGATCGATGTTCTCGCCCGAAACGGCGGAGAGCCTAACGACCGAATCGGCGAACGCTGTTGCCGGCAACGAACGCTCATCGACGGGTAGCAGATCGATCTTGTTCTGAACCTCGATCATAGCCTCGCGCGCGTCGTCGCTTACGCCAAGCTCTTCGAGAACGCCGAGAACGTCACGCGCCTGATCCTCCGTGTTCGGGTGCGAGATATCTCGGACATGAAGAACGATATCGGCCTCTAGGACTTCCTCTAGCGTCGCCCTGAACGCGGCTACCAACTGTGTCGGCAGATCTGAGATGAAGCCCACTGTGTCGGACAGAATGGCGACGCGCCCGGACGGCAACTTCAAGCGCCGCATCGTCGGATCGAGCGTGGCAAACAACATGTCCTCGGCGACGACGTCGGACGTCGTCAATCGGTTGAAAAGCGTCGATTTTCCGGCGTTGGTATAGCCGACGAGCGCGACGACTGGCTGAGGGACTTTGGCGCGCTTCTGCCGGTGGAGCGCGCGGGTCTTTACGACTTTCTCCAACTGGCGACGGAGCTTGGTGATCTTCTCATCGATCATGCGCCGGTCGGCTTCGATCTGGGTCTCGCCAGGGCCGCCCATGAAACCCACGCCACCACGCTGCCGCTCAAGATGCGTCCAGGAGCGGACAAGCCTGGATTTCTGGTAGGTTAGGTGCGCAAGCTCAACTTGCAGGACACCCTCGCGAGTCTGCGCCCGCTCCCCGAAGATCTCAAGGATCAGGCCCGTTCGGTCGAGCACCTTGGCTTTCCACGCCCGCTCCAGATTGCGCTGCTGGACGGGGCTGAGCGCGCCGTTGACGATGACGAGGTCGATCTCCTGCGCCTCGAACCGAACCCCAAGCTCCTCAACCTTCCCAGGACCGATCAGAGTCGCGGGGTTAGGCTTGGAAACGACGGCGATATCCGCGTCCACAGGCGAGAGGTCGATTGCAGCCGTGAGGCTCACCGTCTCCGCAAGCGCCCGATCAGGGTCGGGCGCATCGGGCTGCTTCAGATCGAGGTGCAGTACGAAAGTGCGTGTCACCGCCACCCTGCCCCAAAGGCGACAAGGATCACTCGGCCTGATCCTGGTCGTAAAGACTGAAGGGCTGCCCAGGCATCACGGTGGAAATCGCGTGCTTGTAGACGAGCTGGCTCTGCCCATCGCGGCGCAGCAGCACACAGAAGTTGTCGAACCAGGTGATAACCCCCTGAAGTTTCACACCATTGACGAGGAATACCGTCACCGGAATTTTCTGCTTGCGGATGTGATTGAGAAAGACGTCTTGCAGGTTTTGTTTATTTTCGCTGGCCATTCTTATGCCTGTCTGTTCGTTGGTGATGCACGCAGCGGTTGCCGCCGCGCCACACGCGCGAACATGGCGCCTAGTTCGCTGCCTTTCCAGAGGTTTTTCGCTCTGGCAGCATTGAAAGCAGCGTTTCGCGTCGAAAAAGCGCGATAACCGCCAGGGTTTCCATGCGGCCTAGGATCATTCCTGCCGCACAGCAGGCGCGCTGCGAGGCATCCAGCAGCGCGTAGCTCTCGTGACCCTCGGCAACGAACCCGAAGACGGGGCCCGTGTTCGAGACGGAAGAGACGGCCGCGATGAAGGCGGGTTCGAATGCGAGGCCGGTCAAGGCGAGCGCGAAAGCCGTCACGAAGACGGCACCTGCATAGAGCATGATGAACGCCCAGCCGAGGAAGGCGCCCTCCCCCACCAGCCCGCGCAACCCGGCACCGACGCCGGTGCCCGAGCCACCGACGACGCTCGGTTGTGCGAGGCGATCGATCTCGCGCAGCCCATGTCGAATGAGCGCTGCTGCCCGGATCAGCTTGATCCCGCCAGCGGTCGTCGCAGCGCCGCCGCCCACGGCCGCCAGACCAAGGAGAAGCAGCGTCGGGTTCTCAAGACCGGCCCAGGCACGGGCCCCCTCCCAAGCTGCCGCCTCATATCCAGTGGTGGTCAGAAAACTTAGCGTAGTGAACAAGATACCCCAAAGTGCTGAGAGAGCGTCCACACCATTTTCGCCCATATCGAGCTCGAAGGCTGCAAACCAGTGGCGCAGAAAGAGCCCCAGGGTGGCAAGTGAGACTATGATGACCATGAGCCGCAGCTCCGGATCGCTTCGGACGCGCACGCCCCTCCCGATCCGGCTCGCGCCGCCATAGAGTCTCGACGTGCAGGCCACCAGCAGGAAAACCGCTGCCACAGCCTCGGCCGCAACGTTCTGAAAGCCCGGCAACAAGGGGTCGTAGGGCGAGACGCCGCTTGTGGAGATAATCCCGAAGGCATGGACAACGCTGCCGAGATCGAGCGGCTGAACGCTTCCAAGAAAGATGATCAACGCCACGGTAAGCCCTGCATAGACTGGCAAAATCGTCCTCAGCGCTCGGCGGACGCGGTCGCCCATCGGCGGCGTCTGCGCGCCGAGTTCAGCCAGCCGCACCTCGCCGCTTTCGACGCTCGCAGCACTCGCCGTCGGTGTCGTGACCTCGAACCCCCCCATACGGCGGGGCGCCAGAATGACGTAGGCCGCGGTGAGCGTCATGAGCCCGCCAAGCCAGGACACGATGCCTCGCCAGAGATGGATGGCGTCCGGCACCTCCTCGGGCTGAACATACCCGGTGCTGCCGGTCGTCGTCAGCGCCGTCACCATCTCAAACCAGGCACCGACCCATCCGAGAGACGGCGTCAGCAAAACCAATGGGATAGCGGCGAAGACCGGCAGAATGATCCAGCCGGCCAGGAGCGAGGCGAGCTCGGTTTGTGCGCTGCTCTGCCGCGCGCGGCTGGCGAGCGCGACGCGCGCGATCGCAGCAGCGAACCCGGAAAATGCACCGCCATAGAGGAAGGCGCGGGACGAACGCTCATCGCCGATCACGAGGGCGAAGAGCATTGGCACGGCCATTGCGATGGCCAAGATGCCGAGGGCGGGGGCGAAGAGCGGTGCCTCCTCCCTGCCCCGGTCGCGCCGCTGACGGGCGCGCATTGTCCTGCGTGACGGCGTCGCCACGGTCAGAAGAAGTCGATGCTGACGCGGAACATCGCCTCCACCTTCTGCACGGCGGATCGCACGGCGAAGAGTACCAGCACGTCGCCAACCGATATCGTCAGATCCCCATGCGGCATCGCCACGCCTGTCGCGGTCCGCACCGCCCCGACGATGGAGCCGCGCGGCAGGCTGATATCGCGTAGCCGCTTGCCGGCGATGGCGGAGGTGCTCATGACCTGCGCCTCGATCACCTCCCCGTCGCTCGCCCCGATATTGTAGACCGCGCGGATCTTGCCCCGTCGCACATGGCGGAGGATCGAACTCACCGTCGTGGCCCTTGGGTCGATCAGCGCGTCGACGCTCAGCGGATCGGCCAGCCGGTCGAAGGTCGGATCCTTCGACAGAGCGATCGAGATCAGCGGGTTCATCTGCTCCGCGAGAGCACAGGAAAGGAGGTTCGTCCGGTCGTCATCCGTGAGCGCGACGACAGCATCCGCATCCTCGATCCCGGCTTCCTGCAGAATGCCGGCGTCCAGCGCGTCGCCATTGAGCACCACGGTCCGATTGAGCCGATCCGCTGCCCGTTCGGCCCGTTCCCGGTCCCGTTCGATCATCGTTGCACGGTGGTTCTGCCGCCGCTCGATCTCCCGCGCGACCCGCAAGCCCACATTGCCTGCGCCGATCACGATGATGCGCGAGGCGACGCGGTTCTTCTTCCCGAAGATGCCGAACGTGCGCTGCACATCCTCGCGCGCAGCGACGAAATAGACCTCGTCGTCGGGGAAGAGCTGATCCTCCGCCGAGGCGACAAAGAGTTTTCCCTCCCGCCTGATCGCCACGACGATCGCGCGCAAGGTGGAGAAGAGCTCCGTCAGCTGGCGGAGCGGCGTGTTGGTGACCGGGCAGCTCTCCTCGAGCTTGATGCCGACGAAGTTCACCTCGCCATCGAGAAACGGCTCGATATCGAAGGCGGCCGTCGCCTGCAGACGGCGGAGCGTGACATGCGCCACCTCGCTCTCCGGGCTGATCACCACGTCGATCGGCATGTGATCGCGACGGAAGAGATCCGACCACTCCGCCTCAAGATAGCTCTCGGTCCGAATGCGCGCGATCTTGGTGGGCACCTCGAAGACCGAATGTGCCACCTGGCAGGCGACCATATTGACCTCGTCCATCGAGGTCGCCGCGATCAGCATGTCGCAATCCTGTGCGCCGGCACGGGCAAGGATGTCCGGATGAGAGGCAAAGCCAATCACGCCCGACACATCGTACATGTCCGTCAGCCGGCGGACGAGCGCGCCGTTGTGGTCGATGACAGTGACGGCGTTGCCTTCATCGGCAAGGTGGCGGGCGATCTGTGAGCCTACCTGCCCCGCCCCGCAGACCAAGACTTGCATGGAACACCGTTTGCCGCCCTCGGAGGTGCGGAACGGTGCGGCGGGGCAGCAGCGCTGTCAAGCGAACGCCGCGCCCCGCCTTCCCCCTCGCGGCCCCCCTCCAGGAACCTTAATGCCTAAATCCATCATAGGCATTGAAATCAGCCAGTTGGCATCAAATCCTGAAACGCTAGTGGAGCTGCAGTTCCGGTGCGCGGTATGCCCAAGCTACCTGCCCCTTGGTCCCGTTCGGCCACTCCGCAGACGATGCGGCAGGCGTGATCAGCGCATTCGGATACGGCAACGCCGCTTTCGCCTCGCGCGCGTTCCGCGCACGGATATAGCCGCCCCCAAGCTCGAGGCCCCGAACCTCATCGCAGATGAAGAAGCTGTAGAACCGCATGACCTTGCCAGCTCCGGCACAACCCGAAACCCGAGCTAAAGAACGTTGCTCCGCTAGATACACAACCAGCCCGCGAACACGCTTCCGACAGAAACGTGAATGAGTGGTTATTGTTAGGCAGAATTTCTATCGATTGTGGCAGAGACCGGCGCTGAGCCGTAGAAAGATCCGCTCGTTGACATTCTAGCAACAAACTATGATCCTATTTCAGCGACTTATCCGCCTCTCTTAATGTGCAATATTAGACTATGAAAAGCGTATCGACTGAATTGCCATCCACCCCCGAGGCTGGAGGTGCTCTTCGAGAGAGCATCCTCCGTTAACGCCTCGGCAGACTGAAGCGGTCGATCAGTCCTCCAGAAGCTCCTCCTCCACCCCTTCGCTTACTGCAACCCGCACGCCGCCCCGCGACGTGGTGCTGACGCCGAGCATCTTGAGCTTTCGATGCAGCGCCGAGCGTTCCATGCCGACGAAACTCGCAGTCTTCGAGATGTTGCCGCCGAAGCGATTGATCTGTGCGACCAGATACTCCCGCTCAAAGAGCTCCCGAGCCTCGCGCAGCGGCAGGGACGCGACTGCGGCCAACAGCCCGCCAAGTCCTGCCTCCGCCGGATCCCCGCTCGCCCCAGGCAACTCCTCGGCCTCGATCGTGCGGCTGTCACAGCCGAGGATCAGCACCTGCTCCATCATGTTTCGAAGCTGGCGAACATTGCCGGGCCAACTCCGCGTCTGAAGCGCCGCGAGCGCGCCGTCCGAGAGCACGCGCCGCACCAGCCCCTGTTCCCGCGCAAAGCGATCGAGGAAGTGGTTCGAAAGCTCCGGGATGTCATCGCGCCGCCGGTCGAGGCTCGGGACCTCGATCGGCATCACGTTGAGCCTGTGGTAGAGATCCTCGCGGAACCGCCCTGCCCCGATCTCCGCCTGCAAGTCACGGTTCGTCGCCGAGATGACGCGCACATCCACGCGGACGGTCGCGCTGTCTCCAAGCCGCGTGAACGCCTGATCGACCAGCACGCGCAGGATCTTGGACTGCGTGCCGTAGGGCATGTCACCGACCTCGTCGATGAAGAGCGTGCCGCCATGCGCTTTCTCGAAGAGCCCCGGCTGCACCCCGCCACCCGTGCGCACGCGCCCGAACAGCAACTCCTCCATCCGGTCCGCCTCGACGCTTGCGGCGTTCACCACCACGAAGGGCGACTGGCCGCGCTCAGAATGATGGTGGATGTACCGCGCCGCGACCTCCTTGCCCGTGCCAGGGCCGCCGGTCAGCAACACGCGGCTGCCACCCCGCGCCACGCGGTCGAGCTTGCCGCGTAGGGTGGTGATGGCGTGGCTCTGGCCCACCAGCCGCCAGTTCTCAGCCTCGGCCTTGCGATAGGTGACATTCTCCCGGCGAAGGCGCGATGCCTCGAGCGCCCGGCTCACGACGACCAGAAGCTGGTCCATGTTGAAGGGCTTCTCGATGAAGTCGTAGGCGCCCTGCTTCACCGCGGCGACGGCAAGCTCGATGTTGCCATGGCCCGAGATAATCACGATGGGCACGGCCGGGTTATCACGCTTCACGCGCTTCAGGATCTCGATCCCGTCCATGCGGCTGCCCTGCAGCCAGATATCGAGGATGATCAGATCCGGCAGGGAACCGTCGATGGAGGCAAAGGCGCTGTCTGCATCGAATGCCTCCCGCGTCGCGTATCCCTCATCGCTCAACAGGTCCCCGATCAGGTCCCTGATATCGGCTTCGTCGTCGACAATCAGTATGTCAGCCATGCTCGCTCAAGTCCTCTCGTGCTGGCCCGTTACCGGGTCTTGCCGCCCTTCTTGGGCGAGGTTCACGCTCTTCGTCGTCTTGTTGGTCGCATCGGCGGGCTTCGGCAGGCGCAGAGAGACCTGCGCTCCATCGAAGGCGCCGCCGGTGGCCCGCCCGGGGCCATCGCCGAGCGACATGATACCGCCATGCTGCTCCACGATCTTCCGCACGATGGCGAGGCCGAGGCCCGTGCCCTTCTTGCGGGTGGTCACGTAAGGATCGGTCAGCCGGTCCCTGCCCTCCTCAGGCAGACCAATGCCGTTATCAGCGATATCGAGGCGCCAGCCGCGCCCCTTCTCCGCCAGCCGCACCCGGATGCGGCCGGGCCCCTCCAGCGCCCCCTTGTCAGACCGTGCCTCGATTGCGTCGGCCGCGTTCTGGAGGAGGTTCGTGAGGCATTGGCCGAGGAGCCCGCGATCCCCGGCAAGGGGCACAGGATGCTCCGGCAGCACCGTCTCGTAGACTATATGCACCGCCTCCTCGCCCTCGCCGCGCGCGCCCTCCTGCAAGAGCACGGCCTCTCGGACCAGCTCTCCGAGATCCTCCCGCGCCATCACGGGCTCGGGCATCCGGGCGAAGCGGCTGAAGGCGTCGACCATGCGTCGGATCTCGCCAGCTTGGCGCGTGATGACATCGAGCATCCGTTCGAGCTGCGCGCCATCCTCACCAAGGCGCCCGGCGAACTTCCGCCGCATCCGGTCCGCCGATAGCTGGATCGGCGTGAGCGGGTTCTTGATCTCGTGCGCGACGCGCCGGGCCACATCGCCCCAGGCGGCCATGCGCTGAGCGGACGCCAGCGCCGTGATATCGTCGAAGGTCACGACGTGGCCCTCTTCCGGCGCATAGGGGTTCTTGAGCGCCACGCGGCAGAGAAACTCGCGGGGCTGCCCGCCGACGGCAAGGCGCACCTCACCGGCACCAACGCCCGAAGGCGCGTGGTTCGAAGCCTCCAGCAGCGGCTCGAAGGCCGGCGCCACCTCGTCCATCATCCGGCCATGCGCATCGGCCGCATCGATATCGAGGAGCCCCGTCGCCGCCTCGTTCAGAAGCGTGATCCGGTGCTCACCGTCGAGCCCCATGACGCCCGCGGTTACGCCGGAGAGTACCGCCTCGGTCAATCGCCGCCGTCGCTCCGTCTCCTGGTTGGCGTGGATGAGCGCGTCACGCTGGCCTTTGAGCTGCGCGGCCATCCGGTTGAAGCTGCGTGACAGGATCGAGATCTCGTCCCCGCCGCGCTCCTCCTTCACGCGGATGTCGAGGTCGCCGCTCCCGATCCGCTCCGCCGCACCCGCGAGCCGCCCGACCGGCTTCGCCAGCCGTTCGGCAAAGAGCAGCCCCAGGAGCGTCGAGGAGCAGATCACCAGCAGTGCAAAGCCCACATAGATGACCGCGAAGTCGCGGAGCAGGCTGCCACGCTCCGCCTCCAGCTGCTCATAGAGCCGCACGGTATCCTGTGTCTCGTCGAGGAGGCGCAGTACCTCCCCCTCCACGTCGCGGCTGACATAGAGGAAGGCGTCGAAGAAGTTGGTGAGGTAGACCAGCGCCCGGATCTCGTTGTTCCGGTCGTCATTCGTGATCACGACCTCACCGCCGCGGGCCCGTGCCACCTCATCATCGGTCGGAGCCTCGAACGCGAAGAGGTAGGAGAACTCGCCCCGCGCCACAATCTCGCGGTCGGAGTTGAAGACAAAGGCCTCGGGCAGTTCACGCAGGATCGCTTGACTGCGCACCAACTCGTTGAGCTGAGCGCCCGTCAGGCCCCCGCCCTGCTGCGCGGCGCGGTTAAGGTCGTTTGCCATCGCGAGGACGTCGCCGCGAATGTTCTCCCGGTGCTCGCGCTCATAGGCCCGGGCTACATCGAGCGCGTTGCTGACAACGCTGCCCACCCTGTCGGAGAACCACGACTCGATACCGAAATTCACGGAAAGCGTCGCGAAGACCGCCACGATCACCGTAGGGACAAGCGCCACCATGCCGAAGGTGCCGGCCAGCCGGAGATGCAGTTTCGAGCCGATCCGCCCGGCCCGCCGCGCGGCGATGAGCGTGGCAATACGCACCGCCAGAACCGCGCCAAAGACAAGAAGGTAAAGCGCATCCGCCGCCAGGAGTGTCCGCAACAGCGTGCTATCGCCACCCAGACCGCGACCGAGCGCGATGATCGTACCGACCGCCAACGCGGGCCCAAGCAGGATCAGCGGAATGAGCGTCCGCCGCTCGATCCGCCTGGCCCAGGCCCCGCTGCGTAGACCAATGCTGGCCGCGCCCATCGGCGCGTCGGTTCCGCTCACTGCCCTCTCCCCGGCCGTACACTGCGGCACTGGTGTGTTCCGGGCGCTGCATACCGCCGTGCCCGGGGCGCAACTGTTGCGCGCCTACATCAGTTTTTTGCCGCGTGTGACCGGGATGTCAAGCTCTCTGATTTTCTTGCGGAGTGTGTTCCGGTTGATGCCCAGCAGATCCGCCGCTTTCAGCTGATTTCCACGGGTTGCTGCCATCGTGAGCGCAATGAGCGGCATCTCGACTTCACGTAACACTCGATCGTAAAGCCCTGTTGGAGGCAGGCCGTCTCCGTGCAGATTAAAGTAGCGCCTTAGATGTAACTCAACTGCCGCACCCAAGGTACGGCCGACCTCGCCCGCCTCGGGCCCATCCAGACCATCGGCGCCTTCCTTAGCGGAAAGCTCTGCTTCGACGACCGGGGCCGTCACAAGATCGTCAGCGCAGAGCACGGCAATTCGCCGAACGAGATTCTCCAACTCCCGCACATTACCGGGCCAGCGATGCTGCTTGAGGCGCTCGAGCGCCTCTGAGTCGAGTGATTTTCTCGGCAGACCCTCCTTCTCCGCCCGAGCAAAGAAGTGGCGGGCCAGGTCCGGGATATCGTCCGAACGCTCCCGCAGCGCAGGCAGCCGGATGGGCACGACGTTGATCCGATAGTAGAGATCTTCGCGGAAACGCCCCTCGGCGATCAGCCCGCGCAGATCCTGATGGGTCGCCGCGACGATCCGAACATCGGCCCGCCGCGGGACTCGACCGCCAACGCTGGTGTACTCCCCCTCCTGCAAGACGCGCAGAAGCCGCGTCTGAGCCTCTGGCGGCATGTCCCCGATTTCATCGAGAAAAAGTGTGCCGCCCTGCGCCTGCTCGAACCGCCCCGAAGCCCGCTCTGTCGCGCCGGTAAACGCACCCTTCTCGTGCCCGAAGAGCTCGCTCTCGATCAGCTCGCGAGGAATGGCCGCCATGTTGATCGGCACGAAAGGCCCACGGGCCCGCTTTCCGAAATTGTGGAGGGCACGCGCCACCAACTCCTTGCCGGTCCCGCTCTCGCCCGTGACCATAACGCTCAGATCCGTGTGCATCAGGCGCGCCATCACGCGGTAGACTTCCTGCATCGCCGTCGACCGGCCGATGAGCGGAAGGTTCTGCTCTGCCGGCGCCCCCTCCTCACCCCCATCAGGACGCGCAAGCCGGTCTCCAAGACCCTTCTCGACAACCGCCAGAAGTTCTTTGAGATCAAAGGGCTTAGGAAGGTACTCGTAAGCGCCCACTTCCGCTGCGCGGATCGCCGTCAGGACCGTGTTCTGCGCACTCATCACCACGACCGGCAGGTCCGGCCGCTTGCGACGGATCGCGGGCAGCAGATCGAGCGCATCCCCGTCGGGCATATGGACGTCGGTGACAACGAGGTTTCCCTCGCCCTCCTCGACCATGCGCCAGAGCGCGGAGGACGACCCCGTGGCGCGCACCCGGCAGCCGATGCGGGCCAGCGCCTGGCTCAGCACCGTGCGGATCGCCCGGTCATCATCCGCCACAAGCACCGTCCGTCCGCTATCGCCTGCAACGTTCATCCGACCTTCTCCGTCCGACCAACTGCCTGTTCTGGCAACATTTCCAGTGCCTTACCGCTCTGCGCTCACCGGCTCCGCCGTCTCGACCACTTCCGCCGCCGCCACGTCCCGGGCGCTCGCAATCGGCAGCCTCAGCTTCATGCGCGTCCAACCGGGCTCGCTCTCGCAGGAGATCACGCCACCATGATCGCTGACCGCCTTGGACACGAAGGCGAGGCCTAATCCCGATCCACTGCTCTTGGATGTGACGAAGGGCTCGAAGATGTGCCGCTTCATCTCCTCCGGCACGCCGCTGCCATTGTCGGCAATCGTGACCTGGAGCGGCAGAGAGGCGCGCTTGCCGGAGGGACCGACAACCTTGATGCCCGCCCGATAAGCCGTCCGTACAGTCACCAAACCGCCAACTTCCGGAGTGGCTTCACCTGCATTCTTCAGAAGATTCATGAAGATCTGGATGAGCTGATCAGGGTCACCCATGACAGGCGGCAGAGACGGGTCATACTCCTCGATGAAACGCGCATGCCGCGCGAAACCCGCCTTGGCAGATTTCACAGCACGGTCGAGGACGTCGTGAATGTTCACAGGGATTGAGCGCCTCGGGCCGATTGCCCCAAACTCCTCAACTTGTGCCAGCAAGTCACTGATCCGGTTGGCTTCCGCCCGGATCAGATCTGTGAGTTCACGATCCCGCTCCCCGAGGCTCATCTCCAGAAGCTGCGCGGCACCCGAGATGCCGGCAAGTGGGTTCTTCACCTCATGCGCCAGCATCGCCGCCATGCCGGTCATCGAGCGCGCGGCGTCTCGATGGGTGAGCGAGCGGTCCATAGTGTCGGCAATCGAGCGTGGTTGAAGCATCAGAAGCAGAGGTCGCGGGCCCGATCCCGCCCCGATCTGCGCGATCGATAGATCCACAAGACGGGTCGGCGCCTCGGGCCAGGACAGCTCGACATCATAGTCGGCCATGCTGATACCACCGCGGGCGGCCTGCTCGACGAGAGCCATCACCCGGCTGCCAGAGCCTGTATACTCGGCCAGACGCTCACCCTTTAGATGTCGCTCGGAGGCGCCGAAAAAGTGCTCTGCAGTTGCGTTTACGGCGACAATCTCACCTTCGGTCGAGATGACGAGCGCAGGGTTCGGCAGGGCGTTCCAGAGCGCGCCCTCATCGAGATCAAGCGTCATGCAGCAAGCGCCTCCTCCGCTGCCCCAAGCTGGGGCAAATCCGTACGCAACAGATGCGCCACCGCCTCGGGCGTCCCGGCCCTCATCAAGGCGGCTCGCAGTGACCCGGCGCCGGCAACACGGCCGAGATACCAACCGAGATGCTTCCGGGCGGTCCGCAACCCGATCTCTCGCCCGTAATGCACAAGCTGTGCCTCGTGGTGTCGACAGATGAGCTCGGCTAGCGCCGCGTCGCGAGGGGCCTCGGCCGCCGGCCTCCCACTAAGCCCCGCAGCGATCTGTGAAGGGACCCAGGGCGCGCCCTGCGCGCCCCGCCCGACCATCACGGCGGCGGCGCCCGAGGCAGCGAGCGCCGCCTTTGCGCTCGCGAGATCCACAATGTCCCCGTTGGCGATGACCGATACAGTCACGGCGTCCACCACACGCCGGATCGCCCTCCAATCCGCCTCCCCCTTGTAGAAGTCGCAGCGCGTGCGCCCGTGGATCGTGATGGCCTGCACGCCGGCGGCCTCCGCCTGCCGCGCGATCTCGGGCGCGTTCATCGCCCCGCGATCCCAGCCGAGGCGCATCTTGAGCGTCACCGGGACATCCACCGCGTCAACGACAGCCTCGATCAGGCCCAGCGCATGGTCCGGATCGCGCATCAAAGCCGAGCCGGAAAGGCCGCTTGTAACCTTCTTCGCCGGACAACCCATATTGATGTCGATGATGCGCGCGCCCTCGCCCGCGAGCCGCCGTGCAGCCTCCGCCATCCAGCGCGCCTCGCGCCCGGCAATCTGCACAGATGTCAGCACGTCACCTGCCGCGATCTCCGCTTTTTGACGAACTGAAGGCTTTGACTCGACCATCTCGCGGCTCGCCACCATTTCCGAGACGACGAGCCCGACACCGAATTCAGCGACCAAAGCACGGAACGGGCGGTCCGTAACGCCTGCCATTGGCGCAAGGATCACCGGTTCTTTGATGACGATGTGGCCAATCTTCAGGGTCATGCTCATTTCCTTGGCACAAGGCCTATCGTAACCGCTGGGCCTTGTCTCGCACAACCCACCCTCATAGAGAACGCTCCCGAAACCGGCTCTCCTGGCCGGTTGCCGATCGAGGCCACGGGGCCGCGAGGGGGGACATGCAGGTCGCTGCCGTCATCGTCGCCGCCGGGCGCGGCCTCCGCCTCGGTGGGCCCGTGCCAAAGCAGTACCGTGAGGTGGCCGGGCGCATGGTGCTGACCCGAACCCTCGATGTGGCGCTGGCCAGCCGCCGGATCGGTGCCGTGATGACCGCGATCACCGAGGATTGCCGGGCGCTCTACGAGAACGCCACCGCCGGGCTCAACGATCCACGCCTCCTGCCCGCCGTGCCGGGCGGCGCGGAGCGGGCCGACACCGTGCGCCTGTCGCTCGAGGCATTGGCCCCGATGGCGCCGGACATCGTGCTGGTCCATGACGCTGCCCGCCCTTTTGCGAGCCCTGCGCTGTGGGATGCCCTGATCGATGCTGCATCGACGGGCGAGGGTGCGATCGCCGCCGAACCGGTTGTCGATGCGCTTTGGGCGGAGGGCTCTGGCGAAGCCGAGGCGGCCCCCGTCGGCTGCTGCGATCAGCCGCGGGCGCGCGCAGGCCTCTGGCGGGCACAGACCCCGCAGGCTTTCCCCTTTGCGGCACTCCTCGCCGCTCACCGGGCCGAGGCCGAGAGCGATGCACCAAGCGCGCTCGACGATGCGGAGGTTTTCCGGCGGGCCGGCGGCACGGTTCGCCTCGTCCCCGGCGAAGTCGAGAACTTCAAGATCACGACACTTGCAGATCTCGCCCGTGCCGAGCGCGTCGTGGGCGAAAGGGAGGCTCCAATGGATGTGCGCACCGGCCACGGTTTCGACGTGCACCGCTTCGGGCCGGGAGACCACGTGATGCTCTGCGGGGTCGCAGTACCGCACAGCCACGGCCTCGTCGGCCATTCGGATGCTGATGTGGGTCTCCACGCCCTTGCCGACGCAGTTTACGGCGCTCTGGCGGAAGGGGATATCGGCACTCATTTCCCGCCGTCGGATCCGCAGTGGAAGGGGGCGGCCAGCCACGTCTTCCTTGCCCATGCCGGCTCCCTTGTCGCGGCGCGTGGAGGGCGCATCTCGAACCTCGATGTGACGCTGCTCTGTGAACGGCCGAAGATCGGGCCCCACGCGGCGGCAATGAGGGCCGAGGTCGGCCGTATTCTCGGCCTCGATCCGGGCCGCATCGGGTTGAAGGCCACAACCATGGAACGCATGGGCTTTATCGGGCGCGAGGAAGGGATGGGCTGCATCGCCACCGCCACCGTGATCCTGCCAACCGCGGCGTCGGTTGAGGTAGCATCGTGACCCAGGCCGAACGCTTCGCCACACTCTACGGTATCGGCCATCTGCCGGGGCCGCAGGGTACCTATGCGAGCATCGCGACGCTGCCGCTCGCCTGGGCCCTGCACGCGCTCGGCGGCTTCTGGCTCTTCCTGCCCGCCAGCATCGCGCTTGCGGCGCTCGCCTGGTGGGCGACGAAAGCGACGCTCCAGGACCGCGGGCTCGGCGATGGCGACCCGCAGGACATCGTGATCGACGAGGTGGCGGGCCAGCTCATCGCCTTCTGGCCTCTCTCGCTCGGTCTCACGCTCACCGGGGCCGCCCCGCATGTCTGGCCATGGCCCGGGGTCGTGGCCGCCTTCCTCCTCTTCCGCCTCTTCGACATCTGGAAGCCGGGACCAATCGGGCGCGCCGAGAGGTTGCCGGGCGCGACCGGCATAATGGCGGACGATTGCGCTGCGGGCCTCGCTGCGGCCATCGTAGCGGCGGTCGCAGCAGGGGTCGCCCATGGATGGTTCTGACAGACTTGCCGAACTGGCTGAGGGCCTGTTGGCGCTCTGCACGAAGAAGAAGCTCATGATCTGCTCGGCCGAGAGCTGCACGGGCGGGCTGATCACCGCCGTGCTGACGGACATTCCGGGCTCCTCGGCCGTCGTGGAGCGCGGCTTCGTCACCTACTCGAATGAAGCGAAGACCGAGATGCTGGGCGTGCCGGCAGCACTCATCGCGCAGCAGGGCGCGGTTTCCGAGCCGGTAGCCCGCGCGATGGTAAAGGGTGCGCTCACGCGCAGCCGCGCGGACCTCGCCGTCGCCGTCACGGGTATCGCAGGCCCGGGCGGTGGCAGCCATGCCAAGCCCGAGGGGCTCGTGCATTTCGCCTGGGGCTCGAGTGTCGGCGACTTCGAGCATGAACGCGTCGAGTTCGGCGCCCTCGGCCGCGGCGCGGTCAGGGCCGCGACCGTAGAACACGCGCTCGCCCGCCTCCTCCAACTCGCGAAGCAGCAATGACCGCCAAGACCAAGGCCCCCGGCCTGCCCGAAGACGATCTCGACGCCGTTGTGGAGGCTGCGTGGAAGCGCCTCGAACGGGGCGCCGCCGACAAGCGTTCCGCCTTCAACACGCTGCAGCTTGCGACCATCGGCCCTCAGGGCTGGCCGGAGCAGCGTACGGTGGTGCTCCGCCGGGTCGAGACGGCCGAGCGCCGCGTGACCTTCCACACCGACCGTCGCAGCGCGAAGGCCGCGGAGATCGAGGCCGATGGCCGCGTCTCGCTCCTCTTCTGGGATCCGCGGGCGAAGCTGCAGCTCCGGCTTTGGGGGCAAGCGCGGCTGCTCACCGAGGACCCTTTCGCGGTCGACGAGTGGGAGCGTCTGACAACACCTGGCAGGCGCATCTACCGCACACCCGTACCGCCCGGCCGCAGCCTCCGCCTGCCGGAGGAAGGGGACGGCTTGCGGGAGGATGATGGCCGCAGCGTCTTTGCCGCCGTGCCGGTGACCGTCATGCGCCTTGAATGGTTGCACCTCCGCACGGCGGGCCACCGCCGCGCCCGCTTCGAGCCCGCCGCCGAGGGCTGGCAGGGCCGCTGGCTCGGCCCCTGACCTGTACTTAGCGAGCGAGCGCGCGCCTGGCCCGGCGCGGCGACACCAGATGGTGAGGCGGCGCAGGCGGCAACGACAGGCGCGTCAGTGGGGGGCGGCGTAGGAGGCGTCCTCGGGCGCGCCGTAGATCTCTTCCGCGCGACGCTCGAAGGCGCGCACGATGCGCTGCATCGCTTCGTTGAAGACGAGGCCCACGACCGACTGCAGCGTGCGGCTCTTGAACTCGAAATCCACGTAGAAATCGACCTCGCAGCGCCCGCCCGGCCGCTCGTGAAACTCCCAGTGATTGTTGAGGTAGCGGAAGGGCCCGTCGAGATACTCGACATCGATCACGCGCCCCTCGGGCTGAAGCGTCACGCGGCTGCCGAACTTCTCCCGGAAGACCTTGAACGAGATCACGAGATCCGCGTCCAACTGCTCACGACCATCGGGCAGCGTGACGCGCTTGCGCACCCGGCAGGCGGAGCACCAGGGTAGGAACTTCGGATAATCCCCGATATCCGCGACGAGCGCGTAGAGCTGCTCCGGCGTATAGGCCAGCACCTTCTTCTCCGCATGCGTCGGCATCCGCCTCTCTCCCCGCGCCGCCCCGCCGTCCATTGTCCGCGCCGCCGCTTCGCCGCCGCCAGATCGCTGGCTCCAGTGGCCGCGAAGGCTGAACCGCGACATGCCCTAGCGCGAACCGTCGGACAGAACCACCCGCCCGCCTCGAAGGACAACGCGGAGCCTAACGGAGCCCACCAACAGTCTAGGAAATGTCTTTCAATTCCGTCGCGAGGCATGGCACGGCGACAACGCGACGTGCCAATCGGGGCTACACCGCCTTGGCCGCCCGTAGCTGCGCAAAATCATCGCCCGCATGATAGCTCGACCGCGTCAGCGGCGTGGCCGAAACCATCAGGAACCCCTTGGCATAGGCCGCCCGCTCATAGGCGGCAAAAGCCTCCGGCGTGACGAAGTCGGCCACCCGATGGTGCTTTGGCGTGGGCTGCAGATACTGCCCGATGGTCAGGAAATCGATATCGGCCGCGCGCATGTCGTCCATCACCTGGAGCACTTCCTGGCGACGCTCGCCAAGCCCGACCATGAGGCCCGATTTGGTGAACATCTGCGCATCAAGCTCCTTCACACGCTGGAGTATCCGCAGCGAGTGAAAATACCGCGCCCCCGGCCGCACCTCGGTATAGAGCCCGGGCACCGTTTCGAGATTGTGGTTGAAGACATCGGGTTGCGCCTCGACCACCGTCTCGAGCGCCTTGGTGGAGCTTCTCAGAAAGTCCGGCGTCAGCACCTCGATCGTCGTGTCGGGACAGCGGCGACGCACCGCTCGGATGGTCTGCGCGATATGTGCCGCACCGCCGTCCGGCAGATCGTCCCGGTCGACGGAGGTGACGACGACATGGTTAAGGCCAAGCTTCGAGACGGCATCGGCCACGCGCGCCGGCTCGAAGACATCGAGCGCGTCGGGCCGCCCCGTTGCCACGTTGCAGAAGGTGCAGCCGCGCGTGCAGATCTCGCCCATGATCATCATGGTCGCGTGGCCCTGCGACCAGCACTCGCCCACATTAGGACAGCCCGCCTCCTCGCAGACCGTCACAAGCCGATGCTCGCGCATGATGTCGCGGGTCTTGCGATAGCCCTCGGAGGTCGGCGCCTTCACCCGGATCCAGGGCGGTTTCGCCGGGCTCGCATTATCGCTGCGATGGGCTTTCTCGGGATGGCGGCCAGCGCGGTCCTTGAGATCGCGCGCCTTCGACGCTGATGCGCGCTCCGTCTCGGTGCTGCTCATGAAAGCTCTCCCTTTGCGATCCGTATAACAGGCTCTTTGGCGTTCCGCATCCCGCGCCTCTCCGCCGCACCACCGGCCTTTTGGGCGTCTTTTCCAGCAGACGGAGTGCATATCCATGCAGGGAAGAATACCGGGTTTGAAACGTCTCATAACGCATACCAGCTTGCCGTCGTCCGTTGTCGCGCTTCCTTCCGCGGCAGCACAATATGGAGAGAGCCACCATGAACATGACCCCGGGTTCCGAGCAGTTCATGCGCCGTGAAGAAGATGTCACGGAGCAGGGACGCGCCAACTGGATCGCGGAGAACCATCGCAAGGCAGCCGAGCACAACGCCAGGCGTGGGCAGCTTCCAGAGATCCTGACCTACGGCGACGTCGACAGGGAAATCGCCTCTTCGCTCCGCGAGGACGTGAAGTCGCTGCCCGGGCGCTTCATGCTGGGCGGCACGTATCTCGTCTTCTGGGGCTTCGTGGGCGTGCTCGCCACCGGCCTCTATATGGCGGTCTGACGACGCCGGTGCTTGCACGGCCGCGTCCCGACGGGTAGGGGCGCGGCATGCAACCAATACATATCATCGGCGGTGGTATGGCGGGCAGCGAGGCCGCTTGGGCCGCGGCATCGCTCGGCGTACCGGTTGTGCTGCACGAGATGCGGCCAGAGGTGCGGACCTTCGCCCACCAGACCGATGGCTTAGCGGAGCTCGTCTGCTCCAACTCTTTCCGCTCCGACGATCACGAGGCGAATGCGGTTGGCCTCCTGCACGAGGAGATGCGCCGGGCGGGCTCGATCATGATGTCTGCCGCGACGCTGGCGGAGGTGCCGGCCGGCGGTGCGCTAGCCGTTGATCGCGAGGTGTTCTCGGCCGAGATCACCCGCCGTCTCGTAGCCCATCCCCTGATCACCATCTCACGGGGCGAAGTCGCAGGGCTTCCGCACGAGGACTGGTCGAGCGTCATCGTTGCGACTGGCCCACTCACCTCCCCCTCCCTCGCGGAGGCGGTCCGGGCGCTGACGGGCGAGGACAGCCTCGCTTTCTTCGACGCCATCGCGCCCATCGTCCATGCCGACAGCGTCGATATGAGCCGCGCCTGGTTCCAGTCCCGCTACGACAAGGGCGAGACCGAGGAGGAGCGCACCGCCTATCTCAACTGCCCGATGGACGAGGCGCAGTACAACGCCTTCATCGACGCGCTCCTCGCCGCGCCCAAGACCGAGTTCAAGGAGTGGGAGCGCGACACGCCCTATTTCGAGGGATGCCTGCCCGTCGAGGTGATGGCGGAGCGTGGGCGCGAGACGCTGCGCTGGGGCCCGCTCAAGCCCGTGGGCCTCACCAATCCCCACGCGCCCGATGTGAAGCCGCACGCCGTCGTGCAGCTCCGCCGCGAGAACCGGCTCGGCACGCTCTACAATCTTGTTGGCTTCCAGACGAAGCTGAAATACGGCGCGCAGGCGGAGGTGCTTGGCCTTATCCCCGGGCTCGAAAATGCGCGCTTCGCCCGCCTCGGCGGCATCCACCGCAACACTTTTCTCAACAGCCCCAGGCTCTTGGACGGCGCGATGCGCCTCAAGGTCCAGCCACGCCTGCGCTTCGCCGGACAGATCACGGGCGTCGAGGGCTATGTCGAGTCGGGCGCCATGGGCATCCTCGCAGGCCGGTTCGCCGCCCTCGAACGGCTCGGCCGCATGCCCGTGCCCCCGCCACGGGAGACGGCCATGGGCGCCCTTCTCGCCCACATCACCGGCGATGCTGAGGCGGAGACGTTCCAGCCGATGAACGTGAATTTCGGCCTCTTTCCCCCGCTCGACGACGCACGGAAGGGGCGGCGGGGCAAGCGGGAACGCGCGCAGGGCTATACCGACCGCGCGAAGGCCGCCATCGACCGCTGGCTCGAGGAGAGCGGCAAACCCTGCGCACCGGCGGCCTGACACCCCCCTTGCCAGCGAAATCCCTGCATGTGTTACTTTGCGACACCAAGATGTCGCAAACGACACAAGGGAGATCACCACCAATGTCCGTGCAAGAAGCGCGCAAGGGCCTCGACGCCGTCTACGGCATCACCGGCTCCGAAGACACGCGCAATTTCTATGACGACTGGGCCAAGAACTACGATGAGGAAGTCAACGACAACGACTACACAACACCGAAGCGCTGCGCCGAGGCTCTCGCCGCCCATGCGAACGACCCGAGCCTGCCGCTAGCCGACTTTGCCTGCGGCACCGGGCTTTCGGGCGCTGCCATGCGCGAGGCGGGCTTCACGACCATCGACGGCTTCGACCTCTCCCCCGGCATGCTGGAGCGCGCAAGATCGCTCGGCCTCTATCGCGCGCTGGAGATCGCGGATCTCTCCAAGCCGCTCACGATAAAAGAGAAAAAATACGACAACGCCGCCGCCGTCGGCTGCATCACGACGGACTACATGCCCGTCACGGTGATCGACGACATCCTTGGCAAGCTGCCCTCGGGCGGGTGTTTCGTCTTCTCTGTCAACGATCACGCCGCCGCCGATGGGGCAATCCAAGGCCGCATCAACGAGCTGATCGACTGTGGCTGGGCGGAGCTTCTGCACAGCGAATACGGCGACCATCTCCCGAAGATCGGGCTGAACGCCACCGTCTACGTCCTCCGCCGCCGCTGACCGCTTCTCATTGCCTCGTCGCCGTGGCATGCTCCGCCCGGGGATCATGGAGGGGTCTATGAGCATCGGCAACGGTATCCGGCGCGCCGCCATCGCGGCAGCGCTCGCCAGCATGGCATTCGGCGCAACGTTCGCGCGCGCGGAGTACAACCCGTGCGACTTCTCGGGCGGGGACGAAGCCTGCAAGGTGCAGGGCGGGGAGTATCGCGTCCTCAAGCCCGCGGGAGAGGGACCCTTCCCGGTCCTCGTCTATCTGCACGGTTCGCTGGGCGAGGCGGACCTTGTCTACAAGAACGCCGCCATCCGACAGGCGATCGTGGATCGCGGCTATGTCCTCCTCGTCCCTCGTGCGCTCGACGTGGTGAATTATACCGTCGGCCGTGGCACCGGCTGGTCACTCCGCTCGCGCGAGACCCATCCGCGGGATGATATCGGCTTCATCCGCAATGTCCTCTCCCATGTGGAGCGGGAGTATCGCATCGACCGGCGCCGCGTGCTCTTCGCCGGCCAATCGGATGGCGGGTTCCTGATCTGGGAGATCGCCTGCCACGAGCCCGGCCTCGCCGCTGCCTATGCAAGCCATGCCGGTAGCTATGGCGGACCGCTGCCGATGACGTGCGCGTCGCCCGCGAAGTTTCTCCAGACCCATGGGCGGCAGGATACGATCGTGCCGTTCGAGGATATTCGGATGTCGCCCGATGGTCGCCGGCTCGCCTCGGCCAACCCGCTCGAGGCGCTGGACCTGCTCGCCCGTGCCAATGGCTGCGAGGGTCAGAGCGAGGTGCCCGTCACCAAATATCAGGGCTTCGACCGGCAGAGCTGGCGGGACTGCCAGAACCGGTCTGCCCTCGAATACTGGGTGCATGGCGGCGGGCATGGCTATCCGAGCCACTGGCTGTCGGCGGTCCTCGACTGGTTCGAGACCTTCGATTTCGAACCGCCGAAGCCGGGCCAGCGGGTCGTGCGCCGCGTCGGTCAGCCGAGCGAGGCCCGGGCCGGCCGGTTCAAGGCGGCCTCGGGCGCGACCGGGCGTTTCAAGAGCGTGCCGACCCAGTGACTGCTGCCAGTGAATGCTGCCAATGACCGCTACCAGTGAGAGCTTCCAGGGCTCGTCATCCGAGCCCACGACCAGCGCCCACTACCAACGCCCGGTGACGGCGCGCCAGAGATAGGCGACCGCCCGCGCCCCCTGCCCCGTCTCCCCAGGCCGCGCCGGCATCGGCCGGCCGCCGCCCGGTAGACCTCCCGCTGCATCCCGCAAGTCACGCTCAGCCCGCCAGAGCGGCAAGAAGGCCGGCGCGGCCGCGCGGCCCAGGTCCGGCCGCGCCTGCCGCAGACGGTCGAGCGCTTCCAGCCCTTCGCGCGAGAGCCGCTTTATCGTCTCCGCAACATCGGGTGTGACGTCTCCTCGCGCGAGCCGGGTCAGTGCGGAGGCCGCGATCCCTGGGATCATCGAACGCCCCTCGGCCGCCAAAGCCACCGAATGTCGGATTGCGAAGGCATGTGCTGCAGCCGTCCCGGCCGACGCAGCCGCCTCCACGGCACCCGGCCGTTCGGAGAGCCCGAGTGCCGCCAGAAACAGCCGGTGCGCGGATACAAAGCGCATCTCGACCCACGCCCTAAAGCGCGCCTCGTCGAGCGGCGTCTGAAGCTCCAGGTCTCGCGCGCCGACAAGCCGCAGGGCATCGAGGGCGACGGGCTGAAGCGGTCCGGTCAAGAGCGCATGCAACGGCTCCGCCACCTCATGGGCCGCAGGCGCCCCACCCTCCAGCGCCGCCGCCACCCGGTCGCGCCAGAACTGCAGGCGCATCGCCGCCAGCATCGACTTCTCGGCCGGGCCGCTCGCCCGCGCCGTCGCGCGGCTGAGCTCGATATCGAAGGCTGCAAGCACCATGAGCCGCTCCCGCGCGGGCTCCGGCGCGAAAATAGCTGCATGGAAGAGATCCGGATCGAGGCGGCGAACAAGCTCGGCCGGGGCGCTCAGCGGCGGCCCGGCGCGGGCATCATCCGTCACGCACCCTCCGTCTGGCCAAGTCGGAGCCCGGCGATCCGGCCGCGCGGATCCTCGGGAGCGTGGATCGCGGCGCGCCCATCTCCGCTTTCGTCCCCGCCCCCGCCACCTTCCGCGACGGCGGCGTCCGCCCCTGCACCCGCACGGAGAAGCCGGAAGACGATGGCGTCCTCGAGCGCCTGGAACGAAGCATCGACGATATTGGCGGAGACGCCGACGCTCGACCAAACCTCGCCCGTCGCGTCCGTGGCATCGAGGAGGACGCGCGTCACAGCCTCCGTCCCCGCACCGATGATCCGCACCCGAAAGTCCACGAGCCGCATATCGTCGATGAAGCGCTGATACCGGCCGAGATCCTTGGAGAGCGCCAGCGCCAGCGCGTTGACCGGCCCCTGATCCTCTTGGCTCTCGGGGTCCATGGAGGTTGCGACGGACATCATCGAGCGGCCGTCGACAGTGACCTCCACCACCGCCTCCGAGAGCGAGATGCGCTCGCCGAGCGCATTGAACCGCCGCTCCACGATCACGCGGTAGCGGTTGATCTCGAAATAGTCCGGCAGCTGGCCCAGCATGCGCCGCGCGAGGATCTCGAAGCTCGCGCCGGCGCTGTCATAGGCGTAGCCGCGATCCTCCCGGTCCTTCACCTCGGCCAGCAGCACGGGCAGGCGCGGGTCGGAGGGCTCGACCGCGAGCCCCGCCTCGCGCAGGCGGCTCACGAGGTTCGCGCGCCCCGCCTGGTTCGACATCGGGATGACGCGGGCATTGCCCACGGCCTCAGGCGCGACGTGTTCGTAGGTCGCGGGGTCCTTCACGATAGCCGAGGCATGGAGGCCCGCCTTATGGGTGAAGGCCGCGGCACCGATATAGGGCGCGTGGCGGTTCGGCTGGCGGTTCAGGATGTCGTCGAGCATGGCGGAGACGCGGCGGAGGTCCTTCAGCGCCGCGGGCTTCACGCCGGTCTCGAACCGGCTGGCATAGGGCTCCTTCAGGAGAAGCGTCGGGATGATCGAGCAGAGGTTGGCGTTGCCGCAGCGCTCGCCGAGGCCGTTGAGCGTGCCCTGGACCTGCCGCGCCCCCGCCTCCACCGCCGCGAGGGTCCCGGCGACGCCCGTCTCCATGTCGTTATGGGTGTGGATGCCGGTGTGCTCCCGCCCGAAGCGCTCGGCCACCGCCGCTGTCGCCTCGGCGATCCGGTCCGGGAGCGTGCCGCCATTGGTATCGCAGAGCACGACCCAGCGCGCCCCGCCCTCGAGTGCGGCTTCGAGACAGGCGAGGCTGTAGGCCGGGTTCGCCGCGTAGCCGTCGAAGAAATGCTCGGCATCGAAGAGCGGCTCACGGCCGAGTGCCGAGAGATGCGCCATCGAGTCCCGGATCGCCTCGAGGTTTTCCTCGAGCGTGACGCCGAGCGCGCGCTCCACATGGAAGTCATGCGCCTTGCCGACGAGGCAAACGGCTTTGGTGCCTGCATTCGTGACGGCGGCGAGCACGTCGTCATTGGCGGCCGAGCGCCCCACCCGCTTGGTCATGCCAAAGGCGGTCAAGGTGGCGTGGCGGAGGGTCGGCGGGCGCTCGAAGAACTCGCTGTCCGTCGGGTTCGCCCCGGGCCAGCCGCCCTCGATATAGTCAATGCCGAGCACATCGAGTGCGGCCGCGATCCGCGCCTTGTCCGCCGCCGAGAAATCCACGCCCTGCGTCTGCTGCCCATCCCTAAGTGTGGTGTCGAAGAGGTAGAGACGCTCGCGCGCCGGGTCGCTCGTCATGTCGTCGGTTCCATCAGTCGTGCTGGGTCAAAGCCTGGCGAGAGGGTCCATGTGGCGCCCCCCGGTGTGTCCTTCACCTCGACGCCCGCAGCCGCAAGGCTGTCGCGGATCGCATCCGCCCGCGCGAAGTCCTTCGCCTTCCGCGCCGCTGCGCGCTCAGACAGCAGCGCATCGATGCGGGACGCTGTTTCATGGTCCGCCTCGGGCGTCGCATCCCACCCGCCGAGTGCTGGCTCCAAGAGCCCGAGCAACGCGGCACCCGCGGCGAGCGCGCCGCCATCGTTCGCACCGGCAGCCCTATGCAGCGCGGCAAATGCGGCGGGAGTGTTGAGATCGTCCGCGAGCGCGGCGACCACCTCTGCCGGCGGCTCGGTCGGCTCATCGGCAATCATGCGCCAGCGCCGCAGAACCGTCTCGGCCTCCGCCGCACGATTCGCTGTCCAGTCGAGCGGCTGGCGGTACTGGGTCGAGAGGAGGACGTAGCGGATGACCTCGCCGGGGATGCCCTTGGCGCGGAGATCGGCGACGGTGATGAAGTTGCCGAGGCTCTTCGACATCTTCTCGCCCTCGACCATCAGGTAGCCGTTGTGCATCCAGATATCGGCCATGTCTTCCACGCCATGGGCGGCGCAGGACTGGGCGCGTTCGTTCTCGTGATGGGGGAAGACGAGGTCGATGCCGCCGCCATGGATCTGGAAGCGGTCCCCGAACTCGGGGCCGAGGATCGCCTTGGCCATGGCGGAGCACTCGATATGCCAGCCCGGCCGGCCTCGGCCCCAGGGGCTCGCCCAACCGGGCTGATCCTCGGTCGAGGGCTTCCAAAGCACGAAGTCCATCGCGTCGCGCTTGTAGGGGGCTACGTCCACGCGCGCGCCGGCGAGGAGTTCGTCGGTCGAGCGGCGCGAGAGGCTGCCATAGCCCTCCCATGACTTGACGGAGAAGAGGACATGGCCCTCCGCTGCATAGGCATGGCCCTTCTCGATCAGGAGCTCGATCATCCGGATCATGTCGGTCGGCGCGTCCGGCGCGGTCACGAACTGCGTCGCGAAGGGGCGGTGGTCGGGCTCGAGGCAGCCGAGCGCGCCCATGTCTTCGCGATACCACGCCGTCGTCTCGGTCGTGATGCGCTTCACGGCCTCGAGGATGCTCTCGCCCTCGCGCCTGCTCTCCGCCGCGCGCGCGTTAATCTTGTCGTCGATATCGGTGATGTTGCTGACATAGGTGACGTTCTCCGCCCCGTGCACATGGCGCAGGAGCCGGAAGAGGACGTCGAAAACCACCGCCGGGCGGGCATTTCCGATATGCGCGCGGTCGTAGACGGTCGGCCCGCAGACATACATGCCCACCCGGCCCTCGCGGGGCACAACCGGCTGTTCCTCGCGGTCTCGCGTGTTCCAGAGGCGGATTTCCGTCATGGCGCGCGCCTTTCGATGCGGTCCCCCGCAGCGGGCGATGTCCAGGAGTGATGAGAGAACACGTATCCGCCGCAGGCTGTTTTCAGCCCGTAATGCAGATCCGGATGCAGATCGCCGTGTTCATGGGAGCGTAGATGCCCGAAAGGGGGTCGTGATGCAAGCGCGGTATGCGCGGCCGCGGTCCCGGGCAACGACCCGGGACCTCCTGAGCCGCCCGGTATGGGTCAGTCGAGACGCATATCGCGCAGCGTCTTCGAGATCATGCGGCAGGCGTTCCGGTTGCGGTAGTTCTGCGCAAACACGACCGCCTCGTTCCGACCGATGCAGTGGAAAAATACAACGCCCTGCTTGCGGAAGATGAGCGCCCGGTCCGAGCCCGCGCGGAAGCGGAAATCCGCCTGGCGCGCACGGTTGTCGAGCTTGCGCTCGCAGGGCGCGCCGCGGCTGCCGAGGAAGACCTCCTGGCTGCAATAGGTGTCGGCCTCCGCCACCGGGGCGGTGAAGAGGACGGCGCCGGCGAGGGCGGCAGCCGTGAGCGTGCTCGCATTGAGGGCGGTGGGTTTCATGGCGTGATCTCCCGTTCGTTCTGCTCGATGCCTATTGCACGCGAGGCGCCGGGCTTCCGTCGCCCGGGCGCGCCGACCGTTGCAGGAGGCCCTCGTGCTCAGGCGGCGATCGTCGGCAGGTGGCGGAGATGGGGAAGGAGAAGCGCCATGTCCGGTCCCTTGTCCGCACCCGTCAGCGCACGGCGGAGGGGCAGGAAGAGCGCGCGGCCCTTGCGCCCCGTGCGCGCCTTCAACGCTCCGGTCCATGCGCCCCAGGTCTCCGTCGTGTGGGGTCGCGGCGGGAGAGCCGCCAGCGCTTCGGCAACGAAGGCGCGGTCCTCGTCCGCAATCACGGGCGCTATCCCGTCCCGGCAGATCGCCCACCAGGGGGCGGCATCCTCGAGCCGGTCGAGATTGGGGGCGATGGCAGCCCAGAACGCCGCCGCTTCCTCTGGCGGGACGCCGAGGCCGGCGAGGCGCGGGCCGACGGCCTCATGCGGCAGGGTACGGAGCGTCTTGGCCGAGTGGAGTGCGAGTTCCGCCTCATCGAACCTCGTTGGCGGGCGGCCGAAGCTCGAGAGATCGAAGCCCGCGATCACGTCCTCCATGCGGCTTACCACCTCCACCGGTGCGCTGCTGCCGAGGCGGGCGAGGAAGCTCACGATGGCCAGCGGCTCGACGCCCGCATCGCGGAGCTGCCCGATCGAGAGGGAGCCGAGCCGTTTCGAGAGCCCCTCCCCGCCCGGTCCGGTCAGCAGCGAGTGGTGGCCGAAGGCGGTGGCCGTCCGGCCGAGCGCGCGGAAGATCTGGAGCTGCGCACCGGTATTCGTCACATGATCGGCGCCGCGGATCACATGGGTGATGCCGAGATCCGCGTCATCGACGACCGAGGCGAGCGTATAGAGAAGCTGCCCGTCTGCGCGGAAGAGCACAGGGTCGGAGAGCGAGGCGCAATCCACCCGCTCCGCACCGCGGATGAGGTCGTCCCAGCACTCCTCCCCCTGATCGAGCAGGAAGCGCCGGACGGGACGCCGCCCCTCCGCCCTCAGGGCTTCCTTCTCCGACTGCGAGAGCTTGAGGGCGGCGCGATCATAGACCGGCGGCAGCCCGCGCATCGCCAGCGTCTTGCGGCGAAGCTCAAGCTCTTCCGGCGTCTCGAATGCCTCGTAGAGACGGCCATCGTCGGTCAGGCGGGCCGCCGCTGCGTCATAGAGATCGCGACGCTCCGACTGACGATACTCGTCATCCCAGTTGAGGCCGAGCCAGTCGAGGTCGCGACGAATGGCGTCGGCGAACGCCTCGGTCGAACGTTCCGCATCGGTATCGTCGAGCCGCAGAATGAAGCGCCCGCCCGCCGCCCGGGCGGTCAGCCAGTTCAGAACGGCGCTGCGGATATTGCCGACATGGAGCCGCCCCGTCGGCGAGGGGGCGAAGCGCGTGACGGTCATCGCCGACGCTCCGCCTCCATCTCGTCAGTCGCATCAAGGTCTGACCGGACGCGCCGAGCCGCCTCCCGCACCTCGTCGAAGGGGACGGAGGAGAACCAGTGCGTCAGCAGGACATCGGCCCCCATGCTGACGCGGTTCAGCCGGAACTCGCGGCGCTGCGTCTGGCTAAAGCGCTTCGAGCGTCGGGCCTCGGACGTGAGCCGCACTCCGAAGGCTTCGCTGGCAAGCCCAGGCACATAGGTCACGCCGCGCACGAGGATGCCGTAGCTCTCGACATCTTCCCAGGGGATCAGGATGAAACCGAAGCCACCCGTGGGCATGCCGATCCCTTCGCCGTCCACGGTGAAGACCGGGCGGGAGCGGAGCGCCAGAGCCAGCGCGAAGGTGACGAAATAGCCCACGAAGGCGAGCCCGAAGATGATCGCCGCCCATTTGATCGACGGCAGCGTCCAGCGGAACCAGTCCACCCCGGCGAAGGCGACGACGACGAAGGCGGCAAGCATCGAGAGCACGGCCGCCTTCGGCCGGGACGCGTGCACGACGAAGGTGCCGTCACCGGCGCCTGCTTGCTTGGCAGTCTCGCTCGTCATCGACCTACTCGTCCCCGTCCCCCGAACCTTCGATACTCAGCCACGATCTCGCCAGCGGTTCACGATGGGATAGCGGCGGTCGAGCCAGAAGGCCTTCTTCGTCAGTTTCGTTCCCGGCGCGGATTGGAAGCGCTTGTATTCGGATAGGTAGAGCAAGTGCTGGACACGCTCGATGGTCTCGCGATCGTAGCCTTCGGCGACGAGATCCGCCACCGCCGCTTCACGCTCCACCAGCCCCTCCAGAATACCGTCGAGCACGGGATAGGGCGGCAGGCTGTCCTCGTCCCTCTGACCTTCGCGCAACTCGGCACTCGGCGGCTTCTCGATGATGCGCGCCGGGATCACCTCGCCGGCGGGCGCTTTCATCCACGGCTCGTGCACCGCATTCCGCCAGCGCGCGGCGGCAAAGACACGGGTCTTGTAGAGGTCCTTGATCGGATTGTAGGCGCCGTTCATGTCGCCATAGATCGTCGCATAGCCCACCGCGATCTCGGACTTGTTGCCCGTCGTCAGCAGGAGCTCGCCGAACTTGTTGGAGAGCGCCATGAGGAGCGTGCCGCGCAGCCGGCTCTGCAGGTTCTCCTCGGTCACATCCTCCGTCCGTCCCTCGAAGAGCGGGGCGAGGCTGCCGGTGAGCGCGTCGACGCCGGGGCCGATGGGCAGCTCGTCGAGCCGGATGCCGAGCGCCTTGGCGCAGCGCGCCGCATCCTCGAGCGAGTGCTGCGAGGTGAAGCGCGAGGGCAGCATCACCCCGCGCACGTTCTCGGGCCCGAGTGCATCGGCCGCGACGGTCGCGACCATCGCGCTATCGATTCCCCCCGAGAGGCCAAGGAGGACCTTCGAGAACCCAGATTTCGTCACATAGTCATGCGTCGCGGTGACCATGGCGCGGTAATCGAGCGCCGCTTCGTCCGGTAAGGGGACACTCTCGCTCGGCACGATCCGCCAGCCGGCGTCCCCGCGCTCGAGCTCGATGAGCCGGCTCGCATCCTCGAAGAACGGCATCTGGAAGGCGAGCTTCCCGCCCGGGTTCACGCCGAAGCTGCCGCCATCGAAGACCTGATCGTCCTGCCCGCCGACGAGGTTGAGATAGACGAGCGGCAGGCCGGTCTCGACCCCGCGGGCCACGGCGTGACCGAGGCGCTTGTCGTACTTACCCTGCTCATAGGGCGAACCGTTGGGGACAAGCAGCGCTTCGGCTCCTGCCTCGGCCAAGCCCTCGCACACATCGTCGAACCACATGTCCTCACAGATGGGGAAGCCGACGCGGCAGCCGTTGATCGCTACGGGGCCGGGCGCGCGTCCCTCAGCATAAAGCCGTTTCTCGTCGAAAACGCCGTAGTTTGGGCGATGAAACTTATGGCATTCCGCCTTCACGCGCCCGTCGGCCAGCACATGATAGGCGTTAAAGACCCCGCCTTCGCCCGCGATGGGCGCACCGATCGCAAGCGCCGGGCCATCCGAACATGCCTGCGCAAGACGGTCGATCGCGCTCCGACAGTCGCGCAGGAAAGCGGGCCGCACGGAGAGATCGAGAAGCTGATAGCCCGACAGGAACATCTCGGGCAGCATCACGAGATCGACGCCCGCAGCCTTTCCTTCAGCCCACGCCGCCTCGGCCTTGGCGAGGTTGCCTTCAAGATCGCCCGCCACAGGATTGGCCTGCACCACCAGGACGCGCAGCCCGTCGCTTCCGCTCATCCGCTCTCCTCGGCCGCTCTTCTCGGCGCTCGGCCTCGTGCCTCTGGCGCCCGCCCGCCGCTCAGGCCCTCGCATTATGCTCGGCTCCGCCACCCCGCAAGGCCACAGCGGAGTAAATGGGGCGTTGTCAGCCATAGTCCTGCCAAATAGATTGTGCAGACATCTTCGGGAGGAGCCGTCCGGTCGCGGCTCGAGGAACTGTTTGAGGGAACCGGCAGATGCGGAGCTTTGCAGCTGCAGCGGCTATTCTGAGCCTTGGCGCAGGGGTGGCGCTGGGCCAGGACGGAACAACAGCCGTTGCAACGAAGGAATACGATAGCGGCGCCGTCTACCAGGGTGAGTTCAAGGACGGTAAGCAGCACGGACAGGGAACCTACAAGGCCCCCGACGGATACGAGTATTCGGGCGAGTGGGTCGAAGGTAAGCGCCAGGGCAAGGGGATCGCCAAGTTTACCAACGGCTCGGTCTACGAAGGCGACTTCTTCGATGACGTGCCCCACGGTGCCGGCACGATCACCTACGCGAACGGTGGCGTCTATGCGGGCGAGTGGGCCAACGGCGTCATCGAGGGGCGCGGCGTTGCGGACTATGGCAACGGCATGCGCTACGAGGGCGACTTCCGGAACTCGGCCCATCATGGCCAGGGCATCATGACCCGGGACAACGGCTACCGCTATGAGGGTCAGTGGCAGGAAGGCGCGCAGCACGGGCGCGGCACCGTGACCTACCCCGACAAGGCGGTCTACACGGGCGACTTCGTGAACGGCGTGCGCCACGGCCAGGGCAAGATCACGCTGACGGACGGCTTCGTCTATGAAGGCGTCTGGACCGACGGCCAGATCACCGGCACCGGCACCGCGCAGTATGCGAACGGCGACACCTACACCGGCGCCTTTGCCGAGGGTAAGCGCGAGGGCGACGGCGTCGCGGTCTACGCCTCGGGCGACCGCTACGAGGGCAGCTTCAAGAACGGCGACCGTCACGGCAACGGCAAGTTCATCGGCACCGATGGCTATACCTATACCGGCGACTGGGTCGAAGGCCGTATCGAGGGTGCGGGCGTCGCCTCCTACCCCAACGGCTCGCGCTATGAAGGCGAGTTTGTCGCCGGTACGCCGCAGGGCAAGGGCACGATCGTCTACGCCGATGGCGGCTCGTACGAAGGCCAGTGGGCGAACGGCGTGATCACGGGCGAGGGCATAGCACGCTACGCCAACGGTTCGGTCTATGAGGGCCAGTTCCAGAACGCCCGCCATCACGGCAACGGCACGATGACCTATCCGGACGGCCATGTGTACACCGGCACCTGGACGGATGGCGTCCAGTCCGGCGCAGGTACGCTGAACTACCCCGACGGCGCGCTCTACGAGGGCAAGTTCGTCGAGGGCCGGCGCCAGGGCAACGGCAAGCTCATTCTCGCGGACGGCTTCGTCTATGACGGCGGCTGGCTCGAGGGCGAGATTCACGGCGAGGGGATCGCGACCTACCCGAACGGTGACCAGTACTCCGGCAACTTCATCCGCGGCCGCCAGCACGGCTTCGGCGTCATGACCTACTCCAACGGCACCGTCTACGAGGGCTGCTGGGAGGAAGGCCGCCGCGCCGCCGCCGAGGGAGAGAACCAGCAGGACTGCGAGACCGCAACACAGTAAGCCCTTGCAGAAAATCAGCGATTATGGCGATCCCGTTCGGGATCGCCACTGCGCGTTTGCAGGGCGGTTCACGACAGAGGCTTTGCTTCTTTTGAGGCGGCTTCAAAGGCTGTTTGCCGTCTTGGCGTGCGCTTGGGTGGCGCCCTTGCCGGCACATCCGCAGCCCGCACAGTTTCTCTTCGACAGCGTGCAAATCGACCTGCGCGAAATTGAGACCCATCCGGCAATGGAACGAGCGCTGGATGAAGCCATTGCGCTATACCCTTCTCGTTGGCAGTGCCCGGACCCAGAGGCGGCATTGTGGGGTCGAAGACCATCCGTTGAACTTTATCGGGCAACCCGGTTCTCGGCATCAGCCTTCACTATCTGCGCCCTTCATGTTTTGGTCGACCTGAACATGGACAACTTCCTACGATGGCTCAGGGATTTTGGATTTCGGACGTTTTTGCAGCAGAGAGAGATTTCGGACGAGAGTGTCTGGGCAATTGACGCGTATATAAGAATTGGCGATTGTGAAGGATGCTATCCGCTTCCACACACCCGGCCTTGGGGCATCATTTTTCTATCCTACCCGTACTCTTTTAATGTCTCATATCACATCGACGTTTCCAGTGGATTGGTACGATCTGTGTGGCATGGTTATCATTATAAATGATCACCGCATATTCGTCTTTTGTAATTGCAATGAGGAATGATCCCGATATGGTTGCGCGGTCGAACAAAGGAGGAACACTATGGATACGCAAGCCATCGCCGAGGATTTCACCCGGCTCCTCAGGGAGCAGAAGGAGGACGAGGCGCATAAGTACTGGTCGGACGACGTGGTCTCGATCGAGGCGGGACCGGGCCCCTATCAGCGCTGCGAGGGGCGGGCGGCGGTGCTCGAGAAGCACAAATGGTGGGAGGAGAACACGACCGTCTACAGCGCGGAGTCCATCGGGCCCATGGTCAATGGCGACCAATTCGTGATCCGGTTTCTCCTCGATGCCGAGATGACCGGCATGCCGCGCATGCAGATGGACGAGGTCGGGCTCTACACGGTCAAGGACGGCAAGATCGTCGAGGAGCGGTTCTTCTACCCCGCAATGGATATGTGAGGCGTATGGGGCCGCGCATCGGCACGGCCCCTCCCCTTTCTCAGAAGACGCTGAAATCGATCTCGAAGCTATCGACCTGCGCGCCCTGCGCCCGCTGACCCTCATAGGCTTCGAGGGCGAGCGCGTAGCTGCCCGCACCAAGGCTGCGCCCCTCGAAATAGTCGCCCTCCGTGTCGCCGAAGAGCGCGTAGGGCTCCACGTTTTCGACCCGCGTGTCGCCGTCCATGGCGAGACGCATGCTCCCGATCCCGTCGGGCGCCTCAGTCACAGCGAGGCCCACGGACTTGCCCGCAAGGAGCGCAGCATCGACAGCCGCCCCGTCCTCGAGTTCGAGGATGATCGTGTCCGCCGCCGTGTCGACGAGGGCAAGCGCATAGCCGGCCGGGATCGGGTCCGCCGCGCCGCCGCCCCCGCCACTGCCACTGCCACCGCTGCCGGTACCTCCACCCCCCGAGCCACCCCCCGAGCCACCCCCCGAGCCACCCCCAGAGCCACCCCCAGAGCCACCCCCAGAGCCGCCTCCTGAGCCGCTTCCAGAATCGCCCCCGCTTCCGGTCCCGCCGCCCGATCCTCCACCAGCCCCGCCGCCATTGCCGCCGCCGGTGGGGGTGGCAATGGTGAAGGCGATGGAAAAGTCGGCGAGCTCGGCGCCGGACGCGCCGTCGGCGGCGAAGGCCTTGAGCGCGAGATCGAAGCTGCCAGCGGCAAGGCCCGCATTGCCTTTGTAGTCGCCGTTCGTATCTCCGAAGAGCGCGAAGGGTGCGACGTTCTCGGTCTGTGTGCGCCCGTCCAAGGCGAGCGTCATGCTCTCGACCGATCCCGGTGCCTCGATCACCGCAAGGCTCGTCTGACGGCCGGCGACAAGGCTCGCCTCGATGCTGTCACCGTCCTCAACCGTCGCGATGACCGTGTCGGTGCCGGTGTCGACGATGGCGACGGTGAAGTCCCCTGCCCCGATCGTCGTGCCGCCGCCTCCCCCAGAACCACCACCAGAACCGCCCCCAGAACCACCACCGGAGCCACCTCCGGATCCGCCACCGGAACCGCCGCCGCTGCCGTCGCCCAGGGGTTCGCCGTTCAGGATGAAGTTCTGCGCCTTCTGTGGCGTGCCGTTCTCGTCGCCGGTCAGCGCCCAGAACAGCATGCCGCTGTCGGAGGGGTCGTTCTTCTTCGCGCCGCCGGCCGGGATCATCACGGCGCGCGCAGCCTGCACGATCGGATCGCTGCTGCTGTCCATCCAGTTCCAGCCGACGTTGAAGAAACCCTGGCTGTTGTTCGCCCCGTTGTTCTGGTCGCGGATCTCGATCTGCTCGACGGCCGGGAAGTCCGCGGCGATATCGTCCCAGGTCCGTGCCTCGGTGACGCCCGGCCGATTGATCACCTCGCGGTTCTCGTTCCAGCCCGAATGGGAAACCTGGGTGATGTTGTCGCGATTGCCGGCCGCGGTCTGCTCGAGCGTGCGGTAGGTCGCCTCCATCGGACCGCCATCAAGCACCAGGACCTCGCCGCCCGAGTTGAAGATCGCTGCGAGGGAATTGGTCGCGGCATTGATGTTCGCCTGATAGTCGACCGTCTCCACCCCGACGCTCTCGGCGAAGGCGGCCGCGTCGCGCAGCTTGGCGAGCTGGGAGGGCTGATTGTTCTCGGAGAGATTGTTGCCGAAGTAGAAGACCGTCTTGTCCTCGATCCCGGCGGCCTTGGCGAGGAGGGCGGCGACGGCGATGGCGGAGATGTCATCCGGATCGTTGTTGTTGCCATCGAAGTGGAAGACCACGCGGTCATAGTCCGCGATGTTGATGGGGTCTGGCATCGTTCGTTCCTGTGGCGGTTGCCGTTGCACGAAGGCGGGCCGACCGACGGGGTGCCGACCCGGTGGGGCGAGAGACGTCGCGCTGACGTCGAACGGGCACGGGAAACCGGGATCACTCGGGCCGGGTCACGCCCTGGCCTCTGCAAGCGACGACGGCAGCGGCGTGGCGTGCACTTCCGTCTGCCGGAATACTTTTCCAAAAATGCATTGGCGTATCCAAAGGTTCCGAAGGCAGACGATAAATTTCAGGCAGCGATCCGAGACCCCGCCGCCACTGCCCGTGCGAAACGGCGCAGAGGACTTTCAAAGCGCGCCGCTCTGGTGCATAGCTTGGGGATGCATATCGCGAACCGTCAGACGCTCCTCCTCGGCCTCCTTCTCCTTACACGCCCCTGAGCGTGCCGGGACCACGGCGCGCGCGCTCAGGGGAGTGACCGACGCGCCGGCAGGACCGAGGCCAAAGACGGAACCAAGGACATGACCGACCAGACGACGGCCACCCAGGAACGGGTGAAGATCTTCGATACAACCTTGCGCGACGGCGAGCAGAGCCCGGGCGCCTCGATGACGCTGCGCGAGAAGCTCGAGATCGCGACGATCCTCGACCAGATGGGCGTGGACATCATCGAGGCGGGCTTTCCCATCGCCTCCGAGGGCGATTTCGAAGCGGTGAGCGAGATCGCCAAGCGGGCTGAGCGCTCGATCATCTGCGGGCTTTCGCGTGCCAATTTCGGCGATATCGACCGGTGCTGGGCCGCGGTCAGCCACGCGAAGCGGCCGCGCATCCACACCTTCATCGGCACTTCGCCGCTCCATCGGCAGTACCAGCTCAACATGGAGAAGGAGCGGGTGCTCGAGAAGATCGACGCCACCGTGCGCCATGCCCGCGGGCATTGCGAGGACGTGCAGTGGTCGCCGATGGACGCGACCCGGACGGAGCGGGACTACCTCGCCGAGACCGTGCGCGTCGCAATCGCCGCCGGCGCCACCACGATCAACATCCCGGACACGGTCGGCTACACGGCCCCGCGCGAGAGTGCCGACATCATCGCCTTCCTGCGCCGCGAGGTGCCGGAGATCGCGAACTGCACGATCTCGACCCACTGCCACAACGACCTCGGCATGGCGACGGCCAACAGCCTCGCCGCCGTCGAGGCCGGCGCGCGCCAGATTGAGTGCACGATCAACGGCCTCGGTGAGCGGGCGGGCAACACCGCGCTCGAGGAAGTGGTGATGGCGCTCAAGGTGCGCGGCGACATCATGCCGTTCGCCACGGGCATCGACACGACGCGGATCATGGCGGCCTCCCGCATGGTCGCTGCCGTCTCGGGCTTCCCGGTGCAGTATAACAAGGCGATCGTCGGCAAGAACGCCTTCGCGCATGAGTCCGGCATCCACCAGGACGGGGTGCTGAAGAACGCCGAGACCTTCGAGATCATGAAGCCCGAGGATGTGGGCCTCAACGCCACCAACCTCGTGATGGGCAAGCATTCCGGCCGCCATGCCTTCCGCACGAAACTGCAGGAGCTCGGCGTCGAGCTCGGCGACAACGCGATCCAGGAAGCCTTCGTGCGCTTCAAAGCGCTCGCCGACCGCAAGAAGGAGGTCTATGACGACGACATCCTGGCGCTCGTCACCGAGACGCAGGCGGACGGTGCGGCGGACGTCATCAAGCTCAAGTTCCTGCGCGTGATCTGCGGGACCGAGGCGCCGCAATCGGCCGACATCATCCTCGAGATCGACGGCAAGGAGGAGCGGCATACGGCCAAGGGCGATGGCCCAGTCGATGCCGCCTTCGCCGCGGTCAAGGCGCTGGTGCCGCATGAAGCCGTGCTCGAGCTCTACCAGGTCCATGCTGTGACCGAGGGGACGGACGCGCAGGCAACGGTGAGCGTGCGCATGTCCGAGGATGGCAAGATCGTCACCGCGCAAAGCTCGGACACGGATACCGTGGTCGCGAGCTGCCGCGCCTATGTGCACGCGCTCAACAAGCTTCTCGTGCGTCGCCGCAAGAGCGCGCCGGACGCCGAAGCGGTCTGACGCCCGCCCCGCCTTCGCCCCACCCTTGTCGCCCCAGCGGCGCGGGGCGGCGGCCTTTCCCATTCCGTGACGGCTCGATAATGGTTCCGTAACGAGACTTCGTCTTTCCCTTTGCAGAGGCGCCGCCGCGAACCTATAAGCGGGCGCACTTTCGCGGGAGGCGAGTCCCGTTCAACCGCGGCAACCCCGCTGAAACGCTGTAGACCTGAAGCGAGGCATCGATGTTTGGCGGACTGTTCGGCATGTTTTCGAACGACATGGCCATCGACCTCGGCACGGCGAACACGCTCGTCTACGTGAAGAACAAGGGCATCGTGCTGAACGAGCCCTCGGTCGTCGCCTATCAGACCATCCAGGGTAAGAAGGAGGTCAAGGCGGTCGGCGAGGACGCGAAGCTGATGCTAGGCCGCACGCCCGGCTCGATCCAGGCGATCCGCCCCATGCGGGATGGCGTGATCGCCGACTTCGAGGTCGCCGAGGAGATGATCAAGCACTTCATCCGCAAGGTGCAGCCCTCGAACTTTCTCTCGAAACCTCAGATCGTGGTCTGCGTCCCCTACGGCGCGACGGCGGTCGAGGAAAAGGCCATTGAGAACAGCGTTATGGCCGCGGGTGCGCGGAAAGCCTTTCTGATCGCCGAGCCCATCGCGGCCGCCATTGGCGCTGGGCTGCCGATCACGGAGCCGACAGGCAGCATGATCGTCGATATCGGCGGCGGCACGACAGAGGTCGCGGTCCTCAGCCTCTCGGATATCGTCTACGCCCGAAGCGTGCGCACGGGCGGCGACAAGATGGACGACGCTATCATCAGCCATCTCCGCCGTCAGCATAACATGCTGATCGGCGAGTCCACCGCCGAGCGCATCAAGAAGGAGATCGGCTCCGCCCGCATGCCCGCGGACGGGGTCGGCAAATCCATGGTGATCCGCGGGCGCGATCTCCTGAACGGCGTGCCGAAGGAGCAGGAGATCACCCAGGCCCAGATCGCCGAGAGCCTGGCCGAGCCCGTGCAGCAGATCGTAGAGGCCGTAATGGTGGCGCTCGAAGCCACGCCGCCGGACCTCGCCGCCGACATCGTCGACAACGGCGTGATGCTCGCGGGCGGCGGCGCACTTCTCGGCAGCCTCGACATCGCGCTCCGGGAGCAGACGGGTCTGGCCATCTCCATCGCCGAGGAACCGCTCCATTGCGTCGCCCTCGGCACTGGCCGGGCGCTCGAACATCTCGACAGACTCGGCCATGTGATGAAGATTTCAATGTAAGGTATAAGGCGGCCGACAGGGCCGCTTGGCACGGGCAGTCGAGGGGGCAGCCCCCATGGCGCGACCGGGACGTCGCGGAGACGACAAGGCGCAGGATCTGGAGCGGCGGATACGGTCCGTCCTGCTCGGGATCGTCGTCGTCCTGTGCCTCGTGCTCATCGGCCTCTGGCGCTCGGAAAACCCGCGGCTGACGCAGCTTCGCATGGCGCTCGCCGACGCGGTCTCCCCCAATCTCGGCGTCGTGGCCGGGCCGCTCGACTATGCCGCCGGCATGGTGCGGGACTATGAGACCTTCGTGGACGTCTACGACCAGAACCGGGCCCTCCGCCGCGAGATCGAGCGGCTGCAGGCCTGGCGGGAGACGGCGCGCGCGCTGGAAGAGGAGAACGCCCAGCTCCGCGCCCTGATGAATGTCCGCCTCGCCCCGCGCCTTGCCTATGTCACCGGCGACGTGATCGCGGATTCGGGCGGGCCCTTCTCTGAAAGCGCGCTCGTGAATGTCGGCCGTCGGGACGGGGTTGAGGATGGCTCGGCCGCGGTGGACGGCGCGGGGCTCATCGGCCGGGTGGTCGGCGTCGGCGAGCGGGCGAGCCGCGTGATGCTGGTCACCGATTTCTCGAGCCGCGTGCCCGTCACCATCAGCGGTGCGAGACAGCAGGCGATCCTGGCCGGAGACGCAACCCGTGCCCCCCGCCTCGAATTCATCGGGGAGGACGACCGGGTCGAGCCCGGCCAGATCGTCGTCACCTCCGGCGATGGCGGGGTCTTCCCGCCCAACCTGCCCGTGGGCGTCGTCGTCCGCGCGGGTCAGTCCTGGCGGGCGCATCTCTCGGCCGATTTCCAGCGGCTCGAGTTCATGCGCCTCCTCCGCTACCGACCCGACAAGCGCATCGACGGGCCGGGTGAGCTGATCGCCCCGCGCGCGCCCCGCCCCGTGGAGCCGGACACTCGCAACCCGGCTACCCTGCCGCTCGCGGATACGCGCGGATGAGCGCTGTGGTCGATATTCTGGTGCCGAGCCGCGGCGCCCTTTTTCGCATGGCGCTCCTGATGCTTGTCGCCGCCGTTGCGGTGGCGCTGGAGGCCGCCCCGACAGGCCTCCATCCCTACTCCCTGCCCTCGCCCGATCTTCTCGCGCTCGCCATCGCCGTCTTCGCCGTGCGCAGGCCCGATAGCGTGCCGATCCTGCTCGTGTTCGCGCTCGGCGTGCTCCGCGACCTGATGACGGACCTGCCGGTGGGCATCGGCACGCTGACCCTCGTGCTTTTCGCCGAGGGGCTGCGCCGCATCTCGCCGGTCCTCGCCCGCGGCTCGCTCCTCCGCGAGTGGCTTGCCGTCTCCGCCGCGATCTTCGCGATGATGGCGCTGCAGTATCTGCTCGTGCTGCTGGCCTTCGTGCAGCCGCCCTATTTCCTGACGCTCGGCCGGCAATGGGCGATCACGGCTGCGGCCTGGCCGGTCGCCGTCTTCCTCATCCGCTGGGGCTGCGGCATCCGCGCGGCCCCGGCCGACGGGCGGGAGGCACGCAATGGCGCGTAAACGCGACCGCCGCACGCAGCAGGAGGATGTCGGACGGCCCGCCCGCCGGCTCAGCCGCCGCGCGCTCGTCCTCTTCGCCGCGCAATTGGGCGTCGCCGGCGGCCTCGCCTGGCGCATGCGCCAACTCCAGATCGAGGAGGCCGAGCACTACCGGACGCTGGCCGAGGAGAACCGGATCAACCTCCGCCTCATCGCCCCCGCCCGCGCCGAGATCTTCGACCGCAACGGCATCCCGCTCGCCGTTAATCGCCAGAACTATCGCGTCGTCATGGTGCGCGAGCAGGCGGGCGATGCCGAAGCGATCCTTGAGCGTCTGGGCGTGATCGTCGATCTGCCGCCGCATCAGCGCACCCGCGCGCTCAAGGAGATGCGCCAGAAGCCGGGCTTTGTGCCCGTCCCCGTGGCGGAGCATCTGAGCTGGCAGGACTTCGCCGCCGTCAACGCCAACGCCCCGGCACTCCCCGGCGTGCTGCCTGAGGTGGGCCTCTCCCGCTTCTACCCGGTGGGCCCCGAGATCGCGCATGTGGTCGGCTATGTCGGCCGCGTCACCGAGCGCGACCTCGACGATCCCACCGACCGAGACCCGATCCTTCAAGTGCCCGAGTTCCAGATCGGCAAGGATGGCCTCGAACGCGCGGTGGAGCGGGACCTTCGTGGCTCGGCCGGCACGCGGCATATCGAGGTCAACGCCTATGGCCGCGTGATCCGGGAGATCGGGCGGGAGGAAGGTGTGGCCGGTGCCGACCTGCACCTCACCCTCGATCTCGAGCTTCAGCGCTATGTCCATGCCCGCCTTGGTGAGGAGAGCGCGGCTGTCGTGGTCATGGATGCCCAGAACGGGGACTTGCTGGCCCTCGGCTCCAACCCGACCTTCGAGCCCAATCTCTTCGTCACCGGCATCAGCCACACGGACTACAACCGCTACCTCCAGGACGATCACCGCCCGCTCCACAACAAGTGGGCGAGCGGGATGTACCCCCCCGGCTCGACCTTCAAGATGGTGGTCGCTCTCGCCGCACTCGAGGCCGGCGTCGTGGGCCGGGGCGACAGCTTCTTCTGCAACGGCAGCATCAAGCTCGGGAACCGCCGCTTCCACTGCTGGAAGCGTGGCGGACACGGGCACATGGCCGTGGTCGAAAGCCTCAGCCAGTCCTGCGATGTCTACTACTACGAGGTGGCCAAGCGCGTCGGGATCGACCGCATCGCCGAGATGTCGCGCCGCCTTGGCCTTGGCGTCGACTACGACCTGCCGAACCCTGCGCTCAAGAGCGGCCTGATCCCGACCAAGGACTGGAAGCGCGCAACCTACGACCAGGGCTGGCAGGTCGGCGACACTCTCAATTCCGGGATCGGACAGGGTTTCGTTCTGGCGACCCCGCTGCAGCTCGCCGTGATGACCGCCCGCCTCGCAACCGGCCGACAGATCATGCCCCGCCTCGTCCGCGCCCGCGCGGGCCTGCCCATCCCGGTGCCGGAGGCGGAGTCGCTCGGGCTCCACAACCGTCACCTCGCCGCCGTGCGCACCGGCATGTTCGAGGTGGTCAATGGCCGGCGCGGCACTGCGCGCCGCTCCCGCATCGTCGATGATGAGTTCACGGTGGCCGGCAAGACAGGCACGAGCCAGGTACGCAACATCACCCCGGCCGAGCGCGCCCGCGGCGTCTTCCGCAACGAGGACCTGCCCTGGCACAGGCGCGATCACGCCCTCTTTGTCGCCTATGCGCCGGTCGAGAACCCGCGCTACGCCATCGCCGTCGTCGTCGAGCATGGTGGCGGCGGCTCGAAGGCCGCGGCCCCCGTGGCGCGCGATATCCTGATGCACGCCCATTACGGCGCGGAGGTGCCGCGCTCCGCCTACGCCCCCGGTCAGGCGCCGGAGAGGCCCGTGTTGCCGCCCGCGCCAAGGCCGGACGGCCCGCCCGAGGACTGGCGGCCGCTCGACGATGACGCACAGCCCGCCGCCGCCCGGATCCGCACCTGATGGCCGAGACCTTCCGACGCCCCGCCGGCATGCCGACCCCCGGTGCAGGCCAGGTCCCCCCGGGCCTCGGCGCCAAGCTCCTGCGCCTCGACTGGGGTCTGATGCTGGTCATCGCCGCCATCGCGGCCGCCGGCTTCCTGATGCTCTACTCGGTCGCCGGCGGCGCGCTCGACCCCTGGGCGTCCCGACAGATGACGCGCTTCGCCGTCGGCCTCGTCCTCATGCTCGTGATCGCGCTCGTCGATATTCGCGTCTGGCGCTTTGCTTCGCCCTTCGCCTATGGCGCGGCGCTCATGCTGCTCGTCGCGGTGGAATTCGTCGGCGTCACCGGCATGGGTGCAACCCGCTGGCTGCAGATCGGCCCGCTCCAGCTCCAGCCGTCCGAACTCATGAAGATCGGCCTCGTGATGGCGCTGGCGCGGTACTATGACTGGCTGGGTCCGACCAAGGTCAGCCATCCGCTCTGGCTGATCCCGCCCTGCCTCCTGATCCTGATCCCCATGGCGCTCGTGCTGAAGCAGCCCGATCTCGGCACGGCGCTCCTCCTCGGCCTCGGCGGCGCCGTCGTCCTCTTCCTCGCAGGCGTCAGCTTCTGGTACTTCATCGCCGTCGGCGCGGCAGGCGCAGGTGCGATCTACGCCGTCATGGCCTCCCGCGGCACCGAGCATCAGGTCCTCAAGGACTACCAGTACCGCCGGATCGAGACCTTCCTGAACCCGGAGAACGACCCGCTCGGCGCGGGCTACCACATCACCCAGTCCAAGATCGCGATGGGGTCCGGCGGGCTCGAGGGCCGGGGCTTCATGCAGGGCACGCAGAGCCGCCTCAACTTCCTGCCCGAGAAGCATACCGACTTCATCTTCACCACGCTGTCGGAGGAGTTCGGCTTCATCGGCTCCTTCTCCCTCCTCTCGCTCTACGCGCTCATCGCGCTTCTCTGCATCGCAAGCTGTGTGCGGAACCGCCACCGCTTCGGTGCGCTCCTTACCGGCGGGCTCGGTGCTGCGTTCTTCTTCTACTGGGCGGTGAACATGGCGATGGTGATGGGCCTCATCCCCGTCGTCGGCGTGCCCCTCCCGCTCGTGAGCTATGGTGGCTCCGCCATGCTCGTCCTCTGCATCGCCTTCGGCCTCATCCAATCCGCCCACGTACACAGGCGCTAGTTCATGCCAACACCCACCGTCCTGTTTGCCGGCAAGCCCGCCGACCGCGAGACCTATGCCCGCGAGCTCGCCCGCGCCTCCGATGAAGCCGCGCTGCCCATCCGCGTGGTAACCGACACCGACGAGGTGCCCCGCGCCGAGGTGGACTACCTCGTCTTCAACGCCAAGGGTCCGCTCAAGACGTTCGAGGGCTTCACACGCCTGAAAGCGATGCTCAGCCTCTGGGCCGGGGTGGACGAGATCCTCACGCTGCCCCTGCCCGAGGAGGTGCCGCTTCTGCGCATGGTCGAGGACGGTCTGACGCTCGGCATGCTCGACTATGTGACCGGCCATGTCCTCCGCCATCATCTCGGCATCGACCAACATATCGGTGACGGCGCCGATGTGCCTTGGTCCTCGGTCTTCCCGCCGCTCGCCCGCGAGCGCAAAGTGACGGTCTTGGGCCTCGGGGAACTCGGCGCGGCCTGCGCCGAACACCTCGCCCTCAACGGTTTTTCCGTCCGCGGCTGGGCGCGCAGTGCGAAGCAGGTGGCGGGCGTCGACTGCCATGCGGGCCCCGAGGGCCTGCCCGCAGCCCTCGACGGTGCCGAGATCCTGGTCCTGCTGCTGCCGGACACGCCCGGCACCCGCCATGTGATCGATGCTGCCGCCATCGCTCGCCTCGCGCCCGGGGCTGTCATCGTGAACCCCGGGCGCGGGCCGCTGATCGACGACGACGCGCTCCTCGCAGCCCTCGACAGCGGTCATCTCGGCCACGCCACGCTCGATGTCTTCGATGTGGAGCCCCTGCCCCGCGACCATCCCTTCTGGCGCCATCCTAAGGTCACGGTCACCCCCCATATCGCCTCCGCCACCCGTCCGGCCACGGCAGCCGAAGCGATCCTGCGGCAGATCGGGCGCGGCGAACGCGGTGAGCCCTTTCTGCACGTTGTGCGGCGCACCCTCGGCTACTAGGGTCACCGACAAGTCATGGGGTATCCCGCGAGGGTGCGATCCGCGTCCTCGGGCGGCAAGGCGAGACGGGCAGGTTACGTAGTATGAGTGAAGAGCCGGAGCGCAAGCGCCCACCGCGCCGCCGCAAGGTCTCGCTCTTCCAGCGGGCGCGGAACAACTTCCTGACCGGTATTGTCGTCGTCGCGCCCGTCGTCGTCACGCTCTGGCTCACCTGGAACACGATCTCCTTTGTCGACAGCGAAGTGATGCCGCTGGTGCCGACGCCCTATCATCCGCGCACCTGGGTGGGGATAGACGTGCCGGGTTATGGGGTGCTCGTCTTCCTCGTCTTCACGGTGATCGTCGGCTGGTTCGCGAAGAAGGTGTTCGGCCGACAGCTCATCCTCTTCGGCGAGTCTATTGTGGGGCGCACGCCCGTTGTGCGCTCGATCTACAACGCCCTGAAGCAGCTCGTGGAGACAGTGCTCTCCCAGTCCCAGAGCACGTTTCAGAAGGCCTGCCTCGTCGAGTACCCGCGTCGGGGCATCTGGGCCGTCGCTTTCATCTCGACGGAGGCCAAGGGCGAGATCCCCGAGGCCGCCAATGTCGGGGCTCTCGTCAGCGTCTTCCTGCCGACCACCCCGAACCCGACCTCCGGGTTTCTGCTCTTCGTGCCTGAGGAGGACGTCATCCCCCTCGACATGACGATCGAGGAAGCGGCAAAGCTGGTGATCTCGGCTGGTCTCGTCGTACCGCCGACCCAGGAGGAGATCCGCGCCCGTTCGGCCGAAGTTCAGGCCCGCCGCGAGCACTACGCCGAGCTCTCAGCCCCGCGCGAGGACGACGACAAGCACTGACGCTTCCGGCCGGGGTGGAGCAAATTTCTTCCAAGAAATTTGCAAATCTCTTGAAAGAGATTTGGGCACCCGGCTGCTAGCGATGCACGCGAATGATCTCGAGGAACGCTTCCCCGAACTTCTGAAGCTTCACGCGGCCAACGCCGTCCACCGAGGCCATCGCTTCGGGCGTGGTCGGTCGCGCCTCGGCCAGTGCGATGAGGGTTCGATCTGAGAAGACGACATAAGGCGGCACGCCAGCCTCGGCGGCAAGCTCCCGACGGAGCGCGCGCATCGCCTCGAAGAGCGGGGCATCGTCGCCCGCCAGGACGGGTTTCGGCGCCTTGGCCCCACTGGCGCCTTTCCTCGTGGTCTCGGCTGGGCGGAGCACGACCTCACGGCCGCCCTTCAGCACTTCCCAGCCCGCCTCGGTCACGTACCAGGCCCCGTGACGCTCGCCGTCGATCCCGCAGAGCCCCTGGGCAAAGAGCTGGCGAAGCCAGCCCTTCCAGGCGCCATCGGACCACTTCTGCCCGACCCCGAAAGTCTTCAGCCGATCATGGCCGAGGCGGCGGATACGCTCGTCCTCCACCCCACGCAGGATCGCCACCACATGGCCCATGCCGAAGCGCTCGCCCGACCGGACCATGGCCGAGAGCGCCATCTGCGCAGGCTCGGTCCCGTCGATGGTCCGAGGCGGGCGGCGGCAATTGTCGCAGTTCCCGCAGGGCTCGGATACGTCGCCGAAATAGGCCAGCAGCGGCACGCGCCGGCAGCCCGGCGTCTCCGCCAGCGCCAGCAATGCGTTCAGCCGGGCATGGTCCGCCCGCTTGCGATCCTCCGGCGCGTCTCCCTCGTCGATCCGGGCGCGGGCAAGGCGGATGTCGTCGAGCCCGTAGAAGCACGCCGTCTCCGCCGCCAGCCCGTCGCGCCCCGCCCGCCCGATCTCCTGATAGTAGCTCTCGATCGACTTCGGCAGGTCCGCCTCGACCACGAAGCGCACATCGGGCTTGTCGACCCCCATACCGAAGGCGACGGTCGCGACCATGACCATATCGTCCGAGCGGGAGAAGGCGCGCTGCCGCGCCTCCCGCGTCTCCGGATCGAGGCCGGCGTGATAGGCCTGCGCCGGCACCCCGGCACGCACCAGCGCATCTGCGAGCTTCTCCGTCCGGTTCCGGGTCGCAGCATAGACGATGCCGCACTGACCTCTCCGAGCCGCCACGAAATCGACGATCTGCCGGTCCCCGCCCTGCTTCGGCTCGAAGGCGAGGAAGAGGTTCGGCCGGTCGAAGCCTCGGAGGAAGACACGCGGGCGCCGCTCTGGGAAGAGCCGGGCGAGGATCTCGCGCCGCGTCTCCTCATCAGCCGTCGCGGTGAAGGCACCAACTGGCACGCCGAGCGTCGCCGCGAGCGGCCCGAGCCGCAGGTAGTCGGGACGGAAATCATGCCCCCACTGGCTGATGCAATGCGCCTCGTCGACCGCCAGCCTTCGGATCGGCAACCGCTGCAGGAAGGCGCAGAACCGCTCATTCGCCAACCGCTCCGGCGCGACGTAGAGGAGCCTCAAGACCCCCGCCTCGATCGCGCCGAAGATCCGCTCGCGCTCATCCTCGGGCGTGCCGGCGGTGAAGGCGCCTGCCTCCACCCCCGCGGCCCTCAGCGCGCTCACCTGATCCTCCATGAGCGCGACCAGCGGCGAGACCACCAGCGTGAGCCCGCCCGCGGCGATCCCGGGCAGCTGGTAGCAGAGCGACTTGCCCCCGCCCGTCGGCATGATGGCCAGCACATCCTCGCGCGCCATCATCGCCGAGACGATTTCCTGCTGCCCGGGCCGATAGCCGGTGAAGCCGAAGACCTCGCGCAGCACGAGATCGGCGGGCGAGGCATCCGTTGCCGCCTCAGCCTGAGTGCTAACCCCAGACTCTGCGGCAGCCGTCGCCGGGGTCATTCCGTCTCCTCGCGCCACCAGACACCGGGGCCGGACCACCATCCGAACCAGCCGTAAAGGGAACGTTGACCATCCTGCCAGTCCGGGTGGCGCAGATCCGCATCATGCACGATCCGGTCGTTCGGCAGGACGCCGAAGGGCACGACATAGAGCCCCTCGGTCAGCAACCGGTCGAGGCGGCGCGCAGCACCACGGAACGCTTCGGCATCCTCGGCCACCAGCAGTCCTTCGATCGCCGCATCCACCGCCGGCTCGGCCACGCCCATATAGTTGCGCGTCCCCGGCGTCTCCCGCCCGTCCGAGCCGAAATAGTACCGCTGCTCCGTCCCGGGCGATAGAGACATGACCCAGCGATGAACCGTGATGTCGTAGTCGTAGTCGCGTCTGCGCTGCGCAAACTGTGCTGCGTCCACCCGCCGGATATCGAGCTCGATGCCGAGGGGGCGGAGCGTGTCGGCCCAGAGCCCGGCCAGCGTCTCATGCTCGGTGCTGCCCACCAGCACGCCCAGGACCATCGGCTGCCTATCCGGGCCGAGCCGGGCGCCGTTCTGCACCGGCATGCCCGCATCCTCCAGCAGGCGCGCCGCTTCACGCAGAAGCCGCCGGTCCCGGCCCGAACCATCCGAAACCGGCCATCCGATCTCATCTCCGCCTGGCGCCCGCCGCGACCGAGGCTCGGGCGCGTTCGCCGTCGATTTCGCGGTTGCGGCTCGGCTCTCGACGGCTAGTGCTGCTGGGGCACCGGCGGTCGCGTCCGATGCCACGGATGCCAGCGCGCCGACACCCGCCCCAGTCTTCTCCGGCGCGTTCCAGGCGAGCGGGGAGCCGCCGAAATAGCTCGTGATCCGCTCATAGCCCCCGCCATAGAGCCGCTGGTTGATCCAAGCCCAGTCGAAGGCGAGGCCGAGCGCGCGCCGTACGCGGATGTCGTCGAGCGGTGCCCGTCGCGTGTTGAAGACAAAGCCGTACATGCCCGAGGGCCGGCCATGCGCGATCTCGGTCCGGCTGAGCCGACCGTCCTCGGCCGCGGCAAACCCGTAGCCTTCGAGCCAGCGCACCGGATCGCTGTCCGACTGCATGTCGACCGCGCCCGCCGTCACCGCCTGCCAGATCGCGTCGGAGGAGCGGAAGTAGTCGTAGCGCACCTCTTCGAAGTTATTGAGGCCACGATTGATCGGCCGCCCCTCGCCCCACCAGTCCGGATCACGCCGAAAGGTGATGCTGCGCCCCGCCTCCATCTCCCCGACGACGTAAGGCCCGGACCCGATCAGCGGCTCGAGCGGTTCGGCATCCAGCGTCCGCCCCTCGAACTGCGCTTTTTTCAGCACCGGGCGGAGGCCAAGGATCAGCGGCAACTCGCGGTTCGGCTCGGTGAAGGCGATCCGGATGCCCCGCTCGCCCACTGGCTCGATCGAGGCAACCTGGCTCCACGCCGCGTCATAGCGCGGGTGCCCCTCGGCCGCGAGCGTCTCGAAGGACCAGATCACGTCTTCGACCGTTACCGGGCTGCCGTCGGAGAAGCGCGCCGCCGGATTGAGCGTGAAGGTCACGCCGCTCCTATCCGCCGGCACCTCCACGGCCTCCGCCAGGTTGGCATAGAGTGTGAAAGGCTCCGCATAACTCCTTGCCAACATTGACTCAAACATGTGCGATGACAGCGCCCAGGGCGCTGCACCCTTCAGCACGAAGGGGTTCAGGCTGTCGAAGCTGCCGAATTCCGCAAACGTAACCCGTCCGCCCTTCAGCGCATCGGGGTTAACATACGGCAAGGCCTCGAAATTTTCGGGCAATGCCGGTGCGCCATACATCGCGATCCCATGCGTGCTTTCGGCCGACACAGGGGGTGCGAGGATCGCCGCGCCCAAGCCCGCTAGAATCCAAAATCCTTGGAACCAGCGGAATTTGCGCAGTTTTTGTGATCCTCGGCACAAATGGCACTTGTCGCTCTCGGCCACTTTGCAGTATGCTCCAGTCACTGCTCGATAGGTTTCTAGCCTGTATGAAACCTGCCTCAACACCTGATGCGCCCCCTCGTGGGGCGCTTTTTTTTGTTATCGGGCCTTCTCGACCCCTCGCCTCAGCCGCGCCGATGGCTATCGTGCGCCGCACCGGGCCCTGCCGTCTCTGGTAGGAGTGCCCGAGTCGCGCCACAAGATAAAGGGGTTCATCATGTCTCTCGGCGGAAAGGTTGCGGTGATTACCGGGTCAAATTCAGGAATTGGCCTCGGGGTTGCGGAGGAGCTGGCCAAGCGTGGTGCCAAGGTCGTGCTCAATTCCTTCTCCGACAGCGAGGACGATCACGCCCTTGCCAAGAAGATCGCGGCCGAGACCGGGAGCGATGCGGTCTACATCAAGGCCGATATGTCGCAGGGCGACGAATGCCGCGCCCTCGTCACCAAGACCATCGAGCATTTCGGCACCTGCGACATCGTGGTGAACAATGCGGGCATCCAGCATGTGGCAGGGATCGACGAGTTCCCGCCCGAGAAGTGGAACGCGATCATCGCGATCAACCTCTCCTCCGCCTTCCACACCACCGCCGCCGCCCTGCCCGCCATGCGCAAGGCCGGCTGGGGCCGGGTCGTGAACATCGCCTCGGCCCACGGCCTCACCGCCTCGCCCTTCAAATCCGCCTATGTCGCGGCCAAGCACGGCGTCGTCGGTCTCTCGAAGGTGACGGCCCTCGAGACGGCGGAGGAGCCGATCACCTGCAACGCGATCTGCCCCGGTTATGTGCTGACGCCGCTCGTCGAAGCGCAAATCCCTGATACGATGAAGAAATACGGCATGGACCGGGACAAGGTGATCCGCGAGGTGCTGCTCGAACGCCAGCCCTCCAAGGAGTTCGCCACCACAGCACAGCTCGGCGGCACCGTCGCCTTCCTCTGCTCGGACGACGCGGCCCAGATCACCGGCACCACGATCTCCGTCGACGGCGGCTGGACGGCTCTCTGACGCGACATTGCGGAGCGCGCTATCCTTGCGCGCTCCAATGCATACACTCATATTTCATGAATCCGTATTTCAGCGCTTGCATGAATACCCGATATGAACGATCATTAATGCAGGAAAACCACTATGTGGAGGATCAGTCGTGCAAACCCATGAGGTTCTCGCAGCATTAAGTGCTTTAGGTCATCCCCGACGTCTCGAAGCGTTCCGCCTGCTTGTGACCATGGGCGATCAGGGATTGCTGGCCGGCGAGGTCGCCGAGCGGCTCGACGCGAAACAGAATACGATGTCCACCAATCTCTCGGTCCTCCTGCGCGCCGGTCTTGTGCGGGCGGTGCGCGAGGGGCGCGGCGTACGCTACAGCGCCAATATGGACAGCTTCGGCCATATGCTCCAATTCCTGATCTCCGACTGCTGCAGCGGCAATCCGGAGAGCCGGCGTGAGCTAACGGCCGTCGTCGCCGCCGCGCAGGCGGATGTGAGCGGGATGCCGAACCCGGCGCACGCCTGAGAGCGTCGCCCCTTCGACCGTCCCCTAGATGAGGGGACGGTCGCATGACTTCAAAGGATGACGGGAGCGGCGGCGGCGACCATCTGAGCGTTTTCGACGCCGGTCCGCCGCGCCCAGCCCCCACCCCCTTCAACATTGCGGCCCATGTGCTCGCCCCCGCGCGCGAGACGCCTGCAAAGACGGCGCTGCTCGTCCTCGCGGACGGCGAGGGTGGCGTGGCAGAGAGCTGGAGCTACGCCGACCTCGACCGGACGATCCGTAGCACCGCGGCGGGGCTGCGGCGCGCGGGTCTCGGGCGGGGGGAGCGTGTCATCCTCCGCCTCGCCAACTCCTCCGCCTTCCCAATCCTCTTCTTTGCGACCATCGCGGCAGGTGGCGTCGCGGTTCCGACCTCCGCTGCGCTCACCGAGGCGGAGGTCGCCCCGCTTCTCGGGCGCGTCACCCCGCGCTTCGTCGCCTTCGGGCCCGGGCTCGACCTGCCGTTGCCAGATGGCGTTCGCCCGCTCAACCAGTCCTTCCTAGCCGAGCTCGGCCAGGAGACACCGGGTAAGATCGCGGAGACCGTGCCCGACGACCCCGCCTTCCTGATCTTCACTTCCGGCACCTCCGGCGCCCCGCGCGGTGTCCTCCACGCCCAGCGCTCGGCCTGGGCGCGGCGCATGATGTGGGATGGCTGGTACGGGCTTGGCGCGGGTGACCGCATGCTCCACGCCGGCGCCTTCAACTGGACCTATACCCTCGGCGCGGGCCTCACAGACCCCTGGGCCGCCGGTGCCACCGCCCTCGTCTATGCCGGCCCCCGCGACCCGGGCGTCTGGCGACGGCTCACCGCCCGGCACGAAGCGACGATCTTCTGCGCCGTCCCCGGTGTCTACCGCCAGGCCCTGAAGGCTGCGGAGGGCAATGAAGCGGGCCTCCGCAGCGACCTCGGCTCCCTCCGCCATGGCCTCACGGCAGGCGAGCGCATGCCTACGACGCTGGCGGAAGCCTGGCTCCACGCCACAGGCAAACGGCTGCACGAAGCGCTCGGCATGACCGAGTGCTCGACCTACATCTCCGGCAGCCCTGCGCGCCCCGCGCCAAAGGGCACCGCAGGCTTCCCCCAGCCGGGCCGCCGCGTCGCGATCCTGCCCGGAGACCTACTCGAAGACCTGCCAGAAGACTCTCCCGACCAGGCCCAGGCGACGCAGGAACCCCTGCCCCGCGGCGCCCCCGGCCTCCTCGCCGTCTCGCGCCGCGACCCAGGGCTCATGCTCGGCTACTGGCAGGACCCACAAGCGACCGAAGCCGCCTTTCGCGGCGAATGGTTCCTGACCGGCGACCGAGCGGTGATGAGCGCCGAGGGTGCCATCACCCATCTCGGCCGCGCGGACGACGTCATGAACGCCCTCGGCTACCGCGTCAGCCCGCAGGAGGTGGAGGAGGCCCTCGCCTCCCATCCCGGCGTCGCGGAGGTCGCCGTGGCCGAACTTCCCGTCCGCGCGGATCTCTCGCTGGTCGCGGCCTTTGTGGTGCCAGAGGATGACATGCCCGGCGAAGACACCCTCACAGCCCATGCCGAAGCACGCCTCGCGCCCTACAAACGCCCGCGCCTATGGATCGCCGTCGATGCCCTGCCCCGCACCGCCAATGGCAAGCTCATCCGCAAGCGCCTGGTCGCCGAACACCGCCGCGACGCCGCCGAGAACGCCGTCTCCACCCCGCCGGATCGCACCATCTGACTGCTGCCTTAGCGACAGGCCGCCGGATCACGGATCGGTGATAACCTTCCTTATCGGCGCCCGGATGGCTATGTGCGCGCAATGATCACGCTCGACATCATCTCCGATCCGATCTGCCCGTGGTGCTATATCGGCAAGACGCGGCTCGACCGCGCACTCGCCGAGGCCGGCCGGAACCCCTTCGCGCCCCGCTGGCGCATGTTCCGCCTCAACCCGGACATGCCGGCGGAGGGCATGGACCGCCGGCAGTATCTCGAGGCGAAGTTCGGTGGGCCCGAGGGGGCGACCCGCGTCTACGGCGCTATCGGCGAGGCGGCGAGGGCCGACGGGCTCGATGTCGATCTCGACGCGATCCGGCGCACGCCCCAGACCCTCGATGCGCACCGCCTGATACGATGGGCCGGTGAGGCGGGCGCTGGCGAAGCGGTCGTGATGGAGCTCTTCGACCGCTACTTCCGCCGGGGCGAGGATATCTCGGACCGCGATCTATTGGCGGACGTAGCGGAGGCCGCTGGCATGGAGCGCGGTGTCGTGGAGCGTCTCCTTGCGGGCGATGCTGATCGTCAGGCGCTCGAGGAAGAGGAGAAGGCCGCGCGCGAGATGGGCGTCTCGGGCGTGCCCTGCTTCATCATCCAGGGCAAGTATGTCATCCAGGGCGCGCAGGATACCGCAACCTGGCGCCGCGTGATCGACGAGATCGCGGACGCCGCGACCGCCCAGCCGGAAGAAGCGGAGACAGCAGCACCTCAGGGCTGAAAGCCACACGAGACGACGACAGGAGGCCGCCATGAACATGCTGATCGAGACGCTGTCCGAGGTCTCAGGCCACCCCATCGCCTGGGCGAGCGTTGCCGCTGTCGCCTCGCTCGCGCTCTTCTCCTTCGCCCATTTCGCGATGTGCCCCTATGTGAAGGGCAGCTACGACCCGAACGACCAGCGCACGCTCCGCCATCTCGACAAGCCCGTGATCGCGGGTCCGCGCTATTTCTTCGTCATGCTCGCCGGCATCATCGCGATGATCTCAGGGCTCGCAATGATCTCTGCGGGGAAACAGCCGGTCCTCGCCTTCGTCATCGTCGCGGCCGGCATCTGCATCGTGCAGATCGCCCCTCTCCGCCTCCGCCTTCAGGAGGCCGCGGACCGGGTCGTCGCCGCGGATCGCGAGACGCCGGAGGCGGGCGCTGAGGCGCGCGAGCGGCTCCGCCTCATGCACTATGTCAACATCGCCATGAGCATGGTGATCGCGCTCCTGCTCGCCGTCGGGCTCCTCTCCTTCTGAGGCAGCGTTCAACCTGACAGAACGAACCGCACGGTCCCGTCATCCCACGGCTCGATGGGGAGATTTAGCATCAGGTGCAAGCGCTCGTGACCCTGGATCGCCGGGTCGAGCCCGGCGATGACGACAATGGTGCACGCTGATCGGACGGCGCTTTAGTCCCAGGACGGAGGCGGAGGAGACCGTGTGAAGTCATCCCCGGGCTTGACCCGGCGATCCAGAGAGCCTGTCATCTCATGGCCTCCGGCCGCTATCTCGATGGCCGGCTCAACTCCGGCAACGACGGTGCCAGGCAGCTTGGCTCAACAACTCGGCGCGCTAAGGCTCGGCCTGCAATCCGGCCCTCCCCCACATCGCGGGAGAGGGCGAACGACGCTCAGATCAGGCCGCGGCCAGCCGATCCCGCCCATGGGGAACATCCAGATCCAGCGCGGGACCGACGGGCACGATCCGCGTCGGGTTCACCGTCTCATGGCTCGCATAGTAATGGTACTTGATATGGTCGAGCCGCGTGCGCTCCTTCACCCCCGGCACCTGATAAAGCTCCCGCGTGAATCCTGAGAGTGCGGGGTAATCCGCGATCCGCCGGATGTTGCACTTGAAGTGGCCGACATAGACCGGATCGAAGCGGATGAGCGTGGTCCAGAGCCGCCAGTCCGCCTCCGTCATCCGCTCGCCCATCAGGTAGCGCCGCGTCGAAAGCCGGTCCTCGAGCCAGTCCAGCGTCTCGAAGAGCGGCACGACCGCCCTCTCATAGGCCTCCTGCGTCGTCGCGAAGCCCGATTTGTAGACCCCGTTATTCACCGTGTCGTAGACGCGCGCATTGACCTCGCCGATCTCCTCGCGCAGCGCCTGCGGGTAGAAATCCAGCGTATTGCCCGTCACGCCGTCGAAGGCGCTGTTGAACATCCGGATGATCTCGGAACTCTCGTTCGAGACGATCGTGCCGCGCTTCTTGTCCCAGAGCACCGGCACCGTGACGCGCCCGGTCATCGTCGGATTGGCCTCGAGATAAACCTCGCGCAGGAAGCGCTTGCCCAACAGCGTATCGCCCGTCGCCCCGTCCCAGTCGTCCCCGAAGGTCCAGCCATCGCTGCCCATGAAGGGATGCACGACCGAGAGGGTGATGTGCTCCTCCAACCCCTTCAGGTGCCGGAAGAGGAGCGCCCGGTTGGCCCAGGGACAGGCATGGCTGACATAGAGATGGTAGCGCCCGCTCTCCGCCTCGAACCCGCCCTCGCCCGACGGGCCCGCCGCGCCATCCGCGGTCACCCAGTTCCGGTAGGCGCTGTCCTGGCGCTTGAACTCGCCCCCGCTCTTCTTTGTGTCGTACCACTTGTCGTGCCATTCACCGTCGATGAGCAGTCCCATGAGCATTCTCCCGTTGCGTGTGCCCAAGAGGTAGATCCTGGCCCTGGGATACCGAGGCCCTCACTCCGAACGTGATGACCAAACTGTCTTTCCCTCGCCGCAATGATGCGTAGTCTCTGACCCGCTTCCGCGCGACGAAAGGGCATTTCATGATCGCATTTCTGGGCGGGCTGACCGCGCGCCTCATCGGGCTCAGCGCCCTCGGCTCCGCCTATGTGGTGTTCTTGACCAAAGAGCAGATCTTCCGCGGCTACACCTTCCACTGGCTGCAGTTTCGGGAGGCATTGGTCGAGATCCTGGCGATCCTGATTCTCGTGCCGTTCTTCCTCATCCCGCCTGCGACGCGCTGGCTCTACGAGCGTCAGGCGATGGCGGATTTCGCGATGGTCCGGCTCGGGCCGCTCCTCCTCATGATCTTCGCCGCGGGCTATGGCGCAAACCGCACCACCTTCTTCGAATGGCACTGGCTGGGCGGCTGGGGCGTGCTCGGCCTCCTTTACATCTTCTTCTTCGTCTTTCCCGGACGCTACGCACGCGGCCTCGCCCTCGGTGCGCCGATGAGGATTGAAGAGGAGCCGGCCTCGCTGACGGCGCTCGAGGCGGTCGGTCGCGGTGGTCACAAGGGAGACTGGCGCAACCTCGACAGCCTGAAGCCGCAGGACCGCCAGGCGATCATCGAAGCGGTAGCGCTCGAGCGCCGCGCCGGGGCGCTGCCGCGCAGGCCTTCCCTGCCCTATCTGCGGCTCACGATCCTGGCAGTCGTGCCGCTCGTCGCGATGCTCGGGCTCTGGGCGCTCTTGGCGCCCGGGTTCCTGCCGCGGGCCGGATGGGTGGCGACGGCGGACAAGCTCACGCTGCCGCTGGCCCTCGGTCTTGCGCTGGTCGCGGGGCTCGCCTTCACCGCCATGCCCCGCTTCTCGCCCGAGCCATCCTGGATCGTGAAACGTTGCGGGCCTGTCTTCGGCAATCAGATCCGGTTTCTCGGCGGCACAGCCGTCGCCTTCCTGCTCCTCATCAACACCCTCGGACCGGCACTTGCCATCAGCCTCCCGGCCCTCCAGGCGCAGCTCTATTTCAGCGGCGCGCCTGGGATCGAGGACGAGGCGGTGGTGAGCGTGATGGCCGCCCCTGAGCAGGATCTCCTCGCGCTCATCCGCTGTGCGGGCTGGGCGACGGTGCAGTGGGACCAGTCCCCTGGCATGCCCGTCTGCCTCGGCACACCGGCACCGGCTCAGCGGCTGAAGCTCGTCGGTCCAGCCACGACCCGCGGCATCCAGTACGAACGCGTCTCACCCGAACCGGGCACGTGACCTAACGCAACATGCTGTAACACTGGGTGACATCCGCCGCCCTTTGTGCTATCAGACTGCACGAGGCGCGGAGCTACGCGCCCCTTCATAACATCTGAAGCATAACCAAGGAGGTTGGCATGTTTGACGCCGATTGTGATCAGGCGCCCCGCAAAGCGACCCCGAAGGCCAGCCGCGCGCCCGCCATTCGCCCTGACAAGTCCAGCCGGGAGAGCTGTGCCGCGCGCCGCTGGGTGGCCGCCCGCCGTGCCACGCGCGTCGCTCGCCCCCCGCGCAAGCTGCCTGCGTATCAAAGCGCCTGACTTCAAGCAGACTTCGACTGCCACAAAGGGCGGCGCGGATCATCCCGCGCCGCCCTTTCCGTCTCTAGCGCAGAAGATCTCATCGCTGCCTCTGATCCCCCAAAAGACCCCAGTACCGCCGAGACACCAGGACGAAGATCGCGGCGCCGATTCTCTCGAGAAGCGGCGCTTGGACAGCATCCGACCTGACGGAACCACTCCGACGATCCTGTCATCCCCCGGTATGACTGGCGGATCGAACACCAGACCCCGCGCCCGGTATCTTGCATCGCCGGGTCCAGCCCCGCGATGACGACAGTGGTGCAGGTTGATCGGATGGTGCTCAAGCGGTTCGGCCGAGGCACGTGGCAGCGTCAGTGCCGGACGTGATCCGGCAATCCAGACAAGGGCCAGACGGTGGGAACCAGCAGGTTCTCCGGATCCTCTCGTTAAGCCCGAAGATGACCTCGGACGGCCCCTTCCATCTCGATCCAACCATTAGGCCGCCGCCTTCGCGTCCTTCGCGATCTTGGCAAGGTCGCGGGCGATGGCGAAGGCGCCCTTGAGCTTCGATTCGTCATCCGCCCAGTCGCGGCGGATCACGAGCCGCGTGTCCTTCACTTTCGCGAGCCCGTTCTGGCTGGCTAGGTAGTCGGCGAGCCCAGCCGGGTTGTCGAAGCGGTCGTTGCGGAACTGGATCGTCGCGCCCTTGGGGCCGGCATCCAGCTTGGCGACGCCGGCGCGCCGGCACATCGACTTCACACGGACAACGCGGAGCAGCGTCTCGACCTCGCGCGGCGGCTTGCCGAAGCGGTCATGCAGCTCGGCAGCGAAGCCTTCCAGCTCCTGCCGCGTCTCGAGATCGGACAAACGGCGATAAAGCCCGAGCCTCACATCGAGGTCCGAGACATAGTCGTCGGGGATCAGGACCGGCACCCCCAGATTGATCTGCGGTGCCCAGGTCTCGTCATCCAGTGCCACACCCGCCTCGCCAGAGCGGAGCTTGGCAATCGCCTCCTCCAACATGTCCTGGTAAAGCTCGTAGCCGACCTCCTTGATATGGCCGGACTGCTCCTCTCCCAGGAGGTTGCCTGCACCGCGAAGGTCCAGGTCGTGCGATGCGAGCGTGAAGCCCGCACCCAAACTATCCAACGATCCCAGCACCTTGAGCCGCTTCTCTGCCTGCGCCGTCATGGGCTTGCGCGGCTCGGTCGTGAAATACGCATAGGCGCGGAGCTTGGACCGGCCCACCCTGCCCCGGATCTGGTAGAGTTGCGCGAGCCCGAACATGTCCGCGCGGTGAACGATCAGCGTGTTGGCGCTAGGAATGTCGAGCCCAGACTCCACGATAGTCGTTGCCAGCAGCACGTCATAGGCGCCGTCATAGAACGCGTTCATCCGCTCATCGAGCGTGCCTGCCGCCATCTGCCCATGGGCTGTTATGTGTTTGACTTCAGGCACTTGCTCGCGAAGGAACGCTTCCGCCTCGGGCAGGTCCTTGATGCGCGGGACGACGAAGAAGGACTGCCCGCCGCGGTAGTGCTCGCGCAGCAGCGCCTCGCGCACTGTGACCTCGTCGAAGGGTGCGATGTAAGTGCGCACCGCCAGCCGGTCGACAGGCGGCGTGGCGATGACCGAAAGCTCCCGCACGCCCGACATGGCAAGCTGCAGCGTCCGCGGAATGGGCGTCGCGGTCATGGTCAGCACGTGGACATCCGTCCGAAGCTGCTTCAGTCGCTCCTTGTGTGCCACGCCAAAATGCTGTTCTTCGTCAATGACTAAGAGGCCGAGATTGCAGAACTTGATACCCTTGGCCAGGAGTGCATGGGTACCTACGACCACCGCGATCTCGCCCGCTTCCAGCCCCTTCTTCGTCTCCGCCGCCTCCTTCGCACCGATGAAGCGCGAGAGCTGTCGGACACGCAGTCCGGTCCCACGGAAGCGCTCCTGAAACTCCTTGGCGTGCTGTCGGGCGAGCAGCGTCGTCGGGCAGACGACCGCGACCTGCATGCCTGACGAAGCGGCGACATAGGCCGCGCGCAACGCCACCTCGGTCTTGCCGAAGCCCACATCGCCGCAAATGAGCCGGTCCATGGGCCGACCTTTGCCGAGATCCTCAAGCACCGCCTCGATGGAACGGAGCTGATCGTCGGTCTCGGTGTAAGGAAAGCCCGCGCAGAACTTGGCATAGCCGCCGGGTTCGGGCTCAAGCTCGTCCGCGCGGCGCAGCATTCGCTCGGCTGCAACGCCGATGAGCTTCTCCGCCATTTCGCGGATCCGCTCCTTCATCTTGGCCTTCTTGGCCTGCCAGGCACCACCGCCCAGCCGGTCGAGCTCGCCCGCCTCCTGACCGTACCGGCTGAGGAGTTCGATGTTCTCGACGGGCAGGTAAAGCTTTGACTTCCCTGCATATTCGAGCGCGAGACACTCATGCGGTGCGCCCACAGCCGTCACGGTCTCGAGCCCCAGATAGCGCCCGATCCCATGGTCGAGATGAACCACCAGGTCGCCGGCCATCAGGCTCTGCGCCTCGGTCAGGAAGTTCTCGGCCCGGCGGTTGCGCCGGCCCCGGCGAATGAGCCGGTCGCCGAGCACGTCCTGCTCAGCGATGACCGTGCCCTCACGCGCCTGGAACCCCTGCTCCAGCGGCCAGATGATCAGGTTGAGGCCGGGTTTGATGTCCCGCCAATGAGCGGCGAGCGTGACGTCATCGAACCCCTGATCGGCGAGGAGACCCTGCAGCCGGTCCCGCGCGCCCTCGGAGTAGCTGGCAAGGGCGACGGGCCCGTCGCGGAGGCGTGCCCGGATATGATCCGCCAGCGCGCCGAAAAGGTTGCCGGCTTCCTGCTGACGCTCCGGCGCGAAGGACCGGCCGGGCCGCCCACCCGCATCGATCACGCCGGGCCCCGTAGGCACCTTGTGCGGCGTGAAAGCATGGACGGTACGGCCATGCAGCGCGGAGGCCCAGGCCGCCTCGTCGAGATAAAGAAGCTCCGGCGGGCACGGGCGCACCGGCGTCACGGCGCCCGTCGCCATCTTTCCCGCATCGACCCGCGCACCGTAATGGTCCTGGATCATCTCGGTCCGCGCGGCCAGCGCCTGGTCGGTCTGCGCATCGAGCGCGACCGGCGCGCCGGGCAGGTAATCGAAGAGCGTCTCGAGGCTGTCGTGGAAGAGCGGTAGCCAGTGCTCCATCCCCTGGTGCTTCCGCCCTTCACTGACGGCGGTGTAGAGCGGGTCGTCGATCCGGGGCGCGCCGAAGATCTCGCGGTACCGGCTCCGGAACCTCTGGATCGAGGTCTCATCGAGGATCACCTCGGATGCAGGCGCAAACGCCAGGCGCTTGACCTTGGCGATTGTCCGCTGGGTCGAGGCGTCGAAGCGGCGGATGCTCTCGAGCACATCGCCGAAGAAGTCGAGCCGCACAGGGTTCTTCGAGCCCGGCGGGAAGATATCGATGATCCCGCCGCGGACGGCGTAGTCGCCATGTTCCGTGACGGTCGTCGCGCGGTTGAAGCCCATGCGCGCGAGCCATGCCGTCAGCGCCTCGACCTCCACGCGATGCCCGGCGCGTGCACCGAAGCTTGCGGCCTTAAGGGTTTCCCGCGGCGGTACTTTCTGGGTTGCGGCATTGAGCGTCGTGACGATGACCGCCGGCTCCTCGGGCGCCTGGCGGGCCAGACGGGCGAGCGTTGCCATGCGTTCGGCGGCAAGCTCCGGGTTCGGCGAGACCCGGTCATAGGGCAGGCAATCCCAGGCCGGGAACCCGAAGACCGGCAGCGCAGGGGCCCAGATTGCCAGCGCGTCGCGAAGGGCCGCAGCCCGCGCGTCGTCCCGGGCAACATGGATCACCGGCCCGCCTGCCCGCTCGGCCAGGTCGGCGACGCGCTTGGCGTCATAGCCCTCGGGCGCCCCACCCACGGTGACGCGTCCCGCCCGCAAGGGCTCCGCTTTGTTCACGGTCTTGTCCACGCGCGCCGAGGTAGCTCGCGCCGCGCCTACCCGCAACCCGGTGCCGGACGCGCAAAGCCGCTTTTCTCACAGGGCGACGCTCGACCGCGCGGCGTGCCAAGAGCTCTAGGGCGGGCGCTTCATTGTGCATTGCATCATAAAGAACGGCACCGCATCATGATGCGATGACAAAGCCTGGCGCCGCCCTCCGGATCATCGTCGTCGAGCCCGATGCCGAGCGGGCCCATCAGGTCGTCGATGCCCTGCGCGGCGCGGGCGACTTCGATGTCACGGTTATCGGCGACAGCTCGGCGCTCTCCCGTCGGGTTGTGGAACTCGACCCCGATGTGGTGCTGATCGACATCGCGAACCCGAGCCGCGACAGCCTCGAGGAGCTGACCATCGCGGCCGCGCCGACCGAACGAGCGGTCGCGATGTTCGTCGATCGCTCGGACGATGCGATGACGACGACGGCCGTCGAGGCCGGGATCAGCGCCTACGTGGTCGACGGGCTGCGGCCCGAGCGCATCAAACCGGTGCTGGACGCTGCCATCGCTCGCTTCAAGATGGTCAGCCGCATGCGGCGCGAGTTGGAGGCGACCAAGGCAGCACTTGCGGAACGCAAGACCATCGACCGCGCGAAGGGACTGCTAATGGCCGCGCGCGGGATCGGGGAGGATGAGGCCTACACCCTGTTGCGCCGCACCGCGATGGATCAGGGCAAGCGCATCGCCGAGGTCGCCGCCGCGATCGTCACCGCCGCCGAGCTCCTGAAGTGACGGCTAAACTCGATATCGGCTACATCCCGCTTGTGGATGCTGCCCCGCTCCTCGTCGCGGCCGAGATCGGTTTCGCGGCGGAAGAGGGGCTCGAGATCATGCTTCATCGCGAGCCGTCATGGTCGGCGATCCGGGACCGGTTGGCGTTCGGTCAGTTGCACGCAGCCCATATGCTCGCGCCCATCCCCATCGCCATGTCCATGGGGCTTGGCGGTCTGCCGCTGCCAGTCGACGCGCTGCAGGTCCTCTCGGTCAACGGCACGGTGATCGGCGTAAGCCGGCCGCTCGCCGCGCGCATGCGGGAGCGCGGGGTACCAAGCGACATCATGGCGGCCGCGGCTGTGGGCCGGGCGCTGATCGAGGCCTGCCCGCGCCCCCTCAAGATCGGCGTGCCCTTCCCGTTCTCGATGCATGCGGAGCTCCTTTACTACTGGCTCGGGGCGCTCGGTCTCCACGCACCGCAGCAACTCACCGTGCGCACCATCCCGCCGCCGCGCATGGCGGAGGCGATGGAGGCGGGCGAGATCGACGCGTTCTGCGTGGGCGAGCCCTGGGGGTCGGTCGCGGTCGAGCAAGGTGTCGCCGACATCGTCCTGCCGGGCTGCGCCATATGGCGGTTCGCGCCGGAGAAGGTCCTCGCCGTCTCTCGCAGCTTCCGAGAGACCGAGCCCGACCTCATCGCGCGGCTCATGCGGGCCGTCTGGCGGGCGGGCCGGTGGCTCGGCGATCCCAGCCATCATATGGCGACGGCGGAGATTCTCGCTCAGCCGCGCCATCTCGACGTCTCGCCCGAAATCCTGAGCCGCAGTCTCGAGGGCCGCCTCATCGTCTCGGCGGAGGGGGAGGTGCGGCGCATCCCGCGCTTCGTCGAGTTCTCCGCCAGTGCGGCGCAGTTCCCGTGGCGAAGTCAGGCGCTCTGGATCGCCACCCGTCTCTCCGAACGCCTCGGCGCGGACCCTGCAGACGTGGCGCGCGCCGCCCGCGATGTCTTTCGGTCCGACCTCTACCGCGCGAATCTCGGCCCCATCGGCGCGGACCTGCCCGGTGCGTCGGAGAAGGTCGAGGGCTCGCTCGACGCGGAAACGCCGGTGTCGTCCTCCCTCGGCCGCCTCTTCATGGGGCCAGACAGTTTCTTTGACGGACGAATTTTCGAGCCTCTGCCGCTTTCATGAGCGGAAGTCCGCCTCTTCATTGTGCAACTGCACTTTCTCTCGCTCCCGGCGATTTTCTACTTGCTGACATGAGGCGTCTGCCGCAGTTTTGCCGCACGCGATGAGCAACGGCGTTCATCGCTGAAGCATCCCCCAAAGTTGAGGGTCCAAGGGCAAGGCCGCCCGTGTCGTCATGCGCACAGCTGCGCACGCGATACGGCGGCCTTTCGTGTTTCACGCGCGTCTCTCCCCTCCCGGAGCCGCGCCACACATGGAGACTAGGACGATGCAGCTACCCGCCATCGCCGTCCGGCTCACCGCCGCCGCCGCAATCTCAGCCGCTCTGTCGGCTCCCGCTTATGCGCAGCTTCTCGACCTCGAAAAGGACGAACTGACCTTCGGTTTCATCAAGCTCACGGACATGGCGCCGCTCGCAGTCGCCTATGAGAACGGATATTTCGAGGACGAGGGGCTCTTCGTCACACTCGAGGCACAAGCCAACTGGAAGGTGCTGCTCGATGGCGTGATCGACGGCCAGCTCGACGGCGCCCACATGCTCGCCGGCCAGCCGCTCGCGGCGACCATCGGCTACGGGACCGAGGCGCATATCATCACGCCCTTCTCGATGGACCTGAACGGCAACGGCATCACGGTTTCCAACGAGGTTTGGGCCGAGATGAAGAAGAACATCCCGCATGAGGACGGAAAACCGGTCCACCCGATCAGTGCCTCGGCGCTGAAGCCCGTGGTCGAATCCTACCGAGCGGACGGCAAGCCCTTCAACATGGGCATGGTCTTCCCCGTCTCGACCCACAACTACGAGCTTCGCTACTGGCTGGCCGCCGGCGGGCTCGAGCCCGGCTACTACAGCCCCGACAACATCACCGGCCAGATCGGCGCCGATGTGTTCCTGAGCGTGACCCCCCCGCCACAGATGCCGGCGACGATGGAAGCCGGCACGATCTACGGCTACTGCGTCGGTGAGCCGTGGAACCAGCAGGCGGTCTTCAAGGGCATCGGCGTGCCGGTGATCACCGACTACCAGATCTGGAAGAACAACCCGGAAAAGGTCTTCGGCATCACCAAGGAGTTCGCCGAGGAGAACCCGAACACCACGCTCGCCATCACCAAGGCGCTGATCCGGGCGGCCATCTGGCTCGACGAGAACGACAACGCCAACCGGCCCGAAGCGGTCGAGATCCTGAGCCGGTCCGAGTATGTGGGCGCCGACTACGAGGTGATCGCCAACTCGATGACCGGCACCTTCGAGTTCGAGAAGGGCGACAAGCGCGAGATCCCGGATTTCAACGTCTTCTTTCGGTACTTCGCGACCTATCCCTACTACTCGGACGCGGTCTGGTATCTCAGCCAGATGCGCCGCTGGGGCCAGATCTCCGAGCAGAAGCCGGACGCGTGGTACGCAGAGGTGGCCGAGAAGGTCTACCGGCCAGACATCTATCTCGAGGCTGCGCGCCTGCTGGTCGATGACGGGCTCGCCAACGAGGCGGACTTTCCCTGGGAGACCGATGGCTACCGTGAGCCGACCGCCGAGTTCATCGACGGTGTCGAGTTCGATGGTCGCAAGCCGAACGCGTATCTCGAAGCCTTCCCGATCGGCCTCAAAGGCTCGCAGCGCGTGATCGGGAACAAGGTCGAAGGCTAAGCCAATGCGCCGAAACTGGCGGTGGGGTGAACATCACCTCACCGCCAGCCCAGCCGATGCGTCAGCGGTGGGGTCGCACCCCACCCTACCGATACACCAACGCTCCGCGAGGCAGTCATGACCGTCGTCTCCGACCCCAATCTCAATGCCGATACGGCGGCTCTGCGCGAAGCGCGACGCGCCCGGCTCTTTACCCGCATCAACAAGGCGGACACCTGGTTCCAGGTGATCGGCCTCAGCTTCATCACGCCGCTTCTGCGGGTCGCGGCAGGCGACAACCCGCGGGCCCAGATGGGCGAGCTCTGGCGCCTGATGCTGGTCCCGCTCCTCGCGATCTTTGCCTTTCTCGCGCTCTGGAGCTGGTTGGCGCCACAGGTTCAGACCTCCCTCGGCGCCATTCCTGGCCCGACCCAGGTCTGGGAGCAGGTCGAGAACCTGCATGCGGATGCCGAGCGCTCCTGGGACAAGCAAGCCGCGTTCTACGAGCGGCAGGAGGCGCGGAACGCCAAGCTTGTCGAGGCGGGCAAGGAAGACCGCGTGAAGTGGCGGGAATACACGGGCAAGCCGACCTACTACGACCAGATCTGGACCTCGATCCAGACCGTGTTCTTCGGCTTTCTGCTGGCCACTATCGTGGCGGTGCCGATCGGGATCATGTGCGGGCTCTCGACCACTGCGAACGCCGCCTTCAACCCGCTCATTCAGGTCTTCAAGCCGGTCTCCCCGCTCGCCTGGCTGCCGATTGTCACGATGGTCGTCTCGGCGCTCTACACGACGAATGACGGAACCTTCTCGAAGTCGTTCCTGAACTCGGCGATCACCGTGACGCTCTGCTCGCTCTGGCCGACGCTGATCAACACCGCGCTTGGCGTGAGCAGCATCGACAAGGACCTCGTCAACGTCTCCCGCGTGCTGAAGATGAGCACCTGGACGAAGATCACGAAGCTTGTCCTGCCCTCTGCCCTACCCCTCATCTTCACCGGCCTGCGCCTCTCCCTCGGCGTCGGCTGGATGGTGCTGATCGCCGCCGAGATGCTGGCGCAGAACCCAGGGCTCGGGAAGTTCGTCTGGGACGAGTTCCAGAACGGCTCCTCCCAGAGCCTCGCCAAGATCATGGTCGCCGTCTTCACCATCGGGCTGATCGGATTCTTCCTCGACCGGATGATGTACGCGATCCAGTCGGCCTTCACCCATGCGGCCAAGCGGTGAGCGGCGCCATGAACCACTCGGACAGCATCCTCAGCCTCAAGGGCGTCACCAAGGGCTTCGGCGAGGGCACGGCCTATGAGACGGTCCTGAAGGGCATCGATCTCGAGGTGAAGGAAGGCGAGTTCCTCGCCATTCTGGGCTTCTCCGGCACCGGCAAAACGACGCTCATCAACCTGCTGGCAGGGCTAGAGAAACCGGATCACGGCGAGGCGCTCTTCAAGGGTGCCGCCATCGACGGGCCGGGACCGGAGCGCGGGCTCGTCTTCCAGTCATACTCGCTCATGCCGTGGCTCACGGTCGCCGGCAATGTCGGCCTCGCCGTCGACGCCGTGCACAAGACCGCGCCTAGGTCGAAGCGCGCCGAGATGGTCGAACGCTTCGTGACGATGGTGGGTCTCGGCCATGCCATGGACCGCCGTCCGGCGGAGCTTTCGGGCGGCATGCGTCAGCGCGTGGCCGTCGCACGCGCCCTTGCCATGAACCCCGAGGTCCTGCTTCTGGACGAGCCGCTTTCGGCCCTCGATGCGCTCACCAGATCGAACCTGCAGGACGAGATCGTTCGGATCTGGGAGGGGGACCGGAAGACCGTGGTCCTCATCACCAACGATGTGGACGAGGCCATCCTGATGGCGGACCGCATCATCGCCCTCAATCCGGACGGGACTTTGGGCGAGGAGTTCACCGTGCCGCTCGCGCGTCCGCGGGAGCGCGCGGCCCTCAACCACGACACGACTTTCAAGCGGCTGAGGGGCGCGGTCACGCAGTACCTGATGGATGTCGGCATCGCGGCCAAGACCGAGGAGACGCGCATTCTGCCGAAGGTGACGCCCATCCACGGCCTGCCCAAAGCCTATGCCGAGGCATCGCTCTCGCGGACCGACGAGCGTTATCTGCAATACTCGCAGCTCTCGAAGATCTACCCAACGCCCAAGGGCCCGCTCACGGTCGTCGAGGACTTCGACCTCTCGCTGAAAAAGGGCGAGTTCATCTCGCTGATCGGCCATTCCGGCTGCGGCAAGTCGACCGTGCTGACGATGACCGCAGGGCTCAATGAGATCTCCAAGGGCTCGATCGTGCTCGACGGCAAGCACGTGACCGAGGCGGATCCCGAGCGCGCGGTGGTCTTCCAAGCGCCGTCCCTCTTCCCCTGGCTCTCGGCACGCGAGAACGTGGCGGTGGGCGTCGACCGGGTCTATCCGAAAGCGTCCCAGGCCGAGCGGCAGGACGTGGTCGAGTACTACCTCGAGCGCGTGGGCCTTGCCGATGCCATGGACAAGCCGGCGGCCGATCTCTCGAACGGAATGAAGCAGCGCGTCGGCATCGCCCGCGCCTTCGCCCTAAGCCCGAAGCTCCTGCTCCTTGATGAGCCCTTCGGCATGCTCGACAGCCTGACGCGTTGGGAGCTGCAGGAGGTGCTGATGGAGGTGTGGTCGCGCACCAAGGTCACCGCCGTCTGTGTCACGCATGATGTGGACGAGGCGATCCTGCTTGCCGACCGCGTGGTGATGATGACCAACGGGCCACGCGCGCGCATCGGCAAGATCATGGATGTCGACCTGCCCCGCCCGCGCACCCGCAAGGCCCTGCTCGAACACGCGGACTACTACGACTACCGCGAGCAGCTCCTGACCTTCCTCGAAGAATACGAGCACGGCGCGACACCTGCGCCCAAGGCTCCCGCCCCAGACAACAGCCCGACGGAGGAAGCGGCATGACCGATACGGCACTGCACATGACCACGCCCCCACTTCTCGGGTCCGAGGACTGCGAGCGCGTGCGAGAGAACTACCAGCAGATCCGCCCGATCGCGGGGCTTGCGGCGGAGCTCTTTGCCGCACGCCTCGCCGCGATCGCTCCGGACATGCCCGCATTGGTGACAGGTGACATACAGAGCCATGCCGCACGGCTGATCGGGGCCCTCGATCACGTGCTCCGGTATCTTGACGATCCTGAGCGTGCGCTACCGGCCGTCCGGGATCTTGCGGCACGCGGCGTTGCGAACGGCATGACGCCGGCGATGTATGAGCCCGTCGGCGAGGCGCTCATCTTCACGCTCGCCCGCAGCCTCGATGAAGGCTTCACCCCGGCGCATCGCACGGCCTGGCAGGCGTTCTACACCGCTCTCAGCGAGGAGATGGTGCGGAGTGCCTATGCCACCGCACCGACCGCCCCCATCACGACGGCAGCGGAGTGAGAGATGGCCAGGAAACTCGTCGTCATCGGCGCGGGCATGGCCTCGGGCCGCCTGCTGGAACAGCTCTTCGAGAAGGCGCCCGGCGCCTATGAGGTGACCCTCTTCGGCGCGGAGCCGCGGGGGAACTATAACCGCATCATGCTCTCCCCCGTCCTCTCCGGCGAGAAGACCTATGAGGAGATCGTGACGCATGACGCCGCCTGGTATGCCGAGCATGACGTCACCTGCAGGTTCGGCGAGACGATCACCGGCATCGACCGCGCGCGCAAGGTGGTGATGAGCGAGGGCGGGGAGACGCCCTACGACAAGCTCGTCATCGCCACTGGCTCGAGCCCCTTCATCATCCCGGTTCCGGGTCACGACCTGCCCGGCGTCGTTACCTATCGCGACCTCGACGACACAAACGCGATGATCGAGGCGGCGAGGAAGCCGGGTGCGAGAGCGGTGGTCATCGGCGGCGGTTTGCTCGGTCTCGAGGCCGCCGCAGGTCTGCGGCTAAGGGGCATGGAGGTAACGGTGCTGCACCTCATGCCGCACCTCATGGAGCGCCAGCTCGACCCCGCCGCCGGCTATCTCCTTCAGAAGGAGCTCGAAAGCCGTGGGATCGCGATCCGCTGCCGCGCGAACACGCACGAGATCGTGGGCGACGGCAAGGTAGAGGCTGTCCGGCTAGACGACGGCACCGAGTTTGCCGCGGACCTTGTGTGCATGGCCGTCGGCATTCGGCCTGCCACTGCACTCGCCAAATCTGCGGGCCTTGCCTGCGGGCGCGGTGTCCATGTGGACGACCAGATGATCACCTCCGACGAGGAAATCGTGGCGGTCGGCGAATGCGTCGAGCACCGCGGCGCCTGCTACGGCCTCGTTGCCCCGCTCTACGACATGGCCAAGGTCGCGGCAGAGACGCTGGCTGGCGAAACAGCGGCCTATGCGGGTTCGCTCACCGCCACAAAGCTCAAGGTGACCGGCGTCGATCTCTTCTCCGCTGGCGACTTCGCAGAAGGCGACGGGCGCGAGGAGATCGTGTTCCGCGACCCTGCCCGCGGCGTCTACAAGCGCCTTGTGGTGGAGGGTGAACGTCTCGTCGGTACGGTCATGTATGGCGACACGGCGGACGGCAACTGGTTCTTCGGCCATATCAAGGATGGCACCGATATCAGCGAGATGCGCGAGACGCTGATCTTCGGGCCGGCCTTCGCCGGGGGAACCCCCCTCGACCCTATGGCGGCCGTTGCAGCCTTGCCGGATGAGGCAGAGGTCTGCGGCTGCAACGGCGTTTGCAAATCCCGCATCACCGGCGCCATCGCGGGCGGCGCCACCACGCTCGACGCCGTGCGCGCCGAGACCAAGGCGTCGTCAAGCTGCGGCACCTGCACGGGGCTCGTGGAACAACTTCTGGCCGTCACACTGGGCGATGCCTATGCCGCGCCCGCTGCGAAGCCGATGTGCGGCTGCACCGATCTCACGCATGAGGATGTGCGCCGCCTGATCAAGTCGCGGGAGCTGAAGAGCATGCCGGCGGTGTGGCAGGAGCTCGGTTGGAAGACCTCCTGCGGCTGCCATGTCTGCCGTCCGGCACTCAACTACTACCTCCTCGCCGACTGGCCGCTGGACTATGCCGACGACCCGCAGAGCCGGTTCGTGAACGAGCGCAAGCACGCCAACATCCAGAAGGACGGCACGTTCTCGGTCGTCCCTCGCATGTGGGGCGGCATCACCACGCCCCAGGAGTTGCGCGCCATCGCGGATGCGGCGGAAAAGTATAACGTGCCCACCGTTAAGGTCACGGGCGGCCAACGGCTCGACCTTCTCGGCGTGAAGGGCGAGGACCTGCCCGCGATCTGGGCGGACCTGAACCAGGCAGGGCTGGTCTCGGGCCATGCCTATGCCAAGGGGCTGCGGACCGTGAAGACCTGCGTCGGGACGGACCATTGCCGTTTCGGCACCCAGGACAGCACGGCACTTGGTATCGCCATCGAGAAGCGGATGTGGGGCTCCTGGACGCCGCATAAGGTGAAGATGGCCGTGAGCGGCTGTCCCCGGAACTGCGCGGAGGCGACGTGCAAGGATGTCGGCATCGTCTGCGTCGACAGCGGGTTCGAGGTGGGTGTCGGCGGGGCCGCCGGCATGGACGTCAAACGCGTCGAGCCCCTCGGCAAGACCGAGACGGCGGAGGAGGCGATGGATCTCGTCGTCGCCTTCACCCAACTCTACCGCGAGCACGCGAAGTACCTCGACCGCCCCTACAAATGGCTCGCCAAGGTTGGGCTCGACTGGGTGCGCGAGCAGGTGGTCGACGACCTTGAGAACCGCCGCGCTCTCGTGGAGCGCTTCGATCTCTCCCAGCGCATCTTCCAGAAGGACCCCTGGGCCGAACGCGCGAACCCGGAGACCGAGAAGACGTTCCGCCCAATCGCGGACCTGACCCTGGAGGCGGCCGAATGAGCCATTGGATCGATATCGGCGCGCTCGACGACATTCCCGTCCGCGGCGCACGTGTGGTGCGCACCCGTGTCGGCTGCCTCGCCGTCTTCCGGACCGGCGCGGACGAGGTCTTCGCCCTCGCCGATCAGTGCCCGCACAAGGGCGGTCCACTCTCGGAAGGGATCGTGCACGGCCGCTCGGTCACCTGCCCCCTTCATAACTGGGTGATCAGCTTCGAGACGGGTGAGGCCCAGGGCGCGGATGACGGGCGGGTGCCGACCTTCCCGATCCGGGTCGAGGCGAACCGCATCCTCCTCGACACCGCTGCGGTGGCGCAGAACGCGGCCGCATGACCATCGCTTTGCCCGGTGACGCGGTCCGCACCGCCTGCCCCTACTGCGGCGTCGGCTGTGGGGTGCTGGCGACGCCAGACGGGCGGGGCGGAGCGTCAATTGCGGGAGATCCGTTGCATCCCGCCAACCAGGGCCGGCTCTGCTCGAAGGGCAGCGCGCTTGGCGAGACTCTGGATCTGGAGGGACGTCTCCTTGCACCCCGCATCGGGGGGCGGGAGGCACACTGGGACGAAGCCATCGAGCTTGTCGCCGAGCGCTTTCGCGCGGCCATCGCCCAACACGGCCCGGACAGCGTCGCTTTCTACGTGTCAGGACAGCTCCTGACCGAGGACTACTATGTCGCCAACAAGCTGATGAAGGGGTTCATCGGCTCGGCGAATATCGACACCAACTCGCGGCTCTGCATGGCCTCCACCGTCGCCGGCCATCGGCGGGCGTTCGGCGGCGATCTCGTGCCCGGCACCTACGAGGATCTGGAGCTCGCCGACCTCGTCGTGCTTACCGGGTCCAACCTTGCCTGGTGCCACCCGGTACTCTTCCAGCGCCTCGCCGCCGCCCGCGCCGCGCGACCGGAGATGCGCGTCGTCGTGATCGACCCGCGGCGCACGGCGACAACAGAGCTAGCGGACCTGCACCTGGCCCTCCGCCCGGGCTCCGACGTGGCGCTCTTCAACTGGCTGCTCGGCCAGATTGAGGCCGAGGGAGCGGTGGACACGGACTTCGTGACCCGCCACGTGGCCGATTTGCCGGCTGCCCTCGCCGCAGCACGCGAAGATACGCTGGAGCGCACCGCCCTCACCACCGGCCTCCATCCCTCGGACCTGCGCGCGTTCGCCCGCCTCTTTCTGGGGACCGAGCGGAGCGTCACGGTTTTCAGCCAGGGGGTTAACCAGTCGACCGCCGGTACGGACAAGGTGAACGCGATCATCAACTGCCACCTCGCCACGGGCCGTATCGGACGACCCGGAATGGGCCCGTTCTCCGTCACGGGGCAGCCCAACGCGATGGGGGGACGCGAGGTCGGCGGCCTTGCCAACATGCTCGCCGCGCATCTCGCGATCGAGAACCCAGACCACCGGGCGGCCGTGCAGAGCTTCTGGCGCTCGCCCAGAATCTGTGCCCGACCGGGTCTCAAGGCCGTCGATCTCTTCGAGGCATGCGCCGATGGGCGGATCAAGGCGCTCTGGATCATGTCGACGAACCCGGCCGTCAGCATGCCACGCGCCGGCGACGTGGCGGAGGCGATCCGCGCCTGCGACTTCGTCGCGGTCTCGGACGCCGTGGCCGATACCGACACGACGCGGCTGGCGAACGTGCTGCTCCCAGCCGCGGCCTGGGGCGAGAAGTCCGGGACCGTCACGAACTCCGACCGTGTGATCTCTCGCCAGCGCCCGTTCCTGCCGCCACCCGGAAGGGCGCGGCCCGACTGGCGGATCATCTGCGACGTCGCCGCAGCGATGGGCTGGCGCGCCGCCTTCGACTACGCCCGGCCGGCCGAGATCTTTCGGGAGCACGCAGCCCTTTCGGGCATCGCTGCGCGACACGGCGCGGCCTTCGATATCTCGGCTTTTGCCGATCTCAGCGACGCGGCCTACGAGGAGCTTTCACCGACCCGCTGGCCGGTCCCACGCGACGGTGCACCGCGCGAGCGCCTGTTTGCAGATGGTGCCTTTCGGCATGCCGATGGCCGGGCGCGGATGCTGCCTGTCCATCACCGCCCACCAGCCGTGGCCACGAGCGCGGACTTCCCGCTGATCCTCAACACGGGGCGGGTGCGCGACCACTGGCACACCATGACACGGACGGCGAAGTCCGCGCGCCTCAGCCGACACCTCGCCGAGCCCTACGCCGAGATCCATCCAGAGGACGCGGCCGCCGCTGGCATCGCAGCCGCGAGCCTTGCGGAAGTGACGAGCCCCTTTGGGAGCCTCACCGTCCGGGCGCTGGTTACGGATCGGACGCCCCGTGGGTCGATCTTCGTGCCGATGCACTGGACCAGCCTCTGGGCCCGCAAGGCGCTGGTGGACAGCATCGTGGGCGCCGAGACGGATCCGCATTCGGGTCAGCCAGAGAGCAAGGCGCAGCCCGTCAGGATCGCGCCGTTCCGTCCAGATTGGTACGGATTCGCAGTCTCGCGCTGTGTACTCGAGCCCGGCACCGCCTACTGGGCCCGCGCGCGCATCGCCGGTGGCTGGCAGGCGGAGATCGCCGATAAGGGCATACCGGAAGACTGGTCCGCGACGGCGCGTGCGTTGCTCGCCCCGCCCTGGGATGCAGAGGTGATGGAGCTGGCCGACCCTTCGCGCGGCGGCTATCGCCTTGCCGCGATTCGCGAGGGGCGCGTCACCGCAGCCTTTTTCGCGTCCCGCGACCCCGTCGCCGTCAGCCGCAGTTTCGTGGCCGGAGCGCTCAGCGCGGATGAGGCGTCGGCGCCCTCTCCCGGCGTGGTACTGGCGGGGCGCCCAGGGCGCGACGTGCCGGATCCGGGGGCGACGGTCTGCGCCTGTTTCGACGTGGGCGTGAACACGATCGTGGATGCGATCCTGCGCGAGGGCCTGTCGGACGTTGCCAGCATCGGTGAAGCGCTCGGCGCCGGGACGAATTGCGGCTCCTGCCGCCCCGAACTCGCCAGCCTCCTTGCCGCCAACCGAGCCCCTGTCGCAGCCGAGTGAATGCCATGAGCCTCTCCGACGCCACGCTAACGACCTCGACACTTTCCACTGCCGACCGCCTGCCCGGGCGCGTCGGCGCGCTGCTTCGGATGCTCTTCGCACCACTCCTGCGCGCAAGCTCCCGAACGGACAACGCGAGACCGATCGCGCCGGCTCGGCCCGTAGCGATGGAGGAACCGGGGAGACGGGGCTTTGTCAGCCTCGTGGGCGCGGGGCCGGGTTCCGCCGATCTCATCACCTTACGGGGCGTGGAGCGTCTGAAGGCTGCCGACATCGTTTTCTACGACCGCCTCGTCGACCCTGCCCTTCTCGCGCACACTGGGGCGGGCACGCGCTGCATCTATGTCGGCAAGGCCCCCGGTGCGCATGCCTGGACGCAAGACCGCATTAATGAAGCACTGGTCGAGGCCGCGGCCTCGGGCCTTCGCGCGGTGCGCCTGAAATGCGGCGATCCCGGCGTCTTCGCGCGCGGGGCGGAGGAAGCGGCCGCCCTTTCTTCAGCGGGCCTCGACTGGGAGATCGTGCCCGGCGTGACCGCGGCGGCCTCTGCCGCAGCCGCAGCCGGTAGTTTTCTGACGGCGCGGGGAGAGACGGACACGCTCGTGCTCACGACCGGCCGGTTGGCGGAGTGTCCGGTACTGAATGCCGCGGGCGATGCGCCGGACTGGTCGGGGCTCCTCCGCCCCGGCACGACCCTCGCCGTCTATATGGGCGTCGCTGCATCGCGTGAGCTTCAGGCTCGTCTTTTGGCAGCGGGCATGCCCGCCGACCTTCCCGTCGAGATCGTTCATGCAGCGGGCACGACCGGGGAGGCGATCCACCGCACCACCCTGGAGGCGCTGGAAGCCACCATCCGCGACCGGCAAGTCCGCAATCCCGCGATGATCCTCATCCGTCGACCAAAGATGGCATCGGCACGTCCGGCTCATGCCGCGGAACGTTTGAACGCCGGTTGACCGCGACTGATCTAGCCGAGCGCCAGCTCTTCCATACCGAGCGGTGCGAAGGCGCCCTCGATCGCTGTATGGTCGATACTCTCGAGCGATGAGGGGTGCCAGTTCGGGGCGCCGTCCTTGTCGATGATGGTGGCGCGGACGCCTTCGTAGAAATCGCCATGCGTCATGCAGAAGCGCGCGAGCCGGTATTCGAGGCGCATGCAGTCTTCGAAGCCGAGCGCCCGGCCCTCCCGGATCTGACGGAAGGCGAGTGCGGTGCAGGTCGGGGATTTCGAGTAGATGGCGGCAAGCTGCGCCTTCGCCCAATCGCTGCCGACCCCCTCCAGCCGGTCTAGCACGCCATCGAGGCTGCGGGCCGCGAAGGCGCGATCGATGGCAGCCTGTTCCGGGAGACCGGCGGGCCGCACATGCGCGGCCAGGCCGTCCTCCTCATCGTCGCACAGAGCCAGTGTCCTGCCTTCGGGCGGCCGCGGCCAACGCCCCTCCGCCATCCAACCGATCAGCCAGTCGATCTTGTGCGAGGGGAGGAGATGGTCGCAGAGCCCGGCGCGCACCGCCGCTTCCCCCTTCAGCCGCGCGCCTGTGAGCCCCAGCCAAAGCCCGGTCTCGCCCGGCAGGCGGGGCAGGAAAAAGGTCGCGCCCACATCCGGGAAGAGGCCGATGCCGGTTTCGGGCATCGCGAAGACCGTCCGCTCCGTCGCGATCCTGAGCGAGCCGTGGATCGAGACGCCAACACCGCCGCCCATGACGATGCCATCCATGATCGACACGTAGGGTTTGGGGAACCGCTTGATCTTCGTGTTGAGACGGTACTCGTCCGCGTAGAAACCGAAATTCGCGGCACCCCGGTCGCCGCCCGGCTTGCCACCCTCGTAGAGCGCGCGGATATCGCCCCCGGCACAGAAGGCGCGGTCGCCGGTCCCGGTGATCGCCACCGCTTCGACGCCCGGCTCCCCAGCCCAGTGATCGAGCTGCGCTTCGAGCGCGAGGACCATGGCGTGGGTAAGGGCATTCAGCGCTTTGGGGCGGTTGAGCGTGATGAGGCCGAGGCGCCCCCGACGCTCGAACAGGATCTCACCGGCCGCCGCTGCGATCGCATCCTCGGTCATCGCGCTCTCCTCCCGCTACGCCTGTGCAGGAACGCTGTGCCCGCGCTGAGGTCAAGAAGCGCGCTAGAGGTGAACCTTGCCGCCCGGGTCGCCGGCTGTCAGGAATAGCTGACGGATCGCACTGTCGGAGCCCGCTCATGCTGCCAGCCTCCCCCCTCATGGCGTCCTTCCCCCATGCCCGCCCGCGCCGGTTGCGCCAGGCGCCGTGGATCCGCGCGATGGTGAGCGAGAACAGCCTCTCGCCAGCGGACTTCATCTGGCCCTGCTTCGTCATGGAGGGGCGCGATGAGACGGTGGCGGTCGAGAGCATGCCCGGCGTGCATCGCTACACGGTGGATCGGCTCGTCGCGGCGGCGGGCGAGGCAGCAGCGCTTGGCATTCCCTGCATCGCGATCTTCCCGGAGACGCCGGAGCGGCTGAAGACCCCGGGCGCGGAGGAAGCGTGGAACCCGGACAACTTGGTGAACACCGCCACCCGGGCGGTTAAGGACGCCCATCCGGATCTTGGCATCATGCTCGATGTCGCCCTCGATCCCTACAACAGCGACGGGCATGACGGCATCGTCGAGAACGGCAAGATCCTGAACGACCCGTCGCTCGAGGCGCTCGAACGCCAGACCCTGGCGCAGGCGGCGGCGGGGGCGGATGTCATGGGCCCCTCGGACATGATGGACGGGCGCGTCGGCGTGATGCGCACGGCCCTCGAGCGCGAGGGGCACCGGGACGTGACGATCATGTCCTATGCCGCAAAATACGCCTCCGCCTTCTACGGCCCCTTCCGCGATGCAGTGGGCTCGGGCGGTGCTCTCAAGGGTGACAAGAAGACCTACCAGATGGACCCGGCCAATGGCGACGAGGCGCTGCGCGAGGTTGCCATGGATCTCGCCGAGGGTGCGGACATGGTGATGGTCAAGCCCGGCATGCCCTATCTCGACATCTGCCGGCGCGTCCACGAAGCCTTCAACGTGCCGGTCTTCGCCTATCAGGTCTCGGGCGAGTACGCGATGCTCCGCCATGCGATTGCCGCGGGTGCGCTCGATGAGGAACGGGGCATGATGGAGAGCCTGATGGCGTTCCGCCGTGCGGGCTGTAGCGGCGTCCTTACGTATTTCGCTCTGGACGCCGCGCGCGTTCTGCAACGCTGATCTCGCCACCCGGCGCGCGGAAATGTTGGCTCTTGGGCGTGCGCCGCCCGGCCTCGTCCCTATCTCTCTCGAGAGGACAGGACGGGAGGCACCCGATGAAGATCGTTCGCATGTTCGCGATTGTCACGGCCGTCGCAGGCTGCGGGATCATGGCGGCACGTTACACGCCGCCGGCGGCGGCGGAGGCCGTCTACGACACTTCGGCCGGGCGGGTGAACGTAACCCGCATCGTGGGCGGTCTGGATGTGCCCTGGGCGGTTGCGCCGCTACCCGGGGGTGGGGCGATCATCACGGAGAATGGCGGGACCCTTCTCCTCTTCGATGCGGATTGGACCCGGCAGGAGGTCGCCGGCCTACCACCGATCGCACATGGCGGTCAGGGCGGCCTGCTGGACGTCACGCTGGCCGAGGATTTTTCTGAGAGCCGCACGCTCTTTCTCACTTTCTCCGAGGCCGCGGATGGCGGGCGTCGCACGACGATGGTGACGGCCCGCCTCAGCGATGACGGCGCCCGGCTTGAGGGCGTCACCCCCCTCTTCGAGCAATCGCCCGCCATCGGCGGCAGCCGTCATTTCGGCAGCCGCGTGGTCGAGGCGCCTGACGGGACGCTCTACATCACCACCGGCGACCGGGGCGACCGGCCGACAGCGCAGCTCCTCGACCACGGCATGGGCAAGGTGATGCGCATCAACCGCGACGGCTCGGTGCCGACGGACAACCCCTTCTTCGGCCAGGACGGCGCGCAGCCCCAGATCTGGTCCTACGGCCACCGGAACATCCAGGGCGCGGCCCTCGACGAAGACGGCCGGCTCTGGACGCTCAGCCACGGTGCACGCGGCGGGGACGAGCTCAACCTCGCGCTGCCGGGCCTCAACTACGGCTGGCCAGAGATCAGCTACGGCACGCATTACAGCGGCGCCAAGATCGGCTCCGGCACCGCGCGGCAGGGCATGGAGCAACCCAAATGGTATTGGGACCCGTCCATCGCACCCTCGGGCCTCATGATCTACAGCGGTGCGCTCTTCCCGGAATGGCGGGGCGATGCCTTCGCCGGCGCTCTGAAGCTCGACTACATCTCCCGCCTTGATCGCGACGGCGACAGCATCGCCGGCGAGGAGAAGCTCTTCGAGGACTCCTACAGCCGCATTCGCGATATCGTGGAGGCGCCGGACGGCTCGATCTGGTTCCTCTCGGTCGGCGACGGCGCGCTCTTCCGCATCGCCCCGGCGGATGCGAGCTGACGCAGCGCTCAGGGGTGGCGGGTCTTGCCCGCCGCCCGTCACCGCGGCTAGACGAACGGCATGACCGCACCGCTAACGCCCCTCGCCGCAAGCCTGCCCGCGACCGTGCCCTTCGTGGGCCCGGAGAAGCAGGAGCGGGATCGCGGGGCAGCCTTCCGTGCCCGCATCGGCGCGAACGAGAGCGTCTTCGGACCCTCGCCCCGCGCCATCGACGCGATGCAGGCGGCGGCATCGAGCGTCTGGCGCTACGGCGACCCCACAAGCCACGACCTGCGCGACGCCCTCGCCGCTCGTCTCCGGATTCCGCCTGCGGCATTGGTGATCGGCGAGGGGATCGACGGGCTCCTAGGCCTCGCAGTTCGTCTCTTTGCCGGTTCGGGCGACCCTGTGGTCACTTCTGCGGGTGCCTATCCGACGTTCAACTACCATGTCGCGGGCTTCGGCGCGCAGCTGGTGACGGTGCCTTACCGCGACGATGCGGAGGATCTCGATGCCCTGGCCGAGGCCGCACATCGCGAAAGGGCGCGCCTCGTCTACCTCTCGAATCCGGACAATCCGATGGGGAGCTGGCATGGCGCTGGCGCGATCATGGACTTCGTGGCGGCGTTGCCCGAGGGCTGTCTGCTCTGCCTTGACGAAGCTTATGGCGAGTTCGCGCCCGAGGGCACGCTCCCTCCCATCGACACCTCAGATTCGCGCCTGATCCGCTTCCGGACGTTCTCCAAGGCGCATGGCCTCGCCGGCATCCGCCTGGGCTACGCCATCACAACACCCGAGATTGCCGCTGCCTTCGACCGGGTTTGCAACCATTTCGGTGTGAACCGGATGGCCCAGGCGGCGGGCGTGGCCGCGCTCGAGGATGATGCGCATCTGTCGGAAGTCATTGCAGCGACCGACGCGGCCCGCACGCGCATCGGCGACATCGCCGCGGCGAACGGGCTCACAGCGCTGCCCTCGGCAACGAATTTCGTCGCGGTCGATTGCGGTCGGGATGGCGATTTCGCGCGGGCGGTCCTTGCGGCGCTCCTCGACGAGGGGCTCTTCGTCCGCATGCCTGGCATCGCGCCGCTCGATCGCTGCATCCGCATCGGCTGCGGGACGGAGGAGGATCTGTCAGCCCTCGAAGCCGCCCTGCCCCGTGCGCTCGCCCAGGCCGCAAGCCCAAGCGCCAGCCTCACGACGGCGGAGTAAACGCAAACAACGGGAATTGCCTGTCATGCCGCCGCCGCGTAGCTTGGCGCCGGGCACCGGATCGAAGGGGGACGGGGCGTTGGCGCATCCGCTGAGCGGCGCCGATTTGAGCACGTTGAGGGCGATCTTTCGCGAGGCTGGACCCGCGGATGACAGGTCGACTGCGCGCGCGATCTGGGCCGCTGCCGCCGGGCGCTGGCCGTCCACGGTGCTCGAGCGCAGCCTCGCCCACCTGCCCGCCCCCGACAAGGACGGCGCCCCGCTCTTCGTGCTTGGGCACTGGCGGTCGGGCACCACGCATCTCTACAACCTGCTCGCCGCCGGCGCTTGGGGCTACGTGCCCCCCGTCGCGGTCGGCCTTCCGCACGACATGCTGGGGCTCGCGCGCCTCCTCCGCCCCTTCCTCGAACGTCAGTTGCCGGAGACGCGCTGGATCGACCGGATCCCCGTGACGCCAACGGCGCCGCAGGAGGACGAGATCGCCATTGCGAACATGTCCACCCTGTCCTTCTATCACGGCATCTACTTCCCGAAGCATTTCGACCGGCTTATCGACCGCGGCCTCTTCTTCGACGGCTGCACCGAGGCGGAGATTGAGGGTTGGCAGTCGGCCTTCCGCACGTTCCTGGCCAAGATCGCGCGGGATCAGGGCAAGCGGCTGGCGATCAAGAACCCGGTCTATACCGCCCGCCCCGCCATGCTGCGCGCGATGTTCCCGGGCGCGAAGTTCATCCACATCCACCGAAACCCGGTTGATGTCTTTCTTTCGATGCGGAATTTCTACGCCCGCCTGCTCGAGGTGATGGCACTTCAGGACGTGCCCGATGCCCTCGACATCGATGCGACCATCCTGCGCGTCTACGACCGGATGATGGGCGCCTTCGCCGAACAGACGGCGGGCTGGGCCGCGCCCGATTTCGTCGAACTGCCCTATGCGCATCTGGACGACGCCCCGATGAACGCCCTCGCGCAGATCTACGACACGCTGCAGCTTCAAGGTTTCGATGACGCGGCTCCGGCCTTCGAGGCGCATCTCTCGGAGGTGCGGAGTTTCCAGAAGAACCGCTTTCCCGTGGACAAGGCCGTGTCGGACAAGGTTGCGGGCGCGCTCGGCCCCTGGTTCGAGCGTTGGGGCTATCCGCTGCCCGGCAAGGGGAGCGACGACATGCCGAGGGAGGCAATCTCATGAACCGGCTGATCGTGGTCATGGTGGTGCCGGTCACGGCAATCATCCTGGTCGCCATCTTTCTATCGGACGAGGTGACGCCAGAGGCTGCTCTCTTCAGTCACGACCAATGCCGGGTCGTGGAGGTCACCGACGCCCGCTACCGCTCAATGAGCGGGATCGAGGACATCGCCCTCCTGCCCGGCGGCGAGCTGCTGCTGTCGAGCTACAATCGCCATCTGACATCGGCACCGGCGCGGGGCCTCAACACGGTGCCCATCTCACTTCTTTTGGAGGAGGACGACGTCTTCACGCGCGCCGTCCCGGGCACGCATCTGACCTTCGGCACGCTCCACCCGCATGGCATCGCAGTCGACCGCTCCGGCAGCCGGCTCGCCCTCATCAACCGCAAGCCGCGCGACGACACCGCCATCGTGGCCTGGGGCTCGCTCACCCCGGATGGCTTCGTGGAGCGTGGGCGATGGGAGGCCCCGCAAGCCTGCCGGGCCAACGATCTCGCCTGGCGGGGCGCTGAGATCGTGGTCACGCTCGATCGAGAGAGCTGCGAGTGGTCGATGTCCGACCTGATGCCCGGCGCTGCGACCGGATCCGTCTTGACGCTCGGGTTCGGCGAGGCGGAGCCGATGGCGGAGGGCCTAGCCTGGGCCAACGGTGTCTCGCTTGACGGTGGCAGCGTGCTGGTGGCCGAGACGCGCGCGAACCGCGTCACCAATCTCAGCACTGGTGCCGTCACCGAGTTCTCCGGCGGGCCTGACAATCTGAACCCCGGTCCGAACGGGACGCAGATCGTGGCTCTGCATCCCGATCTCTTCGACTACTGGCTGTTTACAATGCAGTATTCGAGCACGGCGCCGAGCCGCATCGTTGCCTGGTCCCCTAACACCGGGCAGCAGGAGGTGCTCTTCGACGATCCCTTCGGCGAGGTTTACTCAGGCGCTACGAGCGCCATCTACCACCGCAACACCCTGATCGCGGGCTCGGCCTACGGGCAGGGCCTGCTGGTGTGCCGACGTTAGGCGGGGCGCGATGAAGCCCGTCCTCGTCACCGGCGCGAACGGATTTCTGGGTGGGCATCTGGTCGACGCACTGCGGGCCGAGGGCCGCACTGTCCATGCGCTCGATCTCCGCTTCGATGCAGCCGCGAGCGGCGGACTGCCCGCCGATGTCCTCCGGACTGCGGGGACGGTCACCGATGTTGCGCTGATGGCGAGGCTCTGCGGCGAGGCGGATGCCGTGATCCATGCCGCCGCGATAGCACAGCTCTGGGCGGAGCGCCCGGGCGCTCATGATGCGGTGAATTTCGAAGGCACCGTCATCGTCGCGGAGGCTGCCCGCAAGGCCGGTATCCGGATGGTCCATGTCTCAAGCTACACCACCCTCGTCGCCGAGAGCACCGTGCCGGGCTCAACGCTCACGGAGGCGGAGGCGCACGACCCGGAGACCTTGCTCGGTCCCTACCCTGCCTCCAAGCGCCGCGCGGAATTGGCCGTCGAGACGGAGGCGCGCAACGGGCTCGACGCCGTGACGGTGCTGCCTTCCGCACCCGTCGGGCCGGGCGACCGCAGTATGACGCCGCCCGCGCGCATGATCCTCGACCTCGCCCGCGGCGCCACGCCCGCCATTGTCGAGACCGAGATCGACATCGTCGAGGTGCGCGCCCTCGCCCGCGGCGTCGTCAGCGCGCTGGAAAAGGGCGCTTCGGGCGAGCGCTTCTTGCTCTCCGGCGAAGGTGTCACCTTCGCTGCCCTGGCTGAACTCGTCGCGAAGCGGATGCGGCGCTCGGAACCGCGCGCCACGGTGCCCTTTGCCATCGCGCTCGCAGCCGCGCATGTCGAGGAGCGTCTGGGCGGTCTCATCGGGCGCGCGCCCAAGGCACCGCTTACCGGAGTGCGTCTCGCGCGGCGTCGCGTCCGCCTCGATGCCGGGCACGCGCGCATGCGCCTTGGCTTCCGCCCGCCACCGGCCGAGGAGGCGGTCGCGGCGGCCATCGACTGGTTCATTGCGCAAGGGCTGCTGTCCCCGCCGAAAGCGTCGTAGCCGGCGGTCGCTGTTCCGTCGGCCGATCAGCGGTTCGCTGTGCGATTGATTGCGGAGTATGTGCGCCCCTTCCAGGGCGACGCCTTTCCCAACAAATCCCGCCTGGCGCTGTCGAGGGTCATGACCATGTAGATGACCGCTGCGACGGGTAGCGCCAGCGCCTCCCACCAGCGTCCGCCGTAGAGCCTAAGGGTCGGCCAGAAGGCGAGCGCCATCAGCAGCCATCCCCCGGCGCCTGCAAGCGCGAGCGGGAGGTGACCCTTGCCGATACCGCTCACAGTCGCGATCGGCGGGGCGAGATAGATGAGCCCCATGCCGAACGTGCATCCCGCAAGCAGCCACCAGGAGCGCTGGAGCTGCGGAAACGCCGTCCGTGCGACGGTCTCCCAGATCGTCCTCAGCGCGCCCGTGTCCCTGAGCGACACCACTTCATCTGATGCAAGGCCGAGCCAGATCGGCCGGCGCGCGCCTTTCGGCCCCTTGAGCGCTCTGGCGAGCGCGCAGTCATCGATGAGCGCGCCCCGGATCGCGCCGATCCCACCGATAGCCCTCAGCGCGTCCCGACGCACGAGCATGCAACCTCCCGCAGCGCCCGCAGTACTGTGGTCGGCGTCGTTGACGGCGGCAAAGGGATAGAGCTTCTGGAAGAAGAAGACGTAGGCTGGGACCAGCAATCGCCCGAGCCCCCAGCCACCATCGCCGACGGCCAGTCGAGCCATGAGCGAGGCCAGGACCAACCCCCGCATCTCGGCCAGCGCCACCAGCCGCGAAAGTGTTCCCGCGGCGTGCACGATATCAGCGTCCGTGAGCAGCAGATACGTGGCGTCAGGGTAAAGTCGCTCTGCTTCAGCGATCCCTTGATGCAGCGCCCAGAGCTTGCCCGACCAGCCCTCAGGCAGCGGCGCGCCCTTCAGGACGTGGATCGCGGCGCCGGTGTCTTCCGCGGCGGCCTCCGCCAATCCTCCGGTGCCATCCTCCGAATTGTCGTCGACGATGACGACGGCGAAGGCTCCTTCATAGGCCGTGGCGCCGTGAGCCCGCAGCACCGCCTCGATGCTCGCAGCTTCGTTCCGGGCCGGGATCACGGCGACCACTCCCGGCCGCGCCGCCGCTTCGCCGAGGACCGCCTCGGGCAGGCGCTGATCGGCGCGCCAGAAGCCGTGCCAAGCGATCAGCATGACCGCCCAGACCAGGAGCGCGATGAGTGCGGCAGTGAACATGCATGAGCGGTAGCCGTCACTCCGCGCCGCGGCAACCACAGGCATGCGCCTGCACCTCGCCGATGGACAAGGCGCGCGGCGGCGCCCTATGGTCCGCTGCAGTGCGGCAGATGGCGTCCAAGACCATGGCGATGACAGGCGAGACCGGAATGGCGGCGGAGAGCGACGGCGGCACCGCGACCGGCCCGATCGAGGCTCCAATCGAGGCGCCATCGGGCAAGGGTGCCGGTGACGAGAACTTTCCGGTGGGCTCTTTCCTCATCGCCAAGAAGCATCGTCCCGCGGTCATGGCCTATTATGCCTTCGCCCGCGGCACGGACGATATCGCCGACGACGCCACGCTCGCGCCGCGGGAGAAGATCCGGAGGCTCGACGCCTGCGAGGCAGCACTGGCGCCCGATGCGCCGCATGGGCCGGCGATGGCAACACGCCTCGGCCACATGCTCCGCGAGACCGGCGTCGAGATGAGCTGTGCGACCGATCTACTGATCGCGTTTCGGCAGGATGCGCTCAAGGCGCGCTACGCCGATTGGGACGAGCTGATAGGTTACTGTGCGAACTCCGCCCGTCCGGTTGGCCGGTTTCTGCTGCAACTCCATGGGGAAAGCCCGCGCACGGCACCTGCGTCGGACGCGCTCTGCGATGCGCTCCAGATCCTCAACCACCTGCAGGATATCGCGATCGACAAGACGCGGCTCGACCGGGTGTACCTGCCGCAGGACTGGCTTACGGCAGAGGGTGTCGACGAGCCGGCGCTGACCGCTGAGGCCTCAAGCCCCGGCCTTCGCCGAGTGATCGACCGATGCTTGGACGGCTGCGCCGTCCTGCTCCAGCGCAGCCGGCACCTCGCCGACCAGACCCGGAGCCGCCGCATGGCCGCGGAGATCGCGGTGATCCAGCGCCTTGCCGAACGCCTGCATGCTCGCCTCGGACGCGAGGACCCGCTCGCCGGCCGTGTGAAGCATCACCGAAACGATCTTCTCGCGGGCCTCTGCGCGGGCCTGTGGCGCGTCCTCACGCATCGCCGCCCGCGGGAGGCGTGAGCGATGGCGGACGGCGCACAGATGGCGCTCACCGAGCGTCTTGCCCCATTGCCGGCCGGGAACGCGGATCCGGCAGCGGCAGTCGCGGCCATCACCAAGGCTGCAGGCTCCTCCTTCGGCCCCGGCATGCGCGCCCTGCCGAAGCCACGTCGGGAGGCAATGTGGGCCCTCTACGCCTTCGCACGCGTCGTTGACGATATCGCGGATGAGGAGATGCCGCTCGGCGAACGCCGCCGGCTTCTGGCGCTCTGGCGCGAGGAGATCGGGGCACTCTACGCGGGTCGTCCGCGCTCGGTCATCGGCCTCGCCCTTGCCCGCCCGGTGGAGGATTACGCCCTGCCGGAGCGCGAGTTTCTGCTGCTCATCGAAGGCATGGAGATGGATGCAGAAGGACCGGTGGTCGCGCCTCCCATGACCCGCCTCCGCGCCTATACCCGACGGGTCGCGGGCACCATCGGCATGCTCTCGATGCGCAATTTCGGGGCGTGGCAGGGCGCATTGTCGGAGCGTTTTGCGCTGGCTCTGGCCGATGCGCTGCAGCTCACCAACATCCTGCGCGATGTGGAAGAGGACGCCGCGATCGGCAGGCTCTATCTGCCGCGCGAGTTCCTCGATCGCTATGGCATCCCACCGGAGCCAACCGCGGCGGCGCGTCACCCCGCGCTCCCTGCCCTCTCAGCGGAGCTCGCGCGCCTCGCCCGCGCAGAGTTCGACACCGCCCGCTCCGCCATTCCAGGCCACGGCCGGCTGGCACTCACGCCGGCGCTCATGATGATGGGGGTCTATGAGCGCGTGCTGAACGGCCTCGAGCAACGCCGCTTCGCGCCGGGGCCGAGGCTCCGGCTCAGCAAGGGCCAGAAGCTGAAGGCTGCGCTGACTGCCGTCCTGCACCCCGCAGCGCTGAGGCCGGCCCATGGCTGACCACGATGGCTGATGGCAGCGCAGGCAGCTCTGCCGAGGGTCGCGTGCATGTCGTGGGCGCGGGTCTTGCCGGCCTCTCGGCGGCGCTCGTCGCGGCCGGCTCCGGTCGTCAAGTTTCGATCTGGGAGGCCGCGGGCCATGCCGGTGGCCGCTGCCGAAGCTTCCACGATGCGCGCCTCGACCGGGTCATCGACAACGGCAGCCACCTGATCCTCTCGGGCAACGAGGCCGTCCAGCGCTATCTTACCCGCGCGGGGGCGCCCGACGCGCTCGTGCCCGGAGAGGCGGCTTTTCCGATGGTCGATATCGAGAACGGCGCGCGCTTCACCCTGCGCCTGAGCAAAGGACCGATCCCGTGGTGGATCTTCAGCCCTCGATCCCGCGTCCCGGGCACAAGGGTCATCGACTATCTGGGCGGCTGGCGCCTCGCGACCGCAGGACCGCACGTCACGGTGGCCGAGGCCGTGCGCGGGCGCGGGCCGCTCTGGCGCGCATTCTGGGAACCTCTGACGCTGGCCGTGCTGAACACCACACCGGAGAAGGGGCAGGCCCGGCTCCTCTGGCGCGTCCTGCAGGCGACGTTCCTGAAGGGCGCGGGCCCGTCCCGCCCGTTGTTCGCGCCGCAAGGTCTGGGCCATGCGCTGGTGACGCCCGCGCTCAAGAAACTCAGATCCCTGGGCGCCGGGATCACCTTCAACACCGTCCTTCGCGGCATCGAGAGCGATCGGAGATCGGCCCTGGCGCTCGACACTTCCGACGGCCGGATGTCGCTCGGACCTCACGACACGGTGATACTCGCGCTCCCTCCAGCCCGCCTCACGACCGTCCTGCCGGGCGTCACGCCGCCACGGGACGACAGCGCAATCCTGAATGCGCATTTCGTCGTGGAGGACGCGAAAACACTCACCCACTGCCCCCCGCTCACCGGCGTTCTTGGAAGCCTCGCACACTGGATTTTCGTGAGAGGCGATGTGGTTAGCGTGACTGTGAGCGCGGCGGATGCCCTCGGCATCATGGCCACACCGCGCGACGAGCTGCTGCGCAGACTTTGGGCAGAAACGTGCAAAGCGCTTGCGTTGGGCGAAACAGAGCACACTTCAGGGCGGATCATCGTCGAAAAGCGCGCAACCTTTGACCAGTCGCCGAAGGGTGTGGCAAAGCGGCTGGAACCAATCACTCCGCTGAGGAATGTTTTCTTGGCGGGCGATTCAACCGACACGGGTCTCCCCGCAACGATCGAAGGGGCGGTTCTGTCTGGAGAGACTGCGGCGCAGCTTGCCTTGGGCCAGATCCCAGGCGCCACGACCGCGGCAGTGGGCAGAGAGTAGGCGGACGGGCATGAAAAGAACGTTCGGGAGCACCGGCGGTCTGGAAAGCACAGCCACCATGCACGGCACGGTGTTCGAGCACAGTTTTCCCGACATGCAGGCCGATCTCCCGCGTGTCCACGCGCCGGCGAACAAGGGCGTCGAGCCTGAGCACCCCGGACCGACGCGCGATGAGCGCCGCAAGGTGCTGGACGACCAGGCGCAGCTTCTCTGGGACATGCAGAAGGACGACGGGCATATCGTCTTCGAGCTCGAGGCCGACTGCACGATCCCGGCCGAGTATGTGCTCCTCCGGCATTTCCTCGGCGAAGTGGACGCCGCACGCGAGGCGCGGATCGCGAAATACATTCGCAGCATCCAGAACCCGGACGGCTCATGGCCGCTCTTCCACGAAGGCTCGGGCAACATCTCCGCAAGCGTGAAGGGCTACTGGGCGCTGAAGCTGATCGGCGACGATGTGGATGCGCCGCATATGGCAAAGGCGCGCGCCTGGATCCTCGGCCAAGGCGGGGCGGCCAAGGCCAATGTCTTCACCCGGATCATGATGGCGCTCTATCGCGAGATCCCGTGGCGCGGCATGCCATGCATCCCGGTCGAGGCGATCCTCATGCCGGAATGGTTCCCGTTCCACATGTCGAAGATCGCCTACTGGTCACGCACGGTCCTCACGCCGCTTCTGATCCTCTACGCCAAGCGGGCGCGGGCGGAGAACCCGACGGGTCGGAACATCCGCGAGCTTTTCGTCGTAGCGCCGGAGCTTCAGCGGACCTGGCAGATCAACCCCACCGGCAGCCGCATCGGGGAGATGTTCCTGCTCCTCGACAAGGCGCTGCAGACGGCCGAGCCGTTCTTCCCCAAGGGCACCCGCGACCGCGCGATCCGCAAGGCCGAGGAATTCACCCTCAGCCACCTGAACGGTCAGGACGGGCTCGGCGCGATCTATCCGGCCATGGCGAACGCAGTCATGGCACTTCGCGTGCTCGGTTATGCCGATGACAGCCCGGAGATGATCACGGCGCGCGACGCGGTCGAGCGGCTGATGATCGAGCGTGGGGAGCAGATCTACTTCCAGCCCTGCGTCTCGCCCGTCTGGGACAGCTCGCTCGCAGCACACGCCTTCCTCGAGACCGGGGAGCGCGACGATCCGCGCCTCATCGGTATGCTCGACTGGCTGGCCTCGAAGCAGGTGCTCGACCATGTGGGCGACTGGGCCGTGCGACGCCCCGGCCTCCGCCCAGGCGGCTGGGCGTTTCAGTACGAGAACCCCGACTATCCAGATGTCGACGACAGCGCCGTCGTCGTCATGGCGATGCACCGCGCGGACCCCGAGCGCTATGCCGAGAATATCGACCGGGGTTGCGAGTGGCTTGAAGGCATGCAGAGCCGGACGGGCGGCTGGGGCGCGTTCGATCCGGAGAACGAGCATTACTACCTGAACTCGATCCCCTTCGCCGACCACGGCGCCCTGCTCGATCCGCCGACGGTGGATGTGAGTGCGCGCTGTGTCGGCTGCCTCGCCCAGGTGGACCCGGTCCGCTACACCGACAGCATTCGGCGCGGCATCGAGTTCATCAAGGCCGAGCAGGAAACCGACGGCTCCTGGTATGGCCGCTGGGGTGCGAACTACATCTACGGCACCTGGTCCGCGCTCGTGGCGCTGAATGGCGCCGGCGTCGACATGCGCCAGCCCTATATCCGCCGCGCCGTCGACTGGTTGAAATCGGTGCAGCACGAGGATGGTGGCTGGGGCGAGAGCCTCGAGAGCTATGAGGATCAGGGCCGGGGCTTCAACCAGCCCTCGACACCCTCCCAGACCGCTTGGGCCGTGCTGGGCCTTATGTCGGCCGGGGAGACGGAGAGCCCGGCGGTGAAGCGCGGCATCGACTGGCTGGCCCAGGCGCCGCGTGAGGAAGGCGGTGCACGCTGGCACGAGCCGCATTTCACCGGCACCGGTTTTCCTAAGGTCTTCTACCTCAAATATCATGGCTACGCGGCGTTCTTCCCGCTCTGGGCAATGGGCCGCTACGAGCGGGTGATCGCCTCCAACGAGCGGCAGGTGCAGTGGGGCATCTGAAGGCGGCGAGCCAGGACTGAGCGATCGAGCGCCGGAGGGGCCGGCCGCACCGGTAGTGCTCTGGAGCGAAGCGATGATGGGGACGGCACCGCTCATCGGGATCGTCTGCGGGCTCGAGAGCGAGCGCCAGGCGCTCGGCCCCCAAATTCTGGACGATCCCGCAGTTGTCGTCACCGCGAGCGGCGCCCGGCCACACGCCGCGGAGGCGGCTGCGCGAGCGATGGCGGCGGATGGCGTGCGTCTGCTGGTGTCCTGGGGGCTCGCTGGCGGTCTCGATGCCCGGCACGCTACCGGTGATATCGTGTTGCCGAAGGCGGTGGTGGGCGAGGACGGCGGTACATGGGAGGCGGCACCCCTGCCCCTCCCGCCCTCGACCCCCAGCGGAGATCGCATCGCGCAGACGCCCCGGCTGGTCGGACTAGAGAGCATCGTCTTCAACCCGCAGGAGAAGCGGAGCCTGGCAGTCGCGTCCGGCGCCTCCCTCGCGGATATGGAGAGCCATCGGGTCGCACGGGCAGCAGAGGCCCATGGCATTCCGCTGGTGGTCGTCCGGGCCGTGGGTGATGCCTCCAGCCGGGCGCTGCCCCGCCTCGCCGCGACGGCCATCGGCCCCGACGGGCACCCGGGCATCGGCTCGGTCTTGCTGGGCCTTCTGCGCTGGCCCGCCGACCTGCCGGCGTTGATCCACGCCGCGCGGGACAGCGCACGGGCGCATGCCTCGCTCAGCGCCTGTGCCCCGGTTCTGGCGCCGGCTCTTAGGCGGTTGGCGGAGGGTAGAGGCTGAGAAGCCGCCGGGGGCGCAGGGGAAACCTGCGCTACCGCCCCACGCGACGGCGGAGTGCGGCCTCGAAAAGGGCGGTGGCATCGTCCCAGCTATAGCCCTCCACCCGGGCACGGGCGGCGCTGCTCATTGCTCGCCAGTCGTTGGGCGCCTGCTCAAGGACACTGACTGCGGCTGACGCAACCGCAGCACTGTCCTCCACCGGTACGAGATGCCCGGCCCGCCCGTCCGCCAGCATCTCCCGCGCGCAGCCCGCATCGCTGGCGACGACTGGGGTTCGGCAGGCCATCGCCTCAAGGATCGGCAGCCCGAAGCCCTCGCTGCGGCTCGTCATCAGGAAGACGTCGCAGTCCGCATAAAGGCTGGGGATCTCTTCGGGGGTCGGCCGCAGATGGAACTCGACGCCCGGTGGCAGCGGCAGCCGGGGCAGATGCCGCTCCCGCCCGAAGGCGATGACCCGGAGGTTCGGGATCCGCGTGCGGATCTGGGCGATGGACGCGAGGACGATGTCGGTGCCCTTGAAGTGCGGCTCACTGTAGATGAAGCCCACGGTCGGGGTGCGCCCTCGGGCTCGGGCCGGCGCGTCGAAGAGTCTCGTGTCGACCGTGTTCGGCACCACATCGACGTCACCGTCACCGTAGCGCTCTGCCATCAGATCCTTCAGCCAGCCGGAGACCGCGATGCGGTGGAGCGGCAGGTGATAGCACCCGGCCACGATGTGCTTCGGCTGGTCGTCGAACACCTCGTGATGCTGAACGAAATGGAACTTGGTCCCCTTGGCCGGCGACAGCGAGGCGACGGCGAAGGCGGTCTCCCACCATGTCGCGATAACAGCGTCGGCGTCCGGCAGGTCCGCATCGACCGCCGGTCTAACGCGATCGAGAACGCGGTGCTCGATGGGCAACGGGTCGATGAAGGGCGCCCCCTTGGGCACGCGCGACGGCAGTCTGCCCGCCTTCAGATGCCTGAGAACAGCGCGCGGTCCGGGCTGCGGGAACGGAAGGGAGACGGCGAAGACCTCATGCCCCCGATTCTGGAGGCCCTCGGCATGCGCGGCGACCACCCGGATGCCACCAACCGAGCCCGCATGCGGCAGGACGAAGGAGATGCGCATCGTGCCCGCTCCAGCGTTTCAGTCGTCGCGTCGGCGGGTCCCGGGCCCGCAACGCCAGCCAAGGGCGTCAGGCCGCTTCGCGTTTGAGGCGGGCCATCTCCTTCGCCACGAGACGCGTATGATGCTCCTCAGCCTCACGGGCAGTAGACATGTCGATCTCGGGCGCCATCGGCCCGCTGGTGCGCAGGCCCTTGAGCGCGAGCTTCAGCATCGAAAGCGGGTTCGAGAACGCTACGTTCGCCGCCGTCGGCTCATAGCCGCAATGGGCCATGCAGTCCCCGCACTTTTCGTAGTTGCCCGTGCCGTATTTCTCCCACTCGGTCTCTTCGACGAGTTCCTTGTAGGATTTCGCATATCCCTCGCCGAGCAGGTAGCATGGCTTCTGCCAGCCGAAGACGTTGCGCGTCGGCATGCCCCAGGGCGTGCACTGCATCTCCTGATTGCCGAGCAGGAAGTCGAGGAAAATCGGCGAGTGGCTGAGCGTCCAACCCTTGGCGGTGCCACGCTCGTTGCCGATGCGGAAGACGTCCCGGAAGAACTCCTTCGTGCGCTTGCGATTGAGGAAGTGTGCCTGATCGGGTGCACGCTCATAGGCGAATCCGGGGCTGATCGTGATGCCGACATCGAGCTCGCTACAGAAATCAAGATAGTCGGCGAGTTCGTCAGCCGGGTAGCCCTCGAAGATCGTGGCGTTGACGTTGACGCGGAAGCCCTTGTCCTGCGCCACCTTGATGGCCTTCACGGCGCGCTCGAAGACGCCTTTTTGCGCCACCGCCTTGTCGTGGTGCTCCTTCAAGCCGTCGAGATGAACGGAGAAGAAGAGATAGGGCGAGGGCTCGAAGAGCTTCAGCTTCTTCTCGAGCAGCATCGCGTTGGTGCAGAGCGAGACGTAGAACTTCCGCTCCACCAACCCGCGCACGATCTCCCCGATCTCCTTGTGGATCAGCGGCTCGCCGCCGGGGATCGCGACCATGGGCGCGCCGCACTCCTCCGCCGCCTGCCAGCATTGCTCGGGGCTGAGACGACGGCCGAGGATGAGCTCGGGGTAGTCGATCTTGCCGCAACCAGGGCAAGCGAGGTTACATTTGAAGAGCGGCTCGAGCATCAGCACGAGCGGGTAGCGCTTATTTCCCCTGAGCTTCTGGCCGAGGATGTAGGATGCGACGCGGAGCTGCTGTCGGAGGGGGATCGGCACGGGGCACTCCTTCGGATCGTTTGCGCAGAACGTAGGGGTTGCTGACCTAGACGGCTACCCGCCTAGCACGCTCGCGGCCATCGATTTCACGGGGTAGTTTGAACGTGATGTTCTCGCGCACCCCGTCGCGCGACGTGACGTCGAGGACGCGCAGCTCAGACAAGGCTGCGAGCAGCTCCTCGACGATGACTTCCGGTGCCGATGCGCCCGCCGTGATGCCGACCGAGGCGACGCCCTGGAGCCAGCTCGGATCGAAGTCGCGCACCTCGGGCACAAGATGCGCCGTGACCCCCTCATCGGCGGCAATCTCGACGAGACGATTGGAATTCGAGGAGTTTCTGGCCCCGACGACCAGGAAGAGATCGACGTCACCGGCGATCTCCCGCACCGCCTGCTGGCGGTTCTGGGTTGCGTAGCAGATGTCGCGCGTCTCGGGGCCCACGGTATCGGGAAAGCGCTCGCGGATCGCAGCGATGATCCCTTGCGTGTCCGTCACGCTCAGCGTCGTCTGGGTCACATAGGCGACCGCGCAATCGGGCGGCAGATCAAGCTCTGCGACCTCTTCCACTGAACCGACCACGTGAAGAGGTGCGTCGACCTGTCCCAGCGTGCCCTCGACCTCCACATGGCCAAGATGGCCGATCAGGATCACCGCGCGCCCCTCCGCCACGTAGCGCCGGGCCGTACCGTGCACCTTTGACACCAGCGGACATGTCGCGTCGATCACGGCGTGATGGGCGGCGGCCGCCTCTTCCTCGACCCGGCGTGGCACGCCGTGGGCGGAGAAGATCACGACCGAGCCGGCGGGCACTTCCGAGAGATCCTCGATAAAGATCGCGCCCTTTTTCCTAAGCGTGTCGCAGACCCGGGCATTGTGAACGATCTCGTGGCGCACATAGACAGGCGCGCCATGCTGCGCGAGCGCGCGCTCGACGGTCTGGATCGCCCGCTCGACCCCGGCGCAGAAGCCGCGCGGGTTGGCTAGCAGCACGCGGAGAGGCGGCTTCGCGCCATTCGTCCCCTGTTCTGCCCGCATTATGCTCTCCTGCTCTCGCTCACGTTCAATCGTGAGACGTATCTGCGAAATGTGCTCTCAGGCTGGGCAACGGGCGCCAGTACAAGCAAGGACAATTCGCGCCATGCTTGGTCCTCTTTCGCCATTTTGCCGCAGCTGCGGCATGCGGGCGACGCGGTGCTTTGCGTGCGCTGCAATATGGCTCCGTCAGATGGAATTCTCACGCATATGACCGAGAAGCGCGGCAGGGCCGCCGCTTTCCAGAAGCGCGGTAAACTCATCGCGCTTCAGGATCAGGAAGGACGCGCCGCCGACCATCACATCGATCACCAGATGCCCGCGATCACCGAAATCGCGGATCCGCCAGTCGACGGGAAGGTTCTTGCCGTTGGCGCGCGGGATCGCTGCGCGCACCAGCAGATCGCGGCGTACACTCGATACGTCCTTGATCTCGGGCTTGCCGGCGAGCCCCTTGCCGAACTGGTCACGATAGAGCTGCGCGAGGAAGCCCGGCAGGAGCGCACGGAACTCCTCTCGCTCCCCCTCCGACAGCATTTCAGCGTTCGAGCCGAGCAGGAACCGCTCCCAGACATCGAAGGCGAAGGCTTCGTCGATGGTCGATTTCAGCTCCGTAATGGCCGCGTCGCCCTCATCGCCGGTGAGTGCCGCATGCGCACCATCCACCAGCCGCTCGGCCGTCGCGCGCGCGGCGTCCGGATCTGCGGCGCGGGCAGGCAGCGCCGCGAGCGTGAGCGCCAGCATCGGCGCGATGAGAAGGGCGAGGCGCATGGGTCTGTTCCCTGTGAAACTGTCGCAGCTTGGCTGTTGTTCGTAGCGGCGTCCGTCTTCCGGCGCGAGAGGGCGCTGACGCTCACGTGAGCGTTACGTTAGCGTGCGGCGCGCGCTGCCAGGCGCGGCGTGATCGCGAAGATCATCAGAAGCCCGGCCGTCAGCGCAATGCAGAGCATGATGCCCATGCTCGCCGTACCGCGGTGGTCGGAGAGCGCCAGCGTGCCGAAGGCGGCGATGGTCGTAAGCGCACTGGCAAGCGCTGCGCGCGGGGTCGAGGTCTCGAAGACCGTGCCCGTCGCGCGGCTTGCCCTGATCGCGAGATGCACACCCGTATCGACGCCGATCCCGATCATCAGCGGCAGGACGATCACGTTTGCATAGTTGAAGGGGATGCCGAGCAGCGCGCTCGCAGCCAGCGTGATCCCACCCGCCAAGAGGAGCGGTATCAGGATCGAGGCGACCAGCATGAGGCGTCGGAGGACCGCCCACGCTAAGAGCGCCGTTGCCGCCAGCGCTATCCCAGCCGCACCTGCCATGGCGCCCGCGACCGCGCCGGCTGCCCCTTCGACCTGTGCCGGCGGCCCGCCGGTTCCGGGCGATGCAGCCGTGACGGCAGCGACGAAACGTGCCCGAGCCTCGGGATCGGTAATGTCTTCCTCGGCCGAAATCTCGACCCTGAACCTGCCATCCGCCGCCCTGAAGCGATCCCGCAGACCTTCGGGCAGATCGTCGGCGGTGACTTCGCCCGCCTCGAGCTGCAACGCTATGCGGTCGATGAGCAAGGGGAAGAAACGGAAAAGGGCTGCTGACAGCGCCTCCTCGGACAGCGCGTCCGGAGACGCGCGCCACCTCTCAAGCGCCTCCGCAAGTGCCGTGCCGCCGTCGGTGCCGAGGGCAGCGAGGCGCGGTGCGATATCCCCCTCCGGCAACGTACCTAAATCGGGTGCCGTCCCCTCCACGGCCACCTGGAGCGAGGGATAGGCGAGATCGATCTGGTCAAGCTTGTCGAACTGATCCTCGGGCACGAGATCGCCGAGCCAAACGGCATTGCGCACGGGCTCGATGGTCGAGAGCTCAGCCGCCGCAGCCGACGCCGTTTCGGCATCATCGACGAGGAGACTGAGGCGCAGCGGCGCAAGCGACGGCTCCTCCATCAGCCAGCCATAGGTCGTGACCCCCGGCGCGTCGGCAGCCCGCAGGCCCATGGGATCCGCATCGAACCGGGCAGCAGGTGCGAGGGCGAAGGAGGCGAGCCCCGCGACCAGCGCCAGCCAGAAGCCCACACGCGCACCAGTTGCGCCGAGGCGCGGCGGCGCGAGCGGACCGCTGCCCTCCGCAAGCCGCGGGCGAAGCGCCACGGCGGCCGGGATCAGCGTAAGCGAGACGAGGAGCGCGATTGCGACCCCCGCCGCCCCTATCAGCCCAAGCTGCGCCATGCCGATGAAATCCGTGGTCGTGAAGGCGAGAAATGCCGCACAGGTCGTCGCCGCCGAGAGCACCAGCGCACCGCCTATGCTGCTCGCCGTCGCGCGGATCGCATCCGGGATGCCGAGCGGTGCGTCCTCATCCAGATGCGCGAGCATGTGGATCGCGAAATCGATACCGAGCCCGACCATTAGAACGATGAAGGCGATGGATATGAGGTTGAGCGCCCCAACCGCGAGCGCCGCAAACCCTGTCGTCAGCACGAGCGTGACCAGAACGACGCCGAGTGCCAGACCGACCCGGCCTGCCCGGCCGAGCGAGAGAAACAGGATGACGGCGACGAGCAGGAGCGAGAGACCGAGGGAGATCGGCAGCGTCGCCGTGACGCTCTGCAACTCCTCGGCCCTCAGCACCGGGTCACCGGTCAGCCCGACCTCCACCAACGCTGCCAGAGACGGATCGAGCTTGGCGACCTCCTCCTCCGCCGCGAGGATCGCTGGCTTGGCAGGGTTGAGACGCCCAAAATCGAGTTTCGGCAGGATCGAGATCGTGCGGGTGACCTGCGCCGGCGTGTCCTCCGTGACCGCGCGTCCCCAATCCACGGGTTGCGCCTTGCCTTCGGCGGCCGCCGCAAAGCTGCCCGCGGCTGCGCGCAGGAGCCCGTCGAGTTCCTCGGCATCCGCGCCGCCCCCCTCCGCCAGCACCAGCGTGCGGTCGATCGCGGTGAGGAAGCCGTCGACGCTCTGATTCTCGCGCAGTTCGGCGAGGAGGTTCGACGCGCGGCTCAGCCGTCCAAGCCGGTCCTCCACGGTCGCCACGTCCTCGTAGAGCAGGCCATGAGAGAGCAGGAACGGATCGACCGCGGGCGCGAACACGCTCTCGACCGCGTCACTGCGCGCCGACAGCGCCGCCGCCAAGGCACCTGTCGCGCTGTCCACCGCATCGGCATGCGCTCCGCGCACCACGACGACGACGGTGTTCTTGATTTCCGGGAAGGCCGCGTTCACCGCCTGTGCACGCTGCTGGAAGGGTAGATCGGGGTTCAGCATACGGCTCGAATCCGTATCGACGCCGAGGCGCGTCGATGCCCCGACCGCCAGTAGCAAGCCAAGACCGATCACAATCAATGTGAGCCACGGGGCGCCGGCGGCCGTGAGCGCCAGCCGAGTCGCAAGTTGATCGAGAACATGAGCAAAGCCACGAAAGACTCTCTCTTTATTGGCTTTCTGCAATGCTATCGCTCCGCCGATCCGTTGCTGATTGGTGACGCTGACCTATGGCGGCCGCGCTTGTTGTGAACAGTGCCGCACGCTACCTTGCGCCGCGGCCGCGCGCCACGGCAGCGTCGCCGCTACGAACGGTTATGCGGGTTGGCGTCGTGGGGGCGTCGGCGGCCAGCGGGGCCGACAGCACGATTACGGAGCGATCATGACCATCGAACGGATCCTTGTACGCGGCCTGACCGCTCTGGTTCTCCTCGGCCTCGGCGCCTGCGCCAGCATCGATGAGAACGCAAGCTTTGCCGAGCAGGATCCCTACGAGGAGACCAATCGCGCGATCCATGACTTCAACGTTACGCTCGACGAGAATGTGCTCCGTCCGGTTGCCAAGGGCTACGACGTGGTCGCCGTCGGTCCGACCAAGCTCATTATCGGCAACGGGCTCAGCCACCTCGAGCTGCCGGTTGATTTCATGAATTACCTGCTGCAGGGCGAGGCGAGCGCGGCGGGTCGCACCTTCGCGCGCTTCACGCTCAACACGGTGCTTGGCGCCGGCGGGCTGCTCGACCCGGCCACGGAGTTCGGCATTCCCCGCGAGGAGACGGACTTCGGCGTGACGCTCGGCAAATGGGGCGTCGGCTCCGGGCCTTATCTCGTGCTGCCGCTGGTCGGACCGTCCAATCCTCGCGACATCACGGGCTTTGTCGTCGATCGCGCGTTCTCGCCCGGCACCTACACTGTGCTTGGCGGGCCCGACGCGCTTGGCCGTGCCACGCTTGGCTTCACGGTCATCGATCCCGTCCACGAGCGTGATGCGAATGCAGATCTGATTGACGAGCTCCTTTACGAAAGCCCGGACAGCTATGTGACGCTGCGCTCGGTCTATCTGCAGCGCCGGCGCGCGCAAATCTCCGGTGGCGGTGCGGCGCCGGACATCTTCGACGACGAGACGACGAACTGACGCAATGACGGTCACGACCCGATCCTTTGCCGGGGCGCTTGAGGAAGCGGCCCGGGACACGGAAACGACGCTCGAGGCCCTTCTGCCCCAGACGGCCGGAAGCCCTGGCGAAGAAGAGCTGATCGCAGCGATGCGCTACGCCGTCACCGGCGGGGGCAAGCGGCTTAGGGCGTTCCTGGCGCTAGAAGGCTGCGCGCTCTTCGACGGTCCGCGGGCCGGCGCCCTGCGCGTTGGCGCGGCGCTCGAATGTCTCCACGCCTACAGCCTCGTGCATGACGACATGCCCTGCATGGATGACGATGACCTTCGCCGCGGCAAGCCGACGGTGCACAGGGTCTGGGACGAGGCAACGGCGGTGTTGGCGGGTGACGCCCTGCAGACCATCGCTTTCGAGATCCTCGCTGATCCGGCCACGCATAGCGACGGCGCGATCCGGGCGCAGCTCTGCCTCCGGCTCGCTCAGGCTTCAGGTGCTGCCGGCATGGTTGGTGGGCAAGCGCTTGATCTTGCAGCCGAAAAGGCGGGCGCGCCATTGAGCGCAGAAGCCGTGAAGCGGCTGCAGGCGCTGAAGACCGGCGCGTTGATCGAGATTGCGGCGGAGCTTGGCGCCACTGTAGCCGGGGCTTCCGAGGATGGCATTACCCGGGTCCGCGCCTATGCCCGTGCGCTCGGTGAGGCGTTCCAGATCGCGGACGACCTTCTCGACGTCACGGGCACGGAGGCAGAGGTCGGCAAGCGCGTCGGCAAGGATGCCGCCGCCGGCAAGGCGACCTTTGTCGACATCCTCGGGATCGACGGCGCGAAGGCACGGGCGCGCGCGCTGATCGACGAGGCGGCGGACGAACTGGCCCCGTTCGGTGAACGTGCCGGTCTTCTGATCGACGCCGCGGCCTTCGTGGTCAATCGTCGGTCCTGAGCCAGACTTTAGCATCGAAGCTTACGAGCGTGTCGAGCAAGGCCAGATCGTCTCGGTAATACGCCGCCAACTCCTCCCGCGCGTCATTGCTGAGGCGCGGCATCGATGGCCAGGCTGCTTCCCTCTGCTTCTGCTCCGCGGTGTGGCTGGGGGGCAAAAGCCGCTCCAGATCGAGGTCGCAGTCGAGCCCAAGCCACTGAAACACTTCGCAGAGAAGATCGCCCGGCGCCGCCGCCAGCCGGTCGTGCGAAAGAACGAGCATATCCGGGAACACAGTGATCCAGTGCTTGAGGATCTTTCCGTAAAGTCCTGTCGACAGCATGATCTGGGCATCCGTCACATCCTTGATCACTTGCGCGAAGGGCAGCCGTCCCTTGCGCATGTGATGGATGTAGGCGGAGCGATAGCGCTCCACCGGATTGCGAAGCATCACCATCACCCGGACGTCAGGGATCGTCTCGCGGATCTCGGTCGCGATATCGTGGAAGACGTTCGCGGCGTGGAAGTAGTGCGGCGTGCTTTCAAGGTAGAAGCGCGCCCCGGGCTTCGCGTCAGTCGGAAAATGCGCCCGATAGGCGTCCAGGCGATCGCGCCACCCGTCATGCCCCCATAGATTGAGTTCCTTTTTGGCCGAGCCGAAGATGTGACGCGAGCCGGACAGCGTCTCGTGCATCCAGGTCGTGCCGGCCTTCTGCACGCCGACCATCAGCAGGTTCGGAAAGCGCATATGCCGACCCCGTCAGCCTTTCCATGATCCTCGTGGCATCCAAGACGGTGGCGAGACGCGCTGCAAGGGCGCGTGTCTTGTCTCACCCGTCCGGCGGAGCTATGCGGCCCGGGAGGCCATTGAGAGGAGAAGACGGATGAGCATCGAGGATAGCGCCCTGCCCTCGTCGCTCGTGCTCGTCCTCGGCATGCATCGCAGCGGCAGCTCGGCCGTCGCCCGGGTGATGAGCCTGCTCGGCCATTCCCTCCCCAAGACCCTGATACCCAGCAACGCCTCCAACCGGCGCGGGCATTGGGAGAGCCAGCCGATCGCGCGGCTCAACGACAACTTCATGCATGATGCAGACCTTGTGTGGTCCGACTGGGGCTCGGGCCTCCTGCCCCGCATACGCTCCGCCCGGTTGCGGGATTTCGAGGCCGATCTGGTGGCGCATGTCGCGAGCGAGTTCGCCGCGGGCCAGCCGGCCGTCCTCAAGGAGCCGCGCATCTGCCGCCTCGTCCCGCAGTATCGGGCGGCCTTCGAGCGCCGGCTGCCACTGAGCGTGGTGATCCCTGTCAGGAACCCGCTCGAAGTGATCGCCTCTCTCGTGCAGCGCAACAACCTGACGGAGGCGAACGCCGCGCTGCTCTGGCTCCGCTACACCCTTGATGCCACCGTCGGATCCGAAGGACTGCCGCGTAGCTTCATCGCCTACGACCGCCTGTTGACCGACCCCGAAGCGGCGCTGCAACACGCGGAAGCCGCACTGCCTGCACCCTTCCCGGTCTCCGTTGCCGCTGCGCTGCCCGATATCCGGGGCTTCCTCGACAGCGGGCTGCGCACGCATTCCAGGACCGCCGAGGACGTGCTGCACAACGACCTCACACGCGGCTGGATCAGCGACGCCTATGCGGCGCTCCGCATCCTAGCGCACGACCCGACCGCCGCCCGGCCACACGATACGTTGGCAAGGCTCTACCGCGAATTTGCGGCCGCAGAGCCGATGCTGCACCACATCATCCGCAGCTACGACCAGACGCAGGCAGCGCTCGAGCGCCAGCTGGAGGCGTTGAGCGCCGGGCTCGAGCTGAAGAAACGGCAGGTGCAGAACCTGCGTCTGGCCCTTGAGGAAGCCGGGAGCCCCCCGCCGCTCGATAGCGAGGCTGGCTAGGCCCGAGACACTAACCTCTCACGCTACCAGACGGCAGGAAACTGGTTCGTCGCAGCACGCCCCTTGGCGAAGAACCAGTTCTCGATGGCGTAGCGCGGCTGCGTAAAGGACGGATCGGACGAGGTGGCGTGAAGGTTGAGATGATCGAAGAAGATCGCGTCCCCCGGTCCGAAGAACGGCCGTGCCGGCTCAAGCCCAGGGAACCTCTCCGCCACCGTCGCCCCCGATATGGACCAGTTAAAGATCGCGCCATTCGTGCCCGGCTCAAGCACCTCATCGAGGCGTCGCGGCACAAGGTCCATGCCCGGGCTGTCGGTCCCGCCACCGCATTCGCTGAGCGCGATCCAGAGGTTGAGGCTCTTGATATCGCGATCCATGAAGGCGCCGTCCTGATGCCATTCCGCCGGCGCCTTCAACGGCTCGGCGCGCCGCAGCACGCATTTCTGGAACGAGACGCAGGGCTCGTCCTGGAAGTAGTCCTGCAAGAGACGGCGAAGACCGAGGCGCTCGAAGCTGTCGAAGAGACTGAGCGAGAAGCTCGGCGAGAGCAGGGTCTCGATCGAGCCGCTGCTGGCGACGAAACTGTGGTTCCGGCGTTTCACGCCGCTCTCTGAGTCGCGGAACGGCAGATAGTCGGCCTTCATCGCCGTCGGACGCACGTCCTCCGCGTCCTCCTCCACCGTCTTCTGATAGGCCTTCGCGGCTTCGATGACGCGATCGATCGCAACCCGATACTCGTGCGCTTGCCGCAGGCTTAGCATGTTGCGGACGATCAGCGCGCCGTGATGGCACATCGCGCTCCGCAGAGACGCCGAGCCAAGTTCGCGCAGATCGACTTCGGGGATGCCGTCCCTGACATCGGGGAAGAGATCCTCCACCGGCTCCTCGGGCTCGTTGTCCCAACTCGTGTCCGGGAGTGCCGCAAGCTCGGCCCCGGCCTTGAGGCGGAGATCGCGGAGACGGATCAGATCGCCGACGCTCCCACTCTCCCGGCAGCGCTCGGCTGCCTCTTCGATGGCGGCCGACAGGTCGTCGTTGCGGCGTGCGCTCAGTTCGGAAAAGACGGCGTTCATCACGCTTCCTTTCAAGCCCGACATCTTGCGTCGTCGCTCCTACACCACTACCCCGCGAGGCCCAAGGGGTCCGCGTTCACGGGGGGCGCGGCGGTTAAGGGGCTGCGTCCGAGTGTCCGACGATCAGAAGACAGCGAACGAACTGAAGAGGCTGCACACCCATATCGCCTCGCTCGAAGCCGACGTTAAGCGACTGCGAAAGCGTGACTGGAGCTATCAGCTCCTGTTCGACCGGGTAAGTGACGGCTTTCCATCGGACTGGGCGCAGTTGCCGGATCGACCGGGCAGGTTCGAGGGCCTGAGCTTCGTCATCTGCTATCATGACATTCCGCGGCAGATCGAACGCACGCTGCTGAGCTGCTCCCCGGCCTACCAGGGCGTTGCCGAGACCGACCTGGAGGTCATCCTGGTCGACAACGGGTCGTCCCTGCCCCTGCCGGACGACCTGGCCGAGCGCTTTCCCCATGTGCGCGAGATCATCCGGGTGGATGGCCATCCGTCCCCGGTGGTCGCGCTCAACCGCGGCATTGCCGCCGCCCGGTTTGAGGCGATCGCGCTGATGATCGACGGCGCGCACATCCTCTCGCCCGGCATCGTGCGCAACACCCGCGATGTCTGGGCGCTCTTCGCCAATCCCGTCGTCAGCGTGCCGCAGTTCATCCTCGGCCGCGAGTCGCAGAACCTCACACAGACAGTCGAGGCCTTCGAGGTCGAGAGCGCCGAACTCGCGCAGATCGGCTGGCCGAAGGACGGCTACGCGATCTACAACTACGCGGTCTATCCGGGTGAGAACCCGACGCGATCCTATGTCGATGGTATCGAGACCAACTGCCTCATCACGACTCGACGGGTGCTCGAGACATGCGGCGCCTTCGATGAGCGGTTCGACGAGCCCGGCGGCGGGTTCGCCAATCTCGAGATCTTCTCGCGCCTGATCGACGATCCGCGGAACAGCTACATCGTGTTCCCGGGCGAGGGCAGCTTCCATCAGGACCATCGGGGCACGACGACCCACCGCTCGCCCGAGGAGCGTGAGGCGCTGGTGCAGCGCTACAAGCAGCGTTTCAGGGAGGTCACGGGCACGGACACGGTCCTAAACGGCCGAAGCCCGTTTCTCTTCGGCAAGACCCGGCGGCTGACGCAAGCGATCCCGACGATCAGCCGTGAGTTCGGCAAGGTCACGCATCAGCTACAGCGCAAGCTCGCGAACTTCTATGTCGGACGCATCCGCGCCGGGATCACCGATGGCCCGCGTCCAGCACTCGCCCTCGGCGGTGCACCGGATGAGCGGCTGGCCCGCCCGCCCCTCGCGCCGGCCGGATTGCTGCCTTCGGCCGCCGAGCGGCAGGGGATCGCGGAGAAGGAGCTGGACTACCTCGACTGCCTCCGCCGCGTACACAGCACGCTCCAGCCCAGGCTCTACTTCGAGATCGGCATCGACACGGGCGCGAGCCTCCGCCTCGCCGCCTGCCGAAGCATCGGTGTCGATCCCGCTTATCAGGTGAGCAGCAGTCTCACGCAGCCATGCCGCCTGTTCCGCCAGACGAGCGACGCCTTCTTCGCGAACGAGAAGCGCTGCGGCGATCTCTTCCGAGACGGGATAGAACTCGCCTTCATCGACGGGATGCATCTCGCGGAATACGTGCTGCGCGACTTCATCGTGACCGAGCGGTGGATGCGGCGCGACGGTGTAGTGCTCTTCGACGATGTGCTGCCCGAACAGATGCCGATGCTCGAGCGCGAGCGGCGCTTCGCGGCCTGGTGCGGCGATGTCTTCAAGATCGTGCCGATCCTACGTCGCTATCGCCCGGAACTCCGCGTCTCCGTCTTCGAGACCTTCATCGGCCCCTACCGCAAGGGTCTCGCGCTCGTCACCGGGCTCGACCCCGAGAACCGGGTGCTCGATGAGCACTACGATGAAATCGCAGCCGACATCGCGGCTGGACGCTACGATGTGGCGGACATCGCGGCGCTCGACGATCTGCTGGCACCTCAGCCGCTGCTGAACCTCGAGCATGCGGTGCTCGGTGCCCGCGTGGACCTTGCCGCGGCGATGCCGCGCGAGGAGAGTGCGCGGGGGGAGAGGATTGCTCCAAGCCCGAGGCTTTCGGTCGTCGTCGTAAGCTACGATATGGCGCGAGAGCTTCCCCGCACGCTGCAGACGCTCGGGGCGGGTATGCAGCGCGGGATTGCCGAGGCGGACTACGAGATCATCGTCGTCGACAACGGCTCAACGACCGAGCCCGACTGGAAATACCTGGCCGCAGTCGCCCCCAACGCGCGGTTCTTCCGACGGCATGACGCGAATGCGTCGCCCTGCGGCGCGGCCAATCTCGGTATCTCGGCTGCGCGCGGTGCCTATGTCGGCGTGCTGATCGACGGGGCGCGCATGGCCTCGCCCGGCCTTCTCGCCTCCTCCCTGCAGGCGCTCGAGAATGGCGACGGTACAGTCGTGGGCGCCCACAGCCTTCACCTCGGTCAGATGGTGCAGCAGGAGGCAGTCGCCGCGGGCCACGATGAAACGGCAGAGGATGCGCTGCTCGACAGTTCGAACTGGAACGCAGACGGCTACCGGCTCTTCGAGATCGCCGTCCTTTCGAAATCCTCGGGCAAGGGGTGGCGCACCCTGCCCTCCGAGAGCAACGCGGTCTTCATGGCGAACGATCGCTGGCGGGCGCTGAACGGCTTCGATGAGCGTTTCCGGAGCCCCGGCGGCGGCCTCGCCAATCTCGATCTCTGGAAGCGCGCCTGCGAGGCGCCTGGCAACACGGTCGCGCTCCTGCTCGGCGAGGCGACGTTCCATCAGCTCCACGGCGGCGTCAGCACCAATGCCGCGACCTCACCCCGGGCGGCGTTCGATACGGAGTATGAAGCGCTTCGCGGCCGACCCTTCGCACGACCAACGGCGACGCCGACGCTGATCGGAGCACCGCCGGCGGCGATGGACGGCTAGTCCGCGCCGCCGATCTCCCTCGCCGGCATCCCGACCACCGTCGCGCCCGCCGGCACGTCATCGACCACAACCGCGTTGGCGCCGATCCTCGCGCCGTCGCCCACAGTGATCGGCCCCAGTATCTTCGCACCCGTCCCGATCATTACCCGGGCGCCGATGGTCGGGCCGCGGAGCTCGCCTTCCTTCAGCCCAATGGTGACGAAGGGGCGGATGCTCGTGCCCTGCCCGATGCTCACGAGGCCATCGATCACCACGAGCCCGTGCGGTAGATAGATCCCGGGCGCAAGCATCACCGGCGCGCCGATATGGACCTGCGCCAACGTGATCGCTAGGCGTCGGCAGAGCGTCGGGAGAAACGGTATCCCGCGCGCCCGCAATGCCGTGCCGAGACGGACGAAGAGCAGTGCGAGAGACGCGTCCGCCTCCCAGCAGAGCCTGACGACAAGCCCCCATTCGCCAAGGCGCGACCTCTCCCGTTTCGGCAGCATCAGACCGGCCGCGGCCGCCCGGGCATCGCCAAGCACGCCGGCCCGAAAGCCAGCGCCCTCCCGCGCCCGGGCCCGAAGAAAACCGGCCGGCGTCACCCTCGGCCCACCCGTCCAGCGCCGAACGCGAGCGTAAAGGGAAGGTCGAGCATCCTCACAAAGGCGCCCGCACACGCGCTAAAGACGGGCTCAAACGGTCTCGCCCGCACCGGCGATCCAGCCGCGTTCGGGGAAGACCTCGCGCGCATCCTTCCGGATCGCCGCGAGGGTCAGGTTGCGCTGCGTCGAGCGGACGGCGTTGACCACGCGCGCCTTGCCATGGAGCCCGTGGAGCGTCGCCTGTCCGGCCTTGTTGTACTGCTCGCGCTGCGCGTTCGAGTAGCTCTTGGTCTTCGCGTGATACACAAAGCAGTCGATGGCCACGGCGCAGAGGAAGCCTGCATCCATGGCCCTGAAGGTGAGATCGTTCTCCTCACCATACCCCATCGGGAAGCTCGCCTCGTCGAACCCGCCCACGGTCTCGAGGACCGCACGGCGGAGCGCAATGCAGAAGCCGTTGATCTGGTCGACGATCGGATACTCAAAGCGCGTGCCGTATTCGGTGCAGTGCCGGTAGACGGCCCTCAAAACCTCCGGGTCAGGCCGGATCGGCGCATCGGGCTGCTCCGGCCCCGGCAGCTCGGGTATCGACTGCCAGCCGCCGGCATTCGAGAGCGGGCCGACAAGGCCGATCTGCGGATGCGCCCCGAGGCACGCGTCGATGCGGTCGAGCCAGTCACCGAGCACCAGCGTGTCGCTGTTCAGGAGAACGAGCGTCTCCGCCGTCGCAAGTCGCATGCCAGCATTCGCCGCCTTGCAGAAGCCGCTGCCCTGCTCGCGCCGCAGAAGGACCACGCGCTCCGCCGCCTTCTCCCGCGCCGCCTCGCAGATCTCCTGCGTCTCCGCCGCCGAGCCATCGTCGACGATGATCAGGCGATCCGAAAGGCCGAGCGTCTCAAGGACCGAGTCGAGGCACGGCCCGACATATTCAGGGCTGTTGTGGACGCAGACGATGACGTCGGCTGGCTGGCGAAAGGTCTGAGCGTCCATCCGTCAATTCCGCTGGATGTGGGTCGATCGCGCGAAGAGCGTCGAGCGCGGCATGTCGTCCGGCAGATGGCCCACGCGCAGGCCCGGTGTCTCGGCAATGGCCAGAGGAAGCGAGAGCTGATCGCGCTTCGAGCCCTGCATCATCATGCGCCACCAATTGGTCGAAAGCTCACGTACCGCAGGGGCGCCTGGACGCAGCGCCATCACCATCGTCTCGTAAAGGGCTGGCGCCCGGAACGCCTTGTGGTGCTGAAGGCGGCTCAGATGCTCTACCAGCACCATGGGCTCTTCCTTCTTGAAGCGGATACAGGCCGCGGCTTCGGACACGACCCCCTGCCGGTCCGGATGGCGGAAGGTGGCAAAGTCGAGGTTCTCGGCATCGATTGCCGCAAGCACCTCCGCCGGGCTGGCGCAGAAAAGCACGCTGCCATCGACCCAGATCACCCACTCATAGTCAGCGAAATAGGTCGGGAGATGGAGCTTCACGAAGCGGGCGGATCTCCGCGGGTCGGCATTGTGGTAGTTCGGCTGAACCAGCTGCCAGAGCCATTGTTCCTCGAACCTGCGATCAGAGAAGACGAAGAAATCCGCCTCGTGGCTCCACGACCCCTCGACCGGCAGAAGACGGTCGAAGCCACCGAAGTTGGCGGTTACGACTGCGATCCTCTTGCGCGCTGTGTTGCGGATCGAGAAGGCCCGCAGCGCACTCTGATCATCGGGCGAGAGCTTCTTCTCCCCCGGCGCACCAAGCGGCACGCCGATGCGCACGAAGTACTCCGCCGCCCATGGCGCAAGGCGGATCCCGTCCGCACCTGCCATCGCGGCACAGGGCGCCAGCGCCTTGCTCATGCCGTGCTTCGAATAGTGGCGCACGGCATCGACCGGGCCGGCAAGCTCATGCGCCGCGCTGTACCAGTCAAGATCGACATAGGGTGATTTCGACTTTGCCTGGGAGAGCGTGACCGTCCCGGCCGCGATCGCCGCTGGCTGGCGCAGCCCGCCGAACTTCGCGATCTCGAGTTCACGCCGCTTCTTCTTTGATGCGAGGAAGACCATGACAGCCGCCCGCAATCTCTCGCCGCGGGCCAGCGCCACTCTCCGCCTGAACGACTTTACAAGCCCCATTTCTGGAAGTGTGTCCCGTCTGTCCCGTGTGGCGCTAGCGGTGTCGGCACGTCGCTGGAGCATTTGCGAGTAGGCGTCTGCCCAATCCTTGCCCCGTCTTGCCGTCTGCTCTTTTGCGCCTTTTCGTTGCCATCTGATGGTGTCGCCCAAGGCACGCCGCATGCTGAGAAACAGAGCGCACGCCCATCGCCGGTGCGCAGCGACCTAGCCGATAACAAAGCCCGCGACCAGCCTTTGGGATCCTCTCCACCCCTCAATCCCGCCAGAAATTCATTCACAATCCGAGCTTTGAGGCATCACTGCACTGGTTTCGCAGGTAAAGCGAAGTGTCAGGGGGTCGACCGACCACCGGCATCGTCCTAGAAACACTCAGCGAAGGACGAGGCTGCGCCTGCCTCCGTTCAGCCAATCGGGAGCTTTTTGCCTCCTCACGCGTTTTGCTGAAAGCCATCGCGGCCGGCGCCGGCCGAAGTGACTACGAAGGGACAATAGCGCGATGTCGCGAGCCTGCTGCCCTGTGCAGCGCCCTTCCCTTTCGGTGGGGCGCGCCCATGCATAATGCCGCCATGAAGATTGAGGCCGAGCTGCAGCCTGAGAGCGCGCTCGCTTTCGCCGAGCGCGATCTGCATCGCCTAGTGACGGTCGTGATCGTGACCTACCGGAGTGCGAAGGTCGTTCCAGCCGCGCTCGCCTCGATCCCATCGGGCGTGCCGGTCGTGGTGGTCGACAACGACAGCCGCGACCCCTCCGCCGCGCTCGCCGCAGCCGCCGACGCAACCGTGGTGCAAAACGACCGGAACCTGGGCTTCGGCACGGCCTGCAATCAGGGCGCCGCCGTTGTGAGAACGCCCTTCATCCTCTTCCTCAACCCTGATGCGCGCCTGAGACCCGGCAGCCTCGCGAAGCTCGTTTCGACACTCCTCGCCGATGGCCTCGTGGCAGCCGCCGGCCCAATCCTGACGACGGCAGGCCGAGTGCAGAGGCCCCGGCGCGCCACCCTCCTCGATCTCGGCGAGATGCCGACTTTTGCCGCCGCACCCAGCACGCCCTGCGATGTCGGCTTCATCTCCGGCGCTGCGATGCTCGTGCGCACGGACGCCTTTCGTGCGATTGGCGGGTTCGATGAGCGCATCTTCCTATATCTCGAGGATGATGATCTCTGCGTCCGCCTCAGGTCTGCCGGCTGGCGGCTGCGCCTCGCCCCGGAGGCGGTCGTCGCCCATGAGAAGATACCCGACCGAGCGCTGCCGACGGACATTCTGCGCCGGCACAACAGGCACACGCTGCTGTCGATGCGGTATCTTGCGGGCAAGCATGCCCTGCCCTTCGACTTCGAGGCGCGCCGGCGACAGGCTTGGCGCCGTCTTCTTCTCGCGCTCTTCCTGCTCGACCGTAGGCGCCTCCATGCCAATCTCGGCCGCCTGCAGGGGATAGGCGGCTTCCCCTTCGGCCAGCGCACGCTGCCCGAAAGACGCGCTGAGAACAGCACCCCCGGCCCGACCGTCGGACAAAGCGTCGCTGCAGGCGCAAGTCAGCGCGCCTGATCCATCGCCGCGGCGCAGTGCTTCCGGAGATCTGCCGACCCGGCCAGAGATCGCTCGTGAGGATCTTCAGCGGCCCGCGCTCGCCTGCATCTCCGTTCGCCACGAAAGCCACGAGATTCGGCAGCATGCTCTACGTCATGCGAAGAATGCCTAGGAAGAAGCGGGCCGACGGTCGGCGATGCTAAGGGTTTTCGCCTGCAAACACATCCTTCGCACCGTCGTCCCCGCGCGAAGCGGAGGCGCGCAAAAACCAGCAAAGGCGAGCATGGACCTGACTCACCGCATGGTCCCGGCGCCAGGCAAGATGCGTCGTCACATGGGCGTCGTTTCCGTCGAGGGGACTGACCGCAAGACCGGCCGCAACACTGCTCTGCCGCGCCACACAGTCGGGGACGACGGCGAAACCGACACCGGCCGCGACACAGCCGAGGATCCCGTCGAGCGTCCCCATCTCGATCAGCTCGCAGTCCCCCCAACCCCGATCGCGCAGCCACCCATCGGCCATCGCCCTGTAGCTGCAGGTACGTCTGAACGCGATCAACGGCAGGGAGGGGTCGAGAGGCCCGTTGCTCACCACCACGAGCGTCTCCTCGAAGGCCGCCACGCTCTCGAACCTATCCGCATCCACGGGGCCCGCGACGAAGGCCGCGTCCAGCCTGCGTTCCCAGAGATCGGTCAGAAGCTCGCCAGTCGGACCCGTCTTGATGGTGAGAGGCGCCGTCGGGCAGTCCTCCTTCAGCGCGCGCAGCAGACCTGGCAGGCGAACCGCTGCCGTCGACTCCATCGCGCCCAGACTCAGAGGTGCGGACCCGCCTGCCGCATCCAGCAGGTCCCGCTCCGCCGCCTCGAACCGGGCAACAAGCTCGACTGCGTGCCCCCGAAGCCGCCGGCCAAGTGCTGTGAGCCTGGCCCCACCCTTGCCCCGGTCGAAGAGCGCCCCGCCGAGATGCTCCTCCAACTTGCGCATCCGGGCCGTGACGTTCGACTGCACGCATCCCAGCGCGCGAGCCGCACCCGAGAAGCTCCCTTCTGCCTCGACGGAGAGGAAGGTTCGAAGAAGTTGCACATCCATCTCTCAAAAATACTGATGGAAAAATCTCGAAGCAATCCCTTTTGATGATCCTTCGATCTTGGCACCATGAGATCATGAAACAGCGCATCAAAACCCGCTTCACCGAGCGCTTCGGCATCGATCATCCGATCATGCTCGCGCCCATGGATCAGGTCTCGGGCGGTGCCCTTGCCGCCGCGGTGTCGCGCGCAGGAGGCCTCGGGCTCATCGGCGGCGGGTATGGGGACGCCGATTGGCTCGACCGGGCCTTCCGCGACGCCGGCAACGCTGCCGTAGGGGTGGGTTTCATCACCTGGAGCGTTCTCGATCGCCCCGCCCTCATCGAGCGGGCCCTCGCGCGGCAACCAAAGGCACTGATGGTGTCCTTCGGCGACGCTGAGCCGATCGTCGAAGCGGCACAGGACGCGGGCATACCGACCATCTGGCAGGTGCAGCGCCTTTCCCAGGCAAAGCAGGCCCTCGCCGCAGGCACGGACGTCATCGTCGTTCAGGGTCAGGAGGCCGGCGGTCATGGCATGGATCGTGGGCTCGTCTCGCTGCTCCCGGCGGTCCGAGATCTCGCCGGTCCAGACGCGAGCGTCCTTGCCGCAGGCGGCATTGCCGATGGCCGCGGTCTTGCCGCAGCACTCATGCTGGGCGCTGACGGGGTGATGCTCGGCACCCGCTTCTGGGCCTGCGAGGAGGCGCTGGGAAGCGACGCCGCCAAAGCGGAGCTCGTGACCCGCACCGGTGACGAGACGGTGCGCTCAAAGGTGTTCGACGTCGCCCGGGACGCACGCTGGCCCTGGGAATACACCGGCCGCGTCGTCGCCAACGCGTATTGTCGCGACTGGCACAGCCGGATCGACGCCTTTCGAGAGGCTCCGGAGGAAGGCCGCGCCCGCTACGCCGCAGCGGCCGAGGACGACTTTTCCACCCGCGTGACCATCGCAGGCGAAGCGCTCGACCTCATCGACCGGATCGAGCCCGCTGTGGGAATTGTCGAGCGCGTCATAGCCGAGGCGGCGGACGCGCTTCGCACCGCACCACGCATCCTCGTCTGAGGCGCGCCCATCCCGCAGGTGATTGAGGTGGTGCCCGGTGTCGGACTCGAACCGACATGACCGCAAGGCCGGCGGATTTTGAGTCCGCTGCGTCTACCAGTTCCGCCAACCGGGCAGCGCCGTACTGGTTTCACAAGGAGCAGGATCGCGCAACTGGCAATGCGCGGGGGTCTACCCAGCACGGCGATGGAGCGTCACCAAGGCCGCGCAGCGCGCCTCCGCCCGGCCCAGCACCCAGCCGTCACAGGTCACGGCCGCGCCGCCACGCGATGTCGCCTGCCGCGCCGCCGCCAGCGCACCCTGCATGTCGCCCGCGTCGAGTGCGTGTCGGATCGCCCAGTCTTCGCCGCCTAGAGCTGCGAGGAGCACGCCTTGGTCGGCCTCCTCCGGGACGATTGCGAGGTAACGTTCCCCGATGGCGGCCAACGCGTCGCCGGCAGCACTGACCGAGGCGCAGCGGAGCGCGATGGTCACGCCCTTGTACCCAAGATAAAGGGCCGGCACCGAGGCCACCCCTAAGAGCGAGAGCAGGATCCGCCGCGAGATGCGCCGTCCGCTCATAGCGCTCCCTCCGCCCTGAATTGCAATTTGAGGTGATCCGCCAGCTTCATCGCCGTCGCCACGATCGTGAGGGTGGGGTTCTGCCAACCGCAGGTCGGGAAGAGCGCGCTGCCGGCGATGTAGAGATTGTCCGTCTCATGCACCCGCGCATCGGCATCCGCGACGCCTTCGTTCGGGTTCACGCTCATCCGGGTCGTTCCCATGTGGTGCGCACCCCAGTGGTGACGGCCGGGATCGCCCAGCGCTTCCTCGTCGGTCTCGATCCTGAAACGGCCGAGCCCACGGCGCAGCATGTCGTCCGCGATCAGGCGATGCGCCCGCCCGATCGTCTCGGCCGCCTCCATCCCGAAACGGAAATCGAGGGCAGGGAGCGGCCGATCGAACATGTCCCGCTGCTCGCCAAGGCGCACACGGTTCTCCGGATCCGGCTTCATCTGGAAGTAGTTGGCGAGATCGAAGGACGCGACGTCTTGTGGTGCGTTGCAGAGCTCGGACGCGCCCAGATCGTCGATCCGCGCGAGGAAGCGCCCGATGTCCCGCACGCCGATATCGCCGCTTGCAAGCTGGTGCTTGAGGATCGAGGCCTCTGACGACGAACGCACCTCCGCGCGGAAGGCCGGTATCTCGTTCTCGATCTCCGCCTCGGGCGTCAGCGCGATATGGACCCGGACACCATGCTCGCCACGCTGGATCGTGGAGAAGTAGAGATCGGTCGGCGGTATCTCGTCCCAGAACACCATGGTGCCGGAATAGACCCATGGATGGTCCTGCCAGAACCGCCCGACGAGGTCGTTGCCGTTGCCGAGCCCGGCAGGGCGCTGCCGGTTGATCGAAAGGAGCAGCCGCGCCGTCTCGATTCCCCCTGTCGCGAGGATGAATTTCCGGGCCGTCGCCGTGACGGTGTTGCCGGCGGTTGTGCGGAAGCTGGCGCTCGTGATCAGCGAGCTGTCATCCTGCAGCGTGAGATCGATGAGATCGGCGCAATAGTAGACCGAGACGTCGTCCAGTTCCTCGAACCGGTCGGTGAGCTCAAGACCGAACCGGAAGCGGTTGTATCGCGCCAGCACGTTCCTCACGGACGTGCCGCTAAAGTCGATCAGTTCAGCACCGACTTCCCGCGCAACCGCATCAGCATCGAACCGATCACCGCCCAGCCTCAAGTGCTCGGTCGCGCGGCGGTAGTAAGGCGCCAAGGTCTCAAGCCCATAGGGCCACCCGGAATACGGCACATAGCTCAGACGCTCGAAGTCATGGCTATCGAGCGGCACGCATTGGCCGCCCCAATGGTTCGCCGTTCCACCGAAGTAACGCAGCCGCGTCTCGTCAATGGGATAGGGATGTCCCGCAATCTCGCACTCGAGCAGGTCGCGGTCCACCGCGCGCGGGTTGAGGGCACCAGCCTCGAACACGGCAACCGTCAGCCCGCTCGCGATCAGCTCACGAACGACCGTGAGGCCAGCGGCCCCCGCACCGATCACGCAGATATCGGCGTTGACCTCATGCCCATCCGGCAGGGTTCGGCTGTCAATCAGGTAGTTCGACATAGCCGTTCACTGCCACGAGATAGGCGACGATGGCACGACGCTCCTCGGCGTCATCGAGTCCATAGAAGGCCATGTTGTTTCCGGGCAGCATCAGGCGCGGGATCTCGATGTAGCTGTCGAGTATGTCGGGCGTCCATGCGAAGTCGGCTTCCTGGAAGACGCGGGAATAGGGGAAATCGGCCGAGCCCGCCACGCGGCCGAAAAGCCCGATGAGGCTCGGACCCCAGTTCGTGACCTCGAAGCCATGGCAGGAGCCGCCGCAACGCGCCTCGAACGCCGCCTTGCCACGCGCGATCAGCGCCTCGTCCGCCTCGGCGCTCATCGTCACGGCCGCCAGCATCAGGCCCGCCGCGCCAGCTACCCCCAACCGGCGCCCGGAATTTCCCTCATTCATCAGCGATGCACTCCTTGGAGAACGACTCGGTTGTATCACACCAGAGGACGGATGAGAGGGACGCGTCGTCGCTCATAGGTCCCACTGGACCACCGCTGGACGAAGCCAAATTTGACTGCTACCGCGTGCGCACGCTCACAGGATACCACCATGCTTCGATCACTATACGACTGGACGCTCCGGCAAGCCGGAAAGCCCTACGCGCTGTGGATCCTCGCGGGCGTGAGCTTCATCGAAAGTTCAGTTTTTCCCATCCCGCCCGACGTTTTGCTGATCCCAATGATCCTGGCAGCACCCCATCGTGCTTGGTGGATTGCGACGGTGTGCACGGTCGCCTCCGTGGCGGGCGGCCTTGCCGGCTACGGGCTCGGCTGGGGCGCCTTCGAGACGGTAGGCCGCCCCGTGCTCGAATTCTACGGCAAGATGGATTACTTCGCCGAGTTCCAAGCAAGGTTCGAGGATTGGGGCGCCTGGATCGTCTTCGGTGCGGGCGTAACACCCTTTCCTTACAAGGTAATCACCATCGCCTCGGGCGTGGTCGAGCTCGACCTCATCGTCTTCACAGTCGCTTCCGTCCTTGCACGCGGGCTTCGCTTCTTCGTCGTGGCCGCCCTCCTCAAATATGTCGGCCCGCCGATCCAGGGCTTCATCGAGGAGCGTCTGGGATTGGTCTTCACCGTCGCCTGCGTTCTACTGGTCGGAGGCTTCGTGGCGGCGAGGTATCTGATATGATGACGGTCTATGGGCGCATGCTGCTGGCGGCCGCCGGCTCTGCGGTCATCCTGCTCGGCGCGCTGGCCTTCCAGTATCTCGGCGGCCTCGCGCCCTGCCCCATGTGCCTCTGGCAGCGCTGGCCGCATGCACTGGCCGTCCTGATCGGTGTCCTCGGCGTGACGATCCTCTGGCGGCAGCGCCGTTGGCTCGCACTCGGCGGGGCGGCGCTGATGACGGCCTCCGCCGGGCTTGGCATCTTTCATGCCGGCGTCGAATGGCGGTGGTGGGAGGGCCTGAGTGCCTGCAGCGCGCCGCCACCTGGTGCGAATGTCTCCGCCGACGTGCTGCTCGAGCAGATCCTAGAGGCACCCGTCATACGCTGCGACGAAGTGCCCTGGTCCATGCTGGGCCTCAGCCTCGCCGGTTGGAACGCGATCTTCTCAGCTGGCCTTGCCGCGCTCTGGGCTGCGAGCGTCTGGTGGTGGCGCATGCCCTTCGATCGGGAAGCCTGACGCCACGACAGACCTTTACGTTCGCGTCATCGACGCCCACCTCAGGGGTCTCTCGCCACGATCCGGGCACTCGGAGGTCACCATGTACCCTTTCCTTCGCACCGCACTCGCCCTCCTCTCCCATCGGCCGCAGACCGGCCTCAGCCCGGATGAGCCGCTGGTGATCGGCACGCGATGCTGGCCCTGGGACGCTGACCCGTTCTTCGAGCTCAATAACGGACGTCACCTCACGCTCTTCGATATAGGACGCTTCGCCCTCGGCGCCCGTCTCGGCCTGTTCCGGCTTCTCCGCCAACGCGGCTGGGGGCTCGTCGTCGGCAGCTCGGCAACCCAGTACCGCAAGCGCATCCGGCTCTTCGAACGCTTCGAAATCGTGACACAGATGATCGGGCGGGACGAGAAGTGGTTCTATTTCGAGCAGATCGCGCAGAAGCGCGGCACCCCGTGCTCCGCCGCCTTCATACGGACCGCCGTCGTCGCGGGGCCCAAGGGCACCGTGCCGACACAGGATGTGGCGGACGCCCTCGGCTACCCGAACTGGTTCGGCGCCCTGCCCGACTGGGCAACGTCACTGGAGGCGGCGGATCGCGCGCGCCCTTGGCCGCCACATCCTCAGGTGTCGAGTTCCGCGTCCCAGTAGAGGTAATCCATCCACGAATCGTGGAGGTAGTTCGGCGGAAACTTGCGCCCCTTGTTCTGCAGCTCCGCGGCATCGGGTCGGTATGCGGGCCGCGCAAGGCGCATGCCCGCCTCCTTCAGCGTGTGGTTCGCCTTCTTCAGATTACAGCGCGAGCAGGCCGCGACGACGTTCTCCCAGGTCGTCTTGCCGCCGCGGGACCGCGGGATGACATGGTCGAAGGTCATCTCCCCCTTCGCACCGCAATACTGGCAGGTGAACTCGTCCCGGAGGAACAGATTGAAACGTGTGAAGGCTGGGTAGCGTGCGGGCTTCACATAGTCGCGCAGCACCACGACCGAGGGCAGCCGGATCGCCACGGAGGGCGAGCGCACCTCGAAATCGTACTCGGCGACGATCGCGACCCGATCCAGGAACACCGCCTTGATCGCCTCCTGCCAGGGCCAGAGCGAAAGCGGGAAGTAGGATAGCGGCCGATAATCGGCGTTCAGCACCAGCGCCGGGTGGTCACGCAGCACCGCCGGCTGGCGTACGAACTGGTTCGCGAAGGTTTCTGTGGCCGCGTGGGGATGCCCGCGGCCGGCGATAGTTCGCTCGCTTGTCTGATCTTTGGCGGGCGCTCTGGTGCCCGCACTTGCCTGAATTGTCGTCATCGCTCGCCTCGCCGTCACTGTTGCGACGCCGCGGGGCGATTGTGGGTCTTCGCAACCCGCTGCGTTCACCATATATGGCGGGCGCAGGCTTTCAAGGCTCTATATCCGCGCCCACCACCCAACCTGTAGCAGGTGGCTGCGACAGTTCCTTGACGATCTGGCCCAGATTATCCCGTTGCCGCCACTGCTGAGGGCAGATAGCGCGTGAGGAAGCCTCGGGCGAGGCCCAGGCCATCCGGCGCGATCCCGTGCGGCGTGCCGGGACTGACATGGGCGCTCACCTCGAGGCCCGCAGCGGCGAGCCCTGCCCGCGCTTCCTCGAGGCACGCGACCGGCAGCACGTCGTCCCGGTCGCCATGGACCAGCAGCACCGGTGGCTTGGCCTTCGCCTCCGCCGCGAGCGTCTCACCGCCGAGCAACCGGCCCGAAAAACCGACGATCCCAGCAACGCCTCCCTCGCGCCTTGGGCCTGCATAAAGGCTCATCATCGTGCCCTGGCTGAAACCCACGAGCGCCGTCTCACTGGCGCTCAGACCCTCCTCCGCCATCGCGGCGTCGAGGTAGCGGTAGAGAATGCCGAGGCTCTTCTCGAAGCTCGTCGCCATCGCCTGCTCGGACGCGCCGTCGATCCAGGGGATCGGAAACCACTGCCGCCCAATCGGATTGACGCGGCAGGGCTCGGGCGCATCGGGCGCGCGGAAAGCGGCGTTCGGCAGGACCTGACCCAGAGGTTGAGCCAGGCCTATCAGATCCTGCCCATCCGCCCCGTAGCCGTGGAGCAGCACCACCAGCGCCTTCGCCGGCCCACCCGCCGTCGGGGCGACACGGTGGCCACCCAGAATGTCGTCCGCCCGCTCGCTCATCCGTCGACCCCGATCCCTTCGCGCCGCTTCTCGGCCGCGTAGTAGGCCCAGAGCACGCGGGCGGCAACCGACCGCCAGGGCGACCAAGCGGCCGCCATCTCGCGAAACGCCTTCTCCCGCGGCCGCTCCTCAAGCGCGAACAGAAGACGCGCGGCCTCCTGCAAGGCGAGGTCCCCGGGCGCAAAGACATCCGCCCGGCCGAGCGCGAACATGAGATAAATCTCCGCGGTCCAAACGCCGATGCCTTTCACCGCCGTCAGCATCGCCACCGCCTCGTCTTCCGGAAGATGCACGAGCGCGCCGAGGTCCAGTTCCGCCTCCGCCAGCGCGAGCGCATAGGAGGCCTTCTGGCGCGAGAGCCCGCAGGCCTTGAGTCCGTCCGTCCCCAATGCCCGGATCCGCTCAGGCTCCGTCGCCCCCGCCGCCTCAAGCTTCGCCCAGACCGCGTTTGCCGAGGCGACCGAGAGCTGCTGCGAGCAGATCGCGCGCAGAAGCGCGTCGAACCCTGCCGGCCGCCGGCGGAGCGGCACATCGCCCACCAGATCCAGGGCATGGGCGAAGCGGGGTTCAAGGACCGCGAGGGCCGCGCAGCCCTCGCGCACATCATGGTCTGTCTCGATCAGCCGGGTCATGGCGCCGGACCATCGGCCCCGCGCCGTGGCCGGTCAAGCGCACATGCTCAGTTGCGTGCGATGGCGAGGCCGTAATGCTCGGCAAGGCGTTGGAGCGCGAGCTTCAGCACCACCTTGCCCGAGCGAGCGGACCAGCCCATCCGCTTCTCGCAGGCCTCGAGCCCCTCGAGAAAGCAGCAGACGCGGAGTGCAGCATCCCCGAGCCCCGGACCGAGCACCGTCATGGCCTTGGAGAACCGCTCCCGCGCGGCCAGCGCCGCTCCACCAGGCATCGCCGCGCCCTCGCCGTCGCCGCCCGAGACGAAGCGCCGCCAGTCTTGCGTGACGCTCGGCCCAATCTGCGCGAGCTCGAAATCGCTCCGCAGCTTCTCACCCGCCTCCACCTCCTCGGGCGCGATATAGGACTTGCCGTCCGGGCCGGGACGCCGGGCGAGCCAGCCGAGCGGGCTCTCACCGAGGTTCACACGCTGCACCTGCCGCTCGCCCTCAGGGCCCCGAAAGACCCGCTCGGCTTCGAGCATGTGCTGATGACGAAAGGCGTCGACGCTCTCGGCAAACCCGTTCGCGACACCTGGCCTTGCGCCCTTCGCCTCCGCCATCAGAAGACGCCGGAGTGTCGCGCGACCGACATCGGTGATCCGGTAACGGACTGTCGCATCGCCCTTTTTCCAGATCCGAATCCAGTCGCGACGCAGGAACTCGGCCGCAAGCTCCACGCCGAACATCGCGATTGGCTTTCGGTGACCATTGGCGGCGCAGAACACCCCTGCCTTCGCACTGCCATTGGCCACCAGGAGAAAACTGTCGGGCTCCGTAAGTCGGCGGAGAAAGCGCCTCGCATCCTCCGATACCCGCGCTTCGTCGAGGGTCAGCGGCACCACGCCCTTGACCCGCCGGCCGTTGTCGCCGCCAACAATCACACCCTCCACAGCCATAGCGCTTCTGGTCGCGTCAGCGGCGAAAGAGGCTGCGGTTTCCCCGTCCGCGGTCCCTTCTTCTGCAGCCGCTCCCGACAGGGTGTCGAGCATTCGGTCGAGCAGCGGATCGTCCCGCCGCTCCTCGATCCGGCGCACCGTCCGCATCACGGTGGAGGGATGCGCCCCCATCGCAGCGGCAATCGCCCGGATACTCTGCCCTCGTTCGGTATGGGCCAGATAAATCGCCGCCTCCTTGCTGTTGCAGCAGGCAGATTTCTCCCCGAACAGCGTGGCCGCCTGTTCAGTGCATTCATGCAATACTTCTTCCGTGTTCATACACTCACGCCTCGCTTGGTAGTCGAACGAGACGATCATTGGCGGGGGTAAGGTAAACGTTCCCTTAACACGACGCTGACTCAGAAAATTTACTTTTTGTATACGTTTGGAGCGCGCTCCTCGCGTCCTCGATGCAACACGGCTTTGGTCACGCGTCTCCCTGTCCGGGCAGAGATCCGGAGAACGGGAGAGAGCGATGAGCAACGGGCAACCGACATCCGAAACCACGGCAAAACATGCAGCGGAGAGCCTCGAGGATTGCGAGAGCCGGGCTCGTCCACGGCGTCTCGTCACAGCAGCACGCCATTGCGCGCTGGCAATGCTCCGAACGGGTCGCGGACCCGACCCTGCGGAAGAGGAAGCCTGCACCGCCGCCGAGCAGGCATGGGAGAGCACCCGCAGGCACCGGCCGCTAGCCTACTCAAACCACCGACATGTGGAGGCGCTCGCACGGCTGCTCGCAGCGGAAGCCCGTGCGGCAGCGTTGCCCTCTCAGGTGTAGGCGTCGGGCTCCGAGGCCTTGCGCTCGGCCACATAGGCGGCCAGCGCCTCCCCGATGGCAGGGTCGAGCGGGGGCTGCTGATACTCCGACATCATCTTCTCGATCCGCTTATGCGCAAGCCAGAAGCTGTCGGCCCCGCCATCGTCGGCCCAGGTCTCATAGGGGCGGTAGTCGAGCACCTGGGAGCGCCAGAACGCGTCCTTGAAGTTCGCCTGAGTGTGCGCGCAGCCGAGGTAATGCCCGCCGGGACCCACCTCCCGGACCGCATCCATCGCCTGGCCATTCTCGCTCATATCAACGCCTGCCGCCGTACTGTGAAGCGTGCCGAGCTGATCGGCGTCCAGCACGAACTTTTCGAAGCTCGCGACAAGCCCGCCTTCCAGCCAGCCGCATGAATGGAGCATGAAGTTCACACCGCCGAGGAGGGCCGCATTGAGCGTGTTCGCGGTCTCGTAGGCAGCTTGCGCATCCGGTAGCTTCGAGCCGCAAAGCGCCCCGCCGGAGCGGTACGGCAGATTGAGACGGCGGGCGAGCTGCCCTGCCCCCCACAGGATCTTCGAGGCTTCCGGCGTCCCGAATGTCGGCGCACCTGAATTCATGTCGATCGAGGTCACGAATGCCCCGAAGATCACCGGCGCACCCGGCTTGATGAGCTGGCTGTAGGCCACACCCGCCAGCACCTCGGCCAAGACCTGCGTCAGCGTCCCTGCGACCGAGACCGGTGCCATCGCGCCGCCCACGATGAAGGGCGAGACGATGCAGGCCTGCCCGGCCGAGGCATAGACCTCGAGCGCGCCCATCATCGTCGCATCGAAGGTCAGCGGCGAGTTGATGTTGATGAGCGAGGTCATCACCGGGTTCTCGGCAACGAACTCCGCGCCAAAGACGATCTCCGACATCTTCACGCTATCGACCGCTCGCACCGGATCCGTGACCGAGCCCATGTAGGGTTTGTCCGAGAGCCGGATATGCGCCGAGAGCATGTCCAGATGGCGCTTGTTCACCGCCACATCCGTCGGCTCGCATACGGTGCCGCCGGAATGGTGGAGCCATTTCGACATGTAGCCGAGTTTCACGAACTTCTCGAAATCCGCCATCGTGCCGTAGCGCCTGCCGCCCTCGTAGTCGCGCACGAAGGGCGGCCCGTAGACCGGCGCCAGCACCAGGTTGCGCCCACCGATCTCGATCGAGCGCTCCGGGTTGCGGGCATGCTGCGTGAAGCGCGACGGCGCGGTGGCGCAGAGCTGGCGCGCGAGCCCACGCGGGATGCGCACCCGCTCCTCGCGCACATCGGCCCCTGCCGCGCGCCAACGCTCGAGGGCTGCGGGGTTCTCGACGAAATTGACACCGATCTCCTCGAGCACCGTCTCGGCGTTGTGCTCGATGATCTCAAGCGCCTCGGCGTCCAGCACCTCGAGATCTGGGATGCGGCGGATGATCGCCGGCACCTGCTCGATCCGCGCCGCGGTCCGCTCCGCCCGCCGCGCCGCACCGCCGCCTGATCCACGCCCGCGGCGCCGCCCGGATGCCGCAGCGCCCTCGGCCGTGACCGTTGCATCGCCTTCCGCCATGGCGCACCTCCATCCCCGAGCGCGATCGTTGCCTGTTCATGACGGCTGGGAGCTTGCATCGAACGTTCGATTTCGCCCCTCCCGCGCCCAGTTACGACATGCCGCGTCGCAATGCGGGCATGCGTGACAAGCCCCGGCGCATCTGGCATGGGAACGAGGCCCGCGGCTTGGAAGCGCGGGCTCCCGTCCAACGAAGGTCCGCCGCCCGCCATGTCCGTCGCGTCCCAAGCCCCGTCCGCCGCCGAGACCCACGAGGTCTGCCTGATCGTCGATTTCGGCAGCCAGGTGACGCAGCTTATCGCCCGCCGGCTGAGAGAGAGCGGGATCTACTGCGAGATCCATCCCTTCGACCGGGTCGACGACGCGCTGATCGAGGCATTGCGCCCCAAGGCCGTGATCCTCTCCGGCGGCCCGGCCTCGGTGGAGGATGATGGCAGCCCCCGCGCCAATCCGCGTCTCTTCGAGCTCGGCGTGCCCGTCCTCGGCATATGCTACGGCCAGATGGTCATGGTGCATCAGCTCGGCGGGACGGCGGAGGGTGGGCACCATCGCGAGTTCGGCCGCGCCGTCGTCACGCTTGCGGAGGACTCCGACCTCTTTGCCGGGATCGCGCCGCCAGGCGAGAGCACCGAGGTCTGGATGAGCCATGGCGACCGGGTAACGGCCGTGCCCCCCGGCTTCCATGTCCAGGGCGCGAGCCCCAACGCCCCCTGCGCCGTCCTCGCCGACACCGACCGCGGCTTCTACGGCCTGATGTTCCACCCGGAGGTCGTGCACACCAAGCGCGGCGCCGACATCCTGCGCAACTTCACCCACCGCATCGCCGGCATGTCCGGGGATTGGACGATGGCCGCCTATCGCGACCAGGCCATCGCCGAGATCCGCGCCCAGGTCGGCGACGGCCGCGTGATCTGCGGCCTCTCGGGCGGGGTCGACTCGACCGTCGCCGCCATGCTGATCCACGAGGCAATCGGCGACCGGCTCACCTGCGTCTTCGTCGACACCGGCATGCTCCGCCTGAACGAGGCCGATGAGGTCGTGAGCCTCTTCCGCGACCGCTTCAACGTCCCCCTCATCCACGCGGACGAAAGCGAGCGCTTCCTCACCGCCCTCGACGGCGTGACCGAGCCTGAGGAGAAGCGCAAGACGATCGGTAAGCTCTTCATCGACGTCTTCAAGCAGCACGCCCGCGAGGCCGGCGATGCGCAGTTCCTGGCCCAGGGCACACTCTACCCGGACGTAATCGAAAGCGTCAGCGTGACCGGTGGCCCGAGCGTCACGATCAAGAGCCACCACAATGTCGGCGGCCTGCCGGAGCGCATGAACCTCGCGCTCGTCGAGCCGCTACGCGAACTCTTCAAGGACGAGGTGCGCGCGCTCGGGGCCGAGCTCGGTCTCGAACACCGACTCACAGGCCGCCATCCTTTCCCCGGCCCCGGCCTCGCCATCCGCTGCCCGGGCGAGATCACGCGCGAGAAGCTCGACATTCTGCGCGCCGCGGATGCGATCTATCTCGACGAAATCCGTAACGCCGGCCTCTATGACGAGATCTGGCAGGCCTTTGCCGCCCTCCTCCCCGTCCGCTCCGTCGGTGTCATGGGCGACGGGCGCACTTACGAATATGTCTGCGCCCTCCGCGCCGTCACCAGCACGGACGGCATGACGGCGGACTATTATCCCTTCGAGCATGCCTTCCTCGGCCAGGTCGCGAACCGGATCATCAATGAGGTGCGGGGCATCAATCGCGTGGTCTACGACGTCACCTCGAAGCCGCCGGGAACGATCGAATGGGAATGATCCTGCGACGGCTCTTCCGTCTTGGTTCGCGGCTCTTCCAGCTCGGCGTCGTCGTCCTCCTCATCACCCTCGCCGCCGTCTTCATGGCGGAGCGCTACGCGCTTGCCACCTACACGCCCGACCGCATCGGGCGGGTCGATGCGCTCATCGTCCTCGGCGGCGGCGTCGATCCCGACTATGTCCTCAACTACATCGGACGCGAACGCGCCGACACCGCCGCAAACCTCCTCCGCGCAGGTCGGGCGGAGGTCGCAATCTTCTCCGGCACCTTCGAGGAGATCGACCGACCCCAGGGCGAGGCGGGGCTCATGCGCAACCGCGCCATCGCCGGCGGCGTGGAGGCGAGGCGGCTCTTCATCGAGCCCGATGCGCGCACGACACTCGAGAATCTGCGCTTCTCCTTCGCCCTCGCCGAGGCGCAGGGGAACCGCACCTTCGCCATCGTGACGGATGCCTACCACCTGCCACGCGCCTTCGCGCTCGCGAGCCTCCTCGGCCGCGAGAATGTCGAGGGTGTGGCCAGCATCGGGCTCGACGAGTACGGCGTCTTCACCCGCCTCGCCTTCCTCGGTCGCGAAGCGCTCGCCTGGTGGTACAATCTCGGCAAGGCGGCCGTCTGGGGTGCCCTCGGCCTCGCCGGCATGGACGAGAGCGAGCGCGGACAGTGGATCTCATGACGAGCGCCGCATGAGCGCGAGCGCCGAGGCTGAAGGCGGGCGCGAGACCCGGGGCACACTCATCGCCTCCCTCTGGATGCTCGGCGCCATCGCCTCCTTCGCAACCATGGCCGTGGCGGGGCGGGAGCTTTCAGCAGAGCTCGACACCTTCGAGATCATGGCCTACCGCTCGGCCCTCGGCTTTCCGGTGATCGTTGCGATGATGGCGATGGGCGAGGGGCTCGGCCGCGTCCGCACATCCCTCGGCCGGGAGCATGCGGTGCGCAACGTCATCCATTTCAGCGCGCAGAACGCGTGGTTTTATGGCATCGCGACGATCCCGCTCGCACAGCTCGTGGCCCTCGAATTCACCAACCCGATCTGGGTCGTCTGCCTCGCCCCCCTCATGCTGGGCGAGCGCATGACGCGCGGCGCCGTCCTCGCGGCCTTGATCGGTTTCCTCGGCATTCTGATCGTCGCGCGCCCTGGGATCGAGCCACTCGGCCTCGGCCATGCCGCGGGGCTCTTCGCCGCCATCGGCTTTGCGCTCACCAACATCTTCACCAAGCGCCTCAGTCGCGAGGACAGCGCGCTTTGCATTCTCTTCTGGATGACACTGAGCCAAGCGGTGATGGGCGTGCTCTGTGCGCTGCCCGGCGGCATCGCCTGGCCATCCGAGGCGCTCATGCCCTGGGTCCTGCTTGTCGGCGTCTGCGGGCTAACCGCCCATTTCAGCCTGACCCGCGCGCTCTTCGCAGCCCCCGCCTCGACGGTCGCACCCATGGAATTCATGCGCCTGCCCGTTATCGCGGCCGCTGGCGCGCTCCTCTACGGCGAGCCGCTGGAGGTCGCAGTCTTCATCGGCGCCGCAGTAATCCTCGCCGGCAACCTCATCGGCATCCGCGCCCGGCAAAGGGCCGCGTCATGAACGACCGCGCAAACCTCGATCGCCCCAATACCGACCGTACCGCGTCCGACCGTGTGGTCTTCGAGGGTACGGACGGCCTCGACCGCCTCCTCGAGATCATGGCGCGGCTCCGCGCGCCGGACGGCTGCCCCTGGGATCGCGAGCAGACCTGGGAGAGCATCGCGCCCTACACCATCGAGGAGGCGACCGAGGTGGCGGAAGCCATCGCCGCCAAGGACACGCCGGCGCTCATCGACGAGCTCGGCGATCTCCTCCTTCAGGTCGTCTATCACGCCCGCATCGGGGAGGAGGCCGGGGCCTTCACCTTCGATGACGTGGCGCGCTCCTCCGCCGACAAGATGCTGCGCCGCCACCCCCACGTCTTCGGCCGCACGCTGGGCGGGGAACGAGCGGACCCGGACGCCGTGGACTGGGAGGCCATCAAGGCGGAGGAGCGCGCGGCGAAAGGCGAGACCCGCGACAGCGTCCTCGACGATGTGCCCGGCGGCATGCCGGCCCTCGCCCGCGCGCTCAAGCTCACCAAACGCGCCGCCAAGCCCGGCTTCGACTGGCAGGACCCGGACGACGTGATGGCCAAGGTCGTGGAGGAAGCCGGCGAGCTTCGCGAGGAGGTCGGCAAGGGCGACCCCGACCGCATCAAGGACGAATTCGGCGACCTCCTCTTCGTCATGGTCAATCTCGGCCGCCACCTTGGTGTCGACGCCGAAGCCGCCCTCCGCGGCACCAACGCCAAATTCGAACGCCGCTTCCGCGCCGTCGAGGCGGCGCTGCGTCTGGAGGGCCGCACCGTCTGGGATGCGAGCCTCGCGGAAATGGACGCGCTCTGGAACCAAGTGAAACGGGACGAGAAGGCCGGTTGCTGACCCACGCGGCAACCAGGAGGTCCCGGGTCAAGCCCGGGACGTCTCGGACCCAGAGCCGCCCTCCGCGCCCGGATTGTCGCGACGGGCGCGGTGTGTCCCGGGCTCGACCCGGGACCTCTCGGAGCCCGCCTCGAGAGCGGTTGTTTCCGCGCCCGCCCCCGCGTTACACCGCGCGCGACCACCAGCAGCAGGGGGCCGCCATGAGCGCCATCGTCGACATCACCGCCCGCGAGATCCTGGACAGCCGGGGCAACCCGACCGTGGAGGTCGATGTGGTGCTCGAGGACGGAGCGGAGGGGCGTGCGGCCGTGCCCTCCGGCGCCTCGACCGGCGCTCATGAGGCGGTGGAACTCCGCGACGGAGACGCCGCGCGCTATCTCGGCAAGGGGGTCGAGAAGGCGCGCGACGCAGTGAACGGCGAGATCTTCGAGGCGCTGGCCGGCGTCGACGGCTGTGCGCAGAAGACCATCGACCGCGCCATGATCGAGCTTGACGGCACGCCCAACAAGGGCCGCCTCGGTGCCAACGCGATCCTCGGCGTCTCGCTCGCCGTCGCCAAGGCTGCCGCCACTTCCTCGGGTCTCTCGCTCTACCGCTATGTGGGTGGCGTCTCGGCCCGCACCCTGCCCGTCCCGCTCATGAATATCGTCAATGGCGGTGAGCACGCGGACAACCCCATCGACATCCAGGAATTCATGGTGATGCCCACGGGCGCGGAGAGCTTCCGCGAGGGCCTGCGCATGGGGGCGGAGGTCTTCCACACACTCAAGAAGGAACTGAAGGCCGCCGGGCACAACACCAATGTGGGGGACGAGGGCGGCTTCGCGCCCAATATCGGCTCAGCCCGCGAGGCGCTTGACTTCATCTGCAAGGCGATCGAGAAGGCGGGCTTCAAGCCCGGCGAGGACATACACCTCGCCCTCGACGCCGCCTCCACCGAGTTCTACGACGCCGACGCCAAGCTCTACCGCCTCAAGGGCGAGGGGCTGGAGCTGCACTACGGCGACATGGTCGCCTATCTCCAGAAACTCGTCGAGGACTACCCGATCATCTCCATCGAGGACGGGATGGCGGAGGATGACTGGGACGGCTGGGCGCTCCTCACGGAGGTGATCGGCAAAAAGTGCCAGCTTGTGGGCGACGACCTCTTCGTCACCAATGTCGAGCGGCTCTCAAAGGGCATCGAGCTCGCCACCGCCAACTCGATCCTAGTCAAGGTCAATCAGATCGGCACGCTCTCCGAGACGCTCGAGGCGGTGCAGATGGCCCATGCTGCGCGTTATACCGCCGTGATGTCCCATCGCTCCGGCGAGACGGAGGATGCGACCATCGCGGATCTCGCCGTCGCCACCAATTGCGGACAGATCAAGACGGGCTCGCTCGCCCGCTCGGACCGGCTGGCGAAGTACAACCAGCTTCTGCGCATCGAGGAGGAGCTGGGGGACGCCGCGGAATATGCCGGGCGCCGGGTTGTGCCGCGGGGGGAACACTGATCCGCCGCGGTGCAACCTTGCGAAGCAATCCTTTGCAATGGCGAGAGATTCCGGCATTCTGCGACTTCGCTTCGATGGAGCTTGGATGTCGCGTATCGATTGGAAGCAGGTGCTTGCGCCGGGGGCCTATGTCCTCCTGCTCGCCATTGCCCTGATCTTCGCCCACAGCGCGATCGAGGGGCAGCGCGGCCTGCGAGCGCTCAACGAGGCGCGTGCCGGGATCGCGGCACTCGAGGTCGAGCTCGCTGAAGCGGAGGCCGAACGGGCCGAGATCGCCAATCTCGTTCGCCGCCTGCAACCCGACTATCTCGATCTCGATCTCCTCGACGAACGTGCGCGCAGTGTTCTCGGGATGGCGCGGAGCGACGAGTTGCTCATTCGGCGCTGATCGGATCGGACCATGCGCAGCGGAGCTCGCACCGCGAATGCGCCGGCTCAAAACCTACCCAAACCCTTGCACCTGCAAGACCGTTTCTCCATCCTGCATCTGACCCTGCCCCATCGGGGGCTCCCGCCTCGCCCGCCGTCCTCACCGGGCCTGCGCCGCGCATTGATCGCCCGGACGGCAACGAAAAAAGACTACCGGAGGAGACACCAATGGCAGCCCGCGCATCCAGGAAGAAGCCGGCGAGCAACAGCCCGTCGCCCGAGGAGATGACGAAGTACTACGAGGACATGCTGCTGATCCGCCGGTTCGAGGAGAAGGCCGGTCAGCTCTACGGCATGGGTCTGATCGGTGGTTTCTGCCACCTCTATATCGGGCAGGAAGCCGTCGTCGTCGGCCTGCAGAGCAACTGCAAGGACGGCGATCAGGTGATTACCACCTATCGCGACCATGGCCACATGCTCGCCGCCGGCATGAACCCCGACGGGGTGATGGCCGAGCTCACGGGGCGCGAGGGCGGCTACTCTAAGGGCAAGGGCGGCTCGATGCACATGTTCTCCAAGGAGAAGGAGTTCTATGGCGGCCACGGCATCGTCGGCGCCAACGTGCCGCTCGGCGCGGGCCTCGCCTATGCCAACAAGTACCGCGGCAACGACCATGTCTGCCTCACCTATTTCGGCGACGGTGCCGCAAACCAGGGCCAGGTCTACGAGACCTTCAACATGGCCGCCCTCTGGGACGTGCCCTGCATCTTCGTCATCGAGAACAACAAATACGCCATGGGCACGGCACAGCAGCGCTCGACCTCGTCCGCCAAGCTGCATGAGCGCGGGCACGCCTTCGGCATTCCCGGTGAGGAAGTCGATGGCATGGACGTCGTCGCCGTGGCGGCCGCGGGCCGGCGCGCGGTCGAGCACTGCCGCTCCGGCAAGGGTCCCTACATCCTCGAATGCATGACCTACCGCTATCGCGGCCACTCCATGTCGGACCCTGCGAAGTACAGGACCCGCGACGAGGTCTCGAAGATGAGGGAGACCCGCGACCCGATCGAGCAGCTCAAGAAGCTGATGATCGAGCAGAAGGTCGCCGACGAGGACGCCCTCAAGGATATCGACAAGAAGGTGAAGGCACGCATCAACGAGTGCGCGAAATTCGCCCAGGAAAGCCCTGAGCCTGCTGCAGAAGAGCTCTGGACTGACGTATACGCCTGATCTCTGGGGAGGAGACCGGACATGACCATTGAAGTGCTGATGCCGGCGCTCTCTCCGACCATGGAGGAGGGCAAGCTGGCCAAGTGGAACGTCAAGGAAGGGGACAATGTCTCCTCTGGCGACGTGATCGCGGAGATCGAGACCGACAAGGCCACCATGGAGGTCGAGGCGGTCGATGAAGGAACCATCGGCAAAATTCTGATCGACGAGGGCACGGACGCGGTGAAGGTGAACACCCCCATCGCGATCCTGCTGGAGGAAGGCGAGGATGCGAGCGCGCTCGCCAATGCCAGCAGCGGTGGCGGCGCGGCCGCTCCTGCGCCGGAGCCCGCAGCCGAAGCCCCCGCCGAGGCACCGGCGGCCGCCCCACCGGCCGCCGCCAAAGCGCCCGAGGAGAACATCATCGAGCCGGACTGGCCCGAGGGTACGGAAACCGCACAACAGACCGTGCGCGTCGCCCTCCGCGATGGCATGGCCGAAGAGATGCGCCGCGACGCAGACGTCTTTGTCATGGGCGAGGAGGTCGCCGAGTATCAGGGCGCGTACAAGATCACCGAAGGCTTGCTGCAGGAATTCGGCGACAAACGCGTCGTCGATACGCCGATCACCGAGCATGGCTTTGCCGGTATCGGCGTCGGCGCGGCCTTCGCGGGTCTCCGCCCCATCGTCGAGTTCATGACCTTCAACTTTGCGATGCAGGCGATCGACCACATCATCAACTCGGCCGCGAAGACGCTCTATATGTCCGGCGGACAGATGGGCTGCCCCATCGTCTTCCGAGGCCCGAACGGTGCCGCCGCGCGCGTCGCAGCCCAGCACAGCCAGGACTACGCCGCCTGGTACGCCAACATCCCGGGCCTCAAGGTCGTCCAGCCCTACACGGCGTCCGACTTCAAGGGCCTGCTAAAGTCGGCGATCCGCGACCCGAACCCCGTGGTCTTCCTTGAGAACGAGATCCTCTACGGCAAGTCCTTCGAGGTGCCGATGATGGAGGACTTCACCGTCCCCCTCGGCAAGGCCCGCATCGCGCGCCAGGGCACGGACATCACGATCGTAAGCTTTGGTATCGGCATGACCTACGCGATGGAAGCGGCCGAAGCGCTGGCCGGTGAGGGGATCGAGGCCGAGGTCGTCGATCTACGCACCCTACGCCCCATGGACACCGCCACCGTCGTCCGCTCGGTGCAGAAGACCAACCGCTGCATCACGGTCGAGGAAGGCTGGCCCGTCTGCTCCATCGGCAACCACATCTCGGCCGTGCTGATGGTCGAAGCGTTCGACTGGCTCGACGCACCGGTGATGAACCTGACCGGCAAGGACGTTCCCATGCCCTACGCCGCCAACCTCGAAAAGCTCGCCCTCGTCACCAGGGCCGAGGTCGTCGAGGCGGCCAAAGCCGTCTGCTACCGCTGAGGAGCGCGCCCCATGCCCATCAACATTCTCATGCCCGCGCTCTCGCCCACCATGGAGGAGGGCAAGCTCGCGAAATGGAACGTCAAGGAAGGCGACACGGTCGAGAGCGGTGACGTGATCGCGGAGATCGAGACCGACAAGGCCACGATGGAGGTCGAGGCCGTCGACGAAGGCAAGGTCGGCAAGATCGTCATCGCCGAAGGTACGGATGCGGTGAAGGTGAACGAGGTCATCGCCATCCTGCTCGAGGAAGGCGAGGACGAAAGCGCCCTCTCCGCAGCGCCTGCGCCGAAGAGCAATGGCGCCGCGGCCCCTGCGCCCGATCCGGCCCCAGCCACGGCGGCGGAGGTGGCGGCGGCGGCCGCAGCACCGGCGCCCTCCCCCGCCCCGGCCGCGCCGACGGGCGAGGGCGGGCGCATCTTCGCCTCCCCGCTCGCCCGGCGGATCGCCAGGGACAAGGGGCTCGATCTTTCGGCCATCAAGGGCTCCGGCCCCCATGGCCGCATCGTGAAGGCGGATGTGGAGAACGCGAAACCGCGCGCCGCCCCGGCCACAGCGTCCGACAAAGCTGTGGCGGCGCCGAAACCCGCCGCCGCGGCGATGCCGTCGGGTCCCACCGCCGACGCGGTCGCCAAGATGTTCGCGGATCGGGAATTCGAGGAGGTCGCGCTCGATGGCATGCGCAAGACCGTCGCGAGCCGCCTGACCGAGGCCAAGCAGACCATCCCGCATTTCTATCTCCGCCGCGAGGTGATGCTGGACGATCTCCTCGCCCTTCGCGCCCAGATGAACGCCAAGGGCGAGAAGCGCGGCATCAAGCTCTCGGTCAACGACTACATCATTAAGGCGTCGGCTCTGGCCTTGCAGGCCGTGCCCGCCTGCAACGCCGTCTGGGCCGGGGACCGGATGCTGCGGCTGAGGGCCTCGGACGTCGCAGTTGCCGTCGCGATCGAAGGCGGGCTCTTCACGCCGGTCATCAAGGACGCGGACACGAAGTCCCTCTCCAAGATATCGGCGGAGATGAAGGACCTCGCCAGCCGCGCGCGCGAACGCAAGCTCGCCCCCGCGGAGTACCAGGGCGGCACCTTCGCGATCTCGAATCTCGGGATGTTCGGGATCGAGAACTTCGATGCGGTGATCAACCCGCCCCATGGCTCGATCCTGGCCGTGGGCGCTGGCCTCAAGAAGCCCGTGATCAAGGACGGCGCAGTGGCCACAGCCACGGTGATGTCCGTCACGCTCTCGGTCGACCACCGCGTGATCGACGGCGCCCTCGGCGCACAGTTCCTCGAGGCGCTCGTCGGCTATCTCGAGGACCCGATGTCGATGCTGATGTGACGGGGAGGCCGGCCCCGTTGGGCGGGGCCGGCTGCCGCAAACTCACTCAGCCGGTGTCCCGGGATCCGTGGGCGCCTCTGCACGCCGGCCCGGGCGCAGATCCTCGATGCTGAGCGCCCCATCGCCGTTTCGATCCCTCAGCATCACGAGGTTGGACGTACGGCGCTGGAACTCCTCAGCCGTCACCAGCCCGTCACCATCTCGGTCGTGGCGCTGAAAGCGGCGGACCATGCGCTCGCGCATCGCGTCGAGCCACAGCGCCTCGTATTCGCTGAGGCTCAACGTCCCGTCCCCATCCAAATCGAACTCTGCAGCGCGCGCGGCGCGCGCATCATCGATCTCTGCCTGCGTCACCGCACCGTCGCCATCGGCGTCATAGATCTCCTGGAGCTCGATCAGCCGACGTATCGCGGCGCGACGCCCATCTCGCCGAGCCTCGCGCCGAATGCCGCGACGATGATGCCGGGCACCCGGGCCATCATAGGCCGCACCGCGCGCCGCATGGCGCTCACCGCTCTGCGCCAGTGCACCAGGCACATCGGCAAGGATCGCCGCGGCGCCGATAGCGGCAAGCGCCCCACCGGCGAGGAGGAACTTTTTCATCGAGTGTCTCCCATTGCTTCGACACCCGCCAAACGCGCCGATCACCGCGCTCCGTCGCGCGGCAAGCAAACGGCCCTCAAATCTCTTCCAAGAGATTTGCAAATTCCTTCCAAGGAATTTGCTCAGCCCGGGCCGGAGAGATCTACCCGGAGATCACCGCCTCGGCAGCCCGGATGGCGTCGTCCGCCCTCTCAGGATCCGGCCCCCCGCCCTGCGCCATATCGGGCCGGCCGCCGCCGCCGACACCGCCGACAGCACCTACCGCCGCCTTGACGATATCGATTGCGGATACGCGGGTCGTAAGGTCCTCCGTGACGCCCGCGGCGATGCTCGCCTTGCCGCCCGCCTCGGCGACCAGCAACACCACACCGGATCCCAGGCGCTTCTTGTGCTCGTCGATAAGGCCACGCAGGTCCCGCGGATTAACGCCCGACAGGCTCTGGGCGAGGAACCGCACGCCTGCGACATCGCGCGGCCCAGCCGCTTCGCCAGCGCCAACGCCGAGGGCGACTTGCTTGCGGAGTGCGCCGATCTCCTGCTCCATCTGTCGCCGTTCCGCGAGGAGCGCCGCCACCCGGTCAGCCGCTTCCGCCGGCCGTGTCTTGAGCGCCGCTGCCACCGCATCGAGCGCGGCCTCCCTCTCGGCGATGTATGCCAGCGCCGCAGCGCCGGTCAGCGCCTCGACCCTCCTGATCCCGGCGGAGGACGCCCCCTCGCCCATGATCTTGAAAAGCCCGATCTCGCCTGTGCGCGCGACATGCGTGCCGCCGCACAGCTCGAGGCTGTAGGTGAGCCCGGCAGGCCCGCTCTCCCCGCCCATATGCCGCGCATCGCGTCGGCCCATGGAGACGACACGGACCTCCTCACCATACTTTTCGCCGAAGAGCGCACGTGCTCCCTCCGCCACCGCGTCATCCGGCGTCATCAGGCGCGTGGTCACCGGGCTGTCCTGGCGCACGAGATCGTTCACCTCCGCCTCGACGCGGGAAAGCTCATCGGCCGTCATTGCCTCGGCGTGTTGAAAGTCGAAACGCAGGCGGTCCGGCGCGACGAGGCTGCCCCTCTGCGCGACATGGTCGCCAAGTGCGGCCCGCAACGCCTCGTGCATGAGATGCGTCGCCGAGTGATTTGCCCGGATCGCGGCGCGTCGCGCGCCATCGACGCTGAGCCGAACCGGCTCGCCCTCCGCGAGCGTCCCGTACTCGACCGTGGCGAGGTGGACGAAAATATCGCCGGCCTTCTTCTTCACGTCGGTCACGCGCGCTCGGCCGGAGGCGCCATCGATGAACCCCTCGTCGCCCACCTGACCGCCGCTTTCGGCGTAGAAGGGCGTCTGGTTCAGGACAATCGCAACCTCCTCCCCGACAGACGCCGAGCCTACCTTTGTGCCGCCCTTCGCGATCGCGCGGATTACGCCCTCGGCGCTCTCGCCATCATAGCCGAGGAACTCGGTCGGTCCCGCCTCTTCGCGGATCGCGAAGAAGACGCCCTCCTCCGCAGCTTCGCCCGTACCGGCCCAGGCAGCCCGCGCCTGACGCTTCTGCTCGGCCATCGCGGCGTCGAAGCCGTCGGTGTCCACTGTCCGACCCCGTTCGCGTAGCGCGTCCTGTGTGAGGTCCAGCGGAAAGCCGTAGGTATCGTAGAGCTTGAAGGCCGCCGCGCCCGGCAGGGCCTCGCCCTCCGCCAACCGCCTGACCTCTTCCTCTAGGAGCCCGAGACCCCGGTCCAAGGTGCGACGAAAACGGATCTCCTCGCGCTCCAGCGTGTCGGCAATGAGCGCACGATGTTCCACAAGCTCGGGGAAATGCTCACCCATCTGACGCGCAAGCTCCGGTACTAGGCGGTGCATAAGCGGATCCTGCGCACCGAGAAGATGGGCATGTCGCATCGCCCGCCGCATGATTCGCCGAAGTACATAGCCCCGGCCCTCGTTCGACGGCAGCACACCGTCTGCGATCAGAAAGGCGGTCGAGCGCAGATGATCCGCGATGACCCGGTGATGCGTCTTGCCCGGACCGTCGGGATCGACGGAGGTATGATGCGCCGAAGCCTCGATCAGCGCCCGCATGAGATCCGTGTCGTAGACATCGTGCTTGCCCTGCAGGACCGCGCCGATCCGCTCGAGCCCCATGCCGGTATCGATGCTCGGCTTCGGCAGGTCTGCCCGTGGCGCGTCCTCGAACTGCTCGAACTGCATGAAGACGAGGTTCCAGATCTCGAGGAAGCGGTCGCCATCCTCCTCCGGCGTACCCGGCGGGCCGCCCCAGATATGCTCGCCCTGATCGATAAAGATCTCGGAGCAGGGGCCGCAGGGGCCGGTCGGACCCATCGTCCAGAAGTTGTCGTCCGTGGGGATGCGGAGGATGCGGTCGTCCGAAAACCCCGTGACCTTCTTCCACAGCCCCGCCGCCTCGTCATCGTCATGGTAGACGGTGATCAGGAGCTTGTCCTTGGGCAGTCCGAAGCCATCGGTCACCAGTTCCCAGGCAAAGGGGATCGCGTCGGCCTTGAAGTAATCGCCGAAGGAGAAGTTGCCGAGCATCTCGAAGAAGGTGAGATGCCGCGCGGTATAGCCGACATTGTCGAGATCGTTATGCTTGCCGCCTGCGCGCACGCATTTCTGGCTGGTCGCGGCGCGCGTGTAGTCCCGATGCTCAAGCCCTGTGAAGAGGTTCTTGAACTGCACCATGCCGGCAGCCGTGAACATCAGCGTCGGGTCGTTCTTCGGCACGAGACTGGAGGACGGCACGACCGCGTGACCGTTCTTCTCGAAGTAATCGAGGAACGTCGTGCGGATCTCGTTCAAGCTCTGCATCTGGCAACATCCGGTCTGAGCGTCATCGTGCTACGGCACGGCTCCACGGGATGTATCGGCAGGCCGGCGGGCTGTCTAGCGACGCTGGCGCGAGCCAGGCCAGCGCTTCATCCGCTATCATTCAGAGGATCCGAAACCAGCTCCCTTCGCGGCCTACAACAGGGAGGCTACCGAGCGCCCACCCTGTTCAAGCTCGACGTGAAGACCCTGGCCCGGCTTTGGCGGACGGCATGCAGGGACCGGGCAACCCAGCCGGCCCCTGCATCAGCAGCTCATGCCTCGAGCACGTCCTCGTCATCCGTCTCGGGGCTCACATCGAAATCGAGGCCGTGGGCCGCGCGGATCTTGTCCTCGATATCGTGGGCGATGTCGGGGTTGTCCATCAGGAAGGCACGCGTGTTCTCCCGCCCCTGCCCGATCCGCTGATCGCCATAGGAGTACCAGGCACCGGACTTCTCGACGACGCCGGCCTTTACGCCGAGATCGATGAGCTCCCCGATCTTCGAGATCCCGGTGCCGTAGAGGATATCGAACTCCACCTGCTTGAAGGGCGGTGCTACCTTGTTCTTCACCACCTTCACGCGGGTCTGGTTGCCGATCACCTCGTCGCGGTCCTTGAGCGCGCCGATGCGCCGGATATCGAGCCGTACCGAGGAGTAGAACTTCAGCGCGTTGCCGCCCGTCGTCGTCTCAGGCGAGCCGAACATCACACCGATCTTCATGCGGATCTGGTTGATGAAGATCACCATGCATTTCGAGCGGCTGATGCTGCCTGTGAGCTTGCGCATCGCCTGGCTCATGAGCCGGGCCTGCGCGCCGACCTGCGCGTCGCCCATATCGCCCTCGAGTTCCGAGCGCGGGGTGAGCGCCGCGACGCTATCCACCACCACCATGCTGACGGCGCCCGAGCGGACCAGCGTATCGGTGATCTCCAGCGCCTGCTCGCCCGCATCCGGTTGAGAGATCAGGAGATCGTCGACATTGACCCCGAGCTTGCGCGCATAGACCGGGTCGAGCGCATGCTCGGCGTCCACGAAGGCGCAGATCCCGCCCTTCTTCTGCTCCTCCGCCACTGTGTGCAGCGCCAGCGTGGTCTTGCCTGAGCTTTCCGGCCCAAAGATCTCGATGATCCGCCCCTTCGGCAGCCCGCCGATGCCGAGCGCGATGTCCAGACCCAGCGAGCCCGTCGAGGTCGCTTCGATGTCGAGCGCAGTCTGCTGCCCGAGCTTCATGATCGAGCCCTTGCCAAAGCTCCTCTCGATCTGCGCCAACGCGCTCTCGAGCGCCTTCTGCTTGTCCATGCCACGCCTCTCGTCGAGTTTCAGTATTGTATGATCCACTGCCCCAACCCTTCTTCCATGTTCGCCAATCCGATTCAATTTCGGACTTGTTCGGTGGATGTTCTCATATTCCGCGGGGCAAAAACAGAACATTCGAGCATTCGCCACACGCCAAGGATGTGTGTGGCATGGTGAACGCGGTGTTAAGGCCGCGCGATTTCGCGCGCGTTAGTCCTGCTTTGCTAGGACTTCCTTCACCTTGGCGGTGAGCTCGGCGAGGCTGAAGGGCTTGGGCAGGAAGGCATAATCCGGGTTCTCGATATCCTTGCGGAACGCCTCCTCGGCATAACCCGAGACGAAGAGCACGCTGAGATCGGGGCGCATTTTCCGTGCCTCCGCGATGAAGGCGGGACCGTCCATGCCGGGCATCATGACGTCCGAGACGATCAGGTCGAAATGCCGCGCCTCGTCCTCGAGGAGCTGCAGCGCCTCCTCCGCCTCCTCCGTCGCCTCGACATCGTAGCCGCGGAGACGGAGGGCGCGGGCGGCGAAGGAGCGCACCGCTGCCTCGTCCTCGACCAAGAGCACCGAGCCCTGACCCGTCAGGTCCGAGGTCTTGGTGCTCGACGGCTTCGCCTCCGTCGCGCTCTGCGGCTCGATCCGCGGGAAGAGAATCCGGAAGCACGCCCCACCCTCCGGCCGGTTCTCCGCAAAGACGAAGCCGCCGGACTGGTTCACGATGCCATAGACGGTCGAGAGCCCGAGGCCGGTGCCCTCACCTTGAGCCTTGGTGGTAAAGAAGGGATCGAACACCTTGTCCAGCACCGTCTCGTCGATGCCCGTCCCCTCATCGGCAACCGCCAGCTCCACATAGTCGCCCGCGGGGATGACACTCCCCTGCCGCTCATGATCCGCGCGGAAGCGGCGGCGGCGGGTCGAGATCGTGACCGTGCCACCCCCCTTCATCGCGTCGCGCGCGTTCACGACGAGGTTCATGAGCGCCTGTTCGAGCTGCCGGTTGTCGGCGCGCACCATGCCCACCGGCCCGCCCGGATCCGGATCGAGCGCGAGACGCACGCGGTCCCCGATGAGCCGATCCAGCAGGTAGAGCGTATCCGAGATCACGTCCGAAATGCTCAGAAGCGTCGGGTTCAGCGTCTGCTTGCGGCTGAAAGCCAGGAGCTGGCGCACCAGCGCCGCCGCCCGGTTCGCGTTCTGGCGGATCTGCATGAGGTCCGAGTACTCGGGCTGCGTCGCATCCTTGCCCAGCAACAGCAGGTCGCAATGCCCGTTGATCGCGGTGATCAGGTTGTTGAAGTCATGTGCCACGCCGCCGGCGAGCTTGCCCACAGCCTCCATCTTCTGGGACTGCGCATACTTGTCCTGCAACGCCTGTAGCTCGGAGGCATCGTTCAGCACCGCGAGCAGGGTCTGCCCGCCATCGGCACTGCTCGGCATCAGCGTGATCTGCATCGGCCGCTCTGCCGCATCGCCGCTGGCATAGACCATCTCGGCGCGGCCCTCGCCCGGGGCGGCCCGCGCCTCCTCCATTAGGCCGCTCAACGGTCGACCGCGGCATTGGATCATGTGGCCGAGGTTCTGCCCCGGCTCCGCCGCCGATCCGAACGCCCGGCGCGCCGCCGCGTTCAGCCACAGGATTGTGCCGTCCGAGAGCAGCTGGGTCATCGCTGCCGGAACGTCATCGAGATCGCCGACGGCCCCGCTCTCCATCGCCTCTTCGCGGAAAAGATCGAAGAGGAAGACCTCGCGACCGCTCGCGGCACTGTCGCCCTCGACAGCCCCCTGCCGCGTCGCCTCGCGCGTGCCCGGCACGAAAGCGCGCATCAACCGCTCCCGTCCGTCTTGCGTGTCGAACCGGTAACGCCCCGGCAAGACCTCGTCGTCCCCTCCCTTCAAGCGCTCCACAACCGCATCAGGCGCATTGCCGAAGAGCTCGCGGAAGCGCTCGTTGAACACTGCCTCGCCCATGGCCGACAGGCGCAGATAGGCGAAAGGGGCACCGTCATAGCGCTGTGAGACCGCGGGTAGGACAGCATCGGCCAGGCGCTCGGGGCTGATGATGCGCCACAGGAGCCGGTCGTCATCGACCTTCGAGACGGCGATGTATGCCACCCCTTGCGTCCGCTGGCAAAAGACACGCTCCAGCGCAAAGCCAAGGCGGACCGCACTGCGTGAGAGGCGGTAGACGAGCCCGGCATCGCCATCCGTAAGCTCTGCGACGACCTCGCCCACATGGGATCGCTCAACCCCCAGCGTCTCGAGCGCCGGGTTCCGGTCGAGAACCCGCCCGGTCAACGCGCAGAGCGCACTCGGATCCGGCGCATTCCTGAAGGAGGGCGGCATCGGCGCACCCCGCCCCGTAAAGGCCGACACTGCCTCGCGCCACGCATCCCCTCCGGCGGCGTACCAGGATCTCGATACCGGTGCGGTGACGGACATTCTGACCCTCCCCCTGCGCAGGGCACAGCCTACACGCGCGCCCCGCTCCCCGCAAAACCTGTCGAGGCGCGCGGCGTCACGACTGATTAAGGAGAGGAAAGACGAAGAAACCGTCACCGCCCGCCGGGTCGGGAAGCGTAGAGAAGGTTCCGACAGGGTCGGTACGAAATGCCGATGTCCGGGCGAGAAACGCCTCGATCCGCGCCGCGTTCTCCGCCGGGATGATCGAGCAGGTGACATAAACGAGCCGCCCGCCCGGCCGGACCAGCCGCGCCGCACGATCCAGGATCGCATCCTGCGTCGCGTTGAGGCGCTCAAGGTCCTCGCGCCCGAAGCGCCAGCGCGCATCGCCGTTCCGCCGCCATGCTCCGCTGCCCGAGCACGGCACATCGGTGAGGACCAGATCGCAGGCGCCCTCGAGCGCCGCCAGCGCCTCGGTTCCGATCGTCTCCACCCGGGCCCCCGCACGTGCTGCCCGCGGAGCGAGATCCGACATCCGCCGCGGTGAGGCGTCATGAGCGATCAACCGCCCCCGCCCCTCCATCGCAGCGGCCAAGGCAAGGGTCTTTCCGCCACCACCCGCGCAGAAGTCCAGCACCGTCTCTCCCGGCGCCGCCCGCGCGCGCAAGGCTGCGGCCTGGCTCGCCGCGTCCTGCAGCTCCACCAGACCGCCTCGATAGGCAGCACTGCCCGCGACCCGCCGCGCACCCCCGACAACCCGCAGGCAATCGGGCGCAAGCGGTCCGCGCTCCGTCTCGATACCCTCCTCCGCGAGGGCCGCCGCAGCAGCCTCCGGTGTCGCCTTCAACCGATTGACACGAAGATCCACCGGCGCCCGCTCCCCCAGCGCTGCAAGTGCGGTGCCTGGCACCGACCCGAGCGCGTCTAGGAGCCAGTCGGGAAGGTTCACGCGCACACTTGGGGGGGCACCATCGAGCCCTTTCACCTCTCCCTCAGCAGCAAGCGTCGCTAACGCGCCCGCTTCCTCAGCCGTCAGCGCTGCAGGCGCGTGGCGCCCCGCACCCGCGATCTGCGACAACTCCTGACCGGCAAGAACCGCGCCCGCCAGAACCGCGATGCGGGGGCGGAACGCTTCGAGCCTGCTTCCCGGGTCGCCACCGCCACCGAGCCACTGCAGCGACCGCGCCCGCCGGACCGTGCCGTAGCAGATATCCGCGATCGCATGCCGGTCGCCCGAGCCCGCGAAACGATGCGCCCGTCCCCATGCCGCAAGCGTCCGGTCCAACGCCTCGCCCGATCCACTATGGACCCAGGCCTCCAGCACCTCGATCGCGGCTTGATGGCGCGCTGCGGGCGTCATCGCAGGATCCGTGCGCAATGCGCATGACTGTCATGCATGAAGGCGCGATCACCCGATGGTGAGCAGGGGTTATCGACCCACCAGGGCGCTCCATACCTTGCCCCAAACGCAAAGGTCGCAGCGCTCCCGCCCCGGCCCGACAGGCAGAAGGGAAAGACGATGTCCGCCATCGACGCCAAGCTCCACACCGCCGAAACCGCCCCCGAAGGCTCGAAGCCGCTACTCGAGAACTCGGTGAAGGGCTTCGGCATGATCCCCAATCTCCACGCCGTGATGGCCGAGAGCCCGGCGCATCTCGACGCCTATCAGACGCTCCACCGGCTCGTAGTCTCAAAGTCCGGCTTCGACGCAGCCGAGCGGACCGTGGTCTGGATGGCCATCAATGTCGAGCATGGCTGCCACTACTGCGTGCCCGCCCATACCACCATCGCCCAGATGGACAAGGTCGACCCAAGCCTTGTCGAGGCGTTGCGCACCGCGAGCCCCCTCGCCGATACGAAGCTCGAGGCACTGCGCCAGTTCACGCTCAAGGTCCTGCGCGAGCGGGGCCAGGTGACGGCGGCGGATGTCGATGCCTTCAAGGCCGCGGGCTACACGGACGCCCATGTCCTCGACGTGGTGCTGATCCTCGCGCAGAAGGTGATGTCGAACTACGTCAACCACATCTACGCCACGCCCATCGACGCCCCCTTCCAGAAGAACGCCTGGAACCCGGCGGACGCAGGCAAGGCCGCCTGACCAAAGCCCGTGAAGTCGCTCCCGACCCGTGCGGGCGGGAGCGCAACCGCGACAGCAGGGCGCACATCGGCGCGCGCTTCAGATCAGGGCTGAAGGGCGCGCGCCGCAAGCCGGTCGTATAGCATCGCCGCCTCCTCCCGGAGGCTCGTGTCCACCCCCTCCTCCGAGATCCGGTCGGGGGTCGAGAGAAAGTGCCGCGCAAGCTCCGGCCCCGCGCCCGCCACGCCGAGCCGCTCGCCAAGCTGCGCCATCGTCTCCACCGGCTGAGCGCGCAGACCGTCCTGCGTCACCAGGATGAGGTCCTGCCCCGCATCGAGCCGCGCCTCGACGGCCCTGAAGGCATGCAGCCAGTAGTCCACCCAGTGGTCGAGTCCCGCCGGATCGTAGCACGCAGGATCGAGGCCCGGGAACGCCAGCGGGCGATAGTTCAGCCCAAACTCGAAATGCCCGATATCGCGCATGTAGCGGCGGACGAAATCATCCTCGCCCTGCAGCGCCGTGAAGTTCCGGTGCTGACGATGCAGCGACGCCGCATGCGCCAGCGGCTGACGAAGCGGGATGACAATACGGCAGCCCGGAAAAGCCTCCGCAAGATAAGGCAACCGCGCGATGTTCGCGTTGTTCTTCGAGCAGTAGCGCGCCCCCGGACCCGCCTCCTCCCCCAGCCGCGCCTGCCGGATACGCGCCATGTGGCGGGCAAAGAACGTCTCCGCCTCCGCCTTGCCGTCGGCTTCGGTCCAGAGCGCGATCCGGTCCTCGCCGTACTTCTCGGGCCAGAAGAGGTGCCAGAGCACCTCCTCGAAGGCTTCCGGGCTGTCGAGGCCGATGCTCAGCCCGTCGCCATGCGCCCGGTCCCGCGTCTCGACGCGCCGTTTCTTGCCCCCCGCCAGACGGTCCCAGAGCATCGGCGCCGTCAGAAACGGCATGTCGCGATAGGTATGGGTGGCAATCCCGGGCAGCGTGCTGAGCGCGTTCAGCACCGCCGTCGTGCCCCCGCGCGCAAGCGATGTGACAAAGATCGGCGGCCCGGGCGCGCCCGCATCGGCCACCGGCATGAAGCGGTCCTCAATGCGCGCAGCCCCCTTCATGAGCGCCGGGTTCGAGAAGGCAAGCCCATGCACGAACCGCTCCAGCGGTGAGTAGGTCACGGTCGCCGCAGCGGCATCCGCGCCGCCCGCCGCCGCCACCGACCGCCCGCGCCAGCGCCGCACCCCTTCGCCGCCGACGATCAGAACGACGGAGACGATCACGATATAGTCGAGCCGCAGCATCAGGGACAGCACGTCGTCCCCGTCCACAAGCCCGACCGCGTCGGCTGCAAGGATCGGCAGCGCCGCTGCCCCCAGCGCCAGGGCGAAACGAAGCGCGATGGAGAAAGCCGCGCCGATCAGCGCGAAGCCGGCCCGCCGGACCGCGATCTCCTTGGCATCGTCATCGAGCTCGCGATCCATCATGGTCGAGAGGCCCGACATCGTGGTCGCCACCGCCTGCCGGGAAACCCCGACAATGCGGCTCTTCCAGAGAACCAGCCCGAACCCGATCACCGCCAGAAGCGAGACGGCAATCTCGAGGATCATGCTGCGGTGTCTTCCTTGGCCTCGGCCTTGGTCGCGCCCGATTTACCCTTCAGCATCCGCTTGATCGGATACCAGAGGAGGCCGACGAAGAGGAACAGGATGCCAAGCAGCACCGCGACGGCGGTGACGATGGCCCCGACACTCGCCCCCGGCCCGATATAGGCCTGCGCCGGACCGGCGCTCAGGACGACTGCCAAGGACGCAAGTGCCGGCCACACGGCGACCCTGCGCGGGTGAGTTGAACACTTAGAGTTCATCCGATATCTCATTGCTCTGCCTCCATAAAGAGCCCCACGTCTTACCTGACGGAGAACTCCATGAGCCGCGTTCTCGGGATCACCTGCGGGACCATCTTGCTGCTGTCGGCAACATTCATCGCCGGGATCTACGCAACTGAAAACCGGCTCTTCCCCTACACCCTCGTTACGCAAGTGCGGAATGACTTTCAACAATTGTTAACGGAGGGGGACACGCTCGCCGGAATCAGACCAAAGGCGTGGACGGCACCACCTCGGCAGGATGGCAGCGGTGTAACGCTGCACGTCCCGGAAGAAGCCGGCGAAGAGCTGATCATGCTCCAGGGCCTGTTCGACAGGGGGTTGGAGATCAGGCTCGTCGCGCTCGACGGCACTGTCGTCCATCGCTGGCCCTTCAGCCCGGCGACGCTCACCGAGGGTATCGAGCATCTCCGGAACCGCCCGCTCGTCGAATGGAACTACGACACGCACGGCGCGGTCGCCCTGCCCGACGGTTCAGTTGTCTTCAACATCGATCACAAGGCTCTGCTGAAACTCGATCGCTGCGGAGAGCTCGTCTGGCGCGTCGATGAGCCGACCCATCACTCGGTCGAGCTCAATGACGATGGCAGCTTCTGGGTCTCCTCGGCAGACAAGCACTGGGATCAGAGCACGCTGCCGTTGCTCCCCTTCGATGCACCGCTCTCCGAGGATACCCTTCTGCAGGTTGGCGCGGACGGCACGATCCTGCGGGAGATCTCCCTCCTCGACGTCTTTCTCGAGAACGACGCCATGGGCCTACTGACGCTTGCGGGTGGCATTTCGCCGAAGACTTATCGGGCTTATCGGCCGGACATGTCGCGGGAAGTCTTCCACCTCAACGACGTGGAGGCGCTGCCGGCCGCGATGGCAGCGGCATTTCCCGGTTTCGAAGCCGGGGACGTGGTGATCTCGCTCCGAAACCGGAACCTCATCATGGTGCTCGATCCGGATACGAAGGCGATCAAATGGCACAGCATCGGCAACTGGACCCGTCACCACGACCCGGACTGGCATGCCGATGGCACCATCCGCGTCTTCGACAACAATCGCGACGGCACGGAGACAGGCGAGATCCTCGGCAGCTCGCGCATCATCGCGATCCGGCCCCAGGACAACACCGAAACGCTCCTGCTTGGCGCGGAGGACGACCCGTACTTCCACACGACCCGCCGAGGGAAGTCCCAGAGTCTCTCCGGGGGTCGTCTCCTGATCACCGAAGCCGAGGCGGGCCGGGTCTTCATCACGAACGCAGCGAATGAGATCGTGTGGGAGTACGTGAACAGGTTCGACGACGAGTTCATCGCCCGCATCACCGAAGCGCGCGCCTATTCGCGCGCGTATTTCAACGTCACCTCCTGGGACTGCCCCTAGTGGCAAGACCGAGACGGAACTGACCGTTCGCGATCACCCTCCGGCTTGACCGGAGGATCCAGAAGAGACCGCAGTACCAAAACTGTGGATCGCCGCGTCAGGCCCGGCGAAGACCATCCGACCGAACCAATGCAGCGTCACCCAATCAACTCGCACCACTGTCGTCATCGTCGGGCCAAACCCGGCGATCCAAGGTAGCGGGCCCCGGATTCCGTTGTTCGTTCCCCCGATCACGCCGGGGGACGACAGGATCGCTCGACTGGTTCTGTCAGGTCGCACACCGCCCCGGCTCTCTGCCGAACCGTCAGACCGTTCCCGCGGCGGTCTCGGGCGTTGCCGCTCCCGGCGCGTCCGGCATCGGGGGCGGGGGGCCGAGGGACACGGTGCAGAGCTGGCGCATGCTCGCCTGCAGGACCATGGCCGCAGCCGCCTCGCCTTCCGTTGACGGATCGATACCCGCGGCTTCGAGGAAGCTCCGAAGGGGGGCCAAGGGCCGTCCCACCATCGCGTCCAGCAGGGCAACGCCGCGCGTCTCCCGTGGGCTCATCACGCGTTTGGGGTCATCAGGCCGTCCGAAATTAGGCGCGCCCGTCTCCGGGTCTTCCTCCAGGCGCTCGAAGACCGGCAGCACATGGAGGTCGAGCGCCGCCGTAAGGTCAGGACCCGCCCGCAACGCGCGCGCATCGGCCGCCCGCGCGAAGATGCTGCGCCGATAGGGCAGGTTCAGGAGGTAGTCGCAGTACTGCAGCGCCTCGAGCCGCGGCAGGCCGTGCAGCGCCTTCTGGATCTCCACGGGCATCGCCCCGATCCAGTCGAGCGCGAGGTCACTATCCGCCACATAGGACAAGCCGTGCCCCGCCGCCCATTCAGCCACCTGCATCAGGTAGAAGGGCTCCGCCTCATGTGCACCATCGTCATGTCGAAGCACCGCCGGATCCTGCGCGCCAACCCGCTCGCAGATCTCACGGAGGAGCGGCACGTGGCTCAGCCCCTCGACCCCCGGCAGCGCCGCCATCAGCCGCTCGAGCCCCCGCTGAAGCGGCTCACCGCGCGCCTCCTCCATCAGCATCAGCTCCCGGATCGCCGAGCGATAGGCAGAGCCCGGCATGGCGTTGTAGCTGATGAGCGCGACACCCCCCTCGGCCAGATGACGCCCCGCGACGCGCATGATCCCGTCCCGCGCCGCATCGTCGACCCAGGAGAAGAGGCCCTGCACGACGATCACGTCGAAGACTGCATCGCCGAGGTCGAGGGTCGCCACATCCCCCTGCCGGAATGCGATGTTCGGGAGATGGCCGAATACGCCCTCGGCCTCCGCCACGGCCCTCTCGACGATGTCGATGCCGATGCACCGGCTCTCGGGCAGCGTCGCAGCGATCCAGCCTACGGTCGTGCCGCGGTTGCACGCGATCTCCAGGACGCGCGCGGAGCCTGGATCGCCGACCGCCAAGCCAAAGAGCTTCGCCATGGCCAGCGCGCTTCGCGGATGGGCCGCGGCCTGAAGGTATTGGGGATAGACGACCTCGCGATACCGCGCCGCCGTCTCGTTCATTTCTCCCGCCGGCGACGACGGAAGAGTGCGAGCCCGCCGAGCCCAAGCAAGGCAAGCGGCCCCGCTGCCGGCAGCGGCACGGGCGCCGGCACGGTGATCGGGCCGCCATCGGTCTCGAACGCCACGGTCGCAAGGGTGATCGTCGGGAACACCGTGCCCGCCCCCTTGGCCCCCATCATGCCGGCCTTCTCGAGCACAAGCTCGATCCAGCCATTGAGGAACGGATCGCCCCCCATGTTCCGGAACTCGATACCGAAGAAAAGGCTCGAGCCTTCGAAGGGAAAATCGGGCCCATCGAACTGGGTTTCTAGATCGAACGAGGTAGAGCTGCTGATCGTCGTGCCCGGGTCCACGGGCTCGGGCGTCACACCGCCAAGCGGCGGCCCCTTGGCCTTTGCGACGGTCGAGAAGATGTCGAAGGCGTTGCCCATCATGCCCTTGATGGACACGAACTGGAAACCGAGCTCCGCCGGACCCTTGCCGTCCACGTTCAGGCTGAAGACGCTGCCATCCGTCGGCAACACCTGATCGGGCGTGTCGATGATCACCACGGCGCCGGCATCTGAACCCGCTGCCGCAACGACCGCAGCGCCAGCAACGGCCAGCGTGCTCCGCCGAGCCTTGCGCCCGAATGCCTTCATGGCCGATCTCCCTCAGCCGCGCCCTAGGGGAAGCTAGCAGAAAGCACTCGCCCACATCCAACGATATTGTCGCGCCACCCACGCATTCGTTCAGGTGGTGCCGAAGCGGGACGCCCTCAGTCCGTCCGGTAGTTCGGGCTCTCCCGCGTGATCATCACGTCGTGGACATGGCTCTCCTTGAGGCCCGCCCCGGTGATCCGGACGAAACGGCAGTTGCCATGCATCGCCTCGACCGTCCGGTTGCCGGTGTAGCCCATGGCAGCACGCAGCCCGCCCGTCAGCTGATGGATCACGGCTCCGGCCGGGCCCTTGTAGGGTACCTGCCCCTCGATCCCCTCGGGCACCAGCTTCTGGGTGTCCTGAATCTCCTTCTGGAAGTACCGGTCGGCCGAGCCGCGGGCCATCGCGCCCACCGAGCCCATGCCGCGATAAGCCTTGTAGCTCCGCCCCTGATAGAGGAAGACCTCGCCCGGCGCCTCGTCCGTGCCTGCGAGCATGGAGCCGATCATCGCGCAATGGGCGCCCGCGGCGACGGCCTTGGCAAGATCACCAGAGAACTTGATCCCGCCATCGGCGATCACGGGCGTGCCGGTCTCCGCCGCCGCCTCGGCGCAGTCGATCACGGCGGTGAGCTGCGGCACGCCGACGCCTGCCACCACGCGCGTGGTACAGATCGAGCCCGGCCCGATCCCCACCTTCACCGCGTCGGCGCCGGCCCCGATCAGCGCCCGCGTCCCCTCTGCCGTCGCGACGTTCCCGGCCACGACCTGCACGGCGTTCGACAGCTTCTTGACCCGCTCCACCGCCTCCGCGACCGAGGCCGAGTGCCCGTGGGCTGTGTCGATCACGATGAGGTCGACGCCCGCATCGATCAGCGCCTCCGACCGCTCGAAGCCCGCATCGCCGACCGTCGAGGCCGCGGCCACGCGCAGCCGCCCCATCTCGTCCTTGCAGGCGAGCGGGTTCAGCACCGCCTTCTGGATATCCTTAACCGTCAGGAGCCCGGTGCAGCGCCCCCCACCATCCACCACCAGCAGCTTCTCGATCCGGCGCGACTGCAACAGCCGCTTCGCCTCGTCGAGATCCACCGGCTCACGCACCGTTGCGAGGTTCTCGCTCGTCATCAGCGCCGAGACGGGCATCGCGGGGTCCTCGGCAAAGCGGATGTCCCGGTTCGTGAGGATGCCGACCAACCGCCCGCCCTCTCCGACCACCGGAAATCCGGTGATGCGGTAGTGTTCCTGACAGGCCAGTGCATCCGCCAACGTCTGGTCGGGCGAGAGCGTCACGGGCTCATAGACGATCCCGCTCTCGAACCGCTTCACGGCCCGCACCTGTGCGGCCTGCTCGGAAGCATCCAGGTTGCGGTGGATCACGCCCATGCCCCCGGCCTGCGCCAGGGCGATCGCCATGCCCTGCTCGGTCACCGTGTCCATGGCGGAGGACAGCAACGGAATGTTCAGCTGGATGCTGTTGGTGACCCGGGTGCGCAGATCCGCCTGGGCCGGGATAACCTCCGAGGCGCCCGGCACCAGCAGCACGTCGTCGAAGGTGAGGGCTTCCCGAATCTCCATGGCTCGTCTCCTGTCGTCGGCGGGAGCGGAGGGCGCCACAGGCCAGACCCAGGGGCCAAACTCCCCTGGACGAACGCAAGAGCACCGTCCTTGGGCGCTCTCATGTCATGCCCCGCCGGGCTTTGAAAGGGACGGCACACATGGGCGCCACGGCGCAGAACGCAAGGCTCGCCGCCGCGCTGGCCCTCGGCGCAGCACTCGCCGCGACGTCCGTGGGCGCCGGCGAAGTGGCTGAGCCGCTCCCGATCAGCTCCCGGGACGTCATCGCCGCCCTGTCGGACGACCTCAACGGTGACGGGACGGCGGACCGCGCGATGCTTGTGGAGAACCCGGACGAGGGCACCGCGAGTCTCCTCGTCTATACCGGCGACGCGACCGGTCCCGGCTTCACCCCCGCGCTCCAGGCAACGGGCATCGTCTGGGTCGGGCGCCTCTTCGGCACGATCCCGTGGCTCGAGGTCAGCGAGCGGGGCAGCCTTCTTCTACATGGCGAGAACGCCTCGGTCGGCCGCAACCGGTGGCGCGAAGTGCATGCGATCGCCTGGCGCGACGGCGGCTTCGTCCTCGCCGGTTATACGTGGGAGAGCTACGACACACTTGACCCCGCCGCGGCTACCTCCTGCGACCTCAACCTCCTGACCGGCCGCGCCATCCGGAACGGCACCACCTATCAGGGCGCGCCCCGCCGGGTCTCACCCGCCGCCATCGAGCCCAGCGACCTTGCCCCCTGCCCCGGAACCTGAAGAGCTGCGTCCTCGGCCGGCGCGATGCGTCCCGGGCTACGACCCGGGACCTCCCGGAGGACCGCGGGCTTCGAGGAGGCCCCGGCTCGAAGGCCGGGGCAGATCGCACCCGGCAGGCAGGCAAGGGACTTGACCTCCGCTCCCCTGCGCCCTCGCATGGCACCCCGCGACGAGGAGACCTCCCATGGCTCATGGCTACGAGACAGGCCGTCTCGACCTGCCCTTCACCGGCATCTGCACCTTCGCGAAGCGCGCCTACGTGTCCGACTGGTCGGCCATCGAGGCGGATTTCGCGATCCTCGGTGCGCCCTTCGATGCGGGCACCCAATGGCGCGCGGGCGCCCGGTTCGGGCCGCGCGCGGTGCGGGAGGCGTCCACCCTCTTCTCCTTCGGCCATGCCGGCGCCTACGACCACGAGGACGACGTCACCTATCTCGGCGAAGACGTGCGCATCGTCGATATGGGCGACGCGGACATCGTGCACACCGACACCACCCGCTCCCACGCCAATATCGAGGCCGGGGTGCGCGCCGCGCTCAGCGCCGGGGCCACACCGGTCGTCATCGGCGGCGACCACTCGGTGAACATCCCCGCCATCGCCGCCTTCGAGGACGACGCGGCGCGGCACGGCCCTCTCCACATCGTGCAGATCGACGCGCATCTCGATTTCGTCGATGAGCGACACGGCGTGCGCCACGGCCACGGCAACCCGATGCGCCGCGCCGCCGAGCGCGCCTATGTGACCGGGCTCACCCAGATCGGCATCCGGAACGTGAGCTCCACCGCGCGCGAAGGCTACGAGGATGCGCGCGCCCGCGGCTCGGACATCCTGTCGGTCCGGCAAGCCCGCGCGCTAGGGCCCGCCGCCCTCGCCGCCCGCGTGCCGGCAGGCTCGCGCCTCTATCTCACGATCGATATCGACGCCTTCTGCCCGTCGATCGCCGCGGGCACCGGCACACCGTCCCATGGCGGCTTTCTCTATTACGAGGTGCTGGAGCTGCTGCAGGCCGTCGCCCGGAGCCACGCCATCGCCGGCATCGACCTCGTCGAGGTGGCGCCGGATTACGACCCCTCCGGCAGCACCCAGATCCTTGCGGCTCAGCTCCTCCTCAACCTCCTTGGCTTTATCGCCCAGGCCCGGAGCGGCGGCTGAGAGAGCCCCTCAATGCGCCACGAGGAGCGGCAGCGGCACGCGCTCCAGCGTATCGCGCGTCACGCCGCCCAGCACCGCCTCGCGGAAGCGCGAATGGCCATAGGCACCCATCACGACAAGCCCCGCACCCGTCTCCAGCGCATGGCCCATTATCGCTTGCGAGATCGACCCCACAGGCCGCGCCAGCACCGCGATCTCGGGCGTGACCCCGTGGCGCGAGAGCATGACCGCCAGCCTTTCCCCAGGCTGCTCGGCCAGAGGATCGATCATGCAGATTTCGACCAATCCCGCCCGCCTGAGATAGGGCATCGCTGCCTTCACGGCGCGGAGCGCCTGTCGGCTGCCGTCCCAGCCGATCAGCACCCGGCTCGTATCCGGCGCCGCCGCGCCATCGGGCATCACCAGGGCCGGGATGTCGCTCTCATAGAGCACCGTCTCCAGAAGCTCCGCCGTCGTCCTCGGCGTCTTGGGGCCATAGGGCGGGTTCAGTACGGCAAGGTCCGCAAAGCGCGCGACCATGTTCACCCGATGCTCGAGATTGCCGAAGACCGTCACGCAGGGCAGCGCCTCGCCCCGCACGCCGGCCGCCGCGATCGCCGCCTCCGTCGCCTCGGCGGCTTCCTTCGCTTCCTGCTGGGCCTGCTCGAAGAACTGCACATAAGCTCCGGCGCCGCCATCGGCGAAGGGATAGCTCGGCACATCCGCCTGATAGCGGAGGGTCAGGACCGTCAGATGCGCATCCTCCGCAGCGGCAACCGCCGTCGCCGCCGCCAGCCGCGCATCCGAGCCCGGATCCGTATCGGCGAAGCTCACGATCGAGCGATACCGCGTTACCACGCCCGACTTTGCCGTCTCCGCATCAAGCATGGGGCGCTCCTCCCTCGAAGGGCTGCACCGCCGCCTCGATCTCCCCCCGCATATCCGCGAGCGCTTCGTGCCCCTGCTCGGCCGCAAGGCTCGCGACGGCGCCGAAGTTCTCCGCGTATTGCCCCGCGGCGGTCGAGGCGAAGCGGGTCCAGACGCCCGCCACCTCCTGCGGGGAGCGGCAATCCGCCAACTCCATGACCGTTTGCCGATCGTGCTCAAGCCGGCGCTCAAGGAAATCCGCACAGGCCCGGTTCATCCGCGCCATGCGTCCGATCATGCGGCTATGCACCGTCGCCATCGCCTTCAGGCTGCGCTCGCCACCCAGTGTCATCGCCGCGAAATCCGGCACGCCCGCTGCACGCATCCCGGCGCCGTTCGACGCCGAGCGGTTGGAACCCTTGGTGGTGCTCATTCGGCATTCTCCTGCCAATCGCCCATTTCCTGGAACGACGGCAGTAGAACGCAGATCGCGCCGCAGGGCGTTGATGCCAATCAATCAGCCCTGCAGCTTCTTTTCCGTTCCCGGCCCGTACCACAGCCGCCTTGCGCAACGCTCGGCGGCGAGGCGTCAGGGATGATGCTCCTCCGGCGCCGCGCGACGAAGCCGGATCATCGGCTGCGGGCGGGACCGCGCGCTCCGCGCGTCGGCCGGCGCATCCGTCGCCAAGACATCGAGAACACCCGTCTCGCGCGCCAGGTGATAGAGCTTGTATTCCGGCAGTACGTGGAAGGTATCGAGCGGCGCACTCCGCTGCTCAACACTCTCGGGACTCGCTGCCGCGCGGGGCCCGAACGCATAGCGCACATTCTCCTGCAAAAGCCGTTCGCGGTACGCCGTAAGGGCGAGGCACGCTTCGAGCATCTTTGCTGGATGTCCCGATGAGTCGTGCTCACGCGCCTGTTCCTCAAAGAAATGACAGTCGAGCGCCGCGGCCGGCGACGCCCCAAAAAATGTTGCAGCGCAAAGCACTGCGGCGAAAACTCCACCCGAGGAATGAAACCCCACCTTAAGCATGACTAACCCCCTAGTTACGCTGGTACTCCCACGGGATTAGATGGAACGCGGTAAATCGGGCGATGGCGGGGCACCTGCGGCCAGAATGTGCCCACAATTGAACCGTGTTGCCTTCAGCCCTCGGTATCCGCCGCTATCCGGCCCCGAAAGCCCGTCGCCACGACGTAGATCTCGGTGGAATCCGACCGGCTGGCCGGCGGCTTGATATGGGCGACCTTGGTGAAGCGCTTCTTGAGGGCCGCGAGCAGCGTGCCCTCCGTCCCGCCCTGCAGCACCTTGGCGACAAAGCTGCCGCCCTCTTCCAGCACTTCGAAGGCGAAATCGGCAGCAGCCTCCGCCAGCGCCATGATCTTGAGGTGATCCGTCGCCTTATGGCCGGAGGAAGCCGCCGCCATGTCCGAGAGCACAACGTCAGCAGGCCCGTCCAACGCCTCGCGCACGGCGGTGTCCGCGCCCTCCTCCAGGAAGTCGAGCTGCATCAGCGTGACGCCGGCGATGGGCTCCACCGCCTGAAGATCGACGCCCAGGACAAAACCGCGCCGCTTATCCGCCCGCGCGCCGTCCGCATTCACGCGCGCAACGGCAATCTGGCACCAGCCGCCAGGCGCGCAGCCGAGATCCACGACCCGCGCCCCGGGCACCAGGAACCGCAGCTTGTCATCGATCTCCGCGAGCTTGTAGGCGGCGCGCCCCCGAAACCCCTCGGCAACGGCGCGCCGGACATAAGGATCGTTGAGCTGCCGCTCGAGCCAGCGCGTGGAGGAGAGCCGCCGACCCTTCGCGGTCTTGACCTTCTGCTTGAGCTCGCGCTGGCCTCTACCGGAAGCGCCGGCCACCGGCCCGCCGCGCCCCTTGCCGGCGCCGCTCTTGCCGCCGCGTCTGCCACCGCCCGCTGCCATGCTCCCGCCCCCTCGGCCTTCGTCGCGGGCGGCTTTACTCCGCCGCAGCCTCGGCCGCCAGCCGCCGCTGATGGAGTAGACCGTAGAGCATGCCCTCGCGGAGCCCCCGGTCGGCGATGCGCAGCGCGCCTTCCGGCCAGGCCCGCAGCACCGTCATCAGGATCGAGGCGCCTGAGAGCACCAGCTCCGCCCGGCCCGCACCCACACCGGGGCAGCGCGCCCGCCCATCCGCGCCGAGGCCCAGGAGCCGCGCCGTCAGATCCTCAGCCGCGAGATGCGGCAGCCACATGCCGTCGACCCGCGTCCGGTCATAGACCCGCAGGCCCAAATGCAGCGCGCCATAGGTCGTCGCCGTGCCGGAAACCCCAATGATCTGGAGCTTGCCGCGCAGCCGCTCCCGCATTTCCGGCGCCAGCGGCGCGAAGCTCTCCAGCGCCTCCCCGAACGCGCCCGCCATGGCCGCGAACCGGGCCTGATCGTCCGCGATCCCCCCGAACCGGTCGCGCAGGGTCGAGACGCCGAGCGGTACGGAGACCCAGTCGCAGATATGAGCGGCCGCAGCGCGGGCATGCTGGCACTCCTCGCCGGGATGCAGCGGCGCCAGCGCCCGCACGAGCGCCTGCCGCCGTCCAGGCGAGGCATGCGAGAGATCGACCCAGATGAGCTCCGTCGACCCCCCACCGATATCGACCACCAGCAGCTGCTCGGTCTCGGGCTCGACCAGCGGCGCGCAACCCGCCACGGCCAGTCGCGCCTCCTCCTCGGCCGAGATCACGCGGAGCGACAGCCCCGTCTCCTGCAGCACGCGGCGAATGAAGGCCCGCCCGTTCGCCGCCCGCCGGCATGCCTCGGTCGCGACGATCCGCGCGGCCGAGACCCGGCGCTGGCGGAGCTTCGAGGCACAGATCCTGAGCGCCTTGATCGCCCGATCCTGCGCCGCACCCGACAGGCTGCCCGTCCGCTCGATATCCTCACCGAGCCGAACCGGACGGCTGAAGGCATCGACGACCTTGAAGCCCGGATCCTCGAAGCTCGCGCCATTACCGTCCTCATCAACCGCAGCGGCCTCGGCGAAGGGCCGGGCGATCAGCAAACGACAATTGTTGGTGCCAAGATCAAGGGCGGCGATCAGCGGTGCCGCCGCCTGTGCCAGCCGGCTGTCGAGCGACCCGCTCGCCGAGCCACCACCGGGGCCGACCCCTGGTGCAGCACCTCCGGGGCCCGTCGAATATCCCTGAGTTCCCGCCGCCTTGCGCATCGATCTTCCGTTGGTTTCGGAACAGGATTACGCAGGATGCCCCCCGCCCACAAGCTTCCGGACCAGACCCGCGCCGATTTGCGCATCATCGGCCGATCTCGAAGGGCAGCTCGACGAGCCTTCCCGCCAGCCTCCCGTCCTCGCGCAGCACCTCGACGTGGTCACCCGGCCGCGCCGCGACCGAAACCAGCGCATAACCGATCATCCGATCGAGCCGGTAGGACCAGGCCTTGTGCGTCACGTGCCCGACCCGCGCGCCGTCACGCTCCAGCGGCAGCCAGACTGACTGGTTCTCGTCCTCCTGCGGCCCCTCCAGCACGATACCGAGCTGGTGCCGCTTGACGCCCTCGGCCTCGATCCGCCTAAGGGCGGCAATCCCGATCACCTCATCGCTCAGATCAAGATCGACGAACCGGCCCAACCGGACCTCGAAGGGGTTGGTCACCTCGTCCGTATCCGTGCCGTAATTCAGAAGCCCGCTCTCCGTCCGCTCGGACGGGTTCGGATAGCCGGGACCGATACCGAAGGGCTGCCCCGCCTCCCGCACGATCTGCCAGAGCCTGTCGCCCTGCGAGCCGTCCATCAGGTAAAGCTCGAACCCGCCCTGCTTCGACCAGCCCGAGCGCGAGACCTTGAGCGGGATGCCCTCCAACACCGCATCGCCGAACCAGAAATACCTGAGCTCCCGTACCCAGTCGCCGAGGAGCGCTGCGACCACCTCCTCCGCCTTCGGCCCCTGGATCGCGAGCGGCGAGACGTCGGGCTCGCTCACTTCAACATCCAGACCCCGCTCGCCGGCGACGCAACGCGCCCAGAACCAGATGTCCGAATTCCCGATGGAGAGCCAGTAACAGTCCTCATCGACCTTCAGCGCGATCGGATCGTTGATCAGCACCCCGCGATGGTCGCAGATCGCGACATACTTGCCCTGCCCCACGACCTGCGCCGAGAGGTCACGGCTACAAAGGATCTGCGCCAGCCTTGCTGCATCCGGACCCTTCAGCTGCACCTGGCGCTGGGCCGCCACATCCCACATCGCCACACCCTCGATCAGCCGCCAGTACTCCGCCTCGCGGTCGCCGTAGCCGCGCGGGATCAGCATGCGGTTGTAGGTCAGGAACCCCTCCGCCCCCTCCTCCACGGTCGAGCGGTAGAAGGGCGAGCGCCGCAACCGGCCTCCGGAGACGACGGGTGGATCGGTGGGTGTCATGGCTCCCTCCAGCGGATACGCGGCCTGCAGCGCCTGGAGAGCCCTCATAGCGCCGGCATCCGTGCGATGGGAAAGAACCGCGCTTCTTCGGAAAAAACGTAAAGCCGGGGCGGCCCTGCGCTTTATCGCGGGCCGCCGCTTCCTACCTTCCTTCTGTGCAGACGCACAAACATCGCGCGTTCCAAGATCCAACTGCGATGCGTGCCCGGGCTATGGCGCGCCTTCGCGACCGAGGAGAGGACTGACCACGATGACCGAGCTTCTCAAGACCCGCCGTGCCTTACTCGCAGCCGGTGCCGCGACCGCGGGTGCCGCGCTCACCACGGGCGCGTCCGGGCTGTTGATGCCCGCCCGTGCGGCCGGCCTCGCGCCCACCCCTACCATGCGGGGCGGCGCCAACAACTACGTCCCCGGCGCGGCCCTCACGGACCGGATCGGCGGCGGTGGCTTCACGACGACCGGCACGGTCCGGCGCGCGGGCGACGGCGCTCCGCTCGAGGGCATCCGCATCCAGATCTGGGCGCATACGACCGAGGGCCACGAACGCGAACCCGAGAGCCATGGCGCGACCCTCACGGATGCGAACGGCGTCTTCCGCATGGACATGCCGCAGATCGTGCCCGCCTTCGGCCAGCCGCACGGCCACCTCGCCTATGATGCGGAGTTCGACGACAACGGGTTCGAGACTGTTTTCCTTCGCCCGATCATGCCGAGCGCGCGCGACAAGAGCCTCGAGGTGCATTTCGTGCTGCAGCCGGCCTGAGGGGCGTGACCCCGGCGCGAAAGCTCCTGATCTGGGCGGCCCTTGCGGCCGCCCTTGTCGTGCCGGTCGCGCTCGCTGCGACAAGCCCGCTCCTCGCCTGGCGCCAGCCGGTCTACATCGCCGCGGGCTTTGCGGGGATCGTCGGCATGGCGCTCCTGCTCCTCCAGCCCCTGCTCATCGGCGGGTATCTGCCGGGCGTGCCGTCCCGACGCGGACGACGTGTCCATGCCTGGATCGGCGGCGGGCTCGTCGCGGCGGTGGTGATCCATGTCGTCGGGCTCTGGATCACCAGCCCGCCCGATGTGGTCGACGCGCTCCTCTTCCGCTCACCGACCCCCTTCTCGGTCTGGGGCGTGCTCGCGATGTGGGCCGTTTTCGCCGGAGCACTACTGGCCGCCTTCCGCCGGCGCCTCCGCCTCAGGCCCTCGACCTGGCGCCTTGCCCATACCGCGCTGGCCAGCGTGATCGTCCTCGGCACCGTGATCCACGCGCTGCTGATCGAGGGTACGATGGAGATAATCAGCAAGGCCGCCCTCTGCGCCCTCGTCCTCGCCGCCGCCGTGAAGATCATGGTGGACCTGCGCTCCTGGACGCTCCTCAAGCGACGCAAGGCCTGAAGCCTGCTCGGCTGTCAGAGTGCCAGCAAAGACCGAAGGCACCAGCCCCGAGGGATCAGGCGCAGCCGGCCGCCGCGATCTGCATCGGCTGGGGCTCCACGCCGATGGCACGGCATAGCTGCATCGGCAGGTCGGGCTTGTTGAGCGTGTAGAGATGGAGGTGATCCACCCCCTCTGCCATCAGCCCGTCGCACTGCTCCGACGCGATGGAGAGCGACAGGAGATCGTGCTCCGCCTGCGTCTCCGCCCGGTCATAGGCATCGTGCATCCACTGCGGCACCGCCGTCCCGCAGCCCCCCGCAAAGCCGACCATCTTGTCGAAGTCGTCGATGCAGAGGACGCCGGGCATGATCGGCACCTCGATCCCCGCCTTCACGCAGGCATCGCGGAAGCGCAGATAGGTCTCGTTCTCGAAGAAGAACTGCGTGATCGCGCTGTCCGCGCCCGCATCCACCTTGCGTTTCAGAAACTCGATATCCGCCTTGTGGTCCGCAGCCTCCGGATGCTTTTCGGGATAGGCGCCCACGGTGATCCCGAAACCGCCCATCGCGCGCAGCGCCGAGATCAGCTCGAGCGAACTCGCAAACCCATCCGCATGCGGCCGGAACCCGCCGGAGCCCGGCGGCGGATCGCCCCTGAGGGCGACGATCCGGTTCACACCGAGCTTCGCATAGCCGCGCGCGACCTTCATCACCTCGTCCCGGCTCGCGCCGACACAAGTCAGATGCCCCGCCACGTCGAGCCGCGCCCGGTCCCGGATCGCCAGGATCGCGGCCATCGTCCGGTCCCGCGTCGTGCCACCCGCGCCGTAGGTCACGCTCACGAATTTCGGCCCCATTGGTGCCAGACGCTCGACTGAGTGCCACAGGGCGGCTGCCGCCTTGGGCGACTTCGGCGGAAAGAACTCGAAGCTGATCGTCGGCAGCTGGCGCGTCATCGCCGCGTCCTCACCCTCATCGCGTTTGAATGCCCGCGTTATACGGGCCGGATTGCGACCCATCAAGCGCGCTTTACGACAGCAAGGGTTAAGCAGGCGTTGCACCGCCCCCGCACCAGCGCTGGCACAGGCTCACCGATCAACACCCGCAGCCCAAATCCTGTCGCGGAAAGCACAGCGATTGTCGAGTTTGCAGGATGGCCAGGGCCAGGGCCCCGCTATCCCTCGGCGATCATCGGCGGAGGGAGAGGCCATGGCAGAGCTCGTGATCGTCTACTGGCGCGACATCCCCGCCCAGGTGATCGTCGGCAAGGGCCGGCGCGCGGCCAAGCGCCAGCTTCCCGAGCGCTTCGAGCAGGCCATTGACAGATGCGCGATGAAGGTTGGCGCCCGCGACGACGACGCCTATCTCGCTGAATGGCGGAAATCGGAGCCTTTGAATGTCGATGGCGACGCCGAGATTGTCGCAGACGAGACGGCGAAGCGGCTCGAGGCGGAATACGACACGGATCGCATCAAGGCGCTGATCGCGCAGGACGGCTGGGCGGAAGCGAAGGTCTAGGGCAACGACGGGATAGGGGCGGACACACCAGAATGGCGCGCATTCTCAACTTCATGAGCCGCAAGGCTGCTGCCGCCCGCCCCACGGGCGACCTCGCCGCCATGCTGGACGGCTTCTCCATCGAGGTGATGCCGCGCACCGCCGCCAAGATCGAGAGCTTCCGCGAGATCCTTCCCGCCGGCACGCGCGTCTACATCGCCCATATCGACGGCACGCCGATCGAGGAGATGGTCGAGACCGCCAAGCGACTGGCGGATGAGGGCTTCCCCGTCATGCCCCACTTCCCCGCCCGCATCATCGCCGATGAGGCGACGCTCGCGGACTGCGTCGCGCGCTATCAGGGCGAGGCCGGGGTGGATCAGGGCCTGATCCTCGCCGGCGGCGTGACGGAGCCTAAGGGCGCTTTCCATTCCTCCATGCAGCTCCTCGAGACCGGCGTCTTCGACCGCGCGGGCTTCAAGCGCCTCCACGTCGCGGGCCATCCCGAAGGCAACCGCGATATCGACGCCGACGGCGGCGAGAAGGAAGTGATGGCGGCCGTCGCCTGGAAGCAGGCCTTCGCCGAGCGGACGGATGCCGAGATGGCCATCGCGACGCAGTTCTGCTTCGAGGCCGAGCCCGTGATCGCCTGGGCCAACCGCCTCGCCGCCGCGGGCGTGACGCTGCCCGTCCATATCGGCGTCGCCGGCCCTGCGAAGCTTCAGACGCTGATCAAGTTCTCCATGGCCTGCGGTGTCGGCCCGTCGCTCCGGGTCCTGCAGCGCCGCGCCGCGGACCTCACGAAGCTCATGCTGCCCTTCACGCCCGAGGAGTTCCTCCAGGGCCTCGCGGCCCACCGCGCCGAGAACCCGGACTTCAACGTGGTGAAGGTCCATTTCTTCCCCCTCGGCGGCATCAAGGCGACGGCCGAATGGACCGCCGAGCACGGCCGCGCCGCAACCGCCGCCAGCGCCACTGCCTGACCGACCGGTAGGGCGGGGTTCGACCCCACCGCCCGGCACCGCCCCAGGAACGTCCCCAGGACCTGCCAAGGACCCGTCCGAGGGGCGGTGGGGCCGAGCCCCACCCTACCGATATATGCGCCTCCAGCCCGCCAAGGACCGCCGCCCATGACCCGCACTGTCATCGAGTCGAAGACCAAAACCGTCGTCATGGGGTTCGACGAGCCCTTCTGCGTGATCGGTGAGCGCATCAACCCCACTGGCCGCAAGAAGCTTAACGAAGAGCTAGAGGCGGGCGACTTCTCGACGGTCGAGAGGGACGCACTCCAGCAGGTCGCCTGCGGTGCGACCGTGCTCGACATCAACTCGGGCGCCGTCTTCTCGAACAAGATGGCGGAGGATCCGCGCTACGCCGACAACAACTTCGTCGAGCCCGCGCTCATGAAGGAACTGGTGACCCGCGTCCAGGCGATCACCGACACGCCGCTCTGCATCGACAGCTCGGTCCCCGGCGCGCTCCAGAACGGGCTCGAGGCCTGCGAGGGACGCCCGCTCCTCAACTCCGTCACCGGCGAGGAGGAGCGGCTCGAGACCGTCCTGCCGCTCGTCAAGAAGTACAACGTCCCCGTCGTCGCGATCTCGAACGACGACACCGGCATCAACGACGATCCGGATGTGCGCTTCGAGGTCGCCAAGAAGATCGTCAACCGCGCAGCCGACCACGGCATCCCCGCGCATGACATCGTGGTCGACCCGCTGGTGATGCCAATCGGCGCCAAGGACACCGCGGGCCTGCAGGTCTACGCCCTCGTCCGCCGCCTACGGGAGGAGCTCGGCGTCAACACGACCTGCGGCGCCTCGAATATCAGCTTCGGCCTGCCGAACCGCCACGGCATCAACAACGCCTTCCTCGCCACCGCCGCGTCGCATGGCATGACCTCCGCGATCATGAACCCGGTCGATCTCGGCGTGACGAAGAAGGTGATCCTAGACCGTATCGCCGCCCTCCGCGCCCAGGGGTTCGCGTTCCCCGAGGAGATGGAGCCGCAGAGCATCGCCCCCCTCCTCGGCCTCGGCGCGACCGAAGCGATGGTCGAGGCGCGCAAGGCCGAGCTGATGGCCATGGGCGTCAGCGTCCCGGACCTGCCCTGGGCGACGCTCGCACCGCTGCTCGGCCTCGGTGCTCCAAAGGGCGTGCCCTCGAAGGAGATCGAGAGCATCAAGGCCACCGACTTCCTGATGAACAACGACACCGGCGGCGCCAACTGGATCCGCTTCAACAAGCCCCCCGCAGCCGCCGGCAGCGGCGGCGGCGCCCGCGAAGGCCGCCGCCGCCGCCGCGCCTAGCGAAGAGGGCGCGCAACCCAACGCCGCAGCGCGGGATACATGCTATCGGCCGGTGGACGGAACCCTTGCGCTGTCCCCGGTCGCTGTGACGCCATGACGGGCGGATGGGGATCGCCACCCGCGCGCCCTTTGCGCTTCCGCGGCGCGGCAAAACCCCTACCATCGCGCAGAACGGCAACGCGGAGGGACGAGGTGCAGAAGGCTCCCACCGAGCGATATCTTGTGCTTCGAGTTCCCTCCGTCGGGCCGAAAGCGCTTGCCGGGCACCCGAACGATTTCGCCGATCTGGAGCGCGCCGAAGCCAGACTGCACGAGATAATGACATCGCAGCTCCTGCCACATCACACGCATATCGAGATCGCAGCGTATTCGGGCGACAAGTTCGCTTTTATGGATCGCGAAGGGATCCTGTTCTGACGGGCTCGCACGCCATGAGCGCGCACCGATCAGTCTCGCCACATCCGGAGGTCGAACCTTGTCCCTCAACTACGTGACGCTCGGCTCGAACGATATCCCACGAGCACGCGGCTTCTACGATGCCCTCCTGCCGATCATAGGGGGCAAGCTCATCGTGGAGTACATGCCGCACGCCTTCTGCTACGCGCTGCGCGGCGGGGGGCGGATCTGGGTTCTCTCACCCTTCAACGAGGGCGTGGCGAGCCCCGGCAACGGCGCCATGGTGGGGCTCCTTTGCGAGACCAAGGCCGAGGTTCAGGCCGCGCACGAGATGGCTCTCGCACAAGGGGGATCGAATGAGGGCCTCCCCGGCCCCCGTCCGCGTTACGGCCCCGACTTCTACGGCGGCTATATCCGCGATCCCGATGGCACAAGCTCAGCCTCGTCTTCTTCGGCGAAGCGAACTGAAGCCACTTGCCGCCAACCCCGCTCCGGCCAGCACATGCCCAAGCGTCAAGCGATGCTTCTAGCGGGGCGAATCCAAAGGCAAGGTTCCGCCAGCCAATTCCCGTCGATCTCGTCACTGATCATCGGTCGAACCTCTCACGGCTCAGCCCGCGCGGCGCCGCACGCGCAAAGGGCGCCAGGAAGACCGGCACTCCGATCGACTGAGATACCAATGATCGCCTGGACCCGTGCACCCACGCTGTTTCATCGGCACGAGTCCCGGCAGAGACTAAGCAGCTGTGATGCAGTGAGCCACGCGTTCCGGCAGTGCCACATCACCGGTAGGTGCAAAGAGCGCCGAGCGACCTCGGCACCATTCGGATGCCGAACCCCACCTCGAATGACGGAGGCCACAAAGACAAAAGGGCGAGAGTGCCGAAGCACCCTCGCCCAAGAGCTAGACTGAAATCTCTCCGAAGTGGCGGTCGGCTCAGCAGTCGGGGAGGATGTCCTCGGCCACGATGGCGTGGTCCATGCTGTGCGAGGGGCGGGAGCAGCCGGCCTCCCCCACCACCTTCGCCGGCACGCCAGCGACGGTCGTGTTCGCCGGCACCGCATGCAGGACGACCGAGCCTGCAGCGATCCGCGAGCATTTGCCGACGCTGATATTGCCCAGCACCTTGGCGCCCGCGCCGATCAGCACGCCGTCGCCGATCTTCGGGTGGCGGTCGCCGCCCTCCTTGCCCGTGCCACCCAGCGTCACGCCATGCAGCATCGAGACATCGTCGCCAATGACCGCCGTCTCTCCGATCACCACGCTATGGGCATGGTCGATCATCAGCCCCTTGCCGATCCGCGCCGCCGGATGCGCGTCGATCGAGAACATCTCCGAGACCCGCATTTGGATGTAGAGCGCGATATCGCGCCGCGCGTTGTTCCAGAGGTGATGGGCAACCCGCTGGCACTGGATCGCGAGGAAGCCCTTAAAGTAGAGGAGCGGCTGCAGCACCCGCTCGCAGGCCGGGTCGCGCTCGAAGACGGCCATGATGTCCGCCCGTGCCGCCTCACCGATGAAGGCATCCGCCGCCATCGCTTCCTCGGCCAGCTCGCGCAGCATCAGCGCCGGCATCTCGTCCGTCTCGAGCTTGGATGCGATGCGGTAGGCCAGGGCGGCCTCGAAGCCCTTGTGGTGAAGGATCGCGGCGTGAATGGCGCTCGCCATCATCGGCTCAGCTTCCACCAGAAGCGCCGCTTCCTCCCGCATCCGCTGCCACACCGGATCGACGGTGTGGAGACCGATCCCTCGCTTGCGCGTGTCGCCCATGGCGTGTCTCCCGAGCTGGCTGGTGCGTGCTACATAACACCGCCTGATCGGGATGCCCGTCAATGACACATCTCGTGATCGCCACCATCACGCAGCGGGCGGCAACACCGTCATGATGTGGACGGCAAGCCGGATACGACCGGCGCTGAAGCTCCCGCCCTCGGCGCTGACACGAAGTGCCGTGTCGGCGTAGTAGGCGGTCGGCGTCCCGCTCACACCCAGCGCATAGGACCCGGCGGCGATGCCAAGGCCGCTGCCATACCGGTCCACCGCACCCGCAACACCAAGCCGCCAGGCAGTCGCGCCAGAGATCGCTTCCAACACACGGGCCGTTGCACCCAGCACCACGTCGTTCGCCCGGATGAGCGGCGCCGTGTCGGTCGAGGCACCCGAGAGCGTCAGCTCCGTCTCCAGCACCCGCATGACCGTCGCTGCACCCGACGCACTTCCCGCGACCCGGCCGGACACCCAGGCATTGCCGTCGAAGACGGCGCGCTCGCCCGTCGCCGCATCGGCAAGCGACAGCCCGGCCCATGGCGTGACGAAGACCCAGGCGCCGTTCGAGCGGATAGCGACGGCATCCGCCTGCCCGGCCCAGTCGCCGGTCGGCGCCGCGCCCACCACATGGGCGCTGCCATCCGCGGGGCTCGCCGGGGCCGTGTCCGCCCCCAGGCTCTCGACCGTGCCGCCCGCCAGCGCGTCGATCCGCTCCAGCCCTTCGTTCACGGTCACATGCTTCTGCGCCTGCCCGCTTTCGAGAAAGGGCAGCCCAAGACGAAAACTCTCAGCCATCGATCGTCATGCTCCTGAAGGGTCCGAGACCGTTGAAGTCCGAATGCTGCCCCACGCGGAAGCTGAAGGGCGCGGTGATTCCATCCTCGGCCTGCATGGCCGCGGTGTAGGTCCAGGCGGGCTCGCGGACGAAGGCCTCGCGCAGGCGCGTGCCGTCTTTCTCGATGACCACGCTGTAGAGCTCCGCCGCCTCGCCGAGCGGCACTTCCGCCGCCTCCCAGCTATCGCCGTCGATCCGCGTCCGCCGGATCCAGCGAAAGGCGATGTCCGAGCCGGGACCGCCCGAGGCGCGCAGATGTGCGGGTGAGAAGCACCGCAGCCCCTCTCCCACCCCGCTGCCCGTGAGCTCGACAGCCGTGGCGTCGTCGGCGGGTTTCGTCGCCGGCACGGCGCGCAGCGTGAAGAGCCGGCCGAGCCGACCGCGCGGGATCGGCACGGGGAAGAGCCCGGCATCGATCAGGTAGAGCTTCGAGCCCGCAGGCGCCTCTGTAGCGGCGAACGCCTCCGTGCCGCGCAGCCCCCGCAGAAACGTGCTGAGCGTCCAGGTCGCAGGCCCCGTCAGCACCGCCCCCGCAAACTGCACGATCTCCGCCGTCCCGTCCGGGCGAACAAGCGCCGCCATATTGCGGTAGTTGAGGAGCGCCCCCTCGCTCGCCGCGACAAAGGCGCTGTCGGAGGCCTCGACCGTCACGCTCACCCGCTGCCACCGGTCCGCCGCTCCCGGCGCAAGTGTGCCCGTCAGCGTGCCCGTGATGGCCGGTCGGGCCTGCTGCCCCAAGCTCTCGAGCGTCCCATCGGCGGTGTCGTAGAGCTCGACGCTCCCGCCCCATGGATCGGCCGATACGGCAAGGCGCGGTTGATGATCCGCCTCCCCGCCATCCGCCAGCGGCAGGTTCAGCAATGCGACATCGAGCGGTCCGGGCAGCACTGCTGACGGCAGCACGATATCGGGTACCGCCGATCCCGCCGCATCGGCAGCGCGCGCCGGCGCCTGCAACTGGAAACTCGCCGCATCGACCTGCGTCGCCGCAGCCTCGATGCTCGCGCCATGGTCCAGCCGCTCGAGCCGCCAGGCCGCCCGGCGCGTCCCCAGCCCGACGATGTCCCCGGGCTCGAGCGCCAGCGCGCTCGGCGGCAGCGCGAAATCCGCCGCCCCCCGCGCAGCCTCCGTCTCGGCAAGCCAGCGCGCCACCACGCCATCCGCCGTCACGGCCGGGAAGGCGATGGAGACGGCGGTCTCGTCCGCATGAACGCCTGCGCTACCGGGGCGCATGCGCTCGGCCAGCCCCGGCTCATAGTCCGACTCCGCCTTGACGTAAGAGAGTCGCAAGATGTCAGCCAACTCGCGCTTCGCACCCCGCGACAGCTCCAGCGCCTGACCGGGCTCACGACCCTCGACAAGGCCGCCCTCGTCCAGGACCCGGTCGACGCGCCCGCCCCGCATGCGAAAGACGACGCGCCCCCCGCTCTCGAAGCCGTCGAAGCCATAGGTCGTCATCAGCGCCTGGATCGCCTCGCGCGCCGTCCGGCTCCGCTCGATCACATAGCCATGCACGACGCCATGAAGATCGCTCACATCGAAGGCGGTCAGCCCCGCCCGCGTGCAGATCGCCGCCACGACCTCCGCGAGGCCCGAGGCACCGACCCGCCCGGTAAGCCAGTGCCCGAGGGCATGGTTCGCCCCATCGGACCAGATATCGGTGCGGAACGGGAAATCAGGCCAGGGCCGCAGATCCCAGGTCCAGACATAGACCCGCCCTTCCGGCATCATCGGCCCGCCATAGACGCTCGAGACCGGGTTGTTCGCCTCGTCCGCCCAATAGCCGAGCTTCGCCTGCAGGAAGCGGCGCTGCATCTCGTCGTCGCGTACGCCGAGCGAGCCCGTAGGCAGCTTGCTCTCGGAGCTCTTCGGGTCGACAAAGACGTTCGGCGTGTTCGCACCCAGATCCACCGCGGGGCACCCCGTCTCGGTCAGCCAGATCGGCTTCGACTGCGGCACCCACTCCGTGGAGCTCGACTGCCGCACGCCGCCGGGGCGGTTGTGATGCGGGTTCGACCACCAGTTGACGAGGTCCTTGGGCCGGAAGATCCAGTCTTCGCCATGCGCGCCGTCCGCGATGGGCGTGCGCAGCTGCGCCAGCCGATCTGCCTCAGAGCCATAGAACCAGTCATAGTTCTCGCCGCCCGCCACATTGGCGCGCAGATAGGCAAGCTCGTAGATCGAGCGCGCCGCATCCTCGTCCGCATGGCCCGGCTCATGGCGCCAGTCGGCGGCCGACATGTAGTCGTCGATCCCGATGAAATCGATGTTGTCATCGGCCCAGAGCGGGTCGAGATGGAACAGCACATCGCCCGAGCCGTCCCCCGGCTGATGCCCGAAATACTCCGACCAATCCGCGGCGTAGGAGATCTGGGTCGAGGGCAGCATCGAGCGCACCTCGTCCGCCAACGCGCGGAACTGCTGCACCGCCGGATAGCTCGTGGCCCCGTCCCGAATGGTCGTAAGCCCGCGAAACTCCGAGCCGATGCAGAACGCGTCCACACCGCCTGCCGCGCGCGACAGCGCCGCGAGATGCAGGACAAACCGCCGCCAGGTCCACTCGATCGGCCCCGTATAGTTCGTGCCTGAGAAGTCACCCGCCGACGCGGTGCCGAAGAAATCCGCCACCTCAGTCGCCGCCGCCGCCGTCTTGTCCGCGCTGCCCGGCCGCCCCGGTGCGGTCCCCAGCGTGATGCGCCCGCGCCAGGGAAAGGCCGGCTGACCATCGCCGCCATAGGGGTTCGTGAGCGAGTTTGTCGGCGCCACATCCATCAGCAGGAACGGATAGACCAGGACCTTGTAGCCGCGATGCTTGAGCTCCCGGATCGCAGCAATCACGGACGGATCCGAGGGCGTGCCGCCATAGTTCGGCCGGTCGTTCTCGTCTCGGCTGATCACTGCCGCCGTCTCGGTCGTCAGCCCCGAGACGGTCCAACTGTCCGGCCCGCTCTCCCTGTCCCTCTCCTCAATCTGGGGCCGCACGCGGCATCGCCCGCAGCGCAGATCGTTCCCGAACCAGCTCACGATGAGCGAGACGGTATCGACAGCCGGCAGCTCGTCGGCGAGCTGATCGAGCGAGACCACCATGTCCGGCTCCAGCCGTGCATTGTGAACGTTCGCCGCCTGCGTCGCCCCACCACCCAGCAGATAACGCTGCGGCTCGTTATGCAGCGCATGCTCGCCGGTACCAGGCGACAGCGCGACACCCCGCACGATCTTGGACAACGGGCGCCCGAAGATCGCAGGATCAAGACCCAGGGCCTCCGGGTCGACGCCCCGATAGACCTCGAAGTTCAACTGCGGGATACGGTTGCCGAAGGGACCGACCTGCAGGTCCTCGAAGACCACATAGGCCGTGTCGCGATAGGCGGGCGCGTTCTCGGCGCCCTCCACCGCCTCGATCTTCGGGTCCGGCATCTGATCGGCCGTACCCTTGTAGACGCGATAGGTGATGCCGGCGGTGTCCAGCAGCTCCCCATCCGCCCAGATCCGCCCGATCCGGTCGATGGGTCCCTCGCCGAGTGCGACCGCAAAGCTGATCGAGTACGAGTACTCGCGCACCCGCTGCCCACCCGTCGCCTTGCCACCCACATTCTCGGTCCGCACGGTCTCGAGAAACCGGGTCGACCAGATCACGGTGCCGCCGATCCGCATCCGGCCATAGGTGATCGGGAGCGGTGCGCCCTCGGTTGCGGTCTGGAGGCGTAGCGCCCGTGCCCGCCCGACCTCGAGCGCGCCCGAGCCACGGCCCAGAAGCGCCTGATCGATGAAGCTGCCGCCCACGGCACCGGCCGCCTGGCCGAGCGTGGCGGCACCAAGGCCGAGAACGCTGCCCCCGATCGCACCCCCGATGGAGGAGCCGGCAGCAGCCAGAACGAGCGTCGCCATCAGGCATCTCCTTGCAGGTCGGGGTTCGGCAGGGTCTCTGGAAAGCGGAAGACGCGGGCGAGCCTGCGTCCCCAGGCGGGCCCGATGCTCGTCTCGCAGACGGCATGGCCCGAATAGGCGTGGATCATCCGGCCCTCGGGCACGCAGCCCTCGACCAGGATCGCGGCATGCTTCACAGGGCCGACATCCCGCATGCGAAAGAGCAGCACATCGCCCGGGCGCGCCGCGCCGGCCACGGGACAAAGCCACCGCTCCGCCGCCTCCAGCATCTGCTCGGGCGCGCCGGCCTCGGCCCAGTCCGGCGTGTAGGCCGGCACCGCGCAGGGCTCCGCCCCCAGCACCTCACGCCACACCCCGCGAACGAGGCCGAGGCAGTCGGAACCCACGCCCCGGCAACTCGCCTGATGGCGATAGGGCGTGCCGAGCCAGCCGCGCGCAGCCACCAGCACCGCGTCAGCTGCGGAAGAGCGAGCCACCGTCATGCTCCCCTCCCTCGCGCGGATAGCCCGCCGCATGATCGTCGCCCGGCAGATGCGGGAAGCCGCGAAAGTCGTGCAGGTTGCCGAAGCGCGCCTTCCAGGTCGCGGCATCGCGGGCACAGCCCGCAGCAACCTCGAAACTGTCGCCCTCGGCCATCGCCAGCGGCGCGATGTTCCAGAGCTCGAGCGTCACCACACCCTCGGCCACCCCATGCCGGCGCACATGCCCGACCGCGCCGGCATTCGCACCGGTGAGCCAGGTCAGCCGCCCGTCGCCGAAATGCCCGGTCGCATGGGCCTCGAGCCCGTGCGCCTCGAGCCGGTCGACCGCCAGAACCGCACCGACGGTCCCGGTCGCCACATAGGCGGGGTCGTCGAGATCGACGCCACAGCCCGGCTGTCCCAGCGCCACGGTCGAGAACCGGCTATAGACCCGACCGAAGGGGCGATTGAGCGCCTCGGAAAGCCCCAGGATCTCTGCCTCGAACGCCGTGCCGCGGCGCCTGATCTCGCCCACGGTCCCTGCCGAAAGCAGCAGCCGGCTCTCCGGTGCCTGCCAGTCGACGAGGTACTGCCGCACGGCAGCCCCGTCATAGAGACCCTTCAGGATATCGTCCTCGTGGATCGCCTCGGAGGTCAGCGCTCCCGCCACCTCCTGGCTGTCGAGGCGAAGGCCGGTGGAGAGCTCCAACGCCCCTGCCGTCAGCCCCGCCTCCGCCCTGTGCACGACGCCGTCGAAGGCGATGTCGCGATCATGGTCGGTGAAGCCCAGCGTCACGCCATCGCGCCGCGCCACCTGCCAGCACCGGCAATGCGTGGTGCAGCCCGTGGCGAGCGATGCCGAGAGCGTCGAGGGAAGCGCGCGCATCAGACCCGGACCTCGATCACGGGGATCGACGGGATCTCGCCGGCTTCGAAGGCCGCGAGGTTGATGTCGATGGCATCCGTGTCGAAGCGCACCGGCACATCGAATTCGAACCCGGCGGTCACGGCGACGCCGACGCCCGGGGCCAAATCGAACGTCACGACACCGGTCTCGGGATCGAGCGACCAGCCCGACACCTGGTCCGCACCGTCGAGCGCCACCAGCACCGTGCCCGCCACCGGCTTGGTGATCGGCCGCGCGATGCCATGGCTCCCGGGCTCGTAGGTCTTGGCGAGCTGAAACGCCGTCGCCGCGCCATCCCCGGTCCCGATCGCCTGATCGGTCGCGGCGGGCATGGCGCTCGGCGCGCAGGACTTGTGGTCCAGCCAGTCCTTCCAGCGAAAGGCATGAAGCCGCCCCCGACGCGCCTCGAAGAACGCGGTGACATCGGCGAGATCGTCCAGCGTCCGGACGCCGAGGCCCGCATCGTAGCGCCGCCGTCCGGCGGACCAGGGCGTGTTCCGCTCCTCATGCCCGTTCGCCAGCGTCACGACTTCGGTCCGCCGCTCGAGGCCTCCGGTCGAGCCGAAGGAGATCGCGGCCGAAAACCTGACCGAATGAAAGCTCATGGTGTTCTCCTTGAGAGGCGTCTCAGAGCCGGCGCGCGCCGCGGCCGACGGCCTGGGCGATCCCGGCCGCGACCTGGCCGCGGCTGCGGCGGAAGCTCTCGACATCGGCGGTCTGGATGTTGACGGTCACGCTCGGGGAGACACCGCCCCCCTCCGCCCGAACGCCAAGGCGCCCGTCGGGCCCGCGGGAGAGCGGCATGATCGCCTCCGGCCCCGCCTCGCCCATCAGGCCGGTGCGCCCGCCCCGCATCGGGAAGGCCGTGGCCCGCTCCACGACACCGCCCGAGGCGAAGCCACGCACCCGGCCCGCGCTGAACGTGCCCCCATCCTTGAAGCCCAGAAGCGAGGTCAGCCCACCAGTCAGCCCCGAGACGCCGCTCGCGATGCCGTTGCCGATGGCACCCGTCACCGGCCTCAGCGCGCTGTCGAGCGCGCGGCCCGCCACGTCCGAGGCGAGGTCGCGCAGCACATCCGTCAGCCGCTCACCTCCGAAGACCGCATCGTCGAACGCCCCGCGGAGCGAGGAGCTGAGCGAGCGCGCCAGCCTGCGGCTCTCCCGGTCCATCTCCCGGAGCTGCCGGGTCGCGCCGGCAATATCGCCCGTGAAACTCGAGGTCTGCACGCGCAGATCCGCGATCCGCCGGCCGAGCTCCTGGCTCGGCAGCGCGTCATCCTGCCTGTTCGTCATCGCTATCGGAGCCTCGCGGCCCCTCCCTGTCCGGAAACCGTTCCATGAGCGCGAGGAGCCCCGCGCGGCTCGGCGCGCCCCGCCCGAACCGGCCGAGCCCCGCGCCCTCGAGCGCCCGCTCTAGCTCCACCGGCGTCATCGCCCAGAAGACCTCGGGCGAAAGCCTCAGCGCCCCTAGCCCGAGGCGCATGAGATCGTCCCAGCCGATCCGCTGGCTCACGCCGCCGCGCCAGTCTCGGGCGACGCCCCGAAGCTTCGGGCCAGAAGCGCCATCCCCGCCTTGATCGCCGCGGCCGCACCGCCCTCGATCTCGGCCTCGGCCAGCGCACCCTCATCCATCGGATCGCCCGCACCGGCGAGACCGGCGGCGAGCAATGCTGTCAGATCCTCAGCCCTGACCGCGCCCGTCTCGAAGCGTTCTGCCAGCGCAAGCAGGCTTCCCGCCTTAAGCCGCGCTTCCAGCGCCGCGAGCGCGCCAAGCGTCAGCCGCAGCCGCCGGGGGACCCCGTCGACCACCAGACTGACCTCGCCCCTCGCCGGGTTCACCGGCGCCATCAGACGGCCGCGAAGCTGAGCTGCCCGGCGGAGGCGAGGCTGATCTCGAAAGTCGCCTCCCCGTCATGGCTCCCCGCATACTCGAGCGAGGTCACCTGGAAAGGCCCCGTCACCGTCCCGAAATCCGGGATCGAAAGCTCGATCATCGGCGTCATGCCGTCCCAGAAGACCTGTCGCATCGCAGCGTCCGACGCCTCGTCCTTGAAGATGCCCGAGCCCGAGATGGCGCATTGCTTGAGCGACGCCATCGCCAGCAGCTCGCGCCACTGCCCGGCACTCTCGGCGGTTGTGACGTCCACCTGATCGGCGTTGAACGATAGCCGCGTGGCCCGCAGCCCCGCGACGGTCACGAAAGTCCCGTTCCCCTGCTCGTCGATCTTGATGAGCAGGTCCTTGCCTTTCTGCGCACCCATGGCGGCAACTCCTCGATGAAGCGGTGTGTTCGTGCCGGGATGCTGCCCGGCGATGTGAAACCGGGTGACGATGGACGCCACCCGTCATGGCCGGGCTCGACCCGGCCATCCAAAGCCCATGCCGACACCCGGCAGTCCGGATGCCCGAGGTCGGGCCCGGCCAAGTCGGCGCGTCGGCGAAACCGTCAGGCCGTGTCCTCGATCAGCACCCGGAAGCGCAGGTCGATGCGGCGCAGACGATCGCGCTCCTCGCGCCGCGTGCGCGCCGAGAAGAAGCTGACACAGACCACCCGGCCGCGGCTGAGCGGCAGCGGCGCCGTCACCATGACGTCGCCGATCGCCCCGGCCAGCGCCTTGGCCTGCGCGAAGCTGCGCTCGGCCGCAAAGATCGAGATGCCGAAGAGGTGCTGGCTGCCGGCATCCGTACCCGTGCCCCATTCCTGCACAGTGTCGTCCCCGATCACGGCGTAGACGGAGATGACCTCCGCCTCGCCCGAGGCCGGCGGCACCGCGTCGTAGATCCGACCGGCCGCGAGGGCCTGCACCGCCGGGTCGGCGGTCAGTGCTGCGAACACCGCTTCCTGCAGCGGCCATCCGAGTGCGAGCGTCATGTGTAGGGCCCTTCCTCGACGAAGCAGGTCAAATACGCATCCGCCGGGTCCGCCTCGGCCACCCCACGAATGTCGAAGACGCGGGAGCCCAGACGAAACCGCTGCGCCGCCTTCGGTCGCCGGGGCGAGCCGAGCGGCGCCGAGCGGATCGTCACCCGGTGCGTCACGCGAGAGCCGGGCCGGAGCCCGCTCAAGACCTCGCGCCCCGAACTTGGCCTCAACTCGGCCCAGAGCGTGCCGAGGGGCGACCAGAGATGCCGCTCTCCCCCGCCGCCGTCGGGTGTTGCGACGCGCGCCTCGAGCGTGAGACGGCGCGTCAGCCTCGGTGTCACGGCGCGCATCAGAGCCGCCCCGGCCGCCAGGCCTGCGTGAGCGCAATCACCGCCTGGGGCAGGCCGGCATCGCCGTCCCGCTCCGTGCCGCGCCGGGCGTGGAAATCGGCGGCCAGCATCATGACCGCTTGGCCAAGCTCCGCCGGCACGCCCGTCCAGTCCGCGGCAAGCCCGGCCTCGAAGCTCAGCGTCAGCGTCCGCCCCGCGGGGATCGCCGGCAACGCGCCGCCGCTCGCCGTCACCCGCTGGCGCGTCCCGCTAGGCTCGACCGCCCAGCCGGACACATCGAGCGTCACCGGGTCGCCACCCCCGGACAGGACTGCGGTGCTCACCGCCGTCACCGGCCCCACGGGAAGCACCAGGCAGCCATCGCGCTCCAGCCGTGCGACCGAGAGCGTGAAGCCCCGGCGCACCAGCGCCCGCGCGACCCGACGCTCGACCACCGCAACGGCGGCGGCGAGATAGCGGGTCAGCACCGCATCCTCGGCACCGTCATCGGCAAAACCATGCGCCAGGCGCAGATGTTCCTTGAACTCGGCCAGCGGCGGCACCGGCACCGGCCCGGGTCCAGTCTCACTCAGGATCATGTCGGTCTCCACCGCCAGACGCCCCCCTGCGCGGGAGGGCAAACAAAGCGGCCCCGGCGAAACACCCGCCGGGGCCAGAACGCTACGCAACGACGCGACGCAGTTTCCCTGCGAAGCGGCGATGGCGAGAGTTTCAGCCCCCGCTCAGGACGTGCCGAACCGCAGCAGCTTGATCGCCGAGTAGTCCGTCACATCGCCGCCCACGCGCTTGGTGGCGAAGAAGGCGACGTTCGGTTTGGCGGAGAAGGGGTCGCGCAGGATCCGCACCTCCGGCCGCTCGGCGATGGTGTAGCCGCGCGAGAAGTCGCCGAAGGCGATCGAGAGGCTGTCGCTCGCGATGTCCGGCATGTCCTCGGCCAGCAGCACCGGATAGCCCAGCAGCCGCGCCGGGTTCTCCTCGGAGATGCCCTCGACCCAGAGGAAGCGGCCCTGGTTGTCCTTCATCTTGCGCACTTCGCCGGCGGTCTTCGAGTTCATCACGAAGGTGCCGTTGGCGCGGTACTCAGCGCCCAGCGCATAGACGAGGTCGACGATCGCATCGCCCGGATCGTTGAGGTCGAAACCGCCGGAGACGCCCGTCGTCACGTAGCCGAGCTCACCCCAGACCTCCGAGCCGTTCGGCGCGCTGTCCTTCGACAGGAACCCGCTCGGCTGGTTCGAGGCGACGCCGTTCACGAAGGCCGTGGCCTCGGCGCGGCGGAAGCGGTCGCCGATGCGCTCGGCAAGCCAGGCCTCGAGATCGAAGGCGCTGTCCTCGAGGATACGCTGCGTCGCCCGCGGATTGGCCGAGAGCTCGTGGAGCGTGATCGAGATGCGCTCGATCGCCGGGCCCGTCGTCTCGGTCGCCGGCGTCACTTCGTCGAGCCAGCCGGCCTCGAGCTCCGCGCGGTCGATCAGCACATCATAGGCCGTGGCCTCGACCTGCACGACGCGGGCGATGGAGCGGAGCGAGCCGCCACCGCGGAGCACGTTCGACACCATCTCCGAGGTGCGCGGATCGACCAGGAACCCGCCCTGCCCGTTCACCTGGGTGTTGAGCCCCTTGGTCGAGAGCTCAAGGGCGCGCAGCCCCTCCTCCTCACCGCGGCGCAGGAAGGCGGCAAAGGCCTTCTGATGCGGCGGCTCCTGCTCGGCCGCGGTGCTCAGCGCCGGGCGGCGCATGGCGGCCTTCGTCTGCAGGTCGCCGATACGGCTGTCGAGGGCGCCGAGGCGCTCCGACACGTCGTCCTTGAAGCTCTCGAAGCTCGAGAGAAACTCCGTCGCGGCCGCTTCGGCCTTGGTCTCCACCGGCATCGTGGACTCGCAAAAGCCCTCGGTCTCCGGCATCCCGTCGAGATGATCGGTCATCGGTCTTCCTATGTCTGTGGTCTTCAGCGGTTGATCGAGACCCCGGGACGGGGCTCGGCAGAGAGCCTCAGCGCGTGAGCGCAGAGGCCAGCGCCCCGGCGAGCGTCGCCCTGGGGGCCGTGCCCCCGGGAACGACGCCCGCCCGGGCCGTGGGCAGCATCGGAAACGTCACCAGCGACACTTCCCACAATTCAATCTCAAGAAGCCGGCGCCCCCCGGTCCGCGGCTCGGGCGCCGCACGGCGCACCCGGTAGCCGATGGAGAGCCCGTCGAGCGCACCGGCGCGCATCAGCGCCAGCGCCTCGCGCCCGAGCGCAAGCTCCGTCAGGACCCGCCCGTCGACCCGCAGGCCGACGGCGTCCTCCTCGACGATGTCCCAGACGCCGATGGGCCGCTGCTGGTCGTGCTGCCAGAGCATGGCAACCCGCCGGCCCGCGCGCTTCATCTCGGCAAGCCCCTTCGCGAAGGCGCCGCGCTGTACGATGTCGCCCTTGCGGTCCGCCTCCCCGAAGCGGGAAGCATAGCCTCGGATGAGCCCGCACCCCTCGGGCGCGCCCATCCCAAGCGCAATCGGCCCGAGCGCGATCGGTGCACCCTCAGCCATCGGTCCCATCCTCGGCGGGGGCGAGGCCCAGCAGCGCCCGCTTCTCGGCGGCCGTCAGGAAATCCGCATCGCCGACACGCTGCCAGAGCGCGTCGCGCTCCTCGGCAAGCGCCGGCACCCGGTCGAGATCCGGTTCCAGCGAGATCTCCAGCCCGGAATTGACCGAGAGCCACCCGGCCATCGCCGCGGAGATCTTGCGCAGCACCGGCAGCACCGTGAGCCGGAAGAAGGCGCGATGCGCCTCCTGGTAATTCGAATACGTATTGTCCCCGGGCAGACCCAGCAGCATCGGCGGCACGCCCACGGCCAGCGCGATCTCCCGCGCCGCCGCATGCTTGGTCTCGAGGAAATCCATCTCCTTCGGGGAGTGGCTCATGGGCTTCCAGTCGAGCCCGCCCTCAAGCAGCATCGGCCGCCCGGCGTTTCGCGCGCCCTGATGGTTCTCGTCGAGCTCTTCCTTGAGGCGGCGGAACTGCTCCTCACCCATGGCCGCCCCGTCCTTCGCGCCGAAGACGATGGCGCCAGAGGGCCGCGCCGCATTGTCGAGCAGCGCCTTGGCCCAGCGGGAGGCCGCGTTATGCACATCCACGCTTGCCGAGGCCGCCGCCAGCGGGCTCATCCCGTAATGGTCGTCGAGCGGGTGGAAGCCCCGCACATGCAAGACCGGCCGCCAGTCGCCCGTATTGTCGAACCGGTGGCGCCGGTCGCCGACCCGGTAGTCGTAGCCCGCGGGCCAGCCGTCCGGCCCCGGCACCACATGCATCCGGTCGGGCCGCAGCACATGCAGCTCCACTGGAAACTCGCCGAGCGCCGAGGGCACGCCCTCGAGATAGGCGTTGCCCGAGATCAGCAGATGCCCGACCAGCGCCTCCATCAGCGTCCGCCCGTCCTGGCCCGGATTGGGCCGCTCCAGCAGCGTCAGGAGCGGGTGGCTCGCCTGCCGCGCGCCGGCCTCGCAGCAGAGGAGCGGGATGGCCCCCGCCGCCTCCGAGACAAGCCGCACCGCGCGAAAGGCGATTACGTTGCCGCCATAGGCATTCTCGGCCAGCGACTGGCCGTCCCGCGGGGACCACACCACCTGGCCGAGCCCCTGGAACGCCATCGCGCTGCCGCCCCAGCCGACCTCGGCGCTCCGCGTGAGCTTGCCCACGGCCGACGCCTTCACCTCGTCCGGAGCCCTGCGCCCCGCCCGCAACCAGTCCAAAGCCATGTCGCTGTCTCCCATGGGCCGTGGGGCCCGTCGGGTGGGGTCTCACCCCACCGTTGGCGGTGGGGTCGAACCCCACCCTACCGATGCATTCGGCGCCGCCGCCTAGACCTGCCGGACCCGCGGCGCGGCCGCTGCCCGTTCGGGCGGCGGGGCCACGATCAGCTCCGTCAGCGCCCAGACCAGCGCGTCGAGCCGGTCCGGGCTCTTCGTGCCCCATCCGCCGGGTGTCCCATCGAAGCCGGTCATCTGCCGCTCGAGGTCCGGGAAAGCGCCCAGATGGTGCACCCGCCCCTGCTCGTAGAGGGCCGCCACCGGCTCTGCCCGCAGCCGCTTGCCGCGCGTCGCCCGCACCTCGCGCACGGGCACCGATGGCGCGACCTGCGCCAGCACCTCGCGCACCATCTCGCCGCCCTGGTTCACTTCCGCCACCAACCGGTCGGCACCCCAGCGCTCGAGTGCTGCCACCGCCGCCCGGGCCCAGCCATGCGGCCCCTGCCCCGCGACCGTCGCGTCCTCGAGCACATAGGCCCGCCAGTCCGAGGGCCGGCCCGCGGTCACGACGCCTGCAACCACGATCCCGCACTCATCGGCCTTTGCACCGCTCGTCGCCGGTGGGTCCACCGCCACCACGATGCGGTCGAGCGGCGGAGCCTCGGCGATCCGCGCAGCCTCGATCTCCGCGGGCCGCCAGAGCGCGCCTTCGCGCCCTTCGATCAGCTCACCTTCCAGTTCCTGCCGGCCGAGCGTCGTGCCGCCATGGGCCGCCTCCAGCCGCTCGATGAACCCGGGCGCGAGGTTCGCCGCATTCGCCCGGGTCGCCGCCCGCGTCACCACGGTGTCCGGGGCGGCCAGGATCTCCTTCAGCACCGGGTTGTCCCGTGGCGTTGTCGTCACCAGCTGTCGCGGCCGGTCGCCGAGGCGGAGGCAGAACTGCAGCATCTCCCAGGCCTCCCGGCACCGCCGCCACTTGGCCAGCTCATCCGACCAGGCCGCATCGAATTGCGGCCCCCTGAGCGCTTCGGGGTTGGCCGCCGACGCGATCCGGGCCTCAGCCCCGTTTGGCCAGATCAGAAGCCCGCGCTCCGCCTTGAAGACCGGGCGACGGTCCGGCGGGGAGCAGGCAAGTATCCCGCTCTCACCCTCCACCATCACAGCCCGCGCCTCGTCCCCCGTCTCGGCAAGCAGGCAGAACCGCCGCGCCCGGCCGGGCCCGAGGGGTGTGCCGCCCTCGACCATGCCGCGCACCCATTCTGCACCCGCACGCGTCTTGCCGGCGCCGCGCCCGCCCATGATGACCCAGGTCGACCAGTCTCCCTCGGGCGGCAGCTGGTGGCCCGGATGGCCCCAGAGCGCCCAGAGATACGGCATCGCCGCCAGCGCATTGTCGCTCAGCCCCCGCAGGAAGGCGAAGCGCTCGACCAACGGCAGCCGCGCGAGCCGCGCCGCGCGCGCCGTCGCGTCTTTGGTTGCGGGGGGCACTTCACCCCCCGCAGGTTTCGCTTTAGGCCGCAAGGCGGTCGAGCCGTGCGGCGATCTCGCGCCGGGCCTCCTCGATATCGATCACCGCGGCCCCGTTCGTCGCCCGCGCCACCTCGAGCCGGTTGTCGATCTTCTCCTGCAGATCGAGCACGGTCCGGAGCGCGCGGTCGGCATCCTGCAAATGCTGCAGGATCGGCTTCGCACAGGTATCCGGCCCGCCCTCCGTCTCGACCGCGAGCTCCAGCCGCATCGTCGCCGCATCGAGCCTTCGCATCACGCGATGGAAGCCCTCCTCGGCCGCCTGCAACCGTTCAAGCGCCCGCTTGCGCTCCGTCCGCGCCATCGCCGCGCAGGTCTTGGCCGTCATCTTCGTCGTGGTCATGGTCGTCGCCTTCCGTTGTTGTTGTTCTTCGGTAGAGGCAAGTCACGTCCAGTCATCGACGCCGGAAACGACAAAGGGCAGCCCGAAGACTGCCCTGTGTGGTGGTCAAGGGAAGTATTGACCCTCTCAACCCACCTATCCCAGCGTGCCAATAGAGGTGTCAGAGAGCGCACGGTCGGTCAAGCGCGGTGCGTGGCGACGCGCAACACCCAGCGCGCGCTACCGCACCTGACGAAGCAACATCGTCTCGTCCCAGAGCCGGGCCATCCCCCATCCACGTCATTTTCGCACCCAGAATACAAACATTAAGCGAACATACCTCGCTTTGAAACCTAGGATGCTCAACGGCTGCGTGGACAAGCCCGAACTCATGAAATTACCCCGTAGCTGCAAACGAGTTCACCAGCCAGTGAGCGCCCTCGGCTAGGCCGAGCGGCAGAGGGTCTATCGCTTCGCACTGGAGCTGCCAGTTGGTTCTTGGTTCGCAAAGAAAGCTGATAGCGCCCCGTGCGCCCGCAAGCTGAGATCGAAACCGCGGTCAGAGCACGTCATCGACCCTCGCTCGATCTCTCTGGGTCGAACGTGTTGCTTCGCCTGCACGCACCAGAACGAGCTTGTCCGACCGGTGCGCGCACCTGAAAGCCCTTCTCGGCCCCGGCCGGTCAGTTGCCGCTGACGGCTTCCTCGGCGCGGCGGGCGCGTTCGATTTCGCGCCAGCGGGCGACGTTGCGGTTGTGCTCCTCAAGGGTCGAGGCGAAGGCGTGACCGCCTGTCCCGTCGGCCACGAAATAGATGAAGGGCGTCGTGTCAGGCTGCAGCACAGCCTCGATCGCGGCCTTGCCGGGGTTCGCGATGGGCGTCGGCGGCAATCCAGGGATCGTGTAGGTATTCCAAGGTGTTCGCGCCCGAAGCTCACTTCGCTTCAGCCCCCGCCCCAAGGGCCGCTCGCCCTTGGTGATGCCATAGATCACGGTCGGATCGGACTGCAGCGGCATGCCCCGGCCGAGGCGGTTGACGAAGACGCTCGCCACCTTGCCGCGCTCGCCATCAAGCCCCGTCTCCTTCTCGACGACGGATGCGAGGATCAGCGCCTCCTCCGGGCTCGCGATGGGCAGGCCCGCAGCCCGTCCCTCCCAGGCCTCAGACAGGATCGCATCCTGTGCGGCCTGCATGCGCCCGATGACCTGCTCGCGCGTGTCGCCGCGCGCCACGAAGTAGGTATCCGGCGCCAGCGACCCCTCTGCCGGCGGCTCCGAGATCTCGCCCTCGAGCACGGTCATGTCCGCGAGCAGCGCCACCACCTCAGCGCTCGACAGCCCCTCCGCCACCGTGACGCGGTAACTGATGACGTCGCCCTCGGAGAGCATGGCCACCACATCCATCACCGAGGCTCCGGCCTCGATCTCGTATTCGCCGAACTTAAGCGCCCGCGCCTCGCCCGAGTACTTCGCAGCGAGCCGGAACATGAGTGCATCCTCGATCACGCCGGCCTCGGCCAGCACCTCCGAGATCTCCGCCAGGCCCGCGCCCTTCGGCACCTCCACGATCGTGTCGGCCGTGAGAGGCCCCGGCCCCTCGACCGTCGCCTTGCCCCAGTTGATCGCGATCCCGAGGGCAACACCCACCACGATCAGGATGCCGAGGACATTGGCCGCGATGTGCTTCATGGCCCTAACCCGCTGAGAATACGCCGCTATCGGCCAAGACTATCACGCATCGATCCGGCCGAAAATGACCGAGGCGTTGGTGCCGCCGAAGCCGAAGCTGTTGGAGAGCGCGACCTTGATCTCCCGTTCCCGCTTCTCGTGGGGCACGAGGTCGATGGGCGTCTCCACGCTCGGCGCATCGAGATTGATCGTGGGCGGCGCCACCTGATCGCGGATCGCCAGGATCGAGAAGATCGCCTCGATCGCACCGGCGGCGCCCAGCAGATGCCCCGTGGCCGACTTCGTGGACGACATCGAGACATTGGCGCCATGATTGCCGAGAAGGCGCGTCACCGCACCAAGCTCGATCTCGTCGCCCAGAGGCGTCGACGTGCCATGGGCGTTCACATAGTCGATGGCCGAGGCTTCGAGTTTCGCGTTCCGAAGGGCGGCCTTCATCGAACGGAACCCGCCGTCCCCGTCCGAGGCGGGCGCCGTGATGTGATAGGCGTCGCCAGAGAGCCCATAGCCCAACACCTCGGCATAGATCTTCGCGCCTCGGGCCTTGGCGTGTTCGTATTCCTCCAGCACCAGCACGCCCGAACCCTCGCCCATGACGAAACCGTCCCGACCCTTGTCATAGGGCCGGCTCGCCTTCTCCGGCGTGTCGTTCCAGCCGGTCGAGAGCGCCTTGCAGGCCGAAAACCCGGCGACGGAGAGCTCGCAGACAGGCGACTCGCTCCCCCCCGCCAGCATCACATCCGCATCGTCGAGCGCGATGAGCCGGGCAGCATCTCCAACCGCATGCGCGCCGGTCGAACAGGCCGTCACCACCGCATGGTTCGGCCCCTTGAACCCGTATTTAATGCTCACCTGGCCCGAGCAGAGATTGATCAGCGCGCCCGGAATGAAGAAGGGCGAGACGCGCCTCGGCCCCTTCTCCTTCAGCGTCACCGCCGTCTCCGCGATGAACTCGATCCCGCCGATGCCCGAGCCGATGAGCACGCCCGTGCGCTCCTGCGCCTCCGTGTCCTCAGGCTTCCAGCCGCTGTCCTCGACTGCCTGTGCCGCAGCCGTCAGCGCGTAGGTGATGAAGCGGTCGAACTTGCGGCGGTCCTTTGCTGCGACCCAGTCATCCATGTTGTAGGTGCCGTCGGAGCCGTCGCCGAGCGGGATCTCGCCCGCGATCTGGCAGGGCAGGTGCGAGGCATCGAAATACTTGATCTGCCGGATCCCCGACCCGCTGGCGAGCACGCGTTTCCAGGTCTCCTCCACACCGCAGGCCAGTGGCGTCACCATGCCGAGCCCAGTCACCACAACCCGCCGCATCGCCCGTCTCCTCCACGCGCCCCCCGGCGCTGTTATTCTTCCTTCCCGCGAGACCGCTCGGGCCGTGGCCGGCACGGTCTGCCGGCCTCGGTTCGTCACTACGGGAGCCGCCGACTTATTGCGTCACGCGCTTCTAGCCAAGCCTTGGGGTCACGCCAAGGCGAGCGGTCGCCGGGCGCCGCCCGTCGCCAACCGGTTGCGTGCGGCATGGCGCATACCGCCACCCGCCCGTCCCACACGCGATCGCGAAGCGGGTAAGCGAAGGCCAAAAGCGACCGCGCGCTCTTCGGCGTAGCGACATCGCCATAGGAAAGGGGCGCCACCCGCTCCGGATCGCGCCCCTTGATCATCCTGCCGCGGAACCGCGGCACAGCCAGGATCGCCGTCAGGCGTTGGCCTTCTCGCCGATGAACTTCACCGCGTCGCCGAAGGTCTGGATGCTCTCGGCCGCGTCGTCGGGGATCTCGATCCCGAATTCCTCCTCGAACGCCATGACGAGCTCGACGGTGTCGAGGCTGTCGGCGCCCAAATCGTCGATAAAGCTCGCGCCTTCGACCACCTTCTCGTCCTCGACACCAAGATGCTCGACGACGATCTTCTTCACGCGCTCGGCGATGTCGCTCATGGTTTCTCCCTTGCCTCTCGGGTTATTTCGATGTTCGCGCGCAATAAAGGGCGCACTAGCGTGGTTGACAAGGCCCAAGCCAAGCAATCGCCGCGATCCGCGCGCTCTTTATCAACAAGCCCCATGAGGCGCAATCCGTCGCACACAAGAGGTGCAACGCCCTCAGATCATTGCCATCCCGCCGTTCACATGAAGTGTCTGGCCAGTTACATAAGCGGCCTCCGCGCTGGCGAGATAGACGACGGCGCCCGCAACTTCCGCAGGCGTGCCCATGCGCCCCGCCGGGATCGCGCCCATGATCCGGGCCTTCTGGTCGTCGGTAAGCTTCCCGGTCATCGCCGTCTCGATGAAGCCCGGTGCCACGCAATTGACCGTCACGCCCCGCGTCGCGACCTCCGCCGCCAAGCTCTTCGACATCGCCGTCAGCCCCGCCTTGGCCGCCGTATAGTTGCCCTGCCCCGGATTGCCGGTGTGGCCCACCACGCTCGTGATCTGCACGATCCGGCCCCAGCGCTTCTTCATCATGCCCCGCAGCACCGCCTTCGAGAGCCGGAAGGCAGCCTTCAGGTTGACGTCCATCACCGCGTCCCACTCATCGTCGGACATGCGCATGAAGAGCTGATCCTTGGTGATGCCCGCATTGTTGACGAGGATATCGACGGGACCGCCCGCAGCCGCCTCCGCCGCCTTCGGCAGCGCCTCGACCGCGTCCTTCTCCGAGAGCACACAGGGCACCGCATGGGCCCGCTCACCGAGCGCTGAAGTCAACTCCGAAAGCGGCCCTTCCCGCGTGCCCGAGAGCACCACCGTGGCGCCTGCCGTATGCAGCCCCTTGGCGATCTCGCCGCCGATACCGCCCGTCGCGCCTGTGATGAGCGCCACTTTCCCCGTGAGATCGAACATGGCTGCGCCTCCTCCGCCGATTGTGGCCGAGGCTCATGCCACCCCGCGCGCGCCCACGCAACGGTGAGGTGCGCCGCCGCCGCACCACCGCAAACGCCCCGCAACCTGCCGACCGCCGCACACAACGCGCCTCACAGGGCTGTCGAAAGGCGGGACAGAGAGAGCGCTCAGGACTCGCGACAATCTACCTTACGCCCACACTGAGATGCAGGGCGGCATCCGATCCCTGTTGGAAGTCGCTCCCAGCCGATCCGAGCCTACGCAAGGTCGTTTGCCGGGGGATCGGACGTCAGCCTCAGGCAGCGGCCAGCTTCGAAACGTCCTCGGGCGTCGCGACATTGGCGGTGGCGACCGTGCGGTCTATCCGGCGCGCCATGCCGGAAAGCGCCTTGCCTGCCCCGACCTCGACCTGCTCGGTCACGCCGTGCTCGGTCATCCAGAGGACGCTCTCGCGCCAGCGGACTGAGGCTGTGACCTGTTCGACGAGAAGGTGGCGGATCTCGTCCGGCGCGCTCACGGCCGCCGCCTTCACATTGGCAACAAGCGGCACTTTGGGCGACGCGATCTCGACGCTCGCCAGCGCCTCGGCCATCGCTTCCGCCGCCGGCTGCATCAGCGCGCAGTGAAAGGGGGCGGAGACGGGCAGCATCAGCGCCCGCTTGGCGCCCTTCTCCTTCGCGATCTCGACCGCGCGCTCGACCGCGGCCTTGCTGCCGCTCACCACCACCTGCGCGGGGTCGTTGTCGTTCGCGGCCTCGCAGACCTCGCCGGCCGCCGCAGCCTCGGCCACGCCGCGCGCCGTCTCGAGATCGAGCCCGAGGAGCGCGGCCATCGCGCCCTGCCCGACCGGCACGGCCTCCTGCATCGCGCGTCCGCGTGTCCGCAAAAGCCGGGCCGCATCCGCGACCGACAGCGCTCCGGCCGCCGCCAGGGCCGAGTACTCGCCAAGCGAATGGCCGGCGACAAAGGCCGCGGTCTCGATGCCCACCCCCTCGGCCTCGAGCGCGCGCACCGCGGCGAGCGAGGTTGCCATCAGCGCGGGCTGGGCATTCTCGGTCAGGCGGAGCGCGTCCTCCGGCCCCTCCCAGATCGTGCGGCTCAGCGCCTCGCCGAGCGCTTCGTCCACCTCGTCGAAGACGGCGCGTGCGGCGGGGTAGGCAGCCGCGAGCGCCTGCCCCATACCCACGGTCTGTGCGCCCTGACCCGGAAAAACGAATGCCCGCATGGAGCTCCTCCCGACATCTCTTGTGCTTGTTTGGCGCGGGGCTTCGCGCGCGCGGCGCCGGGTGTCAAGGAACGGTGGGCCCCGCAGCGCTTGCAAAACGCCGCCGGGCACGATAGCTGACCGCTCTCCCGAGGATGTGGAAGTTGCGCGCCTCTCCTGTCCGGGCTCGGGAGTGTCATGCCGGACGGCGAAGCGCGGAGATGATGGAGAGTGGCGACCATGCCGCTTTACGAGCATACTTTTATCGCGCGACAGGATCTGTCCAACGCGCAGGCCGAGGGGCTGATCGAGCATTTCGGCCAGGTGCTTGCAGACAATGGCGGCACCGTCGTCGGCACCGAGTATTGGGGGCTGCGCACCCTCAGCTATAAGATCAACAAGAACCGCAAGGGCCATTACGGCTATATGCGCACCGAGAGCCCGTCCGAGGCGGTGCATGAGATGGAGCGTCTGATGCGGCTCCATGATGACATCATGCGTGTCCTCACGGTGAAGGTCGAAGCGCATGAGGAAGGCCAGTCGGCCGTCCTGCAGGCCCGCTCGAGCCGCGATGACCGCCGCGGTGGGCGCGACCGCGACGACCGTGGCCCGCGCCGCGACCGTGACGACCGCGGCCCGCGCCGCGATCGCGACGATCGCCCGCCCCGCGAGGACCGCGGGCCCCGTCCTGAGCGTTCCTTCGACCGCGACGCGCGCTGAGAGGAGATCTGAGCAATGGCACGCAAGCCCTTCTTCCGCCGCCGCAAGACCTGCCCGTTCTCGGGCGAGAACGCCCCGGCGATCGACTACAAGGACGTGAAGCTCCTGCAGCGCTACATCTCCGAGCGCGGCAAGATCGTCCCCTCCCGCATCACGGCCGTCTCGGCCAAGAAGCAGCGCGAGCTTGCGCGGGCGATCAAGCGCGCCCGTTTCCTCGCGCTTCTTCCCTACGCCGTGAACTGAGGAGGCTCGCATGGCACAGGTGATCCTGCTCGAGCGCGTCGAGAAGCTCGGCAAGATGGGCGAGGTCGTCACGGTCAAGGACGGCTACGCCCGCAACTTCCTCCTGCCCCAGGCCAAGGCGCTGCGGGCGACGAAGGCGAACATCGCCCGGTTCGAGGCTGAGCGCGCTCATCTCGAGGCCCGGTCCGCCGAGACCAGGACCGAGGCCGAGAAGCTGGCAGCCGACCTCGAGGGCAAGCAGTTCATCGTCATCCGCCAGGCGGCGGAGGGCGGGGCGCTCTACGGCTCGGTGACGCCCCGCGATATTCAGGCAGCCGCTGCCGAGCAGGGCTTCGATCTGCCGAAGGGAGCGCCGCGCCTCGAGAAGCCGGTGAAGGAACTCGGTCTCCACACGGTGCTGATCGTGCTTCACCCGGAAGTGACCGCGACGGTGAAGGCCAACGTCGCCCGCTCCCAGGAAGAGGCGGAGCTGCAGGCGAGCGGCAAGTCCATCGCGGAGCTTCGCGCCGAAGAGGAAGCCGCGGCCGAAGAGGAGATCGCAAACCTCTTCGACGAGATCGGCTCGGCGGCCATGGATGTCATGGACGGCGACGAGGATCGCCGAGAGAGCGGCGATGCCCGCGACGGCGAGGCCAGCCCCGAGGAACGCGAGGCGCGCGGCGACGATCCCCGCGACTGAGCGAGACATCGTTCTCTTGCGACAAGGGCTCGCCTCGGGGCGGGCCCTTTTCTGTTTGGCAAGCGGTGACGCGACAGGGGGAGGCCCGCTCCGGTGGCGGCTGAAAAAAGGCCCGCCGCCTCCCCCACCCGCCCACCCGTTCGGCGACGGGCCTTTCTGGTACACGGATCCGCCGGGCATGCGCTGGCGGCTTGTGCGGCGCGCGCCACCCCGCTAGGCCCCGGTGCCATGAGCATTTCGAACACCGCATC
>JBCBYV010000050.1:0-17075 GCA_039815685.1 Pseudomonadota bacterium | reverse complement strand
GACAGCGTCGAGCGGCATTTCATGGACACGATCATCGGCGGCAAATGGCTGCCGGATCAGGACATGGCCTGGCGGCTTTGCGAGGAGGCGGTGACCCGTGTCCGCGAGCTCGAGAACGAGATCGGGTGCTTCTTCGACCGCGAGCCCGACGGGCGCCTCCACCACAAGGCATTCGCGGGCCAGACCGCCGACCGCACGGTGCACAAGGGCGACCTCACCGGCATCGAGATCATCAACCGGCTGATGGAGCAGGTCCTCCGCCGCCCGGTCGAGAAGCTGCAGGAACACCGCGCCATCGGCCTGATCCCGACGGCCGACCGTGCAGCGCTCGCCGGCGTGCTGATGATCGACATGCGCACCGGCCGCTTCCGCCTCGTCCGCGCCAAGGCCACCCTCATGGCCACGGGCGGCGGGCCGACCATGTACAAGTACCACACCCCCTCGGGCGACAAGACGATGGACGGCCTCGCCATGGCGCTCCGCGCGGGCCTGCCCCTCCGCGATATGGAGATGGTGCAGTTCCACCCCACCGGCCTCCTTGCCGGCCCCCGCTCCAAGATGACAGGCACCGTGCTCGAGGAGGGCCTCCGCGGCGCCGGCGGCCAGCTCCTCAACGGCGCGGGCAACCGCTTCATGTTCGACTATGACGGCCGGGGGGAACGCGCGACCCGCGACGTGGTCTCCCGCGGCATCTATGCCGAGATGCGGAAGCACAACGCCTCGCCCAGCGGCGGGGTCTACATCTCCATGGCCCATCTCGGCCCCGAGAACGTTGCCAAGAAGTTCAAGGGCATGGTCAAGCGCTGCGCCGATTGCGGCTTCGACCTCGCCGGCGGCCGGGTCGAGGTCGTGCCGACGGCGCATTACCAGATGGGCGGCGTGGTGGTGGACCGGGATACGCGCACCGAGATGGAAGGGCTTTACGTGGCGGGCGAGGACGCGGGCGGCGCCCACGGCTCCAACCGCCTCGGCGGCAACGGCGTGGCCAACTCCACCGTCTATGGCGGCGTGGCGGGCGATGTGATGGGCCAGGACATCCGCGCCATGACCCTCCGCGACCCCGACCCCGCGGCGCTGGAGGCGGAGATCGCCCGCGCTCTCCACCCCTTCTCGAAACCCGTCGCCCCGGTCGTTCCCCACCGCGAGGCGCTACAGGAAGCCATGTGGGAAGGCGCCGGTGTGATGCGCACCGAAGCGGGCCTCCTGCGGGCCACCACGCGCGTCACCGAGATCGCCGCAGACCTGCAGGAGATCGGCGTCGACGGCAGCCACCGCGCCTTCAACCTCACATGGCACGACTGGCTCAACATGGCCTCGCTGACGGAGGTCTCGTCCGTCATCGCCGAAGCCGCTCTCACCCGCGAGAACTCCCGCGGCGCGCATTACCGCGAAGACTTCCCCGACCAGGGCGACCTCGCCACCAGCTACTTCACCATCGCCCGCCAGACTGCCGGCCAGCTCGACGTCACCCGAGCCCCCGTCGCCTTCACCATCGTCCAACCGGGAGAAACCATACTCCCCGAAAACGAACCCGAAACCCTGGTCGCCGCGCAGTAGGAGCGTCCCATGGACCAGAACCGGATCGACGCCGTACTCACCGCCCTCCGCCAAAGCTGGAGCCTCGCCTCCAGCACCAAGTGGCGCCCCGAGAACCCTGCGCTCGGCCATTGCGGCGTGAGCGCCCTGGTCGCCCACGACCATCTGGGCGGCGAAATCCTCAAGACCCGCTACGGCGACCTCTGGCACTTCTACAACTGCATCGACGGCCGCCCTATCGACTTCACCGCCCAACAGTTCGAAAGCGCGATCGCCTACGACGACATCCCCTCCGACCGCACCGAAGCCTTCGCTGACACGAATACCGAGCAGTACGATCACCTCCGCAAAGCGGTCGATGAGCGGCAATCGGTGCTCGGTTCCGATGTGACGGGAGAGCCGGCATGATCCCCATCGATCTCATTCAGTCCACGGCGGAGACGTTGATGGACAAGGCGGCAATCGAGATACCGGAGGACTATCTCGAGGGGCTGAAGGCCGCCGCCGCGGTCGAGGACGGGGACCTCTCGTCCTTCGTCCTGCAGGCGATGCTCGAGAACTACGAGGCCGCGAAGGAAGACCGGCGCGCCATGTGCGGCGACACCGGCTGCCCCCGCTGGTTCGTGAAGATGTCCAACACCGCGCGCATCGAGGGCGGGCCCATCGCGCTCGAGGAAGCGCTCCGCCGCGCCACGGCCAACGCGACCACGGGCGTGCCGCTCCGCCCCAACCGCGTCCACCCCCTCTGGCGCACGGACCACAACAACAATGTCGGCATCGGCGCGCCGGAGATCGAGTACGGCTTCGAGCCCACGCCCGACGGCGACTGGATCGACCTCACCACCGTGCACAAGGGCGGGCTCTTCGGTACGGACTACCGCATGCTCTTCCCCTCGGACGGCATCCAGGGGATCAAGCGCTTCTATCTCGACAGCCTCGTCGCCTTCGGCAAGCGCGGTCTGTCGTGCCAGCCCGCGATCATCGGCATCGGCCTCGGCGGCTCCAAAGACACCTGCATGGTCCTCGGCAAACGCGCCGCGTGCCTGCGCACCGTTGGCGACCGCAACCCGGACCCGCGCATCGCGGAGCTCGAGCTCGAATTCAAGGAGCTCGGCAATTCCATCGGCATGGGTGCCATGGGCTTTGTCGGCAAATCCATGGTCGTCGACTGCCATATCGAGGTCGGCTACTGCCACACGGGCGGGATGCAGATGAGCGTGCATGCCTTCTGCCTCTCCTCCCGCCGTGCTGTCGCCCGCATCTGGGCCGACGGCCGGGTCGAGCACCGCACCGACCCCGAATGGTTCACCCCCTACCAACGTCGCGAAACCGTCGACTGGCCGGGCACCGCCCTCGCCGCGGAGTAGGGCGATGCGGATCCTCGTCGTCGGCGCCTCGGGAGATATCGGCAAGATCGTCTGCGACGACCTCGGCACCCGGCACGAGATCGTCCGCGCGGGACGGTCGAGCGGCGATGTGCGGGTCGACATCTCCGATCCTGCCGCCGTCGCCGCGATGTATGACGAGGTCGGCCCTCTGGACGCCGTCATCTCGACGGCGGGCGACGTGCATTTCGGCCCGCTCTCCGAACACACGGCGGAGACCATGATGATGGGCCTCCAGGGCAAGGTCATGGGGCAGGTCAACCTCGTGCTCGCCGGCCTTAACCGACTGACCGACGGCGGCTCCTTCACGCTCACCAGCGGCGTGCTCGACCGCGACCCGATCCGCATGGGTCTGGGCGCCGCTACCGCGAACGGCGCCCTTGCAGGCTTCGTGAAGGGTGCCGCCATCGAGATGCCGCGCGGGCTCAGGATCAACGTCGTGAGCCCGGGCCTGCTCGAAGTCTCCGCCCCACGCTATGGCGCGTGGTTCCCCGGTCATCTGCCGGTCTCGTCGCAAAAAGTCGCCCTCGGCTACGCGAAGAGCGTCGAGGGTGCCATCACCGGCCAAGTCATCATCGTGGAGTGACGCGCATGAGCGGTCTCACGAAAAAGAGCCTCAGCACCACGCCTACGACGGAGGCGCTCGCCGATCTCAAGCTCGGGGACGTCGTCTATCTCGATGGGCTCATGTACACCGCGCGGGAGGGGGTCTACATGCGCGCGCTCGAGGAGCGGGCCAACATCCCCATGGAGCTGCCGCGGGACAGCGCGGCGAACTTCCACTGCTCACCCGCCGCGACCATCGAGAAGGACGGTAGCTACCGCCTCGGCTCGGTCACGGCGACCGCCAGCTTCCGCTTCGAGAAGTGGCTGGGTGAGTGGTTCGCCAAATCCGGCGCCAAGCTCATCGTCGGCAAGGGCGGCATGTCCTCCGCCACCTACCGCCAGCATTTCGTGCCCAACGGCGCGATCTATCTCACCACCGTCGGCTACGGCACCGGGGCCCTCCTCGGTCGCGGGGTCGAGAACGTGGAGGCCGTGCACTGGGCCGACGAGCTCGGCTTCGCCCAGGCCATGTGGGTCCTCAAATGCCGCCAGATGGGTCCGTTCATCGTCGCCTCGGATCTCGAGGGCAACTGCCTCTTCGAGCGCGAGAACGCGAAAGTCGCCGCCAATCTTGAACGGGTCTACGAAGGCACGCGCCCGGCTGTCCTGAAACGATACGGCGAGACCGATGACAGGTCAGATGAAGTCATAGGTTGAGAACGACACAATATCTTGCGCTTCGGCGTTTGCATTGGGTGACAGGGCTGTCTAGACAATCTCGATGGAGCGGACATCCCGATTCGAGACAGAAACCGATCGCTCGGTCTCCGCCCCCTCACCGGTCGAGCGCCTCGATGCACAGGCGCAAGCGGTCTCCGATGTTCTCGGGCATCTGGCCAATCCGGTGCGCCTGCGTGTTATCTGCCGGCTGAAGCATGGGGAGGCGTCCGTGGCGGAACTCCTCAGGATCCTCAATGTCAGCCAGTCCTCGCTCAGCCAGCACCTCGCCCGGCTCCGCAATGCCGGCCTCGTGGCGACGCGCCGACAATCCAAGTCGATCTACTACCGGCTGACCTCCGACGACATGGAGGCCCTCGTCTGCTCGCTCATCAGGATCTACTGCGCCGGCCGCGACTACCCCGCCCCGATGCAGCAGTCGTCATTGGAAACCGAGTAGCGTCACGACCTCGGCGCCGAGCCAACCGGCCGCAGCCCCCAGCAACAGCATCGGGGTCATCAGGAACTCGCGGCGCAGCGACACCCAGCCCTCGCGCCCGCCGAGCCAGAGCAGCAGCAGCGCCGACGGCACCCGCAAAAGCGCGATGGCGAAGAACGCGCCCCAGGGACTGCCGAAGACCACCAGCGCCACCATCAGGCCGGTCAGTAGCACGGTGACGTCGAGCAGCGTCGTCACCGTCACGATCCGGAAGCGCCGCTGCGCCGCAAAGCCCGAATTGATCATGATGAAGCCGATGGTCGGCAGTCCGATCGCCAGGATCTGCACGATCGGCCCCGCATCGGCGAAGCGCGGATCGTAGAGCAGCGCCACGATCGCCGGTCCCGCCACCATGAACCCGCCCGCAAGGAAGAAGGCCACGGCGTCGAGCGGCAGGCGGAAGCGATAATAGTCCCGCCTCAGCGCCTCGAGGTCGCCATAGGCCAGCAGCCGGGTGAACACCTGCACGCCGGTCGAGGCCATGAAATCCAGCGCGAAATTGAGCGGCAGGCTCACGATCTGCTTGGCGATGAAATAGGTGCCGAGGAAGGGCGAGGTGAGAAAGAAGCCCAGGATGAAGCTGTCCGCCTCGCGCCCGAAGGCCCAGAGGCCGGAGGTGCTCATGATCCAGCGCAGATGCGACAGGATCTCCCGCCAGTGCCGCCGGTCGATCAGGAGCCGCATCTTCGGCCCGTCGAGCGCGAGCGTCAGCGCGGCGGTCCGGAAGGCCTGCGCCGCGATGGAGGCGAAGATCATGCACCATACGGTCGGCGTGATCAGCGCGAAGAGGATCATGAGCGTGGGCGCGAGCACTACGAACGCCAGGCGGATCAGGGTCAGCCGGACCAGTCGCAGCTCCCGCTCGTGCAGGTACTGCTTCATGGTCTCGAAACCCTGGATCACCGGCACGAGGCCCAGCACCGCGAAGGCCGCCGGCAGGTCCTCCGCCGCATAGGCGCTTTCGGGCGAGACCATGCCCGCCGCCTGCGCCCCCGCGATGCCTGCCGCGATGGCAAGGAAGAGCACGAGGAGGATGCCGCCGCGGATCACCTGCAAGGTCCAGCAGGTATGGAGAAACCGGTCGTCCAGCCCCTCGTCCTCGCGCATCGAGAGGATCAGCGACCGCGGCCCGAAATCCGTGACCATCGTGACCATCACCTGAAGCGTGATGATCACTACGAAGACACCGTAGATCTCGGGCGCCAGCAGCCGCGTCAGGATCAGCGTCGCGGCCAGTCGGGTGAAGACCTGAAGCCCCTGCTCCGCCGCCTTCAGCCCGGCGGCGATGGTCAGCTTCTCCTTCATGCTGCGCGCCTCGGCGGGCTTCTGCAGCGTCAACCGGAAGGCGGCGATCCTCTCGAGCATGCGCGGTCGATCCCCGGGCGGCGGCCCCCCAAATGCCGTCACCGCCCTTTGAGCCCGGATCGCCCGGGCACGCAAGCGGCATCCGCGGTCGCGAACCGCCATGATGCTCCGCGTGATACTCCGCCGCGATCCCGGGCCGCAGGCATGGAATTCTTGCCAGCCCCCTGCCCTTTCGTCAGGGTTAGCGGGCTGGGAGGCGCGTCCACCGGAGCGGGAGAACGAGAGGCGCCACCGGCCGGCAACAGAGAGGAGTACCCAATGATGCATCGCTTCAAGGCGCTCGGCGCCGTCGCCCTCGCCGGCGCGCTGGCGCTCGGCGCGGCCGCCTCGGTCTCGGCCCAGGACATGAAATTCTGGCGCATCGGCACCGGCGGTGCCGGCGGCACCTACTTCCCGATCGGCGGCCTGATCGCCAACGCCATCTCCAACCCGCCGGGCTCGCGCCCCTGCGACAAGGGCGGCTCCTGCGGCGTGCCGGGCCTCGTCGCCATCGCGGTCTCGACCAACGCCTCCGTCGCCAACGTGAACGCCATCGATGCGGGCCAGCTCGACGCCGGACTGGCGGGCGCGCAGTCCGTGACCCAAGGCTATAACGGCGAGGGCAAGTTCGACGGCAATCCGAAGAAGAACATCCGCGTCATCGCGAACCTCTACCCCGAGGACATGCATCTCGTGACGCCGGAGGGTGTGGAGCTCTCCTCGCTCTCCGATCTCGCGGGCAAGAAGGTGGGCGTCGCAGCGGCAGGCTCCGGCACCCAGGTCTCGGTGCGCATGATCCTCGAGCACTACGGGATCCAGGCGGAAGAGTTCGAGCTCGGCCTCAGCCAGTCGACCCAGCGCCTCGCGGACGGTCAGCTCGACGCCTTCTTCTACGCCGGCGGCACGCCCTTCGCGGCCCTCATCCAGCTCGGCTCCACCAAGGGCTTCGAACTCTACAAGTTCTCGGATGAGGAGCGGACGGAGATCAACAAGATCATCCCCTACTACGTCGAGAGCATGATCCCCGCCGGCACCTATGAGAGCATCACCTACGACGTGCCGACCGTCGCGGTGAACGGCCAGCTGATCACCTCGGCCGAACAGCCGGAGGACCTCGTCTACGAGATCACGGCCGCGCTCTGGAACGAGAACACGCGCAAGCTTCTCGACAAGGGCCATGCCAAGGGTTCCGCGATCCGGCCTGAGACGGCGCTCAAGGGCGTCCTGATCCCGCTCCATCCGGGGGCGGAGAAGTTCTACAAGGAAGCCGGCCTCATGGAGTGACCGGGTGTCGGGCGGTGGGGTGGAACCCCACCTTACCGCCCGCCATCGGCGAAGCACCCGGCCGCGGGCCATGCACGCCGTCGTCCGAGTAGGGTGGGGTTCGACCCCACCGCCCGGGCGCCCCATCGCTCACCACCGGCTAGGTAGGGCCCTGCCCCGCCGCCATCCGCGCAACCTCGAACCAAGGCACGCGATCGATGAGCCAGCAATACGACGTGGAAAAGGCCGAGGCGCTCGAGCGCAAATACGACACGACGCTCCAGACCCGCGCCATCTCCCCCTGGCTCAGCCACTTCGTCTACGTCTTCGCCATCGTCTTCGCGCTCTACCACTACTGGACCGCCGGCTTCGGCACGCCCATCGACTACTGGCATATGGGCCTGCACATGTCGGGGCTCTGCATCCTGATCTTCATCGGCTTTCCGGCCTTTAGGGGCGCCGCTTCCGAGAGCGTGCAGAAAGCCTGGTACCGCATCGCCAACGTACCCCTCTGGGACTGGGCGCTGATGGTGCTCGGCATCACGGCCGCGCTCTATGTCGGCGTCACCTGGTACGAGATCAGCTTCACCTTCCTCGGCGGGCAGTACACGCTCGAGGAGCAGGTGCTCCGCCAGGGCAACCCCGCGACCATCGATATCGTGATGGGCACGATCCTGATCGTCGTGCTGCTCGAGGCCGTGCGCCGGACCCTCGGCATCGTCGTGCCGATCATCATCATGGTCTTCACCGGATACGCGGTCTTCGGGCCCTACATGCCGCTCCAGATCCTGATGCATCCCGGGATCACCTGGGCCCAGTACATCAACAACATGTATTTCCCGGCCGAGGGCATCTTCGGCGTCACCCTCTGGATCGTCTCGACCGTCGTCTTCCACTTCGTGCTCTTCGGCGTGCTGGCACAGCGCATGGGGCTCGGCCAGTTCTTCGTCGACATCGCCGCCGTCATGGCCGGGCGCTACACCGGCGGGCTTGCCAAGGTCTCGGTCGTAAGCTCCGCCTTCTTCGGCACGATCTCCGGCAGCTCCATCGCCAACACGGTCTCCACTGGCTCGCTCACCATCCCGAACATGAAGCGCATGGGCTATCCGGGGCACCTCGCGGGCGGTGTGGAGGCCGCGTCATCCGCGGGCGGGCAGATCACCCCACCGATCATGGGCGCCGCCGCCTTCGTGATGGCCGAGTTCCTTGAGGTCCCCTACACCACCGTCGTCCTCGCCGCGCTGGTGCCCGCCGCCATGCACTATATCGGCGTCCTCTCCATCGTCCATTTCCAGGCCCGCCGCCTTGGTCTCAAGGGCATGGATGAGAGCGAGATCCCCCGCTTCTGGACCGTCATCAAGTACGGCTGGCCCACCGCCGTGCCGCTCGTCGTGCTGATCTACGTGCTCTTCTCGGGCTACTCGCCGAACATGGCGGCCTTCTGGGGTATCACCTCGGCCCTCATCATCGGCTTTCTCAACCCGATGCACCGCATCGGGCTTCGGGACGTGGCCGACGCCTGCGTTATGGGTGTGAAATACGCGCTCGCCGTCGGCGCCGTCTGTGCGGCCATCGGCATCGTCGTCGGCGTGGTGAATTCCACAGGGCTGGGCTTCCGCCTCGGCTTCATGGTCACCAACAGCGCGAAGACGATGGCGGAGGGCGTGCTCCCCCTCATCACCGCCATCCCGCTCATGGATTTCAGCCTCGATGCGGTGACGCTCCTCATCAGCCTCGTGCTGATCGCCGTCACCTGCATCCTGATGGGCGCGGGGCTGCCGACGACGGCCCTCTACATCATGCTCGCGACCGTCGCCCAACCGGCGCTCGGCAATCTCGGCGTCCCGCCGATCGCCTCGCACCTCTTCGTGCTTTATTATGGCGTGATCTCCGAGATCACCCCGCCGGTCTGCGCCTCCGCCTATGCCGCCGCGGGCATCGCGGGCGCGAACCCGTTCCGGACGGGGCTATCGGCCTTCTCCCTCGGCATCGCCAAGCTCATGGTGCCCATGGTCTTCGTTTACCAGCCCGCGATGCTGATTGTGACGGACGCCTTCACCTGGCAGGCCTTCATCGCCACGACTGTCACCTGCGCGGCCGGCGTCTTCATGACCGCGACGGCGGTGGCGGGCTTCTTCCTCGCGCCGATGCCCTGGGCCGTGCGCACGGCGATGTTCATCGCTGGCGTCCTGATGGTCGCGCCCGGCACCGCGTCGGACCTCTACTCCCTCGTGGTCCTCATCCCGGTTCTCGCGCAGCAGATCCTTGCCCGGCGCAAGACCTTGGCGGGCGCGAGCACCACGGGGGCGCCCGCCGAATGACCACCGCCGTCATCGGCGCCGGCGCGGTCGGCATCGCCTGCGCGATCAGCCTCGTGGAACGGGGCGAAAGGGTCGAAGTCTTCGATCCCGACCCCCCCGCCGCCGGCGCGAGCCACGGCAATGCGGGCGTCATCAGCACCTGGACCTGCGTGCCCCAGTCGCTCCCCGGCGTCTGGCGCAACATCCCGCGCTGGCTGCTGGACCCGCAGGGCCCGCTCCGCGTACGGCCGTCCTATGCGCTCAAATTCCTGCCCTGGGCGCTCAGGTTCCTGTCGGCTGGCCGAGCAAGCGGGCTCGACCGGATCGGTGACGCGATGATGGCCCTCAGCCGCCCCTCGCTCGACCTCTACCGCCGCAACCTCGCCGGCACCGGGCACGAGCATCTGGTCCGCGACACCCTCTACCTCCACGTCCACAAACGCCGCGAGGACATCGATCTGGATGCCGCCCCCTGGCGCCTCCGCCGCGACCGCAAGGTGCCGATGGAGATCGTGGAGGGCGAGGATCTCCACCGCCTCGAACCCGCCCTCTCCCGCGACTACCACGCCGCCGTCGTCCTCAGCGACCACGGCCGCGCCCGCGACCCCGGCGCCGTCGGGCGCGCCATCGCGGAGAAGGCGGCCGCCCTCGGCGTCACCTTCCACCGCAAGCCCGTCGACCGCCTCACCCCCGGTTCCGAGGGCTGGACCTTCCACAGCGCGGGCGAGAGCCACCGGGCCGAGACCGTCATCCTCGCCGCCGGCGTCTGGTCCACCCGCCTCCTGGAACCCCTCGGCATCCGCATCCCGCTCGAGGCCGAACGCGGCTACCACTGCGTGCTCAAGAACCCCGGCATCGAGATCGAGAACTCGATCATGGACGTCCCCGGCAAGTTCGTCGCGAGTTCCATGGAGATGGGGGTGCGCTGCGCCGGCACGGCGGAATTCGCGGGCATCGAGGCCGCGCCCGACATGCGCCGCGCCAAGGTCCTGCAGACCCAGGCCAAGCGCCTCTTCCCCGAGATCAACGCCGAAGAGCCCGACTACTGGATGGGCCGCCGCCCCAGCCTGCCGGACAGCCTGCCCGCCATCGGCCCCGTGCCGGGCCATCCGGGGCTGATCTGCGCCTTCGGCCATGCGCATTACGGCTTCGGCATGGCGCCCATGACCGGTGAGGTCGTCGCGGGCCTCGTCACCAAGCAGCCCTCGAACCTCGACCTCGCCCCTTATGCGCCGGGCCGCTTCGGATGACCGAACGCGCCGCAGAGATCACGGTCATCGGCGGCGGCCTCCTCGGCAGCGCCATCGGCTACGGCCTCGCCAAGCGTGGCCTGCGCCCCCTGATCCTCGATGAGGGCGACACCGCCTATCGTGCGGCGCGCGGCAATTTCGGCCTCGTCTGGGTCCAGGGCAAAGGCGCGAAAAGCGCGCCCTATGCCCGCTGGACGCAAGAAAGCGCGGCCCTCTGGCCTGCCCTCGCCGGGGCCCTCGAAGACGAGACCGGCACGCCCCTCCAGCTCGAGCAAAAGGGCGGCATCCATATCTGCCTCTCGGAGGCGGAGTACGAGAAACGCAGCGAGACCATGGAGAGCCTCGCCATCCAACCCGGCAGCCGCTTCACCTACGAGATGCTCGGCCGGAACGCGCTGTCCCGCCACTTGCCCGAGATGGGGCCGGAGGTCGTCGGCGGCTCCTACAGCGCAGAGGACGGCCATGTGGACCCCCTCCGCCTCCTCCGCGCGCTCCACCTCGGCATCGCGCGCGCCGGCGGCACGCTTCGGTCAGGCCACCGCGTCCAGGCGATCGAGGCGGACGGCACGGGCTTCCGCATCGAGACCGCGACCGAGACGATCCGCACGGCCCGCCTCGTCCTCGCCGCGGGCCTCGGCAATGCGACCCTCGCCCCGATGCTCGGCCTCGCCCAGCCGGTGCGCCCGCAGAAGGGCCAAGTGCTCGTCGCCGCCCGCCTGCCCCGGTTCCTCGACCTGCCGACGACCCATATCCGCCAGACGGGCGAGGGCACCGTGCTCCTCGGCGACAGCAAGGAGGAGGCGGGCTTCGACACCACCGCGACACCCGACATCCTGCAGAAGATCGCGGACCGCGCCCGCCGCACCTTCCCGGCCCTCGCCTCGGCGCAGATCGTCCGAAGCTGGGCCGCCCTCCGCGTAATGACGCCGGACGGCCTGCCGGTCTACGAGGCGAGCCCGCGCCACCCCGGCGCCTTCGCCGCCGCCTGCCACAGCGGCGTGACCCTCGCCGCCGCCCATGCCGAGCGCTTTGCCGCCATGGTCGCGGACGGCACGCTCACCGGCGACGCAGCCCTCCTCGGTGCGGAGAGGTTCGATGTGGCAGCGGCTTGAGAGCTCCGACGCACCACGCCTGACCCTCACCTTCGAAGGCCGCCAAATCGAGGCGCGCCAGGGCGACAGCATCGCCGCTGCCCTCCTCGCCGCCGGGATCGAGAACTTCCGCACCACGCCACGCAGAGGCAGCCCTCGCGGCCCCCTCTGCCTCATGGGCGCCTGCTTCGACTGCCTCGTGATCGTGGACGGCATGCCGAACCGTCAGGCCTGCCTCGTGCCCGCGGCCGACGGCATGGAGATCGCGCGGCAGGACGGCATGGGCAGCCCTCTTGCCCAAGCGGCGGAATGACCGATCTCGCCGTGATCGGCGCAGGTCCCGCGGGCCTTGCCGCCGCCGCCCGCGCGGCGGAGGGCGGGCTCGATGTGCTCCTCCTCGATGAAAACCCCGCTCCCGGCGGGCAGGTCTGGCGCGGCATGGCCGAGGCATCCCGGGCACAGCTCTCCACCATGGCGCCGGACCATGCCAGAGCGCGCGCCGCCGTTGCGCGGCTCCGAAGCACCAGCGCGCGCTACCGCCCCGGTGCAACGGTCTGGCAGCTTGCCGCGTCGGCGCGCGGCATTGAGCTCGGCCATACCGCTGCCGGCGCTGTCCATCTCACTGAAATCCCACATGTAATCGTGGCGACCGGCGCACAGGAACGTCCCTTCCCGATCCCCGGCTGGACCCTCCCGGGCGTGCTGACGGCAGGCGGCGCTCAAACCCTCTTGAAGTCGTCAGGCCTCGTGGCGCGAGACGCCGTCCTCGCTGGCACAGGCCCCCTCCTCTACCTGCTGGCAGTCCAGCTGATCTCCGCCGGAGCCCCGCCGAAAGCGATTCTCGACACCGCCAGCACGGCCGCCCGCCGCCGAGCGCTCCGACACCTGCCGGCCGCCATCCTGAGCCCCGCGCCGCTTCTCAAGGGCCTCGCCTGGCGCCGCCAGATCCGCGGCGCGGGCGTTCCCCATATCGAAGCCGTCACCAGCCTTGCCATCGAAGGCGAAACCGAAGCCACCGCAATCCACTGGCGCACGGAGGCGGGCGAGACAGGCCATCTCGAAGCCTCCCATATCCTCCTCCATCAGGGCGTCGTCCCGTCCACCAACCTCACCATGGCCGCCGGCCTCGACCACGAATGGGATGACGCCCAACTCGCCTGGCGCCCCCGAACGGACCGCTGGGGCCGGACCAGCCACCCAGCGATCCACGTGGCCGGTGACGGCGCCGGTATCGAGGGGTGGGAGGCCGCCGAGGCACGCGGCGAGATCGCGGCCCTCGACGCCCTCCAAGCCGCCGGCCACCTCACCGAAAGCGCCCGGGACAGGGCGGCTGAGGGACCGATGCGCACGCGACGCACGGCCACGCGGCTGCGCCCATTCCTCGACGCGCTCTACCGCCCCGCCACGCAGTTCCTGGTGCCCGAAGCCCCCGCCACCATCGTCTGCCGCTGCGAGGAGATCACGGCGGGCGAGCTCGCCCCCCTCATCGCCACCGGCCTCCGCGGCCCTAACCAGTTGAAATCCTTCAGCCGTGCGGGCATGGGCGCCTGCCAGGGCCGGTTCTGCGGGCTCACGGTGCAGGCGATGATCTCAGCTGCAACCGGGCAGAGCGCGGTCGAGACCGGCTACTACCGCCTCCGCCCGCCGGTGAAGCCCGTCCCCCTCGGCGCCTTTGCGGACATGACGGTCGAGGAGCCTGCCGATGCCGGCTGACCGCCACACGGGCAGGCGAACGGCGGATGTCGTGATCATTGGCGGCGGCATCCACGGCTGCTCGGCCGCCCTCCACCTCGCCGCCCGAGGCTACACCGTCGCAGTGCTCGAGAAGGACAGCATCGGCCGCCACGCCTCGGGCGCGAACGCAGGCGGCGTCCGACGCCTCGGCCGCGCCACCGCCGAGGTTCCCCTCTCTGTCCGCGCCGCCGCGATGTGGCGCGAGATCGAAGCGCTGGTTCATGACCACTGCGGCTACCGCGAGAGCCGCTACCTCAAGATCGGCTTTACCGAGGATGAGCTGGAGAGCGCGCACCGGCGGGTCAGAGTCCTGCAGCAGCAGGGATTTAGCCATGAGGACGTGATCGATCGCGCAACCCTCCACGATCTCCTGCCGGCCGCCGCACCCGGCTGCTTAGGTGCCCTCCACGTGGCGGGTGACGGCTACGCCCAACCCTACCGCACGGTCCAGGCTTTCCGCCGCCGGGCCGAGGCGCTCGGCGCCCGGATCGAGGAAGGCAGCCCGGTGCAGGGGATCGCACAGCATGGCCGCACCTGGCGCGTCACCACGCCGCGAATGACGGTCGAAGCACCGGTCGTCGTCAACGCCGCGGGCGCCTGGGGCGGGGAGCTGGCAGCGAAGCTTGGCGACCGCATCCCCCTCTCGGCCCACGCGCCGATGCTCGCCATCACCACCCGTATGGCGCCCTTCGTCGAGGCGGTCGTCGGCCTTCTCGGCGACGCGCTCAGCCTGAAGCAGTTCGAGAACGGCACGGTGCTCATCGGCGGCGGGGTGCGCGGGATCGCCGAGTCCGCGACCAACAGGACCCATCTCGATGTCGCAGGCCTCCGGCGCTTCCTGACGGCCGCCACCCGCGTCTTTCCCCACCTCAAAGGCATGCAGATCAACCGCTTCTGGGCCGGCATCGAGGGCTACACGCCCGACGACCTCCCCGTTATCGGCCACGGCGGTGCGGAGGGCGTGGTGCACAGCTTCGGCTACTCCGCCCACGGTTTCCAACTCGCTCCCGCCGCCGGCGCGCTCGTCGCCGACCTCGCAGAAGGGCGCAGCCCCGATCTCGACCTCATCCCCTTCGCCCCAGACCGCTTCGCTAGGGCCGAGCCGCCCTAGCGCCGCCCCCTACCCCGGCACCAACATTGAGTGCTATGCGTCCCGGGCCACGACCCGGGACCTCCCGAGGCGGCCATTGTGCGGGAGAGCGGCCGAGCGCCGCGGTGCTCCCGCTCGCCGGGCGCGCCGCCACCCCCTATCTTTCGCTCATGCAACTGCTCGACCAGATCACCAGACCCACGCTCCTCGCGCTCGCGCTATGCTTCGCCCCCGGCATCGCCCTGGGCCAAGGCTACGCCAACCTCGCGCCGGAGCGCGCGGATGGCTATGCCCGCGTCAGCCGCGACACGCCCATCATCTTCCCGCAGGATCACGCCACCCACCCGCGCTTCCGCAACGAGTGGTGGTATGTGACGGCAAACCTCACAGGCGATGACGGTGCCGATTACGGCGCGCAATGGACGCTCTTCCGCACCGCCCTCCGCCCGGGCGAAGACCCAGGCGACTGGTCGAGCACCCAGCTCTGGTTCGCCCATGCCGCCCTCACCGGCGCCGATTTCCACGCCCATGCCGAGAAATTCGCCCGCGGCGGGGTCGGCACTGCCGGCGTCCGAGCGGCCGAAGCCGCGGCCGGCGGGCTCGACGCCTGGATCGACGACTGGTCCCTTACAGGTCCCACCCCCGCCCAACTCACCATGCGCGGGGGCGGGGCAGATTTCGCCTACAGCCTCGAGCTTGCGACCAGCCGCCCCTTCGTGCGCCAAGGCGACAACGGCTTCAGCCTCAAGACACCTACGGGACAGGCCAGCCACTACTACGCGCAGCCCTTCTTCGAGGTCACCGGCCATATCGAGCACGAGGGCCGCCGAATCGCCGTCACCGGCCGCGCCTGGATGGATCGCGAATGGTCGAGCCAGATCCTCACCGAGGCTCAGGAGGGTTGGGACTGGTTCGCCTTCCACCTCGACGAGACGGCAAAGCTGATGATCGGGCGCATGCGCAACACCGACGGCACGAGCTTCATCCTCGGCAACTGGGCCACCCAGGATGGCCGATCCCAGGAGATCCCGGGCGACGAGGTGACGCTCGAGCCGACCCGCTGGACAGCCATCGACGACCGCGAGGTCCCGACAAGCTGGCGCCTCTCCATCCCCTCGCGCGGCGTCGCGGTCGAGACCGAACCCCTGAACCCGCGCGCCTGGATGGGCACGGCCTTCGCCTACTGGGAGGGTCCGATCCGCTTCACAGGCAGCCACGAGGGCGTCGGCTACCTTGAGATGACCGGCTACTGAACGCCATCCTCGACAGACTGGGCGAGACCTTCGCGCCCACCCACGTCAGCGTACCTGCAATATACCGAACAATATGTGAACTTAGGACAGAAGAGAGCTATGTGTTCCCAGTTTATTCATGACTTTCAGCCTACGCTGACATGGGTGGGCGCGGGCGCTACTCGGCACATCAGCCGTTCGTCAGCAGAGCCCCCCCGGCCGGTCTGCGCGTGGCACGGATGTAGATTTCGATAAGAAGCAGATACGGGATGTAGAAGGCAAAGATCGTGATCAGGTCGAAAGCACCCGTGAACTCCGGATTGCTCCAGAGCCCATCCGTCGCGAGGTACCAAAGCACGTAGTGCATCCGGTAGATCCAGGACGCGATAGCCAGGACGAAGAATCTGAGAGCCCACTCGCGATGCAGCGCGAAGCGGCCGGCGCGGGCATGGCGGAAGGTCTCGATGGTGCAGACCAAGACGCAGGCGCCATAGCCGAAAGCGCCGATATCCATGATCCAGCCGCCCTCCGTCCCGCGAACGAAGATGAAGCCGAGCCCGCCGATCGCGGTGATCAGCGCCGTGCCGATGAGCACGCGGCCCGACAGCCGATGCAGCACGGGCCAGCGCCTGCGCACCACACCAAGCATCTGAAAAGGCGCGAGAAAGGTGATCACCGCGCCTGTGATCATATGGACGAAGATCGAGAGGTTCGAGACTAGCGCGTCGGGCTTCAGGAAGCGATTATCCGCCGGAAGGTCGCCAGCAAGCCCGCCCATCCCCTGCAGCGCCGAGTAGAGCACGAAGGGCCCCAGCATCAGGACGAGCAGCACCCAGCCGACACGGCCAGCCCAGCGCCAAAGGGTGGGGACGCGCATGCCCTCGCGCATGGTGTCGGTCGCGGTCATCGCCTCTCCGCCGCTCGATCCCTCAAGATATAGCGGCAGGCAGGGGACGCCCAAAGGCGGCGGCGCGGCGCGGCGCAGACCACTTCCACCAAGGGCCTTTCGGACGCCCGGGAACATAGGCGCTGTTCCGAGCTTTAAGCATCACCCCTTCAATCGCATCGATTGGCGGCGAGGACCGGAG
>JBCBYV010000030.1:0-47465 GCA_039815685.1 Pseudomonadota bacterium | reverse complement strand
TCCTTCACTGCGAGGCTCGAGCCTAGCGGCCCGCGTCCAGACCGATTTTCGAATAAACGAAGTTCGAAAATCGCTCTGAACGCTCCCAACTGGGGAAATTTCAAACGGCGCTTTTGGGGAGATTACATCCGGCGATTACACGCGCCCTTGCCGACGTTGACGCGCTTCCACCCGTAGCGGATGCACAGAAGCCATTTCTCAAGGTCCAGCTGCTCCACAAGGCGGGTCTTCGCCTTGAGGCGTTGACCATGATCCGGAGCGAGCTCCTCGCGCGATCCGACCTTGATCCGTCTACCCGCGTGCGGCTCGGCCGTATCGCCGAGGATGTTGGCGCAACGCGCCTCGCTGCTGAGCTCATTGGGTCCTGCATCGATGCGTTGGAGAGTCGTGAGGACCTCGAAGCCGCGCTCAGCACGTTCGAGCATTGCGACCAAGACCTTGCGGACCGCATCGCGGAACGGCTCGAGGCTCGGTTTCCTAATGCCCAAGGCGTCCGCCGCCATCAGCGTCAGCAACTTCTTCGTGCCCGCGATCACGCGGGTATTGCTGAGTTGCTGCGCGACGACAACCCTCCGCGATCCGCTTTTCACGCGCGCCTTGCCAAGGCGTTCGCTGGCAAAGGTGTGCCAGACTATGTCGAGCTCATCCGCTCTGGCGAGACGGCGCAGTTATCGGAAGACTACCGTCTGGCGAGCGTGCAGGACGCACTGGCGCGCGGACTTATCGTGCATGCATCTGGGCTTATCGGCGCCATCCCTAAGTCCGATTCACAGGCTCACCGTTGGGAAGGGCTCGCGCTCCAGGTACTCGAAGGGGGGTTTCTCTTGGCTGGGCCGGACGGCGAACCTGCCGCCGGTATCGACACAACGAAGGAGTTGCTTTCCCAGCTGATCGGGCGCCTCGCCGCCGATCCGATGAATGCGGGTCTGCGTTACGGCCTCATTGAGGTGCTCAAGCCAGAGGTTGCCGGCACGACGGGGTTGGCTTTGATAGCCAAGCTCGTCCTCGACCTTGCAGGTAGGCCCGTCGCCGTCGACAAGAGCGCACTAGAGGTCTCGGCGAGCATGGACTGGCTATTGGCGCACAAGCCATTCCTCCACCGCGCGCTCAACTGGCTCCAATCCGAGCAACCAATCATCATCGGTAAGCTGGCGCTGCCCGCGGAGCTCCTTACCGAGAGCGCCGATGAGGCGATCTCGGCTCTGTCATCCTATATCGAGCGGGCACCGATCTCAAATAACAGCGATATCCACGCACTACAGCTCTATCTCGCACTTGCAGCTGCCATCGCGCCGCATGCCGCAGACCCCGACATTGACCTCAGGCTCTACCGGCTGGCCGCTGGCAAGATCGCGACCAGCAACTTTGCGCAGACAGGCCGCGATCTTGTAGAGGCAGCGCTTCAAGCGGGAGTGGCGACGCCCAGACGCCGACGCTTGGCGTGGTTTGCCGTGGCTGACACCTATCATCGGACGCGTGATCATTTAACCGCGCTGGTGGCGCTTGCCTGCGCCTTTGCGGCGGACAATCGCGCTGACGAGGAGGAGCTCTGGCAGGAGGTCTACGGATTGACCCGCCTTCTACGCGACATCGGCTTGCTAGACGCAGCGCTTGCCATGGTCGACACGGGACGCGAACTGCTAGAGCGGATGGAGCTCGCCGAGGCACATGGCCATCGGCTTGAACTTCTGAGCCTACAGGTGCGCCTGTCCCGACGGGACCGTGATGACCCAGCTGAGCTCGCGACCATGCTCGCCGAGGCCACCGCAATCGGGCGCACTGTTCTTGATCGCAGTGACCAGACCGCGCCTAGCGGCATCGTCTTGGGGCAGCTCATCCGCGACGCGCGCGAGCGGGGAGTCGAGGTGCCTCACGAGGCAGATGAGGTCTTCGCCGAACTCAACAAGTGGGCAGGTGGGGCACTTGCAGCGATGATCGCCGCCACCGCCGCGCAGGTACCGACGCCCGCTCAGCTTGCCGGTCTTGTCGCAGCCATGCCGCCAGCACGTTATGCGGAGGACGTTGGCTATGACATGGGGAATATCGCCACCCTCGCGCAGCGGAGCCTTTCGGATGAGGCAGTACTAGATGTGGCTGAGGACGCGAGCTTCGTTCTGGAGCTTCTCGCAGACCGAGGAACAGCGCTTCCCAACTGGGACGAGGCGGCCGCACCACCAGCGCTTCTGGGGCAGGGCCAGCCGGCCGCAATCGCGCGCTCAATCTCGGCGGATGGGCTCGATGTCCTGCAGTTGGGTTTCGATGCCACGGGCCGATTGATCCGTCTCGTTACAAGCAACGGCGAGCTGGGCAGGCCGACTGTGGAGGATGGCGACAAGTTCTCTCGCCCCGCGTTCCAGGCTTGGTCGCAATCCTTCCCGTTTCGCTACGGTGTTGATGAAAGCCCAAACCTCTTCTACCGCACCACGGAATGCCTGCATTTGGGATGGTCAGCCGCGCGCCCGACGATTGTCGCCGCGTCGAGCGAGCTTCAGGCATTCCCGCCCACGATCCTCTATGACGGGACGGAGTTCTTGGGCCGAAAGGTTGCGGTAACCGCTGTACCATCTCTCGCCTGGCTGAGCGGGGCGCGCGAACGCGCCCATAAAGGCGATGGCCGCCGCGTCGCATGGATATCGACTGCGGAAGGCGAGGACGGCCGCTCCACCCTGACGCTGCTCGCGCAGCGCCTCGACGGACCGTTCACCGATCATGGCTTCGCGGTTGACAATGGTGGCGTCCTGCCAGAGCGCTTCGCAGGCGCTTCTATGGCGGTCCTGACGGCGCATGGTGGCATTCACCCGGATGGACGCTTCTTCCAGTTGGTCTCCGACGAAGGCGTCCTCAAGGTCTCGGCGGCGGACCTTGCCGCGGCCGTTCGGAACGTGGGCGTCGTGGTCCTTTTCATCTGTAGCGGCGGTCGTGCGGACAAACATCCGATGGCCAACACCACCCTGGGCCTCGCTAAGCAGGTCCTCGACCGTGGCTGCAGTGCCGTGATCGCCTCGCCATGGCCGCTCGACTCTCAAGTGCCACCTCACTGGCTCGAGGCATTTCTCGCGCGATGGGAGGACGGCGACCGCTTGATGGACGCAGTTTTTGCTGCGAACCAAGTGGTCGACAAACGCTTTGCCCTAGATCCCGCGCGCGGTCTCGCGATGATGACCTACGGCGACGGACTTCTGACGAAGCCCTAAATGCCACTCTCGGCCAAAATGTTACGATCTGCAGACCGGAGGCGCTGGAGCGGCCGGTTCCCCATGCCGCAGTGACGTTGAGTTCATTGGTTCCGACCGTGGCATTTCTTAAACTTCTTTCCTGATCCACAGGGGCAACGTTCATTCCGTCCAATTTTTCGTCCACTTGAACGCATGGACGACGTTGTAATGGGCTCTGCTCCACCTAGGCGCTTCGCGACGTTGTCATGTGTGCTTGCAGGAGGCATCCGCTGCGGAGGTGGGCCGTACCTCCGAAGCTGGGCGATCAGCTCCCGCTGGTTCTCGAGTTCCTTCTGTACCAAGGGGGAAAGACCGGCCTTATAGGGCTCCAGACGGGCCATTTCAGCTTCAGCATCGGAGAAGCGTCTGCAGTAGGCGAGCACGACCGCGTACTGAGAGCGCACTGTGATCATGTAGTCGGCGGGCTTCCACTGCCGGAGCTGAGGCAGGATAATGGTGTCCATGATTTGCAGCGCCCCATCGAAGTCGCGCATGCTGATGAACTGATCGACAAGATCCTGCCCCACACGGAAGAGGGATTCCGGAGCACGCGCCAAATCGTAGAACTTCAGAGCATGGATGCGAGCAAACGGTGATGGCTGTCCCATTGCGTCGCCGGCTTTGGCAAGGACGTCGAGAGAGTCAGCAAGATGCTTGATGTCGTCGACGTCTGTTCCCTCTTTCGTCATTCGCGCCAATTCTGGCGCATTATTCCCCATCACCTTCGCCGGTGTCAGGCCAATGAGCTCGTAGTATTCTCGAATGACCGTTTGAACCCGTTTGGACGCAGCCTCCGGATCGCCCAGAGCGAGTTCGGCGCAGGCGACATTGTAACGAAATACGCGCTGATGACCCGGAGGAAGAGCTTCGACGATGGGGGCGAGCTCCGAAATCAGCCGCATCGCGCCGCGCCTGTCACCGTCGCTGGCTAGGAAGTTCATCCGCTTCATGCCCACGCGAAGCCGTTCCTCAGCTCCCAGATCGTGGGCCGTGATCAGAGCGTCCATTCGGTCCAGCCAGAGTGCGGCCCGGTCGGAACCAGCTCTGATGTCCGCGAAGGCAAGTGCATCGAGTGCCTTTATTTGCTGATCAGGGGGAACGTCCTCGTCCTGTGCCCCGTGTATGAGGAAAGCTTCGACTTCGGGCCACACACCCATTTCGTGGAAGAGCTCGTCGGTCCCCATCTCGACCAATAAATCGAGGCGCCCAACCTCACCGGTGAGCCGGAGAAAGAGGGAAAGCTTTGCTGGATGCCAGCTCTCTCGGAGGCTCTTCTGGACTACAGTTCGCAGCGCCTCCTGTCGCGCTTTCATGCTCCCGGCACCATGCAGAAGCAGGCGTCCCTTGCCTACAGCCCGTGCTGCATCGTGGAGCTTGATGCGGTCGTCCGCAAAAACCTGGAGCAATCCATAACCCATCAACTGTCGGAGAGCGGCGTCGAAGACTGCCGGATTGGCATCTTCAGCGGCAGCAACATAGGAACGCACTTCCTCGCGTCTGAGAGACGCATCGCAGAGGCTGAGCAGCTCGGCGACGCCAGCCACTGCCGCGGGCAACCGGTCGAAGATCCGTCCGAGAATGAGATCTTGGGCGATCTCCCTCGTGTGTGCTGAACGCGCGAGATCCGCACCCAGCCGCTTCAACGAACCATCGTAGTCCGATTTTGCAACCGAGATGGCATTGAGAACGAATAGTGGTAGGCCGCCAGTGAGATCGATTAGCCGCTGGCAATCCGCGGCATCACCGTGGCAACCTGCACCGTGGGCAGCGGCTGCCACCGTGTCGGGGGCCCATCCCAAAAGGGACTCGCGCGGAACTCCCAGAATTGCCTCAAGGGTGGAGACTTCTCCTTCAGGACGTCCCAGAAGCACAAAACGTATCTCCCGGCCGGCCTCGATGACGCCCAAAATATCATCCGCCCGCAACTGGTGAACATTGTCGAGCGCGACGGTGACGGCTCTACCCTGCTCTGCCAGACGACGAGACAAAACCTGGAGGATCTCTCGCCCGGAGGCGCCGGGTAGGAAAATCTCTCCAAGGCGGTAACCCGTTTCAAACATCCGACCCGCGACCTCGCGTGAGACCGCATTGGCGAGGGCAGAACCGGGTGTATCGGCGACGTCGAGGTAGACCAACGGTTCAAGAGCGTGCTGGGCTGACTGAGCCAGCCACGAGGTCTTGCCGGCCCCCGAGTAGCCGACGATCAATCGGACCCTCTCTCCAGTCAGCAGTTCTGGTTCCTGCTCCTGAACCCGGTAGGGAGATGGAGGTAGAGGCAGGTCCTGCAACTGCAGAACCATTTGCTCGAACAGGCTAGGAAGCTCTACGACCTTAAAGGCATGGTCTAGGACCGTGTCTTCTCCGGTAGCCGCAAGGGAGACGAGACCCGCCAGCTTCCAAACAAGCGTTTCCGGAGCGAGCGTTGCGAAAGGCAGGACGTCCGCCATCTGGTAGGCCACTTCAGCCGCTTCGAGAAGCGATGATTGGGGAGCCGGAAGGATGCGGCCGTCGGGATCAGCCGCTGGCCAATCAATCCGCACATCGACCGGCCAGTCGGCCGCGGCGAGCTTGGCAGCGAGTGGGCCGTTAGGTGCCGCGTTGCTAACGATGAGGAACGCGGCGTCTCCGTCGCGCTCTCCACTTTCGTGAGCCAAGCGCAATTCGCCAAAGCGCGTCAGGGCTTCCTCAATATCGTTCCATGCGAGCGGTCCTTTCCGGTGCTTCACCTGGATGTAGATGCAGCGCCCATCAAGTTGCACCTCGACATCTTCGTCGTTCTCAACCTCCACCCGCTGAATCGACAACGACGCTGCCGATAGGAGGCACTGAACTGTGTAAAGATGTTGAAACAGGAAGCCGCGATGAACGGCTTCGATACGAACGAGCTGGGCTGGATCCAGCACGTTGGCTCGTTTCTGCGCTGCCGAGGTCAAATACAAGGCCTCCGGCGATCCGAGCTCTGTGGCCGATAGAAGCCATAACCCATCATGTTCTTTCTACCCAAAAGTGCATATGACCGATGCGGTGCCCATGCCATCAACCGACGCAGAATCTCCGTCAAAGTGGCTCCGTCCCTCGACCGAGAATGCCGAGGTAGTCGCTGTACACATACATTCGGCCACGCTGCTTGCCCGTCACCTCTCGCACGATGCCAAGGTCCTCCAGGTGCTGGATCGACTTCGCAATTGTGGGGGGCGAGATGCTAAGCCGCTGCGCCGCTCCGGGAATGCCGATGATCGGCTTCTGCTGAAGCAGCTGGTGGACCCGGAGGGCCGATGCAGCCGGGCGCCCGAGATCCTCGATCCGGCGCCGATCGGCCTCGAACAGCGCGAGGATTTCTCGCGCAGCCTCTGATGCCTGCAGAGACGTCTCGGCGATGCCGTCGAGGAAGAACTCCAGCCATGTCTCCCAGTCGCCGTTCTCACGGACCTGCTGCAGCAAGTCGTAGTACTGGCGGCGATGCGTCTTGAAGTAGAGGCTGAGATACAGGATCGGCTCCTTCAGGATGCCCTGCGTGCAGAGAAGGAAGGTGATCAGCAAGCGGCCGAGACGGCCGTTCCCATCGAGAAACGGATGAATGGTCTCGAACTGCACATGGACCAGCCCGGCCTTGATGAGGGTCGGCATCTCCGGCGTGTCGGCATGGATGAACGCCTCCAGGTCCGACATGAGGTCGAGGACGTTCTCGGGGGGCGGCGGGACGAAGAGCGCATTGCCCGGTCGTGTTCCGCCGATCCAGTTTTGCGAACGTCGGAACTCTCCCGGCTGCTTCGTGCTCCCGCGTCCCTTTTCAAGAAGGATTCCATGGATTTCCCGGATCAGGCGCAGGGAAAGCGGAAAGCCTTCGCGGATCCTGTCGAGGCCATGGTTCATGGCGGCGACGTAGTTGGAAACCTCCTGTACGTCGTCGAGGGGGACGCCCGGCGCTTCCTCGCTCTCGAAGAGCAGCAGGTCGGAGAGCGACGACTGCGTGCCCTCGATCTGCGAGGACAGCAGCGCCTCCTTGCGGACGTACATGTAGAGGAAGAGCGGGGTGTCGGGCAGGATGGAGGTCACGCCATCGAGCCGGCCGATCGCGCGGTTCGCGCGCTCGAGCTGACGGTAGAGCCGGTCCATCCTCACTGGCGGGACTGGAGGCAACAGGGGAGGCACGAACGCCTCCGCGCGTTCGCCCGCGGTCGAGATGGCGACGCGCTGACCCAACCGTGATGGCTCCGGTGCTAACGCCATGGTTGAAAAAGGATCCTTTCCTTGGCAGGCTGCCTGAGAAAGGATATCGCATATTCCTTTCTTTGTCGTGGTTCTAACGGAAGGTTCCTTTTCTTGTCGAGTGCTCATTCCCCCTGTCCGCGCCAGATCCGGTCCGGGCTCATTCTCTGATCCGGTGGCGCGATGGGACATCAGCGCCTCGGCAAACTCCCCACCCACCGATACCTGCCGGACATCGTCAGGTATCTGGTGACCGGCGGTGCACCCACCGCACCGCTGGTGGAACAGGTGACCGAAGTCAGTCGGGATGCGCTGAAGCGCGCGCTGAGGGACCCTGTCTTCGTGGAAGCGTTGTGGCTGCTCATCAGGTTGCCGCAGGCCGCTGCGTCGAAGGATTTCGGGGCGGCCCTCGCCGACCTTGGAATGGGAGCGCGCCCGCCGACTTCGGTGACTGAACTGATGGTCGCCTACAACAGCGCACTGGAGCGCGTGCAACGGCGTGTCCATGCGGGAGCGACGGACCTTGGCGACATCGCCCGCGAGGCGGGAGCCGCCGCGCTCGCTGAGGCCGTGGAGGCGGGCATGCCGATGTGGTCCCCAACTGCTGCCGATGTGCAGGCCTCAGTGGCGGCACTGAGATCACCCGAGAAATTCGGCTCTCTGGCCCACCATTTTCACGCGAACATCGTGGAACGCGTCATCCACTATTACGTCGATCGAAACTTGCACAAGCTCGTTGGCGCCGATCGCGTCGCGCGGTCTGTCCATGATCTCGCGACCTACAATTCCGCGATTCGCCGTCACTGCATCGAGTCTGCGCTGATCATGCGCGCCTTCGCCAGGGACTGGCTTGGCAAGAACCAGTACCGGGATGGCAAGGACATATCGAGGGATGATGCCCGCCGCTTCTCGGCCTTCGCCGTTGAGAAGATTGGGAACGAACTCAAGAACAGGAAGGGGTCCAAGTGAAACGGTGCCTGATCGAATGCGGCGTGCCGCAGGCATCCGAGGCCGATGCGCTCGCGATGAACGTCAGCGAGCCCGGCAAGAACGTCAATCTGAGGATCGACTACATCAGCCGCTCGATGATCGGGAACATTCCCGACCTGTTGATCGACCTCCTCGAAGTGGCGGCCTATGTGTACTGCGCCGATCAGCGCATCGCACGTGGGTCTGCCATGCTCACGAATTTCGGGGAAGACTGGCGCCGAAGTTTGACCTTCTCGATCCCCGTGCGTCACCCCGAGGTCTGGCAGCGTACAGATGTGCAGGAGCTCCTCCTCGATACGCTCGGGTTCCTGTCCGACGACAGCTATGAGTTCAGTTTCCGCAAAGCGGAAGCGCCGGTGCAGCCGCGAGAGCTGTATTTTCCAGAGCTTCTCGACGCCTTCCAGGAAAACGATGAGGTGGCGCTCTTCTCCGGCGGCGTCGATTCCTTTGCCGGCGCTGTCGACGACATCATCACTCTGGGCAAGTCGGTAACCCTCGTAGGTCATTACTCGTCAACGAAGGTACGAAACGTTCAGGAGGAGCTGATCCGCGATCTGAAGAGCCGCGGATATGAAAGGCGGGTCTCCTACGTTCCCGTCTGGGTCTCGAACGAGGTTGCCAAGCCCGTCGAGTTCACGCAGCGGACCCGCTCGTTCCTGTTCGCTTGTCTCGGTCTCGTCGTGGCGCAGATGTCGGGCAAGAACCGGTTCAGCTTCTATGAGAACGGGGTTGTCAGCATCAACCCGCCCCTGGCGGGCGACGTCGTTGGCGGCCGGGCGACGCGTACCACGCATCCCAGGGTTCTACGCGGGCTGGAGGCGCTGTTCTCGACCCTGCTCGACTCTGAGATTGAAATCCGTACCCCGCTTCAATGGCTGACCAAGAAAGAGGTCACCCAAAGGATCGCCGATGCCGGGATGGCGGACATGCTTGCCGCTACGGTGAGCTGCACGCGGCCGCGCAGCTGGACGGTCAAGCAGAAGCACTGCGGGCTCTGTTCGCAGTGCATCGATAGGCGGTTTGCCATCTTGGCCGCAGGACTGGAACAGTATGAGCCGTCCCAGAACTACAAGCGCGACCTGCTCCTCGGGGATCGCAGCGCGGACGATGAGTTGCGAATGGCTCTGAGCTATGTCGCATTCTTTAGGGACGTCGCCGCAATGCCGAAGGCGCGTTTTCTTTCTGGGTTCCAGCAGGTCATTTCCGCGCTCGATCACTTTCCTGATCTGTCAGTCGACGAGGCGGGATCACGCCTGTTCGAGCTGTTTCAGCGGCATGCGCGCTCGGTCGAAGAAGTCATTGCCAAGGCGCTCATCGAGCATGGCGACCGGCTTTACAGGGGCGAGGTTCCGCCTAGTTCGCTTCTGGCGACTTGCTTCACTCGAGACCATGTCGAGATCGCGCCGGAGTCCGACTATGATCGGCAGGCCACCGATTTCGTCGACAAGCTCAGCGCTCCCATTCTCGAATTCGCGGTGGATCACGATGCCGAGCAGGTGCTCTTCCATGGCGGGCATCTTCTCGAAGGTGCGAACTACCGCTTCGTGAACGCGCTGATCGAGAATTTCCGGAAGGCCAAGCGGACGCGCTCGGAGGTCCAGTTCATGCCACCTCACGATGTGGCGGACAAAATCGGCGTATCCGAGCAGTCGATGCGCCAGCAACTGCGCAGGTTGCGAGACGCGCTCGACCCGCTGGCGGTGATGCTCGGGATCCCGCTCGATCAGGACAGCTTCATCGAGACCAAGGATCGCGCTGGCTACCGCCTCAACCCGGCATGCCGTGAGATCGCCCTCGGCGACATTGAGGCTCCGAATCCGGCTGCGTCACAGGAATAATCCGCCGACGTCACAGGCCAACACGCGCAAGGTCACGATCTGCCCAGCGAAGCCCTGTTTTTCGGGGCTTTTTTCTTGTCCGCACGTCACAAGAAAGTCCGGGCGTGATCATTTATCCGAGGCCGTAAAGCGCTGAAATTGTTCGCATATCCGGGCGCATCAACGTGCCGGGGTGAACAACGGACAACTCAATGAGGTTTCGGATGTCTGTCACGCATCTCAACCAGGCCGAGCTGGCAGCTCGATGGAAGATAAGCCCGCGCACGCTGGAGCGCTGGCGTTGGACCGGTGAGGGCCCCGCCTTCATCAAGATCGGCGGCCGTGTCGTGTACCGGCTCGAGGATGTCGAGGCCTACGAGGCCAACCGGCACTGCTCGAGCACGGCCGACAAGCCCGCCGTGAAGCTGGCGTGAGGGGGTGGCCATGACGATCCCCAACCGCATCCCCCTCGACGATCTGCCCTCCATGTCGATCGACGAGATCATTGCCCTTTCTGGTGAGCAACTGGCGCTCGCAGAAGACGAAGCCTGTGAGCGGCTGCGCGCCGCCAAGACTCTTTACGACTGGATCGTCGGGGCCATCGCGCTGAAGTACGGCGACGACGCGCTGGAGGCGCGCCGCGCGGAGGGCAAGGACACCGGTACGGTCAGGCTGCAGGACGGCCCGGTCACCGTGGTCGCGGAGCTGCCCAAGCGCGTCGACTGGGACCAGGCGATGCTCGCCGGTCTGGTCGAGCGCATCCGGGCCGATGGCGCCGATCCCGCCGAGTACGTCGACATCGCGTTCAGCGTGCCCGAGCGGAAATACACCGCCTGGCCCAAGGACATCCGGCAGGAGTTCGAGCCCGCGCGGACCGTCCGCACCGGCAAGCCCAAGTTCCGGCTGCTGCTCGGCGAGGAGGTGCGCTGATGGCCATCTCTCTCGCATCCCTGCGCACCTCGACGGTGCTGAGCCCGCCGCGCGTGCTGATCCACGGCGTCGCCGGCATCGGCAAATCCACCTTCGCAGCGTCCGCCGACGCCCCCGTGTTCGTCCTCACCGAGGACGGTCTCGGCAAGCTGCAGGTGCCGCATTTCCCGTTGGCGACGAGCTACGCGGAGGTCGCCGAGGCGCTCGACGCCCTGCTCGACGAGGTCCATGCCTATTCCACGGTGGTGGTCGACAGCGTGGACTGGCTGGAGCCGCTGATCTGGGCCGAGGCCTGCCGGCGCAACGGCTGGCAGTCGATCGAAAGCCCCGGCTTCGGCAAGGGCTACGCCGAGGCGCTGAACATCTGGCGCGAATACATCGACAAGCTGAACGGGCTCCGCGACCGGAAGGGCATGGCGGTCATCCAGATCGCCCACACCGACATCAAGCGCTTCGACAGCCCCGAGCACGAACCCTACGACCGGTACGTGATCAAGCTGCAGGCCCGCGCCTCTGCGCTGCTGCAGGAGCACTCGGACGTGGTGCTCTTCGCCAACTACCGGATCTCGGTCAGCAAGTCCGACGTGGGCTTCAACAAGAAGGTGACCCGGGCGCTCGGGTCCGGTGCGCGCGTGATGCACACCGAGGAGCGCCCCGCCTTCCTCGCCAAGAACCGTTACGGCCTGCCGGAAACCCTCCCGCTCGAGTGGTCGGAGTTCCTGGCCGCCATGCCCCAATCCGCCTGATTACGACTGAAAGGACAGCACGATGGCACGTTTTGACACCGCCTTTGACGCCGCCGGCATCGAGCCCACCACCGCCTACGAGATCCTGCCCGCTGGCAAGTACCGCGCCCAGATCGTCGAGAGCGAGATGCGCGTCACGAAGAACGGGATGGGGAAGTATCTCTGGCTGATGCTCGACATCCTCGAGGGGCCGCAGCAGGGCCGCAAGGTCTTCGACCAGCTGAACCTGGTGAACGCCAATCCGACCACGGTCGAGATCGCGCAGCGCACGCTGTCGGCGATCTGCCACGCCACGGGCAAGCTGCAGGTGAACGACAGCGAGGAGCTGCACCTGATCCCGATGACGATCCAGGTCGGCGTGAAGCCCCCGAAGGACGGCTACGGCGAGCGCAACACGATCCGCTACATGGTGCCGGAGGCCCCGGTGCAGGCGACCCCGCCGAAGCCCGCCGCCACGCAGCCGGCCAGCGCGCCAGCCCAGTCGGCGCCCGCCCGCCCGGCCACAGCGCCCTGGAACCGCAAGAGCTGATGCCCCCGGCCGCCGAGGGCTGAGACCTGCGGCGGCCCGGACATCGCCAGACCCGAGAGACAGATCATGACCAACATCACCGACGTGGCCTGCGCGGCCGCGAACACCCCCGGCTTGCCTGACGACACCCGGCGCCTGATCGAGATCGAGGACGCCATCGCGAAGATCCGCACGCAGATCGCCACCGCCGATCTGGCGCGGCAGCGGACGGCAAAGCCGATCGACCCCGACTGGTTTCACCGCGCGCGCACGGCGCTGCGCCACCTCAACCGCGAGCGCGCCGAGATCGTCGTCCGTCAGGGCGGCCGCCGCCGGCGCGAGTGCCTGAAGGACATGATCATCTCCGTCCTGCGCGAGCGCCATGACAGCGCCGCCTGGACCGCGGTGCTGGCGGAGGCGCGGGCGCGGCTCGAGCGGGAGGAGGCATGCTGATGGCCGAACTTCCCGCCCCCCCGACGCCGACCCTCTCCGCGATCTACGCCTCCTACGAGGCTCAGCAGGGTGACGGCTTCCGCGACCACCTCGGCGCCTCGCTGATCGGCAAGTCCTGCGCCCGCGCGCTCTGGTACGACTTCCGCTGGGCAACGCCCGCGCGGCACACGGGCCGCATCCTGCGCCTGTTCGAGACCGGCCAGCTGGAGGAGGCCCGGCTCGTCCGCGACCTGCGCGCGACCGGCGCCACAGTGCTGGAGGTCGATCCCGAGACCGGGCGGCAGTTCCGCGTCGAGGCGCATTGCGGGCATTTCGGCGGCTCGCTCGACGCCGTCGCCCTCGGCCTGCTCGAGGCGCCGAAAACCTGGCACGTCGTCGAGTTCAAGACGCATTCGGCGAAGAGCTTCGCCGAGCTGGTCGGCAAGGGCGTAGTGCTCGCCAAGCCCCAGCACGCCGCGCAGATGCAAGTTTACATGCACCTGACCGGCATCACGCGGGCGCTCTACGTCGCGGTCTGCAAGGACACCGACGCGCTGCACATCGAGCGTGTCCAGGCCGATCCCGAGATGGGTGAGCGCCTGCTGGAAAAGGCGCGGCGGATCATCTTCGCCCAACACCCGCCCGAGCGGATCAGCGCGGATCCCGCCTGGTTCGAGTGCCGGTTCTGCGACCACCACGGGCTCTGCCACGGCGAGGATGCCGCAGCCGTCACCTGCCGGTCCTGCCTGCATTCCACGCCCATCGAAGGCGGCTGGCACTGTGCGCGCCACGACCGGCTGCTCGACCGGGCCTTCCAGCGCCGCGCCTGCCCCCGGCACCTGTTCATCCCCGATCTCGTCCCCGGCGAGGTGTCCGACGCCGGCGCGGATTTCGTCTCCTACCGCCTGCGCGACGGCTCGGCCTGGACCAACGACGCCCGCGAAGAGGAGGCCGCAACATGCTGACCCTGCGACCGTACCAGCAGGCCGCGATCGCCTCGATCTACGGCTATTTCGAGAAGGAGAGCGGCAACCCGCTCGTCGTGATCCCCACGGCCGGCGGCAAGAGCCTCGTCATGGCCGCCTTCATCGACGGCGTGCTCAAGGCCTGGCCCGACCAGCGCGTGCTGGTCGTCACCCATGTCCGCGAACTGATCGCGCAGAACCATGCCGAGATGCTGGGGCTCTGGCCCGAGGCGCCGGCGGGCATCTACTCGGCCGGGCTCGGTCGCCGCGATGCGCGGGCCCGGATACTCTTCGCCGGCATCCAGTCCATCCACGACAAGGCGACGCGCATCGGCCATGCCGATCTGGTGCTGATCGACGAGGCCCATCTGATTCCCGGGCGGTCGAACACCATGTACCGCCGCTTCCTCAATGACCTGCAGGCGATCAACCCCGCACTTAAGGTGATCGGGCTGACGGCGACGCCCTTCCGGCTCGACAGCGGCATGCTGCACGAGGGCGAGAACGCGCTCTTCACCGACATCGCGTACGAGGTGTCCGTCCGCGACCTGATCGATCAGGGCTATCTCGCCCCGCTCATCTCGAAGCAGACGCAGACCCGGCTCGATGTGACGGGCGTGGGATCGCGCGGCGGCGAGTTCATCGCGCGCGACCTCGAGGACGCGGTCGACCAGGACGCCATCACGCGCGCGGCCGTGGCCGAGGTGATCGCCCATGGCGAGACGCGCCGGTCCTGGCTCGCTTTCTGCTCGGGTGTCCGCCACGCCACCCATGTCGCCGAAGAGTTCCGCCGCCGCGGGGTCAGCTGCGCCACCATCTTCGGCAAGACGCCGAAGGACGAGCGTGACCGGATCATCGCCGCCTTCAAGCGCGGCGAGGTCAGGGCGCTGGCGTCGATGGGCGTGCTGACGACGGGCTTCAACGCGCCGGCCGTGGATCTGATCGCCATGCTGCGGCCCACCAAGTCGGCCGGGCTCTACGTCCAGATGGCCGGTCGGGGCACGCGGCTCGCCGAGGGCAAGGAGAACTGCCTCGTTCTCGATTTCGCGGGCAATGTCCGCCGGCATGGCCCCATCGATCTGGTGCGGCCGAAGCGGCCGGGCGGTCCGGGCGACGGGCCGCCGCCCACGAAGATCTGCCCCGAATGCGGGACCATCGTGGCCATTGCCGCCCTCGAATGCCCCGGCTGCGGCTTCGAGTTCCCCGGCCGCGAGGTGAAGCTCGAGCCGACCGCCTCGACGCTGGAGGTGTTGTCCACCGGCAAGCCGCAATGGGTCGGCGTCACCGACGTGACCTACAGCCGCCACGAGAAACGCGGCGGGCGGGTCTCGCTCAAGGTCACCTACCGCTGCGGTCTCGCCTTCCACACGGAATGGGTCTGCTTCGAGCACGAGGGCTATCCGCGCCGGAAGGCTGCGAGCTGGTGGCGAGAGCGGGCGCCCGAGCTGGAGATCCCTGCGTCCGTCGACGAAGCGCTCATCCTGGCGGACGAGCTGCGTCGGCCCACCGAGATCGCCGTCCGCCCCGCGGGCCGCTTCACCGAAATCACCGCCTACAGGTTCGCCCCATGCCTTACCGCCGTGCCGGGCTCTGCGCCGTCTGCCATCGAGAACCCCGCGGCTGGGGGTGGTTCGACGCGCGCTTCCGCGTCTCCGACCCGCGGCGCGACACGAGCCGCCGAGACCTCTGCAGCCGGGCTTGCCAGGACATCTGCCACCGGAGGTCGGGCATGATCGATCCGACCCCCAACGAGACGGCGGCCATGGTCGAGGGCGGCAAGGCCGGCGGCGCCTATCTCGACAGCCTCGGCCGGACCGATCTCGCCCAGCTGAGCGAGGAGGAGTGGGACACCTTCGTCGAGGTGATCGTCACCGGCTACTGCGATCATCTGCGCGACCTCGCGGCGAAGGACCGCGCGCGGCTCGATGGCATGATCCCGGAGGTGCCCTTCTGATGGCAGACACCTCGTGGATGGCGCGCGTCGGCGCGCGTCTCGTGACCAACGGCTACGCGATCCTGCCGATCGCGCCCGGCACCAAGAAGCCCGGCCAGTTCGCCCGCGCGGCCTGGCACGACTACCCGCAGTGGAACCGGCATGCGAGCCGCGCCACGACCGAGTTCGAGGTCGCGACGTGGTCGACCTGGCCCGACTGTGGGGTCGGGATCGTTGGCGGCGCGGTCGCCGCACTCGACATCGACATCGCTGAGGACGGCGAGCTGGCGCTGCGCATCGAACGCTTGGCTCGCGAACGGCTGGGCGATACCCCGGCGCTCAGGATCGGCAAGCCGCCGAAGCGACTCCTTGTCTATCGCGCGACCGAGCCCTTCGCCGGGATCCGGCCCGCGCCACTGGAAATGCTCTGCCTCGGGCAGCAGTTCGTGGCCTATGCCGAGCATCCCGACACCGGCCGGCCCTATGCGTGGCCGGACGAGGGGCTTGCGGATCTCGACATCGAGAGCCTGCCCGAAATCGACGTCGAACAGGCAGCGGCCTTCCTCGACGAGGCGCTGGCGCTGATCCCGCCCGAGCTGCGCCCGAAGAGCCTTGGTGCGAAGGGGGCGAACGGGGCAGCGCACCCGTGTCTGCCGGCGCATGCGCAGGCCGGCACGCTGGCGGCGATCCGGAGCGCGCTCGCATGGTTGCCGAACGCCGAGCTCGACTACGACAGCTGGATGCGCATCGGCATGGCGATGAAGGGCGCGCTGGACGAGGAGGGCGGGACGCTCTTCGCCGAGTGGTCGGCGCAGGCGGCCAAGAACGACCCGGCCGCGACGGCGAAGGCGTGGGCCAGCTTCAAGCCCGCGCGGATCGGCGCCGGCACGATCTATCACCTCGCCATGGAGAAGGGCTGGCGTCCCGATCCCGACCTGCTGCTCGACGGCAGTCAGAAGGTCAGCGCGGGCGACGCGCATCCCGCGGCAGGCCTCCTTGCGCGGCTCGCCCAGCCCGAAGCCCCGATGCCGATCCTCCCGCCTGCGCCGTCCTTCACGCTGACGATCCCGGGCGGGCTGGTCGGCGATCTCGCCCGCTACATGATCGACACGGCGCGCAGACCGCAGCCGCTTCTCGCGGTGGGCGCCAGCCTCTGCGCCCTCGGCGCGCTGATGGGGCGGCGCTACCGTACGACGACCGACCTGCGCACGAACCTCTACATCGTCGGCATCGCCGACAGCGGGTCGGGCAAGAACCACGCCCGCGAGGTCGTCAACGAGCTGTTCTTCGAGGCCGGACTCGCGCACCACCTCGGTGGAAACAAGATCGCCTCGGGCGCGGGCCTCCTCACCGCGCTTCACCGTCAGCCCGCGATCCTGTTCCAGATCGACGAGTTCGGGATGTTCCTCGCCGCGGCGGCCGACCGGAAGCGCAGCCCGCGCCATGTCACCGAGATCCTCGACAACATGACCGAGCTCTACACCGCCGCCTGCGGGGTCTTCCTCGGCGCGGAATACGCCAACCGCGACGGCTCGAACGAGCGGCGCGATATCGTCCAGCCCTGCCTCTGCGTCTACGGCACGACGACGCCGCTGCATTTCTGGGGGGCGCTGCAGGGCGCCAATGTCGTGGACGGCTCGCTCGCCCGTTTCATCATCCTGCCGAGCGAGGAGGACTATCCGGACGAGAACCGTCGTGCCGGGCTGCGCAAATCGCCGCGACCGCTGATCGAGGGGCTGCGGCGCCTCGCCGAGGGCGGCGGGTCGAGCGGCAACCTGGCCGGCCGGACCTCCGGGCCCGAGACGGCCGTCGATCCGATGACGGTGCCGATGGACGACGACGCGCAGGCGCGCTTCGACGCGCTCGGAGAGGAGATCACCGCCGAGCTCAGGGCTGCGGCCGGCACGTTCCAGACGCCGATCCTCGCCCGGATCGCTGAGAACGCAGCCAAGGTCGCACTCGTCCTGGCTGTGGGGCGGGATGCGGTCCACCCCGTCATCCGGCTCGAGGAGGCCGTCTGGGCCATCGACTTCGTGCGCCACTTCGCCAGGCGCACCATCGATGCCGTCGAGCGCCATGTCGCCGACACCGAGACCGAGGCGCATCTGAAACGCCTGCGCGAGATCATCCGCAAGGCGGGGGCGGCCGGCGTCACCAAGTCCGAGCTGACCCGCGCCTCGCAATGGCTCCGGGCGCGTGACCGCGACGACATCCTGCTCACGCTGGTCGAGAGCGGCGACATCGCCACGGTCGAGCAGGAGACCGGGGGGCGGAAAGCCATGCGCTTCCGGGCGATGCGGTGAGGGCCGGAACGATGCTTTCTTCAACGGCCCCCATCCTTCATTTGAAGGAAGTTCCCGCCCAAGCCTCGGGCCCGCAACGGAAATCCGGCGCGGCGGACTTTCTTCAATATTTCACGCAGAGACCCTCGCGCGCGTGGACGGGGCGGGACGCCACACACATACCCCATGAAGTAACTGAAATATTGAAAGAAGAGATTTATCCTCATTCTGCCAATGGCTTGCGGCCCCACTTCCTTCAAGCGGACTTGGTGAAGCCATTGAAGGAAGCGCCGGGCGCTCCCGGCAACGACAACGTGACCCTGACCAGACCTCGCGATCCGGGTCCGGGCGCGCGTGCTGCCCTCATCAGGCAGCCGTGCCGCCTCGGCCTCTCAATCGAAGAGGAGGTCGTCATGGACCGCTCCCCACATATCGCCCCGGCGCCTCTCACGGCTGCCGGCACTCTCGACCGCTGCATTCTCGCGCTGGATCTCGGCACCAGCACCGGCTGGGCGTTGCGCGCCCCGGACGGGCTGATCACCAGCGGGACCGCGAGCTTCCGCCCCGGCCGCTATGACGGTGGCGGCATGCGCTACCTGCGCTTCACGAACTGGCTCACCGAGATCGACCGCCTGTCGGGGCCGGTTGCCGCGATCTGGTTCGAGGAGGTGCGTCGCCACGCCGCTACCGATGCGGCCCATGTTTATGGCGGGCTCATGGCCACGCTGACGGCGTGGGCCGAACTGCGCGGAATCCCCTACGAGGGCGTCCCCGTCGGCACCATCAAGCGCCACGCAACCGGTAAGGGGAACGCGCCGAAGGAGGCGATGATCGCAGCCGCGCGAGCCCGGGGCTTCAGCCCCGCCGACGACAACGAGGCGGACGCCATCGCGCTCCTCCTCTGGGCGATCGAGACGAACGGGGGTGTCGCATGAGGTGGCATCCCAAGGGCTACGGCGGTCAGCGCCGGGATCCGGACCAGGTGAAGCGCGACGGCTGGCGCGAGCAGGGTCTGTTCGCCGTCTCGCTCGAGGACGCGCGGCTGACCTGGCCAGAACGCGAACTCGTCCGCCAGCTCGGCGAAAAGCTCTACGGGCCGCGCCCCTCTGACGAGGGAGGGCGCCATGGATAAATGGACCCCGTCCCTCGTCGAGGCTCGTCTCGCCGAAGCGGCCTTCGTGCTCAAGCGCCTGCCCGAGCCGCGACGGCAGGGCTACTTCAGCACATGGCCCGAGATCATCCATTCCTTCGCCGACAAGGTGGGCCAGGAACCGAAGCCCATGCGCGTGCTGCCCTCGCCGCAGGCGATCAGCCGGATGGAGGAGACGCTCACCTGGACCGCCTGCCTCGACTCCGTCGACGGCAAGATCGTCTGGATGCGCGCCCATGGCGAGCGGTGGAAGACCATCTGCTGGACGGTCGGTTTGCAGCGCTCGGCCGCCCACCAGCACTGGCTCTACGGGCTCTGCGTCATCTCGCTGAAGCTCAACCGGCGTCGGTTCAATCGCAACCTGTCGAAGCGGCGCGTGATCGAGTTGGCTGGTGGCGCGTAACCCTGCGCGCCACAGGGGAAGGTGTGCGACGGACAGTTTTCGACGGGACAGAAAAGCGGCTCAGGGGCTAGGTTCGGGATAAGCTCGGGAGAGGCGCGCGCGGCGCAGTCCCGAACTAAACCATCCTTTCGTTGGCGGGGTCCACTAAGAAAGGAAAGGCGCTTATCCTTTCCTTGCGGACCGCCGTCCGCCCCCGCCACGCCCCTCGGCCGAGTTCGCGGTTCCTTCCGCGCGACCTGCCTATGCTGGCGGGCTTGGCTCGGCATTTCGCCAGCGTCAGGGTCGGATTTTTGGGAAGCCACCCGGAAGCCGGAGCCACCCGCCGCCCGCGCAAACACCAATGAACGCTGGCCTTCGGGCCGGACACGCCTGGACGCCACTGGGCCCAGCCTGGAGTCCAGCGCGGCATCCGGAGTCCGGAGTCCGGCCGGTATTCACCTCATCGACGGAAACCACCCGCCCATGACGCTGAGCTTCGCCCCCGAGCGGATCGAGACCTGGCCGCTGGCCAAGCTCCAGCCCTACGCGAAGAACGCGAAGGTGCACGGGCCCGACCAGGTCACAAAAATCGCCGCCAGCATGGCCGAGTTCGGCTGGACCGTGCCCTGCCTCGTCGCCGAGGACGGCGAGTTGATCGCGGGCCACGGACGCGTGCTGGCAGCTGCGCAGCTCGGGCTGACCGAGGCCCCGGTCATCGTGCTTGGACATCTGACCGAGGCGCAGCGACGGGCCTATCGCATCGCCGACAACAAGCTGACGGAACTCGGCAGCTGGGACGAGGCGCTGCTCTCGGCGGAACTGCAGGACCTGTTGGCGGACGACTACGACCTCTCGCTGGTCGGCTTCTCCGACGGCGAACTCGACAAGCTGCTGGCATTCGATCCGGACGGGGGCGGTGAAGAAGAAGGTGGCGCCGGGGGCTCCGTGCCTCAGGTGACCATCCCCGAACCGCCGCGCAATCCTGCCTCGCGGACCGGCGATCTGTGGATCCTCGGCGATAACCGGCTGCTTTGCGGCGACAGCACGAACCACGACGATGTCCGCCGCCTGATGAACGGCGAGCGAGCGGTGCTTTTCGCGACAGACCCGCCATACCTCGTCGACTACGACGGCTCGAACCACCCGACGCGGAACAAGGACTGGTCGGCGTCCTACGGCACGACCTGGGACGACAGCAGCCAGGGCGCCGACCTCTACGACGGCTTCATCGCCGCGGCCGTGGCCGAGGCCATCACGGAGGACGCGGCCTGGTACTGCTGGCACGCCTCTCGTCGCCAGGCGATGCTGGAGGCTTGCTGGGAGAAGGCCGGAGCCTTTGTGCACCAGCAGATCATCTGGGTGAAGGACCGCGGCGTCCTGACCCGATCGCATTACCTCTGGAAGCACGAGCCCTGTTTCATGGGATGGCGGCGTCCGAACCGCCCGCCGAAGGTGGCGGAGGAGACGCTGCCCTCAACCTGGGAGATGCCGTCCTTCGCGAAGGACGAGCGCCCGGACCACCCGACACCGAAGCCGCTCGACGCCTTTGGCATCCCGATGCGCCAGCACGTCGCCCGCGGCGGGCTCTGCTACGAGCCCTTCTCCGGTTCCGGCTCGCAGATCATGGCTGGCGAGGCGAACGGTCGTCGCGTCTACGCGATGGAGATCAGCCCGGCCTATGTCGATGTCGCCGTGGAGCGCTGGCAGGCCGAGACGGGAAAGAACGCTATCCTCGACGGCGACGGCAGGACCTTCGCCGAGGTGAAGGCAGAGCGGTTGGGCGACAAGGCCGATGCCGCTGCCGAGGGGGCCCACGCGGCCTGACGACGTGGATGGCGTGGCTCTACCTTCCTCCGGCCTGCCGGCTGGAGCCGGCGATGTGTGCCTGTTCGGCCTCTCGCTCTGCTCCGGCGCCGGTGGGCTCGACCTCGGGCTGCACCTCGCGTGTCCCGGATATCGCACTGTGGGTCATGTCGAGCGGGACGCCTACGCCGCGGCCATTCTCGTGGCGCGGATGGAGGACGCGGCCCTGGATCCGGCGCCTGTCTGGGACGACGTTGGAACCTTCGACGGCTGCCCGTGGCGCGGCGCGGTGGACATCGTTACTGCGGGCTATCCGTGCCAGCCGTTTTCCGTTGCAGGCAAGCGGCGTGGAGCGGACGACCCGCGTCACCTCTGGCCGCATGTCGCCCGGATCGTCGGCGAGGTCGAACCGCCCTTCGTGTTCCTCGAGAATGTCGCCCATCATCTCCGCCTCGGCTTTCCCGAAGTCGCCGGAGGACTGGTCGACATGGGCTACCGCCTTGCGGCGGGCCTCTTCACGGCGGCGGAAGTCGGCGCGCCGCATCGGCGCGAGCGGCTCTTCATCCTCGCCCACCGCGAACGCGACGAACTGGCCGACCCCGCGCGCCTGCTCCGGGACCCGCTCGAGCGGCGGGAACCGGACGGAGATGATGCGCCTCTGGCCGACGCCGCTGGCCGGCGACGGCAAGGGGACGCGGAACCGGACGAGCAATCGCAGCGAGACGGCGCGCCCGCGCAACGACGGGACGACGCTCTGCGATGCGACGCGGATGTGGATGACGCCGACGGCGCGGGATCACAAGGACGGGGCGACGAGCCTCGCGAACACGCCGGTGAACGGGCTGCTTGGCCGCCAGGTCCTGGTGACGCCGACGGCTAGCGAGAATTCCTGCGACACGCCCCGGACCTTGAACCCGCTGTTCGTCGAGGCGCTGATGGGCTGGCCCACCGGGTGGACCGGCTTCGGCTCTGTGGCAACGGAGTGGTCCCGCTGGTCGCGGCGCATGCGCTCCGAACTCTCGCAGCTCAACTGCTGGCCGACGGATAAGGGGGCGCGATGAAGCAGAGCCGGGCCATGTCGCTGGTCGAGGCCGTCGCCAACGTGGCGGTCGGCTACGGCGTCGCGGTCGTGACGCAGATCCTGATCTTCCCGGTTTTCGGGCTGCACACGACGCTGGCGCAGAACCTGAAGATGGGCGCGGTCTTCACGGTGGTGAGCATCGCGCGGTCCTATCTTCTGCGACGACTGTTCGAAGCGATCCGGGTCGCGTCGAGGAACGACCGAGCCACCTAGCGGGGAGCTGACGGTCAGTTTCGAAGTTGTCGCTATCCCGTTCAGATCCTATGGTTTCTCGAAGTTTAGGATGGGCATGAGGAACCGTTCCCGTCCAGCCCAATCGACGGGATCGAGATCTTGAAGGATACAGACGACCAGACGCCGAATACCGACACCTTGCCGGATGGCCTTGAGGCCCTGCGGCGGGAACTGAGCTTGTCAGACGTGATGGGTCTGATCGAGCGCACCGCGCAATGGGTCGATCCGAAGACGTTCAGGTATCTGCCAGTCTGGTACCCGGAGCATGCGCGACGTGCGCTGTTCTACAAAGCCAACTGGTCAGAGCCGCAGATGAACCGAAACCGCCAGACCGGCGTCACTATCCACAAGTCCGAAGGAAATGTGCATGCGAACAAGGCGCTGACGCTTGCCCTCGGCCTTCGGGCCGGAGAACGGCCAAACTGGTCGTGCTGCCATATCTGGGGCATCGACGACGCCTTCTACCAGGTCAGCAACGCAGTGGTTCAGGACCGACGCTTCTTCTCCTGCGTTGCGAACATGGTTCTGCTACCGACGCCCCTGAAGGCGTTCACGGACGTCATGACCGACGTAAAGATGATGCTTCGCGTCTGTGCGCTGCACCTCTACGGCTGGTCCTGCGACCACGACGATGTAGCGGACATCACGGGTCAGGTTGCCGACTGGGCGAATTGGGACGCCTATCCGGAGAGCTGGCCCAAACCGGGTCGGACGACGCTCCCGCTGGGCACGGCCAAGTTCTCGCCTCGGATCAAGGCGGCGGCAGACCGCAGGAAGGCCGCCATTCGTAAGGATCTGGCATCCGCTGGTCCGCACTATCCGCGGGAAGAGGTTCGCAAGGTGCTCGATTACTGGAACATCTCGCTCTGAGAGAAGGAAGCCGCCGCCCCAAGCGGGACGGCGGCATCGGGACCGTCGTGGTGTGCGGCGTCAGTCGTCGGCGATCATGTAAGTTCTTCCGCGCCCCTCGACCTTCTCAGAGGTGATGATCAGACCGAGTTTCTTTTTCAGCGCGCCGGACATGGCGCCCCGAACGGTATGCGGCTGCCATCCGGTGGCTTCGACGATCTCATCGATGGTCGCGCCACCCTCGGCGCGGAGCATCTCGATCAGGGTTTCCTGCTTGGTGCCTTTCCGGCGCTGGACCGGGGCGGGCGGCGTTTCCGCCGGCGGCGTCTCATCCTGCTCGTCCGTGATCCCGGGGGTGCTGTAGGCGAGCGGGGTTGCGCGCAGCGTGATCGGCCCGCGCTCCTCGTCGTGGCGCCAGACCGTGTTGAGGTCCGTGGCGGCGATTTCCTCGATCAGGCCCTGCTTCAGCAGGCTCTTGCAGACGTTGCCGACCGCGCCGCCCTTGAGGCTGGCGGTTACGGGGAAGATGGCCCCGTCCTCGCGCGCGCAGGCGGTGGACAGGATGACGGCTTGGGCGTCTGAAAGCTGGATTTGTGTCATGGGGTTGTCTCCGTATTCGGGCCCGCGACATGCGGCGCCTTCTACGACCCCAAGCCGCGCAGGGCGCGCGGCGGGAGTTCCGGCTGTGCCGGAGATCAGCGAGCGTGTTCGCCCTCGCCAAAGGCGCTGTCGGTGATGCGCTTCAGGAGACTGGCGTAGTGTTCGAGGGTGCCGACCATGGCCCAGCCCGCCTCGTCGGGATGGCAGTTGAAGTGGTCGTCGCTGAGCGCCTGCAGGCGGGCGAGCATCTCGTCGATCTCGGCCTTCTTGCCGATGAAGGCGGCGAGCGCGGCTTCCTTGTTCCGGCGCGCTTTCTCGGCGCGGAGTTCGTGGCGGGGCGTGGTGATCGGGTTCAGGCGGTTGGTCATTGTGGTGGCTCCGGGTGAGTTGAATCGTCCTTGTGATCGGACGTTCGCTCCACGCGCCCGGCTTATCAACTCGATAAGCACCTGACTTTGAATGATAATCGGGGTTGGCGATGCAGGGCATGAGCGAGCGCCAGTACGCCGCCCATGTCGGGCTGTCGCGGGGCGCGATCCAGAAGGCGAAGGCCGCCGGCCGGCTCGTTCTGCACGAGGATGGAAGCATCGACGCCGCGGCCTCTGATCGGCTGCGAGCGGAGGCGACCGATCCATCGAAGACCAGGAAGACGGCAGCGCCGAAGCTCAAGCCGGTGCCAGAGGCCGCGGTTTCGGCGGTCGGCGACACGCTGCGGGAGCAGGGCATAGCCGCGCCGGTCACGGGCGCCGGGACGACTTTTCTGCAGGCGAAGACCGCGCATGAGGTGCTGAAGGCGCAGGAGCGGCGCATCCGGCTCGCTAAGCTCAAGGGCGAGCTCGTCGATCGCGACCGCGCCACGGCGCTGGTCTTTCGGCTCGCGCGCGAGGAACGCGACGCGTGGGTGAACTGGCCGGCGCGGGTGGCTGCGCTGATGGCGGCGGAGTTGGGAACGGAGACGGCGGCCATGCAGAAGGTTCTGGAGGCCCATGTCCGCGCCCATCTCGAGGAACTCGCCCAGCCCCGGATTGCCCTCTGAGAACATCACCGCCTTCGACGGCGCCGAGGCGCTGCTGCGGGCCTGGGGCCGGGGGCTCACGCCCGATCCCTGGCTGACCGTCTCGGAATGGGCGGACAGGCATCGCTGGCTGAGTTCGCGCGCCAGCGCCGAGCCCGGCCGGTATCGCACCGAGCGCACGCCCTACATGCGCGCGATCATGGATGCGCTCAGCCCCGGTGATCCGGCGCAGCGGGTGGTGTTCATGAAGGCCGCGCAGGTCGGCGCGACGGAGGCCGGCAACAACTGGATCGGCTTCGTGATCCACCAGGCGCCGGGGCCGATGCTGGCGGTCCAGCCGACGGTGGAACTGGCCAAGCGGAACTCGCGCCAGCGGATCGACCCGCTGATCGAGGAAAGCCCGGCGCTGAAGGAACGCGTCCGCCCGGCGCGGGCGCGTGACAGCGGCAACACGCAGCTGTCGAAGGATTTCCCCGGCGGCGTGCTGGTGATGACCGGCGCGAACTCGGCGGTGGGGCTGCGCTCGATGCCGGCGCGCTACGTTTTCCTCGACGAGGTAGACGCCTATCCGGCTTCGGCCGACGAGGAAGGCGACCCGGTGGGGTTGGCCGAGGCGCGCTCGCTGACCTTCGCGCATCGGCGCAAGGTCTTCCTGGTCTCGACGCCCACGATCCGGGGCGTCAGCCGGATCGAGCGGGAATACGAGGCGAGCGACCAGCGCCGCTTCTTCGTGCCATGCCCGCATTGCGGGGCGATGCAGTGGCTGCGGTTCGAGCGGCTGCGCTGGCAGAAGGGCAAACCGGAGACGGCAGCGTACCACTGCGATGCCTGCGAGCAGCCGATCGAGGAACACCACAAGCCGGCGATGCTGGCCGCGGGCGAATGGCGGGCGACCGCCGAGGCCCGCGATGCGCGCACGGTGGGGTTTCATCTCTCGGCGCTCTATTCGCCGCCGGGGTGGAAGAGCTGGGCCGACATCGCGCGCGACAAGGAGACGGCGGCGGGGTCGGACGAGGCCGAACGCGTGTTCCGCAACACGGTGCTGGGCGAGACCTGGATCGAGACCGGCGACGCGCCGGACTGGCAGCGGATCGCCGAGCGGCGGGAGGACTGGCCGGCAGGAACCGTGCCGCACAAGGGCCTGTTCCTGACCGCCGGCGCCGATGTGCAGAAGGACCGGATCGAGGTCGATGTCTGGGCCTGGGGCCGCGGGCTGGAAAGCTGGCTCGTCGATCATGTCGTGATCGAGGGCGGCCCGGCGCGGCCCGAGGCATGGGAGGCGCTGACCGACCTGCTCGGCCGGATCTGGCGGCATGCCGGCGGCGCGGAGTTGGGCCTTGCGCGGCTCGCCATCGACACGGGCTACGAGACGGCAGCGGTTTATGGCTGGGCGCGCTCGGTCGGTTTCGCGCAGGTCGCGCCGGTCAAGGGGCTCGAAGGCTTCAACCGGGCCAGCCCTGTCTCGGGGCCGACCTTCGTCGATGCCACCGCGGGCGGGAAGCGTCTGCGCCGGGGTGCGCGGCTCTGGACCGTGGCCACCTCGACCTTCAAGGCCGAGACCTACCGCTTCCTGCGGCTGGCGCGTCCGACGGCGGAAGAACTGGAGGATGGCGCGGCGTTCCCGCCCGGCACGGTGCATCTGCCCGGCTGGGCCGACACCGAGTGGATCCGGCAGCTGACGGCCGAGCAGCTGGTGACGGTGCGCAACCGGCGCGGCTTCGCCAAGCTCGAATGGCAGAAGCTGCGCGAGCGCAACGAGGCGCTGGACTGCCGGGTCTATGCCCGCGCCGCCGCCTGGATCGCGGGCGCGGATCGCTGGCCCGAGGCGACATGGGCCGATCTCGAAGCCCAGCTCGGGGTTCCGAGTGGCATGGACAGCCCCGCCGGTCGGATCGGACGGCCCGACGCGGGCCCGCAAGGCAAGCGCCGCTCCGACTGGCTCGGGCGGCGGGAAGGATGGTTTTGAGCATGGCGGACTGGACAGAGGCTGAACTGGCCGCGCTCCGGCGCGCCTATGCGAGCGGGACGACGCGGGTGAGCTACGACGGCAAGACCGTGGACTACGGCTCGGCCGAGGACCTGCTCGGGCGCATCCGCACCATCGAGCGCCAGATCGCAGGCGCCACGACGCGGCCCATCGCGGGCTTCGCCGGCTTCTCGCGCGGGGACCGCTGATGGTCTCCTGGTTCGACAGGGCCATCGCCTCGGTCGCCCCGCGCATGGCCACGCGGCGCGTGCTGGCGCGACAGGCTTTCGAGGGGCTCGCGCGCTCCTACGAGGGTGCGGCCCGTGGCCGGCGCACCGACGGCTGGCACGCGCCGGGATCCTCGGCCGACGCCGAGATCGGCCGGGCCGGCGCGCTGCTGCGCGACCGGATGCGGGATCTTGTGCGCAACAACCCCCATGCGGCCAAGGCGGTCTCGGTGCTCGTGAACAACATCGTGGGCGCCGGGATCATGCCCCGTGCAGCGAGCGGGGATGCCGCGCTCGACCGCGAGGTGGACCGGCTCTTCGAGACCTGGGCGCGGGGCTGCGACGCGGACGGCCAGCTCGACTTCTACGGGCTGCAGACGCTTGCCTGCCGTGAGATGGTGGAAGCCGGCGAGGTGCTGGTGCGCCGCCGCCCGCGGCGACCCGGCGACGGCGTCATGCCACCGGTCCAGCTGCAGCTGCTCGAGGCCGACTTCCTCGACGCCACCCGCAACGGCGCGCTCGGCTCGGGCCAGGCGGTGCAGGGGATCGAGTTCGACGCGCTCGGCCGACGCCGGGCCTACTGGCTCTTCGGCGCGCATCCGGGCGACGCCACGCTCAGCCTGAAGGGCGGGCTCACCAGCCGTGCGGTCCCTGCGACCGAGATCGCCCATGTCTACGAGAAGCAGCGCACGCAGGCGCGCGGCGTACCCTGGGGCGCGCCGGTGATCCGGGCCCTGCGCGATCTCGACGACTACGAGGTGGCCGAGATCGTGCGCAAGAAGACCGAGGCCTGCGTCACCGCCATCGTCTTCGGCGATGAGGAAGCGCAGCAGGGCATCGCGCCTGCGGTGGTGGATGCCGACGGCAACCGGGTCGAGCAGTTCGAACCCGGCCTCATCGCCTATGCCCGCGGCGGCAAGGATATCCGCTTCAACCAGCCCGCGGCCACGGGCGGCTACGGCGAATACAAGCGGGCCAGCCTGCACACGATCTCGGCCGGGTTCCGGGTGCCCTACGAGTTGCTCACCGGGGATCTCAGCCAGGTGAACTATTCCTCGATCCGCGCGGGACTGGTCGAGTTCCGCCGGATGATCGACGCCGTGCAGTGGCAACTCTTCATCCCGATGTTCTGCGCGCCCGTCTGGCGCTGGTTCACCGAGGCCGCGTGGGCAGCGGGGCGCATCCCCACACCCGATGTGCCGGTCGAATGGTCGCCGCCCAAGTTCGAGGCGGTCGATCCGCAGAAGGACGCGATGGCCGACCTGCTCGCCATCCGATCCGGCACGATGACGCTCGCCGAGGCCATCGCCCGGCAGGGCCGCAATCCCGACGCGGTGCTCGCCGAGATCGCGGCCACGAACGCGAAGCTCGACGAGCTGGGCCTCGCACTCGACAGCGACCCGCGACGGGTCACCAAAACCGGCAGCGCGCAGGCGAGCGGGCAGGCCGACCCCGCGACCGATCCGGATGATCCGGACACGGACGCGGCCTGAGAAGGATCCATCCATGGAGCAGACGATCGAGCTGCCGGCGTTCCGCCGGTCGGCGGAGCTTGCGCCGAACAGCATCGACCCGAAGACCCGCAGCGTCGAGGTGATTTGGTCGACCGGCGCCCGGGTTCGGCGCGCCGCGCTCTTCGGCGAGCCGCATGAGGAGGAGCTGAGCATGGCGCCCGAGCATGTGCGGCTCGAGCGTCTGAACGCGGGCGCGCCGTTCCTGAAGGTGCACGAGGCGCACGACCTCGACGCCGTGATTGGCTCGGTCGTGCCGGGCTCGGCGCGGATCGAGAACGGACAGGGCATCGCCCGCATCCGGCTCTCCGAGCGTGACGCGGTGGGCGACATCTGGCGCGACATCGAGGCCGGGCACATCCGCGCGGTCTCCATCGGCTACCAGGTCCACCGCTTCGAGATCTCGAAGCCAGACGGCCAGCGCGAACTCTGGCGGGCGGTGGACTGGACGCCGTTCGAGATCTCCGCCGTGCCCGTGGGCGCCGACCCCGCCGCGGGCTTCCGCGCCAAGGGCGAACATCACGACTGCGTCCTCCATCGCGAGGACGCCCCCACCACCGAAGGACCATCCCCGATGACGGACAGGACCCAGACCCCGGCCGAGACGGCCGAGCAGACGAGCAACACCACGTCAGCGCCCGAGGAGACCACCATGACCGACGACAAGACCGGCGCTGCCGACACGCAGACCCGCGCCGCCGAGACGAAGCCCAAGGCGAAGACGACGCCCGAGCCGGCGCCGGAGGACCGCGCCCGCAGCATCGACACCGATGCGCTGGTCAGCGAGGCCCGCACGCAGGAGCGCGAGCGCGTCTCCACGATCCATGGGCTCGCCGACAAGCTCCAGCTCGAACGCGGTTTCGCGGACGACCTGATCAAGCGCGGCGTCTCCATCGACGAGGCGCGCCGGCTGATCCTCGACCAGGTCGCGGCCAAGGCCGACGAGACCCGGACCTTCCCCCATGTCTCCGTCCCGCTCGGCGGGCGCGACGCCACGGTCACGCGGCGCGAGGCGATCTCGAATGCGCTCCTGCACCGCTACAGCCCGACGCTCTTCCCGCTGGAGGACGCCGCGCGCGAGTACCGGGGCATGACGCTCATGGAGCTCGCCCGCGAAAGCCTCGAGACGGCGGGTGCAAGCACCCGCGGGCTCTCGCGCGACGAGGTGGCGACCCGCGCGCTGCACTCCACCTCAGACTTTCCCGAGATCCTCGCGGCCGTCACCAACAAGACGTTGCGCCAGGCCTACGAGGCCTATCCGCGGACCTTCCCGCTCTTCTGCCGGCAGGTTCTGGCGACCGACTTCAAGGCGATGCACAGGGTCCAGCTGGGCGAAGCGCCGCAGCTCCTGAAGGTCGGCGAGAGCGGCGAGTTCAAGCGCGGCACGCTCGGCGAGAGCAAGGAGAGCTACCGCATCGAGACCTACGGCCGCGTCGTCGCCATCACCCGGCAGGTGCTGATCAACGACGATCTCGACGCCTTCACCCGGATCCCGGCGATGTATGGCAACTCCATCGCGCAGCTGGAGTCGGACGTGGTCTGGGACATCGTGACGTCGAACCCGGCCATGGCCGACGGCACGGCGCTCTTCCACTCCACCCACAAGAACCTCGCCGGCACGGGTGCCGCGCTCGGGGTGGACAGCGTCGGCCTCGCGCGGGCGGCGATGCGCAAGCAGACCGGGCTCGACAAGAAGACGGTGCTGAACATCCGGCCCGCCTTCCTGATCGTGCCGGCGGCGCTGGAACTGAAGGCAGAGCAGCTGGTCGCCCAGAACCTCGTACCCGCCCAGAGCGGAAGCGTCGTGCCGCAGTCGATCCGGACGCTCGCGCCCATCGCCGAGCCGCGGCTCGACGCCGCCAGCGAGACGGCCTGGTACCTGGCGGCGAGCCCGAACCAGATCGACACCATCGAGTACGCCTATCTCGAGGGTCAGCAGGGCGCCTACATCGAGACCCGCAACGGCTTCGACGTGGACGGCGTCGAGATCAAGTGCCGCCTCGACTTCGGCGCCAAGGCCATCGACTGGCGCGGTCTCTACAAGAACCCCGGCGCGTGAGCTGGGCCACCCCCTGAACCCTGATCCCTGATGCACGGGCGGTCCTGATGGGCCGCCCGTCGTCGTTCCGCGAAAGGAATGCGCGATGAAGAACTACGTCCAGCCCGGTGCCACCCTTACCCTGACCGCGCCCTATGCCGTGACCTCCGGCGACGGCCTGCTCGTCGGCTCGATCTTCGGCGTGGCGGCCGGCGATGCCGCCAGCGGCGCCACTGTCGAGGCCGCGCTCACCGGCGTCTTCGACCTCACCAAGATCGGTTCCCAGGCCTGGACCGTCGGCGCCAAGGTCTACTGGGACGACACCAACAAGCGCTGCACCACGGTTGCCACCGACAACACCCTCATCGGCGTGGCGGTCGAAGCGGTGGCGGGCGGGGCCGGCGACACCATCGGCCGGGTGCGCCTGAACGGCAGTTTCTGATGACCGCCTTCGCCGCTGCCCTCAACGCTCTCTTCGCCGACGCGCATCTTGCGCGCTACGTCGTCTACACCGCCGAGGGCGGCGCGCCATCGCTGGTCCGCGCGATCCTGCGCCGGCCGGACGACGTTACCGGCTTCGGCGACGCGCGCATCTGGTCGGAAACCACCCGGCTGGACCTGCGCCTCGCCGAGGTAGCAAACCCGCGCCCCGGCGACCGCATCGAGATCGACGGCGAGGCCTTCCTCATCCAGGGCGAGCCCATCCGCGATCGTGAGCGGCTCGTCTGGACCGTGGATCTGCGCCCGGCCTGACCGCGATGAAGCTGAAAATCGACATCACGCCCGACCTCGTCGCCGCCATGGCCGCCGAGGTGAAGGCGGGCGAGAAGGCCGTGACCGCCGCCATGCGCGAGGCCGGAACCGGACTCAAGACCGCTTGGCGCGGCCAGATCACCGGCGCGGGGCTCGGCCGGCGGCTTGCGAACTCGATCCGGAGCCAGACCTACCCGAGGGCCGGAGAGAGCCTGAACGCCGCAGCGCTCGTCTGGTCCAAGGCTCCGGTCATCGTCGGCGCCCACGACACCGGCCCGCTGATCCGCTCGAAGGACGGGTTCTGGCTGGCGATCCCGCTGCCCGCCGCGGGCAAGTCCCTGCGCGGCGGCAGGATCACGCCCGGCGAATGGGAGCGGCGACGCGGCCTGCGCCTGCGCTTCGTCTATCGTCGCATCGGCCCGAGCCTGCTGGTCGCGGAGGGACGGCTGAACACGAAGGGACAGGCGGTCGTGTCGCGCTCGAAGACCGGGCGCGGAAAGGTCACCGCGCCGATCTTCCTGCTGGTCCCGCAGGTCAAGCTGCCGAAGCGGCTGGACCTCGCGCGAGATGCAGACCGTGCGCTGGACGGTGTGCCGGGGCTGATCGTGGCGAATTGGGTAGAGGGAAGGCTCTGAAGCCCTAGTCGTATTCGTCTAGCTCTTCAGGAGATTTGCCACGAGTGACAGGGTTCACGGCACGCAGTTCTGCCAAGCCGCGCCGCGCGTACTCTTCCAAAAGTGACAGAAACTCCCGGTAGCCGCCAGCCGTCTTGATATCAGCGGGGACGGTTACGCCTCGCTCTTCCACCAGCGCGAAGTCGAATGGCAAAGGTGGCGCGCGATAGGTCCCAAGCATGCCCAAGTATGGTGAGAATGGCATCAGCGCCATTCCGGCAAAGAGATACTTGTCGAGCACCGCTCCATAAGCCTTGCGCTCGTCTTCTGTTTCAAGTTTGGCATAGCCAGGTGGCCCGAGGGGTTCGTAGTAAGTATTAAAATTGCCGATGCTACGTTCGACAGACCAAACCCGATTCCTGTACCATTTTTCGAAGTACAGCTCCTGAAAGTCGGCAAAAGTAACCAGCTCGATATTGGTTGACTGCGCTGCGCTATAAGCTCCGCTCTGAAAACCGACTCGCGAGATTATACATCCCCTATTTGCACCGGTCTCCTGCATTACAGTGCGGAAGGCGTGGACGATCTCTTTGGGAACATTCGCCTTCCAGAACTTGCATTCGCAGATGGTGCGGTGAACGATGCCGTCCACCGTCTCTTCCGCAAACACATCTACGTCCACGTTGCCGCGGGGAAGATCGAGAGTGACCTGCCTGCGGGCCAGCATGCCACTTTCCGTAAGGATGGCGGCGACAAGATCTTCCAGTTGTTCCCAGCTTTCCGGCTCAAGTGCTGTGATAAGAGGCATGGACCTAGATTTCCTTCAGAACCGATGTCAGCGACTAAAGCGATTACAAGAGCCGGACGTGAACGTCGCGCTTAGCAACTTCCACCTGTGTCGCAACTGCGACCTCGGACGAGGTCGCAGCGATATCTGCTTTTAGGAAGCGCTGAAGCCGCCAGCAACGACTGACATAAGAAATGGGAACGGAAGTAGTGGGGGAAGCAACTGAGCGGCAACAAGAGCCACCCTTCGACCAAAAGCGCTGGATCAAAATATGCCCACCCCCCGCGAAATCATCCTCGCCGCGCTGCACGCGCGGCTTTCGGCGTTGCCCGCCACGGTCCTGCGCGGCGACGTGCTGCCCGAGCGCGTGCCGACTGATGGCCTGCTAATCCTGCGCGATGGCGAGCCGGGCGAGCCGGAGGTCACGCTGTCGCCGCTGCGCTACCACTACCAGCACCGGGCCGAGATCGAGGCGGTCGTTCAGGGCGCTGCACGTGACGCCGCCTTCGACGCGCTGACCGCCAGCATCGGCACGGCACTCGCCGCGGATCGAACGCTGGGCGGGCTCTGCGACTGGGTCGAGGCGGAAGCGCCGCGCCCCGTGGACCTGCCGGTCGAGGGCGCGGCCAGCCTCAAGGTCGCCGTGATCACGGTGGTGCTGCACTATTCCACGGCCGACCCGCTCGGCTGATCCCGACAACCCGAGGAGAACACCATGGCACGAGCCCAGGGGGCGCGGGCGCTGATGGCGCTTGCGTTCGAGACGACCTATGGAACGCCGCCCGCGAGCGGCTTCACCCGCATGCCCTTCGCCAGCACCTCGCTCGGTGCGGAGCAGCCGCTGCTGAACTCCGAACTGCTCGGCTACGGCCGCGATCCTCTGGCGCCGATCAAGGATGCGGTCACGGCAGACGGCGATGTCGTGGTGCCGCTCGACGCCGAGGCCCTCGGCTTCTGGCTGAAGGCGGCGTTTGGCGCGCCCACGACCACGGGTGTGGAAGCGCCCTACAGCCACGAGTTCCAGTCGGGGTCCTGGACGCTTCCCTCGATGTCGATCGAGACCGGCATGCCGGAGGTGCCGCGCTACGCCATGTATTCCGGCTGCGTGCTCGACCAGATCACCTGGCAGATGCAGCGCTCCGGCCTGCTGACCGCCACGGCGCGGCTGGTGGCGCAGGGCGAGACGGTCGGCACGACCACCAGCGCCGGGACACCCGCCGCGCTGGAGCTGAAGCGGTTCGGGCATTTCAACGGGTCGATCACGCGGAACGGCTCGGCCCTCGGCAACGTCGTTTCGGCCGACATCACCTATGCCAACAACCTCGACCGGATCGAGACGATCCGCTCGGACGGCCGGATCGACGGCGCGGATCCGTCCATCGCGGCGCTGACCGGCTCCATCGAGGTCCGGTTCGCCGACAGCACACTGGTGACGCAGGCGATCAACGGCGATCCTTGCGAGCTCGAATTCGCCTACGTCCTGCCCTCGGGCGAGAGCTTCACCTTCACCGTGCACGCCGTCTACCTGCCGCGCCCACGCATCGAGATCTCCGGACCGCAGGGCGTGCAGGCGACCTTCGACTGGCAGGCGGCCCGCGACAGCGTCGTCGGCCGGATGTGCACCGCAACCCTGATCAACGACATCGAGGTGTACTGAGAATGCTGACGCTCGACCTGACCAACGAACCGCGCTGGCACGATCTCGCGCCCGGCGTTCGGTTGCAACTGCGCCCGCTGACCACGGCGCTGATGGTGGCGACGCGGAGCGACCCAACCGTCGAGGCGGTGCCGGAAGACGTGTCCGACGAGGAGCGCGCAGTGGCCTTCGCCAAGTCGCTCGCGCGGCGGGCGGTGCTCGCTTGGGAGGGCATCGGCGATGCCAACGGCAACGCCATAGACCCGAGCCCCGAGACCATCGACGCGCTGCTCGACGTCTGGCCGATCTTCGAGGCGTTCCAGCTGACCTACGTCTCGAAGGGCCTGCTGCTGGAGCAGGAAAAAAACGTCTCCGCGCTCTCGCCGAATGGTCCTTCGGCGGGGGCGAGCGATACTGCCAAGCCTGCGCACCCTACGAGGGCCGCGAGCAAGCCTGCCCGGACTGCCCGGCGCGGCTGAACCGGCCCCAGACGCATGAGGGCTGGCAGGTCTGGGACCTGGTCGGCCGCCTCGGCGGCCAGCTACGCGTGCTTCCCGGCGCCGTTGTCGGCTGGGACATGTCGGCGGCGCTGGCGCTCGGGGACGCGCTCGGCGTGCCACCCCTCGCCATGGCCGAACTGCTGCCCGTCATCGAGGCAGTGATGGTCGCCAAACTCAACGAACAGATGGATCATTCCCATGGCTGAGAAGAGGGTCAGCGTCCGCCTCGCTGCCGTGGGCGGGCGGCAAGTGCGCGCGGAGCTGGAGGGCGTCGGCGACGCCGGGTCGCGCGGCTTCGGACGGCTGAGCCGCGAGATGGAGGCGGCCAATGCCCGGCTCTCCGCCTTCTCGCGGCGGGTGCGCGTAGCCGCCGCTGCCGCCGTGGCTGCTGCCGCCGCCGCTGGCGTGGCGATGGTCCGCTCTGGCCTGCAGACGGTGGATGCGCAGGCCAAGTTAGCCCAATCGCTTGGCACGACCGTGGCGTCGATCCAGACGCTGGAACGTGCGGGGGAACTGGCCGGTGTCTCAATGTCCGGCATCGAACAGGCCACCAAGGATCTGACCCTGCCGCTCGACGAACGCGTCGGCGCGATCAACGCCGCCATCGAGAGCTTCGTGCCCGCCGCCGAACGCGCGGCCGTCGCGGGCCAGCTTTTCGGCGAGGAAGGCTCGATCGCCATGTCGCGGATCGACACCGCGACGCTGCGCCAGGCGACGGAGGACGTTCTCGCCTTCGGCGTCGTCGTGTCGGAGCAGGATGCCGACCAGATCGAGCGGACCAACGACGCCATCTCTCGTCTCGGGCTGATCTGGCGCGGGCTGTCGAACCAGCTGGCCGTCGCTGCGGCACCGGCGCTCGAAGCCGTCGCCAACGCCATGGCGGCGGTCGCCAGCCGCACCGGGCCGCTCGGCATCGCGATCCGCGGTCTCTTCGACAACATCGGCCGCCTGACCACCTATGCCGCCACCTTCTCAGCCTTCCTCGCGGGTCGCTGGGTCGCGGGGATGGCCGCTGCCGCGCTCTCGGTCCGTGGCCTCGCCACGGCGCTGGTCGTCCTGCGTGGGGCGCTGATCCGCACCGGCATCGGCGCGCTGATCGTCGGCGCGGGTGAGCTCGTCTACCAGTTCACCCGCCTCGTCTCCGGCGCGGGTGGCTTCGGCGAGGCGATGTCGCTCCTGAAGGACCTGGCGGTCGAGGTCTGGGAGCGGATCAGGATGGGTGCGGCGGCGGCGGGCGCGGCCGCCACGGCGATGTTCTTCGATCTGAAGGCCGATGCCGCGTCGGGCATGCAGAGCGCCATCGAAAGCGTGGTGGGCTTCGGCAACACCGCCGCGAACACCTTCGAGGGCGCCTACGAGGCGATCAAGGCGATCTGGGGTCTGCTGCCCGCCGCCATCGGCGATCTCGCGTTTCAGGCGGCCAATAGCCTGGTCGACGGCGTCGAGGCGATGCTGAACGGCGTGGTCTCTCGCATCAACGGCTTCATCGGCGGCATCAACCAGGGGCTGGAAGCGCTCGGATCGGAGCGGCGCATCTCGCTGGTGCCCGACCTCGACCTCGGCGAGATCGAGAACCGCTTCGAGGGCGCGGCCAGTGCTGCCACGACAGCGGCGCAGGCGGCGTTCGACCGGGCGTTCGAGGACAACCCGCTCACCGCGCCCGATCTCGGTTTGACCGAGGCGGCCAACCGCGCGCTTGCGTCTGCCAACGTCTACCGCGGCGCGGCGCGCGATCTGGCCGAAGGGGCCCGCGCGCCCCTGGAAAGCTGGCAGGCGCTTCGCGATGCCGTGCGCGGCACCGACGAGGCGAGCGCGGATGCGCTGACCGAGGCCACCGGCGCGGCCGAGCGGCTCGAGACGGCGCTCGGCGATGCCGGACGCGCCGCGACGGATGCGGGCGCGGCGGCCGGAGCTGCCGCCGTTGCGACCGAGCCCGCGACCGAAGCTGCCGTCACCGGTTGGCAGGCGGTCACCGCCGCGCTGTCGGACTACGCCAGCAAGGCCCGCGACATCGGCGGCGACATCGGCCAGAGCCTCGTCGGCGCCTTCCAGTCGGCCGAGAACGCGGTCGGCCAGTTCGTGAAGACCGGCAAGCTGAACTTCCGAGACCTCGTCACCTCGCTGCTGGCTGATCTCGCCCAGCTGGCTGCGCGGCGGTTCATCCTGGGGCCGATCGCCAATGCGCTCTCGGGCGTGTTCTCCGGCGCGGGCGGCATCTTCGCCAACGTTCTGCATGCGGGCGGGATGGTCGGATCGGCCGGGCCCTCGCGGATGGTCCCGGCGATGGCCTTCGCCGCCGCGCCCCGGATGCATGGCGGCGGCATGGCCGGGCTACGCCACGACGAGGTCCCAGCGATCCTGCAACGCGGCGAACGGGTGCTGTCGCGCCGTGAGGCGCAGGCCTACGGCGCGGGCGGCGGGGTCAACGTCACCATCATGGCCCGCGACGCCGAGAGTTTCCGGCAGTCCCGCACGCAGGTCGCGGCCGACATCGCCCGTGCGGTCTCGCTCGGGCGGAGGGGCATGTGATGGCGTTTCACGAGGTCCGGTTTCCCGACAATATCAGCCGCGGCGCGCGGGGCGGCCCGGAGCGGCGCACGCAGATCGTCGAACTCGCCTCCGGCGACGAGGAGCGCAACGCGAGCTGGGCCAACTCGCGCCGCCGCTACGACGTCGCCTACGGCATCCGCCGCGCTGACGATCTGGCGGCGGTGGTCGCCTTCTTCGAGGCGCGCAACGGGCGGCTCCATGGCTTCCGCTTCAAGGACTGGGGCGACCACAAGTCCTGCCTGCCCTCGGGCACACCAGCGCCGACCGACCAGATCATTGGCACCGGCGACGGCGCGACGACCGCCTTCCAGTTGGTGAAGCGTTACGCCTCGGGCGCGCAGTCCTGGACGCGCGCCATCGCGAAGCCGGTGGCGGGCAGCGTGCGCATCGCGCTGTCGGGCGTCGAGCAGCCCTCCGGCTGGTCGGTCGACACCACCACCGGTGTCGTCACCTTCAGCGCCGCGCCGGGCGCTGGCGTCGCCGTCACAGCGGGCTTCGAGTTCGACGTGCCCGTCCGTTTCGACACCGACGCGCTCGACGTGACGCTCGACCTCGAGCGGCTCGGCTCGATCACCTCCATTCCGCTTCTGGAGATCCGGCGATGAGCGACACCGGCAGCTTCGTTGCGGCCGTGCTGCGCGAGCTCGCGGCCTCGACCGCCGTGATCCTCGCCGCCTGGGGCGCACTCGGCGGCGCGACGAACGCACTGACCACGAAGATGCGGCTGCGCGATGCGCTGCGGCATATCCTGCTCGGCGGGCTGATCGCGGCCGGCATGGGCAGCCTCTCCATGGCCGTGATCACCGCCTGGCTCAGCCTTCCGCCCGAAGCGATCCCCGCGGGCGGGGCGGCGGGCTCGGCCGCCTATCTCGTGGGCGTCTTCGGCCCGGCCTTCATCGAGATGCTGCTGGCCCGCCTCCGCCGCGCCAAGCAGGGCGACGGCGATGAATGATCTCATCCGCCTCGCGCGGTCCCTTCGCTGCGACCCTGCCGACCCTCGGCAGGCCTTTGCTCATCGCCTGCGCATCGGCCTCGCCGTCGCGGCTCTGATCCTGATCCTCTCGCTCCTCCGGTAATCCCATGCACATGACCGACCGGGGCCTACTGGCCCTCGTCCGGCACGAAGGCATCGTGCCCGGACCCTATCTCGATGTGAAACAGGTCTGGACCTTCGGCGTCGGCCACACGGCCGCGGCCGGACCTCCCGATCCGGCCACCATGCCGCGCGGCATGCCCGGCGATCTCGATGCCGGGATCCGCGAGGCGTTCCGGGTCTTCCGGGCCGACCTCGCGCGTTACGAGGCCGCCGTCCTGCGCGCCGTGAAGGTACCGCTGACGCCGCACGAGTTCGATGCGCTGGTCAGCTTCCACTACAACACCGGCGGCATCGCCAAGGCTGCGCTGACCCGCCACCTCAATGCCGGCAATCGCGTTGCAGCCGCCGACGCGTTTCTGAACTGGCGGCGACCGGCCGCGATCATTCCGCGCCGGGAAGCCGAGCGCGACCTGTTCCGCCACGCCCGCTATCCCGGCGGCACGGTCCCTGTCTGGTCCGTGGACCGCACGGGCCGGGTGGACTTCTCGCGGCCGATCCGTCGCCTGACCGAGGATGAGGCTCTGGCCTTGGCTCGCGGGCCGTCGCCGCTGCCGAGGCCACCGGTCCTCGATCCTGCGCCCCACGCGCCGACCGGCTGGCTCGTTCGGCTGGCCGCCTTCTTCTCCACCCTGATCCGGAGGGCCTGATCCCATGCGCTACATTCGCCCCAACTCGCTCACCTGGTGGGCGGGACTTCTCGCCATGCTCACTGGCATCGCTTCTCTCGCGCTGCCCGCCACCGGGCCGCTCGGGGAACTGTCCCGTCTCGTCGCGCTGTTGGCCGGTTCGGGCGATGCCTCGCCGGCCGGGCTCATGTTCCTCGGTCTGGGCCTGATCGGCCTGCGCGACCGGATCGAGCGCGGGTTCCGCGGCGATGCTTGAGTTCCTCGCAGGTCTGGTCCTGGGCGGCTTCCTCGGCGTCTTCGTCGTCGCCCTCTGCGTCGCCGCCGCGCACGGGGAGCGGGACGATGGCTGATCTCCTGATCTGGCTGGTCGCGGCCTTGGGCGCGGTCGGCGGCGTCGTCCTCGGCCGGGTCTGGGGGCGCGCGGAAGGGAAGCGCGTGGGCAAACGGGAGGCGGAACGCGATGCCATGGAAGAGACGAGCAAGAAGGTGGAGCGGGGTCGCGCGGCGGTTCGCGATGGCCGCGGCTCTGGCGATCCCGCTGACCGGCTGCGCCGCAACGATGGGAAATGGTGATGCGGGCTGCGCCTCCTATGCCGAGGCGAGGCTCGCCCGGCCGGCTGCCGAGACCGTCGCGGAGGTTCCGCCGGACTGGGCGGACTGGATCGTCGATCTCGATGACCGCATGACGGGAACCTGCCGATGAAATCCCTTTCGCCCGCCCTGCAGGCCCATCTCGATGACGGCACAACGACGCTCGCCTGGTGCTGGCGGATCATGCGGGCCGATGGCGTCACCTTCGGCTTCACCGATCACGACCGGACGCTTAGCTTCGACGGGACCGATTTCGAACCCGAGAGCGGGCTGACCGCATCCGAGGTTCGTTCGGGATCGGACCTCTCCGTCGATGCGCAGGACGCCGAGGGCGTGCTGACCTCCGACCGGATCACCGAGACCGACATCCTCGACGGCCGATGGGACAACGCCGAGGTCGAGGTCTGGCGGGTGAACTGGGCCGAGACGGGCCAGCGCGTCCTCATGCGACGCGGGGCCATCGGCCAGATCCGACGCGGGCGGCTTGCCTTCGTCGCCGAGGTCCGCTCGCTCGCCCATGTGCTGGGCCAGACAGTCGGGCGGACCTTCCAGGCGACCTGCGATGCCGCGCTTGGCGACGCGCGCTGCGGCGTCGATCTGGAGGCTACCGCCTTCAAGGGAACCGGCGCCGTCATCGATCTCCTGCGCGACCGCGCCTTCACCGCCTCTGGCCTCGGCGGCTTCGCCTCTGGCTGGTTCACCTTCGGAACAGTCGAATGGACGAGCGGTGCGAATGCGGGGCGGCGCACCGAGATGCTGGGCCACGACGTCACGGATGGCATCTCCGTGCTGACCCTGCTCGAGGCGCCGGTGCGCGCGATCGCCGAGGGTGACGGCTTCACCATCCGTGCGGGTTGCGACAAGCGCATGGAGACCTGCGGGGCGAAGTTCGCCAACACCGCCAACTTCCGCGGCTTCCCGCACATCCCCGGCCAGGATGCCGTGCTTCGCTACGCCACCAAGGATGGCGGGCACGACGGGGGCGTGCTGTGACGCCGGCCGATCCAGACAGGGTAATCGCCGCGGCGCGCGCGTGGCTCGGCACGCCGTACCACGACCAGGCAAGCCTCAAGGGCGTGGGCTGCGACTGCCTCGGCCTCGCGCGGGGCGTCTGGCGCGAGGTCGTCAGCCCCGAGCCGTTTCCGATCCCGCCCTATAGCCGCGACTGGGGCGAGACCGGCCCGCGCGAGGTTCTGGCCGAGGGCGCGCGTCGGATGATGATCGAGGCACCGCCCGCCGAGGCGGATCCGGGCGCCCTGGTGCTCTTCCGCATGAAGCCCCGCGCCATCGCCAAGCATGTGGGTATCGTCACCACGCCCAACAGCTTCCTCCACGCCTACGAGCGGCTGGGCGTGATCGAGGAACCGCTCACGCAGTCCTGGCGGCGACGCATCGCCTTCGCCTTCCTGTTCCCGCAACGCTGAGACCCCGACATGGCCACCCTAGTTCTCGGCGCGGCCGGTGCCGCCATTGGCGGCAGCATCGGCGGCGCGATCCTCGGCGTGAGCGCCGCGACCATCGGCGGGTTCGTCGGTTCCACCATCGGGTCGGTGGTCGACAGCTGGATCGTGTCCTCGCTCGCGCCCACGCAGCGGATTGAGGGGCCGCGGCTCGACAGCCTCCGGATCACGTCCTCGACCGAGGGCGCGGTCATCCCGCGCGTCTACGGGCGCATGCGGATGGGCGGCAACATCATCTGGGCGACCGATTTCCGCGAGGAGACCAAGACCACCACGCAGGGCGGCGGCAAGGGCGGCGGGGGTGGCGGAAAGGTCAAGACCACCGAGTATCTCTACTACGCCTCCTTTGCGGTCGCGCTCTGCGAGGGCCCGATCACCGGGGTCGGCCGCATCTGGGCCGACGGCAAGCTGCTCGATACCGCCGGGATCACCTGGCGCTGGTATCCGGGCGACGAGAGCCAGACCGCGGACCCGTTCATCGCGGCGAAGATGGGCGCGGCCGACACGCCCGCCTACCGCGGCACGGCTTACGTGGTCTTCGAGGACCTGCCGCTCGCAAATTACGGCAACCGCCTGCCGCAGCTCTCCTTCGAGGTGTTCCGCCCGCTCGCCGATCCCGACACGGCCGAGGGGCTGACGCGCGCCGTCACGATGGTCCCGGCCTCGGGCGAGTTCACCTACGCCACGTCCGGCATCCGCAAGGGCAGCGGCGGGGCTCAGACGTCTGAGAACCTGAACGCGCTGTCGGACACCGCCGACATGGTGGTGGCGCTCGACCGTCTGCAGGCCATGGCGCCGAAGGTGGAGAGCGTCAGCCTCGTCGTCGCTTGGTTCGGGAACGACCTGCGCGCAGGCGACTGCACGATCCGCCCGGGCGTCGAAGTCTCGGCGAAGACCACGAGCCCGCAGACGTGGAGCGTGAACGGCGTCTCGCGCGCCGCCGCCCATCTCGTCAGCCGCGACGATCGGGACCGGCCGGTCTATGGCGGCACGCCGGCCGACTTCGCCGTGGTGCAGGCGATCAAGGAGATGAAGGCGCGCGGGCTCCGCGTCACCTTCTATCCCTTTATCCTGATGGACGTTCCGCCCGGCAACACTCTGCCGAACCCCTACAGCGACAACGCCGCCGGGTCGGGCCAGCCGGCGTTCCCCTGGCGCGGCCGGATCACCTGTTCGCCCGGGGCGGGCAATGCCGGCAGCGTCGACAAGACCGCGACAGCGGCAAGCCAGGTCGCGGCCTTCTTCGGCAGCGCGAGCCCTTCCGACTTCGCCGTCTCGGGCGAGACGGTCTCCTGGACCGGCGCGGCGGACGACTGGGGTCTGCGCCGCATGGTGCTGCACTACGCCCATCTCTGCGCGGCGGCGGGCGGCGTCGACGCCTTCCTGATCGGCACGGAAATGCGCGGGCTGACCACGATCCGATCGGGTGCGTCCACCTATCCGGCGGTGCAGGCCTTCCGCGATCTGGCGGGCGAGGTGCGCGCGATTCTCGGGGAGGGAACGGCGATCAGCTACGCAGCCGATTGGTCGGAATACTTCGGTCACCAGCCGGGCGACGGAAGCGGCGACGTGTTCTTCCACCTCGATCCGCTCTGGGCCGATCCGGAGATCGATTTCGTAGGCATCGACAACTACATGCCGCTGTCGGACTGGCGCGACGGCTTCGAGCATGCCGATGCGCAGGAGGGCTGGCCCGCGATCTACGACCGCGCCTACCTGCAGGCGAACATCGCGGGTGGCGAGGGCTTCGACTGGTTTTACGCCAGCGCGGCCGACCGCTCAGCGCAGGTCCGCACCCCGATCACCGATGGCGCTGCCGGAAAGCCGTGGGTGTTCCGCTACAAGGATCTGCGCGCCTGGTGGTCGAACGCGCATTACGACCGCCCGGGCGGGGTGGAGAGCGGGACGCCGACGGCGTGGGCGCCGCAGTCCAAGCCGATCTGGTTCACCGAGCTTGGCTGCCCGGCCATCGATCGGGGAACGAACCAGCCGAATGTCTTCTTCGACCCGAAGTCGTCGGAAAGCTTCACGCCGCATTTCTCGCGAGGCTGGCGCGATGACGCCATCCAGCGCGCCTATCTCGAGGCGACGTATCTCTGGTGGGGCGATGCCGCGAACAACCCGCTGTCCTCGGTCTATGGCGGCCGCATGGTGCACGTCCCCGAATGCGCCGCCTGGACCTGGGATGCGCGACCGTACCCGTTCTTCCCGGCGCTGACCGACGTCTGGACGGATGGCGCGAACTGGCGGCTGGGGCATTGGCTGACCGGGCGGCTCGGCGCGGTGTCTCTCGCGGCCCTTGTCCGCCATCTCTGCCTGCGGGCGGGGCTGCCAGAGGATCGCACCGACGTCACCGGCCTCTGGGGCGCGGTCGAGGGCTACGCCATCGGCGCGCTCGAGTCCCCGCGCGCCTCGATCACCACGCTGTCACGCCACTTCGGCTTCGACGCTGTCGAGACCGAGGGCGTCATCCGTTTCGTCATGCGCGGCCGGGCGGCAGTGGCGAGCGTCAGCCCCGACGATCTCGTCGCGCCTCGCGAGGGCGACGTGCTCGAACTCACCCGCGGCCAGGAGACCGAACTCCCGCAGGCCCTGAAATGGCAGGTCGCCCGCGCTGACGAGGATTACGAGGCCGCGCAGGTCGAGGCACGGCGCATCACCGTCGACACGACGCGCATCGCGTCCGAGTCTTTCCCGATGGCGGTCCCGCCCGAGGAGGCCGAACGGCGTTGCCGCCGCGCGCTGATGGAGGCCTGGACGGGCCGCGAGAGCGGGGTCTTCCGACTGCCGCCCTCGCGCCTCGCGCTCGACCCGGCCGATGTCGTGTCGTTCACCCATGACGGCCGAACTGTCCCGCTGCGGCTCGTCTCCGTCGCCGATGCGGATGCCCGCGGCGTCGAGGCGGTCCGCCAGGACCGGGAAGCCTATGACCTGCCGCCCGGCGCGCCGCGGCCCTCGGCGTTGTCACAGGCCGTCGTCTTCGGCGTGCCGGAGGCGGTGCTGCTGGACCTGCCCCAGCTCACTGAGGACCAGCCCGCGCATCGGCCCTTCGCCGCGGCGCACGCCGTGCCCTGGCCGGGTGAGATCGCGGTGTTCCGCAGCCCCTCGACGGACGGCTTCGAACTGCTCACTAGCTTCGGGACGCGGGCCCGGATCGGCGCACTGGTCTCGGACTTCTACGCCGGGCCAACCTCGCGCTTCGACCTCGGAAATGTGCTGGTGGTCGATCTGCTCACGGGCACGCTGGAAAGTGTGACGGACCTGACGCTCTTTGGCGGGGCCAATGCGCTGGCCATCGAGACCGCGCCCGGCGTCTGGGAGATCGTGCAGGCAGGCGCGGCGGAACTGCTGGCGCCCGGTCGGTATCGCATGACCCGGCTCCTCCGCGGTCAGCGTGGCACGGAAGGTGCCATGGGCGATCCGGCGCCCGCGGGTGCTCGGGTCGTCGTGCTCGACGAAAGCCTCGCATCTCTGCCGATCGCCGAGGCCGACCTCGGCATTCCGTGGAACTGGCGCATCGGCCCCGCGAGCCGCCCGGTGACCGACGAGACCTATGTCGCGCAGGCCTTCAAGCCAGCGGGCGTCGGGCTGCGGCCGTTTTCCGTCGCCCATGTCGAGCAGCCATGGCGCAAACCGCGCACGCCCGGCGATCAGACCATCCGCTGGACACGCCGGTCCCGAGCCCTCGCGGCCGACAGCTGGGGCGGGCTCGAGGTGCCGATGGGCGAGGAACTGGAAGCCTACGAGGTCGAGATCCTCGACGGCGCCACCGTGAAGCGGGTGCTGTCCACCGCCACCACCAGCGTGGTCTACACCGCTGCCCAGCAGACCGCCGACTGGGGCGGGCCGCTCGCCCCTGGCGACACGCTCGACGTCCGCGTCTTCCAGCTCTCCGCCCTCGTTGGGAGGGGCGCGCCGAAAACAGTCACGCTGAGCTTCTGAGGCCGCGCAATGAGTTCTGGCCGGCCGCGCGCTCTGCGGCGTAAGATTGGGACATGCGCCCCGAGGACGAAGACCGGATTGCTGCCAAGCTTGCCAGAGTGATGGCCGTGGCCTGCGTGCGCAACACGCAGCTTGAGACCCTGCATGCCGGCCTGACGCCCGTCTCGCACACGGGTGATGGCACCGACGTCATCGTCGAGGACGCTGCGGGCAGACGCATTCCGTGGTCCGAGGTCTCGCGGATCAATGACGACGAAATGCGTGCCCTCATGCGCGAGATCGTGGATCGGCTCTACACCTTCCATCTGCGGATCGACGATCCGGCATTCCGGGCGGAGATTGATCGCTGGGCCGCGATGACCGCGAAGTGGGACGCGCCGAAGCCCGACCCGTTTCTCTCGGCCATTCCGGCGGAGACGCCCGAGCGCGGGTAGCCCGCCACCGCATATCGCCGCGCCATTGCTCGCCGCCTGCCATGCAGGCGGCGTTCTTCGTTCTGGAGACCACCCATGTCCGACGCCACGACCCATCTGCTGCTGCCCTACATCCTCGCGGCGCAGGCGCAGAAGCACGTCACCCACAACGAGGCGCTGCGCCTGCTCGACGGGCTGGTGCAACTCGCCGTCCTCGACCGGGACCTGACCGTGCCCCCGGCCAGTCCTGCCGACGGCGACCGCTACATCGTCGCCTCGGGCGCGGCGGGCGACTGGGCGGGCTGGGACCTGAACGTGGCGCTCTGGACCGACGGCGCCTGGCTGCGCCTACCGCCGCGGACTGGCTGGCGCGCATGGGTCGAGGACGAGGGCCTGCTGCTGGTTTACGATGGGTCTGGCTGGGTCGGCACCACGCCCGCAGCGCTGCAGAACCTCGCACTGCTGGGCCTCGGCGCGACGGCGGATGCATCGAACCCGTTCTCGGCCAAGCTCAACGCCGCGCTCTGGACGGCGAAGACCGTGGCCGAGGGCGGCACCGGCGATCTGTTCTACACCATGAACAAGGAGGCGGCGGGCGACGATCTCGGGCTGACGTTGCAGACCGGCTTCGTCACCAAGGCGCTGGTCGGGCTCTTCGGCTCGGACAGGTTCCGCCTCGCGGTCTCGGCCGACGGCAGCACCTTCTTCGACGGGCTCAGCGTCGACAACGCCACCGGCATCGTCGACCAGCCCCGGCTGCCGCGGTTCAAGGCGTACACGAACTACGACAACTACGTTGGCGTCGGGACCTGGACGAAGATCGGCCTGAACAACATCGACTACAACGATCAGGGCGCCTTCGACGCCGCCAACAACCGCTTCGTGGCCCCGGTTGACGGCACCTACCTCTTCGGCGCGACGCTGCTCTACAAGGTCAACGCCAGCACGACTGCGCGCATGCGGGGCCGTCTGGTGCTGAACGGCACCACCGAAATCCGCGGCTCCTTCGGGGAGATCTCCGCCACCCACGTCTCGCTCGCCACCGCGATCTGGCTGCAGACCATGGCGCCGCTGACCGCAGGTGATACCGTCGAGCTGCAGGGATATTTCCGTGTCGCCGACGGCTACTTCGCCGCCGATCACACGTCCTTCTGGGGCGCGAAGATTGGATAAGTTCGTCCGGCGAGTACGCAGACTACTATTCGGATTTAAATAGGTGAGAGCGGTGCCAAGCAAGGCGAGTACGGTGCTTGTCGGTTAGCGCGATCGGCTGCTTCCAGCGAAGCTCCGAGCGGGCATTTTCGCCAAGGACAGGGGAAAAGATCGGCTGGCCACCGTCGTCGAAGCTCACGACTCCGCGGTCAAAAGCGGCGTCCCAAAGCGCCGAGAGAAGCAATCCGTTGTGCACGTCGAGGCGTTCGGCGTCGCTTTCGCAGTCCTTCCAGGGAATGATGTGTGACGCACGAAGAAGGGGCTGTAAACGCCGTTTCAAAGATCCCCAAAAGTGGCGAAGTAAGTTTCCCCACCTTTCGTTTCCGGCGATCAGCCCGCGGTTTCGATCAGCTTCTCCTTTTTCGGCGGCCGCCCGCGGCGTTTCGGCGGGGGCGGCGGGGA